>CAXXNB010000001.1:0-330210 GCA_963676525.2 uncultured Vibrio sp.
CGACTATGACAAATCTTGGGGAAGGCAGTTACTTTAAACCGAATAATCCAACATTCATTCTATCCTGTAAAAAAGGAGTTGAGCATGCAACTGGATAATGTCAGTCAGTCTGAATTTGCCCCATCACAGGTTTATTTTGTCGGGGCTGGTCCAGGCGATCCTGAATTGTTAACAATCAAAGGCTACAAGTTACTGAGTCAGGCCGATATCGTTATTTATGCCGGATCACTGATCAATCATAAGTTGCTCGATTATTGCAAAGCGGATGCTGAATGTGTTGATAGTGCTGGTCTTCATTTGGAGCAAATTCTTACCCTGATGGTAGATGGCGTAAAAGCAAATAAACTGGTTGTTCGTTTGCAGACCGGTGATTTATCACTTTATGGTTCTATCAGAGAACAAGGCGAAGAGTTGGCTAAACATGATATCGGCTTCCGATCTGTTTGCAGGTGTCAGTTCATTTTTAGGGGCAGCATCGGAACTTGGTGTGGAATACACGGTTCCTGAGGTTTCCCAAAGCCTGATCATTACCCGCATGGCCGGACGTACACCAACACCAGAGCTTGAGAATTTAGCTTCTTTTGCTCAACATCAGACTTCTATGGCGATCTTTTTGTCTGTGCAGGGGATTGAAAGTGTGGTTGAACAACTGGTGACAGGTGGTTATCCGAAAGACACGCCAGTTGCTGTTGTTTTTAAGGCGACCTGGCCGGAATGTGAAAAAATAACCGGTACTTTAGATACCATCGCTGAGCAGGTAAAAACAGCGGGAATAACCAAGACAGCTCTGATTTTAGTAGGCCGTTTTTTAGGTGAAGAATACCACTACTCTAAGCTGTATGATGCGGAGTTTACTCATGAATATCGATAAAAAAGAGACAGTGTCACTTTTTTGTCTAACCCCTGGAGGTATGGATCTGGCTCGTAAAGTGAGGCAGTTTCTCTCAGTTACTGCTTATTGTGCCGAAAAGTATGTAGAGCCAGGGTTTACTGCCTTCAATGGTTCGTTTGCTGAAACACTGACCGAGCGGTTTCGTAAAGATGATGCTTTGATAGTCATTGGTGCAACGGGTATTGTTATCCGGGTTCTGGCTCCGTGTCTTGTTGATAAATATCATGATCCGGCTGTAGTTGTGATGGATGAAAAAGCAACCAATGTCATCAGTCTGCTTTCCGGACATGTTGGTGGTGCTAATGATTTAACCCGTTATCTGGCGGCTGCGCTAAATGCAAATCCGGTGATTACGACAGCGACGGATGTAAACGATGTCAGTGCTCTTGATATGCTGGTCAAAGAAATCAAGGGTGTTTTACCAACTCCGCGAGATTCCGTTAAAACCGTTAATCAAATGCTTGCCAGTGGGAAGAAAGTCGGTCTCTATGTTGATCCTGAACTTATTGAATTGACATCGTTTAATGTGTCTGATTTTGATACTCGTGGCTTTGTTCTCCTTGAGCATCTCAAAAAGAAACCCGTAGATCTGGAAGCGATGGTTTACATCAGTATTTTTAGTAGTGAGCCATACTGGCCAATACCGGTACATAAACTGGTTCTTAAGCGGGTTGTTTTGGGGATCGGGTGCCGCCGAGGAGTTTCTTCTCAGCTCATGTCTGATATGGTCCGGCAAAAACTGGAGTCGTTACATATTGATCCGCTGGCTGTTGCTGCGATTGGTAGTATTGATATCAAAGCAGATGAGCCGGCGTTGCTTGATCTTGCCGATGAATACGATGTCGACTTGTCATTGTTTGTCGCTCAGGAATTACATGATTGTGCCGCTCATTTCCCGTCTTCTGAATTTGTACGCAAAACCGTTGGCGTCGGTTCTGTTTCTCAACCCATTGCCTGGTTATTAAGTCAGGGTAATTTAATTGGTGATACCACAAAAGAACAAGGTATTACAATCACAGTAGGAGTGGCTGAATAATGTTGTATGTGATTGGTATTGGTCCTGGTGGTGAAGAGATGATGACTGCACAGGCGAGAGCTGCCATTGAAGAGTGTAATGTTATCGTCGGGTATAAAACCTATACCCATTTGGTCAAAAATCTGGTTGGTGATAAAGAAGTTATCAAAACCGGAATGTGTAAAGAAATGGAACGCTGTCAGGCTGCCATTGAGCGAGCTCAGACCGGGGAAAAGGTCGCACTAATCAGTAGTGGTGACGCCGGTATTTATGGCATGGCTGGTTTGATTCTTGAAATGGTAACCAAGCAAAATCTTAATGTGGAAGTTAAAGTCATCCCCGGCATGACAGCAAGTATCGCTGCAGCTTCAGCTCTTGGTGCGCCGTTAATGCATGACTTTTGCCATATCAGTCTGAGTGATTTACTAACGCCGTGGGACGTAATTGAAAAACGTATTATTGCTGCTGCTCAGGCCGATTTCGTAATTTGTTTTTATAACCCGAGAAGTCGTGGTCGTGAAGGTCATTTAGCTAAAGCGTTCGAGTTGATGACGCCTTTCAAAGATAAAAATACCCCGGTTGGTATCGTAAAAGAAGCGGGTCGCCGAAAAGAACAAAAATGGCTGACGACCATGGAAGAGATGGACTTTTCTCTGGTTGATATGCGTTCAATGGTTATCGTCGGAAATCAGTCTACTTATGTGAAAGACGGACTAATGGTGACTCCAAGGGGTTACGAAGTATGAATCTGATGAAGGTTTGTGTATTCGGAGGCACATCCACTTCACTTGAGGTTTGTGAGTGGCTGCAGGCGAAAGAAATTGATTTTCGTCTTTGTGTTGCTACCGATACCGGACTTGAAGCCGCTTATGTGTATAAGCAGCATATTCATGTCGGACGTATGGACTCTGAAAAAATGGTTCAATGGTTGAGTGAAGAACACATCTCACTTGTTATTGATGCTGCCCATCCATACGCAGAAATTCTCCACAGTACGATACTGGATTCAGCCAGTGAGCTAACGCTGCCAGTTGTGCGCTATGACCGGGAGTTGCCCGCTGAACAATTTAGAGAAAACCCAAATTTTCATCCGGTAGAAAGTGCTTTGGAAGCCTGTGAAAAGATACGTGAGTTGGGAACAGAAAAGGTGTTGCTTACCACGGGTAGTAAAGATCTGAATTTGTATAAAGGTGCGTTAAAGCATCATAAATTGTATGCTCGGGTGCTTCCCAATCTTGCAGCAATGAATATTTGTTCAGATCTGGACTTTCAACTTGATGAAATTATTGCTCTGAAAGGTCCGTTTTCTGTCGATTTTAACCGGGCTTTATATGCCGAACTTGGTGTTGATGCTGTAGTGACAAAGGAGTCAGGATCAGCCGGTGGCTTTATTGAAAAAGTCATCCCGTGTTTGGACCTGAATTTGCATTGTGTTGTGATTACCCGACCGAAAATCAATAGTGAAAAATATCTCTCAGTTGTTTATCGATGCTCTGAGTTAGAGTCTCTTTTTTCATAAAAAAGTAACGAGTGAAGTGATGAAATTATTTCTGGCAATGCTGCAGTTTATGAGCAGGCTACCTGTTCCTTATCAATGGACCGAAGATCTGGATTTTTCTAAAAGTTACCGGGGTATTATCTGGTTTCCCATGGTTGGGGCTGTGATCGGTGTTATTGCGGCCTTTGTTTTTCATCTTTGTTTTGCATGGTTAGATCTGGGACCGTGGGTGTCAGCCGCTATTTATGTCTTTACTCTGGCTGTGATTACCGGAGGTTTGCATTTGGATGGTCTGGCTGATACTTGTGACGGGATTTTTTCGGCGCGAAAACGGGAACGAATGCTGGAAATCATGAAAGACAGCCGAATCGGTACTCATGGTGTTCTGGCATTAATTTTCGTTTTAGTGATTAAAATCCTTGTTGTTGCACAATTAGTGATTTCTGGTGATGTTGGTTATCTGGCCGTTCTGTTTTCAGCTCCGGTAGCCAGCCGAACGCTCATGTCGATTCTGATGTATCGTCAGACTTATGCGCGAGAAGAAGGTCTGGGGAATATCTTTATTGGTAAAATAGCCAAAATGGATTTTTACTGGTGCATTTTCTTCGGCGCAGTTTTCTGCATCCTTGTAACGGGAATAGTATGGCCGTTTGTTCTGACCGCGTGTTTTGCTTACTGGTTTCGGCATTACATTAATAAAATTCTGGGTGGTCAGACAGGAGATACGTTGGGAGCATCCAATGAGCTCTTTGAGTTAGTTTTCTTACTTTTAGTGTTAATAAATTCATAAGGGATGAGTGGTTGTATGCAGGAGCTCAGTAATTTATTAGGTTCAATTCGTCCGTTAGACAAAAATGCTCAGTCTGAGACTGAAGCGCTTATTAATGATTTGGTCAAACCCATTGGAAGTTTAGGGCGTTTAGAAGATCTGGCTATTCAGTTATCTGGTATTTACCGGAAAACAGATTGGTCGGTAGCTAAGAAGAAAATTATTGTTATGGCGGCTGATCATGGTGTCTTTGAAGAAGGTGTAGCTGTTACACCTCAATCTGTGACCGCATTGCAGGCAAATAATACCCGCTTGGGACTGACCGGTGTCTGTGCCATGGCGGCGGCAACGAATACGGAAGTTGAATTGATAGATGCCGGTATCGACAGTGACAAACTCGATGGTATAAGAAGTATCAAATTAAATCGTGGTTCACACAACATTACCAAAGAATCTGCAATGACGCGTAGCGATGCCGAGTTAATCCTGTCTCGTTCTGCCAAAATAGCGATTGAAGCTGCGCAATCAGGTGTGAATGTCATTGGCGTTGGTGAACTGGGTATTGCAAATACAACACCTGCTTCTGCCATTGTCAGTGTCATGGCTGGTGTTGAGCCTAATCAGGTAGTCGGGCTCGGCGCTAATTTACCATCAGATAAACGCCAGCATAAAGTCGAGGTAGTTTCTAAAGCAATTAACGTAAACCGACCAGATAAATCCGATCCTATCGATGTATTAGCCAAGGTCGGTGGTTACGATCTTGCAGGCATGACCGGATTAATCATAGGTGCTGCTGCCGCTGGGATACCTGTCGTGTTGGATGGCTTTTTATCCTATGCTTCAGCATTAATTGCCTGTCAGCTCAATCCTTATGTCTGGTACTACCTTATTCCGTCTCATTTGTCTGCAGAGCAGGGCGCTCAGATTGCTTTAGCCCATCTGGATATCAAACCTTATTTTGATCTTGAAATGAGACTCGGTGAAGGAAGTGGTGCGGCGTTAGCGATGAACCTTATTGATGCCGCGTATCAGATGAAAACGAAAATGGGTACATTATCTGAAAATGGATTAGATTTACCTGAGCCTCGTTAACCTTTCCTGTGGGGCGTTGTCTTCAGGGGAACGTCTCATAAATTGAAAGTTACCCAATACCTACAAATTTATAGCGTTTTTCTACATAACATTATTCTTTTTGCCGTTCCTATAATGAGTCATCGTCACTGGGGCTCAGATTATGAAACACGCTAAATGCATCGTTAATAAACACTTCAAAATTTCTGATATCGATAACCGTATCTATGGTTCATTTATTGAACATATGGGACGGGCTGTTTATACCGGTATTTATCAACCGGAACATTGCTGTGCAGATGAACAGGGATTTCGTACTGATGTGATAGAGGCAATCAACGAACTGAATGTCCCTATTGTCCGTTATCCAGGCGGGAATTTTGTTTCTGGCTATGACTGGAAAGACGGAATAGGGCCAAAAGAAAAGCGACCTACACGTCTTGACTATGCGTGGTTGTCTGTAGAAACAAATCAGTTTGGTATTGATGAGTTTGCTGACTGGACAAAAAAAGCCAATACACAAGGAATGATTGCGGTAAACCTGGGGACCGGAACGCCACAGGAAGCCGGTTATCTGGCTGAATACTGCAATGTAGAGAAAGGAACGTACTGGAGCGATAAGCGTCGTGAATACGGTCATGAACAACCACATAACTTTAAAGTCTGGTGCCTTGGGAATGAGATGGACGGTCCCTGGCAAACCTGTTCTTTATCGGCAGAAGATTATGCGAAGAAAGCCCGTGAAACGGCAAAAATTCTGAAGTGGGTTGATCCCGATATCGAACTGGTTGCTTGTGGCAGTTCATCTAAAGAAATGGTCACATTCCCTGAGTGGGACCGGATTGTTTTAGAAACCTGTTATGAGCAGATGGATTATCTGTCGTTACATCGTTATTACGAGTATGAGGGCGATAAAGAAAGTTTTCTTGCATCCTTCTATGATCTGAACGATTTTATTCATACGATCAAATCGACAGCCGATTATGCCAAGGCAAAAGTTCGTAGTGACAAAACGATGATGTTAAGTCTGGATGAATGGAATGTCTGGTATATCAAACATATGAACACTAAACGTTGGCAGTCAGCCCCATCGATAGCAGAAGACGTGTACTCACTTATGGACGCATTGGTCGTAGGGGGCTTGTTAACTACCATAGTTAACAATGCTGATCGAATCAAAATGGCTTGTCTTGCCCAGCTCGTTAATGCATTAGCCCCGATACATACCAGTCCTGATGGTGGTGTTCTTAAACATACTACCTATTATCCATTTCAACAGGTGAGTAATTATGGGCGTGGTAGCGTTTATAAAAATATCGTGTTGTGTGATGAAGTGAATACGAGCAAATACGGCAAAGTTCCCGAACTGGCGACTTTAACTACTTGTGATGAAGTGAATGGTGAGCTGGCTTATTTTGTTCTTAACACCAATGTAGACAGTCCTGTGGAATTAAAACTTCAGCTTGAGGAGTTTGGTGAGTTAGAAGTAATAGAACAACAACTGTTATGTGGAGATGATTTATTTGCTGTAAACAGTTTTGAGGAGCTAGAAAAAGTTATCCCCCGAACAATAGACGGAAATTTTAAACCAGGCACTCAGTTTTTCTTCGTGTTACCTAAAGCTTCCTGGACGATGATTCGTTTTAAACAGCTATAATCCAGATAGGTTCTGTATGAAGGATAACCAATTGATATCAAATTGTTTATTATGTGCGCAAACAAACAAAAAACCGAAAAAAGTACTTTTAATTTTTTCTGAATGTGGCATATTAGTCCCATCAACACGATGCAGCGCGTATCGTATAATGGTAATACCTTAGCCTTCCAAGCTAAAGCTGCGAGTTCGATTCTCGCTACGCGCTCCAAATTCTCCCTTCAAAATTTCTTATTTCAACCCTCTGATTTTTAAAGAAAAATAATTCTTCTTTAAGTTATTTATTATCTAATATTACGTTGTTCAAATCATTGTAAATGATGTTGGGGACCATATAGGGACCAATTGTAGACCAACATGTTTTTAGTAATTCACCAATATCACATTCCAAATAGTTGTAAACAAAGGATATTAGGCAGATTAGAGGGATCTATGATTAATTTAAAAGACGGAGAGTTATACCTTGATGCTTGCTTTGAAAGGCTTAATTTAGTCAACAGTTCGTTGAAAGGTATTGAGTTTGATGAATGCCATTTTAGTGAATGTGATTTTTCTGAATCTCAGTTTAACAACTGTAAGTTCATCAATTGTGAGTTTGAGCGCTGTAATTTAAGTTTGATTAATTTATCGAACTCACGATTATTTAGCGTGACATTTAAGGAAAGTAAGCTAGTCGGTATAGATTGGACAAGAGCAATATGGGCCGTCTATCACACAGATTTTGAGTTAAAATTTGAGCGTTGCGTACTAAATGATTCGTCGTTTTTTGGACTGACGTTGAACGAACTTTATCTTGAAGAATGCAGATTGCATGATGTTGATTTTCGTGAGGGAAATTTTGTTGACTCAGTAATAACATATTGTGATTTAAGCCACAGTCTATTTATGCATACCAATCTTGAAGGTGTCGATTTCAGTGAATCCACAAATTTTGTAATTAATGTGCTAGAAAATAGAGTAAAAAGAGCTAAGTTTACACGTTACGAAGCATTAAACTTACTGGAAAGTTTGGGCATTGAATTGGTTGATTAATCATTAGCACTTGTAACGCAAAACTGCCCCATTTTTATTTACGAATTCTTTGTATTAAACATCCTGTATAAGAATTTGGATAAATTTAATTTATGTTCCAGTATTCACGCCAAGGGGACAACATATACTCTGGTATATAATCAGCAGGGACAACAAAGCGTTTAGTCGAGGGTAATTCGGATCTCTCTTCGGGGTATTCTGTGCGCGTTTTTACCTCAACCTGAGCATTCGTTAACTTACTTTTCACATCCATTCCATATCTTAAAGCAATGATACAAAGCATGGTCGCAGGAACGCTTACAAAATGTCCTGCTGATAATGCCCACCTAAGGTAACGAAGTTCATGATGGTGGCCGTCCAACATCTTCGTTAATCCTGCTATTAGCATATTTTCATCTTTAGAGCAGATCCCTTGAATAGCATCGACCACGCCTAATTTAAGATCTTTTTCACTTTTCTTCGCCTCTAATTTCCTGATTTCAGGTAGTAATTTCATTGCTTCTTCTGGCTGTTGAAGATACAAATGAACTAAAGCCACGTAATAATAATAAACACGGTTATAATCAATTAAGTCCTCAGCAATTTTTTTAGTTATCACGGCTGATTCTTCTATTTGTTGTAGGTTGCCTGTCAGCAACGACATTTTAAACAATTCACATTGGAGTTTAATTTCTTCATATGAGTTTAGGCTATATGCGAGTCCCGTTTTAATTAGAGGGACTACCTTTGAAAAACTCTCTCTCGCTTCTATGTCACGACCAGTCATTTGAAGCAAGATTCCTACGGCATAATGATCTAAACCTAAATGATGATAAACCAAAGTTTTTAACTTTGGTTTTGCATCTTCAGCCGAAGCATAATTTAATACTTTTTGTTCAGATCTTAAGCGGTATTCAAACTCTTCCCTTGTGTCTGGCGGCATATCTTTCATTTAATTATCTCTTATTTGACAGGTAAATCCTTGGAATATCATTAAATCTATCGTTGTTACAAACAATCTGATGATAACAATTTGAGTGGTTTTTAAAATGTAACGGTTGTCTTGAAATAGAGATAAAAAATTTTTATCCGAAGAATGAGGGAAAATTTGATAACGTAACGCGAAATTGTCCAGTTCCTTTTTACGATTCTGTCCCACTCATCGTTAGGGCTGCTAATTCTCTGATTTCAACTTACTGAATAATTTTCAGTTCATACGGGTAATAAAGGTTTGCTCATCATCCACAAAAGCCACAAAACCTCCGTGATAGATGAACACCCGACCACGTCCCTCCACTAGACAGGCAAGCTGTGGGTTTAAATCTTCGTCATTATCTTGGCTTTGAAACGTGCCGGTATCGGTGATTACACCGCTGAGTCTAGGCAAATATCCATAACTGCGCTTGGCTTGATCAATTAGGCTCAATTCGCAGGCAGTAGAGAAGCAAAAAGGGATCGCACCAGCGTCTTCGATAAATAGAGTTTTCAGTTCTTCAAAAGCAGTAATAACCAGCCAGTCGATGTCGTTAACATGATGGATAAACATAGAATTTCTCGATAATTTTGATGGGGAGATTTTATCACTATCAAGGGAGAATATAGTAGAGATTTGGTCGATAGAGGCAGTAATACTGTGCTTCTTACGGACATTTACTAGGTCAACTTGAAACACATTCTGTCCAGTTCTGTTCTACAGAGCTATCTACCAAAAACGAAAATGAGTCTTGAACTTTCTGAAAACGACTACAAAAACAGTTTGATATCGCGGATTAGGTACCTCCGAAAGTGACGTTCCGCTTAACACCCTCATTGTTACCCAGAAATTGCGTCAATTACTTTGAGGGTTTAGTTGATTTCATGTCTACATTACAATGTTGGCCCCATCAAATGGAGCCATTTTAATACATGGATAAAAATGAATGTTACGTTCAGTTTCTCTTAAAAAATAACAGATTATAGTTTATACAATATAAGGTTTAGTGCGGTGGATGATTTTCTACCCAGTAGTGAGCGATATCTTCTCGTTTGGCTATCCATACATCATCAAAAGATTGGATATAATCCAAGAATTTTCTAAGAGCCATAAAGCGTGCCGGTTTTCCTAACATTCGGCAATGCATACCAACAGACATCATTTTAGGTGTTTGATTACCTTCTTCGTACAGGCAGTCGAATGTGTCTTTTAGATACTGAAAGAATTCTTCACCATGACTAAAACCATATGGAGAAGCAAATCGCATGTCATTTGTATCTAATGTGTATGGGACGATTAGGTGAGGGCGTTTTTGTCCCGGATTATTGATATCATCAACCATGGTCCAGAAGGGGAGATCATCACCATAATAATCTGAGTCATAAAGTAAACCAGATTGTTCTGCCACGAGGTTACGGGTATTTGGGGAGTCTCGTCCGGTATACCAGCCAATAGGCATTTTACCGAATAAGTTCTCTAAGATATTTAGAGCTTCTGTCATATGCTGACGTTCTTGTTCGATTGGCATTGACTGATAGTGGATCCATTTCAGGCCGTGACAAACCACTTCATAATCATTTTTTTTGATGGTTTCTACTAATTCCGGATTACGCTGTAATGCAGTGGCTATCCCAAAGATGGTCATCGGAAGCTGGCGTTTTTCAAACTCATTAACAATACGCCAGACACCCGCTCGGGAGCCATACTCGTATAATGACTCCATACTCATGTGGCGATCTTTATAGGCTTCTGCGCCAAACATTTCGGAAAGAAATGTTTCAGAATGCTCATCACCATGAAGTACGCAGTTTTCACCACCTTCTTCGTAATTCAGAACAAACTGAACCGCAATTTTTGCGTTACCAGGCCAATTTACTTTTGGTAAATTATTGCGACCATAGCCGGTATAATCCCTTGGGTTTTGTTTCTCCATTTTCAAATCCTTGTTATTATTTTTTATTTATTCCAGTGTTGGTAACGGCCAATAAATGGTTTTGATAGCGGTGAATCGTATTGACCCACTTTTGATGTTGTGAGGTTTAATTGAGATAACGATTCGGCTAATTTTACTGCGGCTGCAACACCATCGATAATTGGGACGGGAAGTTCACTGTTCAGTCTGCTGACAAGGTTAGACATGCCTGCACATCCGAGCACGATAGCTTCTGCTCCGTCTTCATTAATTGCTGCAAGACAGTCAGCCTTTAAAACCTGGTAAGTTTCATCTGAAATGTTTTCCAGATCCAGAACCGGAACATCACTTGCTCGTACGCTGCAACAATGATTTTGATAACCATATCTTTCCAGAAGATGGTAACTCATAGGTAATGTGCGGCGCATTGTTGTAACGATGGCAAATTTGTGGGCGATGATTGATGCAAATTTGAAGGCAGCCTCTGCAATACCGATAACCGGAACAGTGGCAATTTCTCTGGCTGCATCAAGGGCTGGATCGCCAAAACACGCGATGATATGAGCATCGACGTTTTTATCTTCGCCTTCTTTGATGACATCGAGCAAAGCAGCACTCGCAATAGTTTCATCAAATGCAGATTCAATACTCATGGGACCATTAGAGGGATTGACCGCAAAAATATTGGTGGAAGGTAGCGCAACTGCTGCGGCTGATACACTAATTGCGTCTGTCATCCCCTGACAGGTATTAGGGTTGATTAAATTAATAAGCATGATCTTTCCTTAGAAGCTGTTGACGTTATTCTTGCGAGGCAAATAAACGACGAAAATCAATTTCATCATCTTGCTTGCTATTAAGATTTAAAGACAGTTTGATATTTTGAAGATGCATTTTCATCCAGGACTGGGCTTTTACGGTATCTCCTGTATCCAAAATATTGATGAAGTCTTCATGACGTTCATCATCAGCATCGTTGTTGCAGCCGACACTGCTTTTGGAACCATACGCTGCGATAACCAAAGATGAGCGATAACATAACTGTTCCACATAGTCTGCAAGAATGCTGTTGCCTGCCAGTCGGGCTAATTCATAATGGAATTGTGCTGTTAACTGTATTGATTCGGCAAATTCGTTATCGAGTTCAGCCTTTCGTTCTAAATCGACCATGTTGCGAAAACGTTCAGATTGTTTTAAATCCCAGTGGAGTAATAAATCTGGGATCAGCTGTGGTTCAATCACCGCCCGACTGTCAAATACCTCTATTGCTTCCTTTTCACTGGGGTTATTAACCTGTGCACCTTTATTGGGTTGTATAAGCACAAAGTGCTCTAAGGCAAGGCGTTGTAATACCTTTCGTATCCCGGTTCTGCTTACATTAAAAGCTTCTGATAGTTTATCTTCAGGTAATCGTGAGCCCGGAGGAAGCTGATGCTCAACAATTGCTTTTAGAATCTGTTTATAAATAATTTCATCATTAGACATTGATACACTCTTTTATAATATTTTGCTTCTTTGTATACAATATTGGTAAGCAAAATGTATACCATTCATAAATCCTTGTATAGGGCTATTTTCTGCATCATTTCTTCTTTTTGTGCACATTATTGGTGACTTATTGCATCTTATTGGGGCGTTAATAACACAATATTATAATTATAAATGGATGGATCCTATATAAAACAAGGGATAAATAAATTGGCACACTTATCGCATACATGGATTATGTATTATTGTATACAATCTGACTAAGGAGAGTCGATATGAAATCACAATTACCCCAAAGCCCGAGATTGAGTAATGATGATTTATTACCAGATAGAGAACAAAAATGGGGCTGGTACAGTATTTTTGCTTTTTGGATGTCTGATGTACACAGTGTTGGTGGCTATGTTTTTGCTGCTAGTCTATTTGCATTGGGATTAAATGGTATACAAGTATTTATCAGTCTATTGGCTGGTATTTCTATTGTTATGGTGTTTGCCAACTTAATGGGAAAACCAGGACAAAAGGCTGGTGTACCATTTCCTGTTGTTGCCCGGATGTCATTTGGCGTTTTTGGCGCGAATATTCCGGCGGTTATTCGTGGTTTAATTGCTGTTGTCTGGTACGGTATTCAAACATTTCTGGCTTCAAGTTCGTTTATCATTTTAATTCTTTACTTTTTCCCAGACTTGGAAAGCCTTGCTAACAGCTCATTCCTTGGTTTGTCATATCTGGGATGGTGCGGGTTTATTGCGATGTGGGTCATGCAGGCGATTGTCTTTATGTTTGGTATGGACATGATCCGTCGTGTAATCGATTGGTCCGGTCCTGCTATTTATATTGCTATGGCGGCATTATGTATTTACATGATTAACCGTGCCGGCTGGGATCATATTAGTTTCAATCTAGGCAGTAAAAAATTAGAAGGTTGGGATGTGATTATCCAAATGGTTATCGCTATTGCACTGGTTGCCGGATACTTTGCTGGTCCAACATTAAACTTTAGTGATTTTTCTCGTTATTGTGGTTCTTATGAAAAATTAAAATTTGGCAACCTGTTGGGTTTACCTCTTAACTTTATCCTGTTTTCATTGTTTGCTGTTGTTATCGTTTCTGCATCAATTCCTGTATTTGGTGAAATGATTGTGGATCCGGTTGAAACGGTGAAACGTTTGGATTCAGGACTAATTACCGTTCTTGGTGCGTTAACTTTTATCTTTGCAACTGTCGGTATAAACATTGTGGCTAACTTTGTGGCTCCAGCTTTTGACTTTTCACATGTCAATCCACAGAAAATCAGTTTCAAAATGGGGGGCTTTATTGCTGCTTTTGGATCTGTTTTATTAACACCATGGAACCTGTTTAATAATCCAGAAGTTATCCATTATACAGTGGATATTCTGGGCGCGATGATTGGTCCTCTGTACGGTATTGTGATTGTTGACTACTTTATGATCAAAAAAGAAGAAGTTGATGTCGATGCTTTATATACAGAGTCACCAGAAGGATGCTACTGGTACGAAAATGGTGTTAATAAGAAAGCAGTTTATGCATTAATTATCGCTGGTATTGCTGCAATTCTGGCTACTTTTGTCGTGACTGAGTTGGCGAATTACGCATTATTCATCGGTGGTTGTGTAGCAGCAGCGAGCTATCGTCTTATGATGGATTCAGAACGAGTTACTTTTAAATCATTAACTCCGGTGAAAGAGAAATAAGTTAAAGCCTCCTACTAAATTGTTATGTTAGTAGGGGGCACTAATAAGCAAGAAAAGAGAAATTTTTTTACCTTGTTGTGTAACGATCGTTTCTTTATTTGATATTATTGTTTCAATCGTTTCATTTGAAAAGTAAAGAGAGATATGTATGACAAATAATAATTCATTAAGCTCTCGTATTACCAGACATTACTCGACTCTGACGGATAGTAACCGGCGTATCGCTGACTTTTTACAGGTTAATCCTGAGAAAGTACTGATGTTATCGACCAGTGAAATAGCCGAAGCCTGTGGTGTGTCGAAAACCAGCATCAGCCGTTTTATCCGTAAATTAGGCTATGAAGACCATGTCGCGCTGAGAAATGAATTAATGTCTGAACGAGACAGTGGTAATCCGGTGATTACCACTGAACTGCATGACAGTGGATTTAGTCAGGATGTCGTTGCACTGGATAAGTTGTGGTCTCAGCTTGCAGAAGGTCATGGTGAAGAAATCGTTGCAAAACTGGTGTCGGCAAAGCGGGTAATCATTATTGGTTACCGGAATAGTTATCCATTGGCCATGCACTTTCGCCAGCAACTTGCTCAGTGTCGTGACAATGTTGTACTGCTTCCGCTTCCGGGGCAAACCATTGGTGAAGATTTAAGTTCCATTGATGAAGATGATTTTGTGATCCTGTTTGGCATTCGTCGCCGGGTTGCGAATTTCCAACAGATTGTTGAATTTCTGAAGCCTTTTGATTGTCTGCTGATCACAGATCAGTCCGGTCAGAAATATGCGTCTGATGTCAAACAAATGTTTGTTTGTTATATGAATAATGATTTGCCGTTAGACAGTTATGCGGTACCAATGAGTCTGATTTCTTATTTTGTAAACCAGACATTTTTCCATTTAAAAGATCGGGCAACGAATACCAGCCGGACGATTAGTTCCAACTATACCCAATTAGGCGAGCTGGAATAAGGACAAAGAACGATGAGTGCTATTAGTAAAATAAAAAAAGAATGGTTTTTACTTGGCTTAATTGCGGCCATTTTATTAGCCACGGTAACGGAATCTATCGGTAAAACGGATGGTGTCATCCATTTAGATAAATTAACTGGGATCGGTATTGCGCTTGTGTTCTTTTTGCATGGGTTAGGACTATCTCCAGCGGCAATTAGAGCTGGCATCAGCAACTGGCGCCTGCATATTTACATTCAGTGTGCGACTTTTTTAATTTATCCCATTTTATGGGTAGTGTTTGGTAATGCGTTTCTTGCTTTTATGCCTGCGGCGTTAGCGTTTGGTTTTTGTTATCTTTTTGTTTTACCAAGTACTATTTCATCTTCTGTTACCATGACCAGTGTGGGCAAAGGTAACGTACCGGGTGCTATTTTTAACGCTTCTTTATCCAGTATTTTAGGGGTGTTCATTACGCCGCTGTTTATCCAGTTGTTTATGGGATTTGAAGGTGTTCAGCTTGATTTAATGGGATCGGTGATTTCTATTTCTAAGTTGCTGTTGGTACCAATGATTGCGGGACAACTTCTGCGTCCATTGCTGGTTGAATTCACTCAGAGACATAAAGCAGTTGTAAATAAAGTCGATAAATACGTGATTATTTTAATTGTCTATAACGCGTTCTGTGATTCTGTTGCTAATCATATCTGGAGTGATTTCTCTGTCGGCTTGTTGGCACTGTGCATTGTGATTTGCTGTGTTGTCTTACTGATTATGGTTCACTCCATTCAGTGGGGAGCGAAAAAAGTCGGCTTTGAACGGGAAAACGAAGTGGCTGCGGTTTTCTGCGGAACCAAGAAAACCTTAGCGGCTGGTGTGCCAATGGCTAAAGTCATTTTTGGGGCTGACCCGAATCTCGGAATGATTTTACTGCCTATTATGCTTTATCACCCGCTGCAGATTTTTTACTGCGCTATTTTGGCGAACCGTTATGCCGATCAGTATAACGTCGAAAAAGCAACGGCTTCACAGGCATAAGGACGTTTGTAATGCAAAGGAATGACGCGATTTATTGTGCTCAGGGACCGGATGAATTGTTACCGACAGGACTGGGCAGTTTGACTGGTTTACGTTTTGTCTTTAAAGATCTGTTTGATGTTGAAGGGTATGTGACTGGTGCGGGCAATCCGACATGGTTGGCAACACATACCAAAGCAAACAGTACCTCTCCGCTTATTTCTGAGTTGTTGTCTCAGGGAGCTGAGTGTGTCGGTCGTGTGCAGACAGACGAGCTGGCGTACAGTTTAAATGGACAGAATATCCATTACGGGACGCCTGTAAATCCCAAAGCGCCGGAGTGTATTCCAGGTGGTTCTTCAAGTGGATCGGCAGTGACGGTTGCGAATGGGGATGCAGAATTTGCTATCGGGACAGATACCGGCGGTTCGGTTCGTGTTCCTGCCAGTTACTGCGGCATTTTTGGTTTGCGGCCAACGCTGGGCAAATTATCCCTTGCTTCTGCATTTGAATTATCAATGAGTTTTGATACTGCAGGGCTGTTTGCGCGGCAGTTAACGGTTTTAAAAGATGTGTATCAGGCGTTGGCTGGCAGAAACAATCATGATAGTCATGAGCGTTCAGAAACGATTGCGACATTAAAATCACTTGATGATGTTGCTTATCAACCACGATTAGAGCGTTTTGTTCTGATAGCAGAAGCACACGATATAGTTGTTACTGAAATGGATGATCATGGTTTGGTTGGCGACCTGGCTGCGTTAAGTGAGTTGTTCAGAACCATTCAGGGCTATGAAATCATCAAAAAACATGGTGATTGGCTGAGCGAGCATGAAAATGCGATCGATCCGGCTATTGCTGAGCGGGTTCGTTGGGCGAGGACAATTTCTCCAGAACAATATGAACAAGGTCTGGCCGAGCAACATCAGTTTCGTGAAGCTTTTATCAGTAAATTGGCTGAATGTGGTGGTGTGATCGTATTGCCGACAACACCGGCAGGTCCTCCAAGCTTAACAATGTCCGCATCAGAGCTGGCTGTGTATCGTTCACAGTTAATGGGATTGACTGCGATTGCTGGCTTGTCTGGTTGTCCCCAGTTACATATCCCGATGTTAAATATGGAAAACGGTCCTTGTGGCGTTTCACTGTTAGGGCTACCTGACAATGAACTGACTCTTATCAATACAGCGATGTATCTTGTTGGCGAAGGAGAAGGTTTATGAAACATCAGGTTGCCTTCACCGCGCCTCATCATGAAGCAGCAAAAGTAGGACTGGCTATTTTAGAACAAGGTGGTACCGCGAGTGAAGCTATGGTGGCAGCGGCTGCTATGGTGTCGGTTCAGTATCCGCATATGAATAGTATTGGCGGAGACAGTTTCTGGCTGATCTGTGAAAAAGAAAAAGCTCCGGTTGCCATTGATGGTTGTGGCGCTGCGGCGGAACTCGCAACAATTGATCGTTATAAAGCATCCGCTACTGAGCTGCCAGACAGCGGTGGTCAAGCCGCTATTACGGTGGCGGGAACAGTATCAGCGTGGCATGAAGCGTTACGTTGGAACTCTACGGGGATGGCGTTGGGTGATTTATTAGCGCCTGCAATTAATGCTGCCCAAAATGGAATTACAGTGACACAAAGTCTGGTAGATGCAAGCAATAAGACATTCCCAAGACTGCACGACATTGAGAGTTTTAAAGAGCTGTTTTTAAAACAGGGTCAGCCGTTAACTCTTGGCGACACTGTCATTAATGATAAGTTGGCAGAAACGTTCACTCATCTTGCTGAAAAGGGGTTGGATGATTTTTACCGGGGATCTCTGGCAGAAGTTATCGCTGAAGATTTAGCGGCATTAGGTAGCCCAATTCGCTTATCCGATTTACAACGTCACCAGGCTGTTGTCGGTCAGCCGCTACAGGTTAAAACAGCTCAGGGACAATTATTTAATCATGATGCACCCACTCAGGGTTTAGCTTCTTTATTGATCCTTGCAATTTACGATCGTTTAGCTGATCAGGTGAAAGATGAAACTGACCATATTCATCTGATTGTAGAAGCAACCAAACAGGCATTTATCATTCGTGACAGCGAAATAGTAGATCCTAAACATTTGGCAACACCTTTGCAATCCTGGTTGGTAGATTCGGTTATCGATGACTGTGTGAACAATATCGATATGTCTCAGGCGAAACCATGGCCACATATTGCAAAACCAGGGGACACTGTCTGGATGGGAGCAACCGATCAATATGGCACTATGGTGAGTTTTATTCAGAGTGTGTACTGGGAATTTGGCTCTGGCGCTGTACTTCCTCAAACCGGGATTGTGTGGAATAACCGGGCAAAAAGCTTTTCATTAGATCGAAACCACCCGAACTGTCTGGCACCGAATAAGAAGCCATTTCACACCTTAAATCCGGCCTATGCGGAATTTAATGACGGACGACGCATGGTGTACGGAACCATGGGGGGCGAGGGGCAGCCTCAGACTCAGGCGTGCCTATACACAAGATACACGTATCAACAGAAACAACTTGCTCAGTCGATAGCCGAACCGCGTTGGTTATTGGGGCGCACATGGGGTGATGACACTCATCAGCTAAGACTTGAGCAATCATTATATGAATCTTTGGGTGATGCCTTAACCGCAAAAGGACATGACATCACATCAGTAACAGATAACAACGAATTAATGGGTCATGCAGGAGCAATCGTTCTGAATTCAGACGGAGAGGCGGACGCTGCCAGCGATCCGCGTAGCGATGGCCTTGGAGTAAATGGAGTAAAAAATGGAAAATAATCATCAACTGTTCGAAACACTAAACCCACCACAACGTTTATTAATGGGTCCGGGACCCATTAACGCCTATCCAAGAGTGTATCAGGCGCTGTCTTCTGCCCTGATTGGTCAGTACGATCCGATAATGACCGGGTATATGAACCAGGTACAGTCTTTATATCGCGGTGTGTTTCAGACTAAGAATCAACAAACGATGTTGATTGATGGTACTGCTCGCTCTGGTATTGAAGCTGTGTTGGTTTCGATTCTGAAACCGGGCGACAAAGTATTAATTCCTGTGATTGGTCGTTTCGGACATCTATTAGCTGAAATTTCAGAACGTGTGGGCGCGAAAGTTAGAACCATCGATTTTGAATGGGGTGAAGTGGCAAGTGCCGAACGTGTAGAACAGGAAATCAAAGCGTTTCAACCTAAACTTCTGGCAACGGTTCAGGGTGACACTTCAACCACTATGAATCAGCCTCTGGCAGAATTAGGCGAAGTATGTCAACGTCATGGCGTTCTGTTCTACTGCGATGCAACGGCATCGATTGCGGGTAATGACCTAAAAGTAGATGAATGGCATTTAGATGCGGTTTCGGCGGGTCTGCAAAAATGTCTTGGCGGGCCTTCAGGTAGTGCACCAATCACATTAAGTGATGCGGCTGTTGACGTGATCAATCGCAGAAAACACGTAGAAGCGGGCATTAAAACCGATAAACATATTGCCGGTGACGATGAAATCATTCGTTCAAATTACTTTGATTTGGCGATGATCATGGATTACTGGGGTCCGGAACGTCTGAATCACCATACAGAAGCAACCAGCATGTTATATGCAGCGCGTGAATGTGCCCGTATCTTTATGGAAGAAGGTCCTGATCACGTTATTGCCCGCCATAAACAGGCTGGTGATGCAATGGCTTATGGCCTGAAAGCGATGGGGCTTGAGCTATTTGGTCAGCAGGATTTCAAAATGAACAATGTTGTGGGCGTTCATATCCCGTCTCAGGTGAATGGTGAAGCGGTTCGTCTTGAACTTTTACACCGTTTTGGTATTGAGATTGGTACGGCATTTGGCCCGTTGACAGGAAAAATCTGGCGTATTGGCACTATGGGTTATAACGCAAGACAGGAATGTGTCCTTTCCACACTGGCTGGTCTTGAAGCTATTTTATTAAAACATGGTGCCCCAATCGATGCCGGAAAGGCGGTTGTTGCTGCTATGGAACTCTATAAATAATAAATACAAAATAAATAGTGAGGGGAAAGGATGTCGCTAGCAGGACAACAAAAAGCTCAACGAATCATGGATAGAATTGAACAGCTATCCATGTTCAGCTCCAGGGATGGAATAGTAGCCAGAACCTATCTGACTGATGAGCATAAACAGGCTCATCATCAGATAGCCCGGTGGATGGAAAAAGCTGGTCTTCAGACCTGGCAGGATGAAGTGGGGAATCAATGGGGGAGATTGGTCTCTGAAAATCCTGCTCAGGATACTGTTATTATCGGTTCCCATAGTGATACGGTAGTTAATGCAGGTAAATATGACGGAACGCTTGGCGTGATTATGGCGATTGAGGCCATGAAAAGTCTAAAGGCTGCTGCTCTTCCGTTTCATGTTGATATTGTTGCTTTTGCTGATGAAGAAGGAACACGATTTAATACCACACTGCTTGGTTCTGGCGGTGTATGTGGTAAGTGGGAGCCTACCTGGTTAGGTGTTAAAGATTCTGCAGGTGTTTCTATTCAACAGGCAATGGCAAATTTTGGATTAGATGCTAAATCAATTCCTAAGGCGAGCAGAGCTAATGAATCAATAAAAGCGTATCTGGAAGTGCATATCGAACAGGGTCCGGTACTGGAAAATTTAGCTTTGCCTGTTGGTGTTGTGACCGGAATTGCCGGTGCTAAACGGTTTCTGATTGATGTGGAAGGTGTGGCCGGACATGCCGGAACGGTACCTGTTGAGCTGAGAAACGATGCATTATGTGCCGTTGCTGAGATGATTTCTCTGACCGAAGCATATGCTAAAAAAATGGGGATTGTTGCCACCGTTGGTAAGTGTCAGGTCAAAGGTGCCGCGGTGAATGTTATTCCCGGAGATGTGCAGTTTAGCCTGGACATTCGTAGTCAGGATCAACAGCTGCTTGAGCACTGCTGTGCTGAATTATTAACCCAATACAAGCAAATTGGTCAGAAAAGAATCGTTAGCGTTAATAGTGAAAATATCTATCAGGCGGATGCGGTTCCCTGTGATCGAGAACTACAGAAACGATGGTCCCATGTGGTGGAAAAAGTGACGGGACAGTCATCTCATTCTTTGTCCAGTGGCGCTGGTCATGATGCCATGATGATGGCAAATATTGCCCCTGTTGGAATGCTGTTTGTTCGCTGTGAAAAAGGAATAAGCCATAACCCCAGGGAAAATGTGAATGTTGAAGATGTCGCTGTCGCTTTGGATTGTCTGGTTGAAATGGTTGAGTTGTTGGGTCATTAATAATGAATGCGTGAGCCGCCGTAACATGTATACGATGGCTTTTTGTATCACACATACTTTTTAGTTAACTATTGGTTTAGATATTCCACCACGGTAAGTAATTTTCCTTAATGGAATTAAAATCTATGGTTTCACTTATTAGTGGTGTAATTACTTGATATGGCTTATTTTTACTTTCTACTGTAATTTGTTCAAAAGGTTCTCGCCAATCATGTTGTGCAAGAGTAAAACGACCAACGTGAGCGGGTAATAAGATATCTGTATTGAGATCAATGGCTGCCTGAGCTGCTTCTTTTGGTGTCATATGAATATAGGGCCAGCGAGGATCGTATTGGCCCATATCTAACGCAACCAGATCAAAATGTCCGAACTTTTCACCCAGCTCTTTGAAATGAGAATCATAGCCAGAATCTCCTCCGAACAAAATTCGTCGTTCATTTGATTCCAGAATAAACCCGCCCCATAGTGTTTTATTACTGGTTAAACCTCGACCTGAATAATGACGGGCAGGTATTAAGTATACTGCGAGTGAATCATTTAGATTTAATTGCTCATACCAATCTAATTCATTTATTTTCTTGGCAGAATAACCCCAGCCTTTGAAATAAGAACCGACACCCAGGGGGACGATAACTTTGTTTATTTTTGCTTGCAGAGCTTTGACAGTGTCATAGTCTAAATGATCCCAATGATCGTGAGTAATCAGCAACAGGTCTATTTCTGGAATATCAGAAGCAGAATAAATAGTTGATCCTTTAAAAGCTGGAATAGCAAACGAAACAGGAGATGCGTACGTACTAAGTACAGGATCGATTAATATGCGTTTACCCGCTATCTGAACAAAAAATGAAGAATGACCGAGCCAGATAAGAACATCTTGATTGACATTGAGAGCTTTGAGATCAACTTTTCTAGCGTGCGGAATTGTTCCGTCAGGTCTTAGGTTTTGTGCTGAGCTCGTTATGTTGCTAATAATGATGGATAATTTACTTTCTCCTTCCTTTAGCACGGATGTTGGAATTTGATTATGAAATTCATCATTTGAATAGTTTGGGGAACTCTGAATTCGTTTTAAATCTTCCCCTTGTGGTTCATAGCCGAATCGAGTGTTTTGGAACAAAGAACAGCCTCCCAGTAATAAGGTTATACTCATTATTATCAGGTTAGTTAATAGTATGTTTTGTATTTTTTTCATTATGAGTTCTTGATGTTTATTTATCTGTATCAGATTAAATTCTAATTTACTTATTAAAAAACCGCTGAAGCTATAACGATTCTCTTTAATGTTTGCCTATTCATACGAAAGTGAAAGTCATAGGATCTGAGCAAAGAACATTAAGGTTCAGGTTATATATTATTTACTCTGATTACTATTCAGGGAGAATATAATGAAAAAACTATTCGTACTATTTTTCGGGCTATGTCTGTCTCTCTTTGCATATTGTAGTAACGTACAAGGAGAAGATATGAGCACACTAAATAAAAGTTCCAATATACAAACAACCCCTGTTGTACTGACTATTGGGGAAAAGAAAATAAAGGCAGTTATCTACGATAATAAAACCGGTCAGGATGTCCTTTCTAAATTGCCATACACAATCACCCTGCACAGATACGAAATGGACTATTGTGGAACATTAAATTCTCCTCTTGCCTTTGATGAAAATGAAAAACACAACGGGTGGAAAAACGGGGATATTGATCTGGCAGGAAGTTATTTTTCTATCCTTTTTGCTGGTGAGGAAAAATCGCAAGACTATAAAGATATGATCACATTTGGTCGCATTGAAGACGATTTGTCGATAGTCAAGGAGTTAGGTAGTTCAATTACGTTAATTATCACTCGGGCAGAGTAACTGCTTTTTTCTATTGGGAGTAAACAGATGAAAAAGCGGATAGGAGTTATTTTTCTTATTTTTATCTCCGGAACTCTTTTTGCGAAGGATATTAATCCTAATCATAAAATATTGATCGCTTATTTCACTCTTGCACAGAACCTTAATATTGACCTTGATACATTCCCAGGTAATGTTGATGCATCGACACATGCCAGTGTAAAAGCGGTAGCAGGTACATATAAAGGTGATACAGAAATTGTTGCTGAGTGGATTCAGAAAAGGGTCGGTGGTGATCTTTTTTCTGTAATCACTACCATTACCTATCCAAATAATTTTGACCAGACAGTAGAACAGAACGAAAACGAAATAGATGAAAATCTAAGGCCTGTTCTGATTAGCCATCTTTCAAACATAAGTGAATACGATATTGTATTTTTGGGTTATCCAGTATGGTATCGGGATATTCCTCTGGCTCTCTATTCCTTCCTGGAAAAATACGATTTGTCTGGGAAAACAATCATTCCATTTACATTGCATATGGGAGGGGGGCTTGGTAAATCTGTCAATACCATACAGCGACTAGAGCCTGATGCAGAAGTGAGGAAGCCACTGGTTATTTCAGATTATCGTATCCTGGACTCAGAAAAAGAAGTAGATGAATGGCTTCCTGAGGTCGATTTTAGGTAGATCCGGGTAAGATATAAAATGAAAACATCAATCAAGTTAAGAGTGATTATCGATGTACTGATGCCATTTATTCTGATTTTCCTGATGGGATTTATGATCACAGGAGATTTTCTGCATGAGGTTATCGGCACCATCATGATTATGTTGTGGGTGGTGCATAATTACCTTATTCGACGTTGGTACATGACACTGACAAAGGGACATTACACTTTGCTCAGAACCATCAATACGATGATGAACTTCTTGCTTCTTATTTGTGCGTTCTACCTGATGTATAGCGGCGTTATTATTTCTTCTCACGTTTTTTCATTTATGAATATCGAAATGGGGATGACCACCGCCAGTAAAATTCACGTTGTGTCGGCTTACTGGTGTTTTGTTCTTTCCTCATTGCATTTTGGCCTTCACTGGAGTCAGATGATTCACTTTTTTCCACTCAAAAAACCCTATGTTTTACCCAAAAAATACAAAATGATGGTATGGCTAGCATTAGGTATCGTGTGTGTGTATGGCGTGTATGCTTTGATAAAGCAGCAGATATTTTCTTATATGCTGATGACTCATCGTTTTGTGTTGTTTGATTACGAACAGACTGCATTTTCTTTTTTCGGGCAGTATGTATCCATGTTAGTTTTATTCACCTCTCTTTCTTATTTGGTAACAGAGTGTTTAAAGAAAAAGGTGTTTCTTATTAGGTCGTAGTCGATATGCTCTCAGTATATTTGAATAATAAATAATATTCGGTGAAATAGGCAATAATTTTAGACGATTGTTATACTAATAAAATAAAAGTAATGTAATAATACGTACGATTTTTATTTCACCCTTATTTGAAACAACAGCTGCTTTTAAAAATTCATTGAAATCAAAAAGACAGATTGTGTGTCTGGCCATACCATTGGATTGGTATGGCTTTTTTTTAATTCTAACTAGTAAATGCTTATTTTAATAATTAACTTATCCGAGGAATAGGCAATAATCACGGTCAATCATTGTATATCTTAAACGATAATTTAGTGAATAATTAACTGATGGAAACTAAGCAGTAATGTTATTTCATCAGACTCATTTCTCCATATTTATGATCAGATAATCACTTATTTCGGAAGGTATCCATGAACAAGTTACTTGCCTTATTTAGTACATTAATTATGTCATTTTCATCAATAGGGGCCGATATGTCTCATGGTGCAAATAACTTCTACACCAGTGATAAAGTCACTGTTCAGAAAATCAGTTTTAAAAACGTATACAACATGAAAGTTGTAGGTAACCTTTTTGTTCCTAAAGATTTAGACAAAAATGTAAAAAATCCTGCAATTATCGTTGGTCACCCAATGGGAGCGGTAAAAGAACAAAGTGCAAATCTGTATGCTACAAAAATGGCTGAACGTGGTTTTGTGACTTTGTCATTTGACTTGTCTTACTGGGGGGAAAGTGAAGGTGAACCTCGCCACTCTGTAGCACCAGATGTTTATGCTGATGATTTTAGTGCTGCTGCGGATTTCCTGAGCACTCAATCATTTGTTGATCGTAATAACATTGGTGTAATCGGCATCTGTGGTAGTGGAGGTTTTTCTATCAGTGCTGCAAAAGTTGATTCTCGTCTGAAAGCGATTGCTACTGTAAGTATGTACGACATGGGCGGCTTTACTCGTAACATGTATCAACACATGCAAACTATTGCTCAAACTCAAGCAATGGTAGCAGCAGCTTCTGAAGAACGTTACGTAGAATACACTGGTGGTGAAACAAAATACACTGGCGGTTCACCACACCATGTTGATGAAAATTCTCACCCAATTGCAAAAGAGTTCTACGATTTCTATCGTACAGAGCGTGGTGAATACACACCTAAAGGTGATAGCTCACAGTTAACTACTCACCCAACATTAGTAAGTAATGTGAAATTTTTAAACTTCTACCCATTCAACGATATTGCGACAATTTCTCCACGACCTATGTTATTTGTTATGGGTGAAAATGCACACTCTCGTGAATGGAGTGAAGAAGCTTACAAATTAGCGGGTGAACCCAAAGAACTATACGTTGTTCCAGGAGCTGGACATGTGGATCTTTATGACCGCGTTGAACTGATTCCTTTTGATAAGTTAACTGACTTCTTCAAAACAAATCTGAAATAAGACTCCACTTAGTAAAAATGGTCAATGCTAAATTGGCCATTTTCTTTATCAACCGAAATTTCCGTGAGGCGAATATGAAACAATTATTATTAGGTAAAACTGCAATTGTTACTGGTGCCAGTAAAGGTATAGGTTTAGCTATAGCAAAATTATTTGCAGAAGAAGGTGCTAATGTTGTCCTTACCGCCAGGGGAAAAACATTACTTGATGAAGTGGTAAGTGAAATCAATTCACAAGAAGGCGGTAAAGCAATTGGTGTTATCGCCGATTCAAGTGATCCAACAGCACCTAAGAAAGTGTTTGAACAAGCTATAGCAACCTTTGGTGACGTGGATATCGTAGTTAATAATGCGGGATCGGGCGATATGGTTGCTGTAGAAGAAGCGACTGATGAACATTTTGCAAAAATTGTCGAGCTGAATTTGGCGGGTGTATTCAGATATTGTCGTGAAGCTGTTCAGCATTTCCTTCCTAAAAATGAAGGACGCATTATTAATATCTCGTCAGTGAATGGTACGCTTCCTATTTGTGGTGTTGCATATACATCAACCAAAGGTGCGGTAAATACAATGACAAAAAATATTGCTATACGTTTATCCGGAACGAATATTCGTTGTAACGCGATTGCTCCTGGAGTGACTGATACTGAAGCTGCAGCAGCTTGGGCTGCAGGAGAACAGGAGGGGGGCGACGTGATGTTGGAATTTTCTGATAAGTATGTAAATACCACTGTGCCAATGACAGATCCAAGAGATCAGGCATACGCTGCTCTTTATTTAGCCAGTGAAATGGGCCGTGCTGTGACCGGTCAGGTTATCCAGGTGGATAACGGCGCATTTTTATAATCGTTTACGATAGATTCCTATACGTAAATTAATACATTGCATAAATGTGGTCGGTTTTTATCTCTGGGCACATTTATGGTTCTGCAACGCGATACCAATCTCCGCTTGTTTGTCTTTTTCTGACCTTTTTCATGGCCATGGAACGTTATCTGGCGGCGATGTAGTACTGCATCTCAGTTTTTAAAAAAATGAATCAAAGGATGAACGATGTCTTTTCAATATTATATTCCTACTCGAATTTTATTTGGTTCAGGTAAAATCAAAACACTTCATGATCAACAGTTACCGGGTAAAAAAGCATTAATCGTGATTTCAAATGGGAAATCAACCCGTCAATATGGCTATTTAGAAACTGTTGAACAGGAACTGAAACAGGCCAATGTTGAGTACTTCGTTTTTGATCAAATCAAACCTAATCCAACCACCAAAAATATTATGGATGGTGCAGCTGCCGCCAAAGAACAAGGATGTGATTTTATCGTTGGTTTAGGTGGCGGAAGCTCGATTGATGCATCCAAAGCAATTGCTCTGATGGCGACAAATGATGGTGAATACTGGGATTACATTCATGGTGGAACCGGTAAAGGCAAAGCCGTTGAGAATGCACCGTTACCAGTTGTGGCCATTACAACAACGGCAGGAACCGGCACTGAGGCAGATCCATGGTTTGTGGTAACGAATGAAGTTACCAATGAAAAAATTGGCTTTGGTATGGATTCGACTTTCCCGGTAATTTCAGTAGTGGATCCTGAAATGATGACCAGTGTTCCACCGTTATTTACTGCATTTCAGGGATTTGATGCGCTGTTCCATAGCGCAGAAGGATACCTTTCCAAAAATGCACACGCCATGAGTGATATGTACGCGCTAACTGCAATTAAAAATATTGCAGAAAGTCTGGAAACGGCAGTAAAAGAAGGTGACAACCTGGAAGCAAGAGGGAAAGTGGCCTTTGGTAATACGCTTTCCGGACTGGTTGAAAGTATTTGTGGTGTCGTGAGTCAGCACTCTCTGGAACACGCATTATCAGCGGCTCAGCATGATTTGCCACATGGTGCAGGATTAATCATGATCAGCAAAGCGTATTTTTCGCATTTTGCTAAATCAGGCACTTGTGATGAACGTATGATTGATATGGCAAAAGCGATGGGGAAATCAGACGCTACTCAAGCGATGGACTTTGTCGATGTACTTGTTGAGTTACAAAAATCGTGTGGTGTTGATCAGCTTAAAATGTCCGATTACGGTATCAGCAAGGGAGATCTTCGCCATCTGGCAGAAGAAGCAAGAAGAACCATGGGACGTTTGTTTGAAAATGATCCGGTTCCATTAACAGATGCTGATAGCACTGAAATCTTTGAAGCTTCATATCGATAATTTTCTGAAGTTTTATGGGAATAAATACAGATTCTAGTGTACGGGAGTAATATGAAAAATAATCTTAAGCGATGCGGATTACTACTGGCTGCATGCTTGCCAATGATGGCTAATGCAGCAGTGGTTCATGCGCCGGCAGGTAATTTTTCCGGCAAAAAATTTTCCAATATGGTGCAGTATCGGGGAGTGTTTTGCTCTTGATTCTGCAACCGAAGAATTTCTTGCTCCATTATCCCGATTATTCGACTTGCTGGGAAAATCCGATGACACTTCATTTCTTGCGCCGATGGTAGACAGAGAAATACTTTACCGTCTGTTACAAGGCAAACAGTATGCAATTTTGCGGCAAATTGCGGGTAATGACTACCGGGTAAATAAGGTTAGGGAAGTTATTAACTGGGTCAAAGAGCACTATTCTGAAGCAATGAAGATAAAAGAGCTGATAGAACAGGCAGGAATGAGTCAGGCATCATTTCATCGTCATTTCCGTTCTGCAATAGGAATGACTCCTCTGCAGTATCAGAAAACACTTCGATTGCAGGAAGCTCGTAAATTATTGGTTGAAGGTAAAGATATTGGCGAGACTGCTTATGAAGTCGGATATGAAAGTCCGTCTCAGTTTAGTCGGGAATACTCGAGAATGTATGGTAGCGCTTCGTCTGCTGATGCAAAACGACTACGGGAAATAGGGGCAACTAGTTACGATATAAGCCATGCTCCATGGTAATTGGCTAACGATATATTGGCGAGAAAAGTATCTATGTATAAAACAACAATTGATCAGTGGCTGGTTTTCAAAACCATCGTTGAAGAAAATGGTTACAGTGCAGCGGCAAAAGTTCTTAACCGTAGCCAGTCAACCATCAGTTATTCGATGGCAAAATTACAGTCCCAACTGGGTGTTGAACTTCTCAAAGTGGAAGGCCGGCAGTGTGAACTTACCCCGATAGGCTACACTGTACTGCATCGGTCACGAGTAGTACTTGAACAGTTAACTGATTTGGAACAGAGCGTTTGTTACCTAAGCGATGGTATAGAAGCACAAATCTCTCTGGCGGTTGAATATATTTTTCCCAAAGATATTTTGTTTATTGCTATCCGGGAATTTAATCAACGTTTTCCTCATACACAGGTACAGATTGATGAACAGTTGCGCCTCTTACCGAGTGACGATCTGGATTATGACATCGGCATTAGTGTCTCAGAAAATGGGTTATTGCCAGGACCTAAATTACTGGAAATTACGTTGATTCCTGTTGCTCATAAAGAACATCCGATTTTTAAACAGGAAGGAAATATGTTCACTGTTGGCGATCTACAGGGAATATTGTCAGGTCTTTTATCAAAGTTCTTTGAGACTGGAGAGAGAACCATTAGATAGCATTCCCTACAATAATTTGTCTGTTCGTTCTGTCGAAGCGGCGATCGCTGCAGTGAAAGCTCAACTTTGCTTTGGATGGCTGCCATTACACTGCATTACCTCAGAGCTGAACAGTGGTGAACTAAAAGAGATTCAGCTTAGCCGAGATGTGTCCACGACCATTCCACTTTATCTGGTAGAAAAATATAATCGGCAGTCTGGCCCGGCAGTAACGTATTTAAAAGAAATGATTTTAAAAACAGCACAGAAGTTTACAAGTGTTATTTAGTATATGTTGGTTATCGAATTATTAGATGTTTTTGAGCAAATATTTCTATTTTTGTATTGAATAATTGGATGGTAAATTTGTCATCAATAATCAATTGGGGACTAATTATGCAATCTGGTAATAATTTTCGATTATCCACTGTCGTTCGTGCGATGATCTTTGCTGCTGCGGGTGTATCAAGTATCGGCTTGGCACATGCTACTGGCGCAAGTGATTGTGAAGCTTTACTTAATACCGAACTTTACAATGGTGTAATTACTGAAGCGAAATATATCGAGGCGGGTAAATCTCAGAAAGACCCAATGCGTATGTTCACTGGTGCGCCAGATTTGGAATATAACCTTCCTGCTCATTGTTTGGTTCGTGGTGAGCTGGAAAAACGCACTCGTGCAGACGGAAAAACAAATGCGATTCATTTTGAAGTACGTCTGCCGGAAAAATGGGGTAATCGATTTATTTTCCAAGGTGGTGGCGGTACAGATGGTTTTCTGGCTAACGCAATTGGTACGACACCGATTTCAGGTTCGACGGCTATTCCTGCATTATCTCGTGGTTACGCTGTCACATCAATGAATGGAGGTCATGATGGTGTTGATCCAACATTCGGCCTTGATCAGCAAGCTCGTCTCGATTATGCCTATGCCGCTTTGGGTAAAGTTACACAGGCAGCAAAAACGATCGTAAAACAATATTATTCTGCACCGGCCAAATATTCATACTTTATGGGATGTTCCAACGGTGGTCGTGAAGCAATGCTTGCAGCACAACGTTACCCAACTGAGTTTGATGGTGTGATTGCTGCAAACCCAGGTTTCAATTTAGGTAATGCAGCAATTTCAGAACTTTGGGATACACGCGCATTTTATTCAATTGCGCCTAAAGATAAAAATGGTAAAAAAGTACTGGCAAATGCGTTATCGAATAATGATTTAAAACTGGTGTCAGATGCTGTACTGAAACAGTGTGATGCGAAAGATGGTTTAAAAGACGGTATCATCGCTGATTATACTGATTGTGATTTCGATCCGGCACAATTAATCTGTGAAAAGGATGGAGACAAAAACTGCTTAAGCCAGGAAAAAGTCGATGTCATTAAAACTGTATTCAATGGCCCACGCACAAGTGATGGTAAAGCACTTTATAGCACATGGCCATACGATACTGGTATTAGTGCTCCTGGCTGGCGTGCATGGAAACTTGGTTTCTCTCAAGATGCTAATAAACCTGATGCGTTGAATGCGGTACTTGGCGCGGGTTCATTTAAATTCTATTTCTTAACTCCAGCCCAGCCTGGTGCAGATCTTAATAAGTTTGATTTCGACAAAGATGTAGGCACAAACTCAGGAAATGAGCGCACTGAAACAATGCGGTTTTAACCATGATGAACAGTTATTCTGCCCGTGGTGGTAAGATGATAGATCATTCAGGGTGTATCAGATCCTGTCTTCTCAGCGGATGATATTGAAAGTTGGTATCTTAAAACTGAACAAAACACCAACAGTGGCGATCGTGATGCATTCCAGAAATGGAACCGCTTGTTTATGGTTCCTGGTATGAACCATTGTGGTGGCGGTCCTGCTTTAGATGATTTAGATCCACTGACATCAATGCAAAACTGGGTTGAAAACGGTAAAGCTCCAGAATTCTTACCAGCAAAAGGTAAAGCATTCCCGGGTAAATCTATGCCTATCTGTGTTTACCCTAAAGTGGCTAAATATGATGGTAAAGGGGATGTAAACAACATCAACTCATATCATTGTGAATAAACAAATCGATTTTTAGTTAATATTAGGCCCCAGGATACCCCCACTTGGGGCTTATTTTTTATTGGTTTTTTTAGATACGTAGTATGAAACCTACTTAATTGAGTCATCCGTTCTTAAGCTCTTAGAGAAGGATTATTAACGAATATTTAAGGATATGAGATACCTCGGATATTTCTGCAAAGTACAACAAGGAGATAATATGACAAATATATTTGTAATTGGTGCAACAGGTGGTGTTGGTCATCGTTTATGTCCAATGCTAATTGAAAATGGTCATAATGTTATTGGCCTATATCGTTCTCCTGAACAGTCTGAATCTCTGAAACAAAGCGGAGTTACTCCGGTTCATGGGGACTTGATGACAATGACAGTTGCACAGTTAACTGACATGACAAAAAGTAGTGATGTTATCGTTTTTTCTGCCGGAGCTGCGGGTAGCGGTATTGAAAGAACGGCCGAAATTGATGGGCAGGGACCGGTTAAAATGATACAGGCTGCGAAAAATAATGGCATTAAACGAGTGTATCTGGTTTCTGCCTTTCCTGAATCAGCTCGTGGTGGCAACCTTGGTGATGCTTTTGAATTTTATATGAAAGTGAAGAAGAAAGCCGATACTGAACTTGCGAAAAGTGGGCTTGACTGGGTAATTGTCAGACCGGGAACGCTGTTAAATGAAGAGGCAGATGATGGTGTTTCTTTGGGATTGGCGATTGATTATGGAACCGTGAAACGGGGTAATGTGGCGGCTGTGTTATCCAAATTGATCGATACACCAGAAGTTTGCCGTGAAATTATTGAATTGACTGACGGTGAACAGCCAGTCGAACAAGCAATTGAAAATTTTGTTGAATACCGTTAAAAAATAGGCAGACGTGATGTCTGCCAAGTCCAGGGTGATCTTTTGGTGGTTATGATGGAGTTTCCTGCAATTGATTTTGCTTGATTCTCTCAATATCTTTTTTGGGCGGAGCTCCAAAAAGTCTGGAATATTCACGCGAAAATTGTGATGGGCTTTCGTAGCCAACGTTGTAAGCGACTTTTGATGCATCCAGGTTTTCCCCAAGCATTAAACGCCTGGCTTCCGTTAACCTCAGATATTTTTGATACTGAAGTGGGCTCATTGCGGTAAGTTGTCTGAAATGCAGATGGAAAGTTGATGGACTCATCTGAGCGATTTCAGCCATATCTTCCACACGAAAATTTTGGTTGTAATGATCCTTCAGCCATTCTATTGTTCGGGCGATGCGATGCCCCTGACTACCTGCTGATACTATTTGTCTCAAACGGGCTCCTTGATCACTATTAAGGATCCGCCAGCATATTTCACGTTCTATAAGAGGAGCAAGAATGGGTATGGAATCCGGTTCGTCCAGCAATGAAACTAAACGGAGTAGTGCATCTAACAATGATGGTGTCGTTTGTCCTAAAATCATTCCAAAGTCGGAATTTATTTTTTTCTGATTTGTCTGTTTTACCTGCAGCATTAATTCGCTGACCAGACGTAAATCCAGTTTTAGTGCTAATCCAAGATAAGGTTCGTTTGAACTGGCTTCTAATACTTCCATCGTCGCCGGCAGATCCAATGACGTTATCAGAAAATTGTGTCTGTCATATTTGTAGATTTCTTTATCTAATGACATACTTTTGGCACCCTGAACCACGACTGCTATGCTTGGTTCTACAATGCACATTGAGCAGCCGGAAGTTTGTTCTTCTTTGTAAAAAGACAGACTGTCTATTTTTGTATTTACGTGTTCTGAAGTGCCAATTGTTAAGTTGATTTTTTCAGCTAATTTATCACTGAATTCATCAATTAAGTTAATACCTGATTCCACATTAACCTCTTCAAATATTATGCCTACCTGAGGTGAATCAGGCAGGCAATTCGCTTTTACTGTAGGTGTTCGTCAAAGAATTCGTCAATGCGATCAAATGGAATTTTGTCGGCTTGATCATAAAGGTCTGTATGAACAAGACCGTCGATAATCATCATTTCTTTTGGTTCGCTAGCTGCTTTGTATGCATCTTCTGTAAAGTAACGCGAATGAGCGCTTTCACCGGCAATCAATAGGATTGGACGTGGTGAAATTTCTGCAATGTAGGTTAGTAGTGGCATGTTCATAAACGACAGGGGATTGGTCACGGTCCATGAACCATTAGAGTTTAATGAACGAGGGTGGAAACCACGAGGTGTTCTGTAGTAATCAACATAGTCTTTTACAAATTGTGGTTCTTCACCTGTTAGCTGACCAGGCTCTGGCAGACCCGCAGGCGCTAATGCTGGTTCGCCGTTCGCGGCATCTTCCCAGCGCTGTTGGTTTAATTGTTCCAAAGCTGCGTTACGTTCTTCAGCGGTCATCGAATCAAAGTAACCTTTAGACATCACACGAGACATGTCATACATGCTGGTAGTGACTACTGCTTTAATCCGTTTATCAACAGCGGCTGCATTCAGGCTCATACCACCAAAACCACAGATACCGATGATACCGATCTTGTTGCGATCAACGTTTTCCTGAAGGCCAAGGAAATCCACTGCTGCGCTGAAATCTTCAGTATTGATATCAGGAGATGAAACATAGCGAGGTGTACCACTACTTTCACCTGTATAAGAAGGATCAAATGCCAGAGCGACATAGCCTCGTTCAGCCATTGTCTGAGCATATAACCCTGAAGCTTGTTCCTTAACTGCACCATAAGGACCGCTAACCGCTAAGGCTGGTAACTGTTTGTTATCCGTGTTTTTAGGTAAATACATATCTGCGGCAAGAGTGATACCGTAGCGGTTTTTGAACGTTACTTTCTGGTGATCAACTTTGTCGCTTTGAGCAAAGGTTTTGTCCCATTCTTGAGTCAGTTGCATAATGTTCTCCTGGCGTATTGGAAATATATGTAAAAACAAATAGCTGACTGCGTATTTGCAAGTCTGCATAGGTTCCTTTGCAGTAGAGTTTTAGGAACCGTTTCAGTGAGAATATTATGTCAGGGCAACCGTTTCGGAGGTTACTCTAATCCTCTTGGATTATTGCCTGATCTTCCGAAACTATCGAGTTTTGTTCAAAGCCTTAGAAATATACAGAAATAGCCTTATGACCAAAATTATTTTGAAATGTATTAATCTTTTTTTCTTTTAATAAAATAATAATTCCATTAGTGGTAGCGTGAAATTATATATTTAAATATCAGGCGTGAGCAGAATCTCATTATCAAAAATTAAATATTTATTAATTTAAAAAAAACGATTCAGTTCAAATAAAGGCATATGAAATATTTAAAACGAACATGTATGTTTGTTTTAGGTGTGTTTGTTTTGGTTTTATCACATTGTTGTTCGTTTTAATTGTGTAAAGTTCACTTCATGAAACGTATGAATGCAGAAGAAAGACATTATCTAATACGTCGCTTTTTAAATGAAAGCGATAAACTTTATGTATGTGATTTGGCTGATCGTTTTAACGTGACAGAAAAAACCATACGTGAAGATATCAAAGTATTAGAACAAAAAAATTTAGTTTCCAGGTTCCATGGGGGAATATCTAAGTTATTTGATGATGGGAATCCAATACTTCCTGATGGTCTTGAAAGTGAATATTTAAACGATAAATATGATGACCACTTTTATTTGAATGACAGTAGTAAGAATAAATATGAAGTAGTGGTTATTGGTGCATTTAATGTAGATATCAATGTTTCAATCAGTACTTTTCCTAAGGTCGGGGAGACTATTTTAAGCGATAATAGTCACTATAGTATTGGTGGGAAAGCTGTAAATCAGGCTATTGCTATAGCACGAAATGGTGGTCATGTTGTATTAGTGAATAAAGTTGGGTTAGATCAATTTAATGAATATGCTAAACGTTTTTTAAATAAAGAAGAAAATATTTTTCCAGTAACATTTGAAACAGCAGAGTCTCCAACTGGACATGGGTTAATAATAAAACGAGATGATGGTGAAAAACAAATTATTGTTAATCCAGGAGCAAATGGTCGATTGTTGGCAAGTGAAGTTAAAAGTATAGAAGAAAAAATAGCCAATTCAAATTATGTGTCATTACAACTTGAATGTTCATTTGACAGTGTAAAAGAAGCCATAACCATTGCCAAGAAATACGACAAGAAAATTATATTAAATCCAACTCCATATAACCAAAATATATTAGATTTACTTGATGGTGTTTATATATTAACTATTAATAAATCTGAAGCAGAGAGTATTACAGGCATTAACATTATTAATGATGATACTGCTAAAGAATCTATGCGGATTATAGCTGGTATGGGAGTGATAAACATTATATTAACGATGGGGGATCAAGGTGCTATTTGTTTCACGGGAAATATGTTTACAAAAATTCCTGCTTATCGATCGGTGTGTGTTGATAAATCAGGAGTTGGAGATGCATTCAATGGAGCATTAATAGCCAAATTAATCGAAGACTACGAAATAGTGCATGCTGCTGATTACGCGTGTGCATACGCTGCACTTTCCACTGAGAGAAAGGGGGCGTCAAACATGCCACAGGGTAGTTTGACAATAATTAAGCTGAAACAACGTGAAAAAAGGATAATTTATGAAATTTAAGTTAGCGATAAGTGCATTAGGCTTGATATTTGCCGCATCTAGTGGTGTGAGCTATGCCGAGACAATTCGTTTTGCAACAACGTTACCTGATGCAGATAACCCTGAAACTGTTGCTATGAAAGCGTTTAAAAAATACGTCGAATTTCACACTGATAAAGACCTAAAAGTTCAATTGTTACAGGGAACTGTAGGTGGTGATAGAGAAATATTGGAGGGTGTTACCCAAAATGTTTTTCAAATTAATGCTAATACCGATGCTGCATTCACATCTTTTTATCCTACTGTTCAGTTCTTTAGTATTCCTTATTTGTTTGATTCACCAAATATTGCTTTAGACTTTATGAGAAATAGTGAGGTGATGAAAAATCTTGCGAAAGATATGGAAGCGAAAACTAATCTTAAAATAATTGATTATGCATATGATGGTTTTAGAAGCTTTGTTAATAACAAGCGGGTGATTAAAACACCTGAAGATATGCAAGGTTTGAAAATTCGTTCAATGGAAAGTCCGGTAATGATGAAAATGATTTCATCATTAGGTGCTGCTCCTACTCCGGTTCCATTCCCTGAATCTGCAATGGCGATTAGGCAGGGTGTTGTAGATGGAGGTGAAAATCCACCACCAACAATACTTAATGGCGGATGGGCTGATGTAATTAAACATATGTCATTAGATGAACACATATTTTCAGGTCTTTTCGTTGTTGTAAATAAAAACTGGTTTAATGGATTAAATGAGAATAATCAAAAAATCGTAAAAGACGGTCTTGCTTTATATTCATCAATAATGATTGCAGGGAAAGGTCAAAGATATATTAGTGATATCGAAAAAATTAAATCCAAGGGCGTTGATGTATATATAACTAATCCTCAAGAAAAAGCTGAATTTAGGAAAGTAACTCAAAAACCAGTAATTGAATATCTAAATGAAAAATTAGGAAAAGAATTTATTGATAATGTTCTGGAACAAGTAGAACAAGCTAAATCACGAGTATATGGTTTTTAGTTCATATAATTTAACTTTATAAATTCTAGTTGTGTGTTTTATAAATCACACCTTCTCAATCTAATACTAAACCTATTAGATTGAGAGGGGGTTTATATTAACTAATGGCTATTTTTATGCCTGATTTTTGTTAATAACAACTAAGGAAATATGTATGAATTTAGAAAAAACAAATGGAAATATTTCCAAGTATTCTAATGGGATTGCAACTAAGGGGATATGTGTGGATTTAGAAAAAATAAATAGAAACATATCTAAATATGCAGAAGGTATCAGTGCGATAATTCTTGCCTCTATTGTTGTTGTTAATGCTATTAGTGTTTTTTTTAGATATGTTGTTGATTCACCCCTAGGATGGACTGAAGAGTTTTTACGATATGCCATCGTATGGGCGGTATATCTTGTCGTCGGTTCTACAGTTTATCGTGGAGAAGATATGGCAATAAGATTATTTGATTCATTGAATAATAAAATTATTAATAATATTGCTCATATAGCTACGGCTTTCTCTACTTTACTTCTTACTGCCGTTATATTCGTTTATGGATTACCTTTGGTTATTTCAAATGCTTCTCAATTTTCACCGACAATGCAATTACCTATGACTATTCCATATAGTGCAGTTTTAGTGGGATTTTTAATTCTTTCTGTTCAAACGATTCTGTCTGTTATACAGAAAATAAAGTAAAGGGGGAAGTATGCAATTTATAGCGATATATGGATTTTTTATCTTGGTATTAATTGGTATTCCGATTGCTGTATCCTTGGGTTTATCTGGAGTATTAGCTGCATGGATGTCAGATTTTCCTTTGGTTATGATACCAACCCGTTTTTTTACCTCACTAGATAATTTTGCGTTATTAGCTGCTCCTTTCTATATTTTAGCCGGCGAATTTATGAATCGAGGAGGTATAACTAATACTTTAATCGAATTTTCATCAAAGATGACCAAAAAAGTTAGAGGCGGCACTGCGTACGCTAATGTTCTTTCGTCGGTATTATTTGCTGGGATATCTGGTACAGCAATAGCAGATACAGCAGCTTTGGGGCAAATATTTATTAATGGAATGCCTAAGGAAGGGTATAAAAAACCCTTTGCAGCAGCGGTTACCGTTGCCAGCTCTATGATTGGCCCAATTATCCCGCCTTCAGTAATTATGATTGTTTATTCATCAGTAGCTCAGGTTTCTATTATTAAGCTATTTTTGGCAGGTATAATTCCTGGACTTATTTTAGCACTTTCATGCTTCGTGGTGATATTTATCTATGGATTACAAGGTAAATTACCTGATGGTACAGGGCTTAAATTCGAAAAAACAAAATCTAATAGAACAATTATTATTGAGAGCCTTCTGGTTTTTTCGATTCCAGTATTTATAGTTGCAGGAACTTTATCCGGGGCATTTACTGCAACGGAAGCTGGGGGGATTGCTTGTTTATATTCTTATGTATTAGCCCGTTTTGTATTTAAATCAATTAAAGATAAAGAATCTTTCTCCGCTCTTAAAGCTGCAATACGCACTACTTCTAGTTTGTATTTAGTCATTGCTGGTGCATCAGTTATATCCTATGTATTAACACTGACAGGTGTTTTTGGCGAAATCCAAGGGTTTATTGAACTATTTTCTGATACGCCACAATATTATCTTATTTTTATATTTGTCATGTTGTTAATCGTCGGATTTTTTCTTGAACCGGGTGTTCAGGCACTGCTACTTGTACCAGTAACTCTACCTGTATCCAGAATGCTTGGTATTGACGATATGCAGTTTGCTATGGTGTTTTTGTTGTCAGGTACTTTAAGTCTAATGACTCCTCCTGTCGGTATTTGCTTATTTGTATCCTGTCAAATTGGTGATATTCCGGTAATGAAAATGTTTAAAGCAATTATGCCATTTTTAATAGCTGAAGCATTGGCAATATTTTTCATAATCTATTTTCCTGCTTTATCAACATATATTCCTAATATGGTGAAATAAATGAATAAGATATTAGTAAATACAGAACAGTTTACTCAAGATGATCCAATTTTTAATCCATTAATTGAAAAAGGTTATCAGGTTATTGTTAATGAAACGCATCGACTACCGACAGAAGAGCAATTGATCGAACTTTTACAAGATGAGCAGGTAATTGCAACTATTGCTGGTGGTGAACCGTATACAGAAAAAGTTTTAGAACAAAGTAAAGGGCTTAAAATTATCGCAAGATGGGGAGTTGGATACGATAAGGTAGACATTGAAGCTGCGGCTAAATATGGAATACCAGTAGCGATGGCTTTTGGATGTAACCATGAAAGTGTAGCTGAGTTTGCTTTTTCTATGGCAAGTAGCCTGGCATGTAATTTAGTTAACTATAACCACATGGTAAAAAGTAAAATCTGGACATTTGAAGATTTTCATCTTGGCTTATGGGATCACACTGCTGGTGTCATTGGGTTTGGCCGTATTGGTAAAGCGATGGCAGAGCGTTGTATTGGTGCCAAAATGCGAGTGTTGGTATATGACCCTCTTGCCGATGAAAAACAAGTAGAACTTCTTGGTGCTAAACTTGTGTCACTTGAAACACTCCTTATGGAGTCAGATCTTGTGTCTGTTCATGCTCCGAATACACCTGAAACCAAACATATGCTTTCATCTGAGCAATTTAAGCTGATGAAGCCAACGTCGATTCTGATAAATACATCTCGCGGACCACTCATCAATGAAGAAGATTTATATCAAGCTTTAAAAAACAATGAAATACATGCAGCAGGGCTTGATGTCTATGAGGTTGAACCATTACCTGTTCACTCAAAACTCAGAGAATTGGATAACGTACTTCTTACCCCTCATGTTTCTGGAATGGATAAGAATGCGAGGCGCTTGGTTACCCAACGCTGTATCGACAATATATTGAATTATCTTGATGGTAGTCTGCAGTCTATTCAGCCATATGTTGTGAATTACAAATTATTAGAGGATATGTAAATGAAGTTCGAAGGAATTATTCCAGTAATGCTCACTCCTTTTAAATTGGATGGTCAGATTGATTTTGATGCACTTACCAGATTGACTGAATGGTATATAAGTAATGGTGCCAACTGCCTTTTTGCTAGTTGTCAATCAAGTGAAATCTTGAAATTGAGTTTTGAAGAAAGAGTGGCACTATCAAAACACGTAGTTGATGTCGTGGATGGCCGTATCCCAGTGGTCGCCTCTGGTCATGTCAGTGATAGTCTGGATGATCAGGCACAAGAGCTGACAGCCATTTATAACACAGGCGCGGATGCTGTTGTTCTTATTACGAACAGGTTAGATGTTAATAATGTTGGTGGAGATACTTTAATTAGTAATTTCGAAAAATTACTTACATTGTTACCTGCAGATATTACTTTAGGTCTATATGAATGTCCTGCACCTTATCGTCGTTTACTTACTGACGAAGAAATTCGATATTTTTCAAAAGTCCCTAATATGAAGGTATTGAAGGATGTAAGTTGTGATTTGGAGACAGTGAAAAGAAGACTAAGAATCTGTGAAGGTAGTGACTTCAACATTATAAATGCCAATGCTGCTATTGCATTTGAAGCAATGAAAGCCGGTTCAAATGGCTTTTCAGGTGTGTTTAATAATGTTCATCCGGATTTGTATGCATGGTTATTAAAAAATAAATATTCTGATGATCCTTTAGTTCAGGAATTGGCAACATTTTTAGCAACCAGTGCAGCTGCAGAAGCATTTGGATATCCTAACATAGCGAAAATGATGCATTACAAAGAAGGAAGATTTGATAATTATCAGTCTCGTGTTATTGAAGGCGATATAAAAGACAGTATTTGGGCAGTTGAAGAGTTGTTGGATCACATTATTAAAGGAAATGAGATATTTAGAAATAAGCTCGCTTTGGATTATAAAATGTAGAGGGATCTTATGAATAAACTATGTGTAATTGGAAGTGTTAACGTTGACCATGTCTTTGAGGTGAAAGATTTTTCTCAGCCTGGTCAAACTATTCATTGTGATAATTATGCAATATACAAAGGAGGAAAAGGTGCTAATCAAGCTGCAGCAGCAGCCAGAATAACTGATATTTCTTTTCTGGCATGTATTGGGAATGATGAGTTTGGAAAAGAACAAATCTTAGAATTCAATAATCTTGGTATTGATACATCACATGTTGAAATTATAGAAGATCGTAATACAGGTTTAGCATCTATCCAAATAAACTCAAAAGGTGAAAATTCTATCGTTATTGATGCAGGAGCAAATGAAGCTTTGTCTCCACAGTTACTGAAAAAACATAGTGCTGTGATTGCTGCAAGTGATTATGCTTTAGTTCAATTAGAAACACCGATGGAAACTGTTGAAGTTTTAGCGGACATTTGTCAGCAAAATAGAACCAAGCTGATTCTTAACCCGGCGCCAGCAAAACCGCTTTCTAAGTTGTTACTAAACAATATTTATATTATTACGCCAAACGAGACGGAAACTGAGGTTATTACCGGAATTAATGTGTCTGATGACTTTTCTTTGCAAGATGCCTCAGAATGGTTTCACAATAGTGGAGTAGATATTGTAATTATCACTTTAGGAGCAAGAGGAGTCTATTTATGTGAGAGGGGTAAGCCTGGGAAATTGATTTCAGGATATCGGGTTAACCCTGTCGATACAACGGGTGCAGGTGACATATTTAATGGTGTGCTTGCTGCATCATTGTCAAATAATGTACCTATTGAAGATGCGATAGATATGGCACAAGCGTATTCTGCAATTGCTGTGACGCGAGCCGGGGCTCAAACCTCAATACCTTCTGCTGATGAAGTGAAAGATTTTATCTTAAGTAACGTAGGTTGATAATTGAAAATGAGTAACACAAAATACAGTAGTCTTTTATTTGGCTACTGTATTTTTTCAAATAAAATTCAATTGATTAATCAAATCCATGCTAAAACATAAAACGCTATTATAGAGCCTGCTAAAATCGTGGCTTTTGCGATAAATAATAATTCTGTTGTCACAGATGAAGCTTCATTTTTAGAAAGCAATGTATCAGTATCAGGTGCTTCGTTTACCAATGCTGTAGTATTCATACAACAATTCCTATTCAGTGTGTAATTTTTATCCAATTATGCTCCTGTGTGTGATCATGGTCAAATGGTATCTGTAGTTTTATTACATGTTTTTGATTATGGGAATGAACTGATGATATTGCTAGAGGTTAATTCACTTAACATCAACTAAAATAAGCTCTACATCATATCGTTCCAGTTGTTTAATAATATTTTCTGGTGGCTGTTGATCGGTTATAACACAGTCGATATCTGCCCAGCCACATGACTGATACATTAACTGCGTATTGAATTTACTTCCTGTCGTGATACAAATAACCTGTTTTGACTGTTGGGTCATAGCCAGCTTTAGATTGGCATCCATTTCCGTATCGGTGGTGATACCGGATTCAGATAGTGCACTGACACCGATAAAAGCTCTGTTTGCCTGATATTTTTTTATCTGTTCAATAGTAATATTACCCAATATGGCATGAGAAAAGTCATCGAACATTCCGCCTAAAACACATTTTCTAATTTCTGTTTTATTGCCTAATTCACTCAGGCATTCCATGGAATTGGTAATCACACTGACTGGAACATTAAGATAATTCGCTAGCAACGTATTGGTCGTTCCAGCATCGAGAAAAATAATATCATTCTTTTCCACTAATGAAGCACCATAAGCCGCAAGTTGTTGTTTGATTGGATTGGATTCAGCTCGTTGAGTATAAGACAGGCTTGCTTTCTTTTCATCAAGGATCGCGCCACCTCGGATACGGAGAATGCCAGGTAATTTTGTTAGTTTAACCAGATCTCTTCGGGCTGTGTCATAGGAAATCTGATAATGCTGACATATGTATTCTAATGTTACTTTTCCGTGACTTCGAATACGTGCTTCCAGTTCAATCAGACGCTCATCTTGAGTCATTCATTGGTACCTTATGAATTACTTACTACTTTGCTGGTAGTCTATAACAAAAATCACTTTAATCACATACATTCACTTTTTATTGCGTATTATCCCTTATTGAAAATAGATAATTTGGATGTTTATAAGTTATTATTGCTTATCTATAAGCATTGGTTATAGCCTAATCACTTGACATTAATTACATGGTTGCTTACATTCGCGTAAGTATAATTAAGTAATGAAAGTGAATAATATGCGAATAGGTATTGTCGGTGCGGGAAATATTGTTAACTGGTGTCTGGAAGCCATTAACAATATTGATGAAATAAGGTGTGATGCAATTTGCGTCAGAAAAAGCAGTATAGAGAAAGGTCAGAAATTGTGTGATGAGTTCTCTATCGACAAACTTTACACAGACTATGAGACGATGCTGAATGATCCGGAAATTGATTTTATCTATATAGGAATTCCGAACAAACTTCACTATGAATACACTCTATCTGCACTGAAAGCTAAAAAGCATGTTATCTGTGAAAAGCCATTTACTTCAGATGAAAAAGAGTTGATTGAACTTTCTGAATTAGCGAAGAAAAATCATTGCTTCCTGTTTGAAGCAATAACTAATATTTATGCGCCAAATATTCAGATTATGAAAGAGTGTCTGACAAAAATTGGTGCAATCAAATTTGTACAAAGTAACTATTCTCAGTTATCCAGTCGTTATCATCAATATCTGGAAGGGCATGTTCATCCGGCTTTTGATCCAGCATTATCTGGCGGTGCTCTATATGATATCAATATCTATAATATTCACCTTTCCTGCTATTTCTTCGGAATGCCGGAGCATGTCACCTATACCTGCAATAAGGGATTTAACGGCATTGATACTTCTGGCGTAATGGTTATGCAATATCCCGATTTTATTTCTGTTTGTACAGGGGCAAAAGACTCAGCCAGCCCTGGTCAGGTTATGATTCAGGGAGTTGATGGTTATGTCGCTTTGACCAGTGCACCCAATGTTGCTGCTTCAGTAGAACTGAACGTTAAAGGCAAGAAAACCTTTTTCAATGCCAACCATGCTGAAAACCATATGGAATATGAGTTCCGTCGTTTTTATCAAATGTATTCAGAATCTGATTATGATGAATGTTACCGTTATTTGGATCATTCAATTGGAGTAATGAATATTTTGACTCAAGGCAGAAATCAAGCCGGAATTATCTTTAAGTAATTTTTCATAAGGGTATATGACACAGGAATAGTCATGGATAGCAGGATGAAGACAGATATTCTAGTAATCGCTTATGGGGATAATACAGCACAGGGACGTGGGCTATACAAAGTATCAGTCAATGATAACAAGTTGGGTGTTAAATGTGTTTACCAATGTTCGGAAAAGCCGGGAGCTGTTACTTTTGTTAATGACAAGTGGTTACTGTCTTTCCGAAATGAGCAATTACAATCTGGTATTCGTTCACTTTCAGCGGACGAAGATGTATTAGTTGTAAATAAAGAATATGAATTTCCTTATTTTATAAGTTCTTTTGCTCGTTTATTTAATAGTAATCAATTACTCGGTTCTTCATTCTACGATGGGGTTGATGTTACATTATTAGCTGATGACCCTTTACAGCTCACGAGTGTCAGTCAACACAGCTATCGCTTACGTAGTAAAGATATTCGACAGTCGGTTTGTCATCCTCACCATATTAACCAGTTTTTTGATGAACCATGGGTTTATTCAGTTGATATGGGAACTGACAGCGTGTACTTGTACTCTTTGCAGGATAGTGCACTGGCAGATAATTTATTGGAAATTGACGCGCCTTTAGGCTCTGGCCCGAGAATTATGAGTTTGGCTCCTAATCGACGTTTTGCTTATTTATTAAGTGAAATAAATAATACAGTCACTGTGTATGCTATCAGTCGGGATTCGATGACAAACCGTCCTTTATTTCAGGAAATTCAACGTTTGCCGACTACGTTAGAAAAAGAAGAAAGCGGTGCTGCTGGATGTGTTATTACCAACGATGGTCGTTTTCTTCTTATCTCAAATCGGGGTGAGGACAGTTTGGTGTTGTTCAGTATTGATCAAAGTAATGGGATGCTTACCCTGTGCGATCGATTATATACAGCCCAAACACCTCGGGATCTGTTCTTAAACGATTATCAGATTATTATTGCTGCTCAAGATGGCAATTGCTTGCAGTTAGCTACTATTGATGCTGATAGCCAAATATTACATCTGGTTGATGAGGTACATGGGATTCCTCAACCAGTCAGTTTTGTGCAGTAATGGTTTCTTCTGATTCTTTTTCCCACCAGGACGTAAATGTTTGAGTCTGACTATCGATCTGTACAGCTTCACCAATTAGGGGAGTCATTAGACGGTAGTCATATTGTTCACTAACTTTTAATATCCGGTTCAAAGGCTCATACCAGGAATGTTTCGATAATTTGTATTTACTATTATGTGAAGGCATTAACGCCTTGGCCTGCAAATCAGCCGCCGCTTGGGCTGTTTCTTCTGGCATCATATGAATGTTCGCCCAGTCCTGGTTATATTGTCCTGCTTCCAATATCGCGACATCAAATTCACCTAATTGATCTGAGATTTGCTTAAAGTGTGGGCCATAGCCGCTATCGCCACCTAAATAGATTTTGTGATTAGGAGTTATCAGAGCAAACGATCCCCACAATGTTTTATTACGCTTTAACAATCGACCAGAAAAATGCTGTGCAGGCAAGATGTGGATTTCGATATCATTAGTTTTAAAAGCATCGTACCAATCGCCCTCAAAAATCTGTCTGGAATTATAGCCCCATTGAGAGATATACGATCCAACACCTATAGGTGTGATTACTTGTTTTACCTTATCTTTCAATGAGGTTATCGTTGGGTGATCGAGATGGTCCCAGTGGTCATGGGTAATGAGAAGAAAATCAATCTCTGGAATATCTTCTGCGGAATAGATATTGCTGCCTTCAAATGCCTGATTGGTATAGGGAACTGGTGATGCGTTAGTACTAAATACCGGATCGACTAAAAAACGCAGACCGTCCATTTGAATAAAATAAGATGAATGCCCCATCCAGACTATAACGTTATCTGTAAGAGCCAGTGTGTGGAGATCTGTTTTTATTGAAGGCTGTGGGGATATCGGTTTGCCATCAACTGCTTTATCGGTAACAAATTTATATAGAGAGGTGAAAAAACCATCATCTGATGTCATGACCGGGATATCTACCGGATTATGAAACACGCCGGAATAGAACTTTCCCTGATAGTTGTCGGGAATGACATTGGGAGATACGAATTGTGGTTGCTGCAAATACAGATATCCTAAGGTGCCAATAGTTATTGAAATTATTCCAATTCTTTTAGCCAGCAAACCAACATTTAAACCACTACTGCTTTTCCCTTCTGTTGGTTCAGTTTGAGTAATTGTTTCTGTATCAGTTCGCGGCATTTTTATTCCTTTGTCTTTAACATGTGTTGGCTTTTTTCTCATACTATTATTGTCGATTAATCTTACCGTTTATATACACATAAATATCAAAATATTGCCTATTCGTACGATTGGGCAATAATCTCCAATGAATAGGCTAATGATTATTAACTGTGCAGCTATATACTCATTAAAAAGATAATTAATGGTAAAGGTATGGCGATATTCAATTTTGATGAAATTGTGCCTCGGAGGGGAACGGGGAGTTACAAGTGGGATTCGTCGGATGACACAGACAGCTTACCCATGTGGGTCGCTGATATGGATTTCCAAACAGCCCCTGTGATAGTTGATGCGTTAGAACGTCGTGTCAGACATGGGATTTTCGGTTATACCAAAGTTCCTGAATCTTATTATTCTGCATTGATTAACTGGTTCGAACGCAGACATCATTTTTCAATTGAACGAGAATGGGTTCTTTATACGTCGGGAGTGGTTCCGGCCGTGTCAGCAATAATAAAAGCCCTCACGAAGCCAGGAGAAGGGGTTCTTATTCAGACTCCGGTTTATAACTGTTTTTTCAGTTCTATCCGCAATATGGAATGTCAAATCGTCGAAAGTCCTCTCATCTGTACCAATGGTTATTTCGAAATGGATTTTGACGATCTGGAGCAGAAAGTATCTGATCCAAATGTCACAGTGATGCTGTTGTGTAATCCACATAATCCGGTGGGTAGGGCATGGACCAAAGATGAACTTACAAAGTTAGGTGAAATTTGTTTTCGCCACGGAGTAAAGGTTATTAGTGACGAGATCCATTGTGATCTGGTTTTCCCAGGAGTTGAACACCTGGCATTTGCATCGTTAGGCGAAGAGTTTCTTGCTAATTCTGTAACGTGCAATTCACCAAGTAAATCTTTCAATATTGCAGGACTTCAGATAGCGAACATTATTATTGCCGACGCTGATATACGTGTGAAAGTTGATAAAGTATTAAATATTCATGAAGTATGTGATGTGAATCCGTTTGGAGTCGAGGCATTGATCGCCGCATATAATGAAGGCGCAGAATGGCTAGATGCGTTAAGAAAATATCTTTATGCCAACTATCAGTTAGTCAATGATTTCATTAAAAATAACTTGCCTGAATTAATACTGATAAAACAAAAAGCGACTTATCTGGCCTGGATTGATTGCCGGAATACCGGACTTTCGTCCAAGGAAATAGCGCACAGGTTGCAGTCTGATGCTCACTTAATAATTAGTGAAGGAACATCGTATGGAAAGGCCGGGGAAGGTTATATCCGACTTAATATGGCATGTCCGCGAGATGTTTTACTTGATGGATTAACTCGCATAAAAAATGTGCTTGGTAATAGGAGTTGAGGATATGTTGGGATGTTATCTGAATCGGTTCAAAAAACTAAATTGGCTGCTAGTGAGTATCTGCATTTCGATTTTTAGTAATGCTGCATGTATTGCCTCAGAAAATTCTAATCAATATAAGGAAAAAACAACGATGAAAATACGTTTTGTTTTTGATGATCGTACAGTATCAGCTACGTTGAATGATAATGCAGCATCAAGAGCTTTTGTAAGTCAGCTGCCATTAACTTTTGATCTGGAAGATTATGCTCGTACAGAAAAAATCGCGTATCTCCCAGAAAAATTATCGACTGAAGGATGTCCGGCCGGAGCCAGTTCTAAAGCAGGGGATATTGCCTATTATGCCCCATGGGGGAATATGGTCGTCTTTTATAAAGACTTCGGTTATGCATCCGGACTGATTACATTAGGTACGTTAGACTCTGGATTAGACCGTTTTACTGCGAAAAAATCGATGACAGTTACTATCGAACTTGCTGAGTAATCGCAGATACAGAAATCTTGGCTATATGAAAAGTAATAAACCTCCGGTCAGAAACCGGAGATTTGCTCTTTTCTAAGGAAGGTAAGCACCACCACAAACAGGAGTATAAGTACCTGTTACATGAGAGCTTGCTTCACTTACTAAATAACGAACCGTATTAGCTACATCTTCAGGTTTCGCCACTCTTTGTGTTGGAGTGAAGCTGCGAATCATTTCTTTAAACTCTTCTGGCGCATCTTTTGTTGCATCTGTTTCTACTAAGCCTGGAGCAACGATGTTGGAAGTTATGCCATATGGTCCCAGTTCCTGAGCTAAATATTTATTGAAACTATCAAGTGCACCTTTAGCAGTGCCGTGAGCAATAAAATTAGGTGCCGGACTTTCTGAGAGTGTGCTGGAAATGAATACTAATCTTCCGAAATGCTTATTTTTCATTGAGTCCAGAGCCAGTTTTGTTGACTGGTATGCAGCATGCATTTCATCATTTAATTTTTGTGCAAACTCTTCCCAGGTTTGTTCTGCGAATGGTTTAGCTGTGAAGTGCATGTTAGCGTTTGATACCAGAATATCTACGCCACCATAAGATTCATTTATTGAATTAAACATTGTTTCTAATTGGTTATCATTTCTGACATCAGCTTGTATGGCATAAGCTTCACCGCCGTTAGAAGTGATTTCCTCAGCGAGCTTTGTTGCTACTTCAGCGCTGTTTACATAGTTGATAAAAACTCGGTGTCCGTCTGCTGCTAATGCTTTTGCTGTTGCAGCACCAATACCTCTGGCTCCACCAGTGATAAGAGCGTTGTGTTTAGTCATACATTTTCCTTACTTAATGGTTTGGTTAGTATTGGGAATAATCGATTGTTTATTCTCTTCGTTAAATTAAGAATTATTCTGTATTCTGAGGTTAGAAATTACGCCAGTGAGCAGATTCTTACTCAAAGCTAATTCCTCACTATTTAAACCTTTTTGTGCATCTTCTAATACGTTCTGAGCAATGGCAGAACATCTTTCAGCAATTTCAATGGATTTTGGGGTTAGATAAACCAGCTTTTTACGGCTGTCTTCTGTGGATTTTTTTCGCTCGATCCATCCTCGTTTCTCAAGACCATCAATGGAACGACTGACACTGGATTTTTCTAAATAAAGACGTTCTCCGATCTGCCCTTGCGTCATTGATTCTTCATTCATCAGAATAACAATTACTCCCCACTGTTCAGCCGTCATATCAATGCCAGCATTTTGGAAACGGGTTGTAATTAGTTTATTGAAGAGTCGGCTGGTCAGTCCTGTAAGGTAGCCTAAAGACTGTTGGTGATCATTGGTTTGCATTTTTCGACTCCATCAGCATTAACCATCTATATAGTTGTGTACACAACTATATAGATGGTTGTCAATTAAATCTTGTTAAGTTTTACAGCATAGGCTGCAATAAATGTAATTTATCCAGTCTCTCAATCATCGATATTCTGAACCCGTTTTGTCGTTTGTAGCAAACGGAAAGTGTGTGCAGATACAACACAAATAGATCCCACCAGAGCAAGAACTCCATACCAGCATGCTATTTGCAATAAACTAAAAGATTCGGACATCTTACCTGCAACCAAGGTAGGGATAGCTGCGCCAATGTATGAACTGGCATAAATAACGGCAAACACATTAGCTCGTTCTTCTGGTTGTAAACCTTTAACCATAGTCTGAATACTACCAGTAAGAACACCACCCTGAGCAATACCAGTCAGAATACTGGCAATCAGAAATGAATAAAATAAGCTAAATTTTAGTGAAAGAAGGATCGCCCCTAAAAAGACAGTAAAACTAATCATACCAAATAATTGAGCTTGTTTAGGATGGAATCTACCTGCGATTGATGCTCCAATTGAGCTTGGAGCCATGATTGACGCGAAAACAAATGCAGCCGCGACAGTGCTCGTTGTATGTAGTTGTTCTCGAGCCATAGCTGGTCCAAATGCCTGAAAAAATCCCCCAAGAGCCCATGTACTGACAAATGTGATGATTGCCAGAGGGAAGGCTGCTTTTGCTAAAGGGGGGAGTGCAAAATGCGGTTTAATTGATTTTATTGCACCGGGTCTTGAATCCATTGTTTCCTGTCCTCTTGTTATCAGAAAAAGACAGAAAGCCAGTATTATTAATACGATTATAAATGGTAGTTGTTGGGGGATTGTTGGAGAATATTGTGCCAGTAAGCCAGAGCCAACACCGCCAATCGTTAATCCTGTCATCGGTCCACAACTTATTACCGCTGGGGAGATCCAGGATGGAACAGAAGTTGCGCAATCAACAACCCATGCTGCCAGAGCGGTAGAAGCCAGTCCACATGCAATTCCTTGTAATAGCCTGCCTGCAAGTAATGGTGTAGCACTATGAATATTAAGGAAAAATACTGATGATAATGCTGCTAATAATATAGACAATAGCGCAATAGGCTTTCGCCCAAAATGATTAGATAATCTACCAAAAAATATAAGAGCTACTACGGCTCCAATAAAATAAACGACTGAACTAAGGGACAATTCAAAATAGGTGACACCATAAGTTGACTGATAAACGCCATATAGCGGTATAGGGGCTGCTGATGCGATATAGGTTGCCATAAAGGAAAAAGTTGCAGCGACAAACGATATCTTATTACCATTTCTATACAATGAAAGATGCTCCGGTATAAATAATTGGCAGCATAATGAATCATATTGAATCTGCTATACATAGCACCGGGTAGAATAGAGTTATCGATTGAATTCATAAATTCCTAAGAGGTATATCGCAGGGTATCCAGCAATAACTGAAATGCCATTCGATGTTGCTTTCTGTTTGGATAGTACATATATAATCCAGGATCATATGGACTCCACTCTTCAAGCACAGAAACTAATTCACCAGTATCTAAGTAACCTTTGATTAGGTTTTCTGGTAGATAAGCAAAACCAAAATCATCTAAAGTCGCAGTCAGAATTTGGGTTGATGAATTAAATGATAATTGCCCTTCAACTTTCACCTTGCTGGGGTGTCCCGAACGTTCGAATTCCCACGCATAAATACCTCCATTACTATTTAATCGTAGGTTGATGCATTGATGGGAAAGGAGATCGTCCGGCTTTTCTGGGGTAGGTTTGTTTTTTAAATATTCAGGGGTACATACAACCAGAAAGCGAATGTCTGGAGAGATTCGGACTGCAACCATGTCTTTTTCAACCTGGTCACCAAAACGAATTCCTGCGTCATAACGTTCGTTGACAATATCGACAAGTCGGTTTTCTATATTTAACTCCACATTTATCTGTGGGTGATCTTTAGCGAATTTTTTTAGAATAGGCCAGAGTACGGTTTGCGTAGCATAATCAGAGGTCGTAAGCCGTATTGAGCCCATGGCATGGTGATATTCTTCATTTAACGTTAGTAATTCATTTTTTATTTCGGTAAATCTGGGTTCAATTATTTGTAGAAGACGTTCACCTGCATCAGATAATGAAACGCTGCGTGTAGTACGATTTAATAACCGCAACTGAATTTTCTCTTCTAGCTGTTTGATTGAGTGGCTGAGGGCTGATTGAGACATACCTAATTTTGCTGCAGCTTTGGTAAAGCTCTTTTCCTGAGCTAAAACTATAAATAACAAAAAACGGTTAATATTTTCTTCAAACATGATTCTAAGAAATCCCTGGCAGATGAAGTGGTCGGCAATAGACACTGATATTTGAGTTCTTATTTATGAATATCATACATAAGTGCAAGTAAATTATGAATCATTATCTTTTGCTGATTTATCCTTACAATAATGCAATTCCAATCATTTGGATTGATGTTATGAAGAGAAAGTTTGTGTTGATTAACGTCACTTAGGTTGCAGTTCGTTACAGGTACTTTCCATCATTTAGGAAAATAACCCTAAGATTAGCTTGTTAATTAAAATAGCTAATTATCTGTTTTTGCAACAATGTATAAAATAACCGTAGCTTTTTTATTCATAGGATTAGGCAATAAATAAATAGGTATTGTATATATCATTCTCTGGCTTGAGAACAATAATAGTAGCCTCTTATTACACAATATTTATATCACTACCAAAGCTTTATAATTAATGAGGTCAATATGTTGGGTACAGCCAAATTATCAGATAATATTCAGAACAACTTTTATGAAGGGGAGCGTCCTCTTTTTGGAATAAAAAATACAGTATTGAAAAATGTCCGTTTTTATCCTGGTGAGTCTGCGTTAAAGCATACATCGAATATTTCTGCTGATAACTGCGAATTTATGTGTAAATATCCATTTTGGCACGCCAATTATATTGAAATTACAGAAAGTCTTTTTACCGTTTATGCTCGTGCAGCCATTTGGTATGGTCAAAATTTGACAATGAAAAATTGCCGAGTGGATGCACCTAAAATGTTTCGTCGGATATCTCGTTTAACCGTTGAAGATTGTAATTTTTCAAATGCGGGTGAAACTCTGTGGAATTGTGACAATGTCAAATTGCGTAATGTAGGGTTGAACAATGCAGATTATGTGTTTATGAATTGTGAGAACATTGAAATAAATAATATGCGTTTGCAAGGAAATTACTCATTCCAGGATGGGAAAAATATTGTTATTCGTGATTCTTATCTTAATTCAAAAGACGCTTTATGGGGAACCGAAAATGTCACTGTATATGACAGTGTATTAGAGGGTGAGTACTTGGGCTGGCACTCAAAAAATTTGCGACTAGTGAACTGTACTATCAGAGGTGAACAACCGCTGTATTATGCAGAAAGATTAGTCCTCGAAAACTGTAAAATGGAACAAACGGATTTATGTTTTGAGTATTCAGATGTCAATGCCGAGATTGTGACTGAAATTATTAGTGTCAGAAATCCTAAAGGTGGGATTATCAAAGCTCCGCAGATAGGTGAAGTTATTATTGATGAGCACTGCATTAATCCTGGCTCTTGTGAGATCATTATAACTGGTCAAAAGTAAGCAGCTATTTGGTAGGATTAAAGCCACTTCATATATGGGTATATAGATTAAGTGGCTAATAAATTTGAATTTTATATTTGGTTTTGTCTTAGGGCTTCAATGTCTCGTTTAGGCGGAGCACCAAAAAGTCGGGAGTATTCTCTGGAAAATTGAGAAGGGCTTTCATAACCAACGTGATAGGCAACTTCTGCAGCATCAAAGTTTTCACCCAGCATTAAGCGTCGGGCTTCAGTTAACCGTAAATGTTTCTGATATTGCAGTGGGCTCATTGCCGTAAGTTCACGAAAATGTTGATGAAATGTTGAAGAGCTCATTTGAGCGATTTCTGCCATTTCTTCCACCCGGAATGGTTGGTTGTAATGTATTTTTAACCACTCAATACTTTTGGCAATCCGGTGACTTTTGCTTCCGGAAGAAACAATCTGTTTTAATCTGGAGCCTTGCTCACTCATTAAAAGTCGCCAGTAAATTTCTCGTTCAATCAGAGGTGCGAGAACAGGGATGGAAGAGGGGTCTTCAAGTAATGAGACTAAACGTAAAAAACCATCCAGTAGCTCTGGTGTCATATTGCCAAGAGTCATTCCTGGCTCGGATGTTGGAGTGTCAGACATAATGTCCGGAGATTGTAGTATTAGTTCGCCGATTAATTTTAGATCAAATTTGAGTACTAAGCCTAAATAAGGTTCCTCTGGTGAGGCTTTTAAAACTTCCATATTTGCAGGAAGATCCAGAGAGGTTATCAAGAATTTATATGGGTCGTACCGGTAATTGTTTTTGTCTAACGACATGCGTTTTTCGCCTTGAACGACAATTGCGATACTAGGTTCCACAACACAGACAGAACAACCTGCAATATTCTCTTCCCGATAAAATGTTAAACCTTTTATTTCAGTGTTGGTTTGTTTTCGACCGTTTGTTTTATTAAAAAGTATTGTTGCCAGTTTTTTACTTAACACATCAATTGGATCTTTATCAGGAATCACGGTGTTCCCCTTTAATTTAAGGACTCATGGTTATTAGGAAGTATAACACTTATTGTTTTTGGTGAAATAGGCAAGAATTAAATATTATTATGCAAGTTATAATATTTATTATCAGATATTCTGTTCGTGGATGTGTAAATTGTTTGTTAATTAAGATAATTACTTAATTGGCCATTGATGAAAATATTTAATTTCATAAATGAATAATGAGGGCGGACAACATGAAACAACTCGTTTATCTGAGAAACACCTTTGTTCTATTTTTAATGTTATTCGGAATTTCAGAGGCATATTCCATGGAAGCAAAATTTACAGAGAAAGAAAAAGCAATAATCCCTATTGCTGCATTTACAGCTAGTGGTGATATCGACAAATTAAAAGTCAGTCTGAATCAAGGTTTAGATTCGGGTTTGACTATCAATGAAATCAAAGAAGTTCTTGTTCAGATGTATGCTTACACAGGTTTTCCTCGTAGCTTAAATGGTCTTGGAGCTTTCATGGGGGTAGTTCAGGAACGAAAAGGTCGTGGCATTCAAGATGAAGAAGGCAAAACTTCCAGCCCTGTTCCTACAGATAAAACCAGCCTTGAGTTCGGTACGGCAAACCAGACTAAATTAATCGGTCAACCTGTTTCAGGTCCTTTATTTGATTTTGCCCCAGCGATCGATGAATACCTGAAAGCACACCTTTTCGGTGACATTTTTGCAAGAGATGTCGTTACCTGGAGAACTCGGGAATTGGCGACCATTGCAGCGTTAGCCAATATGAAAGGGGTAAACAGTCAGTTACAGGCTCATTATGCAATTAGCATGAATAACTCATTAACACCGGATGAGCTTAAAGCATTCGTTGGTGTAATGAGAGATGAATGTGGTGATGCTGTAGCTGATAACGCTCAGACTGTTCTTGACCAAGTCTTAAGTAAATAAGCGACTAAACGAATACTGAGTGAGGGATTATGACTGGTAGTTTAAAATATATATTGGCTTTAGTATGTTGTTTTATTCTTGGTAATTTATATTACTCTCAGCCAATCATTGTCGACATTGCGAGAGATATCGGTATTGATATGTCGTCGAGTGGAATGATTGTTACCGTCACTCAGATTGGTTATTGTCTTGGGGTGTTATTTCTGGTGCCTCTAGGTGATGCAATTGAAAGTAAGCGGTTAATTAAATTTCTGGTTGCTGTTTCAACGATTGCATTATTAGGCGCTGCACTTGCCTCCAATGAAATGACATTTTTGGTATCGATGTTTTTCGTCGGATTGTTTTCATGTTCTGTCCAGATAATTATTCCGTTGAGCGTGGGTCTTGCCAGTAACAAAGACAGAGGTCAGGTCGTTGGACTGATCATTTCCGGAGCTTTGTTGGGAATTGTTTTATCTCGTCCTGCAGCCAGTTTTATTACCGGTATTTTAGGATGGCGCTTTACTTACTTTTTTGCCGCAGGACTGATGATAATAGTGTTGATATTAGTGAATCGTATTCCGCGCAGTGTTCCTGAAAGCAAAGGTATTCGTTATTCTGAAATATTGATTTCAATGGGCCGTTTACTTGTATCTGTGCGGGGAATTAAACGTCGGCTCGGGGCAATGTCATTAGTTTTCATGACGTTTACCCTATTTTGGGCGACAGTGCCTATAGTTTTACAGGATGTTCTTCATTTTTCTCATTCTGAAATTGCCTTGTATTCATTACTTGGTTTGGCCGCTCCGCCGTGTGCAATTATGGCCGGGAAAATGATCGACCGTGGTTTGGGATATCCTTTAACCATAATTAGTATTGGTATGGTGGTTTGTGCATTCATTGTTACTCCTATGCTGGGGATGTTTGTTGCATCATTTGTTCTTGCCGGGTTGTTCCTGGATCCTGGTGTTCAGATAACCAACGTTATCATTCAGCAGTCAGTCATTTCATTGGCTCCGCAGGCGCGTAGTCGTATTAATGCATTATGTATTGCCTTTACGTTTATCGGTGGAGCGATCGGTTCATGGCTTGGTCCGTGGTTATATAGCCATTTTCAGTGGGAAGTAACTGTATCTATAGCTTCGATGATTGGTGTAATAGCATTTATTTTGAATCTGACGTTAAGAAGTTCTATCAGAAAATCTTTAATAGCGACTGAGGAGCGTTAATCAGTCATAAATGTGAATTAACGTTACTTTGTAATATAGGTTACCGGTATTGTAATATTTTCAGTATCCAGTTTGTTATTAATGGCTCTATCTATAGTGTAGATACCTTGATATCCCATTTGATAAGGGGATTGAGCAATATATCCCTTCAATTTCCCTTTTTTGAGGCTATTTTGAATAAATGGTGTTTCATCAAAACCTATATGAATAACATCCTTAAATTTATTAATAGAATTTCTGACGATAATGGTTCCAATGGTTGTTGTGTCATTGGGAGTGAAAATACCATCAATATTATTGAATTTAAGAAAGGTTGCGCGAGCATTATCTCTGGCGTCTCCAACTCTTGTTCCGATATATGGATCTGAAATGATTTTCAAGCCATTTTTACGGGCTTCATCAATGAAGCCTGACTCTCTGGCATCTGTTGATGCTACACCTTTTTTTAAACGGAATAGAATGATGTTTCCTTGTCCTCCTAAGGCTTCTGACATTTTCTTTGCCGCAAGTTTTCCTGCTTCATAGTTATTAGTTTTTACTGTGTTTACTGTGGCAACTCTTTCTCCTCTTGATATTCATAAGTCAATAAAAATAGGGAATTTATAGTTTGAGTATAACAATAAAACTAGTTAAAGAAGATCAAGGTAAAGGGGATTAGGCAATCATTTAATTCTTATAGGCAATCGGGTGTTGTTTTTTCAATGTACATTAAGTTGAAATACTGTGTTTTATAGTTTTTCACTATTGACGAATACTTTGAGTCTCATTTAATTGACGTTATTTTTGAGCGTGATTTATCAACGTGGAGACAACAATAGATAGCTGTTATTGCGGAATTTTGCGGTCAAAAAATAGCAGTAATTCACATCAGGTTTTAAATACTACTTTAAATAATAAGGAATGTTGTTATGAAAAATAAACTATCTTTAATTTTATTGGCGGGTATTGTTTCTTCTTCAATTGTTGTACCTACAGCACATTCAAAAAATAACGATATACCGACGGACCAGTCGGTGTATCGTGCTAAAGACCTAAACTCTTTTACGGGGCCGGATAATTTGTTCACGGGCAATGTAAAAGTTGACATGCTCTTTCCAGAAAATGATGTTGCTAATTATAGTGCTGCATATGTCACCTTTGATAAAGGTGCGAGAACGGCTTGGCATATGCATCCTGCAGGACAACATATGATAGTAACCTCTGGAGTTGCTTTAACAGGTACACGAGATGGAAAAGTAATTCGTTTTAGTGAAAATGAAAGTGTTTGGTGTCCACCGGGTATCGACCATTGGCATGGTTCTACGCCTGATGCACCTATGACTCACCTTGTTGTTACAGCATCAAAAGATGGGCAAAACGTTATTTGGAAGGAAAAGGTAACCGACGAGCAATATTTTTCGGGCCAATAAACTGCTGAATAAACCAAATGGGTATTTGTAGTAATTGTCATCATCGTTTAAGTGGGTGATGACAATTTTGATGTTACCAATAAAGGTTATGAGATATAGGTAATACCAATATGATACAGACTAATTTAGTAAAATTAACTTGGTTGTTTGCCGTCATTCAGATGCTATCGCTTGCTTGGAACGATAGTGCATTCGCTGTTGAAAAAGTACATAAAACTGAAATAAAAACGTTAGTTATTGTTTCTCATCCATACCCGGAAAGGTCTGTTATGACGAAGGGCATGCAGGAAGCTGCGGAAAGTGTAGAAGGTGTAACCGTTAGAAACCTAGAGACAATTTATGGGTTTGATACTCGAGCTATAGATGCACAAAAAGAACGGGAACTGACAATAAAACATGACCGTATTGTGTTCATGTTTCCAACTCACTGGTTCAATATTACTCCAATGATGAAAGCATATATGAATGATGTTTGGGGTAGTTCAGGTCCAGGTTTATGGCAGGGCAAAGAGATGTTACTCGTTACGACAGCGGCCGGTGGCACAAGCACGTACGGCGAATCAGGAAGAGTTGGAGTTGATCTGGAGGATGTATTTACACCAATGAAAGCCAGTGCGTTACATGCCGGAATGACATTCCTAAGACCTTTAGCTTTTCGTTCTGTTTCTCGGTCAAAATTGGCAGAGTATCAAGAGAAGTTGATTCAACGGTTAAAAGAGTAGATGAAGCATGGCTAGCGCAATATAAGAATAACCACTATTGATGAATTTGGTGCACAAGTCCATTCGAATTTAACATATTTATAGAGTAGCTATCTTTCTTTTAAAATAGTCTTTTAATCATGATGGAGATACTTTACCGTGGAATTCACAGCATTAAGTAATCACCTGAAAATGCCGATGGCAGGTTTTGGTGTCTTTCAGGTAACAGATAAAGAAGAATGTAAACAATCAGTACTCAGTGCTATCCGCGCTGGCTACCGTCTTATTGATACTGCTGCAGTCTATGGTAATGAAGATGCAGTTGGTGATGCGGTACGTGAGGCGATTGCTGAAGGTATTTGTACTCGAGAAGAGTTGTTCATTACCTCAAAATTGTGGGTGCAAGATATGGCAAATTATGACATGGCCTGCGTATTCCGGAGCAATCCAGCCACCTATTCCGGGATTATCCGGACACTTATTCCGTTTTAAACCGGACACCATTTCCGGGATAAACCAGCCATTTTTCCACTAACTCCGGAATCGCTGTCCGGTTGAGCGGAAACCCTGTCCGGTTACACCGGAATATCTCTCTTTTCTCTTTTAAATCAATCACTCACTATTCTTGTTATGCATATTAACGTAGCAAGGAAGTGATAATGCCGAAAAAGAGAACATCTATGACAAACATTAAAGAGGTATTACGCCTTAAATATGAGTGCAATCTGTCGACCAGAAAGATCGCTTCCTGCACGAAAGTCAGTCGTTCAACGATCTCAGAAATACTGAGCCGTTTTGAGCAAAGCTCAATCCGTTGGCCTCTCCCCGAAAACTGCTCAGATACCGAGCTGGGTCTGGCTCTTTACCGAGACAAAACAACCAGCGACATTAAAGTCATGCCGGACTTCGCTCAGTGTTTTGTTGAACTTAAACGTAAAGGCATGAGCAAACATCTTCTGTGGGAGGAGTACCTGACTGAATATCAGGAAAGAGCTTATCGTTACAGCCAGTTCTGCGAACATTACACTCGTTGGTTAAAGAAACAAAAACGCAGTATGCGCCAGAGCCATCTTGCTGGTGACAAGCTGTTCATCGACTACTGTGGACCAACAATCCCTGTGGTGAACCCTGACACCGGAGAAGTCCGTAATGCTCAGATCTTCGTGGCAACATTGGGCGCTTCCAACTACACCTACGTTGAGGCTAGTGAAAGTCAGCGACTTGAACACTGGCTGGAGGCTCATGCCAATGCCTTCGAACACTTCGGTGGTGTTCCGGCCCTTCTGGTACCTGACAACCTAAAAGCAGCAGTAACCAAAACGGATCGTTACGAGCCTAAACTCAACGATAGTTATCGGAAACTGGCATACCATTACCGAACGGCCGTGATGCCAGCTCGTCCCTATAAACCAAAGGACAAAGCAAAAGCAGAAAACGCTGTGCTTATCGTTGAACGCTGGATCATGATGCGTCTTCGTCACCGAACCTTCCATACCTTCAAAGAGCTTAATCTCTCTATCCGTGAATTAATGAACTCGCTGAACCAAAGGCAGATGAAACAACTGGGGGCCAGCCGAAAAGAGCTGTTCGATACTCTGGATAAACCGGCGTTGAAACCTCTTCCCGTACAACGTTATCTCTACACGGAAATTAAACGAGCCAAAGTCGGACCGGATTACCACATCGAATACAAGAAACATTATTACTCTGTACCACATCAGCTAGTTGGTCAGCATGTTGAGCTTGAAGCCACCTCCAGACTGATACAGATATACCATCAGGGCAATCTGGTCTCACAGCACCCAGCGAGTAAAAAAGAGTACGGTCTTAGTACCTATCCGGAGCACATGCCCAGCAATCATCAATATCAAAAGTGGTCGCCAGAACGGTTACTTAACTGGGGAAGTCGGATCGGTGCAGCAACACAGGAAGTCGTCAATCGCCAATTAATGTCGAAAGAACATCCGGCACAAGCGAATCGTAGCTGTCTTGGACTTCTCAACCTGGCTAAAAAATACGGTGATACTCGTTTAGAGCAGGCATGTAAGGATGCCCTAATGGTGAATAAACCTTATCTCCAGTTCATCCGAAATCTTCTTGAAAATCACCGGGAAGGACTGCTGTCTTCCTCACCGGAATCCACCCCGGATATCCAGCACAGTAATGTGCGCGGACCAAACTGTTATCACTAGGAGAAAGTAATGAACCAGATAAATGAACAACTTAAGTCACTACACCTGAGTCATGCGGCTTCTGCTCTTGAACAACAACGAGAGCAGCTATCTACCTATGCAGAACTTAACTTCGAAGAGCGGTTAAGTCTATTGCTTGAAAGTGAACTGCTGGGACGAAATCAGACCAAGATCCAACGGCTAAAAAGACAAGCCAAACTACGAGTGGATGCGCTGCCAAGTCAGATTATTTACAAAGAAGGTCGTGGGTTAAAACGAACTCAAATGAGTGAACTCTTAACAGGAGGATATTTACAGAAAAAACAAAACGTTCTTATTACCGGAGCGACTGGTGCCGGGAAAACCTATGTTGCCTGTGCACTGGCTGCACAGGCTTGTGAGCAACTGTACAGTGTTCGTTACCACAGGCTCAGTCGCTTACTTGACGATCTGAGTTCCGGTCGTCTTGATGGTACTTATCAGAAACAACTCCTTGCACTGTCTCGAAAACAACTTCTGATCCTGGATGACTGGGGTATGGAAAAGCTCAGCCCTGATCATGCAGGTCATTTACTGGAACTTCTGGAAGATCGCTACCAAACCAGCAGCACAATAATGATAAGCCAATTACCGGTTAAGGAATGGTACAACATGATAGGAAATGCCACGGTTGCAGATGCTTTACTGGATAGGCTGATCCACAACAGTCATCGTATAGAACTGGAAGGAGAATCAATGAGAAAACTGGCACAATCCGGACAGGTAGAGTAAAAATAAGGTTAGAGAAAAGAGAGGGATAATGGTGTCCGGATTAAACCGGAGCCGGTGTCCGGAATCGCCGGAATACGCAACATGGCCAAAGCTGCTATTGACGCATCACTGCAAAAAATGGGCCTGGAGTATTTGGATCTCTACTTACTGCACCAAGCAATGAAAGACTATTTTAGTGCCTGGCGCGCGATGGAAGATGCCTACGAGGAAGGAAAACTTAAAGCGATTGGGGTTTCTAACTTTTATGCTCATGTGTTAGCTAATTTCTGTGAAACTGTGAAAATCAAACCCATGGTTAACCAAGTTGAGTTACATCCATATTTTGCGCAGCCAAGTGCTTTAGAAACAATGAAACATTACAACGTTCAGCCTGAAGCTTGGGCTCCATTAGGTGGCGGTCGATATAAACCTTTTGAAGATGAAATGCTTCAGGGGATTGCTGCTGCACACGGTAAATCCGTTGCTCAGGTTATTTTACGCTGGAACGTTCAACGTGGCGTAACTGTAATTCCAAAATCGACGCACAAAGAACGAATTGAAGAAAATTTCGCGATTTGGGATTTTTCACTGACTGATGAAGAGATGGAACAAATTAACTCACTAGATATGGGCTACGTTGGTGAAGCGGTTAAACACTTTAACCCTGAATTTGTTCGTGGTTGTCTGGGTGTAAAAATTCACGACTAATCAGTTTTTAAATTTAATGGTAATCATCATAAAATAAAAAAGCTAGTTTTGAAAAAATCTAGCTTTTTAACTTGCCTGATCCTACAGATTCTATCTGTCTAAGGAGTAGTGGAAAGTTGGTGGATAACCAACCACGTTCTCTTTTTATTGCATCAATGTAGCGATATCAAAGTGATTAACGTTATTGTCATTTTTGATAGTAATCATGCCATGAGCCTCATCCAGATCTATTCGCAAGATTGCCTCATCAGTACCATTTTCCCAGAATAGAGCAATTTTGTTTCCATATCCCTGTACAGAAAATTCACCGTCAAACGCAGAAGAATTGTTACGTATCTTAATTAATTGACATAGTCCCTGAACAACTGGTATTTGTAGGTGTTTATCTACAATTTCACTATTTAGATAAGGGCGGTTAATATCTCGTCCGACATTAGTTTTATTAAGTAGTTCCATATCATTATGTATAGCTAAAAACCCGCCGTAATATACTTGTGGAATACCTGGACTGAAGAATTGAATAGCACGAGCAAATAAATAGCTAAGGTCATTACCTGCTAACGCATCGTAATATGTGCAATTGACCTGATATAAATCGACATTACTAGCAGCTTTACCTGTAGCTTTTTTGCTTTGTCCCTGACTGTTTTTATGGATAGTTTCAACTAACTGGTCGATTTCATCGGCATTTAGAAGACCGGGTTTGATACCTTGGGGACCAGCATCAATAATACCGATGCCATCATGGGTATCAAGTACAGTCAGACAGTTTCTAGGGGAAATTTTAAGCCATGATGTAAGAGCATCAACATTATGGGTAAATAATGTATGCAGTATTAATGGAGGTAGAGCAAAGTCGTAAACACGGTTCACTCTTTTGGCTACATCAACCTGAGTTTTATAATAACTATGTATTTCTGCGACGGTTTCCATACCCAGTTCATTTGCTTGTTTTGATAATTCGTTAATAAAAGCGAATGCTTCATCTGTCATAAAGCAACTGGTTCCTGCTCGTTTAATTGCGTAACCAGCGGCATCTAATCGAATTATTTTTACACCATTATCAGCAAACATGCGTAAAACTTTGTTCAGATATGCTTTGCCCACAGGGGATTCAACATTAATGTCTATTTGGTTATCGGTAAATGTTGTCCAAAAATTTACAGTCTCACCGGATTGTAGCTGTTTCGGGCTAAAGCAGCTTCCTGGTCTGGGGCGATAAATTTGTTTTGCCTGTTCTTCTGTTATTCCATCCGGGAAAACATCTTGTTCTTTTAGAAACATTGCCCAAAATTCCGAATTTTGACCTTTGCTAAGTACATCAAGAAATTCAGGAGACTGGGCTGATGCATGGTTTACGATAAGGTCCGCCATGATTTCTGTATGTTGCCCCAGATTTTTAAGTTGTTTCCAATTTCCAAGGCGAGGATCAATTTCTGCGTGATTAATAGGGTCGAATCCTGCATCGCTTCCATCGATAGGATAAAAAAACGGGAGAATATGAACACCTGAAAATAAACCTTTAAATGATTCCTGAAGCATACAGCTTAAGCTATCAAGGCCATTTGCAGTTAATCGGTCCGTATAAGTAATCAATTGAACTTGGTTTTTCATAATATCTCCGAAATATAATTATTTAGCAAACATAGTGAGTTAAGTTGTTGCTTAAATATATAAAAATTATGAGTGTAATTTATTAACTATTAACCATGTCTGCTGGTTGTTTTGTTATATTAATTGTTTGTTATTTGTTTTTACATCCTTATTTGACCATTTTTAATGTGTATTTAAACCAATCACACTAAAAAAGTAAGATTAGGTGATGTATGATTTGAATTCGGTTTGTTGATTGAAACAGAGTTAGTTAAATTAAACATGCAAAGTGAAAAGTGTTATTTAAAACTTTTCTTGTAATTGCTTATCTGTGATTTAATTAGATAAATAAAGGTTGGTGAATTAACTGGTCATATACACCTGTATTTTTAATTAGCATTAATTTTTTATTTAAATTATCAAATGCCATTTAATTATGGTATGAGATTTTTTGTCTAAAAAATGCGGTGGAGCTTTATATGAAATTAAATAGTGTTTTAAAATTTGGATTTGCAAACTTAATCATTATGTCAGCCATGAATGCAAATGCTGGTATTACTTCTTTTGATAGTGAATACGGAAAATTTTCTATTGATGGTGATGTGGAATTTGATATTAACTATCAAAATCATAAATCTGATGATGTCACCGGTGTGGATAATGATTTCCAGATGAATCAGTCTGGTCGTATCTTGTTCAACATTAATTCAGAACGTCAGGCCAATGAATACACTCTTAAAGCGAAAGTATCTCCGGCATATGGGGCTGGCGGTAATTTATTTGTTGATGATATCTGGTTTGCGATCGCCAGTAATGAAGGAGGAGAGTTGAAGGTTGGCCATTTTGAAGCATACGATCTTTTTCCTGCAGGTCAGGACACATTTTTAGAGCATTATGGCCATGCAAGCGATAGTTTGGTTGCTGACGATCAACCCTATATGTATCGGGCAAAAGAGGGGCGTGGTCGTGGAAATGATGGTCAGTTAATGTACAGTCATACGTTTGATAATCTGTATATGGAAGTTGCTACCAAATTTGGGAAAGGTTCTGATTTTTTTAAAGAATCCACCTATCACGGACAGGCGGTTATCGACGGAAATGACATATTGATTGTTCGCCCGGTTATTGCTTATCAGTTTGGTAATTTAAAGCTTGCTGCTGGCTATGAAACCAATCTTGCTGATGATTCAGCATTAATTACAGTCAATGGCAAAAAAATAGATATTCTGGATCGAAATGGTTATGGTGTGACTGGTACTTATGCTGAAGACGATTTTTATGTAAACATGAGTTATTCATACATGAATGCTGTAGATGAAGATAATATGTCGTATGGTGTTAATGTCGGTTATAGAGATTTTTGTCTAGGATATATTGGTTCAAAAAATGAAATTACTAATAATGTGACTGATGGAACATTCGCTGGTGATGTTAAAGTAAATAGTGTTTATGCATCATATAAATTTAGTAATGTATTAGATGTAAAAGATTTTTCAATTTATGTTGGTGGTTATAAGTCTACAGCAGATGAGAAAAATGTAACTCTGGGTGCTGGTCAATATGCAGATGGTAAGGATGATTACGGTACTCGTTTAAGATTTAAATACCTTTTCTAATAATTCTAAGTATATGCTTGTTATATTGTTCGTTTTTTATTTTGAGCCCATGTTTGGGCTCTTATTTTATTAATTATTTTTAAGAGAAGGATTTATTTGTTGGCTTTGCTCTCTAAATTCCTGTGGTGTGGTACCTGTATGGTTTTTAAATGCAGCAAAGAATGACCCCTGATATTTAAAGCCACTATTGCTTGCTATGTTTTTGATGGGATTTCGAGTATTACTGAGTAATACTTTAGCATGATTGATGCGCATAATAATGAGATATTGTTTTATTGAAACGCTGAGCATATTTTTAAATAAATTCATTGCATATTTAGGATGTAGTTTTACATATGCTGCAATATCTTCAACTTTGATATCTTTATTGTGATTGTTGGCTATAAAATCGAGCATCAATTGTACGTTTTTATAACCAGTTTGATTAGCATGACGTAATTTAACATCACGTAAAAAACTGAACATTTCAACCTGATATTCACAAGAACATAAACGTCTTAGCATCAAAAAGACTTCTTCCTGAACGATGCTATTTCTTGTTTCATCATTTTCATGATACCAGTTTAACCAACGGTTACTCTCAGATAGACTTACTACATTTTCAATATTGGAAGAAATTACTCCTCCATGCATGATTTGCTGGACAAATTCTGTAGGAAGAGCCCAACCAAGCATTACACTTAAAGGAATATTGATAATTCCCATAAGTGCATCTTCACTTACTTTACTCACTTTGTGTGGTGTGACAGCCCAGAAGAGAGCTATTTGCCCGGCTTCTATTTGAATTATTGAGTTATTAAATGTGTATTCAACACTTCCTGTGTAAATAACATTTACTTCAACTTGTTGATGCCAGTGATAGTCAGACATACAAAATGGGCGACGTAGCTCAAAACTCAGTTCGGTTTCACCATCGAGTAATGGACCATTGTGACTATTATTAACAATGTAGTTGAAGTTTTCAGAGTCTTTTATTTGTATGTTTTCCATTGTCTTACTGTCTCTTGGTCTTTAAAAGTAAGGTTTGCCATATTAACAAAATTAATAATAAAAAATGTGACATTCCTTTTGTATAGGATATTAAAAGGTGAGAGAAGGATTTTACACCCTAATTCTATGCATTAATAACCTATATTAATTTAAATTAGTATGGAAAGGTAAGATTAGGTGATGTGTGAGCAGAACTGGATTTGCTGACGAATTCAGAGTTAGTTAAGTTAAAGGCACAAGATATAAAAACAAAACCCTACGAATAAACCAAACAACGGAAATGCGAAAATGATATATAAAAAGCATCTACTTAGTCTCGCTTTAACGTGTATATGTGTTTCATCGGTCGCTGAACCTTTACCCGATGGTGCAACATCTATTCCGGATGGCTCACCTATCCCAAATCGATTATCAATTAAGTTCTTTTCTCCTGAACAGATAGAACAATTTAAAAAGTTGGATCATTATTCGGAGCCTGAATGGGTGACAGAACAATATGTGAAGACAGGAAAATTACCGCCTGTTGAGCAAAGATTGCCCGAAGAACCTATGGTTCTTGAAACTGCATCAATGCCTGATGGACCTGGGGTTTACGGTGGAGTATTAAGGCACGTAATTGGTGGACGTCCTCAGGGCTGGAATTGGTCTGCTGCTCATTCTCAGGGATGGGGTGGAATCAATTATATAGTTCAACAGTGTCTTACCCGTACTGGACCAATGTATCAGCTTCATCCGGATCAACTAAAGGTTTTACCTAATCTGGCACAGAACTGGGAGTGGTCTGAAGATGGTAAATCATTGACTATGCATTTAATTAAAGGTGCAAAATGGTCAGATGGTGCGCCATTTACTTCTGAAGATGTGCGTTTCTACTGGGAGGATACTGTTTTAGAGCCTCGTGTTCCGTCTTTTTCATCAAAAAATGCACTTGGTCAGGGTGCTAAATTAGAAGTTATTGATAAATATACGATTCGTTGGCATTTTGATGCACCGCATCAAAATCAGGCATTATACAATATGTCGTTTATGACTTTCTGTCCCGGACCAGCTCATATTCTCAAGCCTCTTCATCCAAAATACAGCAAAGCAGCGACGTTTGAATCATTTAACAAATCATTACCAGCTTCAGATGTGCCTGTGGTAACAATGGGGCCTTGGGTGCCGGTTGATTATAAAGATGATCAAATGATTGTTTTACGCCGAAACCCTTATTATTGGAAAGTTGACGAAAAAGGGCAGCAGCTTCCGTATTTAGATGAAGTTCATTATAAATTATCTACATGGGAGTCGCGTACGTTAGAAACGATGTCTGGTAAGGCTGATTTTTCAAATATGGAGAATCCTCCTATCTATATTGAAACGTTACGCAAACTTGCTGCCCCTAATTCTCCAACCAAGGCAATGTTTGGACCCAGAAACTTAGCCTATGAAATTCAAATGAATCTGAATCCTACTTTGGCGGTTAAAGATGAGCGGGAAGCGGCTATTCGTCAGCTCAATCGAAATTTAATGTTCCGCAAAGCTATTTCTCATGCGATTGATCGAAAAAGTCTGGGACAGGCATTAGTTAAAGGACCTTTTACTGCTGAATATGCGGGCGGTCTTCACCCTGAAACGACGTTCTATAATAAAAAAGATGTGGTCTATTACCCATATAACGTTTCTTTGGCGAAAAAATATTTGGCTGAATTGGGGCTAAAAGATACCGATGGGGATGGTATTTTGAACTTCCCGGAAAATACAGTTGGCGGTCAGGATCTGGAAATTGTGTTTAATTCCGGAACCAGCACTTCGGACAGTGTATTTAATGAAAACCTTGTATCAATGATGGCAGATATCGGAATTAAACTTATTCCTCGAATTCTGGATAGTGTGCAAGGGGATTCTGCTCGTGATGCTGCTGATTTTGACTGGCGTCTGAATCGCAGTGACAAAGAGTTGAATGTTCCGATGCAACGGATGGAGTGGTTAGCGCCAATCGCTAAGAGTGGTCCTATCTGGCATAGAGGTACTAAAAATAACCCACAGTTGTTAATGCCATTTGAGAAAAAACTAGTGTCATTAGCCAATCAAATTGTCCTTGAGCAGGATCCTGCGAAACAGACGCAGTTAATTGGTGAGTTAAACCATGTTACAACCAAGAATGTTTACCATGTAGGTTTGGTTTCTTTCCCAGGGGCATTATTAGTGAATAAACGTATTAAAAACGTACCGAATGCACCAATTATTGCTTACCAATGGGCTGAAGATGCGGTTATGCGCGAACGTTTCTGGGTGCCTAAAGCTCAGCAAATTAAAGAACTGGATCCTAACAAGTTACCTGAATATAAATAAATCGGGAATAGGGGGGGAATTTCCCCCCTGATTGAAGGTGTAACAATGATTGAATTTATACTTAAACGCATCGCAAGTACTGTTGCTTTATTGCTTGTGTTGAGCGCTATTACTTTTGTCATCATTCAGCTTCCGGATGGTGATTATGGTGACCTTGTAAAAAACCAGGCTATCTCCATGGGGGGGGCATCGATAGAACAGGCGGAATTATTAGCTGAATCAGCCAGAGCTCGTTTTGGGCTTAATGAACCTATTCTGACACAGTATGTGCACTGGTTGAGCAATATTGTTTTTCATTTCGACTTTGGTTTTTCTTTTTCCTATAACAAACCTGTAATTGATGTAGTTGGTGAACGTTTACCACGTACAATTTTTATTGCTCTTGGGTGTCATATTGGAGCAACTTTATTGGGCGTTTTTGCTGGTATTTATGCAGCAACGCATCAAAATCGACTTGGAGATAGGGTCGCAACATTATTGTCATTTATTGCAATGACAGTACCTCGCTTTGTTATGGCGATTATCATTGTTTATTTTATGATATTTGCATGGGATACGGGATCGATAGGAGCCATGAATTCACCAGACTATGTATTTGAGCCTATGTCGTGGGCAAAATTTATCGACACTATCGTACATATCTGGCCAGTTATTTTTATCGCAGCATTTGGCGGTATGGCATTTAACTTACGTTTGATGAGAGGCAATCTTCTCGATGTTTTGAAGATGCAATACATTGAGACTGCAAGGGCTAAAGGTTTGCCTGAACGTCGGGTTATTTTCAAACATGCTGTACCGAATGCTCTACATAGTCTGATTACATATCAGGGTATTGCTCTGCCGTACATGATTACCGGTGAGATGGAAGCCGCAATGGTGTTAGGTATTCCAACCGTCGGACCACTCATTATTTCTGCAATGGCAGATCAGGACATTTATGTCATTGGGTCGATCATGTTGTTAATCGCAGCTTTGCTTATTATCGGTAATCTTATCGCCGATATTCTGTTGGCTGTATTAGATCCCCGTATCCGTCTATCGTAGGTGTATGTATGAAACAATCACAAAGTTATTCGAGCCTGGTATGGGTTCGATTCAAACGAAATAAAATGGCGTTAATGAGTTTAGTATTCCTTGCCATTCTGGGGTTAACATCCATTTTTGCCCCATTTTTTTCTTCTAATGATCCAACGCAGCGGTTCAGTAATTCTATATATGAAGAACCTGCTATTATTCATTTCACTGATAGTGAGGGATATTTTCATATTCGACCTTTTGTATATGGGAAAACAACAGATCTTGATCCGGTAACATTTCTTCCTATTACTAAAGAAGACACAACAAAACGTATTGAACTTGAGTTTTTTAATAAAGGATGGGGTTATACATTTTTAGGAATGCACTTTGATCGTCATCTTGTTGGGTTAAAAGACGGATCTCCAATTTTCTTGTTGGGGTCAGATAATCTTGGGCGGGACTTATTAGCTCGTTGTTACTTTGGTAGCAGGGTTACTTTGTTATTTGCTATTGCAGTTGTTGGTGTTGTTGTCTCTGTTGGTACCATCATAGGTATACTTTCTGGCTATCATGGTGGGCGATTTGATTTCATTGTGCAGCGTATTGCTGAATTGGCATTAGCATTCCCGGCGGTACCTCTTTACCTGGCATTAATTGCTGTATTACCAAAAACTGCAGATTCAATGTCAGTGTTTATCATGCTTATCGTTATTCTTTCATCCTTACAATGGGCCTTTGTTGCCCGTCAGGTTCGGGCGCAAGCTTTGTCGATGAGAAACCTTGATTATATACGTGCGGCAAAATCGGTTGGCGCTAAGGACATGCGTATTGTGCTTAGGCATATTCTTCCAAACGTAACAAGTAATGTTGTCGTACTGGCAACAATTATGTTGCCGACAATTGTATTAACTGAAAGTTTTTTCAGCTTTTTAGCCGTTGGTGTAAAAGCGCCAATGTTCAGTTGGGGGTCATTACTCAATTCTGCCGGACAGTTTCAGACAATAGGTTCTTACCCATGGTTACTGTATCCCGTTGCTTTCATTTTAATTACAGTATTGGGTTTTAACGCACTTGGTGATGGACTTCGCGATGCCGTTGATCCGTATTCTAATCGCTAAAAATAAGGGTTAATCATGGATAAACAAAATTCTCCAGATAGGCAGTTAGTAGCGTCAAATACAATTGCCCGTGTTAGTGATCTACATGTTGGTTTTCAGACCGAAGATGGATTAGTTAAGGCTTTAAAAGGCGTTAATTATAATATTAAAGCGGGGGAAATGGTCGCACTTGTAGGTGAAAGTGGATCAGGTAAATCAGTATCCGCTCGTTCTCTGATGGGGCTTTTGCCTAAATCTGCAAAGTTAGGTAAAAACAGCCGTGTTATATATCGTGATACAGATATTTCTTCATTACCGGAAAAACAGTTATTGAAACTGCGGGGCAATAAAATATCGATGATATTTCAGGAGCCGATGACGTCACTTAACCCACTATATACTCTGGGAGAACAGATTAGTGAAGCCATTCTGGTTCACCAGAAAGTATCTAAATCTGAAGCACGAGAAAAGACAATAGAACTTTTTAAAGCGGTCCAACTGCCACACCCCGAAGAACGATATGATCAGTATCCTCATCAACTTTCTGGGGGGCAGCGCCAGCGGGTAATGATAGCGATGGCGTTAACTAATGACCCGGATCTGTTAATTGCAGATGAACCGACAACAGCTTTAGATGTAACGGTACAGGCAAATATTTTGCGTTTGATTAAAGATCTTCAGGTGAAAAAGGGAATGAGTGTTTTGTTGATTACTCATGACCTGACTATTGTAAGGCAATTTGCTGATTATATATATGTGATGAAGCAAGGCGAAGTTGTTGAACACGGAGCAACAGAACATATTTTTACAAAGGCTGAACATCCATACACCAATATGCTAATTAACTCTGAGCCTAAAGGTTTGGCGGACCCAATCCCAGATGTATCACCTGTAATTTTGCAGGCAGATAAAATGAGAGTGGAATTTGATTTGGGTAAAAAAGGTTTATTTAGTCGTAAACCTAAGAAAAATCTGGTTGCTGTTGATGATATTTCAATTTCTCTCAGAAGAGGAGAAACACTTGGTATCGTCGGAGAAAGTGGTTCAGGTAAAACGACTTTAGCAATGGCAATTTTTAAATTGTTAACTGATGGAAATGTATCTGGTGATATTGTTTATGATGGTAAGGATTTAAATAATATATCTTCTGAAAAATTACGGAAGTTACGTAAAGAAATTCAGGTGGTTTTTCAGGACCCATTCTCATCATTAAATCCACGTTTATCTGTTAAACAGATATTGGAAGAAGGATTAATTGTTAATCATTTATATACTGACCCTGCTGAGAGGTTAATTAAATTAGAAAAATCATTATTGGACGCTGGATTACCTGCGAACATTCTTAATCGTTATCCGCATGAGTTTTCCGGGGGACAGCGTCAACGTATTGCGATAGCACGAGCATTAGTTCTTGATCCGAAAGTTATTTTATTGGATGAACCAACATCTGCGCTTGATTTAACTATTCAGAACCAGATTGTTAAGTTATTAAAACAGCTACAAAAAAAACGTGGTATTTCCTATCTGTTTATTAGTCATGATTTACGGGTTGTTAAATCGTTATGTCATCGAGTGTTAGTAATGAAACTCGGAGAAGAAATTGAGCAAGGACCAACTATTGATGTTATGGAGAATTCAATATTCGAATATACACAGAAATTAATTAAGGCTGCATTCGAAATAGCAGCATAAATAAAAATATTTCTATTTATTTTTCGTTTTTAATCTTCAATTAATTTTGAAGAAGGGATCTTGTTATTTAAAAAATACGTGAATATTTAGTGAATATATTTAGAAAATATAAATACCTAAGTTGTAACGTGTTAATTATGAGTGGAATATGATGAAAGAAAAAACTCTTATCGAATTAACCGGTAATCAAACTCAGTTGATTATTGAGTTAAGTGAATTTGCTGAGATTTTACACTGGGGCAAAAAAGTTAGTGGCTATCTGGATGACTATCGTCCGATGTTATACAGAGCTGTACCTCAGGGCAGATTGGATAAAGATGTTGCTATGACTTTATCGCCAGAATTAGGTCGGGGACTATTTAGTAGTCCTGGTATTGAAGGACATAGAGATGGTTTAGACTGGGCTCCTGTTTTTGTTATAAAAAATATTCAGCAAGATAATGGATTATTGCAATTAGAGAGTGAAGATCCAATTGCTGGGTTAAAACTGGTTACGGAATTACAGATTGATAAATATGATGTCGTTAAGACCCGACATACGCTAACCAATACAAAAGCGGGTAAATATCAGGTAAACCGTTTTGCCAATACACTACCGTTGCCCGCCAGAGCGAAAGAGCTGATGACATTTTATGGCCGATGGGTTCGGGAATTTCAGACTCAGCGTCAGCCGTTACTTCAGGGGGGATATCAGCAGGAAAACAGACGCGGGCGTACTTCACATGAGCATTATCCTGCTGTTGTTGCCGGTACTTCTCATTTTGGGGAAACCTCTGGTGATGTATGGGGATTCCACTTTGCGTGGAGTGGTAATCACAGACTTCGTGCTGACGTGAAGACTGACGGACGCAGATATGTACAGGCTGAAGTCATTTATTTGCCGGGTGAAATTGAGCTTGAACAAGGTCAGAGCATCACTACGCCTTGGTTATACGCCAGCTATAGTGATTGCGGTCTGAATAATATGAGTCAGCAGTTTCATTCTCATGTCCGTAATTCAATTATTGCACCAGAATATTCGCAGAAGACAAGACCGGTGCATCTGAATACCTGGGAAGGAATATATTTTGACCATGATCCTGAATACATAATGAATATGGCAACTCAGGCTGCTGAAATGGGAGTTGAACGTTTCATTATTGATGACGGATGGTTCAAAGCCCGTGATGATGATTATGCAGCTTTGGGTGACTGGTATCTTGATGAGAAAAAATATCCAAATGGTCTTGAACCCGTAGTTGAGCATGTAAATAAATTGGGAATGGAGTTCGGTTTGTGGTTTGAACCGGAAATGATCAACAAAGATTCTGACTTGTACCGTGCTCACCCGGACTGGATGCTGGCCGTTGACGGTTATGAACAGCCAACCGGACGTCACCAGTATGTTATTGATTTACAGAATGACGAGGCCTTTGATTATCTGTTTGAACGGGTAGATCACTTCTTAAGTAAATATAACATTACCTATGTGAAATGGGATATGAACCGTGAGATTGTCCAGCCTGGTCATAAAGGACGTGCGTCTGGCGTACAACAAACTGACCGATTCTATGATTTGGTTGATAAGTTACATGAAAAACATCCAAACGTTAGTATCGAGTCCTGTGCATCTGGTGGCGGTCGTATTGATTATGAAGTGCTGAAGCGTACCGATCGGTTCTGGGTTTCGGACAACAACGATGCATTAGAAAGGCATAGTATTCAGCGGGGGATGAGTTACTTCTTCCCGCCTGAAGTGATGGGATGTCATATTGGTTCTGGTAACTGCCATTGTACCCGTCGTCGTCATAGTATTGAATTCCGTGGCCTAATGGCGATGTTTGGTCATATGGGTATCGAGCTTGATCCGGTAAAAGAAGATCAAACCGAAAAAGATAATTTTGCTCATTATGTTGAACTTCATAAAACGCTACGCCCTTTACTTCACAGTGGTACTTATTGGCGTGTACCGACAGAAGATGACGCTTGTGAGGTTCAGGCCGTAATTTCACCGGATAAATCCGAAGCCGTGGTATTAGTTGCTCAATTAGACATGCCAACAAACTCATTGAGCGGGCTTTTGCGTATTCCCGGTTTGGATGACGATGCGGTATATCGCCTGTCTGTTCTGGATAAGCCGGTCTTTTTTGACCACATTGCCAATACTCAGAATCCGTGGTTTGAGCTTGATAACACAATTTCTGGTATTTGGTGTCGTGAGATTGGATTTGCACTGCCCCTTCTTGATCCTGAAACAGCAATGTTAATCAAACTCGAAAAAATAAATTAATAGTTTTGCAGTAAAAAAGAACCTTCCCGAGGGGATAGGGAGGTTCTTTTTCCCGCAGAAGCCTGAATAAATTGCTAACAATGATTTTGGCTAGAGCAATAAGAGAGGATAAAAGTGAAAGTTTTAGTGACTGGTGGCATGGGTTATATCGGTAGTCATACTTGTGTTCAGATGATTAAAGCAGGGATGGAGCCTGTTATTGTCGACAACCTCTGTAACAGTAAAGCCTTGGTTCTTGAGCGCATTGAAGCGTTGACGGGTGTTCGTCCGGTATTTCATGAAGGGGATGTTCGAGATGAAGCGTTTCTGAATCGAGTGTTTAGTCAGCATAATATAAAGGCAGTGATTCACTTTGCTGGTCTGAAAGCCGTCGGTGAGTCAGTAGTTAAGCCACTTGAATACTACGATAACAATATCACTGGTTCTTTGGTGCTTGTTCGCGCAATGCGTAAAGCGGGGGTAAAAAGCATTGTTTTTAGTTCTTCGGCAACCGTTTATGGAGACCCTGATGTCGTACCGATAACAGAGGCGTCGCCGGTTGGTGCTACAACCAATCCGTATGGTCGCAGTAAATATATGGTTGAGGAATGCTTGTCTGATTTTTATCATGCTCAGCCAGACTGGAGTATCACGTTACTGCGTTACTTTAACCCGGTTGGCGCTCATCCTTCAGGTACGATGGGAGAAGATCCCCAGGGAATTCCAAATAACCTGATGCCTTATATTGCTCAGGTCGCTGTAGGACGCCGTGAAAAACTGTCGGTATATGGTAATGATTATCCGACACCTGACGGGACAGGTGTCCGTGATTATATTCATGTGATGGATTTGGCTGATGGTCATATTGCGGCATTACATTCCCTAAGAACAAAAGAAGGTTTACATATCTACAACTTAGGAACAGGTCGAGGGTCTAGCGTACTAGATATGGTGAAGGCTTTTTCTAATGCTTGTGGACATTCCATCCCTTATGAAATATGTGAGCGTCGTGCAGGGGATATAGCTGAATGTTGGGCAAGTACAGCAAAAGCAGAAAAAGATTTAGGCTGGAAAGCTACTCGTACTATAGCAGATATGACATCAGACACTTGGCGCTGGCAATCAAATAATCCTGAAGGCTACTAATATGAAATTTAATCCAGCAGAGCATCCACATCGTCGATATAACCCACTTACTGGTCAGTGGATTTTAGTTTCTCCTCATCGTGCGAAACGTCCCTGGAGCGGACAGGATGAGAAGCCTGCTTTAAAATTGCTTCCCAGTTATGATGAAAAATGTTTTTTGTGTGCGGGCAATACGCGTATATCAGGTGATACGAATCCCGATTACAAAGAGGCTTATGTATTTAGTAATGATTTCGCCGCATTGATGACCGATACACCGGATGCTCCTGAATCGAGTAACCCTCTATTTAGAACTCAGAGTGCAAGAGGGCTTAGCAGGGTTATCTGTTTTTCTCCTGATCACAGTAAAACATTACCGGAGCTGCCTGTAGAAAAGATTCGAGGTGTTATTGATACCTGGAATGAGCAGATAGAAGAGTTGGGTAAAGAGTACATTTGGGTTCAGGCATTTGAAAACAAAGGTGAAACAATGGGCTGTTCTCAGCCGCATCCTCACGGTCAGATTTGGGCTAACAGCTTTTTACCTAATGAAATTGAACGCAAAGAAAAATACCTGAAAGAGTATTACGTTAAATATGGTTCGAATCTGCTTGTCGATTATGTCAGAGCTGAACTTCAAAACGGTGAGCGCATTGTAGTGGAAACTGAACACTGGGTTGCAGTGGTTCCTTATTGGGCTGCGTGGCCATTTGAAACGATGTTGTTACCAAAAACGCATATCCGCCGCATGAATGAATTAAATGCTGGGCAGCGAGACGATCTTGCCTTGGCAATGAAAAAACTGACCAGCAGATATGACAATTTGTTCCAGTGTTCGTTTCCGTATTCAATGGGGTGGCATTATGCACCGTTTTTTGAACAAGGTACTGATATAGAACATTGGCAGTTGCATGCGTTGTTTTATCCGCCATTACTTCGTAGTGCAACGGTTCGTAAGTTTATGGTGGGTTATGAAATGCTGGCAGAGTCTCAGCGAGATCTTACTGCTGAGCAGGCAGCGCAACGGCTTCGGGATTTGAGTGATGTTCACTATAAAGAGCAGAAATAACGAACGGACTAGCTGATATATCCAGACAAAATCCGTACTCAATACTTTGTATTCAATTAATTATCTGGGATTAAAAAGATGAATCAATTAGTCCAAAGCGTAAAAGACGCATTTACAAAGGTATGTAATTACAATCCAGCTTATTTTGTTCAGGCTCCTGGTCGGGTAAATCTGATTGGAGAACATACCGATTATAATGATGGTTTCGTTTTGCCATGTGCTATTGATTACTATGCCGTTGTAGCAGCAGCAAAACGTAATGATAGTGTGGTTCGTGTCATATCTGTTGATTATGGCAATCAAGTTGATGAATTTGACCTGTCTGAAGAGATTGAATTTTTACCGGAATGTATGTGGGCAAATTATGTTCGTGGTGTGATTAAGTGTCTGTTGTCCCGTGGATATGTTATTGGAGGAATGGATATTACAGTCAGTGGTAATGTGCCTCAGGGAGCCGGATTAAGCTCTTCTGCTGCTTTAGAGGTGGTTATCGGTCAAACTGTTAAAGAACTATATGGTTTGGATATTACTCAGGCTGAAATTGCCTTGAATGGTCAACAGGCAGAAAATGAATTTGTCGGATGCAACTGTGGGATTATGGATCAGTTGATCTCTGCAGAGGGTAAAGAGAATCATGCTTTATTAATTGATTGCCGCTCCTTGGATACTAAAACAGTCTCTATGCCTGAAGATATGGCTATTGTAATTATCAATTCTAATAAAAAACGGGGATTGGTTGATAGTGAGTACAACACTCGTCGCGAACAATGCGAAGAAGCCGCTCGTTTCTTTGGAGTTAAAGCATTACGTGACGTATCAATTGAACAGTTAGACCGGGCATCAGAGTTAGATGATGTGGTTGTCAAACGAGCCAGACACGTTATTACTGAAAATATTAGAACCGAAGAAGCAGCAAAGGCTCTTGAGTCTGGTGATATGACCTTAATGGCTGAATTAATGTCACAATCACATAGCTCAATGCGAGATGACTTTGAAATTACGGTCAAAGAAATTGATACGTTAGTTGCGATGGTTAAAGAGGTAATAGGAGATCAAGGTGGCGTTCGTATGACTGGTGGCGGTTTTGGCGGCTGCATTGTTGCATTAGTTCCACCGGATTTAGTTGGTGCTATCAAAACAACAGTTGAAGCCCGTTATGAAGCTGAAACCGGGCTAAAAGAAACGATCTATGTTTGTCACGCACAAAATGGGGCAAGTTTAGTTTATCTTAATGAAGCGTCAGAATGTTCAGATGAAAAAATCTACGATTGTGATGTGCTTTTGAGTAATGATATTTAAACTGTATTTCGATTTATTTATCAGTATCTGAAATAAAGTCGAACGTTAATATAAGTTAATATTTAATCTTAATAAAATTCCAGGCTGTTGGTTTTGTATTGGTATTGGTTATTATTAATTTTTAATGGAATATAATATGTATTATGGATTTGATGTAGGCGGAACAAAAATAGAGTTCGGTGCATATGATGAAAATCTTAATAGGGTAGTAAATAAAAGATTTGCAACTGAGGTGTCTGATTATTCTAAATTATTAGACTTAATTGTTGATACAGTTATTGAATTTGATCTTCATTTTAGGTGTAAAGGTCAGGTTGGAATTGGGATTCCTGGATATGAAAATCGAGAAACCGGTAATATTGTTGCTGTGAATATTCCGGCAGCAGATGGAAAACCATTTCGATCTGATATAGAGCAGTTAATTAGTCGTAAAATTAGAATTGAAAATGATGCAAATTGTTTTGTTCTTTCTGAAGCTACTAATAAGCAATTACAGGGGAAACAGACAGTACTTGGCTTGATATTAGGAACTGGATTCGGTGGAGGAATGGTTCTCGATAATAAACTTGTTTCCGGCTTTAACCGTATTGCAGGAGAATTCGGTCATATGAAAGTGCCAATTAATGCATGGTTGGCACTTGGTGACAAGCCACCAATGTTTTCATGCGGATGTGGACAAAGTGGATGTTTAGATAATTATCTGTCCGGTAGAGGATTTGAATTATTATATAATTATTACACCGGAATAAAAAAATCGTCGGTTGATATTATTAGAGATTACCGAAGCAAGGAACAAAAATCTATTGAATTTGTGGAACGATTTGGTGAGTTACTAGCTGCATGTTTTGCCAATATCTTAACTGCTCTTGATCCAGATGTTGTTGTTTTAGGCGGCGGATTATCTAATTTTTCTGAACTTTATCAACTAATACCTGTAAAACTAGAAAATTATATTTTACCAAATACGATTGTTCCTCCAATAAAAAAAGCAATGTATGGTGATGCTGGTGGTGTACGTGGTGCCGCGTTATTAAATTATTAATGTTCCTTGTTGTTTGACTCTTGGTCTGTTTATATTCTTATTTAAGAATATAAACAGACCTTTTTTGCGTATTTACTGTTAAAAAGTAAGATAAATATGTATCTGATTTCTTTTTGGCTTGTTAATGGCTAGCAATACGTTAAGAACAAGATTTTTATTATATAGAATTACTCTTAAAAAGTAAGGTTTAGTGATCGTGAAAAAGAATTGGATTTGCTGGTGAAAGAAGATTTGTTTAATGTGGTTATAAGTAAATAACAAATTAAAAAGGAATGTAAAAAATAATATTTTATATAATTAAATATAAAATTAAAAATGGAATTATGATGCGAAATTTATTTGTTGAATTCATATAATATTTAATAACAGCAATACTAATTATAAAATCATAGATCACTTAGGCTATTTATTAAGAAATACTTATTTACTATATAATAAAACGCAAATAGCCAGACAAGTGGATGCTATTACAATAGGTACAATGATGTCTGATAAAATAACTCTACAAACAAAGTTTTCATATGGTTTAGCTGCTCTTGGGAAAGATTTTGCTTGTGCACCTATTTATATTTTTCTTATGTTCTATTTTACTGATATTGCAGGATTATCTGCCGGTTTTGTTGGAGCAATATTTTTAGCAGCACGTATTATCGATGCTGTTACCGATCCAATAATGGGAATGATTGTTGATAATACACGGACTAGATTTGGTAAATTTCGTCCATGGATTGTGACCGGAACGTTTTTAAATGCAATAGTTCTTCTGGCTCTTTTCCGTACTCATACATTTGAAGGTGTGCCTTTATATATTTATGCTACAGCAGCCTATATTTTATGGGGAATAACATACACTATTATGGATATTCCATTTTGGTCCATGATTCCTGCATTATCTAGCTCTCGTCAAGAAAGAGAAAAATTAGTTGTCTGGCCTCGTTTATTTGCAAGTTGTGCCTGGTTTGTTACTGGTACTTACGGTTTGCAGATTGTAGGTAAATTGGGACATGGAAATCAGGGAGATGGCTTTTTTAACTTTGCAATGTTGATTGTTGTATTGTTTATAATGAGTGCATTTCTGGTTGCCCGAAATGTAAAGGAACAGGCAACGGCAGAGAAAACTATAGATAAATTTAATGTCAAAGATGTTTTGCATATTATCAATTGTAATGATCAGTTAAAAGCACTAATAGGTTCGGTTTTAACGTTCCAGATTGCAAATATGATAGTTGGTGGTTTTGCAATTTACTATTTTACTTATGCTCTGAATAATGCAGCACTATTTTCTACATATATGATGGTATCCGGAATTGCAGAAGTTATAGGTACTGCATCTTTTCCTCGTTTAGCTAAATTGATTCCACGAAAAAGTCTTTGGGTAATTGCTTGTTGTCTGCCAATTATCTCATTTATATTACTTTATATTATGTGTGACTTCGTTCCTGGTAGCGTACTTTTGGTTGGGATTGCGGCAGCACTTAAATCATATGGAACTGGAATTGTGAATGCGCTTCAATCAGTAATGCTTGCCGATGTTGTCGATTATGGAGAATATAAAACGGGTCATCGTAGTGAAAGCATTATCTTTTCTGTGCAGACAATGTTAGTGAAATTTGCTGGTGCTGCTGGTGGATTTATTGTTGGTATTGGTTTATCAATTGTGGGTTATGTGCCAAACGTACAACAATCAGCAGCTACAATTACAGGCATAGAGTGGATTATGATTGTTTTGCCAACAATTATGATGTTAGCCAGTTTGTATATTTATCAAAAATATTACCGTCTTCACGATGGTTTTGATAAGTCAACACTCGGAGATGATCCTGTTGTAGAGGATGTGAGTGCAGCACCTGTAATACTAAAATAATATGTTATAGACTCTGGTATCTTTCACATAGTTAATGACGGATTTTATGTTTAACAGGTTAACATTCATAGCTTTTTGTGTTTTCAGTTTATCTGCTTGTCAGTCTGTTACTAATTCTGAATTTCATGGTAAATGTGATCAAATTGCAAATTACGACATTCATTTTTCTCGTTTTGATGAAACTGTTCAGCAACTTGTGCATGCGACAGGATGTTTCGTTGAAACTGATTTGGGTCAGACGGGAAGTGTGCGGCCGAATGCTGTGAAAGGAACGTTATCAATTCGTGAGGCAGTCAGGACCGCAATTGCTGGTACAGATTTAAGGATTACTCATGATGATGCTAATGTTATTCGTATTGAAAAGATGAATCACTAATATTCTATTCACCTATTTAGCCAGTAGCTCTGCGGTTAGAATTGGACAGAAACCAAGAGTCAGGGTATTCGACTCTTGGTGTGATTGGTTAAACGTCTTTGATTTTTTTTGCCGGGACACCACCGACTACTGTATTGCTCGGAACATCATTTTTCACAACTGCTCCAGCTGCAACAACTGCTCCATCACCTATAGTCACTCCCTGAAGAATGGTTGCGTTGGAACCAATCCAGACGTCGTTGCCAATTGAGATGGGTAACGGATGAGTTGTTCCTCGTTTACGAGGATCCAATTCATGATTAAGTGTTGCTAAAACGACATTATGACCAATTAACGAACGATCGCCGATAGTGATACCACCCTGATCCTGAAAACAGCAACCTGAGTTGATAAACACATTTTTACCGATAGTGATATTTTTTCCACAATCTGTGTTAAATGGTGGAAACATCATAAAAGTATCATCGACAGGCTTACCAATTAATTGTGAAAAAAGAATCCGCATTGCTTCAGGTGTATTATAGTGCCCGTTCAGTTCTGCTGTGATTTTCATCGCTTCTTGTGAAAGGTCATAGCACATTTTATGTAGTTCTGATCCGCCTTCTATTACTCCACCGTTGCGCATATATTCTAAAAATTGATTTAAATTCATAGGTAATATCTCGTTGTTAAAACTCTAAACCAGCTAAATAACCTTCTTCTATCGCTTCCATTGCTTTTCTTACCTGCTGCGCATCACCAATAGTAATTACAGAATTTATTGTTTCTTTAAGTTTCTCAACAGACAAATTAACTGGTCGTGAACCAATAGCCATTACCACGGTATCGATATTGTGCAGAGTTTGAATTTCATTATTGCTGTTGGCAACGACTACTGAATCTTCACGAATTTCTTTTACCTGAGTATTGGTTTTAATCACTACATTATGATGTTGTAGATCCTGTAGCAAATACTGTTTCGTTGAAGACGGCGTTCCGACAAAGATATCGTCAGCCATTTCGATAATAGTAACGTCATGGCCATGATTTGCCAGGTGAGCCGCTGTTTCAGAACCCACAAGACCACCACCAATGACAACAGCACGTTTACCTGCTTGTACGACACCTTGAAGAATATCATTGGCAGTAAGAACATGGGGAAGATCTTTGCCTGGAATCTTTGGTATAAAGGGCACAGCTCCTGTTGCTAGAACAATTGCATCCGGCTTTTCTGCCTGAAGTGAATCAAGTGAAAGTTCTGCATTCAGGTGAACAGTAACACCGAGTTTATTTAACTGATTAATTTGCCAGACAGTAAAAGAACCTAATTCTTCTTTCGTCGGTGGAATTGAAGCTAGTGCCCATTGTCCGCCAAGCTTCTGACTTTTTTCGTATATAGAGACTGAATGACCTCGCTGTGCTGCAACGATAGCGGCTTCCATACCAGCGATACCACCACCAATAATCATCACTTTTTTCGTTTGTGCTGCCGGAGTTATCTGTCGTTCGGACTCGTGGCCGGTTAATGGGTTTACCAGGCATTTGATTGGTAGCTGTTTTCCGTTACGCTGGATACAGCCCTGAAGACAGCCGATACAACGAATGATATCTTCGAACTGTCCTGCTTTGGCCTTGTTAGGCAGGTGAGGGTCAGCCAAGGAACCTCGTCCCATAGAAACCAAGTCAGCCTGTTTTGAGCGAATAACGGATTCCGCAATCAAGGGATCATTGATTCGACCTACGGCAATAACTGGTATATCAACTACTTTTTTTAGTTCTTCGCTGATGCCGGCACTCCATGCATGACCGACGGCTGTTGGAGGAATGATGGTTTCTGATGTTGCGTAAACACCATTGGATGCATGGATCAGATTAATTCCAGCGTCTTCAAGCAGCATTGCAATCACTTTACTGTCTTGAGTTGTTAAGCCTCCTTCGACATATTCATTAACCGACATACGGTAAATCAAAGGGAAATCGTCACCGACTTTAGAGCGAATGTTAGCAATAACCTCAAGAGCAAAGCGAGCACGGTTAAGAATTGTGCCACCATAGTTATCGGTGCGTTTATTTGAAAAAGGAGACATGAACTGATTAACCAGATAACCATGAGCCCCATGGATTTCAACGGCATCAAAACCGGCTTGTTTAGCCCGTAATGCTGTATCGCCAAATTCTTCAACAAGAACTTTAATTTCTTCAACGGAAAGTTCTTTTGGCATTTCGTTAACAACCGGGTCAGGAATTGCTGAAGGTGCAACTGGCTGAACTCCGGTAATTGCTGCAGAGGTTTCTCGTCCAGCATGATAGATCTGAGCTGCAATTTTTGCGCCATATTTATGGACGCGTTCTGTCAGTTCTTTATGGCTGGCAATCTGATCATCATTCCACAACCCAGGCAATTTAATAAAACCACCTGAGACAGGATTGATTTTATAATCTTCAACAATGATCAGTCCCCATCCGCCTTTGGCTTTTTCTTCATGGTAAGCAATGAATTGTTCGCTAACGGTTCCGTCTTCATTTGCATAATTAGATACCATAGGGGGAACAACAAAACGATTTTTTACAACCATAGTACCGATAGAAATCGGTTCAAATACTTTTTTTAACATATAAAACTCACTCAAAAACATTAATAATTTAATTTTTTAAAAAATAAATTATTAATATAAATAAGGTTTATTTTTGGGTTATCCGTTGTGATAGTAAGGATTATATATTTTAAAAAATTGATATGCCATATCGGGTAAGATGAGAAACATTGCTAGTTGTTAATTATGTGTAATAAAATTGATTGTTTTTAACTGGTGTGATTTATTTTAATTATTTAAAAACAATAGGATATTTATTTTTGTGTTAATGTTTTTCTCCAAAGCTTTGTCAATTGTGGAACCTAGTTCCATTCTGTTATTCATTATGTTCTGTTATCTGTCTGTAATTAGTCTATTCTGGAGTATAAATTTCAATATATTATTGGTAATAAATCAGTATCTTTCTTATTAAAGATGAATATTAGATTAATCATGTGGTTTGGAATTGTATTTTGGAGGGGGTTGAATAATGAAAATCCGGTATAAATACCGGATTCTTTGACAAGGAATTTATATTATTCCGAATAAGGTAAATGTATTGCTATCCCTCATTAAGCGCAGGAAGTACATATTCTCCCATTTCTGCAATGACTTCATCTGCTGGTCTGCGTGACGGTTTCAGATTGAGAGCAATATGACTAACGCCTAAGTCTTTGTGTTCGATTAAGCGTTCTATAAGCGCGTTGCGTCCGATTCTGACTACGTTATAAAAACGTTGATAAGGAGCATCCGGATTTTTATCAAGGTCGAAAAATGTTGCATAGCCGTATTTAGGTGCCGGGTGATCTCCGGCTGCAGTTTGTAGCTGTGAAAGAAGATCTTTAATGACTTGTTCATCATCAACAGACCATATCCAGGCATCGACATTGTTCGCTAACCATTCAAGCGGCTGGCGAGAACGCCCAACAGCCATCATGGGGATGCGCCCATTGACCGGCTTAGGGTGCAGATCAAGATTACCTTTCAGAATTCCATAATGTTCGGTTTTCATTTGAGGGAAATGTTCACTGTGTAAGTGGTTGATGACATCAACTGACTCACGATACAGTTCAGCACGTTTATCAAAATCAATTCCGAAAGCGGGATATTCGACAGGTCGGTCTCCTGTCGAAAGACCTAATATAAAACGTCCGCCAGTGAGAAGATCTACTGATGCGGATTGTTTAGCAACCGAAATCGGGTCACGTAATGGTAGTACGATACCTGCTGTACCAAGGGTGATCTCATTCGTGACGGCCGACAGGTATCCAGCATAGACAAACGGGTCAATTATCTGAGCCGCATCACCAAAATTAGGATCGTAGAACGGGACATCACGAGCCCAAATACTGGCAAATCCGGCACTTTCTGCTTGTTGAGCAATACGCAGATGATCCTTTAGTGTTGGGAAAGGACTATTCGGGTAGGCTTCCAGTGGAGTTAATAATCCGACAGTTAATTTATTGTCCGAAAATACGCGCTGAAAACTTGGTGGCAATGGCTGTTTACTTTTTTTCATAATTGTCTAATTTTTATTTTTTATCGGGATATTAATGAGATTCTTCCGGCCATAAAACATCTAATTCACTGTGTGAAATTCTCCATTCGCCGTTTACTCGTACATATTGGTCAACGTAGTGACCCAAGAGTAAGAATGGATGCTGTGATTGGTCACGGTCAGTAACAAAATCCAAAAGGTAACAGCTACCCGACGCATTGTTTTCGTCGATTAACGTAATATTGTGATTGGTAACCGCGTGAACAAAAGGAAAATGTGCTCGTTTTTTGGTATCAAATGTGTGGTAAGCTTCTTTTAAGCTTTGTTTTATTTCTGTTAAACCTTTCATCGACCCGACAGTTACTTTGACTTCCGCATCTTCAGTAAATACTTCTCCCATTCTTTCCGCTTGTCCACTATCAAGAAGTTGGCTGTAGTGTAGTCTTAATGTGCGAATTTCTTCACGATCAAGTAAAGCATTAATACGTTGGTTGTTAGTCATGTGGTATCTCCAGTGAAAGATGTAAATGAATTTATGTTGTATAACAAAGGATATTGTATTGACTTGTTAAAAAATGATAATACAGTTTAAATTCCATTTATTTCATCCTGAGGTTCCATAAAATGAAAGTTAACGAAACCCAGTTTTCGGGTGTGATTGAGTTTGTTGAAACGTTACGAACAGGTTCATTTACTGCAGCTGGAGAGCGTCTGGGGCTTACCGGATCGGCGGTTGGTAAAAGTGTTACCAGGTTAGAAAAGAAGTTGGGTACAAAATTATTGCACCGTACTACCCGTAGCTTAACGCCTACGCCTGAAGGTCAACGATATTTTGATGGCTGGATTGCTATTCTGGATGAAATTGACAGCTTAGAACAAGGCGTTGTTGCAGGAAGCGTTCAGGTGTTTGGTAGCTTAAATGTTCATCTCCCGGCTGCGTTTGGAAGAAGGCATGTGATGCCTCTGTTGTTGGGGTTATCTAAGAAATATCCTAATTTAGATCTGGCTGTTGCATTCAGTGAAAGGCGCATTAACCTGGTTGATGAAGGGGTTGATCTTGTTGTTCGTATTGGAGCCCTGGAGGATGATGCTGATTTGATCGCAAGACGTCTTGGTCGTCAGCGATTGGTCGTGTGCGCAAGTCCTGATTACCTTCATAAGAAGGGAACGCCAAAGTTAGTTACTGAGCTCACTGAGCATGATTGTATTGTCGGAGGGCAGCGAAGTAATCAGCCGGCATGGCTGTTTCGACATTCTAATGGTGAAAGCTTTTCACAGGTGGTTCATGGTCGATATTGTTTTAGTGATGGTGATGCGATGCTATCAGCTGTTCTTGAGGGAATGGGGATATCTCAATTGCCAACCTGGCTAATCAATGAACATCTGGCAACAGGTGCTTTAGTTACGGTACTCGATGAATACGCAGGTGCGGAAATGCCAATAAATGCGGTATGGCCGCGTTCACGCTATTTGAAACCGCGACAGAGGGTAGTCATTGATGCGTTGGTTGAAGAAGCACAAAAACCGACTTCAGTTTATCAACTGTAGCTATGCTATTGGAGCTTAAAACTGAGTACTGAAGCAAAATATAACCTACTGACAGCTTATTATGGAAATATATTCCATATTAATGGGAATTCATTACTCTTTATTGCGTTTAAATTATGATTCATGATGTGCATTCCTTGTTTGTGTGTCTATTTGTAGGAAAAATATTATGCATTATACCGGTCCTGTTATTCGTCCTCCTCATGAAGCTAATAGTATCTTGTTAGAGGTTACAACGGGCTGTACTCACAACTCATGTCGTTTTTGTACTTTCTATCATGATACGCCATATCGCATCGCACCAAAGAAACAGGTAGAAAGTGATCTGCAAGAAGCGAAGTTGTACAACCCGAATGCTAAACGAATTTATGCTGTTGGGGGTGATCCGTTTAGTTTGAGAACAGGTAAACTTATTGATCTTGCAGAGTTGATCAATAGCTATTTCCCAAAAATAAATATTGGTATGTATGCTCGTGTAGATAGCATGTATAACAAAACGGTAGATGAGCTTAAATTACTTAAACAACATGGTATTAATGACTTAGTTATCGGGATCGAAAGCGGTGATGATGAAGTTCTAGAAAAAATGGATAAGGGATATTTCTCTCAGGATATTATCCGGGAATGTAAAAAGCTTGAAGAGGCAGAAATATCATATCGGGTTATTTTTCTTGGTGGTTTAGCAGGTAAAGGTAACGGTAAAAGAAATGCGTTGAATACAGCGAAGGTACTGAATCAACTTAATCCTACTCATATGTATATGACATCGGTCGCTGTGCTTGAAGAATCAAAATTGTATCAGGATGTGCTTGAAGGTAAGTTTACGGAAGCTAGTGAGTTTGAACGCATTGAAGAAACATTAATCTTAGTAAAGAATTTACATAATCCGATCGTGTTATTAGGTCAGAGTGTCGCGAACCCGGTGAATTTTATTGCGGAATTACCGTCTGATTATGATGAACTTACGGATATGCTTGAAGCTACTTTAACGCGCTTTACTCAAAGGGATGAAGCTTCACTACGGGCATACAGAGAAAGACTGATTAATATTTGATATTCGAAAATGAAAAGTGAATGATACTAATTCAGAGGATTTCTGATAGTCTTGTAACCGGTTTCTGTTTGTGATCGTTATCATACTTATGTTAGTAGGGTAAGGTTGTTCTGTGATGATTATCACATATAAATGCCAGGTGAATTGAATATATACGGGATGAAGTTAAATTAATAGGCGAAAGATTGTTACCGTATTTATACGGGCAAAACCTGATTGATTTACCAAGTTCGAGAGTCTTTATTGGTAAATGGTCAGGTTTTTTTATATTTAATTTTTATTGTTTTTCCATTGGGATTGTTACCATTTGTAGGGCAAAACCCGGAGTAGTTCAGGCATCAATGTATGCTTGGAACACTTCGGGTTTTTTTATGCCTTGTAATCAGTGGTTATTGTATTAGTGAGTAGGGCATTTATATGGCATATGAACAAGTTGCAGCAGACATCATAAAAGGTGTCGGTGGCGAAGCGAACGTGGAGAGTGTGGTACATTGTGCTACACGTTTACGATTTACATTATTTGATAACTCAAAAGCTAACACGGTCTTCCGGAGAAATAGAGCAAGAGCGGTTTTCTCAAAACAAAGCTATTCGATTTAACGAAGCGCTACTTCGTGCAGGTAAGACTCGTTTATCTAAAGATCATTTCACACTCATTCACTCAATAATCAAAGGTGACCGTGCCGAACTGGATTATCGCATGGAGCAAAATTGGATTGGGGGTGCTTATGGGGTGGAACTTCCTACCGCTAAACCAGAATATGTTGAGGGACTAATGAATGGATGGTTTAGTTTGTATGAGAAGCTATTGGAATCAAACATCCCTGGGCCGGTACAGGCTGGCATCCTGAGTTCAACATTCGTTTACATACACCCGTATATGGATGGTAATGGCCGAATATCTCGATACATTATTCAAGAATGTTTGTGTCGTGGAGAAATATTACCTGACGGACTAATACTACCTGTTTCCAATGGAATTTTGGCTAACATACATCGCTACTACAGTGCACTGAATGAGATATCCTCAAAAATAGAATCCATCACGGACTATATAGAAGAAAATCATCAGTTATATATTGAAACTGAAAACAAAGACTTTTTCAGGGATCTGGATGTAACTAATTACACTACCTTGCTAGCAGAAATAATGGTGGATGTAGCAACAAACATCCTTCCTCAAGAAATAGACACCATGGTATTTGCCGATAAACTTTATGAAGTATTGGCATCTGAAGATAGACTAGATCTAAGTACAAAAGAGCTTCGAATATTGGTTACAACTATCATTCAGAACAATAACGAGTTAAGTAAGAGTAAAGCGGCCAAATTAGACCTATCTTTTGAAGAACGAGATTTTATCAATGAACTTGTTCAAGATTTTCTCAAAGTATAGTTACTGCTCTTCTTGCCAATAACAAAGCTTCAGACAAGTAAAGGATGAGATTAACGATTTTTATCGTAACATTATAATCCATATAATTATTATTAGGCGAAGCCTTTGCTGATGTAGATAAAGATAAATTATTTATTGCAACTAAGTTTAGATTTACTCATCGACCAGACGGAACGGGGCCTGCGCCATCGGCTGGTTTTGATAGCCGTCCGGAACAAATCAAACGTGTGGCAGAAGAATCGATGAAACGTCTGAATGTTGAATGTTTAGATCTGTTTTATCAGCACCGTGTTGATCCAAATGTGCCGATTGAAGATGTTGCCGGTGCAGTAAAAGATTTGATTGCAGAAGGTAAAGTGAAACATTTTGGTCTTTCAGAAGCGAGTGCGGATATCATTCGTCGTGCTCATGCCGTTCAGCCAGTGACTGCATTGCAAAGTGAATATTCTATCTGGTGGCGTAATATTGAAAGTGAAATTTTTCCAACTTGTGAAGAATTAGGTATTGGCATTGTTCCTTTTAGTCCGTTAGGTCGCGGTTTTCTTACAGGAACTATCACTAAGTCAACTACCTATGATAGAGTGATTTTACGTAGCCATAATCCACGCTTTACTGCTGAAGCGATTGATGCCAATCAGGTTGTTGTCGATTTACTAAAACGAATTGGTGAGCACTATTCTTCTACCCCTGCACAAATTGCTTTAGCCTGGCTTCTGGCTCAGAAACCATGGATAGTGCCGATTCCAGGATGTCGCAGTGAAGCTCGATTAGCAGAAAATTTTGCGGCTTTGGATATCGAGCTTAGCACATCGGACCTTAATGATATTGATGGCGCGATGGCAAATATTGAAGTTCTGGGTGATCGTTATTAGTCACAACATTAATCTTTATCCTTTAAGTGAACTTAATTAATCTCCACTGTATTTTTACAGTTCTTGCCAACATTAGAGATTAGTATTTGGGTAGAGTATTTGGGGTGGATTTCTATTTCTGCCCTTTTTTTTATTTTCTACGATATAAAATAATTGATAATAAGGTTACTTAAATTTTATTTATGAATTTTGTTCATAAGGGTATGAATGCTTTGCTCATAAATATAAGCAATGATTTTAAAATATATAGTGTTATATTGAATAAGTGCGACTGTTAATTGCTATAGATTTATTAAGAGAGGAATTTATGGGTGGTATTAGTATATGGCAACTTCTGATTGTTGCCGTTATTGTGATTGTGCTTTTCGGGACAAAGAAATTAAGAAATGTGGGCAGTGATTTAGGTGGTGCTGTTAAAGGCTTTAAAAAAGCAATGGAAGAAGATGATTCTCAAGTAAAAGATAAAGAACAGTTGCCATTTCATGATAGTGACAATAAATAATATATCGAATTCAGATAATAAGTGTTAAGAGGGTAAAGTCGTGTTTGATATTGGCTTTTGGGAACTGATCCTGATCTCAATTATTGCACTTGTGTTTATTGGTCCGGAACGCCTTCCAGGTGCAATACGAACAGTTGGCCGATTTGTTCGCACAACAAAATCTATGGCAAATAATATAAAAAATGAGCTTTCTCAGGAATTGCAAATTGACGAAATGCAAAATGAGTTTCATAAAGTTAAAGACAATTTAAATATGAAACCACAAGAGTTATCGAAATTTATCAGTATAAATGACAATATCAACAACAATATCAACAATGAAGAAAATCCATCCTCAGAGATGGGGTCACCTTCTGATGTTACCCGGCACTAGATGGTAAGGAACGGTTTAATGTCTTCAACCGATGATAATCAATCATTAATCAGTCATTTAATCGAGCTGAGAAATAGATTAATCAAAAGCTTATGTGCAATATTGATCGTGTTTTTATGTCTGGTCTATTTTTCGGGTAATCTATACGAATTCGTCGCTAATCCACTATTAGAGCGGTTGCCTCAGGGCGCACGAATGATAGCCACAGATGTTGCATCTCCCTTTTTTACGCCGTTAAAACTGACGTTAGTTGCGTCATTTTTTATCGCCGTGCCTATTGTTTTGTATCAAATATGGGCGTTTATTGCTCCTGGTCTTTACCGCCATGAAAAACGACTGATTATGCCTTTACTGGCATCGAGTTCATTGTTGTTTTACTGTGGTGTTGCGTTTGCGTATTTTGTGGTGTTTCCACTGGTTTTCGCATTTTTTACTGCTATAAGTCTTGATGGCGTTGAATATGCGACAGATATATCCAGTTATTTAGATTTTGTCCTGGCGTTATTTGTTGCTTTTGGTATCGCCTTTGAAATTCCGGTTGCAATCATTTTATTGTGCTGGGCCGGGGCAACGACTCCTGAATCCTTGGCGGCGAAACGTCCTTATATTATTGTAATTGCTTTTGTGGTTGGGATGTTACTGACACCACCTGATATTATTTCACAGACATTGCTTGCTATTCCAATGTGCATTCTTTTTGAATTTGGTTTGTTCTTTTCTCGTTTTTATATAAAGAATAACGTAGATAGTAGTGATTCATCTGAAATACCCGATAGTTAATTTATCGGTCTTTATACACATATCGTTCATAACACTTATAAATAATATTCACTTATCTTTCGTTATATATATACCCGTGATCATTGAAGATGCTTGATTTTTTCTTAAATGAAGATCATGCTACAGGCCATGAATGTGACTCTAACAAAACAACAGAAACAAGAACTTGAAACCCAACACGATATTACTCGTGATGGGCGCGTTCGCGACCGTATCAAAGCAGTACTCCTTGCTTCTGAAGGCTGGAGTGTTCTGATGATTTCTCAGGCTTTGCGGATCCATCCAACAACTGTTGCTCGCCACATTCATGATTACGAACAGATTAATAAACTCAAGCCGGAAAATGGTGGCTCACAATGCCGTTTTTCTGCTATTCAATCGCTCTCTTTAATTGAGCACCTGACTGAACATACTTATCATCATACTCATCAGATTGTAGCGTATGTAAAAGAACAATTTGGTATCGAATATAGTATTCCTGGCATGAACAAATGGCTTCATCACAACGGGTTTAGCTATAAAATGCCTAAAGGTGTACCTCGGCAAGTTGATGAGTCTAAGCAATACACATTTATTGAGTATTATCAGTCACTAAAAGCCTCTTCGAAGGAAGATATAATCTTATTTATGGATGCGGTTCATCCAACACAAGCCACGAAAATGACGCATGGTTGGATAAGAACAGGTCAGGATAAAGTGATTGAAACCACTGGTAGTCGTAGTCGTTTGAACATTATCGGAGCACTCAATCTATCCGATATTGGTAACACAGTTATCGACAGTTATGACACGATTAACAGCGAGAATATTGTTAGATTTTTCCATAAATTACGACAAACATACCCAGTAGCAAAGAAGGTTCACTTAATATTTGACTGTGCTGGCTACCATACCACTGAGTTGGTTGAATTAGCCGCAAAAGTGTTCAATATTGAGCTTCATTATCTTCCACCATACAGTCCGAATTTAAACCCAATAGAACGACTCTGGAAAGTAATGAATGAGCGAGTAAGGAATAACGTCTATTTTAAAAATAAACGGGAATTCCAGACAGCAATTGAACAATTTTTTACTGTAACTCTTCCTGAGATTGCAGGTGAACTGACGTCCAGAATTAATGATAATTTCCAGGTGCTCAAACCTGCATCTTCAAGTTAATCGGGTATAGTGATAAAACTAAGTGAGCTATTTTAAATAACAGTAATTATTTTTTGTTGTTATACCAATCAGTCTTATCCATTGATTTTTACAAAATGCTATTACGTATTTTCATCAAGGAGTGAAACGACATATGAGTAAGAACATAACTCGACGTAATTTTTTACGGGGAACCGCTATTGCTATGGGGGCTATGGCTGTGAATAAAAATGCAATGTCTGCTACCAGGGAACAAACCACGTCTTCAACACAAACCATTGCCAATCAGGGCGCGAAACCGAAAGTCTTTTTCACCAAAGAAATTTCGTCCGATAGTATTCTTAAAGTCTACCAGGCTATGAATCATGAATTACCCGGTAAAGTGGCGGTCAAACTTCATTCTGGTGAACCGGGCGGGCATCATTATCCGTCACCTAAGCTGATTGAAAAATTGGTGAAATCAGTCAATGGTACGATTGTTGAGTGTAATACCGCATACAAAGGTAAGCGTTTTGACACAGAAAGTCATAAGCAGGTGATGAAAGATCACGGTTTTGCAGACATTGCACCTGTCGACATTATGGATGCAAATGGTTCGATGGCTATTCCATGTCCTCCTGGCAGCAAACATTTGGCAGAAAATTACGTTGGTGCAAATTTCGCGAGCTATGATTCGTTTTTGATTTTTTCACACTTCAAAGGCCATGCAATGGGCGGATTCGGTGGTGCGCTGAAAAACATGTCGATCGGCATTGGTTCCAGTGAAGGAAAAATGTGGATTCACACTGCGGGTAAAACGGGTGATCTTGATAGTTTTAATGCGGCATTTGAAACTAACCAAGATCATTTTTTAGAGTCGATGGCAGAAGCGGCTGGTTCAGTAATGATGAGATTAGGTCCTAAGCACATGGGGTATGTTAACCTTATGAATAACCTGTCTGTTGACTGTGACTGTGACAGTCATCCTGCACCTCCTGAAATGGATGATATTGGTGTGTTAGCTTCTTTGGATCCAGTGGCGCTGGATAAAGCGTGTATTGATTTGGTTTATAGTGCTGATAAAAGCCACAGCGCAGCATTGCGAGAACGCATTGAATCCCGTAATGGGACGCATATTCTGACTCATGCGGATGCATTAAAACTCGGCAGTCTCAATTATGAACTGGTGATGATTTAATTATCCTGATTGATTATTTTGTTTAATTCTTGCTAAAGGTTGGTTTTTATATGCATTTACACCTGGACCTTACTGGTGGTATTGCCGGAGACATGTTTGTTGCGGCAATGCTGGATACTTTTCCGGAATTAGAGCCGCAATTACGCCAGTCACTGGATTTTATGACTTCAGAGATCGCTTTAAGATTGGAAGTTGCGGATAGAGTGAATAGTGGGATTTCTGGCAAGCATTTTAATGTATGCCTGATGGAAACTCATGCAGAAAGTGATGAGCATGAGGCTCATCATACACATTCGCATGACAGCCATCACCACGCCGACGATGAGGATCACCATCACAGTGAACATCATCATTTTCATCGGAGCTGGAAAGATATTCGCCATTATATAGAACACTCACCTTTGGCGGATTCGGTTAAACAAATTGCAACTGGTATTTTTGGTTTATTGGCGGAAGCTGAAGCTAAAGTGCATCACAAAGACGTCGAAGATGTGCAATTTCATGAAGTCGGTGCCTGGGACTGTATTGCTGATATTTTAAGTGCAGCATGGTTAATCGATGCCTGTGGAGCAATGTCCTGGTCTGTATCCAAATTGCCATGGGGAGGTGGTACGGTCAAATGTGCTCATGGAATCATTCCAGTTCCCGCTCCGGCAACGCTGAACTTATTACAGGGGTATCAGTTTATTGATGATGGTGAATCCGGTGAGCGTATTACGCCAACCGGTGCAGCTATTCTTGCCTGGCTTGCTCCTTCTCAGCGTATTCCTGGCGGCACGTTGAAAACAACAGGATATGGGGTGGGAACAAAGCAATTTGCTACTATTCCCAATATCTTGCGAATATCGGCATTTGCTTCTGCACCGGTTAAATTGTCTCACGAACGAATCACGATCATTCAGTGTGATATTGATGATATGAGTGGTGAATTGCTTGCTATTGCCCGGGAAAATTTAAGAAAAGTGACGGGTGTATTGGAAGTAACTGAATCGGTATCGCATGGAAAGAAAAACCGGTTTATCAATACGCTGACTTTGCTTTGTAAACCGGACAATTTTCCTGAGGTACAAACAGCCGTTTTTGAACAGACATCCACGCTGGGGATCCGCTACTGGAGTTGTGATCGAACAGTGTTACCGCGTGATGAATTGCAACAAGGCATCTATCAAACCAAAGTGGCACAACGGCCGGGTGGTTATCTGACTTGTAAAGTTGAAGCCGACCATCTGAGCGGTTTAGAGACACATCAGCAACGAGAGCAATTTAAACGAAACTTAGAGCAACAGGTCGAGGAGTCATTAACTCATGGTAGTAAGTAAACTCAATACGCTCAGAGAGTTATTAACATCGATGGAGCGCGTGACTGTTGCCGTTAGTGGCGGCGTAGATAGTATGACACTTGCTTATGTGGCGCATCAGGCTCTGGGTAATAATGCCACTATGGTGCATGCGACGTCTCCGGCAGTTCCCCAAGACGATACGGCAAAAATCCAGCAGTATGCAGCAGATCAGGGGTGGAAGCTGACGTTTATACAGACGGGTGAATTTGAAGACAGTAACTATCTGAGCAATCCGGTTAACCGTTGTTATTTCTGTAAAAACTGTTTGTATTCGAGTCTGAAGAAATTAAAACATGGGCAGGTGGTGTCGGGGACTAATACGGATGACCTTGGTGATTATCGGCCTGGTTTGATTGCAGCCAAAGAGCAAGATATACGCCATCCGTTTGTGGAAGCGGGTATCGATAAGCAAACGATCCGTGATATTGCCGCTCATCTGGGGTTGAAAGAGCTGTCAGTGAAACCTTCCTCACCTTGTTTAGCGAGTCGGGTGGAAACCGGTGTCAGAATAGAGCCGAATCAATTAGGGTTGATTTATGACATTGAAACAAAAGTCAGAACTCTTGTTGCAGCAGAAAATATCCGATGCCGGATCACGGCGAATCATCTTGAATTACAGATTGATGATGCGGTTTTAAAAGGGTTATCCAATCGAATGTTAGATACTGTTGAGACACAGGTTCAGGGTATCGCAACTAATGCGAACATCAACATACCCGTCACCATTGGTCCTTACGTTCGGGGAAGTGCTTTTTTGAAGGATGCTATTCTAAGGGATAAGCCGAATGAGTAATATCATTTTAGATTTCGAGCGGGTGAAGCGGTGCGGTGTTGAAGAAGCTGTTTTTTGTGAAAGCAAAACGCCGGAGCAACTCGCTGAGATTATTGAACTGGCGTATTCCCAACAGCGCCGCCTGCTGTTTACACGCCTCACACCAGAGAAAATCAACCAGTTGCCCGTAGCAGCCAGAGCGCTGTTGACCTATGACCCTAAAGGCTGGGTGGCTGTGTTGGGCGAATTAACGCCAGTTGATAAAGCAAGCGGGCGTGTGGCGATTGTGTCCGGTGGCGCATCAGACAATCGGGTATGTACGGAAATTGCAACAACCTTGCACTATCACGGTATTTATTCTGAGAAGTTTGAAGATGTTGGTGTGGCAGCATTATGGCGACTGACTCAGCATCTGGAGCAACTGTCTGAAGCCGATATTATTATTACCGTAGCCGGGATGGAAGCGGCTCTGCCGACGGTACTGTCCGGCCTTATTGCAACCCCAATTATTGCTGTACCAACATCGGTAGGGTATGGCGTAGCAGAAGGAGGACATTTGGCACTTAATGCCTGTCTTGGCAGTTGTGCTTCCGGATTTACCGTGGTCAACATCGACAATGGTTTTGGTGCCGCATGTGCTGCGATCCGTTTACTTAAACAGTTTATAAAACATGACCAAGATTCTGCTTAACAGAAGATTGGCATATATATTTATATTAAAGTTTCTCAGGAAATAAGGATGAACCTAATGAAATCATTATCTAAACTTTCTTTACTCTTACTTTTTCTGCCAGGATTAGCCTTTGCACATACTGGTGTCGGTGAAGCCTCCGGATTTATGCATGGTTTTCATCATCCATTTAGCGGTTTGGATCATATGCTGGCGATGTTAGCGGTTGGTCTGTGGAGTGTTCAATCAGGCATTTCAATACGCTGGAAATTACCTGCTGCGTTTTTAGTTGCGTTGGTTATTGGTGGCGGGTTAGGTTTTTATGCCGTTCCGGTTCCTTATATCGAAGAAGGTATTTTAGTTTCCGTGCTTGTTTTAGGGGCGCTTATCGCAAGCAAATATATACTGTCACCGTCATTTAGTATGGCCATTGTCGGGTTTTTTGCTCTGTTTCACGGATACGCCCACGGAGCTGAAATGCCTGTAAGTATGGGCGCTCTTTCTTATACCATTGGTTTTGCGTTAGCAGCCGCACTGATTATTTCTGTCGGAATTGCTATTTCCAGCTATCTGAAAAAAGCGAATCTGCATTTATGGTTACGTGTTGCGGGTTCAGTAATCTCAATGGGCGGCGCGTACCTGGCTTTGGTTTAAAAAACACAATAGACGTTACTCACAATAAAAATTCAGCGGTCATTATGCCGCTGAATTTTTTAGTGCTGAAGAATAATATTTTTAGTGGGATTCTTACCCCTGATTATCTGAATCCTGTTCGCTAGCCTTCCACCAGCGTGTAAACACTTGATCGGGTTTATCTACCCAGATAGTGTCACCAATTTCAGGGGTCATTAAGCGGTACGGTTTGTCCAGGCTTGCTGTTATGACTCTTTCAATCGGGTCCTGCCATGTATGATGAGAAAGTTTGAATTTACTATTGTGAACGGGAAGCATTGATTTAGCATTTAAATCAACAGCGGCCTGAGCGGTTTGTTCCGGCCTCATATGAATATAAGGCCAGTTCTTGTTATATTGACCACATTCCAGAACGGCGACATCAAAACTACCGTAACGCTTTCCTATCTCTTTGAAATGAGGACCGTACCCGCTATCACCACCTAAATAGAGCTGATGATTTTTAGTGATTACTGCGAATGACCCCCATAAGGTTTGATTACGTGTGAAAAAACGCCCGGAAAAATGCTGTGTAGGTAGCACATCAATTTTGATATCACTATTTTCAATGACGGTATGATACCAGTCACCCTCAGAGATTATTTCTTTCGGAAAATCCCACTGGGTAAAATAGGAACCAACACCGATTGGAGTCACTATGTGTTTAATTTTATCTCTCAGGCTATCGATTGTCGGATAATCGAGGTGATCCCAATGGTCATGAGAAATTAATAAATAATCAATCTCAGGAATATCTTCTGCTGAGTAGATATTGCTGCCTTTAAAAGCCACATTGGTTGCCGGTACTGGTGATGCATTATTACTAAATACCGGATCAATCAGGAGTTTTACGCCATCTATCTGAATAAAATAAGAAGAGTGACCCATCCACACGATAACGTCTTCATCCAGTTTGAGCTGAAACAGATCGGTTTTATGAGACGGAAGTGCTCTGTCAGGAACGGCTCCTTCATCTTTCTGGAATAAAAAATGATATAAGGCGGTTAGTTTTCCTTCGGTGTTCATTACAACAGGAACTTCTACCTGATTATGAAATTGCCCATCGTAGAATTTGCCTCCATAATTATCTGCGCTGCTTTTAATTGGCAGAGGATCATCATATTGTGGCTGCATTAATGAACAACTGGTGACAAAGGAAAACGCAAACAGACCGGTAATCGCATAGCTCAGTCCTTTTCTTAATTTTCTTTGTTGTTTAACTTCTTGTTTAATCAAATTATTGCCTATCTAATTTTGAACTGAGTTTATGTTGTGTTTACAAAACAATAAATCAAATACGAACGAGTTATATTAGCAACTTAAAAGAATGATTAAAGTTTGTGCGATTCATAAGGGTTATGAGTAAATTTCATTAAATAGGGTATTCACTCAAAGAAATAGGTGTAGTTAGTAGCTGATATAGGTCTACAAAACATTACTTACTAGGTTATGTTTTGTGGACTTTTGTTGTCGCTAGCAGATCTGAAAAACTGTAATCGAAATCTGCATATGTTGGAGAGTTAACGGTATCTTCATTGGAAATACTCAGTGATCGTACACCGAAGAATCAGTTTGATATGGGGATGTGAGCTAATGTATATGTTGTTTTACAAATAACCGGAAATTTCATCCCAGTTCGCCACATCCAATTGTTGCTCTTGTGGTTTACGTGTTAAAGAATGAAGGCTGATGCTGTAGCTATCAAGAACATATCTGATTAAAGCGGCATTAGTGGGTACTGACAGCATGTTATCTACCATCCCGTAATCTTTGGCAATAACAGCTGCCTGTTTAGAATTGAAACGCATGTCTGGTACTAACTTGACGACAATTTCTGTATTCCAGATAGTGTCGTTTTGTTTATTCATGACAGCTTTACTATCGATGGAAGGCGTTCCAGTAATACGACTAAGGACGAAGTCACGATAGTCCTGTGAGTGTTCACAATAAGCACGAACATGCCAGCGCAGAGGCGTACAAATTAGCGTATGAGGAGAAATAAGGCGCTCCACAACTTCGCCATCTTTTAGTGATGTGTAGCTTATATCGACACGTTTTTTCTCTCTGATGGCCTGAATCAATGGGCGAGCAATTCCTGGAGGAATACTACGCGAAACGGGGTGGATAGATAGGGTATTTTCGAAACCCATATTTATATCACTAAAGGTAAAACTCATATCTTCACTACGTGCAATGATATGCAGGTATTCTTCGACATGACCTGAAGTAAGAACGGGCTTAAAGTTATTACCTGGCCGATAACCTTTAAGTGATTTATCGTATTCTAAATTGCCCGGTGCAATATCAGTAAGGTAGGAGTTAATATCTTTTGATGCTTGTTGCCTGCCAATACCAAAACCTTGAATTAAATGATTCGTCGTTAATCGTCCTTCCCAGAGCGCAATAATTTCAATTAAACGATAACGAAAAAGCAAGTCCCAGCGAATTGGCCATTTATTGTTCATGTTAAATTTCTGCCTATTTATGCTACGTGTATAAGTAATCAGTATTTACCTGTCGTTAATGACGTCATAATATGGTTTTATAAATTATAGAGTCAAGATAGTTACAAAAGAGAATGAGTTAAGGTCTCGTTTCTTAAGCTTCCTGACAGAAAATGGGCGGTGTTAATAAAATGGAAAATATTTTTAGATACTGGGGCAAAGCTTCAAAAGATCCGGATTGTTCTCATTTATATCATTTGCTTCCTTACCATTGTTTTGATGTAGCAGCTGTTGCAGATAATTGGTTACAGCTCTCGCATGTTTTATTAAAGCAAATTGCCCAAAGTATGAATAAATCTGAGTCTGAGGCGCGAGCAATTGTACTTTTTTATGTGCTGTTGCATGACCTAGGTAAGTTTGATGCCAGATTTCAAAATTTTCGAGAAGATATTCGTGTTTCTTTACAGGGTGATCAGTATGAGGTTGAACCTGAAAAATATTCGCATGGTTCTCACGGATACCTTCATTTCATTCAGGTTTATGGGCACAACAAAGCGATGAAAGCAGTTGCGGGTCATCATGGTTATTGTGATACTTCAATTGATCGCGATTTGATAGATCCTGATGCAGATGATGAATTGATAGAACTTGATCAGTTAGCTCGTAGAGAATGGATTGAATTCTGTTTGTCTTGGGTTGGATTATCGGAAGTTCCTGATGTTGGTGATATTCCCATGCTTGCTGGACTTTGTAGTGTTTCCGACTGGTTAGGCTCATCAATAACTCAGTTTGTTGATGAACCAGGAAATTTAGATGAGTACTACCAACAAATACTTCCTCTTGCTAAACAAGTGTTGGTTGACTCTGGTATCTGTAATGAGATTAAGGGTGCTGGATTTGAATTTCTGTTTCCTGCCTATCAACCAAGAGGAATACAAACTCTGCTAGCTGATCTGCCGATAAAAGCAGGTTTAACTATTGTTGAGTCAGATACCGGTTCGGGGAAAACAGAATTTGCGTTAGCGTACGCGTCTATGCTGATAGAGCAGAATTTAGCCGATGGGGTTGTTTTTGGTTTACCCACGCAGGCTACGGCGAATGGTTTATTTGCTCGTATAGGAAATGCGGCAAATCTATTGTTTCCAGATTGCTCCGTTACTCTGGCTCATAGCAAGGCTAAGTATCAGATCCCAGACGAGAACGGTTTTTTACATCAATCGAGTAAAAGAGCATTTTTAGGTTCAATGTCGGTCGCAACGGTAGATCAGATCTTAATGGGTGTTTTAGGTATTAAGCACCAGTTTATCCGTTCTTTCGGTACACGAAAATCGGTACTTATTCTGGATGAAATCCACAGCTTCGATGCGTACATGTATGCTCTGATTGAAAAAGTACTACAAGGTCAACATCAGTCATATTCCAGTGTTATTTTACTTTCTGCAACCTTACCCAGTTCACTTAAACGGTTATTATTGTCTCCTTATGATGGGAAATCTGAAAGTAGCGCTTATCCTTTAATTACGCATGTTGATATTAGTGGTAATACTCAGGAATTTTCTTTGGATGCGAAAGATTTGGTAAGTACAAAAACGGTTAGTGCTGAACTGTGGTATTCAGAAAATCTACTGCCCAATGAAGAACAATTATCTTCTATTACCCAAATGGCAACGCAAGGAGCAATGATCGGTATTATTTGTAATACGGTACATGATGCTCAGATTCTATATGCTCAGTTGAAGATGCAAGCTTTAGATGACTCTATAGAAATTGATTTATTTCATGCCCGATATACCTATGAGGATCGGGCTAGAATTGAAAAATATGTGTTGCACTCCTATGGAAAATCGGCACAACGCAGAGGTCGAATTCTAGTTGCAACTCAAGTTATAGAGCAGTCTCTGGACTTAGATTTTGACATTATGATCAGCCAGATCTCACCCATCGAATTTTTGATGCAACGAATGGGGCGATTATGGCGGCATGATCGTCATGATGACTCACTACCTAAGAGAACTGAGAGTGTTAAACAACCGGTTTTTATTACCTTAGTGCCTGCTTCTGAGGATGGGAATTGGAAAACTCATTATCAGGGTAGTGGGTTTGTTTATCGTAATGTTCGATTGCTATATCGCACACAGCAGTATTTGCAGTCTCACAGTACACTGGTATTTCCAGACTGTTATCGTGAGGCGATTGAATATACTCATCATGAAGAGTCTTACGCTAATGAGCCATCAGAACTTGAAGCACTATACGAGCAGTTTCAACTAGAGCAGAGTGGTTCGGCGTACACAGCTAAAATGTATAGTGTTTTAGATTCCAAACCACTTAGTGATGTGGATCCTCGCTGTGCTTTGCTTACCCGCGAGGGGGAAATGACGGCAACGGTTGTTCTGGTTAATGAAGCTGGTGAATTATGGCATGGAGGAAGTTACCAGGAACAACAAGACAGAGAAAAAAGTACGGTTTCTATTGCCAAAAAACATGCAAAAGGAAAAGTAGATACTGAATTTTATTGCATTAAAGCGACAGTCAATCACGATATTGAATATGGAGAGTTAGGGGTAGTTATTCCGCTAAATCAAGGTCATTCAAAACCTTAATGAAGGAGATTTTATGTATATCTCGATGATAGCTGTCAATACACAAGACAGTTATGAACAACATCAGGCAATCTGGAGCCTGTTCCCTAATGCGCCGGATCGTAAACGGGATCATTTGTTTCGCGTGGAATCTGTCATGCCTGATGGACAGGTGAATATTTTATTACAATCCACGACAGAACCTCAAAGTAGTAATAAGGCTCGAGTCGTTCAAGCCAAGCGTTTTCAGCCGCAAATTAATGCTGAATCATTTTATAAATTCAAGATACTGGCTTATCCAACCAAGTGCCTGAGTAAAGGGAAAAAGGTGTTGGAGATTCGGGATGAGAATGAGCAGATAGCATGGTTACAACGCAAACTTGAAGGGGCGAACGTGACCGTAACGGCTCTTGAGCCACATCTGGTAAAAAGCAGAAAAACATTTAACAGTCGCTTTGTTTGTTTTGAAGGTGTAATGCAGGTTGTAAATGAAGAACAAATTTATCGAGCTTTGGTCATGGGGGTTGGACGTAAAAAGCATGCCGGAGCTGGATTATTATCACTGGCAATACAACGAGGGTAGGCAAATAAGGAATTACTATGTATCAAAAAATTTATAATGCATATAACAGCTTGTCCAAAGGTGATCGGGCTGAGCTAAAACGATGTAGTCTGGAAAAACTCGCTAATGCACCCGCATATTTCAGAGTACTAAAATATTCAGGATCTAGCGACAGTAAGCAGACACAGCGTATTTTATTTTTGTTTGTAGCGATTGATGCCAGTGATGAAGATGATGCAGTTAGTGTGGCTGAAGCTTTGATCAAAGCTGGCGTAAAAGAGCAGCAAATAATTCAGATAGTTCGCAGTGGTGAAAATGGAATTGAGTATTTAAAACGTCAGCTCGTACGTTGCAAGAATATCAAGATAAAAAGCCTCGGAGAACTGGCCCAATACTGGAGTGAGCAGACCCGCCGTAATTTATTAAAAGATTATATCCTGTTTAGCCAAGATTAACTCATTGTATAGAATATAAAAATTAAGGACATTCACCATGACAACGTTTATTAATATCCACACTTTAATTTCACATCCATCTTCTATGATGAATCGAGACGACTCTGGTTTGCAAAAAACTGCAGTATTTGGTGGTACTACACGTAGCCGAATTTCGAGTCAATGCCTGAAAAGAGCTATTCGGCAAAGTGATATCTACAAAGACAATGTGGAAGAACTGTCTATTCGTACTAATAAGATGGATGAATTATTGGCTGTATGTGTAGAAAAACTCCCCGAATATGATGCTAATTTGATTGAGTCAGTTTTGGAAAACTTAGGTTCAAAGATAAAAAAAGAAAAGGATAAAGAAACAGGCGAAACACATCGTTATTTTGATGCAGTACAACCCTATGCTATCGGTGCTATTCGCGAAGCGATTAATATGGTGAATTCAGGGACTGAGCTAAAAGAGCTGAAAAAAATAGTTCAATTGCCTACTCTTGATGTTGCTTTATCTGGTCGTATGGATGCCAGTTGCCCGGAAAGAAATGTAGAAGCAGCCATGAGTGTTGCTCATAGTTTGACAACTCACACTGCAGATATCGAGGTGGATTGGTTTACCGCTTGTGATGACTTGGCTGAGCAAGGTTCCGGTCATATTGGTACAACGGAATTTAGTTCTGGTGTGTTTTATCGTTATGCTTCAATCAATCTTGATTTATTGGCAAAAAATATTAATAAATCCATTGATGAAACTGCGGATATTGTTAACACCATGGTTAAATGTTTTGCTCAGGTTTCTCCATCAGCTAAACAAAAAGCATTTGCAGCACATAATCTGGCGGATTTCGTTTTATGTACCCGATCAGAGCAACCTTTGTCATTAGCTAATGCATTCAGAAAGCCAGTACCCAATACCGGTGATGTGATGGAAGCGTCAATAGAAAGCTTAGTAAAACATTATGAAACACTGGTTGACGGCTATGAACTAGAGTCTACCGCAAAAGCGTTTGACGTAACAAAAACAGCCAATAGCAGCAAGATTGAATTTGTTAATAAAATAAGCGATGTCAGTTTTTAACTCTGATTTTTGTTGGTGGTAAAGCAAATAAGGAGTTTAAATTGAAAACGTTAATTTTAAAGACTGAAGGTATGTCTGCATATGGTTTGCAAACATTTGATGTGCATAGGAAAGTTAACCATTTCCCTACACGATCAGCCATCGTTGGATTATTAGCCGCCGCGTTGGGTATCACTCGTGAAAATCATGAATCATTGTATCACTTGTCGGAAAAACTGATCGTGGCAGTTCAAGTCAATCAGACTGGTGAAAAATTGATTGATTATCATACAGTGCTAAATTTTCGCAGTCCTCTCGGAAAAATCCAGAAGGGGACTAAGCCAACTTATCGTGAATATTGGTGTGATAGTGAGCATACCTTTGCAGTTACTGCTGATAATCAGTTAATCGAGCAGCTGAGTGATGCGGTTAAGCATCCTAAATTTACGTTATTTCAGGGACGGAAATCATGTCCTTTGACCAGGCCACTATTTGAAACAGTCGTTGAAGAAGATAATCCTGCGATTGCGATAAAAAAATTGGGGACTTCTGGACATATTTTTAGTGATGCCCAAGGCGAAAATCTTGTTGCAACATTGCAAGTTCGCGATAAGCATACATTAGCTATTCGAAAATATGCAATGCGAACTGTTTATGTGAGTGGTGAAACCGGAGGTGGTTTATGAACTTGCTTACAGACCCTTTTATTTCGACGACTGATGGGAAAGTTTCATTAAAAGAAATATTAACGAATGACCATAATTATCAGTTGCAGTATTTTTTTGATGAAACACAGTTAGCGATGGTGCAGTTACTTTCATCGCTAACCACTGTCTTATTAAAACCTTCTCTTGATGAGCTGAAAAGATATTTAGAGAACGGATTGACCGCTGAACAGTATGAACATGCCTTGGAGCTGGTTGACACTAAATGGTTTGAAGACGATTGTTTTATGCAATCTTCTTTTCCTAAAGGGGCCAAACCTGCTGATGGTCCGATTACAAAATTAGTTTCAGGTATCGAGTGTGGTGGTTCGCCTAATGCCCTCGGTTTGTTTTCTGAAGCAGATGAAATTAGTGTGGTTTGCTCTGATTGCATTCATGTTCTTAATTACAACTTACATATGAACATTAAGGGGGAGTGTTTTGGCCCCACGGGGGCAACCGGAATTCGAGGTGGTGGTACTATTTCTACTTTGATTTCCAGAAAGACGCTAAAGGAAACTATTTTATCCAATACCATTGCTGTTGATTATTTCGCGGGCAGGTCTTCATTAGATACAGGTGCCGAGACTCGATACATGTGGGATTTACCGTTAACTGGCGATGTTTATTCTGCTGCAAAAATTGGGTTGGAGCGAGGATTGTTTGCATTGGCATATCATATTCATTTCCCTTTGGAAGATAAGAATTGTGTATGTCATATCTGTGGTCAGCCTAGTAATAAAGCTGCTACAACGTTCCAAAGAGTTAAATATACCGGAGCCTATGGTTCAACTAAAAATGGTAGAGATAACGGCGCGGGCTGGTGGTTGCATCCTTACACGCCAATAACGATTAAAGAAGATGGTATTTATCCAATATGTGCTCGTGATCAGTATTGGCAATCCTGGCAAGAATTGACCTCATATATTGTCGGTAAAGAAACTGAAAAATCGACGGTTCAACCTGCGTATATTGTTCAGCAATATAGGGAATTAACGACTGATCAGAAAACTGCGTTATTAGTTGGGGGAAACATCGCTGATCAAGGATCAATTATTGGTCGAGTTTATGACCTTTATTCCATGCCGGCGTCTTTAGTCAAGAATTCACGTAAGTTAACGACCGTGGTTCAGGCGGGGCTGGATCAGAAAGAAAAGTTATCTGTTGCGTTTAACAAATTGTTTGGTATTGGCTACGATAAAAATTTTGTAGGTGGTATTAAAGAACATGCTATGCAACGTTTTATTGCTAATGCTCAGCAAATCATTCAGAAAACGCTGTTGGATGTTGATAGGAAAGAAGCAAGCCAACTGCAAAAAGATGCGATTGAGGATTTGAACAAAGAAGCCAAACAGATTTTCAAATCAGTTCAGCGCAAATATCAGCATGATTTACCAATGTTTAAAGCCCTTGTAAAAGGAGAAGCAATTTTATTTAGAAATGCAGAACACTAGGGGGGCATGATGACTTTTGTTCCTCTAAAACCAATACCCATTAAAGATCGTACTTCCATGATTTTTGTGGGAAAAGGGCGCATTGATGTTCGAGATGGTGCATTCGTTGTTATTGATGAAGTTAATGGTGAACGAATGCATATTCCGGTTGGTTCCGTTGTTTGTATTATGCTGGAACCAGGAACACGAATTAGCCATGCAGCGGTGAAATTGGCAGCAACAACTGGAACATTACTCATTTGGGTTGGCGAAGCTGGAGTTCGTTTGTATTCAGTTGGCCAACCTGGTGGCGCTCGTTCAGATCATTTATTGTATCAGGCTCAACTTGCTCTTGATGAACAATTACGGTTGAAAGTAGTACGTAAAATGTTTGAATTGCGATTTGGTGAACCTGCGCCAGAAAGAAGAAGTGTTCAGCAGTTAAGGGGAATTGAAGGAGCTAGAGTTCGGAAAATATATCAAACGTTAGCAAAACAGCATGGTGTGGATTGGAAAGGACGAAATTACGATCATACCAATTGGGAAAAAGGCGATGTAGTCAACCGTTGTATTAGTGCTGCTACTGCGTGTTTATATGGTGTTACTGAAGCTGCAATATTGGCGGCCGGTTATGCCCCTGCAATCGGTTTTTTGCATACAGGAAAGCCGCTTTCTTTTGTTTATGACATTGCTGATATTGTTAAGTTTGAATCTGTAGTTCCTATTGCTTTTAAAATAGCTGCCACTAAGCCTTATTCTCCGGATAAAGAAGTACGGAAAGAATGTCGAGAATATTTTCGCAGTGACAGATTATTAAAAAAACTTATTCCGTTAATTGAAGAAATTTTGGCTGCTGGTGAAATTGAACCCCCAAAACCACCAGAAGATTCAGTTCCTCCCGCAATCCCAGAACCTGAATCTATTGGCGATGCCGGACATAGGAGTAAGTGATGAGTATGCTCATGGTGGTTACTGAAGCTGTACCCCCTCGCTTACGAGGCAGGTTAGCTGTATGGTTACTTGAAGTTCGCGCAGGAGTTTATGTTGGTGATGTTTCACGAAGTGTTCGGGAGATGATTTGGGATCAAATCGTTGAGTTAGCAGAAGATGGTAACGTTGTTATTGCATGGTCAACAAATACTGAATCAGGATTTGATTTTCAAACCTATGGTGAAAATCGCCGGGAGCCGATAGATTTTGATGGTTTAAGGCTTGTTAAATTCACGCCAACAGAAGTTGCAAAATAATCTCGTTAGTTCTTTAAAATTTTGGTAGAATTTTACCAATCTAAAAATCGCATATAAATCAATTGTGTATTTTTAGTATGTTCCCCGTACCCACGGGGATGAACCGCAGAACAACAAAACCAAACTATAACAGTCGAAATGTTCCCCGTACCCACGGGGATGAACCGCGTCTTGATCCTTGGAGTAAAGAGGGGCGGGCATGTTCCCCGTACCCACGGGGATGAACCGCACGAAGATCATCGCATGAGCTTGGATGCAACATGTTCCCCGTACCCACGGGGATGAACCGCACTTCAATACGTTGTTCAATAATATTAATTGATGTTCCCCGTACCCACGGGGATGAACCGGCGAATGTTACGCTGCTTTTCGACACGCTCAGATGTTCCCCGTACCCACGGGGATGAACCGCCTGCATCAGCAGTCCCAGTGGCGTGAAAGACATGTTCCCCGTACCCACGGGGATGAACCGAATCTTAATCCAGATGAAACGCTAATAATTCAATGTTCCCCGTACCCACGGGGATGAACCGAATTAGAGTCAAATGATGGTGCTGTAACAATGATGTTCCCCGTACCCACGGGGATGAACCGTTGATATTGCTATGTCCTGATAGCCCAAAGAAATGTTCCCCGTACCCACGGGGATGAACCGTTGAACATCGTCGTTGTTTTCCATCAATTCTAATGTTCCCCGTACCCACGGGGATGAACCGCTCTTTTTTCCTTGCTGATTCATTTTCTTTTCATGTTCCCCGTACCCACGGGGATGAACCGCTATCAGATAGCTATAGAACTCCTCCATGGGTATGTTCCCCGTACCCACGGGGATGAACCGCGCTCACTCTGTGAATGATGATTGATGAATCAATGTTCCCCGTACCCACGGGGATGAACCGGAAAATGGTACACAGATGATGATTGATATGACATGTTCCCCGTACCCACGGGGATGAACCGCCTGTTTTAAATCAAAATCAAACGGGTTATCGATGTTCCCCGTACCCACGGGGATGAACCGTCTGCATTTACTCAGCTTATTGAGAGAGCAAAATGTTCCCCGTACCCACGGGGATGAACCGATGATACTCATCCACGCCCAGGGCTAGAAGATATGTTCCCCGTACCCACGGGGATGAACCGTTGACGTTATAGAAACAACTTACTTTAACGATATGTTCCCCGTACCCACGGGGATGAACCGCGTATGTGAACCTAACCGAACATTTTTAACATATGTTCCCCGTACCCACGGGGATGAACCGAACCTGGTGTCTGCAGGCGCTGTCCCCTGCAAATGTTCCCCGTACCCACGGGGATGAACCGACGGTAGCATTGGAAGAACAACACCGGATAAAATGTTCCCCGTACCCACGGGGATGAACCGGAGGAAAAATGAGCATCACGATCTTTGGCACTATGTTCCCCGTACCCACGGGGATGAACCGGTTGTTCCTATAACGCGGTTAAATGTCAAAAGATGTTCCCCGTACCCACGGGGATGAACCGACGTATCAACGGAGCATACAGTGATGAAGATAATGTTCCCCGTACCCACGGGGATGAACCAATCTGCCCCACGATATATTCTGGCCTGATGGCATGTTCCCCGTACCCACGGGGATGAACCGCCGCAACTATTGCGGCTTATTTCTTTGGTTATATGTTCCCCGTACCCACGGGGATGAACCGCGTAGATGTTGAATCTTTATCAGCATCAGTAGATGTTCCCCGTACCCACGGGGATGAACCGCTTGGCGGAATTGGAGGCACAGTGTGGTCACAATGTTCCCCGTACCCACGGGGATGAACCGCCGTATTGAGCTGAGCCATAGCAATAGGTCATCATGTTCACTGCCGTGCAGGCAGCTTAGAAAACAAAGCGTCTAGGATTTATAACCTATGGGGTGGAGCTTCCTACAGCCAAGCCAGAGTATATTGAGGAACTAATGAATGGATGGTATTGGCCGAATATCCCGATACATTATACAAGAATGCTTGTGTCGGGGAGAAATATTACAGTCTACCCGGCCAACGATCATCATTGCTTTAGCCAGTTTCTGGACTCCTGGAACAATAGCATCGGGTCGAATAGCATTAAAACCGAGGCGAAAAAAGTTCTTCGGCGGAGGAGCCTGAAAAAAATGAATCTCCCCTGGTTCAATCAATACCCCAAATTGTGTAGTACGCATGCTGCCTTTATCAAATTTCATTACAAGTTTTAAATATCAATTCCCTAATCCATTGGTGTGCATGGCTTTCATGAGTTCGCTCGTGCCACGCCATGATTTTGGTAAATCCGGGTACTTCAAAGGGTAAGTTTACAGTCGTTAAACCCTGAACATTTTTTATCAGTCGTTTCGGCACTACAGCGCAGAGATCGCTGGTTTTCAGAATATCAACCAGCGACAAAAAACTCGGTATAGATAATACTACTCGACGCTCCCGGCCAAGATCCTGCAAAACTTTGTCTGTCATACCGGCAAATGCACCCCCAACGTATGACACGATAGCATGGTCAATTTCACAAAACTGATCGAGTGTCAGTTCTTTATTATTGCTTAGCGGATGCCCATCTCGTAAGACACAGACATAGGATTCATCAAATAAGGTTTTGGCTTTTAAATCAACAGGAGATGCATCAGGAGTGGTTAGTGCAATGTCGATAATTCCACGTTCCATCTGTTCAAATAAATTTTTTTCATTGATCCAGCGAATCGACACTTTGATATTGGGAGCCAGGCGATGTAACTCAATTAAGACGGGTTCGATAATGGCTTTCATAGAATAATCTGTAGCAGCAATAGAAAGAGTCAATTGTGCCGTTTCGGGGTTAAACTGAACTGGCTCTAATACTGAATCTAGTTCCTGAAGAAGCTTTTTTATTGGTCCAGCAAGTTCATTGGCCCGGATAGTCGGAACGATACCGTGTTGGCTGCGGACAAAAAGCTGATCGTCAAAGCTGTTTCTCAAACGTGTTAGCATGCCACTTACTGCCGGTTGGCTGACAGACAGTTTTTCTGCTGCTCTGGAGACGTTTTTTTCGTCCATCAATGTATCAAATACGCGTAGCAGATTCAGATCGAGATTTTTTATATTAGCCATAATTAATCTTATTGTTTTAGCGACGTTTTTTAAGTCTATATTTCTAATATAGAATAAAAAGGCTGTTCACAAGTAGGTAGGGAACAGCCTTTAAATAATTATCTATTTTTTATGCAGAGTAAAACACTTATTTTGCTTTTCTCGCTGCATCTACTAAACCATCTAACCATTCCTGGTGACCATTAATCATTGGATTTGGTTTGGTTGCTGCTAATTCTTTTGCCGGATTACCGTTTTGAGTTTCCTGAGTAAGAATGCGTACTCGGTTACCTGATAGATCTTCAATCAGCCATGCATGATGAACATCTAAGCGAGTTTCACCTTCACCAGCCCAACCATGCCATGCTACTCGTGCAGGTTGTCCTTTTACTGGTGCTACATGCTCAACACATTGAGCTTCTACAGGGAAGCCAAACGTTTCGAAGTAGAAAAGCACGCCATTTTCTAATTCAGGGCCTTTTTCGTCATAAAAACGAGTATTAGCAGAGTTTGCGTAGTATGTTGGCCATAGAGATGGAGTATTCAGTAAAGGCCAGATGTCTGCAGTTGACAGACCTTCAACAATCACTTCGTTAGAACAGTAGTTGTCAGTGAAACCAGGTACGTAGTTTTCAGGCCAGATGATATCGCTCATTATTCGTTTCCTCAGTAGGTATTAACTGTATCAGTTGATTAAGTGTTGCGGATATCATCTGTTATTTTGGTTTATTACTCCAATTGTGAATATGTATAAAGCCTATAATGCGGGCTTATAACTGGAGCGCATTTATAAAACAACTCCTTATTTAGCTGTATATGCTTGCTTATCTGTTTGAACTTTCCATATTTTGAAATTCGATGTCTGAGGATTTTCAAAATTCATCTCACCACTTACATTCTTGTGAAGTGTATTGGTTGAAAAGTACAGACTTCCATCAGTTCCCCAAGATAGGGTGTCAGGCCACACCATGGTCTTGTCATAAACGAATCGGCTGACATCGCCGGTTTTTGCATCGTATTTCATCAGGCCGTTTATTGTTAGCCCACTCATATACAGGTTATTGTCACGATCTGCGGTCATCCCATCGGTATTTGATGGTAACGTTGTGACAACGTTAACGCTGCTTTCTAGTTCGGCTTCAGAACGGCTAAAGTCCTGTAAAATAGCGGTGTTGATAGAATACAGAGTATTGCCAGTTAAATTCGTCCAATAAAGTGTTTTTTTATCTCCAGAAAGGGCGATACCATCTGCTCCAGTTTTCATCGGACCGTTTGAGGTAACGGGTTCACCATTGATATTAAAAAAGAAATTCTTGGCATTGTTGGTAAATTTCGTGGCGGATAATACCCGTCGGGTGGTATTGGTCTTGCTGTTATAGACTATTAACCCGCCATCGAGAGGTTGGCAAAAAATGCCAGAGTCGGTGATATAAGCGAATCCGCTGTCATTATCAACGGCAACATCATTTAAAAATGAGCATTGATTGTTGGTGTCTTTGCTGGTGAAGTTATAACGCTGAATTTCTTTATTTTTATCAATATCCCAGAGGATTAGCTTTTCGTCTCCTGGTTTTGTTGGTTTACCTGCTACGTGGCCTTGATCTAAAATCCACATAACATTGTTACGATCGACTTCAAATCCAAGTACGGCTTTCAGACCATCCGGATTATTAATATCGTTAAGTTGTTCAGATGGATAAGGAACCAGCTTATATTCCTTACCTACTTTTTTTAATTTGGACAAGGTTGCTGGAATTTCCGGGCCTGCCCATCTGGCGGTCGAAACATAAAGTTGATCATTTTTATCAATTTTCACACCCTGCATGAGTGCTTTACCGTAAATGTCACTTTTTTCCCAGCGCTGTTTTATGGTTTTGTCTTTGACCAGATAAGGGAGGGAATTCCACTCGGCAACAATTTTTGCTGTAGGGGCCTCTGCCGATAACACGGCAGGGGAGAGGACAGTGAGAAACAAAGGTACTATAGCCATTCTTTTCATACATTCTTCCTTACGTTATTGGTGAAGCAATTATTCCTTGTTTACTATCTTTAGAGCGTCGACAGACAAAGAATATATTTCGTCCCATTTTTGTTCTTTAATTAAGGACTTATCGACCATCCAGGAACCGCCACAACACAGAACACAGTTTTGTTCCAGATAGTCATTGATATTTTTAGGGTTAATACCACCCGTCGGCATAAATTTAAGCATGGAATAGGGGGCTGATACCGCTTTTAAATAGGAAATGCCGCCACTCGCTTCTGCGGGGAAAAATTTGAGAACAGAAAGTCCCCGATTCATGGCTTGTTCCATTTCACCTGGCGTTGCAGCTCCAGGTACGATAGTTATGTCATTTGCCACACAATAATCGATAGTTAATGGATTAAAACCAGGAGTGACAATGCCATTTGCTCCGGCGGCCATCGCTTGTTTGGCTTGTTCCGGACTTAGAACTGTGCCGGCAAGAATGAAAAGATCGTTAAATTCATGGCGTATTGCTTTTATAGCATCAAGTGCAACGGGAGTCCGCATGGTTATTTCGACGATTTCAATACCAGCTTTTATAAGGGTCTTAACAAGAGGGATTGCATCCTGTGTTGCATCAATTTGAATAACGGGAATAAGTTTGGCATTTTTTAGCAAATTAAATTGTTCATTTGTCATTTTCTTTGACTCCGGAGATAAATTGTTCGACTTGCTGTTGAGTTGGTATCGGTGCGACAGCTCCGAATCCTGTGGTGGTTAGGGCTGCAGCTGCATTGGCGTAAGTTAAGGCTTCTATAAGTGTTTTACCTTTAACAACTTGCGTTAGGAAAGCTCCGGAAAAACAGTCGCCAGCACCTGTTGCATCTATTGTGTCGACTCGATGTCCTTTAGCCTGAAAGCGTTCGTTGGCATTTGCGACCATTGCACCGTCTTTGCCCATTTTTAGAACGACATTTTTAGCTCCGAGATTTAAATAGAAATCACAAATGGCATTCGCATCATTTAGTCCGGTTAATTGCTGCGCTTCGTCAAGACTTGGCATACAGAAATCGACCAGTCGGGCTGTTTCATGGATCAGGGCTCTGGCTCGGGCAAGAGGCCAAAGTTTTAATCGTAGGTTGGTGTCAAAAGAAACCAACGTGTCATTGTTTTTTGCCAGTTCAATAGCATGTAAGACGCTATCACTGCAATTAGGACTGATGGCGAGTGTTATGGCTGAAGTATGAAATAGTTTAGTATTTGCAAATATCGATGTATTAATATCTGCTGGAGTGATCAGTGAAGCTGCAGAACCTTTTCGATAGAAAGTAAAGTGATGTCCTTTATCATCATGAGAAATAAAATAAATTCCGGTTGGAGCATCTGGTGTTCTTTTTACATATTCAGTGCTGATATTTTCCTGTTGCCATAATTCGATAAATTTATCGCCGAAAACGTCATCACCGAGGTGAGTTAGCATGGCAACATGAGCTCCCTGACGGGCAGCGCTAACACAAAGATTTGATGTATCTCCACCGTAACCACTAAGATAAGTTTGCTGTTGTGACTGATCCGGTAGCTGTGTAAATTCGTACAGCGGCTCACCGAAAGAAATAATGTCGTAAGTCATAACGGATCCTATTCCTATTATTTGATCATCTAAGCACTGTACTTTATCAAAAGTACAGTGCTAAAAATTAATGGTACGAATCAGATTCGTCCGTATTTTGCTAAGCCTTCTCGTAATGAGTGGGATTCAATAATGAGTTTGGCTTGCTCCAGTTCTCTGGCATCAATCGATTGAGACTCTTTCAATATGGCTTCTACGTGTTCCTGCGGCACGCAGACAACACCATCAACATCACCAACAATCAGATCTCCCGGACGGATCAGTGCTTCACCAATTTTGACCGGTTTATTTGCAGCAACGGTTTTAAAACGTCCTAAAGTTGTTCCGGGGCTTATTGTTTTAGAAAAGACTGGAAAATCATAATCACGGCGAATTTCTGCGATATCGCGCATTCCCCCATCAAGAATGGCACCGGTATGCTGATTGGCTACAGCACCTGCTGTCATCAGGCCACCCCATACAGCGACAGTTTCCAATGCTTTATCTCCGGAAATAACGATAACACTTCCAGCATCCGATTCATCAATGGCATCCAGAGCGTGTTGAGGAGGAAGCTTTTCCAGAGTTGCTTCTTCTATAATAGTGACTGCCGGGCCAACGACTTTTTTGTCATTGATTCTGTTTTTTATATCAAAAGGTAAATACATGGTTTTACCAAGCAATAAATCACAAGCATCTGCGATAGATGCAGTAGAGAAAATAGCTTTGTAACCTTCGATAATTTCTTTGCTATACATCATGGTTTTGATTTCCTTTATTGAATATTGACTTAAATTGTTATTTGTTTACCCAATGGATCGGTTCACCGCCATTGAATACCCGCAAGACTTCTTGTGCGGCCTTGTGCTGTAATTCGATGACAGATTCCTGGGTAAACCAGGCGGTGTGATCGGTACAGATAACATTGGGAAGAGAAAGAAGTGGATTATTGAGATCAACAGGTTCTTGTTCGAAAACATCGAGCCCTGCTGCATAAATCTTATTGAGTTTTAATGCGTTGTACAGAGCCTGTTCATCGATTAAACCGCCGCGACTGCTGTTAACAATGACAGTCCCCGGTTTCATTTTGTCCAGTTTTTCAGCATCGATCATATGATGTGTGGAAGGCAGCAATGGTACATGAAGAGAAATAAAATCTGATTTCTGACACAACTCATCTATTGAGACTAGAGTCACTCCAAATTCTTCAGCCTGCTGTGGTGTCAGTGCCGGGTCAAAGACCAGAACCTGACCAAATCCAATGCCAGATGTTTTGTTGTAAAAGCAACGAGCAATGCGACCAAATCCAATAATGCCCAAGGTCTTGCCGACCATGCGAGGAATCGGTTCGAGTTGGCCAATGTTCCATTTCCCCTGGTGGACATCTTTATCCCGGGTAACGATACGACGAGTAGATGCTACCAATAGTGCCAACGCATGTTCGGCTACATCTTCTGAACCATAGTCGGGGACATTGGCAACATAAATATTTTTGGCCTTGGCATATTCCAAATCGACATTATCAACTCCCACACCATAGCGAACGATAACCTGGCACAAAGGGGCAGCATCTATGATTTCTTTGTTTACCACAGCCTCTCTGATCAAAATTGCATTGGTGTCTTTAACCGCTGCCTTGATTTCCTCTATAGAGGCCGTTTCTTTGATCGCCAGAACATCTGAAATGTGTTCGCTTAATACATTCATTTCTTCTTTGTAATCAAGATAACCAGGTTCAATGACCACAACTTTTTTCATATTAACCTCAAATCTGACATGTTAGTTTTAAATAAATTTAAATACTGAAGTTTGGATATCACAAGACTTAAAATTATTTTATGTGATATTTATCGCTTTATTTGGGTGTTTTTTGGGTGCTTTTAGCAAAATTAGATCAATGTCACTTCATGTTGGGTAAAATTTAAGCCAGAATAATTTTGAAAACTAACATGTCAAAGGTGATAAAATGAAAATAAGTACCCTATGTTTAGCCTTAAGTGTTGCGTTATCGGGGGTTGTCAGTGCTCAGGCATCAGCGAATGTGGAAATTCGGGTCGGGCATGGTGCTGCAGAAACGTATCATATGAATAAAGCGTGGTTAAAATTCAAAGAACTCGTTGAAAAAGAATCCAATCACGAAATTACTGTGGATATTTATCCAAACGGGCAAGTCGGTGGAGACAGAGAACTTATTGAAGCGGTTCAGTCAGGTATTGTGGAAATGACTTCGCCAGTTGTTGAAGTTATGGCTGGCTGGGATACCGCATTTTCAGTTCCGGGCTTACCTTATACATTTAAAGATCGTGCTGCGGCACTAAAAGCATTGAATGGCAAATTCGGTAAGATGCTTCTGAAAAAAGCAGAAGATTATGGGTTGGTCGGTCTTGGCTACATGGAAAATGGTATTCGACAAATTACCAGTAATAAGTGCCCGGTAGAAAAACCAAGTGATCTGAAAGGTGTGAAAATTCGTACAATGCAGGTTGAAGCTCATATGGATGCATTTAAAGCCATGGGAGCGAATCCGACACCAATGTCGTTTAATGAAGTGTATTCTGCATTGCAACAAGGGGTGGTTGATGCGGAAGAAAACCCACTTGGTCACATTTACTCATCCAAATTTTATGAAGTACAAAAGTGTCTGACCCTTTCTGGACATGTGTATTCTACTCATATGGTCTTAGCTAATCCTGACTTTTATAACTCCCTTTCAGACAAAGATAAGAGTTTGATTAATAGTGCACTTAAACGAGCAGTTGATTATCAGCAGGATGTTATCGCCGGAGAAGAGAAGGATCAGCTTGCTGCGATGAAAGCGGCAGGAATGACCATTACGCATTTGACGGCGGATGAGTTAAGTGAATTCCAAAAAATCACTGCGCCGATCAGACAAAAATATATGCAAAAAGTCGACCCTAAAATCATTCAGGCACTGAAAGAATCAGAGTAAGACAACAGTAGTAAAGCCCAATAGGAGTCTCTATTGGGCTGGGAGATATGTCATGAAATTACTAAAAATGCTGGATGAAAATATAGAAAAATGGCTAATTATTTTCTTATTGCTCAATATCGTTGTCTGGGTATTTGTCCAGGTGATCATGCGTTACATATTCAGTAATTCACTGTCCTGGAGTGAGGAATATGTCCGGTGGTGTTTTATTTGGTTTATTTGGGTGGGAGTGAGCTATGGATTTAAAACTCGCAAGCACATATCCGTTACCGCTGCCCTTTCTTTGTTTCCGGACCGAGTAGTTAGTGTGATTAATATTATTGCGAGTGTGATTATTCTGTGGTGCATGGTGAGTTTGTTTTATTACGGTGTTGTCCAGGTAATTAATCCCATCATAGCGCGGCAAAATTCAATCGTTCTTGAATGGCCACTGACAGATATTCAAGTCGGAATGCAATGGCTTTACTCATCATTATGGGTTGGCGCGTTATTAAGTTCGCTTCGTTTATTACAGAACATTATTACCGATATAAAAGCATTTCGTTCACAGAAAAATGATTCGTCTATGAATGGACAACTGATTAACCATAAGGAGAACCACTGATGGTTTCATTAACATTATTTGGATCGTTCCTGTTGTTGGTTTTTATTGGTGTACCTGTGGCAATTTGCCTTGGTGCAGCATCACTGATCGTACTACAGTATTTGCCTCATACCCCCACCATTTCATTGTTATCTAAAAGTGCGGTTATGGGGGGGAACTCTTTTCCTTTAGTTGCAATTCCGCTATTTGTATTAGCCGGTGAGGTAATGCAAAAAGGGGGCTTATCAACCAGAATTGTGGGAGCAGCCTATCATCTGGTTGGTCATTTCAAAGCTGGCTTAGCTTATGTAAACGTACTGGCCAGCATGTTTTTTGCTGCGATTTCAGGGTCTTCTCCTGCGACAGTGGCCGCAATAGGCTCCAATATGATTCCGGAAATGGAACGGGTCGGTTATAAGCGGGCGTTTTCTGCTGCCATAACAGCGGCTGCCGGTATTACCGGAGTGATGATCCCACCTTCGATTCCGTTAATCATCTATGGTGTTACTGCAAACCAGTCTATTGGTAAGCTATTTTTAGCAGGTGTGGTACCGGGTATTCTGTTCGGTATTGGGTATATGATTGTATCCAGAATCGTTATTAACAAAAACTTATTTCCGGCGAGCCGCGCTTCAGTTCAAATGGAAAAAGCGGCTTCGGGTAGTGCTAAACAAGCTAAGTCCGGTTGGCGCGAACATTCGTTATGGGCATTAATTGTCCCTATTATTATTTTAGGGGGAATCTATGGCGGTATTTTTACTCCAACGGAAGCTGCAGGGGTTGCTGTTGTGTATGCAATGATCATCAGTATTTATATTTACGGTGATCTGAAATGGAACCAGCTTGGGGATGTCTTCGTGCGTTCGGGGTTAACGTCCGCAACAGTGCTGGTGATGGTGGTGATGGCCTCTTCATTCGGGCGGTTATTGACATTAGAACGAGTGCCTGTCGAGGTAGCTAATTTAATAACCAGTCTTTCAGACAATCCGGTCATCGTTCTGTTACTCATTAATATTATGTTGCTGATTGTTGGCATGTTTATGGAAACGATAGCATCGATTATTATTTTGACACCTATTTTGCTTCCGATTGTACAAACTCTTGGAGTTGACCCCATTCATTTCGGCGTCATTATGACGGTTAACTTAGCTATTGGATTTTGTACGCCACCACTTGGCGCTAATCTCTTTGTGGCAACGGGTGTGGCAGACGTCTCGTTGGAAAGTTTGGTGAAATCGATTTTGCCATTCTTAGCGGCGATGATTGTCATGCTGATGATGGTGACTTACCTGCCATCGTTATCACTATTTTTACCTTCTATGTTGCTTTAAATAGCCACGATGAATGAGTCACATCTTGTCGGTGAATAGAAAGGCTGATATAGCCATTATCGGGTTACTTTCATTATGTTAAGATGTGGCTAATTTTTATTACAATGAAACGCAGTTGGTGAGTACCGAAACGATGGGGCAAGAATTACTAAAAGATGTTATCTACCGGCGAATAAAAGAGATGATTATTGTCGGAACGCTACCTATGGGAGCAAAACTTTCCGAATCGGTATTAATGAATAAACTCGAAGCAAGTAAAGCACCAATTCGTGATGCATTAAAGCGACTGCAGGCTGAGGGGCTTGTTCAACGTCGGGCAAAAAGTGGCACCTTTGTTCTCTCGTTTACTCAATCAGAATTTAATGAGTTGCTTGAATTTCGTTATTTTATTGAAGGCGAAGGCATGAAGCTGGCAAGTAAGCATAACTTGAAACAGCTTATCCAGGAGCTTTCATTTATTCTGGATAAAATGGAAGTATGCATTAAGCGAAATAGCATTCTGGAATACCTGCAATTAGATAACCAATTTCATCAATGTCTGATCTCTGCTTGTGGGAATCGCTACTTCCAAGAGTCATATGAGTTAATTTCATCTCGAATGGCAACAGCACGAAATCATCTTGGTGGTAATGAACAGCATTTGAACCGCTCTTTTGAACAGCACGTGAAAATTATCAAAAATTTACGGCAGGAGAACATTGAAGGGGCACAATATCAGTTGATGTGCCATATTCTTCCTGAATACGGTGCATACTGGGGAACTGGTGGTTTTAAATAAACACCGGGAGAGCGCTTATGCGCTCTTTCAAGATAGGTTTTGAGTGGAAATGATAAAAGCTCTATTTCGGTGATCTTCATCTGTTCCCCATCCTTTAGGAACATATTCTTCCATCAAATCATCAAAGGTCTGGATCCGTTCTATCACTGGTGCCTTGCTGTGATCGAGTTTATCTAGATTGATATAGTAAACTCCACGATCAGCTATAGCAAATGATTCACCCATGCGATCTAACCAGAAACGTCTTCCATCAGCGGTTTGCTGCTCGTCAGTTATCATGATGTTGTGAGAGCGTAAAAGAAAGTTAAATACGGTTCTAGCGAAGCCTGATAAAATCATTCCATGAGGACCTGACGCCTGCCTCCAAACTAACAGTTGAGTACAGTTTTTAACAGGTAAATACGCGTTAGGCTCATTGCGTACAATCATTTTAACTTTATAAACTGTTTCTGCTTCACTGCCTCCAGAGTAGATTAGGCAGATTGTTTGTACCTGACCTTCTTCTGTCTTTGCTGGAGTATTTGCGACCAGTTGGTATCCAGCAGGAACAGCAAAATCAGGCAAAACAAAGTCTTTAGGCTTTGCATTCAAGAATGCAGCCGTTTCTGTTTTGTTAGATGATGGCGTTGTTAGCTTCATATCGAAGTCCGCAAAGATAATAAATAGTTCCTTATTTGTGAAAGCAAAACGGAGTTCATAGTATCTAACCATAAAAAAAAGTAAATATACAAAGCATTTAAGAGTAATTCCCAACGCTTGACATTTTGGGTTCACATCAGGTTTTGAGCATGAGTTAGAGTATCGTTTTTTAACAAAAAATTTGGTTTTATTCCGTATAATCTCAAGTCTTCGCGTAGAGTTATTATAGATGAAAAAAGGGCAGTAGAAGATCGAGGGAAATTACTTGCTGCCCCTAAACCGTTTAGCAATAGAAATTTGTTAGTATCAATATATTATCGTTTGAACAAATTTATCTAATGTATCAATATGTGTGTAGTGATTATGCATACGATATCACTTATCTGCCATTTAGATAGGGATTAATTCCTACATTGGACATAGAATATGTCGTACTTAAAACGATGAATATCTCATTATATATGCTTTGTATAGTAAAACATTGAATCTAATTCGTGATTGTTTCACTATAAAATGTAGAAAAATCATAAAAAAAGAAGATTTGTGAAATGGAAAATACGTTATTTGTCATATTAAGTGACATACATGCAAATGAAAGAAATATTGAAAAAGTTAACAATCGATTTTCATCACTAAGTAACTGGTTAGATTGCAAAATGTCCACAGGAAAATGTAATAAAGCACTAATACTAGTAGCAGGGGACATCGCATTCAGTGGTAAAACAAGTGAATATAACTTAGTAAAGCCTTTTTTTGATGATCTTTCAACGAAATATAACCTGATTACATCTCCAGGAAATCATGATCATAATTTCTCTTGCTATGAAGGTGAATCATCGCGAGACATCCTTTTACAATCAATATTAGATAGTAATAGTAAACTTGATGAATCAATTTATAATATTGTATCTAAAGGGCAAAAAGAGTATTTTGAATTTGATAAAAATGTATCAAATATTGAAACTACGCAGGAAACCTTATTATCAAAAGGATACAAATTTTCAGATGAAGTGTATATTCAGGCCTTAAATACAGCATGGTGTTCGTCTGTAAGTGAACAAAGTGGATATTTAAACTTTCCGTTAGAACAGTTAATTACAAAAAAAAATAATGCAAAATTAAATATTGCATTTTTCCATCACCCTTTTAGTTGGTTTGATGCAGATAATCATAAAGAACTTAGGAATAATCTAAGAGATTCTGTAGATATAATTATATCTGGTCATGAACATCAATTAGATGATTTTAAAGTTGAAACAGATAATTCTGCTACTTTATATATAGAATCCTGTCCATTATATGATGAAAGTGTCAATGAGAATGGGTTTGTTACGTTTTCAATGGAAAATGATGATGTTATTATATCTAAACACATATGGGAAGATAATGGTTATGAAACAAAAGATAATAAAAGAAAAAGTGATATTATTGATTCCTCTACAAAAAATATCATAGGTTTCATTGCTAAAAATGATTTTTTAAATGAATTGAAAGATATTGGAACAAACTTTGTACACCCGGATGCTGAAGAATTAGATACTGATAACATTTTTATTTATCCAAACTTAAAAAATATGGAAGATGAGAAAATTACAGTTAAACGTGAAAATTCATCTGAACTTTTAAATAAACACTCTGATGTTAATATTGTTATTTCTGGTGAAGAGTACATTGGGAAATCAACACTATTAAAAAAACTTTGCTCTGATATATTAAATGCTAATGATTTTGCTATATTAGTTCGTGGTGGTGATATCAAAAGAGCTGATAGATTTGATATCTCTAAACTTGAAAAAATCATTACAAATCAGTATGAAGGATTTAGTTTTGAAAAACTGTCACAAAAAAGTGGAAAAAAAATAATCCTTATTGATGATTTTGATTATATTCAAGGTAATACCAAAAATCTTATTAACTTAATAACGGAATTTGAAAAATATTTTTCTCAAATTATTATCTCTGTATCAGATTCCTATGAGTTAAGTGAAAATTTAGTTCAAGGCAAAGCTACATTTAGTCATAATTTTGTATCTTACGGAATTTTAAACTTTGGACATCGTTCTCGGTGGGAATTAATAAAGAAATGGAACTATCTAAAACGAGATTGTAATGATTCAGAAAAAGAATTGATAAGAGCAACTGATCATGCGTATAAAGAAATAAATAATATAATAGGTCGAAATTATATTCCATCAACACCATTTTTCTTACTGGCTATGCTACAATCAATGGACTCTGCTACACCATCAGACCTTAATATTAGTTCGTATGGATACTATTATCAATATTTAATAACCACTAGTTTAGGTGTGGCAAAATTTAAAAAAGAAGATTTAGATGAGGTTTTTAATTATATATCTGAACTATCATTTTATTATTTCCAAAGTGGAAGCATTGATATTGAAAAGAATAAACTATGGACATTCAATGATAAAATTAATAAAGAATATAGATTAAAAATTAATTGTGATGATAGATTAAATAGATTAGAAAATGCTAGGATTCTAAAGCGTAAAAATAATTATTATTCTTTTAGGTATCCATATATATATTATTTTTTCATTGCAAAATATTTATCAGATAATATTGAGGAAGAAAGTGCTCAAGATGTTATTAAACGCTTAATTGATACTCTTGATAAAAGAAGAAGTATGAATATATTGATGTTTATAACTCATCACTCAAAAAACAAGAATATTTTACACCAGATTATAAATAGATCAAAATGTCTATTCGAAAAATATACAGCTTGTGATTTGAATAAAAGTTCTCAATTTATTGATAGTCTAATAGAAAACCTTGATCTAGAAAAAATAATATTTGAGGAAACAGATGTTATTGAAAACAGAGAGCAAATGGAAGATGCCAAGGATGAATATGACGATAAGCTAACACAATCAAAGCATACTAATTCTAATATTGATGAGGAAGAGGATAATCAAGACCTTTCTAGTATGATGAACGAATTTAATTTGATGGTTAGGTCAATAGAACTATTAGGTCAATTGACAAAAAACTATTATGGTTCTTTAAAGGCGAAACCTAAAGAAGATTTGCTTCTTGAAGCAATTGAAGCTCCACTAAGAGCACTTGAATCAATATTTACTTTATTTAGAGATGATTCAGATGCACTACTTATTGCAATAGAAAATAGATTAAAAAAAGAGTTAACATCTCATTCCACTAAAAATAGTGATTTAAAACCTTTAGCAAATAAATTACTTTATAAGGTACTTCAAATGGTTTCTTTTCAAGTGATTAAAAAAATTTCATCTGCTATTGGAAGTAGAAATCTATTACCAGTAATAAATACTCTTGTTGAGAACGATTCTACTAACGCGAAAAAACTTATAGAACTATCTGTTCAGTTAGATTTAGGTACTTTATGTTCACCTCATGAACTAAAAAAATTAGCTAAGGAACTAAATATTACATCACTTTCTGGTTCTTTATTGCAGTTCATGATTCTACATTATTTATATATGTTTAAAGAAAGTCCTAATGACGTAAAAAGTGTTTGTAGTGCAGTTGGAATTGACTATAGACCAATACAAAAGTCACTAGAGTTAGAGAAAACTAATTTATTGAATTGGCAAATACCAAAAAATTAGTAAAACAGCAAATAAAATACGATTATTTAGATTCGTTGGGAAATAAAAACCTTTGTTAAGGTCTTATCGCCCATCATGAAATCTTTCTTTAATCAGCGGTATTGAAATAATAATATCTGGTTCTTGGGGATAAATAGGAAATATTGCAGTAGTTTTACTAATCTGATGATAATGATTTAGTGTCACATATCTAAAGCATTAATGTCCAATTTTGTGCTGACGCGGTGTGTAAGCCATTTGGGGAACACAAGCTAGTGCTCCCCGAGAAATGAAGAAATTAAGCAATACTGCGAGCTTTTAGCTCAAAAATAATCTTTTCAGCACTGACTTCGAATGTAATGTGCAGATCACAACCGGCTTCAGTTGCTTGGGTTGTGATACGGGCCTTTTTATTGACCGACAAAGCACATGAACGGTATTGTTCAATAAGTGCTTCTTGTTTCACTTTGTCTGTTTCATTAATGGTAATGGTGATAGTCTCATCACCTTCACCGATCACGAACCCCATTTCTCCAGCGACACCACATGCATCGCAGACGTCACTTTTATTATCTTCAAACATAACTTGCTTCCCTGTCGTTGAGATTATTTAATTTCGTGTTTCGCAGCACGAACCAAACCATTCAGCCAATCCTGATGGGCGTTAATCATTGGGTTAGGTAAGGTTGTTGCCAATGTTTTTGCCGGGACACCGATTTGACTTTCCTGAGTCAGAATTCGTACTCTGTTACCCGGTAAGTTCTGTAGTAGCCATGCATGGTGAACATCAAGGCGGTGCTCTTTATCACCTTCTACCCATCCATGCCACGCGATTCTTGCTACGTTACTATCTTTCGCGGGAGCCTGAAACTCAACAACTTTACTTTCTACTAAGAATCCGAAAGTGGTGAAACGAAAACGTGAATCCGCTGACAATAGAGGACCCGGCTCGTTGTAGAAGCGAATATCAGAGGCATTTTTGTAGTATTTAGGCCATTCGCTGGTGTTCACTAAATATGGCCAGATATCGTTAACACTTAGCCCTTCAATAATGACTTCATTTGAAGAATAGTTGTCGGTAGTGCCTGGAGTATATTCAGCAGGCCAAACAATACTTGGTTGTTGTGCTTGTGGTGCTGCTGATTGCTCTGTGGCAAAACTGCTCGCAGAATTAACAGAAAGAGCGAGTAGGGAAGTAATCAGTGCTAGTTTTTTCAAAATGTTATACCTTAAATGGGATGAAAATTAACACAGAGAATGGTAAACATATTACGTTATAAGCGCTAATCACTAATGGATATCAGGGATATAATGGAAAATAATATCAGGCTAATTATATAATTATAACAGCCATTATGTATACCCAAGTGACTTATAGTGTTAATTGAAATAGTGACTCTGATTTGATGAGTCGATATTTTTGGATTAAATGAGAATGAAAGAACTAAATAAACTCGATTTTAACTTAATTAAAGCATTAGATGCATTATTAACGGAAAATAGCGTAACTCGTGCTGCTGAAAGGATCGGCGTAACACAGCCAGCCATGAGTGGCATGTTAATTAGATTACGTGAAGCATTTAATGATCCATTATTTATTCGGGTACAAAGAGGGGTATGTCCGACAGACAGAGCGAAAAGCTTAATTTTACCCGTGAAACAGATATTGGGACAGGTAAATGACTTATTAAAGCCTGCTGAATTTATTCCAGAAACAGCTGATGTTACGTTTAATATTGCTGCAACGGATTATGCATTAAGAGCAATTGCAATTCCATTTATTGTTCATCTTAAAAAAATTGCCCCAAATATAAAAATTGCACTTTTACCAATTGATAGCAGTAATATTAATGATGAATTAGAACGAGGAGAATTGGATTTAGTTTTATTAACTCGTGAAAATACGCCTAATGACTTACATATGAGAACGCTATATGACGAGCACTATGTGTGTGTGTTCCGGAAAGGGCATCCGTTAGTTCAATCAGAATCAATAACTATTGAGCAGTTCTGTAGTGCTGATCATGTTTTAGTCTCTTATTCCGGGGGAAAATTCAGGGGTATTACTGATGATGTTTTATCTCAGATAGGTCATGAGAGAAATGTAAGTTTGTCGATTAAATGTTTTTCATTAGTTACTGACATTATTTTGTCAACCGATATGATTTCTGTATTACCCAGTCGATTATTGAGTGGCGTTGAAGGAATAGTATCTTTATATGCACCAATAGACATACCCGGATTCCAACAGGTTGTCGCCTGGCATGAAAGAAGTCATCAGGATCCTGCACATCAGTGGATTCGAAATATTCTGTTCGAAAGCTGCACCTCTAGTATGTAACACCTTGATTAATATCTAATATAACAAAATTATATATTGAAAATAAAAATGACTAATTTGTCTTATTTTTAATATTCAGGAAAACTACGCCTCATGTTTTGGTTTTACGATGTTTACATTGCGATGTAAGTGAGGTCTGGTAATGAATTTTGTGTATCTGTTAATGGCTTTGGCTGGTGGTGCGGGTTTGTCAATTCAAGCCGCAGTGAATAGCCGCTTGAGTTCTGGTGTTGGTAGTCAGCCGTTAATTGCTTCTTTTATTTCTTTTGGTGTCGGAGCGTTATGCCTTGGAGTTATTGCCTCGTTTTACGCTAACTGGAATGGTGTTGCTGTTAATTTAACGCATCAACCAGTATGGCGCTGGTTAGGTGGCATTATCGGAGCTGCCTTTGTTTTTACTACCATATTTTTAGCGCCGAGAATCGGTGTCACCAATGCAATGTTCTTGTTCATTATTGGTCAGTTAGCCGCTGGGATGTGTATAGATAGTTATGGCTTGATACAAATGCCGGTTAGACCTGTCTATTGGTGGAAATTCACTGGCTTAGGAATCATGTTAATCGGATTAGTTTGTTTTATGTTTGGTGAGCATATTTTCCCACATAAATGATATTTCCAAACATGGATAATGAGGGCTGATATATGGGACATAAAGACTCTAATGATATCAATGTTAGCCGTAGAAATTTGATTAAAACATCTCTTACATCTATTGCTGCTTTAGGTCTTGGCTCTTCAGGTTTATTGCTGTCACGAGCTAATGGTTCTGAATTATCAAATTCTGATAACTTGATTAATGCTGGCGATCAGCAAGCAAAAGGATTAGCTTTTTGGGATTATAGCGGTAAGTTGAAGCCTCTGAATTTTAGCCGACGCAAGTTAGGCGCTTTTGATGTTGCCATTGATATCAAGTATTGCGGTGTGTGTCATTCAGATGTGCATAGCGGATTAGGGCATTGGGGGGAAAACCTGCCATTGCCTTTAATACCGGGACATGAAATCGCCGGAATAGTTACTGGTATTGGTAGTTCTGTAACTAAGTTTAAAGTTGGTGATAAAGTCGGTGTCGGCTGTATGGTGGATTCTTGTGGACACTGCTATGAATGTCTTTCTGGGAATGAACAATATTGTCTGAACCGTGCAACAAATACTTATGGCGAACACACCTCAGAGGCATTAAACCCAGGCGGTTATACCCAGGGTGGATATTCGAACAGAATTGTTGTTCAGGAGCATTTTGTCATAAAAGTGCCTGATAATATGGAACTATCTGTAGCGGGGCCGATTATGTGTGCTGCTGTTACTGTCTATTCACCATTTGTTTATTGGCGGATCAAAAAGGGTTTTAAAGTCGGCATTGTCGGACTCGGTGGGCTAGGCCATATGGCCGTGCAAATTGCGAAGGCAATGGGAGCGGAAGTTGTGGTATTTACTACATCACCAAATAAAGTCGATGATGCAAAACGTTTTGGGGCGAGTGATGTTATTGTCAATTTAGACGAGTCTGCGCTGACAAAATATCACGGATATTTTGATTTTATTTTATCTACGGCACCATACCGTTCTAATTTGGATCCGTTATTCCCAACTCTTAAACATAGAGCCACATTATGCTTGATTGGCCTGCCGAAAAGTTCTGAACCAAATAGTTTAGGTCCCTTTTCTGTGGGGGTAGGTAGAAATTCATTTTCAGGCTCGTTAATTGGAAGTATTAGGGAAACACAAGATATTATAGATTTTTGTGCGGAAAATAATATTAAACCTCAAGTGGAAATAATATCTCCCAATGACGTTTCTGAATCATGGATTAATGTTGTTAATAAAAAAGCACGATATCGTTATGTTATTAACACTGGATTAATTTAGTTAGTCTTTTTTTATTTATTGAAAATAAACTAAATTATTTTCAAGTCCACTGTCTTTTAAATTTGTTTTTTATAAGGTGTTTATATATGCACAATATTAATTGGCCTGACAGTTTTCTACCTGGGAAAACTGATTTTTATGTTGCAAATGAAACTATTAAATCAGATGTTGATACCAGTACAGTATGGCAACATTTAATTGATATTACATTATGGCCAACTGCTTATTCTATTTTAAATAATGCAGTCATTCATAGTAGTGAGAGCACCAGGTTACAGAATGGTGACTTATTTGAATTTAAAGTTGGTGATACTTTAGTCAACGCAGAAGTTGTCGAATATGATGATACTGTTGATGGTGTATATCGATTAGCGTGGCATGGTCAGGTGAAAGATAATGATGTCGTCGTAGTTGATGCCCATTGTGCCTTTTTAATCGAGTTATTAAGTGAAAACCGCACTCGGGTTGTAATGCAGGAATCTCTGAAAGGGGAGCCGGCTAAACAACTGTCTTCAATGACACCTAATCCGGCATTACAGTCCAACCAAAACTGGGTTAATGGGTTGGCAAACACTGGCTTGAAAAAATAAATCTATTGGTAGGTATGATATGGCTAAGATAGCATTTTTAGGCTTAGGTGCGATGGGATCAAGAATGGTCGCGCATCTATTGCATGATGATGACCAGGTTACCGTCTGGAATCGAACCCTAAGTGTTGCAGAATCATTTATCTCTCAGGGAGCAACGGTTGCGAAGACTCCTCGCGAAGCTGTTGATGGTGCTGATTTTGTCTTCTCGATGGTTCGGGATGATGATGCATCTCATCAAGTTTGGCTTGATGAAAAAGATGGCGCTCTACATGCGATGAAAAACGGGGCGGTGGCCATAGAAAGTTCGACATTAACCCCTTCATGGACTATTGAACTATCACAGCATGCGGCAAAATCGGGGGTATTTTTTATTGAAGCCCCGGTATCGGGTACCACACCTCAGGCACAAAGTGGTGATCTGATTTATCTGATTGGCGGAGAACTTGATCTTTTAAATCATGTTAAACCGCTGTTGGAGAAAATGGGTAGCGGTATTCACCATGTCGGAGCCGTCGGAAATGGTGCCTTTGCTAAACTGGTGACTAACAGTTTATTGGGCATTCAGGTTACAGCTCTGGCTGAGCTGATTGGTATTCTGAAAACCAATGATTGTGATGTAACGAAAATTCTCGATGCAGTCTCTGCGACCCCAGTTTGGAGTACTATTGCACAGCGAGCTTATATGTCGATGTCGACAGGGAATTTTGCCCCTCAATTTCCGGTTGAATTGATTGAAAAAGATTTTCGTTACACTATTGAGCAAGCTCGCTCAGAAGAGGATGTCCCTACAATTTCTGGTGCTCATTCGTTGTTTGATAGTGCATTAGCTGCTGGTTTCGGTAAATTAAATATGTCTGCAGTTGCTAAGTTTCTTGATGATAAGTAAGTAGTCGTAACCATTGATAAAGAAAAAAGGTCTGTCCGTTCGACAGACCTTTTATTTTTGTTATGCAAAAGAGTAAATCTCAGTGAAATTACATTTTTTCCAGTAGATTATAAATATTTTCTGATAGTAATTGTTTGGCATACCCAGGCTGAACTTTCGAGCCAACAACCCCGTGTCCCGGATGATCGTACGCTTTATCATCAAGAATATATCCAACATGGCCAGCCAGCATGGTGATCAGTACAGTATGATCAGGATCTGGCATTTGTTCGCGGATATGAATACCAATCGATGACGCAATATCGGCACCAACTGCTACGAAATTGAGATCCCCGATTTTCAGTGTGACAATCGGAACATTAACATCCCGGGATTTCGTGATTGTTACCTTTCCGGTTTCGTGATTGCGTTTAGCCCGTTGTCCGGGTAATGCAACACTGCCTGCGGCACCATTCAGTATTTCCTCATTTTTGAGCGTATTTAGTGTGGGAAGCAGCGACAATACGGATGTTGCGAGTCTTCTTGCCTGAACATCTAATAAGGTCCATCCTCCGATACCTTCATCGACATTGCCCAGAAGAGGTGACCGTTGTACGGATTTGAATAGTGGTAATTGATCGCCTTCACTACCGGCAGTGTAGAGTACGACAGGTGCCCCGGATGGTGCCTGTTCTAGATAGTTGGCTGTCACTCCCGGAAGATCGCCGGTAATCTCCGCACCACCATCTTTAGTTATGCTCTTAAACATTACTTCAGCATGAGAGGCGTAATTAACGAGCAGGGCGATATTCTTATTGTGACGATCACTTATTTTGACAACATCCAGTGTCTTATCTGAAACCCCGTCAGGGTCATAACCATCTTTAGACTGAGCCATTTCACCATTGTTCGTGTTCACATAAGCTTTTGTCCGCCCGAAGGCGACAGTGGCATCCTGCATGGTATTCATTGCTTGTTGTAGAGCTGTAACAGCACCTTGTTGAATATGAGTTATCTGTTTTTTCAGTATTGGGCTTGCTTCGCCAAAATAATTACTTAATAAAGTGCTATGGGTATGGGTTGCTGCAAGGATAATATTAGATTCCGGTATCTCTGATGCTTTTGAAACCATAGCAAGTGTTTGTTGTGGTTCAGGTACGAAGCCCTCATCCAATACAACAAAAGCGACTTTTTTTGTACCGTCAGACAGAACTACGGCTCTGGCATAAAGGGGGTCATGAACCCCTGTATAATTGACGTGTCCATAAAACGGAAACGCATCTTGTGCCGGGGTAATGTCGACTTTGGCCGCACCGGCCTGTAATGTACCTGCATAACACCCTGTCGTGGCCATGCCTAATAACATTCCTGCGAGTAAAATTAGTGTCTTCATCATGCTTATTTGGTCCCGATAAATCTTCCGTTTTGGCTTACCCACTGGTCGACATAATCAAACAGTGTTTTCATCGTATCACCAAATTGGCCTGGTGTTTTTTCCGCCTGTTTATTGGGAGTAAACATATGGGTTGCTCCTTCAACAAAGGCTAAGGTTTTATCTTTGCTGTTATTGGCATGCTGGTAAATCGCTTCTGAGGCAAGATATTCCCAGCTCCCTGTCATTCCCATAAGTAACAATGGCTTATGAACACCTTCGATATTGCCGATCGGACTGGTGATATTGGATGTCCAGTCAATGCCGGTAACGCCGTCTGCTGTGATGTTGTAGTCTGAAGTGATTCGAATTCCCACCCGGCTTAAGAAATTTTTCGCCGTAGTAACCAGTACCCCATTAATCGAATCTGTATTGGATTTCAGTGTTAGAGGAAGACGAACAGAAGGTACTATCTGAGTGGTTTGAGAACCGTCGGCATGAAGTAACGGCCATTTTTCTTTGGTATGGGCTAGCAGGGATGTGTCTTGTGGGTACAGTTTATTATTAAACAGCATTTGTACGCCGGCTGTTACAATAAACGGTTCGTCATCGATATAATTTCCCTGACCTTGCTGAATAGCATTAACCCGACTTTCTGCGGATGCAATCAAATAGTTATAACGTTCACGTTGAGCTTTCAGATATTGTTGTTTGAAAGTGTCTGAATAATGGGCACCATTAGTGGTAAATCCGTTATTTGTACTATACAAATCGTAAGTCGGATTGAGATCTTTTCCGTTACCTTCAGTTTTTACAGCAGGATCAATACTAAATAACGTCATTGGTCCGTTACCCCAGTTTGAATCCAGTAGAATGACACCATCGGCAGGGGGCATATTGCTCACTGCATTGGAAATAGGAACCATCTTATCGGCCCCCTGAACGGATTTAACACCATTCTCTGCGATAGTCTGGTAAGCCGTCATCAACGTAGCGCCACCACTGTGCCCCAGCAGTAGGATTTTTTTGATATCCGGGCGTTGGCGTAAGTACTCAACGGCAGATTTTACATTGAGCATTTTGTCTTCCATCGAGCTCTGAGATTTTGCGACATTAGCGCATAAAACAGAATAGCCTCGTTTGGATAGCTCGCTACAGGCTGGAAAATTAAGATAATTCTCATCAGAGTGCATAACCAGCACAGCTATTTGATCTTTAGGGTTCTTTGTAACGGGTTGATAAAACACTCCGGGAACACTACGGGCAACCGGGATATACGTATTTTGTATTTTAAATTCTTGTGCTTGAGCCGCTAGAGGGGCGCATAGTAGGCCCACTATAGCTGCTGAAAGGAAGGTGGTTATCTTTTGACGTTTCATGAACATTGTCCTTTATGAGGTCTAGCCGGATATCATATTTGAGTATAAGAGAGATAACGTTATGTATTGGTTAATATTATGCGTATTCAGCTACCTAATCTAACCATTTTTAGTGACCACTAATTATTGGATTAGGTTTTGTTACTGCTAATTTTTATCTTTTATATTGATGGGCATCTAAAATACATATCGATTAGTTGATGCATCTAATAATAAACATGACCAAGATCCCATGGTGCACCTTTCAGTCAAGCTTGTAGATTTCCTAGAGCAAGCAGCAAAGCAAACCAAAGATTATAATGTTATTAAATTGTTAATGTTGATTGTTTCTGTTGTGTTAATAAAAAAATAATTTATTTATAATCAATTATATAGGGTAATTTATGAAGTTGTCTGTACTTTGCAAGCTATCAACCCTTGCTCTTCTTGGGGTTACTACAATTATTCAAGCTGATGAATTAAATCTTTCCGATGAAACTCTCAGTAAAATAAGTGAATACGTTAAACAAGATTTAAAAGACGATGCAGGGTTTAGTGGGGCCTTTGCGGTCCGAAGTGGTATAGCAACTACAACGAATGGTTCACCAAAATCTTACGCCATTGGTTCTCTGGGCCGTTATGGTAATGAATATGATGGTTGGTACGACTTTTTATTCAATAAACGCGTTTACAAAGACGATGAAAAGTCAGCTAATTTCGTGATTATGGTGGATGGTAATGTTGGCCAGGAAAGAGGAAACGAATGGTTTGACGGTACCGGTGCATCAAATCCTGAAGGTACAGTTATTCAATTTAAAGAGATGTACCTTACGACAAAAGGATTTTTAAAATTCCTTCCTGATGCGGACTTCTGGGTTGGGCGTACACATCTTCCTGGCTATGAATTACAGATGCTCGACTGGAAAATGTACACAACGACTGGTGGTGCAGGTGTTGGTATAAACAACATTAAGCTGGATGGCGTCGATTTAGATTTTGCGGTTATGCGTGAAGACTACGATCTATATAAGCAAGATATGTCATCAACTACTGATGGTAACACCATTACTTTAGAAGCTCGCCAGAAAAATATCGCTGTTGGTGACAATTCCAAGCTGATGTTTAACGAAAAATACGTCATGCCAAACGAGACTGGCGCTCAGCAGGATGGCACTTATTATGATATGAATGCTGCCGGGTCATTTCTAACTATGATTCAAACCCCTTACGACAACGGTGGGTTCATTGATTTAGCCTTTGAAGTAGCAAATAACTCGTTAGCGAGTAGCTTTACTGATTATCGGGTCTCGAATATCAATTATGGTGTCGGAAAATTTTATTATGGCGATCATGATGGTGGTATAGCTTATCGCTTTATGACGCAAGGGGAATTCTACCCTTCTGAAAATACGATTATGGCGCATGCTTTTGTCTATACTCATGCCGATGATACCTACAGTTATAACACAGGTACAAAGGATGATATCGAAAGTGTGAGAGCTGTGGTTCGTCCTGCCTATATATGGGATCAATACAATCAAACCGGCGTTGAATTGGGTTATTTCTATCAGGACAACAAGAATCCGGATAATGAAACACTTACTGAATCCGGTTTTAAAACAACGCTTTATCATGCTTTGAAAGTTGATACCAGTATGTTGCGTTCCAGACCAGAAATTCGTTTTTACACCACTTATATCAAGTCATTGGATCATGAATTAGATAGTTCGGCTCCATTTGAAGATGATAAAGATGACCAATTGTCTTTTGGTGTGCAATTCGAAGTAAAAACAAGATTCTAGTTATTTAAAGAATCTCAGGGCTTCTGGGTAAACAATATAAAGACTCAGGAGAGTCAATATTGATGAGTTAAGTCAGTAGAGGACTAAACTATGCAATTATCACAAATTCAGGCACACAATGAACGCTGCGTTTTCAAGAAAACACCGATAGCATTGATGTTAGCAACACTTGTGTCCTGTCAGGTTTCAGCAACGACAGATAACAGTCTGGAAAAATTACGTTCAACTCAGCAAGTTGTTGGCCGGACGTTGAATGAATCGAGCGGTCCTATTTGGCCGAAGCGTGAAGATGGTCCTAAAAACGCACCTAACGTTTTATTGATCATGACCGATGATGTTGGTTTTGGTGCGGCAAGTACCTTCGGTGGACCTATTCCAACTCCAACAGCCGATAAACTGGCAGAAACGGGTGCGAAATATACCAGTTTTAACACAACATCCATGTGTTCACCTACGCGAGCTTCATTACTTACCGGTCGTTTACCTAATGAAGTTGGAATGGGAGTTGCCTCATCTTTTCCTAATGGTTATGAAGGATATAACTCAGTCATTCCTGAATCTGCCGGAACTGTGGCTCAGGTACTAAAATCGGCTGGTTACAACACTGCAATGTTTGGTAAAGCAGACATTACTCCACAGTGGGAGCAAAGCCAGGCAGGACCATTTACCCGTTGGCCAACAGGACTAGGGTTCCAATATTTTTATGGTTTTTTAGGGGCGGATTCCAGTCAGTTTGAGTCTAATCTTTATGAAAATACCACGCCAGTTGTACCGAACGTAAAACCTGTCGACTACAACCTGGACAGAGATATCGCAGATAAAGCGATTAAGTGGCTGAATGAACAACACTCCGCTGCTCCTGATAAGCCGTTTATGCTGTATTTTTCTACAGCTGCAGCACATGCTCCGAACCAGGCACCAGATGAATGGTTAGAAAAATTCAGGGGTAAATTTGACGAAGGCTGGGATCAGGAACGCTCTGATACGGTCAGCAGACAGATAAAAATGGGCATTATTCCTAAAAATGCCAAAGATGCGCCAAGACCTGACGGGTTACCAGTATGGAATAACCTGACTAAAGACGAACAGCGTGTTTATGCCCGTCATATGGAAGCGTATGCCGCTCAGTTGGCTAACGCAGACCACCAAATCGGCCGCTTAATCGATCAATTAAAGAAAACTGGGCAGTACGACAATACGCTGATTATTTATATTCAGGGTGATAACGGTGCACCTGAAGAAGGTGGTCCTGAAGGACATCTGTACGATACGTCAAGCTTGAGTGGCGTGCCTGAAGCTATGGAAACACGAGTAAAACGTATTGATGATATCGGTACCATCAACAGTTTTCCTCTGATCCAATCTGGTTGGGGCTGGGCATTGAGTGCGCCTTTCCAATGGGCTAAACGTTATGCGTCACACTTTGGCGGAACCAGAAACGGTGTTGTCATTGAATGGCCTAAACATATTAAGTCACCAGATACAGTGCGTACACAGTTCCATCATGTCAGCGATATTATGCCAACGATTTTAGATGCAGCAAATGTTGAACCGCCTAAAGCATTAAATGGCGTAGATCAGCAGCCAATCACTGGTATTAGTATGAAGTACACATTTGATCAGCCTAAAGCCGATTCTCACCGTAAACAGCAGGTATTTGCATTAGGTCAGGATATCGCTTACTACGAAGATGGCTGGATTGCTTCGACAACGCCTGTCAATACGTTTTGGGATAATCCTCGTAAACCACCGGTGAAAATCGATGATCGTAACTGGGAACTTTATGACCTGAATTCGGATTTTACGCAGTCTACTGATGTCGCTGCTAAATACCCGGAGAAGCTGAAACAGATGAAGTCACTGTTCTGGCTAAATGCAGGTAAAAGCAATATTTATCCTCTGCAAGGTCTGAACTTCTTTGGTCAGGATGACCGACCTGAATTTCGTCGTGGCAGAAAAGTGTTTGAATACTATGGTCCGGTAGAAAATCTGGCGGCAAGCGCTGCACCTAATCCATTAGGTACTTCATTTAGTATCAACGCCAAAGTTGAGTTAACAGAAGACAATCAAACTGGTGTTCTTGTTGCTCAAGGTGGACGGTATTCAGGCTACTCTTTGTTTTTACATGATGGTTATGCTTATTTTACTTATAAGTTATCTCCGTTACATGTTACTCAAGTGAAAAGTAAGCAGAGATTAGGAAAAGGTAAACATACTATCCAGCTTGATTTTGCATCAGATAAGCAAGAACGTCGTTCTGGTGGTCTGTTCACTCTGAATGTCGATGGAAAACGTCAGGATCAAAACCGTACTGATAAATCCTTCTGGTTATTAGTGGATATTACCGAAGGCTTTGATGTTGGGATGGATACTGTATCTCCGGTTGACGACCTTTATACACGGGAGTCGAGTAAGTTTACCGGTGTGATTGATAAAATTACCTTTAAACTTAAGTAACCCTATCAGAGGGAGAGTAATTCTCCCTCTATTTTCAGTCTGTAATTGGAGTCGACAATGAACAATATTACTCATTATCAGTTAATGTCTAAGCCTACTGGCTCGACATGCAATATTCATTGTGATTACTGTTATTATCTGGAAAAAGATAAATTATATAATTCTGACAATCTCGTTATGGATGATGAAACGTTAGAAAATTATGTTAAACAATATATTGAATCCCAAAACGTCGATTTGATTGATTTTATCTGGCAGGGTGGGGAACCTACTTTGGCTGGAATCGATTTTTATACAAAAGCCATTGCCTTGCAAAAGAAATATGCCAACGGAAAGAGAATAAATAATTATTTTCAAACTAATGGCGTGTTGGTAGATGATAAATGGGCGAAATTCTTTAAAGAACATGAGATTTTAATCGGACTCTCAATAGATGGTGATGCTGAGTTTAATGATAAATATCGTAGAACCAATTCAGGGAAAGGGATATTAGACAAGATATTATCAACAGTAGAAATATTAAAAAAACATAATGTTGAATTTAATACACTGACTGTTGTAAATAACAAAAATGTTAACAATCCTTTGGAAATCTATAATTTTCTAAAATCAATCGGCAGCCGATATATGCAGTTTATCCCTTTAGTCGAAAGGGAAGCTAAGGTTAAAACTCAAGGTGACTTATTTTTAGTAGACCCGGATTATGATGCAGCGTGCGAAGTTACTGAGTGGTCATTGTCCTCACAAGGTTACGGTGAATTTTTAAACGTAATATTTGATGAGTGGTTTAAAAAAGATATTGGTAACGTTTTTGTTATGAATTTCGAAGAAACCATGATGAAAAAATATTCAGGTCAAAGCAGTTGTGTGATAAATGAATATTGTGGAGCAAATCTGATAGTTGAAAAAAATGGTGATATTTATTCCTGTGACCATTTTGTATTTCCTGAACATAAAATAGGGAATATTAATGAAAATAATTTAAATGAAATTGTTAATTCTAAAAAACAGTTAGAGTTTGGTAAAAGAAAGAAAACTAACAAGTCTGTGGAATGTAACACGTGTGCATATGTTGAATTATGTAATGGCGGGTGTCAGAAACATCGTTTTCTTCAATCTAAAAACGGAATGATGAATAAAAACTATTTTTGTGAAAGCTATAAAAAATATCATTCACATTGTTTGCCAAGAATGGAATATCTTTTATCTAAGCTTTAGGTAAATAAAATTGAAATTTGATGAGATTATATCTCTCGTTAGTAATTTATTTCTTAGGTATTAATATGAACTATAAATCTGTTGCAAGTGATATTCTTGCTAGTATCGGTAATGAAGATAATATTCAGAGTCTTAACCATTGTGCGACTCGTCTGAGAATTATTCTTAAAAATAACCAACATTGTGATAAGGAAAAAATTAAAGCGGTTGATGGTGTTATTGCGGTTGTAGAGAGTGCCGGACAACTTCAGATTGTTATCGGTAATGAAGTTAATTATGTGTTTGAACAGCTCAAAGCATTAGTTTATGGCACCAATACTTTAGATAACGAAGAACAGTCAGAAGAAAAACAGAAATTTAACCTGATCGATATGGTTTCTTCTATCTTCACCCCTGTTCTTGGTGCTCTGATGGCATCTGGTATTCTCAAAGGGGTACTTGCATTACTAACCCAACTGGGATGGATGAACCCTCAATCTGGTACTTATGTTCTGTTAAACGCAGCCAGTGATTCGTTTTTCTTTTTCCTACCGATAATGCTTGGCTATACCGCTGGTAAGAAATTTGGAGGCAATCCTTTTATTTGCATGGCTATCGGTGGAGCGTTGGTACATCCTTCCGTTATGTCATTCTTTTCGATTACGGAAGGTGATACATCATCGCTCGAGTTTTTGGGTGTACCAATTGTATTCATGAACTATGCGTTCTCAGTTATTCCGGTCATATTCGCTGCATTTTTATCTTCACGTTTAGAACGTTTGATCGAACCGTTGATCCCAATGGCGCTACGTAGATTTATGGTACCAGTTATCTGCTTAGCCGTTGTTGTTCCTGTGACCTTCTTATTTATTGGTCCTGCTGCTACCTGGATTAGTCATGGTCTGTCTGCGGGCTATCAGGCTATTTATGGCTTTAGTGCCACACTGGCTGGTGCCGTTATGGGTGGCTTATGGCAAGTATGTGTCATATTCGGATTACACTGGGGTCTGATTCCGTTAATGCTTAATAACTTTGCTGTTTTAGGTCATGACACCATGACGCCGATGATATTACCGGCATTCCTGGGACAAGCCGGTGCGGCATTAGGCGTATTCTTAAAAGCACGTGATGTGAAACAAAAGAGTATTGCTGCCGGTGCGATCCCTGCAGGAATTATCGGCATTACAGAACCGATCATTTATGGCGTTAACCTGCCGCTTCGTACTCCATTTATTTTTGGCTGTGTCTCTGGTGCCTTAGGCAGTGCAACACTCGGTTACTTCCAGACAACCATGTGGTCGGCTGGTGTTCCGACGATTTTTGCCATCACACAGCTTATCCCTGAAAGTGGGTTCGATATATCATTTTATGCAAGTATTTTCGGGTCTGTATTAGCATTTGTTCTTGCTGCTGTTCTTACTTTGTCTTTTACAAAAATAAATAAAAATTAGATCAATAATAAATATTAATATTAAGGTGTTTTATGAGAATGTTATTTCCTAAGAATTTTTTATGGGGTGGAGCTACCGCAGCTAATCAAATAGAAGGCGCTTATAATATTGGGGGGAAAGGTTTATCTACTGCAGACTATTTACCTAAAGGATTATTTGGCCCGATTATTAGCCCGGAAGATGAAACTGTTTTAAATTTAAAAAAAGAGGCAATTGATTTCTACGGTCATTATAAAGAAGACATTAAGCTATTTCATGAAATGGGCTTTAAATGTCTGAGATTATCTATTAGCTGGCCCCGTATTTTTCCTAATGGTGATGAACTGACACCGAATGAAGAAGGGCTAAAATTTTATGATGCCGTATTTGATGAATTATTAAAATATGGCATTGAGCCTTTAGTCACTTTGTCTCATTTCGAAATGCCGATGGCGATTGTCGAAAAGAATCAAGGCTGGCTGAATCGTAATACGATTGATCTCTTTGAAAAATACGCCAAAGTTGTATTTGAACGTTATAAAGAGAAAGTTCGCTATTGGTTGACCTTTAACGAGATAAATATTGCCTTACTGGAACCATTCACGGGGGTGGGGTTACCCCGTGGAAGCAGTATGCAGGATGTTTATCAGGCACTGCATCATCAGTTAGTGGCAAGTGCAAAAACGGTTAAATTGTGCCATGAGATTATTCCAGGATCTCAGGTAGGTAATATGATCGCGGTTGGTTTAGTGCATCCGTACACCTGTCATCCTGATGATATTGAAGTTGCGCATTGGCAAAACCGTGAATGGCAGTTCTTTAATGAAGTTCAGGCAAAAGGTCATTATCCATTTTACACTGAACGTCTGTTTGAAATGCACAATGTAAAACTCAAAATAGAAGATGGCGATCTGGATGTATTGAAGAACACAGTAGACTTTATCTCATTCAGCTATTACATGAGTGGTTGCGCAACAGAAGCTGCGGAACATGCAGAAGTTCGTCGGGCAAATGTGCATAACATGATTCCTAATCCTCACTTAGAAGAGTCTGAGTGGGGCTGGCAGATTGATCCGCAAGGGTTACGTCATAGTTTGAATGTTATGTATGAGCTGTTTGAAAAACCTCTGTTTATTGTTGAAAACGGATTGGGAGCTAAAGACACATTTGAATCCGATGGTTCGATAATCGATGACTATCGTATTTCTTATCTGCAGAAACACCTGCTAGCCGTAAACGATGCTATTAACGATGGTGTTGAAGTGATGGGTTATACATCATGGGGACCAATTGATATTATCAGTGCCGGTACTGCACAAATGTCTAAACGCTATGGTTTTATACATGTAGACCGAGATGATAACGGTGAAGGGACTTTCACCCGTACTAAGAAAAAAAGTTTTTCCTGGTATAAAAATGTGATAGAAACTAACGGCCTGAGCTTAGGTGATGAATACTAATTAGTTATTTCGTTATTTCGTTATTTCGTTATGATTTTGCGGCTTCGTATTTAGGAGCCGCATATTCTATATAGAAGGTTTACAGATGCTGCATACAATTGAAGGTCCGTATTTAAATAAGGTTGATCCCTGGAGAAAAAATATTGGGCTGGATGGTGACTTTATTGCTTTAAATGTAAACACTATATATTTACCAGAATTTACCCTTTCATTTGTTACTGGTTCGAATAAAAAAATAACGTCTAGTGATGTTGTTCAATCATCTAATTATGAATATGTACTCATCATACAGCTAAAGGGCAGTTGCTACATTACTCAAAATAATGGCGACAGTGTCACGATTAATCAGTCTGAGGCGTTGTTATTATCAGATCGCCAACAATGGGATCTTGATTTTACTGGTGATTTTTCTCAGATCGTACTCAGGTTTCACTACGCATATATAACACCACTGCTCGCAGAAAAAGATATTCCCTTAATGACGAGTTTTAGCTGTCTTAATGGGGTTGCAAAATTACTTGTAAATTATATTGAAGAATTAAAGAGTGAACTTGAAGGAGGGAATATAACGCAGTCTTCTGCTGTACCACTTTCAAGAGGCATTATTAATATGATAGTTGCTTGTCTGTTAGCGGTTAATTCATTAAATAGTAAAAGCGGTTCTGCTACCTATGAATATCATGTTTCCAGAATTAAAAATTTTATTGCTCAAAACCTAAGAGAACCAACGCTCAGTATTGAGACTCTTTCTAATGCTCTCCAAATATCTACGCCACATTTACACCGTATATTTAAGGCCGAACCTATGTCAATTTCACACTACATATGGTCAAAGCGTTTGCAGGGATGTGTCAAAGATCTTTCTGATGAAGGGAAGAATAATAAATCAATATCGACGATTGCTTTTTCGTGGGGATTTAATGATGCAGCCCATTTTAGCCGCGTTTTCAAAGAACAATATGGTGTTTCTCCTTCTAAATGGCGCAAACAGAAACTTCAGGCATCGTAATTTATCATTTGTCCCAATCCTATCTTTTTTTGTCCATCAGGCCACTGTTTATAAACTGTACCAATCGCTAGACTACTCTCATTGCAATAACAGATAGAATCAAGTGGAGATTAATCATGCAAATTACACAGGTACGCAATGCAACTCAAATCCTAACTTATGCAGGCAAAAAGTTTCTTATTGACCCGATGTTAGCAGATAAAGAAGCTTACCCTGGTTTTGGCAGCACAATAAGATCTGAAATTCGAATTCCAACGGTTGAACTTCCATTTGATCTTGATGTTATTTTGGATGTGGATGCAGTGCTCTTGACACATACTCACCCTGATCACTGGGATGAAGAAGCCGTACAAGCAGTTCCAAAAGACAAATTAGTCTTTGTTCAGAATAAACATGATGAAGAAATTGTTCGTTCACAGGGATTCGTTAATCTGAAATGTTTAGATGAGACAAAAGAATATGCAGGTATTTCAATAAAGACGACTGCTTGTCAACATGGCTATGATGCTTTGTATGCGAACGAGCCAATGGCAGAGTTTTTGGGTGAAGTAACCGGCGTTATATTCGAGCATGCCGATGAAGAAAAACTGTATATTGTCGGTGATACTATTTGGATTCCGGCTGTTGAAGAGACCATGAAAAAAGAACAGCCTGGCGTTGTGATACTAAATACGGGTTGGGCTCATGTGCTTGAATTCGGTCCTATTATTATGGGTAAAGAAGATGTGTATAAAACACATATCGCACTACCAAAAGCTAAGATTGTTGCGACTCACATGGAAGCTGTCAATCATACCCTGCTAACCAGAAAAGAACTGAGGGAATACGTTGAAGTCAATCAATTCAGTGAGTTTGTTTACATTCCTGAAGACGGCGAAACAGTTGATTTCAATTAGTTTGCATAACTAAAGCGTTTGATATTTGTAATATTAGTGGCCTGTGCGCCGCTAATATTCGCGAACAGCCCATTCTTGATGAATAATATGATAGTGTATGGAAATTGTTTGTAACAATGGTTAGCCTTAATGAATCCCAAGATGGAACATTCACCACCAAAAGTTGCTCTGATTGTCTTTAATCATTTCAGCCCATTTCATCTTTCTGTTCCTTGTATTGTCTTTAGCCCGGATACTTTAAACGAAACTTTCTTTGATTTAAAACTTGTGGCAGGAGAAGAAGGACCTCTTGTTTCAGATGTGGGGATGGAAATTCATACACAAGCGGGATTAGAATAATTAGCGGAAGCGGATATTATTATTGTGCCATTCTGGCGTGGTAGTAATGAAAAACCTGGTCAAGCATTAATCGATGCTCTTGTAAAGGCTCATCAGAAAGGCACAACAATAATAGGCTTGTGTCTGGGATCCTATATACTTGCGTATACAGGCCTTCTGGATGGGAAAAAAGCGGCAACACACTGGGAATTAGAGCCCGATTTTGTACAACGTTTTCCTAAGATTAAGCTTGATACGAATGCATTGTATATTGAAGATGATAATCTTATTACTTCCGCCGGAACTGCTGCTGGAATGGATTGTTGTTTATATGTCTTTCGAAAATATTATGGTAGTGCAGTAACTAACCGGCTGGCCCGTCGCTTAGTTGTAGCACCACACCGGGATGGCGGACAGGCTCAGTTTATTGAGAGGCCCGTACCGGAAAACACATCTGATAGCCGAATTAATGAATTACTGACATTGTTACGCGGTGATCTCAAAAAACATTATAGCCTTGATGAATTATCAAACTCAGTGATGCTGACCAGGAGAACCTTTACTCGCAAATTTAACAAAGCGACGGGAATGTCTGTCGGGGAATGGCTGTCTGCAGAAAGGCTGAATATGGCACAAAATTTATTGGAAACGACAGATCTATCAATCGAACAGATTGCTGAAGAGGTGGGGTTCAGTTCCGTACTCACTTTTAGAGATAAATTTAAACAGAAATTTTTTGTCACTCCTAAACATTGGCGAAAAACCTTCCATGAGCGATAGCCACTAAAAGCGTGTTCATAGCTCTAAATTCCCCATTAAATGAGTGATACGCATAGTCAAAAGCGGTAGTGCCATGAGTCAAGAACCTTTCTGGGTTCAGAGTTAACATCGAAGGATAAGTTTTTATCTACATTCAATGTTACAGAGAATCAATTTATGAATAATGACTCAAATCTACCTCAACCTCCTAAGGAATTAACCCCTGAAATAAAACAAGCAATGGCGAATGTCATTAAGTTTCAGGATCTGAAGCCACTTTGGGCAAAAAGTGACGTGCCGGATGTGAAGATTCCAGTTTATAAATACACTGATATCGAAAAAGGTAATATTGCACCAAACTCTCGTCCTGCAGTGAATAGTCAGGAATTTCGTATGTTGAATGGTCTTGTTGCTCCTGGACTTGGTGCTGCTTTTCATCATCATTCAGGGGAAGAACTTATGTTTGCAGTAAGCGGTACCTGGGTTGTCTTTTTTGATGAAGAAGAAAAGCACAAGGTTATTCTGGAACCATGGGATGCCATTCTTGTTCCTGCCAATATGTATCGTGGTTGGCGTAATATTGGTAAAGAGCCTGGTTACTTTATCAATATAGGTAGTGTTTCAGATAAAATGGTTAACTTTGTAAAAGCGGAACCAGAACAGCAAAATACTCAGGTGCAAGACTCCGACTCAGGCAGTGACTGTGCATTTAGTTAATGTGCCTATAAAAAACATAACAATTGTCAATTTTGTCGGAGTAAATAAATGACTAAAATCGTAATTATTGGTGGAGTAGCAGGCGGTGCGTCTGCTGCTGCTCGTGCGCGTCGTTTGAGTGAAGATGCTGAAATCATTATGTTCGAGCGAGGGGAATTTGTTTCCTTTGCTAACTGTGGTCTGCCTTATCATATCGGCGGGGAGATCAAAGAACGTAATAAGTTGTTACTGCAAACGCCATCGAGTTTTTTACAAAGATTTAATGTTCATGTGCGCGTAATGAACGAAGTGGTCTCTATCGACCGTGATAATAAAGCTGTTACAGTAAAAAATCTGTTAGATGGAAGTGAGTACACAGAAAGTTACGATTTTCTCCTATTGAGTCCGGGAGCCAGCCCTGTTGTTCCGCCGATTCCTGGTCTTGATAATCCTTTGACTTATTCATTGCGTAATATTCCTGATATGGATCGTATCATCAGCTCCATTCAACTGAATAAACCACAACATGCTACCGTCATTGGTGGTGGTTTTATCGGTCTTGAAATGATGGAAGCTTTTCATCGTCTTGGAATCAAAACTTCTCTGATTGAGATGGCCGATCAGGTGATGACACCAGTTGATCGCGAAATGGCTGGTTTTGTACATACAGAAATTCGTAACAAAGGTATTGATTTACGTCTTGGTGTGGCATTAGAAGCTGTTGAATACCTTGCTGATGAACAGTCCGGAAAACAAGAATTAAGTTTGTTTTTGAATAATGGCGAAAGCATTAAAACAGATATCTTGATTTTGGCGATTGGTGTTCGTCCTGATGTTAAACTGGCACGAGAAGCCGGGCTGGAAATTGGAGAGCTAGGTGGTATTGCGACTAATGCGCAAATGCAAACCAGTGACCCATTCATTTATGCTGTTGGTGATGCTGTTCAGGAACAAGACTTTGTTACTGGTAAACAGACTCTTGTACCATTAGCTGGTCCTGCGAACCGACAAGGGCGTATGGCTGCTGATAACATGCTTGGCCGAAATGAAACATATCAGGGAACTCAGGGTACCGCGATCTGTAAGGTTTTTGATCTAGCCGTTGCTTCTACAGGTAAAAGCGAGAAACTCCTTAAACGTGAAGGGATTGAATACGAGAAGGCATACGTACATGCTGCGAGCCATGCGAGTTATTATCCTGGTGCCGAAATGGTTTCGTTCAAAATGTTGTTTGATCCAGCAACGGGCAAAATTTTTGGTGCGCAAGCTGTTGGTAAAGATGGTGTCGATAAACGTATTGATGTCATGGCTGTTGCTCAGCGCGCAGGTATGACGGTTGAACAACTGCAACATCTTGAGCTGACTTATGCTCCTCCATTTGGTAGTGCAAAAGATGTGATTAACCAGGCTGCGTTTGTGGCATCAAATATCATCAAAGGTGATTCTACCCCCATTCACTTTGATGAAATTGAAAATCTGACTGATGATCAAATTTTGTTAGATGTCCGTAATCCTGGCGAATTAAGCAATGTCGGATTTATCTCCGGTGCCATCAATATCCCGGTAGATCAGCTACGTCAGCGTATGCATGAACTGCCAAAAGATAAAGAAATCGTGATTTATTGTCAGGTTGGCCTGCGTGGTAACGTTGCTTATCGTCAATTGGTTAATAATGGCTATAAAGCCAGAAACTTGATCGGTGGCTACCGCACTTATAAATTTGCCAAAGCGTAAAGATATTTTCTATTAATATGCTGCTGTTATATTGGAGTACTTAGGTACTCCTTTTTTAGTTTGTCCAACAAAGCTGGCACACCCGTCTGTAGTGGTACACTTGCAGTGGAAGCCCAAAGATTACATAAATCTTATTAAGAATCGAAATATAGGTAGGGATCGGATTAACTTACTATACTAAAAACAATGTTAATTTATCGTAAATGACACACAGGAACCATACATAAAATTTTCGAATAAAAACATAAGGACCGTTTCCTTAGTGATTCTGAATTTCATGATTACCTTTTCCGTATTTTCCAATCAGGATACATCTACAAAGCAACTATCATTCGCTATGTTTGCCCCTCGTTATGATTTCTTCTGGCCACTGCAAGAAGCCTTTATGAAAGATGCATGTAACGATTTACATATACAGTGCCAAGTGTATTACTCAGATGATAATCAATATGAGATGAAGCGACAGATCGAATCCGTTACTACAGGTGAAAATAAAGTAGATGCTATTCTTTTTCATAATTATAAACAACAGGGGAAAACGTTCATTCAGATAGCTGAAAAAAATGGAGTCGCGTCTTTCTTAATTAATACACCACTATCAAATAATGACTATAAAATAATGGGGAAACCCAGAGAAAAATATAAAATGTGGCTAGGTGAATCGGTACCAAATGATCAATATGCCGGTTATCTTACTGCAAAAGAAATTATTAATGCGGCGTCAAAATCAGACAGACAATCACCAGATGGAAAAATTGGAATGATTGCTATCAATGGTATTATTTCAGATGGAGCCACTATTGAAAGAAAAATTGGTTTACAAAAAGCAATTAATGAAAGAGATGATATTACTCTTTACCAATATTTCACTACCAGAAATTGGTCTGATGAAGAAGCCATCAGCAAATACATCGGAGCTTTAAATCGCTACCCGAATATTCTGGCCGTATGGGCCGGAGACGATAATTTAGCAATAGCTATTTTGCAGGCTGCACAAAAACATAACCTTACTGCCGGAAAAGATTTTTTTATTGCCGGAATTGGATGGTCCGACGCAGGTTTAAATGCAGTAGAAAATGGCACCTTTGTTGTTGATATTGGTGGACATTTTTTAGAAGCTGCATGGGCAACCTTTTACTGTATGACTATTTTCATGGAATCGACTTTCAGGATGAAGGACTGCAGATAAAAATACCAATGTATCCAATTTATCAAGATAATATTAAGGATATTCAACTTCTCTATTCTGCATTGAAAGAAGACAAAATTAATTTATCTTCATTTTCAAAATTCAAAAACCCTGCAATAAAAGAATATCACCTACAATTGAGTGATATTTTAAATCAGATAAAGAACAAGTAGGGTTAGACCTAGATGTATGTATGAGCAGTATAAGAACTCTGTATCCCAGAGAAAGGAAAAAAAGCCGCATATCCAGGAAAATATGCAGCTAAAAACTATAACTTAAAGATCGTTAACAACCCTCAGTAATTAAGCCCCGCTATATAAGCGATATGAAAAAATAGCACTGTTTTTCTTAAACATTTTTGCAGTGCTAAGCACAACTGCGTCCACTAAAGGTTCGACCATTATCACCGCGATGTATGCACTTGCGAACGATGCAAGCGATGAGACTGTCGCCATCGACATGCCCTGACCGTAAATAACCCAAAAACTAACCCAAGTTACGATACCAGCCTGATAAACACTGGATAGAGCAAAAGTCTGGCGGTAAGTTAAATCCGCATAGGCTGTTTTTGGTGAAACGATTTTATTTGCTAGGCCTGACACCAAAAGTAATGGTGCAATTAGCGTGGTTACGTTCATACCAAACTGAGGTAAATCAATTGGCTCAAACAGAGCACCTTGCAGGAACAGTCCTGCAGCCATACCCACAGCAGCTGGTGCTGAACCAAACAATAAGAAGAGAGTAGAACCAAAAATGAAATGGACTTCCGAAACACCAGCGCGATAGTGCGGCATCACCTGAAAGAATGTGAATACCAGCGCGGTGCTGATGACCATTCTCAATGTAAGTGAAACAACACCCCGAGATGTTACATCATTGGCCATTTGTTTGATGGTATAGATCGCCGCCGCTGCCGCCGTTGCGTAACTAAGGACCATTTTGCTTGAATCTACGAGTCCAGGTTCGATATGCATATTATACTCCTTGTCATTTTAAATGACTGAAACATGTCTGTAAGTTTAAATTTCTGCCGGACTGACCTTGACCGGTTCACGTTTTGGTGAATGATCGTGGTCATGAGCGGGAGGGCAGGCTGCGTTAGCCAGAATAATGGGTTGACCATGAGGCGTATTCAAATATGCCTGACGCCACTCTTCTGCACGTTCTGTGATTTCAGCTGAGTTTGACACACCTAAGTCCGTCACCATTTTTTCCATTGCCGTAATCCATTGGCGGTAATAAGTATCGTTAGTGCTTTCTCCCGGACGATCAGGGGATGCTTTGATCTCTTTACTAAAGGTATCAACCCATTCTTTCCAGGCAAAATGTCCCTGCTTATTTAGGTGCACAATCATTGAAAATGCTTGTGCTTGCCAGGGGTGATCAAAAACAGGCCCATCATTATCTTGAGGGAGTTTAATGTTACTGTAATCTTCCATTAGATGGCCTCCATGTAGTTATCCCATAGGTCGATACGGACTGTATCGTTCGGTGCAGCTTGCTCTCCCCACAATTCCCGGGCGGAAAAACTGACACTGTAAACATGTTGCGGATTTTCTTTGCCATGAGCACTGTCATCAGGCGTAGCGAATACGCCGTGGTCCATTTCGACCGTACCGACTTTTCCTCGGGCGTAACGGGGAAGGCGAGTGTGGTGAGCCGGATGCATATTATTTGTCCGGATTTTATCACCCACTTTAAATTTGGGTTTGACTGGTTCTGCAGAACGACAGGAAATCCCTGTGCTCACTGCAACAGGTACCAATTCTTTTGTCAGGGCTGGTTTATACTGATTCTCCGTTCCTTGAGCAGCCTTACCGGCTTTTAATTCATCTTCAGTTATATAGCCTTTTTCCAACATTAAGGTTTCGAAAGCGTGCAGCCAGTGTTCATAATATGAGCCCATGAGATATTCATATGGCACCATTCTTTCTATCGCGTGGCGAAATTCATCAACGTTAAAACAACCGGCAGCCGCTAACCCGGCAAAGAAAGAAAATGTACGGCGTTCCCAATCATCGTGAAAAATCGGTTCATTGACTTCTTGAGTAACCGGACCATGTCCATGGCCGCCCCCTAAATCATGTATTCCATTCATCATTATCTCCTTATAACTCTGACGGTGTTAACGCAATACCCGTACCGATCATGGAATTACGAGTGACGAGTTCCATGAGTTGTTCTTCTGTCATGCTTTCAGTCCCTGCTGGCCGTTGTGGCAGAACCATGTAGCGCATTTCAGAACTGCTGTCCCATACTCGAATCTCTTTTGATTTAGGTACATCCAACCCAAATTCTTCAAGAACACTACGGGGATCGATAACGATTCGTGAACGATAAGGCGCAGCTTTATACCAGACAGGAGGTAAACCGAGCGTTGTCCATGGGTAACACGAGCATAGAGTGCACACAGTAACGTTATGAACGTTGTCCGTATTTTCTACCACAACCATGTCTTCGCCCTGAACACCACTAAAACCTAGTTCAGAGATAGCTTTAGTTCCGTCTTCCAACAGGCGTTTTTTGTAATCAGGATCGCTCCAGGCTTTAGCTACAACCTGTGCGCCATTGCGGGGACCAATTTTGTTTTCGTATGTATCGACGAGTTCGTCCAGAGCAGCGGGCTCAACAATTCCTTTTTCAACCAGAAGTGATTCCAGTGCTTTTACCCGAAGCACAACGTCTTCCGGTGGTTCGGTATGATCATGATCGTGTCCATGTCCCATAATGTATTTCTCCTTTTTGATGGCTGATTGATTAACAGCACATTCCCTTTTGGGTATTCGTTTTTTAATAGTGCTGTTACATTTATTTAACACCTGTTGTTTAGGGCGTGCTTGATTGAAAGTGTCATCAGACTTGATTAAAAAGGACAAAACCCGTGAATGTTGTCACGGGTTCTTTAAAAGTATAAGAGGATATTTCTGGATCAGGAGGTGGATAAACTGTATTGAATAATTCCCATATCAACCAGTAAAGCACATGCAGTTGTTGGCCGTTCATCTGCTATTAACGTTCTGTAGTCACTAACCAAGGTATCCAGATCCTGGCTCACTGAGTTGTCACTGACCAGCTCTGCCATACGTTCCAGATTGGTGCGTGATAAGGTTCCACGTCGAACTACTCCCCATTTAAAGTACACATAGTCGTCATCAACTTCTAATACAGTAAATGTGTTTTTACCGCGACCTTCCAGAGCCTGCCAATATAATTGATGAACTTCTGTTCCCGGGGTATATTTTTCTTTTACTTTCTGCCAAAACTCAGACATCTTTAATCCTCCATGGTTATCCTGGTTTTCATTCCTAACGGTCATACCGGAATGAAAAGATATTCACTTGCATTGAGCTCTTTGCGAAAAATGTTGCACTGCTGCTCAATTTCTTCAGTGGTTAATGGTTGCATTTCTTTCTGTTGTCGCTGATATTTGCACTTCTCTGGTACATATAAGGGGGCGAAAAAACTGCGAACAGAATTAGGCAACGTGCGTATAAAACTTATGGTTTCTTCAACATGTGCATTTTGATATTGCTTACCGCCAATTCCGGCAATGAAATTAATACTCACGTTGATATCAGCTTCAATGAGTTTTAACACTGCAGCGCGGAAATTCGCCAATTCCTGACCACGTTTTATTTGTGATAAAAGTGGTTGATGACCTGTTTCGAGGCCCATGTTGACATTGGTGAGACCGTATTGGCGCAGTTTTTTTAGATCCGATATTGATTTGTCCCGAACGGTAGTTTCTTTCGAGAAGCAATGTGCAAATCTCTCTCTTTTAAAATCAAATTTTTCTCTGGCGTAAGTCAGGTAGCTGCCTAACTGCTCTGTCGGAACGACTAATGCGTCTCCTTCCATCAGAACCATCAGTTCAAAGTGATCGCTTTCTTCTTGTAAGTAATCCGACAAGTCATCTATACGTTTGAATACCTCTTCTGGTTTGCTGATTTTAATCTTACGATTATACAAATCACAGAATGTGCATTTTCCGCCGCAACCGTTTTCGACAAAGAGGGGTAGGGCATGGTAATGATCCAATGCCAATTCAGGCGGTTCGACGGGAATAACGTCGTCAGTTCCGATGATCTTGCGAAATCGCTGTACTTCGTCTTCTAACTCTGCCGATGTCAGCACCGGTAACGTCACTAATTTTTTCAATATTGTCGCGGTCGGTTGGTCTTGTTGATATAGGTTTGCCTTTTTCAGATGCTCGACAAATAAATCCAATGCGTTCATTGTCATTTTATAAAATGGATTGTCTTTGCTTAGAACATCGGGTGTATAGACTAAATTGGTCCGTTTTTCAGAGTCTTCCCATTTCCCTTGTATCCATGTTCCGCCGAGTAAGCGGTGCATTTCGGGGCGGTATTGTTCGGGATACCCCAACGTAATATTGCCTAAATGCTTTTTGTTGCTTGGCAGTGCTGAGGACTCCCATTCTTTTCCGGAAAATGAGCTATTGATTAGTCGACCAGTAGAATCAAAATTAAACATCCATATGCCATTTCCCCGGGAGCGGCTTCGCATTGATGCGCGGTAAGTTCTGCCAATACCGAAGGCATCTCTGGATAAGCCATTTGTCCAAAGGTCATATTTGTATTTAAATTTGTTTCTTGGCGGGATGTCGGTGAATTCAATTTTTACATCCGTGTCATCTAATGCCAGAGCATGCCAAGGCATTGAATTTAATCCATCCATCTGATAATTCATGACATTCCTTATCTTTTCTTTCTTGTTGTTCTTTTAAATATTTTGGTCAGTTCTTCCTTATCAAGATTGCGTCCGATAACGACATATTCACTTCTTTTTTCTTCTCCTGGTTGCCAGCTATCACCTTCCTCTAAAGTTGATAACATGCGCACAGACTGAAAAATCATTTTCTTATCCGAATGAACATCATAGAAAAAGCCTTTACTGCGTAATATTTGCATTGATTGTTGATTAAGAATTTCGGAGATATATCCGCGGAAATAATTAATATCTATTGGTTGATCATGAGTAATGACGAACGAGGTGATATTGTCATCATGTGTATGAGGAATATCTTCTAAAAACTCCGGATCGATTTTTAGTTTCACATCCAACGAAAACGCTTTGGTATTTAATAAGTTTTCTACCGCAACATTACAATTTGTTGTGGAATAATAGGTTGCTAATGGATTTAATGTGATAATTTCATTCGTTAATTTATCAAGTTCTTCTGCGCTTATGGTATCTGATTTATTCATGATGATAATATCAGCAAAACCAATCTGTTCGTCAGCTTCGTGACTGTCACTCAGGCTTTCCTTTATATTGAATGCATCAACGACCGTAATAAATGCATCCAGTCTGAATTTTGTTCGTACCTGCTCAGAGACAAAAAAAGTCGATGCGATTGGTGCCGGATCGGCCAATCCGGTGGTTTCAATTATGATTCCATCCAGATCATCATCGACTTCCATGCCGGATAAAATTTCAATAAGATCATTACGAACTGTGCAGCAGAGACAGCCATTATTGAATTCGATTAATTGTTCTTTACTACGAGACACAAGTTTGCCGTCAATATCAACTTCACCAAACTCATTCATAATGACGTAATATTTTTTGTCACTGGTCTCATTAAGCAATTTGTTGAGTAAGGTTGTTTTTCCTGAACCCAGATATCCGGTCAGGACAGTGACCGGAATTCTTTTATCTTCCATTAAGATATACTCCTTCTCATTGGGGGTAACTATACCGATGACATAAATCACGGTTGCCATCGGTACATTTAAGGCTAGCTAACTTGTGTTTCTGCTTCGCCTGGCAAAGCTCCGGCACTGACAATGGCTTCGACCAGTGGTGCACTGGCTGCTGCCCAGATCTCGGGGCGTGTTGGTGGGGTTGGCGAGTCTCCTCTTAATTTGGTCCATGGATAGACAACGAAACAGGCACATCCCCAAATACATTCGCCAATCATGCCATCATGGCGAATTGATGGTTCCAATAAAAACGTTCCTAAATCAATGTTAAGAGAGGCATTTCTGAAACGTTCGTCCCAATCTTCAATGGCATCATACTTATCGCGTTCTTGATAAAAGGTTTTGAAATCACGAAGAGCAACACCGGGAACCATAGCAACCATCCAGATGGTCGATTCATCATAGCTGTTGTGGGTATGAATTTTATATCCACTGTCATTGTCATGTAGTCTGCGTTTAACGTAGTTTTCCACGGCAGCCTGAACTTCTGGAGTCGTATTGGAATCACATCCATGCAGTTCTAAATTGATATAATCAGTTTTAAACTCTTCAGTTAATCCATCATAATGATGGAAGTAATCCATAAAGCGGATTGCTTCCTGACGTAAAACGGCATTGTTGTTTGAAACAGGAACTTCAGCAGCAGGGTGAATAATTTGCGTTGGATATAGGATATTCCACGAACGCTCACCATTATAGGATGTTGTCCAGCCATATCGACCATTGGCCGTTACTGTTGCTCGCTGGAATTGACGGGTTCCGTCAGTAACGAGGAAGTCGGCAAGAATTAAGTTTGTAGAGCGGTTAGCGACCTGTAATGGCCCCACTTTTACACGGTGGTAACTGCTGGCTCCAATTTCTTGTTCTTTTTTGTCTACCGCTCTCATTCTTACAACATTGCATTCCCGATCGACAGCAAAGAACCCACCAGTCCAGGGATTGCGCATGGTTTCGCCCCATACGGCAATGACACCACCGTTGGCTTCAGGGTTGATAAGACACTCGTTTTCGCTGATGCTGGCATAGAATGATGCACCTTTATGAGCTTCTTCATCCAATGAGCTTGGCAGGAAGCCAAAACCGACCAGAGATTGGCGACGACCAAAGTGAATATTGGATACGTGTCGCGCCAGATCCATTGCTGCACCACTTAATCCGCCAGCCAGGCCATAGAAGAAATAGACAATTCCCGGGTATTCTGTGTCATTGATAAAACGTGCAAATTCAGCAATTTTTTGCTTCATTCCAAGGCGGTAGTAGTTATCGTAGTACAACGCTTTTCCCATTGAACGATAAGTATGTTCGCCTTCTTTCGGGAAGGTATCGTCTTCTGAAACCCAAGGCTCATAGTTAGGATTCCAATACTGACGCGGATACTCAATTAGCAGGTATTCTCTAAGGTTTTGCAGACTGGCAAAAAAACCGTCTTTTTCCTCATCAGTTGTTGGCGGCACAATGTTCCAGGTGTCGATGTGAACCCGATCACTGCTGATACCACGATTTTCTAAGCGTTGAATCAGAGCATTTCCGGCACGTTTTACTTCTTTTAAATACTTATCACCGATATCGACTGCAAAAAAAGCAACCCGAGCTCGATTATCTGTCAGAAGATCTTCAATTTCACCTCGGGTAAGCAGTTCAACTAACTGCTCACAACCTGCTTTTCCGACTCCAATTGCATTTGGACAAAGTTGGCTTCCGGCCCCAGTATTGGCCATTGATATACTAGAATTCATTATCTTTTGATATCCTTTCTCAATCTAATAAATGGTTTGTTCTCGAAGAGACTCTAGTTTTGTGCTGCGCCGCTGTGTAAACGAGACGTAAACATGACACTGTTTTTGTTGAGCATTTTGGCGATGCTTAAAACGCCAGCATCGACCAGTGGCTCAACCATAATTACAGCGATATAGGCACTGGCGAAACTTGCAATGGATGAAACAGTAGCCAGCGAAAATCCCTGACCATATAGCACCCAAAATCCAACCCAGGTAACGATTCCTGCCTGATACGCTCCTGATAGTGCAAATGTCTGGCGATAAGTCAGATCTACATAGGCAGTGTCAGTTGCGATGATCTTATTCGCTAAAGCTGATACCAGCAGAAGAGGTGCAATCAGTGTGGTAACGTTCATGCCATACTGCGGCAGGTCGACGGGTACAAAGAGTGCCCCTTGCAAGAAAAGACCGGCTGCCATGCCAACTGCGGCTGGCGCTGATCCGAATAGCAAGAAGAGTGTCGAACCAAAAATGAAATGAACTTCTGATACGCCAGCCCGATAATGTGGCATTAGCTGGAAAAAGCTAAAGACAAGAGCAGTACAGGTAATCATTCGTAACGTAAGTGATATGACGCCGCGAGAATGTATATCGTTTGCCATTTGTTTTACGGTATAAATTGCAGCAGTGGCTGCAGTTGCGTAGCTGAGGACTATTTTGGTTGAGTCGACGAGCCCGGGTTCAATGTGCATTTTATTCTCCTTTTAGCTTGTTACTGCTGAAACAGCATGTATTCCTTGGTATTGATGAACATTTGTTAATGTCAAAATCATTAAACCCTTATGTTTGTAAGGTTGATTGTTTCAAAATGACATGCAACTTGGCTGAAAAAGACCACTGAGCAAAATATTGATTTAAGACAAAAATCACCCTGATTTAAACAGTCGAGCTTTTGGATGAAAGAGACATTAGAGCGATGAAACAAAAAAATGGCATTTTAAGTCAAACCGTTTGGCTTGATTAACCAAGTTTCTATCCATTCTGTGTAGTTATATAAGAAACAGCAGATGCAATTTTCATAATTGAAAGTTTCATTGTGTTTTATTCTTAATAATTACGAGGTTAGACATGGAAAAGTTATTTCGTAAATCAATACTGGCTGTGAGTTTGGTTTTTGCTGCCCAATCGGCAAATGCAGAAATAAAGATTGGTGCTATTTATGACATTACCGGAGATTTAAATATCTTTGGATTGCAGAAAATTCATAGTATGCAACTTGCTGTTGACGATATTAATGCAAACGGAGGTTTGCTTGGTGAACAAGTTAGTATTGCGACTTATGACACACAGTCATCACTCAATAAATATACTCAATTTGCTCGTACGGCTGTACTTAAAGGAGGACTATCTGCAGTGTTTGCCGGTGTTACCAGCTCTTCCCGCGAAGCTGTACGTCCTATTTTCAGACAAGCGAATATGCCTTATTTCTATACGTCAACTTATGAAGGTGGCGCATGTGATAGACAAACGTTTGTCACCGGACCTTCAGCTTCTCAGCAGCTTAAGCCTTTGATTGAATGGGCGATAAAAGAGTATGGTCCTAAAATCTTTGTCATGGCCCCTGATTATAACTTTGGAACAATTGCAACCAAGTGGGTTCATGAATATGCCAAGCAATTTGGTGGTGAAGTCGTGGGAGAAGATATTCTTCCTTTAACAATGACGGATTACTCACCAACTATCCAAAAGATTCAGAAGCAAAAACCGGATTTCTTAGTAGCTCTTCCAGTCGGTCCAAGTCAGGTCGGCTTTTTAGAGCAATTTTCTTCAGCTGGGTTAAAAAGTTCAGTTCCAGTTGTTTCTTCAAACTACAGTACGGGTAATGAGCAAGTATTGTTATCTCCAAAAGCTGGTGAAGGTATTACGGTTGCCCATGTCTATTTTCAAAGCCTAGATTTGCCAGAAAATAAACAATTTCTTACTACCTGGCATGATAAATACGGTGAAGGTGAACATATTTCCCCTGAAGCTGTCACGGTTTGGAATGCGGTTCATCTATGGGCTGAAGCGGTTAAAAAAGCAGGGACGGCCGATCATGACAAAGTTATCGATATGCTGGAAAAAGGAAATATATCATTTAACGGTCCCAATGGCCCCGTTACTATGTCAGGAGGATCACATCACGTAACTCAAAACATCTATATCGGAAGAGGAAACACTGATTATGGATTTGCTCTAACCAATACATATCCGAATGTAGAACCATCATATGAAAATGAAGTATGTGATTTGATTACAGATCCTAAAATTGCAAAACAATTCACGCCATAGACGTTGTTGTCGCGCCGGAATAATTTCTGGCGTTTGTTTTTTTAGAATAAGGAATTTCTAAAATGGATATCAATTATCTGTTGACTGTAATTATTTCTGCTCTTTCTAGCGCATCTATATTGATAATTGCTGCTACTGGGTTGGCTGTGGTTTTTGGGTTGATGGGTGTGATAAACCTGGCTCATAGTGAATTCATTATGATTGGTGCTTATGCATCACTGAGTATCACCAAGCTGGGCGTACCCTATGTACTGTCTATTCCGTTGGCTATGTTATTTACTATGTTTATCGGTGCCCTAGTTGAAGTTCTCATCATTCGCCGTTTGTACGGACGGATGTTTGATACGATGCTGGCAACCTGGGGACTAAGTATGATTTTTCTTCAGTTGGCAGTGACAATATTCGGTACAGCTACACCAAGTGTGAGCTTGCCTAGTTTTAGTTTTACGATTGGGCAATATTCTTTGGCTGGTTATCCGGTACTCCTTATTGGTGTGGCCATTATTCTGGTATCGCTAGTCTATCTATTATTAACAAAAACTGTATACGGTATGAAAGCCCGAGCATCAATTCAGGTGTCTGAAATGGCACAATCCGTTGGTATTGATTCCAGTCGGATTAATCTGATGACATTCTCTATTGGCTGTGGCTTAGCGGGATTTGCTGGAGCTGTACTACTTCCTATTGTCCCTGCAACTCCCAATATGGGGGCCGCGTTCGCTGTTAAATCATTTCTAGCTGTTGTCGTTGCAGGTCCTGTTGCCTTATCCGGTACGGCATTAACTGCACTCGGTCTGGGGGGAGGCAGTTCGTTTGTGAGCAGTTTCTTGACATCGGTTATTGGGGAAATTTTCTTCTTTATTTTAACCGCATTGCTTCTATGGCGGTATCCGGTTGGAATCTCCGCAAAATGGCGCCGTAAATTATGAAGGAACTGCAAATGGAATTTTCTAGCATGTTAAGAAAGAATTTAGATACTACCTTTTTATTCTTTGTTGTATTAATTGCCATTGCCTTTTCAGGTTACCTTGACAGTTATTTTGCTTTTGTAGCGACCTCCTGGATCATTTTTGGCTTATTAGGTATGAGTCTGGATATTGTGTGGGGTAAGTCGGGATTCTTGTGTCTGGGGCAAACTGCATTTTATGGGCTTAGTGGTTATCTGAGTAGTATTATCACGATGAACATAGTTGCTGATGGTAGTAATTCTCTGTTTATCGCATTACCTGCTGGTGCCCTGATTGGTGCGTTATCTGCGATCATACTTGGAGCACTGATTTTTTACACAAAAATGGGACAGCTCCAGAGCACAATTCTGTCATATACATTTACACTGTTACTCTGGTCGGTAAGTCAATCGTTTACGGCTGAAATAGGTGCTGCTTCTGTGTCGGGTGACAGCGGATTAGCAAACATTCCGGGGATGGCCGCATTTTTTATCAACGATAATCAACCGTTGTGGCCGAATGATGCACTGCGCGTGGTCATCTTCATTGCATTTGTAATCTATGTTCTGACGAAAATAGTTATGGCGACTCCGTTTGGAAAAGTTATTGATTGTATCCGTATAGATGAAGATAAAACTGAGTTGATTGGTTATGACATTCGGAAATATAAGATGATTAATTTCTGTTATGCAGGTGCAATCGCAGGATTAGCCGGAGCATTGTTTGCTATGTGGTCAAACTTTGTGAACCCATCAATATTTTCCATTCAGGAAGCGTTATTAGTACCAATCTACGTGTTAGTAGGAGGTTTGGGAACACTTATTGGTCCATTTATTGGTGCTATTCTGATTGGAGCTCTATCGTTTTTCTTGGGTAATGGCAGTGTTGGTTCCCAAACGACGTTAATCCTTGGCGTGATATTAATCGTGATGGTCATGTTTTTGAAAGATGGCTTATTGGGGACGTTGAAATTGTTTATCCAACGCTATTTGCCCGATTCGAACCAATCTGACTTGAACACTAAACCTGTAAAAATAAATGAACCTCAACTCATTGAAATTCTCAACAAGGCCAAAGAACAAGTCGGAGATGCCCTGGAGTTACAAACACATGCATTACGTAAATCATTCGGAGGTATTACACCGGTTAACGATGTTACGAGACATTTCAGACCGGGAGTACCATATTCTCTAATTGGCCCGAATGGTGCGGGCAAAAGCTCATTCTTAAAAACATGTGTCGGTATTAATATACCGGATAGAGGCAAGGTTATTGTTGATGGAAGAGACATTACGAATGAGAAAATTTTCCGGAGAGTGAATCTTGGCTTAGGAGTTAAAAATCAGAAGCCTCAAGTATTTGGTGAACTCACCGTTTTTGATAATTTATGGATTTCTGCATACTCACGATTGAGGGATAAGCAGGCGGCGACAGCTATCAGCTATCAGATTATAACGATGCTAGGATTAGCACCTCAGGTTTCAGCTCTGGCTTCATCTCTGTCTCATGGACAACAACAGTGGTTAGATATTGGCATGATCCTGAGTTTATCCCCAAGAATTCTCTTTTTGGACGAACCCGCTGCGGGTATGACGAATGATGAAACACGAGAACTTTCGCGGCTTATTCGAATCTTGTCCTCGTACATGACCGTCGTCATCGTGGAACATGATATGGAATTTATCCGTACTCTGGAAGGTCATGTAACGGTTCTGCATCAGGGAGAAGTATTTGCGGAAGGAGATATTCAGAAATTACGTGAAGACGAAAGGGTTTTGGATATCTACTTAGGGAGAAGTGCTCATGTTTAGTATTGCTAACATAACTGGCGGCTATGGTAAAACAACCATCATTGATGATTTGTCACTGAATGTACAACGAGGGGAAATCGTTGCATTATTGGGGCGAAATGGAGTGGGAAAATCAACGCTAATGAAATGTGCATCTGGTCATATAAAAATTAGCGATGGGGCGATCAGAATGAGTGGAACCTCTCTTTTTTCCAGCCCTACTAAGCGAGCGAAAGCAGGTATAGGGTATGTACCTCAAGGACGGTTTGTTTTCCCACGAATGAGCGTTGTTGAAAATATTGGTGTTGCAGCAGCAGCGAACGGTTATGACTGGAAAACCACCGTCAATGAATTGTTGGATTTTTTCCCAATGTTAAGACCGAAAGCTGCTGACTTAGCGGGTGATTTATCTGGTGGTCAGCAGCAGGTTCTTGCCCTTGCCAGGGCCCTTGCAACTAAACCCAAAATCCTTTTGTTGGATGAGCCTACCGAAGGCGTCCAGCCATCCATCATAGATGAGATGGCTGGGATACTTAAAGATATCAATCAAAGCTTGGGTATTTCAATTCTTGTGGCTGAGCAAAATCTGGATTTTTGCCTCGCGATTGCATCACGCGCTTACATCATGGAAAAAGGGAAAATCAGAGTCGAAGTATCAAAACAAGAACTCACCGCAGATAAAGAACTTCAGCAAACCTTGTTGGGAGTTTAGTTTTAAATTTTTAAAGTAAATGTTGTAAATAAAGGCTCGTAAGGGCCTTTTTGTATTTTTAGTTAACGAGATTCGCTGCACTTAAATGATTAGCATTGCACTAATATGGCTTTGTTTTAGAGGATGTGGATATTAACTGAGCCTGAACCATCTAAGTAGCAGCTATTTAGTAGTCGCTTAAAGCTTGGTACGGTAATTGCCTATATTCTACTTAAGTAAGATATCTAATGAAAGACAGGTATGGTGTATGAATTATGGAACGATTCAGCGTCTTGAGTATGATACTCAGGCAGTCGAAGAATACCAACGTTTTGATTATTGGCATGATGTCGTTTGCCAACAATTTGTCACAGCCGATAGTCAATGTACAAATAGAAAATCTTTTGATGCGGAGTTAATTTCAAAAGAGTTGGGGGCTCTTACCATTAATTCAATGACTGCGCCGCAGCACTTTTGGAAACGTACTGGCCGACATGTCAAAAGTGATGGGGAAGATTGTTACTTACTTAGTATTCTTCAACAAGGTTCTGGGTTGTTGAGTCAGGGGGGGGTATCTGTCAGGCAGTATGCCGGTGATATTGTATTGTACGATACTGCAAAGCCTTTTGCGTATGAGCTTAATGGCTCGGTAAGGCTGATTAAAATCCCTCGTGCAAATATCGAACCCAGAGTTAATCGTCTTTATAACTATTTGGCGACAAATCTGACTACGAACAATAACTTGACCTCACTTCTTGTAGACACATTAGATTTGGCAATGAACTTGGACGATCAAGTTAGTAATTCTGATATTTTCAATCAGAGAATTTCCGATTCCGTTATTGACCTTTTTTTAGCCAATTTAGATATGTTACGGAATCAGAAAGGGGACGAACACAAAGTTGCCAATCGTATCGAAAAGGCCAAGCAATATGCATTGGATCATTTATCTGATAATGAGTTAAATGCAGAAAAAATGGCTATTGCAGCTTCAGTTTCAACTCGTACGTTGAATAGGATGTTTGGCCAATTGGGATTGACCCCAATGAAATGGGTTATGCAAGAACGATTGAAATTAGGAATGCGTTATCTACAGGATCATAAAGATATTTCTGTCACCGAAACAGCATTTATTTGTGGATTTAGTGACTTAAGCCATTTTAGCCGGAGTTTTAAACGTCAGTTCGGAATAACACCGTTGCAGTCTGTTGCTAACAAATAAACAAGTGTTTACGCTCTTATACGATGTCCCAATAAAACAAATCGCATGGCAGCCAGATTCAAGTTTCTGGCTGAAGCTCATTATAAGCTATAGCGTGTACTAGGGTTAATTGTCACCCTGCTAACGATAAGTTATATGGAGCTTGAATATGGAAATTGGAAAAATTTTTGAGAAAAGCCTGCTAGAACTCGCTCAGTTAATAAAGGATAAAGAAGTCACTTCTGTTGAAGTAACTCAAATGATGTTAGATAGGATCAGTCAATTGGACGAACATTATATGAGTTACCTGCATGTTTGCTCTGAAAGAGCACTAGAGCGAGCTAAAGAAGCGGACAGACTGATAGCAAAAGGCATTTATAAAGGACCTTTGCACGGTGTTCCAATTGCATTGAAAGATTTGTGCTATACAACATACGCCCCTTCAACTGCAGGAACATTGGTTCATGCCGAATTCAAGGCCCCTTATAATGCTACTGTTGTTGATCGGTTAGAGGTCGCTGGTGCAGTAATATTAGGCAAGCTGACAATGACTGAAGGGGCTTATACTAGTCATCATCCTGACATTCCCGCTCCACTTAATCCTTGGAATGAAAAGTACTGGGTTGGCTCATCTTCAACAGGTTCCGGTGTAGCGACATCTGCTCACTTATGTTTTGGCTCTTTAGGTAGTGATACTGGTGGGTCGATACGATTTCCTTCGGCAACTTGCGGGTTAACGGGCATTAAGCCAACGTGGGGAAGAGTCAGTCGTCACGGAATATTTGCATTAGCTGATTCCCTTGATCATATTGGGCCTATAGCCAGAAGTGCAGCAGATGCAGCAGCTTTACTTCAAGCCATTGCGGGATGGGACAAATATGATCCAACCTGCATAGACGCGCCAGTACCAGATTTTATGGCTCAGGTAGGAAAAAGCATTCGAGACTTGCGTATTGGCATTGACAGAAAATATGCTTTAGACGGTGTTGATTCTCAGGTTGCAGAAGCATTAGAAAGAGCAGTAAATGTTTTTGAGTCTTTAGGTGCAAGGATCGTATATGTCGACTTTCCCGACTACGAGCACCTGGTGAGTCAGTGGATAATGATGTGCTCAGTGGAAACAGCTATCGCACATAAGGATACGTATCCTCAGCGATCTGAACAATATGGTCCAGATCTTGTTCAATTAATCGAACAAGGTTTAAATACCTCAGGAGAGGAACATGCACAGGGTGTTTTGCATAGATTGGCGTTTAAAAAACAGGTCGGAAATATGTTTAATAACATCGATTGTATGTTAATTCCGACTTTACCAATCCCAACGCCTAGTTTGGAAAAAATGATGGAATATGGTGAAGATCCTAATGTGTTGAATTCGATTCTTAGATTTACAGCTCCGTTTGATTTCTCGGGGAATCCAACGATAACTCTGCCAAATGGTATAGATCGTTCAGGAATGCCATTAAGTATGCAAATTGTTGGGCCTCAGTTAGGTGAAGCAAAGATTATTCGTGCAGCACACGCATACCAAACTATGACAGATTGGCACAGAAAAACACCTGGCTGTTAAAGATATTCTCCAAATAGATATTTGAAACCAGAATTCCGCCTGCGACTTGACTTGTTGCTAGGCGGAATTTTGCATTTCCAGTACCTAAAGAAATCCAATTTATCTGTCTAGATTATTTAGTAGTAATAGAAAACCCATGAGTAAACTCATGGGTTTTCATAGGCAATATTAGGCAATAAAGAGTAGTGGAATTACATTTCTTTCCAGTCGCCAACAGATTCAAAGGCGGATGCGGCCTGATAAATGGTGGATTCATTGTAATGACGGCCCACTATCATCATGCCTACCGGTAGTCCTTCAATCATTCCGCACGGAACGGTCATTGCCGGGTTACCCGTAATATCCAGTGGAGCTGTGTTACCAATCATCTCAAATGCTCGGGTGATGTACTCAACAATAGAACAGTCTTCGTCTGGTAGTTCCTGCGCTACAATAGGTACCGTTGGAAGAATGATAAGATCAAAGTCATTGAATACCTGGTTGTACTGTTCTTTGACCATGCGAGATAGGTTTTGCGCCTTGGCATAATAATGGCCTTTGTACTTATCCAAACCATACTGCCCAACAAACATGCATACTTTTAGTGATGGTGATAATGCATCAGCTTGCTCTCTCCAGGCTGAGTGTTTCTCAAGCAGTGGAAGATCGTATAAACCTTCCCAGTTAAAACCAGCAGCGTTACCGTGCATCATTTGAGCGGTTAAACCTTCACAGCCGATTGGTGACCATAATGCACCTGCCAGACTATGAGCCGGAACTGAAACTTCGCTGACGATAGCACCTAACTCTTCAAACTTAGCGATAGCTTTGCGGACTTTTTCAGCTACTCTCTCATCCATATTAGGAAGTGCAAATCCTTCAGTAAGTACACCAATTTTCAGGCCTTTAACACCTTTATCTAAGGCATTGGTGTATTCATCAGTTTTTGGTGCATACTGACGCGGGTCAAGTCCGTCGGCACCTGCAATAACTTCCAGCATCAAAGCATTATCCGCAACACTTTGTGTGATTGGACCTGCGTGGTCGATGGTTGCTTCGATGGCCATAATTCCGGTATAAGGAACCAAACCGTGAGTCGGTTTCATGCCGTAAGCACCACAAAAAGAAGATGGAATACGGATTGAACCGCCTTGATCACAACCGATCGCCATATCCACTTCACCAGAACCAACTAATGCACCGCTGCCTGACGATGAACCGCCTGCTGAATACCCGTGTTTGTATGGGTTATGAACCGGAGCCGGGTCTGAAGTATGGCTACCGCCAGAAAGACAAAAATGTTCACAGGTTGATTTACCGACGATAGTTGCACCGGCATCAAGTAAACGGGTTGCGATTGTTGCATCATAATTTGGTACATGCCCTTCTAATGTTGAAGAGCCATTCATCATCGGAGTTTGGGCCAGAGAAATATTGTCTTTTAATACCACTGTTTTCCCGGCTAGTTTGCCAGAAGCAGCACCTTTCACCTCGGTTTTGTAATACCACGCATTATTAGGGTTTTCTTCTTTGCTTGGAAAATAACCTTCACCACGAGGGTATTTCACTTCCGGCATATAGTCGGGTAGGGAGTCAACAAGATCGTAAGCATCGAAGTTGGCCTGCATGATAGTGAGATATTCTTCAGCCTGCTCTTTGGTAATAGTCATATGTAAACGTGCGGCTAACTGCTGCACTTGCTCGGCGTTTGGTCTTTCAATAGCCATAGATACCTTCCTTGTGGATTTGACTGTTAATAGAGATAAATACTGTGTATGTCCTTCATATTAAGTAAGGTATAAATTTGATCTTGATTTAAACAGCCAACCTTTTGTCTGAAAAAGACATAAAAGAGGGCGCGGGATAATTGTATGGCAATATACCCATATATGAATTGTGTTGATGAGCAATCCCTGTTGAATCAAATTGGGGCGTTTGCACCATTTTTGAACGCAATCTGGACTGATTTCTCGCGGTTTTATCACTTTATATTTTAATGAAAACAATAATATATATTAATTGGTATATTATTTGCTTGAATTACCTCTAGCTATTACGTTTCCTGTATTTATGCGGTATAGGTGTTGTGTATGAGACATGGAACAGTTCATAATATGGAATACTCTACTCAGGCAGTTGAAGAATCCCAACGTTTTAATTACTGGAATGAAGTTGTATTGAAGCATTGTCTTCGAGCAGATAGTCATGTGCTTGGCGATTCTGTTTTTGATGGCAAATTGCAATTTAATAAGTTTGGGGTGCTTGATATATGTACATTTGATTCAAGCGATCATGTTTGGTTCCGCAAAGCCGATCATGTTCGATTGTCTCCTAATGACGATATGTGGCTAGGTTTTTTTCAGGGTGGTCACGGTCAGATTGAGCAGGGTGGCAGAAGAGCTGATATTCATCGTGGTGATTTAGTTCTCTATGATTCCGCACAAGCATTTAAATTCAGCTTTGGTGGGAACACTAACCATCTTGTTCGCATTCCTCGCCACCTAATGAGCAAGAATTTGCCTAATATTGGCAAGTTAACGGCCCAAATTATAAATCCCAATCGTCCTGGAATCATTCCATTACGTGAGATGTTATACCAGGCTGTCAAAGGGTTTGATGGGACGGAGAACTGCAGTCTAGAAGAAAGGTTTTCTCAATCAATTATAGACTTGTTGACTTTGGGACTTGAAATTCCCGACATCAAAATGAGTAGTGTTGAAAGTGATTTATACGCACGAGCAATGAATTATATTCAGAATCATTTATCTGATCCTGAGCTTAATCTTGAAAAGCTCGCCCGAATTCATCATGTTTCGTCCAGGACACTGACAAGAGCGTTTAACCGCCATCAAAAAACACCAGTTTCAACTATTTGGTCTGAACGTTTAAAGGCAAGTAGAGAAGCAATTGAACGAGGTGGTCATAAGTCAATTTCAGAAATAGCATTAGACTACGGTTTTAATGACTTTTCACATTTTAGTCATGCTTTTCGGAAAGCTTATTCAATCTCTCCTAGTGAATTATTGCGCGAGAATTCAGGCGATTAATAATCCCCCTTATTATCAATCAATATAAATATACCCATATATGGGTATATTGAGTCTAATTATTTTAAATGAATTTTTAAATTTAATATCTTTCATTATCACTAATAATAATATCAGATATAACCAGAACTGATTGCGTGAATAATTTAAAAAACCAATAGTTGACATTTTAAATATATCGCATATCTTAGGGTGATTATCCATTTATTAGTGTTTTTATGCTGATGGATATATCAAATACAAATTTAAATATATTAAATGCCTAATGTTCTTTGTGTTATTTATTGCATGAACTTATGTTTTTTAAAATTATAAATTGATAAGATTATTAAAAATCAAGGTTTAATTATGAAATTACATGTTGAAACTACAAACGGATTCTTAAATGATAAATATTCCAAACATGCTGATGATTCGTTAAAATTTCAAGGAAATCCAATTCTGTCGTTTCCAATTACGATTTCAGAAGCTCCAGAAAACACTGTCAGTTTTGCTATTACATTTATCGATCATGATGCCGTTCCTGTCTGTGGTTTTTCCTGGATTCACTGGTTATGTTGTAACATCGATAGTTCTCTGAATGTAATACCGGAAGGGATTGGTGATATAGATAAATATCAATGCGTTCACGGAAGAAACAGTTTCTGTTCAAAGTTAATTGGTGAAGAAGATGAACGTATTTCACACCGCTATATAGGTCCGATGCCCCCTGATAAAGACCATAAATATGAATTAAAAATATATGCTCTAGATACGAAGCTTCCTTTGAATTATGGGTATTATTACAATATGTTTTTAAATGAAATCGAAGGCCATGTCCTTGAAGAAAGTACAATATATCTAAGCTGTCGAGTTTAGCTATTTATAAAATTATTTCAATATTGACTTGATTGTTGAATATTATTTCACTTCATTTTATTAATAATATTTAAATAATAAATAAGATTTATAATCAAATGTTAGATATAAATAATTATATTATCTAACATTATGATAAAAAGGTCTCACGATAAAGCGAGACCTATATTTTTGAGGGTTATTAATACATGAATAAACTCATTAAAGCGCTAAAGTCAGAATTTTATTTACTTCTTCTGGTGTGATGTCTCCATGTTCACCTAATTTAACCAGGCCATGTTGCCCCAGTTTTTCCAGCACTGCCGGAATGTGAGACGCATTCAGGTTGTAGTCAGATAAATGGGTTGGATTACCCATTGAAACGAAGAAATCTTCTGTTTTTGCGATAGCCTGATCCGCTTTCTCTTCATCACTGCCAGAAGTAATGTTCCATACTCGTTCAGCGAATTGAACCAGCTTTTGTAATTTCTGTTCTTTTTTGTGTTTCCAGATAGCAGGCATGACAATAGCCAATGTCTGAGCATGATCTAAGCCATACTGAGCGGTTAATTCATGACCGATCATATGAGTTGCCCAGTCAGTTGGAACGCCTGTTGCTAATGTTCCATTTAACGCATTAGTTGCAGACCACATCAGATTTGAACGCGCGTCATAATTGGTTGGTTCTGCAAGAGCGACCGGGCCATCAGCAATAATCGTTTTTAATAAACCTTCGGCAAAATAATCTTGTACTTTTGCATTGATCGGATAAGTAACATATTGTTCAGCGATATGAACAAAGCTATCTACGGCACCATTTGCAATCTGACGCGGCGGAAGCGAAAAAGTCGCTTCAGGATCAAGTACGGCGAAAATCGGTATAATGGAATTTGAAGTGAAATAGAGTTTATCTTGTGTTTCAGCTTTAGTGATAACAGCACCGTTATTCATTTCAGATCCTGTTGCAGGCAGTGTTAGAACACAACCCAATGGTATTGCACGCTCAACACAGGCTCCATGTGTTGTAACAATATCCCAGCTATCCCCCTCGTAACAGGTTGCTGCTGCAATAAATTTACTGCCATCAATGACAGAACCGCCACCGACAGCAAGAATAAAGTCGATGTTTTCTTGTTTGGCAATAGCACTCGCTTTAATTAATGTTTCGTAATGAGGATTAGGTTCAATACCTGAAAATTCAATAACTGTGCAATCAGAAAGTGCAGCTAAAACTTGTTCATAGACACCATTTTTTTTAATACTTCCACCACCATATGTCATAAGAACTTTACTTCCGGCTGGAATCTCTGCTCTTACTTTCTCGGTTTGACCTTTGCCAAAATGAACTCGTGTTGGTGAATAGTATGTAAAATTATCCATTTGATGATTCCTTGTTTATAGGTGCATTGCCCAGAAGCTAATAAATTCGCTTTGAGCAAGCACATTGAAGTTATCATTTTTCTCTTAATTTCATCAGCAACGCAACTGTGGTGATGATAAAAGAGAAACCGATAACGCCTGACCAGCCCCAGTATTGGTATGCGTAACTGGCGATAAAGCTGCCGGATGACATCCCGATAAAGACACCAAAAATTAAAATTGAGTTAACTCGACTCAGTGCATCCTGTGCCGTCTGATAGCAAATTGTCTGATGGGAAATAAAGGACATCTGCACGCCTAAATCAAACAAAATTGTTGCTAGTGCAATTATTGCCAGCTCTACCATGAACTGTCCGACGAACAGATTCGCAAGGAGCATAATTAAAAAGGACGAAACAGTCAGTACACAGCCCATGCGCGAGACTACAAGTGGACCTTTTTTGTCTGCAAGTTTGCCAAATTTAGGTGCTAAAACTGCCCCAAATGCCCCAAGCAGACCAAAAATACCAGCAACACTACTACCCATATGGAGCGGGGAATCTTTTAGCATGAGAGCCAGAGTAGTCCAGAATGCACTGAATCCTGCCGATATTAAGGCTTGAACATAGGTAGCGCGACGAACCGGTGCATGCTTAGCAAATAAATGACCAATTGAAATTAACAGTTGATGATACTTCAGCTGATTTGTCGGAGTTGTATCCGGTGTGCTTACATACAGCAAAGCTATGACTACGCTGACACAAGCGGCTGCTGAATAAAAAACGGTACGCCAACCAAAGAGTTCTCCGATACTGCCACTCAACACTCTTGATAACAGAATTCCGCACAGAAGCCCCGTCATGACTGTACCAACAATTTGTCCACGTTTTTCTTGAGGCGCTAAACCGGCAGCCAAAGGAATCACATCCTGAGCAAGAGTCGCTGTTAATCCCATAAACAAACTGGAAAACATCAGAAAACTGAGTCCTTGTGCTGTTGCTGTTAACATAAGAGAAGCAATTAATGCAATTCCTTTGAATAAAATCAATTTTCTGCGGTTATAGCGATCGCCCAGAGGGTTTAGCAGCAGCATACCGAAAGCATAACCGACTTGTGTCAGGGTTGGCAGACTGCCTATTTGTTTGGCTGATACACTGAGATCAGTCATCAAATTACCTAACAGCGGTTGAGTATAGTAGAGAGAGGCAACGGCTAATCCTGCTGTTATTGCCAATAGCAGAAGTAATGTTTTAGAAAGTGATGAAGTCACATTCTGTGACAGTAGCATTTCAGTCATTTTTTTACCTGATGGTTCATTTTGTGCGTAGTTTGTGGGTAATACGCTTGAATGTGAAGGTAGCTAGTGGGAATATCTGTTATACGTATCTCGTATAAATAATCATGAGGATGGGCTGGATGGCGATAAATAATGTGGACAGAATCGAATTAATGCGAACATTTATACGTATTGTTGAAGCTGGTAGTTTGTCGGCAGCAGCAATGCAAATAGGAACAACTCAGCCAACCGTCAGCCGTCGTTTGAAAGCATTAGAGCACAGCGTTGGAAGTAAGCTATTTAACCGCACTACGCATCAGTTGAAATTAACGGAAATTGGAGAAAAGTATTACCAGGGGGCGCGAGAGTTACTTGTGAACTGGGATGCGTTTGAATCAGATGTCACTGGCACTGTGAGTGAGCCTTCTGGAAAGCTGCGTATTATTGCTCCTCATGCATTTGGTCAGGAAATTTTAATTGAGCCTTTGACGGAATTTATGCAGCAGAATCCGGCACTAAGTGTTGAATGGCTTTTGCATGATGACCGTTCAATGTTGGATTTTGTTGCTAATGATATCGACTGTGCGATTCAGGTCGGGAATGTGATTGACGATAGTATGGTGGCTATTCGAATTGCAGAAGTACCAAGAATTGTGGTCGCAAAACCCGGCTTAATAAGTAATTTGGCAGATATTAATGCAACGCCTCAGCTTTTACAGGACAGTTCCTGGCTCGCATTGCAGACGTTTTACCGTTATCAACTGGGACTTAAAAACCGAGTTGATAACAGAACCTGTGAGATTTCTTTTGTTCCTCGCTTTTATACGGATAGTTTATATGCATTACGTAGTGCTGCAGTGAATGGACTAGGTATTGGTATGGGATCGCAGTGGTTGCTAGAAAAAGATATTGATAGAGGCCTATTAGTCAATGTCTTACCTGATTGGCAGGTAGAGCCATTACCTGTTTATATTGTTTACCCGTATGCTCGATTCTATCCGGCTAAATTAACCGTCTTTGTCGAGTTTATGCGCTATCGAATTCAGAATCTATTGGGCACAGTCACTCGTTCTTTTGATTAAGACGTGCAGGTATAAGCTTCATTTATAACTCTGATAACCATAAGCGATTGGTCTTATATCTTTCCGTTGGTCATGATAGATACAAATCATCAATGGTGCTGAACGTTATACAGGTTCGGGACCTTTTAACGTTATATGGGATCGGAAAATGAAAAATATTGCATTTCTTGGTTTAGGGGCGATGGGTGCTCGTATGGCCGCACATGTTTTAGCCGCTGGTTATCAGGTAACGGTTTGGAACCGAACAAAATCCAGAGCCGATGAATTAGTAGAATCTGGCGCAAAATGGGCTGATTCTCCACGAGTTGCAGCGCAAGATGCGGATGTTGTGATTGCAATGGTAAGAGACGATCAAGCCTCGGAAGACGTATGGCTAAATCCTGAGACTGGTGCATTTGCCGGAATGAAATCAGAAGCCATTGCTATTGATAGCTCAACCTTGTCAGTAAACTGGGTCAAATCTCTCAATGAACAGGCAAAACAACGGGGTATCGAATTTCTTGAAGCACCGGTATCGGGTTCCCGACCTCAAGCTGATGCTGCACAATTGGTATATCTGGTTGGCGGGGAAGAATCGACTTACCAACGTTGCTTAGAACTATTGAACAGCATGGGGGCAGTCATCAACTATACCGGAGAAGTTGGTAATGGTGCGCTGGCTAAATTATGTACTAATACCATGTTGGGTATGCAGGTGGCGACACTTGCTGAGTTGATCTCTATGTTGCAACGTCAGGATGGGGCTGATGTCGCGAAAATTATGCAGGCGCTGTCAACAACTTCATCGTGGAGTCCTGCCGCTGGTGGTGTGTCAATGGCGATGCTAAACAATATGTTTGCACCAATGTTCCCGGTAGAACTTATTGAGAAAGACTTCCGTTATACCCTGGAATCTACCGAACACAAATCACCTGTTATTGAAGCCGCTCAAGGCGTATTCCGCGAAGGTATTGATAGCGGTATCGGCGGTGAAAATATGACTGCTGTGATTAAATTATACCAATAGTGCGTTAGGAATTAAAAAAACCAGAGATCCAATGGTCTCTGGTTTTTCGCGTTTTTATTTCTTCACATGGGTAGGATGATTATGGAAAATATTACTCATACCACGGACTCTTCTGATCCTGGCCGCTCACGGTTGGTTTTCTTTTTACTGCTTTCTTTACCACCACTATTTTGGGCGGGTAATTTTATTGTCGGGCGTTCGGTTCGCTTAGAAATTCCACCGTTACAGCTATCTTTTTATCGCTGGGTCTTGGCGGGGTTTTTATTCCTTCCTTTTACCATACGTATTTTACATCGCGACTGGGCGTTGTATATCAAACATAAGTATCTGATCATTATCGCCTCAATTACTGGAATCAGTGCATTTAATACCTTGATCTATTGGGGGCTGCAATCAACTAAAGCCAACAATGCACTTATACTGAACGCATTTATTCCTTTATTGATTAGTTTGATTGGTGTCATCTTTGCAGATTTTCATTTACGTATTAAACAGTGGGCAGGGTTAGTTATTTCCTTTGTTGGCGTGCTAGTCATCATTTCACGGGGAGAACTGACGTCACTGACATCATTGTCGATCAATCATGGTGATGCGATTATTTTCGTGGCGATGATTTGCTGGGCTGTCTATACCCTGGCTTTGAAAAATATGCCAAAGGAAATTAACCGATTTGGTCTGATGTCGATGCAAATGTTGATTGGGTTAGTTTTTCTGTTGCCTTTCTTTTTGCAAAACGTATTACACGGGCAGGAAGCACTCTGGACAGCACATGCAATATTAAGTTTGTGTTATGTGGGGATTGTGCCATCGGTTATTGCGTATCTGTTGTACACCCAATGTATTGAGCGGTTAGGACCAACCAAAGCGGGGATGTCTATTAATCTGATCCCGGTATTTGGTGTTGTGTTATCGACGCTTTTTCTTGGAGAAACGGTACATGCTTTTCAGGCTGTCGGAATGGTACTTATCTTTTTGGGTATTGCATTGAATTGAAAAATTTTAATTGTTTGTATGGAGAAAAATGGTATGACAGCTTTTGTTATTGTTGAAATGGAAGTAATAAATAATGACGCTAAAGATAGCTATTCTAAGGCGGCAAAATCAACGATTGAACATTTTGGTGGGAAGTTTATCACCGCTGGTGAATGGACTGTATTGACAGGACAGCCCGGTTTAAAACAAGGGGCTGTAATCGAGTTTGAATCCAGAGAAAAAGCTGTATCTTGGTATGAATCACCTGAATATCAGGAACTTATTGCTATTAGAGACAGGGGACTTAACTGTCGATTTCGCTTGATTGGTTAAAATCAATATATTGATTCATTTTTGAGGGAAGCGGCATAGTTAAGCCGCTTCTTTCCATGTTTATTTTGGCTGTTTGCTAAAACTGTATTAATATCAATCGGATTAAGGAATAATATAACAACTAGCAAATTTCTTTTACTTTATTTAGTTTTTCCTGTAATGAATCAATTAAGCTAACTGTATCAATTGATACTGCAATAAAGTCTATACCGTCATTAATCAATGATTTTATCTCATCATCATTAGTGCAGATTGTGCCTACGGGAATATTATGAAGTTTTGCTGTATTGATGATGCTTTTTATTTTATTTTTTACATTAATATTATTAATGTCTTCAATATACCCCATGGAAGCGGCCAAGTCAGCAGGACCAATAAATATTCCATCTATATCTACATTTGTTAATATTTTTTCTAAATTTTTTACTGCTTCTATTGTTTCAATTTGAATTATTACGCAAATATCATCATTTGCTGTACTTAGGTATTTGACATTTTGTCCCCATAATGATGCTCTAGCTATATATGCACCCACGCCTCTATTACCAACGGGAGGATATTTTACCGATTTTATCAGATTCAACGCTTGTTCAACATTATTTATCATAGGAACTAAAATAGATGTTGCTCCTATGTCTAATACTTGTTTGATCAGTGATGGATTATCATCATTAATTCGTACCACCATTTCACTAGTATAAGATGAAGTTGACTGCAGCTGTGCTAATATAGAGTGAAGATTATTTGGGCCGTGTTCACCATCGATTAGTAACCAGTCATAGCCAATACTTGCACTCATTTCTGCAATATAAGGATTTGCAGTAGCAACCCAGCTTCCTATAGCGCATTTTTCATTATTTATTATTGACTTAAATTTATTCATAATCACATTTCCATTTAAAAGGCTCAAAGTAATATTGAGCCTTTTAATCTCATTAAATTTAATAAAGTGAGGACAATAAATCTTGAGTTTTTACTATTGTTGATACATTTGGTAATGCCATTTCAAGAGCAGATTTATGCCATTTATCATTTAAAGAAGAACAACAATCTTCAGGAATAAAAATCTTATATCCTTTATCTGCACCAGTCCTTGCAGTATGCTCAACTGACATATTAGTCCACGAGCCAGTATTAATTATAGTATCTATTTTATTTGCTTTTAAAATAGATTCTAAATTCGTCCCTTCCCATGCGCTCATATGTGACTTTTCAATAACAAAACTTTCAGAACCTTTTAGAGGTTCTATAAAATCAGAACCCCACGAACCTCTTTGAACTGCTCCTGATTCAATAATATCATTAAATAACTTTGCTGAATTCGGTAGTTCTTTTCCTAATGAATCGACTGTAAATTTAATATGTATAATTGGAATTCCAAAACTTTTGGCTTTTTCAATTAAATTCAACAAATTAGAAATGACATGTTGGGAGTTAAAGTGTTCTAGAGATTCATCAGAAGCAAATTTACCACCTAATGAAACCACATCATTTTGTAAATCTTGAATAATCAGTGCACAAGATTTTGAGTTGATAAATTTATCCTTATCTTGTTTCATATAAGGTTCAACATGGGGACCTATTAATGTTTTCACTGAATAAATAGAATTTGATGCTGCAATAAATAATGTTCTCCAATCATCACCACCCCAAGTTATATTACCAACTAACTCAGGAACTGCTATTTTCCCAATTAATTCTGCATATTGGTTAATAACCCAAATTCCACCTGGTGCGGTAACCCAAATATTACCCAAAGCATCACATTTCATTCCATCTGGGGCTCCGGGTTCTTCATTCGATAAAATACCATCGAAGAATATTCTTTGATTTGTTAGATTTGCATTTTTATCAACATCAAAAACTCGAATCAGACCTTTTTCTGTATCATTGACATATAAAAGTGTTTCATCCGGAGAAAAACACAAACCATTTGGCTGTTCAAATAGAAACTTATCAGCAACAAGCTCACAACCTTTTTGATTGGGCGATATTTTATATAATCCCTGAAAACCAAGTTCTCTTTCTCTTTCAATGCCAAAAACAGGCATACGTCCATACCAAGGGTCTGTAAAAAAAATAGCACCACTGGAATGAACACAAACGTCATTAGGACTATTTAATTCTTTTCCTTCAAAATGAGATGCCAGACATTCTCGATTTCCATCTGAATCTTCTTTATATAAAGATGACGTGGAATGTTCACAAACAATTAAATTTAGTTCATGATCATATGTCATGCCATTACATTTATTAGCAGGAGATATTACAGTTTTTACACCTTTAACTTCATCCCATGTGCGTCGAATGTCTCCTGGCATATCTGAGAAAGTTAAAATGTTTTTTATTGGATGCCAAATAGGGCCCTCTGTAAATTCAAATCCTGATGCTAATTGTTTTACTTCTTGTGTTGAATCTATAATATTACAAAATTCATTTTTTATAACTTCTATATTCATAGCTATATCTTCTTATTGTAGGGTATTGTTATATATAGCACTAGAATAAATAGTAATTATATTATTATAGTCTCTAAATCTTTTAGACGACTTTTAATAACTTCTTCATTTCTTCGATAATATGTCCAAGGACCACTACGTTTAGTTATTAATATATTTTCTTTCAACAATATATTTAAATATGAAGATATTGTAGATTGGGATAGCCCACTTCTTTCTTGAATTATGGATGCACAAACACCATCCTTGACAGGATCTAGTAATTGCTTTTCCAAATTAAAATATTTCTCTGGCTCTTTTAGCCACATCAATATTTCCAATCGAATAGGATTGTTAATTGCTCTTAGAAAGTCTATAGTTTTATCCATTATAATAACACATATTAAGTCTGATTTTGTTCATACTACCGAATTTTACTATTTATATCTAATGAATTAAACGTTAATAACGTGGGTAGTCTAGATAACCTTTTTCACCTCCTCCAAACAATGTGCTAGAATCGAGATCGTTTAATAGATAATTGTTCAATATACGTTCTGGAAGGTCAGGGTTTGCTATAAATGACCTTCCGAAACCAAAAATGTCTCCCCAACCATTTTCCATTACTTTTAGTGCTTTTTCCGGAGTGTACTTTCCTGCATACATGATAGGATTAGAAAAAGAGTTTCGAACAGCCTCATAGAACTCTTTTGGTAATTCAGGAGCATCATTCCAATCAGCTTCAGCTATAGATAAATAAGCAATTCCGATATTATTTACAAGCTTAATTGCTTCGATGTATGTCTGTTGAGGATCGCTTTCAACTAATCCTAAATAAACACGTTCTTCCTGTGTTGATTCGAATAATGGAGCAAACCTGACAGCTGTCTTTTCCTTACCTATTGCATTTGCAACAGACGAAACTACTTCGTCAAGAAAACGTAATCTATTTCTTAAACTTCCACCGTATTGATCAGTGCGCTTATTCGTATGTTCTGAAATAAATTGATTAATCAAATAGCCATTTGCCGCATGTATTTCAACTCCATCAAAACCAGCCTCAACAGCACTAATGGCTGCCTCAGTGTACAATTCAATTATCTCTTTTATCTCTTCAATAGTGAGTTCACGAGGCAGGTCAGGATCAGTTAAAGCGCCTTCTCCAACTCCAGTTTCTATAAATACTTTTACGTTGTCTGCTCTTATTGCGGAAGGAGCAACAGGAGCGTCACCATTTGGTTGCAGAGAGTGATGGGAGACACGTCCAACATGCCATAACTGCATAAAAATGGGAGTCCCTGCCGCATGAACTTCATCTGCTATTTGCTTCCAAGCCTGTTTTTGGGCTTCGGTATGTATGCCCGGTGTCCATGCATATCCTTGTCCGCGAGGTTCTATCTGTGTCGCTTCGGTAATCATCAATCCTGCGGAGGATCTTTGGCGATAATACTCAGCCATCATACTGTTGGGAATATTCCCTGGCTGCGATGAACGTGACCGTGTCAAAGGGGGTAATACAATACGATTAGCCATAACGACGTTTCCAACCTTAATTGGTTCAAACAGTTTTTCATACATAATAGGTACTCCTTTGTTTAACTTTTGTTCTATAAAGTCAATATACCTACATATCGAGATATTTAGATATCTAATTTTTTGAAACCTTTGATTTTGGAAATGAAAAGAATAGAAAATTAAAATAAATGATTAAAATTCGAATGGTTTAATGTATATATCAAGTATTAGCTGCATACATCACAATTTAGCGATGTGTTGTCACTATTTTGAATGATCGTCCGTATTAGCAATACCATGATTAAAACCCACAACTAGTCATCCGAATGGGGCTTTACTTAGCTGTCGATTTCGTGTGAGGGGTTAAAATCAATATCTTGATTCATTTTTGAGGGAAGCGGCATAGTCAAGCCGCTTCTTTACATGTTTATTTTGGCTGTTTGGCTAAAACGTTATCGATATCGGTAGATTCATGTCGCTCTGCCAATTGTTCCCATTCTTCGCCAAAAGGACGGTTAACGATACGACCGCGCTGCACAGCTTCACGAGACTCAATCTGTTTAGCCCAACGAACCACATTTTCGTAGGTATGTACCTGTAAGAACTCAGCTGCATCGTATAACTTACCAAGTACCAAATTACCATACCAAGGCCAGATTGCCATGTCAGCAATGGTGTACTCCTCACCAGCTATAAAGCTATTTTGAGCTAATTGCTTGTCCAACACATCTAACTGACGTTTGGCTTCCATTGCAAATCGGTTAATTGGGTACTCTTGCTTCTCATCGGCATACGCATAGAAATGACCAAATCCACCACCAAGGAAAGGGGCTGAGCCTTGCGCCCAGAATAGCCAGTTGAAAGTTTGAGTTCTCGCCACGCCACTTTCTGGTAAGAATTTACCAAACTTCTCAGCAAGGTGAACCAGTATTGAAGCTGATTCGAAAACATTTACTGCTTCATCACCTGATTTATCAACTAATGCCGGAATCTTAGAGTTTGGGTTTACAGCAACAAACCCAGATGAAAATTGCTCTGAATCACCAATCTTGATCAGATGAGCGTCATATTCTGCTTCTTTAATTCCCAGAGCTAAGAGCTCTTCAAAAAGGATAGTGACTTTCTGACCATTAGGGGTACCCAATGAATAAAGTTGAAATGGGTGCTCTCCGACAGGTAGTTCCTTGTCAAATCGTGCACCAGATTCCGGACGGTTAATGTTTGCCCATTGATTTCCAGAACTTGGTTCATTCTTCCAGATTTTAGGCGGTACGTATTTATTTCCACTCATCTCATTTTCCCCTTATCTTTTACAAGTTGAATGATTGAACCTTCACTAAAATTATATGGGGGTGTATTACAGGATTTAAATATATTGAAAATAGAAAATAGTTTTCTAAAGTAAAAATAAGCCACATTTTTGCATGACAGAAGGGATGATAGCCGATAGCATTAAACAGACTTAATTACCTGTATAACAAATTACTATGAGCAACGATATCAGAAACTTAGATCTTAACTTACTGAAAGCATTAGACGCGTTGGTGGATGAAGGAAGCGTTACCCGAGCAGCACTTCGTTTAAATCTTACTCAACCTGCCGTAAGTGCAATGTTGACTCGATTGCGGGATTATTTTGATGATCCTTTATTTGTTCGCGCTCAGCGCGGAATGGTGCCAACAGAAAGAGCGAAAGAGCTTGCTCCTTTGATTAAGCAAGTGCTGGCGGACATCGCACTGTTAGTTCAGCCGACACATTTTGATCCTTCCAGTGCCCAGCTGACGTATACCATTGCGGCGACCGATTACGCTTTAAAAGCGGTAATCGTTCCGTTGATGGCGGAGTTGAAGAAACAGGCTCCGGGAATTCGGGTTGCAGTGATTCCGGTTAATCACGACACAATGGCAAGACAGATGGAGCTTGGGGATGTGGATCTGGCGCTGGTTACACCGCAAACGACACCCGAGGAATTACACAGTCGTGCTCTCTATCAGGAACACTATGTGTGTATGATGCGAGCGGACCATCCGGTGGCAGCAAACGGTGAGATTTCACTCGATGAATTTTGCGCTTTAGATCATATTTTGGTTTCAAGTCATGGTGGCTTTTGGGGGGCTACTGATGATGCCTTAGCGGCTATCAATGCCAGTCGTCACATCGGTATGTCTGTCAATAGTTTCCTGGTCCTGCCTGAAGTGTTACGTATTACGGATATGATTGCGGTTGTGCCAAGACGTCTTGCATGCCAGCATGACCATCTTGTGATCATGGAAACACCGTTAGAGGTAGCGGGGTTCACTAAAAGTATGGCCTGGCATGAACGCTCTCACAGAGATCCTGCCCACAAATGGATTCGGGCTTTGTGTCTTGAAATCAGTCAGCATCCGCATCGATAATATAAATTTCATTTATTATTAATATAAATCGATTGCTGTTTTGTTTATAACAGCTTCCCTCTACTATAGTATCTAAAACACATAACAAAACTCATAAAGGAGAAATGTGTCATGACGGTGCTTTTTGTATTAACTAGTCATAAAGACCTTGGTGCTGGTCACGAAGATTCTGGATTTTATCTTCCAGAGCTGACTCATCCGTTACATGTTTTAGAACAAGCTGGAATACCAACTGAATTCGCGTCTATCAAGGGCGGTTTACCTCCGGTTTATGGTGTGGATTTGTCTGATTCTGCGAATGCGCATTATTGGAATAATGAAGAGTTTCAAACGAAACTGAAAAACAGTCATGTGCTAGATGATGTTAATGCGCAAGATTATGATGCCATTATGTATGTTGGCGGTCATGGGACTATGTGGGACTTTCCTGATAGCGATGCGGTGAAGTCTATTACGCGTGAGATGTATGAAGCAGGCAAAGTAGTCGCTGCTGTCTGTCATGGTCCGGCTGCTCTGGTTAATGTAACTTTGAGTGATGGTTCCTGGTTAGTAAAAGACAAAAAAGTTGCAGCATTTACTGATTCAGAAGAGCACGCAGTAGGCATGGTGGATGCTGTTCCATTCTTACTGGAAAGCACGCTACTTTCTCGCGGCGCGCAACATCAGGCTGCTGATGACTGGACCAGTAATGTTATTGTCGATGGTAATCTGATTACCGGACAAAATCCTCAATCAGCCGCTGGAGTTGGTGAAGCTATTCGTGATGCATTAAGTAAGTAATCAACGGAGGATTATATGACAGGATTTAAGAAAACGTTACTTGCGACAGCACTAATTGCTGCCAGTGGTTGGGCAAATGCAGCCAATGTGTTAGTCGTTTTATCCGATACTGATACATTACAGTTAAAAGATAACAAGGTATTTCACACTGGTTTTTACTTGAATGAGCTGATGCAACCAGTAAAAATGCTGATTGATGAAGGTGATACGGTAACTTTTGCAACACCATTAGGTAAAGCACCTGTTATGGATAAGCATTCATTAAGCTCTCACGATTTTGCTAGTGAACAGTCGTATGAAACGCATCTGAATTTGTTAAAGAAACTTCAATTGACTGATCCTCAGCATTCACCGGTTATCAGTTTATCCAGAGTTGAACAGATTGGATATGATCATTTTGATGCGCTGTTTGTACCTGGCGGTCATGCACCAATGCAGGATTTAGCCGTAAGTGCAAAAATGGGTAAATTGTTGAAGGCTTTCCATTCTGCGGGTAAACCAACTGCTTTGGTTTGCCACGGTCCGGCAGCGTTAATCTCTTCGGTTCCTAATTCTGGCGCTTACACTCAAGAATTAGAACAAAATCCGGCAACTAAAGCGGATGGTTGGATTTACTCTGGGTATAAAATGACGGCATTTACCAATGCAGAAGAACAGGGCGCCAAAGGAATGTATAGCGGTGGAGAGCTTCGTTTTAATCTCGAAACTGCACTGACTAACGCTGGTGCTGTGTTCACGCCGGGTCCGAAATGGGGCAGTGATGTCGTGCAGGATCGGGAATTAATTACCGGACAAAATCCAGCGTCAGCGAGTGAACTTGGTAAGGTTCTGGTTGCGAATTTGAAGAAGATTCAGTAGTTATTTCTACGTTAATTTTTATATTAAAAGCTCGTTTCTAGCGAGCTTTTTTAGTTCAGCTATTTTTACTATAGATAAACAAACTAATAAATCGTACCCTATGCACTTTTACCTGAACAACAACTAACTGGCTCATTAGATTGACAGGTTCATAAATGAACTCTATTATGAGCTATGACATTAAAAGAGCTTGATTGACATCATATCGTGAGGCATCGTGCTCTTGATATTAAGAACTAAAATTAGGAGAAAAGTTTGTATAAAGAGGTTAAACGTGCGGTACATACATCAGATATTAATGCTTCTGATACTTTAATAGAAGAGGAAGCTGACAAAGTGTCCCGGAAAGTGGATAGCGCTCATTTACGTCCTATCTTTGCCGGGCTGATGTTGGCAATGTCTCTGGCATCGCTCGATCAGAGTATCGTTAATACAGCTTTGCCTGCTATGGCCAGTGACTTAGGTGGATTGGCTCATTTGTCCTGGGTAGTTACTGCCTTTATGCTGAGTTCTACGGTTGCAACCCCAATTTTTGGGAAACTCAGCGATATGTATGGTCGTAGGGGGCTTCTTCTGCTGGCTATCACATTGTTCATGATAATGTCGATCCTGTGTGGTATTGCGCAGTCAATGACTCAACTTATTATTTTTCGCCTGATTCAGGGGATCGGGGCTGGTGGTGTGATGACCCTATGTCAGACGACAATCAGCGATGTGGTGACGCCAACGGAGCGAATTCGTTATCAAGGTCTGTTCACTGGTACTTTTGCTATTTCAGCCGTAGCCGGTCCGATCTTAGGGGGCGGTCTGACAACGGCTCTATCATGGCGATGGATTTTCTACATCAATGTTCCTATCGCACTTATGGCGATCTTTATCTTATGGAGTTCGCTGCCTACGTTGAAAGTACACAAAAAGCACATTATTGATGTTAGTGGTGCCGTCTCTATGGCATGTGGGGCCACTGCAATCTTAATGTTGTTTAGCCTTGGGGGCTCACTTTTTCCTTGGCAGTCAGTCACAGCGGGAATGATTGCACTAATTGCATTGGCTGCAATTGGTCTATTCATCTATTTCGAAAGTAGGGCAGTAGAGCCGATCGTGACATTAAGTTTGTTCAGAATACGCAATTTTACTATCGGATCTGTCACCACTGGTTGCATGGGGTTTGCGATGATGAGTGCCATGGTTTTCTTGCCTCTTTATTTCCAGTTGGTGCTGGGACTTAGTGCTGCGCAGTCCGGATTCATGTTGTTGGCACAAATTATCGCAATGGTTTTAACTTCAGTTTTTGGTGGTCAAATTTCGTCAAAGCTGAATCGACCTAAATTCTTTATGATTGCCGGAATTGCTCTGGAAGCCTTGGGATTGAGTATTTTTGCTGTACTTGCCTATCTGCAAAAAGATACTTACTGGTTCCTCGTCGGTTTAGCAATTCTCGGCTTAGGGATGGGGATTGCCATGCCTCATGCTACAGTGATTATTCAGAATGCAGCACCCAAAAATGCTTTAGGTGAAGCGACATCAAGCATGGCGTTTATCCGTTCCCTTGGAGGTGCATTAGGGGTTGCTGTATCTGGCGGTGTTATGACGACGAAACTTCGCGACGGATTAAGTCACATCAGCCCAAATATTGATGTTCAGAGCATCATAAATGGAGGAATGGAAGCCGTGGCTAATTTACCCGCAAGCTTTCGTCCCAGTGTCGAGGTGGCTTTCAGCCATGCGATCACTTCATCGTTTGTGATCGGTGGTTCTGTCATGTTACTTGCACTATTACTTTCGCTTTCATTGGAAAACAAGCAGTTGAAAAATTAAGAATACTTCCTATGCGAGCTAGTTTATGTTTGAAACTGCTATTTTGAAAACGCTTTAAGGAAATACTTCACTGCCACATTTACCCATTGCTCAATCTGTATTTCAGAAGGGCGGCTTTGCGGGTGAGTGAGGCATTGGAGCTGCGCTTCACCTTTGAGCGTACTAAGGAAAATGCTTGCAGCTTCCTGTGAGCTGAACGAATTCAGATCAATTCGCTTCTGTTCCACCGCGCTGTCTATCTGACGTGTCAGTAGGGTTAAGATCACCTGAGGCCCCGCTTTGTAAAATGCTTTACCTACATTATCAAACCGTTGCGATTCTGCGATGATGAGACGATATAACGCCAGTCCCGACGGGAGATAACAGAATTGTCAGATATTCATAACCAATGTCATGCAGGCTTTGGTGAATAGAATCACTTTTGAACTCAATCGCTTTGATATTATTGGTTAAACGCTCGCATTCACTTTCAATAACGGCAATGAACAAGGCTTCTTTGTTCGGATAGGCGGGAATAAACCGTTGCTTTTGACACGCCTGCCTGCTTTTGAATCATGTCTGTTGTCGCGGCGGTAAATCCATGCTCTAAAAAAAATCGCGGTTGCCGCTTCAAGCACAAGTCGGGTTTTCGGATTTATCTTTTCCATCTTTTCTGTTTTTTTCATCGCTCATTCTTACCAGCCGCAAACTATAGCCGGGTCTGTCAATTATCTCAAGAAATACCATTGTTCGAAAAATTTGAACTAATCAGTTTAATTCTTAGTTCGAGAATTGGTTTGATGTTTAAGGCAATTAACTATACATTAAATAAAAAAATTGAACCGATCGGTTTAGTTTGATTTTGTGGCTATGATCAAGAGAGAGTTTAACTTGAGGTTTTTGAATTTAGTGGGTTTGTTTAAGTCTGTCTTCCTTCGTGACAGGCTGTGTAACGAGTAGTGGTAGCGAAGTTGATGTGAGCAATGTTCAGAAAGCCATTCACGGGCTGGAGCAGGTCAATGCGAATGCGTCATCAAAAGTGTACTCATCAGTACAGCCTGAGGGTGACTGGTGGACTGTTTTCGCAGATCAACATCTCGAACAGTTAGAAAGTCAGTTGCCGGCGAGCAGTCTCGATTTGCAGCTACAGCTGTCGCAATACGCAGAAATGGCGGGGCGTTACGACATGTCCGGTTCGATGTTAAAGCCTAATGTTGGCCTGAATGCCGGTTATAGCCGTACCGCGCTGAGTGCCGATGATCCGCTGGCGTCGTTAGGCATGCCGACCGACCCGTTTGATACCTGGAAGCTGGGTTTATCAGCCAGTTGGGAACTGGATTTTTGGGGGTATATAAAAAATCAGAATGAATCGGTTCATCACCAATTACTGGCAAAACGCTATTTAGTGGAACTTGCCAGACAGTCATTGTCGGCGGAGCTGGCCAAACGTTACTGGTTATATCAGCAAGCGAAACAAACGGTGAGTTTAATCGAACAGAAAGCGGCAATCGAAAAACAAAAAGTGGATTTGGCGACGAGTCGTCAGGAAAATGGTGTGGGTACTAAGAGCAGTACGGCCAGTGCGACAGCAAGTTATCAGCAAGTTCTCGCGACACTGGAGGACGCCAAATTGATGGTGCAGCTAAAACAGAGTGATATCGAACAATTGATTGGCTTAATACCTGCAACTCTGACCTCTCTGGATTCTCAGGCTCAAGCACAGACTGTCGCCGCGATGCCGGTATTACCTGTTGGTATTCCGTCTGACTGGTTACGGTTACGTCCGGATATTCTTGCTGCCGAGCAGATATTGCGCGCGTCCATTTCGGATGTGAAAGCTGCCAAAGCTGATTTTTATCCGCGAGTGAGTTTAACCGGCAACATTGGCGTACAGTCGATCGAGTTTTCCGATATAGGTAACTGGGATTCACGACAATTTTCTATTGGCCCAACCTTTTATTTACCTCTGTTTCAGGGCGGTCGGTTAGAAGCGAAATTAGCACTGAACACGGCGAAAAGTCGTTCGGCTGCCATCACGTATCGTAAGGTGGTCCTGAATGCATGGCACGAAGTGACCAACGCGTTGCGATCGTATTCAACACAATATCAGCATGTTCAGCACATACAGGATTCTCTGACGAATTACCGTAAGGCGGTTGCTGCAGCGCAAAGAGAACATGATGAAGGCCGTGATCAGTCAGGTTGAGTTGTTGGCAGCACAAGAGCGAGTTATCGATGCTCAGTTGGCATTGCGTCAGGCACAAACGGTGCTGCGTATGAATATTGTGGCGGTGTATCGTTCATTGGGGGTCGGTTCAGATCAGAAAATGGTGACGGCTGACCACAAGCAGAAAGAGGCGGCTGATATATGAGTAAGCCCGCTACACCATCACCCGGTCCGGCGTTTGATTTTCGCCTTGCTTGTGGTCTGTTAGGGATTCTGCTGGCGGCGATGGTCGCTGGTTTGTGTAACCGTGTGCCATCGCTGGTGGAAGAAGATTTGATTGCTCTTATCGGTGTCAGCCGTGATCAGTATTCGTGGCGTTGAAACTGCGTTTGAAGCGGGTGAACTGATTGCGATGCCTTTCTCAACCTGGCTGGCGATTACTTTTTCCTTGCGCCGTTTCCATCTGCTGGCGTTATTCGGGGTCTTAGCGCTGTCTATCGTGGTGCCTTTTGTGCACAACATCGACTGGTTGATCGGGCTGCGCTTTGTGCACGGTTACTTAGCCGGGACGTTAATTCCATTACTGATGATGTCGGCACTGCGCTTTTTGCCGCCGCCGATCCGGCTGCACGGGTTAGCCTTGTACGCCATGACCGCGACATTGGCACCGAATATCGCCTTTTGGTTGTCGGGCATTTTCACCCGCAATATTGATAACTTTAACTGGATTTACTGGCATCTGATTCCATTAGGTCTGATTGCTGCGGCTTTGGTGTGGTGGGGCATTCCGAAAATGCCGCTGGCGTTACCAAGGTTAAAACAGGCCAATGTGCTAGGGATTATTTATGCCATTCCCGGTTTCATTGGTATCACAGTGACATTAAGTCAGGGCGTACGTCTGGAGTGGTTTCATTCACCGATTATTCAGTGCAGCAGTATTATCGGAGTTGTGTTTACCGTTCTGTTTTTAATGAGTGAATGGCGTCATCCCGCGCCCTTTATGAAACTGCAAATGCTGGGGCGCCGCAATCTGGCGTTCGGGTTTACCGTCTTCTTCTTTTTATTGTTCACTATGGGGAAGCGGGGGTCGTGTTGCCGGCCAGCACCATTATGCATCTGCAGAATTTCAGTCTGGAACAGGTTGACACACTGGGGCTGATCATCGCGTTACCGCAAATCTTCATGGGATCACTGGTGGCGTTGCTTTTGTACCAGAAATGGGTCGATGCCCGCTATTTGCTTCTGATTGGACTGATTTTTATCGCCTATGCCTGTTGGCAGGGAACGAAAATCAACGATGAGTGGATGGTAAGCCAGTTCCTTACAGCGCAGGTCTGTCAGTCAATTGGTCAGCCAATGGCCGTGGTTTCGATGCTGATTTTAGGCACCAGTGTTGTACAGCCGATGGAAGGTCCGTACGTGGCAGGAATTATCAATACGTTACGTGTGCTCGGGACGCTGTGCAGTGCAGCATTTTCCGGTCAGTTCTTAATTTGAACGGTCTTCGTTCCACCATCTGATTCTTAACAATGGTGTCGGACAGTTTTGCTGATCCTGTCTCAGACAATATCAGCGCAATACTGCAGGTGGAATCTGCAGTGATGGCAAGCAGTGACTTGTACTTGGTTTTTGGTGCGTTAGCGATTGTGCTGATACCGCTGGTTTTGGTGATGCAACGCATTCCCGCACCACAAATTAGAAAAGCATAAATCGATTTAGTTAGGAAAAATGAATTTTATGAATAAGCGTTTACCGTTATCTCTGGTTCTGTTGCTATTGTTGCTGTGATAGTAGCCATTGCTGTGTTTTTACATCATCCGTCAAGCACTGATGTGCAAAGCACGGATGATGCGTATATCCATGCGGATCTGACTCCGATTGCACCACAGGTGTCTGGTGTGGTTGATACCGTTTATGTTCAGGACTTTCAGAAAGTGAAAGCAGGACAGCCGATTGCCGATCTGGACAGCCGCGATTTTGATATTGCCGTGAAACAGGCTCAGGCCGAAGTGCAGAAAGCCAAAGCCGAAGTGAATCGTTTATCGTCGCTTCTGGATCAGAACGACACCAATATTGCCAGAGCAAAAGCCAAATTACAGGGTGGATGCAGCGAATCTTGAACTGGCACAAAAAGATCAGGTGCGGTTCATCCGTCTGGCAAAGGACGGTTCCGGTTCTGAGCAGGACAAACAGACCTACGATGCGAACTGGAAAATACAACAGGCAACCAAAGCGGCGGATTCCGCAATATTAGCGTCTATCCGCAAAAACACCCAGGTTCTGCAAGCCCAGTTGGCGGATGCGAAAGCACAGTTACAACTGGCTGAGGTCAACTTAGATAACAGCCATTTGCAGCTTTCTTACACTCACATTGTGGCACCTGTTGACGGTGTGATCGCTCACCGCACCATCCGCAAAGGCGCTTACGTTCATCAGGGTAATACTTTGTTAGTCATTGTTCCTGATCAGAACATTTATGTCGATGCGAACTTCCGTGAAACCCAAGTTGCCAATATTCATATCGGTCAGCCGGTGACTCTGAAGGTGGATGCTCTGCCAAGTCATGAATTTACCGGAAAAATTGTCAGTATCGCTCCGGCAAGTAATGTCAGTTTTTCACCTGTTGCGCCACATAATGCGACAGGAAACTTTACTAAAATAGTCCAGCGAATCCCTATCAGAATCGAATTCACCCCTGATCAGCCTTTGTTAGAAAGACTCCGAGTTGGTATGTCAGTGATTCCGACAATCAATACTTCGATTCAGTAATTCGCAAAAAATAACAAGGATAAAAATATGCTCACTATTGAAAAATCAACGATCAGTCTTGCTGCAGCCAAACAGGTTATTGCAGCAGCACACGAAGAAGCGACACGAAACCATTGGCACATTTGTGTTGCCGTGGTGGATATCGCCGGCGAACTTGTCGCACTGGAAAAACAAGACAGTGCGATCGGTATCAGTCCGCAGGTTGCAACGGCCAAAGCGAAAACCGCGGCCCTATTGCAATCGCCATCAAAAGAATTCGAAGACTTTATCAATTCCGGTAAACCGAGCTTCCTGTCAACTCCGGGAGCAACAGCATTAGAAGGCGGTGTGCCGATTGTGTTGAATGGTCAGGTTATCGGGGCTGTCGGTATCAGCGGCGCACATGGCCCTAACGATTCTCAGGTTGCTGAGTATGCCGCAAATTCAATTAACAGCTAAGAGGAACAAAGGATGATTAATTCACTGAAAGGAAAACATTTGGTCGTTATTGGCGGCAGTTCTGGTATTGGCTTTAAAGTGGGCCTCACTGGCGGCGGACGAAGGTGCTGACATCACCATCGCCGGCCTGCATCAGGACCGTCTGGATACCGCAAAAGAACTGCTGCTTGAAAAAGGTGCGCAATCGGTCACGACTCATGCGGTTGATGCGCACGACCACGCCGGCCCTTGAGACGTTTTTTAATGCTGTCGGCAGCTTTGATTTTCTGGTCTCTATGATTGGTGACGTGATGGGCGGTGGATTCCTCTCTGCCGATATGGACACCATTCGTCATGTGATGGAATCAAAACTCTTCACCAACATTCGTATTGGTCAGTTGGCAGCGCAGCACATCAATCAGGATGGATGTATCGTCTTTACTTCCGGTACCGGAGGCCGAGCTCAGGATGCCTGCGCAAGTTATTTAGGTAATCTGGGTATCAATGCCACTGGTGGAAGGTTTGGCGGTTGAGCTGGCTCCGAAAGCTCGTGTGAATGCGGTATCTCCAACCTGGACTCATACCACATTCTGGCGTGATATGCCGGAAGAACAGCTGAATTCAACCAAAGCGTATTTTGAAGAAGCCATTCCGATGGGGCGGTGTAGCGGAAATTGACGAGTTGGCAGCCACCTACATTTATCACATTAAAAATGGTTTTATCACAGGTCAGCACATCGCGGTTGACGGTGGTATTATGTTGAAGTCGTAATATTAATACTATTTCACCAGTGGGATTTTAGTGTCATATAAAGTGTGTAAAACTGGTATCTTAGTTGTAGCAAAGATACCAGTAATACATCGATGTTTACTTGGTCATAACGTGATAGTTGTTATTTCCGGCGAACAGATAGCCTTACTTTCTAAGAGTTGAGTTGAAGGATATTATTAAACGGAAATGGAAGTTATTCAGATTATAAATGTTGCTTGAAGAAACTTTCTGCGTTAGAAAAAAGTAAATTACAATGTTGTTCCTGTTTATTATATTCAGGTGTTCCTTTTTTCATAGCATCTAAAATAGCTTTTGCACTATGATACTCTCCGACCATCTGTTCAAATCTTGCTTCATAACCATTTTTTTTTCCATGCTTTGTTTTTGACTTTTGTCACGTTTTCTTCTCATATATTATGCCTTATATTTAAATGCCTAGATTAAAAATATGTAATGTAAAATTTGGTTTATTAAATTTTGTGGATTTGCTTGTTTATTTTAGAAATGAAAGTAGTAGATTAACGCTCGATAGCGGGTATCGTCGTAAATACGAGTAAGTCAGCATTTGAGTGAAAGGCCAATGGTTGATTAACATCATTGGTTTTACACAATAAGAACATTAAAGCTTCTGTGCCGGTCATTTCCAAATTATTAGGTTCATTGACCGCGATATTTACGAAGTATGTCGCGCAAATGCGAGCGTTGCCTTTGAGTACAAAGATATAACGCTTTATTCAGATTTTGTGCTGGAGTCCTTATGTGAAAGAAAGTTCTTGATGATTTAACTCTTTGATAGCGGCTAATTATATAGCTCAACCGATATGATTATTATATTGTATATGGGGTAAAATTAATAATAATTAAATAATATGATGATAATAAAAACCATCAAATATTCAATAATATATGAAATATTAATATAAATGGAACCCCTTATTTAAATTATAGATATATCTAAATAAGGGGAGGGGTAATTACAGGAAATTTACTTTTTACTTACCTTATCAATCCATGCAAATAACTGATCTAAATTGTAATCACCACTATGCGGACGATCCCAGGCCAGATGATAATCGACATCGTAATTAGCGTTTTCAAGACGGGTTGCCAGAATAGCAGAAATTGCTAAAGAAGTGTCTCGGTCATTGGTACCAACGCGAATACGCCAGTGTGGGGCAATACCATTTTGATCCGGTTGAATAAAACTCATCGGGTTCATCATGGCGATTACGTCAGCAGGGGCGAATAGTGAATTTTCAACGGAACTATGCGTAGCTGAATATGGCGTAAAATGCCCGGTGTTGGTTGATGCATTACCGAATAATTCATTTTCACCTGCACTTAAATCTAAAGCGTCAAACGCTGGTGGAAGCTTGGCGCGGATAGCGTAAGCTCGGTACTGATCAAAATCTACATTGCTCACTTTTCCGTCTTTTATCGTTAGCCAACTGAATTGACTTAAATCAGCACCCTTGTCTAATGCAGATTGCGCTGACTGCTGGATAAAACTAATAACATATTGTTTAAAGCTACCATTGCCTTTGCTGTCTAATGCCAGAGGGTTACCATTAGCATCATGCAATTTAAGACTATTGAGATACTCAGGGAAGTGACTGGCAAGCGAATTGGATACCTTTTGTTGTGCTGCAGTAAGAGTGCCATTTATTTCTTTACGTTGAATATGATAATCCAACATCGAAATATCCATTTTCTTATAGTCGTTGTAGCCGTTAAATTGCCATTCATAAGCTGCGTCCGCATGTTCTAAATTGGTAATCGGACAGAATGCAGAAACAGCGTAGATTGCATCGGATGCCGGAGCGGCTCCCAATTTTTCCAAAGATGCATCGTAGATGTTCTGATCGCCACTTGCCCCCAATAACGCGGATAAAGCACCACCTGCACTGGTTCCGTTGGATATGATTTTGTCAGAATCACCGGGGATCAATTTATCGTTGAAATGGAGGTAACGAACTGCGGCCTTTAAATCAACGATAGCAGCAGGAGCTTTACCCGTATATTCCCCTTGATCATTTTGGCTGGTTCGCCCCCTGGCACCTGGTGAAGCAACGACATAGCCGTGTTGCAACGCAAGTAGTAAGGCGTTTGCTGTATTAGAATGTCTGTCTATTCCAGGCACCATCGGTTGACTTGGCATATAGCCGCCGATGCCATTGGGTAAGAAAATCGGCGCTGTCTGAGTGGTATAGCCTGAAATTGTTTGGTTTTTAAAATAACCTTCCGGAACGTAGATATTGAGTTTTTGTAGTTCTGTATTAACCGGATTTGTGACATATAAAATGCCTTCGTAGGCACGAAATTCAATAGTTGTACCATTTAATTCGGCTGATTTATCAGTGTACTGATTTGGGTTGAACTCTAAGTCACTCTGAGCATGAGCTGATAAAGAAACAGCAATAGCGGCTGTTGTAAGTATGGTGTTTATTTTCATGCAAATCCTTCTTTTTATTTTAAGAAACAGGTCAGCTAATTGAGTTTAGCTTAAAGTATAGAGTAACTCTAAGGTCAATGGGGGTACATACAGAAGAGATTGATTTTTATGCATTGCATAAAAATCCGATATCAATCTCTGATATCGGATTTTGAAGTTTATGAATAGATTTTTTAATTCAAATGCTATCTGAATTAGAAATCAACGTTCATACTTACCCAGTAACGACGTCCATCTTCATAAAAACCATAGTTTTCCTCGTCGATGGTACGGTCAAACAGGTTATATACAGCAGCATTCACTTTTACTGAATCTGTTAACTGATATGTAATCCCGGAATCAACCATTGTATAAGACGGTACTGTTTCGTTATCAGAATCTTCTGACGTTTTTCCTCTCAGAGTTAACTTACTCCAGGTTTGCAAGTTATCCGTTGCCTGCCAGCTTAAATTATTGACCCACATATGTTTAGGTAGCTGATTTAACGGCTGGCCATTAGAATCACCGCTGGTGATTTTCGAGTAGGTATAGGTATAACTTGTTTTATAATCAATAGTGTCAGTTACAGGAGTATCCAGTGAGAATTCCACACCACGGGTAACCGCATCACCTATGTTTACATAAACTTTATTGGTTTTTGCTCCATACCATCCATTGGTTTTGGTCACTACTTCACAAGTTGCAGCTGTACAATCTATGGTATCAATTTTATCTTTAAAGTTATTATTAAATACCCCCAAAGATGTTTTCATGCCTCCTTGTCCATGATATTCCAGAGTCAATTCTTCAGTTACAGATGTTTCTGGGTCTAAATCTGGGTTACCATATTGATCTCCACCGTTGCTGACTTTTACCCAATCCGCACTGGATTCTTTTACTGTTGGAGCCCGGAAACCGGTAGACACACCACCTTTCAAAGTCCAAGGTTCATTGATATTCCATACGGCATATGCACGAGGACTTATATGTGAGCCGTATTTCTGATCATGGTCGTAACGAGCACCAAGAGTCAAAGCAACATCATCAAGAACTCGCCACTCATCTTCGCCAAAAATAGCAAAAGTAGTATTAGATAGTTTTGTAAGGTCTGTCCCAGTATTGGTCGTTTCATCATCTAATCTTTCATGGCCTCCCTGAATGCCATAAGACAGAGTATTAGAGGTAAACGGAGTGACAAATATTGATTTAAAATCCCAGTTTTGGACTTTAATCGAGCGACTTGGTCGGTCCGCTATATCGTATTTTAAATAAGTATCGGATGTACCCAATGCACCCCAATCACCTTTATGTTCTAGGGACCCGCTTGTTTTCAGGTACTTATTATAACTATCGACATAAGCCCTAGATGTTTGCTCATAAGTGCCTCCGGAGAGATCAACATGTGAAGCGGTTGTCTGTTTGCTTGTTTCTGCCGAGGCAATTAGCTGATGATTTTCGTTTAATTGGTATGTTGCTTTGGACCCAATACTGGTTGTCGTTCTCTCTATACGACCGCCACTAAAATGGTCTTCATCTCGGTGGTTATTTTTGCCATAGACATTTAATGAAAGATTTTCGCTAGCCGGGCCTGTTGCATAAAAGTTTACATTTTGCTCATTACCGGAATTACTGTCTTCCTGAAGAACCGAACCGACCTGAACATTACCTGTCCAGTCTTTTTGGGTTTTACGAGTGATAATATTAATCACACCCCCCATCGCATTAGAACCATATAAGGTTGACATCGGTCCACGGATAACTTCTATTCGTTCGATCGATTGAATAGATGGCATCCAAGATGTTTCGGTATAGTTACCTCCACCGTTTGGGTGAAGTAAATCAGTATTTACCGGCTGACCATCGATCAGCAATAAAGTATAATCCGAACCCATGCCACGGATTGAGATTCCTGTATTATCGCCACCTCCAGCGACAATGACACCAGGTATTGAAGAAATGGCATCGGTAATATCCGTGTAGTAGCCATTTTCAATGTCTTCTCTTGTTAACACAGAAATACTAGCTGATGCATTCTGAATTTTCTGGTTATAGCCAGCCGCTGTAACCACAACGGTATCTTCAGTATCTGTTGACGAATCTGTTGATGTCGTTGCAGAAAAAGCAGATACAGAAACGAAAGAAGCTGCAATTGCGACAGATAACACAGAAGGTTTGAACATAAATGTTTTATTTGAAATCATACTCCACCGATTTAATGATAATGATAATAATTATTAGTTTTGTTATTATCTTTATTGCAGCTCTGTTGAATAGACATATTTTAGAAACACTCTGTCTTAAATTGTGAAACACTTTCATTAGATAAATAGTTGTGTGGCGGGATATTAAAAAAGGTAATCAATTGCAAAATCTAACATCATTACGGGCATTTCACTCTCTGTATCATCATCATAGTCTAACGGCTGCATCTAAAGCTCTTGGCCTTTCGAAATCGACTTTAAGCCGTCGCTTGCAGATGCTGGAAGAAGAAATTGGTCAGTCCCTTGTTATTCGTTCCGGTAACGGGTTAGTCATGACAAAAGCGGGGGAACTTTTTTTTGAATACTGCGATAAAATTTTATCCCTGGCAGATGAGGGTATGAGTGCCATAGAGTCGTTGAACACTGAGGTGTCAGGTGAAATTAATATTGTTGCCAACGGCAATCTGATTCGGGGGTGGTTAAGCCCGCTTATTGATGAATTTTTGGAGAGCAATCCTAAATTATCTATTCGTTTAATAAGTCAGTGTAAACCCTATGTTGAAAGTGTTGAACCTGACGTGATTTTTTGGGTAGGTGAACTGAACGATTTAAATTGGCGTAAAGAAGTATTAGGGAAGTGGTGTTGTAAGCTATTTGCATCTCCGGATTACCTTAAGAATGCACCTGCATTGAATCATCCCAGAGATTTAGTCAATCATACTCAAATCGATTACTTGGATGTTTACGGGAAAAAGGTAATTTTACAACATTCAACTTTTCCTGATTTTGTGCTGGAAAATTCTCATAGCCGCTTGAAAAGTGATAGTGCCATTCTTCAACTTGAGTCTGTTATTCGCGGGAGAGGTGTTGGGTTATTGCCTATGGGACTTTATAAAAAGTTTAATCAGGCACATCCGGAGAAACTAGAGATGTGTTTACCTGAATGGTCTGCTGAGCCTAAACATATCTACTGTTATGTTCCTATGGGCAGATTACCATTGAGAGTTATTAAATTTTTAGATCAGGTTCGATGTCGTTTCCCTGCACCGATAACAGAATGACAAATGCAATATTCACCATGATAAGAATAGACTCATTAACCGAATCATATACTGATTTGATTAATGGGTCTATTCGCATTATATTGTGATTTGAATAAGAGTGTTTTTCAAATCATAGGCAGTATATGTGGATATGGCAAAGAGACAATTGGCCTGATTTTTCATGGGATAAACGTTTGGTTGAGCCTTTGGTAAGGCAGATCCGTCTAAATCAGGGGATCTTGTTAGGTAAGATGATCAGCCAATCTCGAGATCAAAAGCAAAGTATGCTTGATACTCTGCTGGCTAACATAGTTCATTCAAGTGCGATCGAAGGGGAAAAGCTGAATGCATTCTCTGTGCGTTCTTCTTTGGCGAATAAACTTGGATTAACAGAGGAAAGGCCATTTCCGACAACTGCGCAATCGGATGGTCTTGCTGAAATTATGTTGGATGCAGTCGAAAATCTTGATACTCCATTGACTTTAGAACGAATCCTTCACTGGCATAGGCGGCTCTTTCCTGAAGGTTATACAATGTTTAATCCTGTTATTGGTGGTCAACTGCGTGGCAATGAACCAATGCAAGTTGTTTCCGGACGTATTGACAGACCGACAGTTCATTTTGAGGCTCCCGATCGAAATCGCTTGGATATGGAACTTGAAATGTTTGTCCGGTGGTTTAATGAATCAAAATCAGATGCATCACTGGATCCATTTTTAAGGGCAGCCATTACTCATCTGTGGTTTGTAACACTTCATCCTTTAGATGACGGAAATGGTAGAATCACTCGCTTATTGACCGACTTAGCATTAGCGCAAGCAGAGCAGCAATCAGTGAGGTTTTATGCTATGTCAGTTGGCATATTGGCGAACCGTAAGAGCTACTATGAAATATTAGAGCGGACACAAAAAGGAGAGTTAGATATTACTCCATGGATAGAGTGGTTCTTAAAGACATTGGATGACACCTTTTCAGGAGTGCTTAAAGAAATAGATCTAACCATTTTTAAAACGAATTTCTGGCGTAAAGTTGATCAAACCAAACTGACAGTGGAACAGGTTAAAGTAATAAATCGAATGCTTGATGGAGATTTTGAACTGGGAATCAATACGACTCAATATCACAAAGTTGCGAAAGTCAGTAAACCAACAGCAACTCGTCATTTAGCTGCACTAGTTGAGTTAGGTTGTTTGGTTAAGGCCGAGGCTGGTGGTCGGAGTACTCGGTATTTCTTGGCTCATCACTGTTAACTTCGGTTGATTTAACGGAAGGAAATATACGGCACCTCGATGTGAGCAATTGATTGAGATGCCATATATTTTTAAATATTAGTCAGCTAGCTTGTAGCGTTCTAACCAGTGTGCGTAAGGAGCTGGTAGTGTCCAGGATGGTTTATCAACACCCAGTTTACGAGCCAGACGATACGTCCAGTGCGGATCTGCCAGATAAGCACGGCCAATCATAACTAAATCCATTTGTTTTTCTGCGATAACACGTTCGGCATCTTCGGCTTTTTCAACACCCCATGATGAGGCAACAGGAAGACCGGTTTCTTTGGCTACACGTTCAGCTATTGGCGCAAGGAAAGCTGGCCCCCACGGAATATTTGCATCCGGAGTGGAGAATCCCATGCTGACATTGACCATATCCAGGCCTGATGCTTTCATATCATTAAGCAGTTTAATTGCTTCCTGCATTGTTTCTTCATCACGACCGTCAAATTCAAGGACACCGAAACGAGCAGTTAAAGGAAGATGTTCTGGCCAAACTTCACGTACAGCTTGCAGTGTTTCAAGCAGAAAACGACTGCGGCCTTCAGCATCGCCGCCATAACTATCCTGGCGTTGGTTCGCGTGAACAGAGAAGAAACTTTGCGCCAGATAACCGTGGGCAAAATGCAGTTCCAGCCATTCAAAACCAGCGTTTAAGGCGCGTTTTGCTCCTTCGACGAAGTCGTTTTTAACTCGCTGAATGTCTTCAATGGTCATTTCTTTAGGCTCTTTTGGTAAGTTAGCGCCGAAAGAAACCGCTGATGGTGAAATCGTTTCCCAGCCCTGATCATTATTCATAATATGATCATCGCCTTCCCATGGAATATTTGCACTGGCTTTTCTGCCTGCATGGCCAATCTGAATGCCTGGAACGCTGCCGTTTTCTTTGATAACTGTTGCTAATTTGGCAAGTTCGTGAGCCTGTTCATCATTCCAGATACCAAGACATTTAGGAGTGATACGACCTTCTGGTGATACCGCTGTTGCTTCGACAATAATCAAACCGGCGCCACCACGAGCAAGTCCCGCATAGTGGACTTGGTGCCAGTCGTTTGCCAGTCCGTCAGTCGCACTGTATTGGCACATTGGTGGAATGGCGATACGATTTTTTAACGTAACAGATTTTAAGTTAAAGGGCGTAAATAGTGCTGACATAAATTGCTCTCTTAATTTATTCTCTCAAAATATAAAGGATGTAGCTAAATGTATTCTAAAGATAAATTTTCCGATAATTAGGCTTATTATTCCAATCACAATAAAAGATAAAGTCTATAACTAAGATTTATATCAGAAATTTTCCTGTTTCAGGATTTATCTACATCAAGAAATGATTGGCTCAATTCAATTGAGCAACAAATTTTCCTCGTGAGTGTCCTTGTCGCAGCTCGTAAAGAACTTCAGGAATATCTTTGAGTTTAATCGTAGAAATTTGTGGTGACTGAATTATCTCTTTTTCCAGAAGTTGATTTAGGGTCTTTCCTGCATGAGTAATTGAGCTATAACCAGTTTGACCATATACATGTCCGGAGCCAAGGCTGACTTGATGAAAACTTAATGCACGGTCAAAAGCATTCTGATGTTTCGATGAATCAAAAGTACTCACTAGCTCAACGAGTTGTCCGTTAAATCCTAATAAAGAAGATATGAGCTCCTGAGCGGATCCCCCGATACAATCCAGCGCACTATCAATACCAGCTTCACCAACAATTGCGTTAATTTTGTTAACTAATTGGTTATCACGATAGTCACAACAATGAGTGGCTCCTAAAGAGCGAGCATAATCAAAATTATTCTCTGAACAGACGGCTATTATGGTATTTACCTGATAATATTTACAAAGTTGTAGTGCATAACTTCCAACTCCACCAGTTGCGCCATAAATCAAAACGCTGTTTCGCTTAGAAACCGTCAGTTTGTCTTCTACCGCCTGATATGCAGTCCATCCTGCACATGGTGATGCCGCAGCTTCGACTGTGGATATATTGGGGTGACAAGTCAATGTTCGGGAGTCGTGAACAGCCAGGTCGGCAAAGCCTCCCTGGCGTCTACGCATATTTCCGTGATAGAGGACTTTATCGCCAATATTCCACTGATTGACCTGGCTACCCTTGGCTACAATAACTCCGGATACGTCAAGGCCGCCGATAAAATCTTTGGTGCCTTTCTCTACCATTCCGTACCAATGGTTTACCTTAGCGTCAACGGGATTAAGACCGACAGCCTGAACCTCAACCATTACATCAAATGGTGTTTCTAACTGCGGCCGTTCAACCGCTTTGAATTCAAAGCGGTCTGTATCTAACTGATATGTTATTGCCTGCATCATTAAAGCCTAATTGTATGCACCGCTAGAATAAGTCAGCTCATAGCTGTGGCTATATAGCTCCAGAATATTGCCAAACGGGTCTTCCATATAAATCATGCGATAAGGTTTTTCACCCGGATAGTAAAAACGAGGTGCTTTCATACGTTTTTTACCACCAGCGGCAACAATTTTTTCTACTAGCTCTTCAACATTTGGATCCTGAACAGCAAAGTGGAAGACACCAGTTTTCCAGAATTCAAAGTTATTATCAGGGTTTTCTGCATTTTCAAACTGAAAAATTTCCACACCAATACGATCACCCGTTGACAGGTGTGCTATGCGAAAACTTGACCATCCTTTACCAAATACATCAGTACACATTTCACCGATAGCAGTGTCATCTTCAACGATCGTAGTTGGTTCCATAATGAGGTACCAGCCGAGTACTTCAGTGTAGAACTTAACTGCTTTATCAAGGTCAGGAACGGATAGACCTATATGAGAGAAGGTTCTTGGGTAGATATTAGTGCCAGACATAAAAAGGTTCCTTAGTTATCTGTTTAGTTTTACGCCATTTTAAAGCTTGCAAATGAAAATGAAAAATTATTAAATATTCTCATATTGATAATATTTAGTTATGAAATGTTAAATCCGATTTGGTTAAATACGTTTAAAACATTAGTAGATGTCGGCCATTTTACCAGGACGGCTGAAGTACTTAATATGACTCAGCCAGGGGTAAGTCAACACATTGGTAAACTGGAAACGGCATGTGGGTATCCGTTAATTAAGCGGTTTAATAAACAATTTGAACTTACTGTTTATGGTCGGAAAGTGTATGACTATGCAGCGAAACTCATTCAGGAAGAACAGTATTTTCTTCAGGAACTGGGGCAGGATGAGCCATTTAGAGGTCGCTGTATTATTGGTTGCTCTGGTACCCTTGCATGGCTTCTTTATCCTGAGTTGTTAACACTCCAACAAGATCACCCGGATCTGACTATCGAGATGGAGTCGGCGCCAACAGACAGAATACTGGAACAAATTCACCAGGGCGCGATTGATATAGGTCTGGTGACCAAGAGTCCAAGCCCAAAGTATTTTGACAGTGAAGTGATTGGAATGGAGTCATTGGTATTTGTGGTACCTAAGTCTGTCGATCACAAGTTATCTTTTTCGGAATTGTTACAAACACTTGGAGTTATCCGTCATCCGGATCTAGACCACTATTTTCTTTCATACATTACCCATTCTCAAGAGCCCAAAATAACGGCAATTGATATTGATTCGGTTTCGACCCGAAGCTATATCAACCAGATCCACCAAATATTGGTACCTGTAGCGAAAGGGATTGGCTTTACGGTCGTGCCAAAGTGCTGTGTGAATTTATTTGCTGAGAGAGACAAACTGAGAGTCCTCAGTATTGACGAAATTAAAGAGCCAATTTATCTGGTAAGGAAACGTAATTCTATTCTCGGAAAACGTTATGAGGCGATTATTAATACAATTAAAGATGTTTTAAAGGAAAGTTAATATCCCCATATATGGGGATACACTATTCTAACTGAAGTCGGCTTGCTCGTTGGAGTATAGCCACCATCCTTGTTTTTGCGCATTTGATTTATTTCTGGGACTAATTTGATAACGTTGGGCAAACTCCGTATAAAATCAACTCACAATTTGCACCCGGGTGCATTATTTTGGGGGAAATTTGTGACATGTTTCCTGAAATTAGGATTATCACTTTTTAAAAATCGAAAATGTAATGTATGTTAGCCTCATGTTGAGTATTTAAATAGCTTATCATTTAATAAGATATCTTACTTATCATGATTATATGACCGTGAGTTGTGGTGGTGTAAATTTATTGGTTTGGGAAACTTATTTTTACCATCCATTGCACGCGGGAGCAAAAAAGTTAAATAAAAAGGTGCGTTTTGAGTTTAGTGAGAATTTTTTATTTAAGATTGCTTACGAGAGCAGGCGCTAGATAGTTTAATCAATAATGGAACCTACAGTTATGAATATTGGTGAAAAGTTAATTCCACAACCTTTACGTTGGGCAATGATTGGTGGTGGTCGTTTAAGCCAGGTTGGTTATAAACACCGTAGTGGTGCTCTTCGTGACAATACTGCATTCAAATTAGTTGCTTCAGCTTTCGATATCGATGCTGAACGCGGTCGCGATTTTGGTGTTAATTTAGGAATGGATCCAGAACGCTGCTATGACAACTATCAACAATTGATTGAAATGGAAGCACAACGCGAAGATGGTGTTGAAGTTGTTTCTATTGCTACTCCAAATGGTACTCACTACGAAATCACTAAAGCTGCACTTAATGCCGGCCTACATGTAATCTGTGAAAAACCTTTATTCTTCACAGTGAAAGAAGCTCAGGAAATTAAAGATCTTGCAGCATCCAAAAATCTTATCGTTGGTGTAACTTATGGTTTCTCAGGACACCCATTACTTCGCCAGATGAGAAAAATGATCCTTAACGGTGATATCGGTGATGTACGTATGATTGACATGCAATACACTCACGGTTTCAGCGCAACTGAAGATGGCGATAAATATAACGACGCACAAAAATGGCGTGTTGACCCTAAAATCTCTGGTCCAACATTCGTTCTAGGTGATATTTCAACTCACACTTACTACATCTCTGAACTTGTTGCTCCACACATGAAGATTAAAGAGTTGATGTGTGACCGCCAGAGCTTTATCCCTTCTCGTGCGCCACTGGAAGATAACGCAATGGTAATCATGCACTATGAAAACGGTGCAGTTGGTCGTATGTGGGCATCATCAATCAATGCAGGTTCAATGGACAGCCAAAGCATCCGTGTTATCGGTTCAAAAGCAAGTCTTGAATGGTCTGACTATAACCCAGGTGAACTGATTTATCAGGTTCAGGGTGAACCAAATCAGGTGATGCACCACGGTATGCCTTATCTGTATGAAGAAGCAATGGAATATGAACGTCTTGGTGCTCTTCACACTGAAGGTTTGGCTGAGTCTTGGGCTAACATTTACCTACAATGTGCTATTGCAATCAATGCAGCAAAAACTGGTGATAAAGAAACACTAGAAAACCTAATCTACCCAGATATTAATGCTGGTCTTGAAGGTGTTCGCTGGATTGAAAACTGTGTACGTTCAGCAGATAATGGTTCTAGCTGGATTAAATTCGAATAATTCCTGTCAAATCAAGTAAATACAAATGAGACATTGATTGTATTTAATCTAATATCCCGGGCAGCGTTCTTATGCTGCCCAATATTCGCCATAACGCAAAAGAACTATAACTAAAATAATCAATTAAAAAAAACATAACCCTACAATGGAGGATTTATGTCCAATAGCATAACAAATGAGAGTCAAGGGGATAGTAATTATAGTATCAAGTATGTTCTGTTTATATGTGGTGTTGCTGCATTAGGCGGACTTTTGCTTGGTTACGATACTGCTGTTATCTCTGGCGCTGTAAACCCAATAAAAAATTATTTTGATTTGAGCCCCTTAGGTGTTGGATGGGCGGTTTCAAACGTAGCAATTGGTTGTATTATAGGAGCCTTCTGGTCAGGTCCTCTTTCTAAAAAATATGGCCGTAAAAAATCGTTAATTTTTGCTGCAATACTCTATACCATCTCCGCTGCTGGATCTGCTCTGGCTACTTCTTTTTTCTGGTTTATCGTTTACAGAATGATCGGTGGTTTAGCAGTTGGTATCGCATCTTCAGTTTCACCTATGTACATGTCAGAGGTTTCACCAAAAGAGATTCGTGGTCGAGCAGTTGGTATGCAAAACTTCGCCATTGTTGGTGGTCAGGTTTTAATTTTCACTGTTAACTACCTTATCGCTAAAGGTATGACAGACGCTTGGTTAAACGACGTCGGTTGGAGAATAATGATTGGCTCTGAGTGTATACCATGTGGTCTTTTCATCTTATTCTCTCTGTTCATTCCTGAATCTCCTCGTTGGTTAATGTTAGTAGGTAAAACTGCTGAAGCTAAAAAAGTGTTAATCAAAATATTTCAGGATGAGCAACATGCTATATCTCTGATGGCATTGATTGATAAATCAAATAAAGAAGCAGAAGAGAACAAAAAACTTGAGAAATCACTCGCTGTACACAAAGAAAAACTATTCTGGTTAATTGTGTTTGTCGCTTGTTTTATTTCAATCTTCGGACAAGCCAGCGGTGTAAACATCATGATGTATTACGCCCCAGTTATTTTAGAGCGTGTAACAGGTAATAATGATGTTGCTCTCTTCCTAACTATCTGGATCGGTGTTGTTCAATTGATTGGTACCGCATTGTGTGCATTACTTATGGACAAAATCGGACGTGTACCGCTTCTTAAATTTGGCTCATTAGGCTGTGCATTTGGCCTGCTGTTGACATCTTACTTTATTTATCAGTCGCATAGTCTTTCTGGTGAAGCTGCGGTTGCTATGGGTTACTGGACCTTAGCCGGAATGGCAACATTTATGATCTGCTTTGCTTTATCATGGGCACTTGGTGCATGGCTGGTTGTGTCAGAAATGTTCCCTAACCGTATGCGGTCAATGGGAATGGGCGTTGCGATTGGCGCTGTATGGGTGAGTAACTTCATCATTGGTTTAGCCTTCCCGGTTATGAATGACAGTGTCTATCTCAATGAACATTTCAAAGGTGCTTTCCCTATGTGGGTATTCGCATTCTGTATGATCTTGGCATATCTATTTGTTCGTCGGTTTGTACCTGAGACAAAAGGTGTTTCTCTTGAAGATATGGAAGAATGTTTCATTGAAAAACAAGAACAACACGGTTACCAACGTGAATTAAGAAACGCAGAATTATAAGTAAATAGCCAACCAAGAGGCGAGTGTCTAGAAAATTACTTCCTCTTGGTCTGAATATTTTAACTGTTGTAAATTCAATATATTTATTTTTAAGTAATGTATAAAAATATTTAAGTAGTACTATACGCAAGTGACTTGAAGTTACTTGGGTATATTATCACGGTTATTAAAATAATAAGGATAAAACCTATGAAACTCGCAATCTGTACAGACGTATATGCTGATCTTTCTTTTCCTGACATGCTAGATAAAGTTAAGTCTCTGGGTCTTGACGCAGTAGAAATGACTGCAGGTGGTTGGGGTGCACGTAAACACGTGAATACTCAAGAGCTACTTACTGACCAGGCTAAATTTAACGAATTCCAGGCTGAATTAGAAAAACGTGGTATGCGTATTTCAGCTCTTAACACTTCTTGTAACCCAACTTGGCCATCTGCAACAGGTGAAGAATATGCGAAAAGCATGTATGACTGTGCCACTCTGGCTGGCAAACTAGGTGTTAAAAAATTGGTTGCGATGGCAGGTCTTCCTGCTGGTGCTCCTGGTGATACAACTCCTAACTGGATCACTTCAACTGTTTCTTGGCCTGATTTCATGGCTCCTGCTTATGAATATCAATGGGAAGTAACTATCAAATTCTGGAAAGAATTTGCTGCCCATTGTGAAAAATGTGGTGTTGAACAAATCGCAATCGAAGAGTTTCCTGGAACAATGGTATGGAGTGCTTCAACTCTTCTAAAACTAAGAGAAGCCGTTGGCCCTATGATAGGTATCAACCTAGACCCATCTCACATGATGATTCTTGGTGCTGATCCAATTGCAGCAGCGCGTGCTCTTAAAGGTTGTATCTTCCACGTACACGGCAAAGATGCTCGTATCGAACGTGGTCTTGCTGATGTTGATGGTCTATTAGAACCTCGTCCAGTTGAAGAAAGTGCTGACCGTACCTGGAATTATGTTGCTGTTGGTTGTGGTAAAGACCTTCAATGGTGGAAAGAATTCTTCTCAGTTGTGCACATGATGGGTTATAACGGTGACGTTTCTCTAGAAATGGAAGACCTGACAATGACAGTTGCCGCTGGCGTTGAAACTTCTATCGATGCTCTAAAAGCAACAATCAGCCAATAACAAAGTAAAGAATCACTATTCACTTTTTCTTTTCGTTTTGCCCTAATATTTTATTTGTTAGGGCTTCTTTTGATGCTGCATCAATAAATGCGCGATGTACCGTCTACTTTGATCCCCCAGCTATTCTCGCCATGTCTTATTTCTCTGACCAATTTGATGAGTTTTTAGTAACGCAGTATATACCCAAGTGACTTCAAGATGCTTGTTCAGCGAGAATTTATTAGCTCCTAGGCAAGGCACTGATTTAAAGACATAGTGGTTCTACGTTGAAAATCAGTAACGCACGCAGAATAGGCGCTAATAAAACTCGCCCTTTGGGAGCTCATCAATAAGCCCATTTCTGTGTCAAATAACTTCGAAAGGGAATAGCCATTACTTCAGTTATTTTCCTTGAACTGAACTTATTGATGAAGCTCTGAATCCTGCATCTTGAAGTCACTTGGGTATAAACATTATTACGAAATTTGCTCTCGGGTGCATTGGCTTGGGGTAAATTTGTGACGCGATTCCTGAATTCATGATTATTACTTTTAAAAAATATAAAATTGAATGTATGTTAGTTCCATATCGAACAGTTAAATAACTTGGTTTTTTTAAAAAGTGTTATTTATCATTATTATATAACCGTGATTGGTGGTGGTATAAATATATTTATTTGGGAAAGTAAATTATTTGCCATCTATTTCTTACGGGAGCGTAAAGTTAAATAAAAGGTGCGTTTTTGGTTGAGTACGAATTTTTTTACTTACCATTGCTCACGGGAGCAAAACGCTAGATAGTAAATCAATAGTGGAACCTACAATTATGAATATTGGTGAAAAATTAATTCCTCAACCTCTTCGCTGGGCAATGATTGGTGGTGGTCGTTTAAGCCAGGTTGGTTATAAACACCGTAGTGGTGCACTTCGTGATAACACTGCATTTAAATTAGTTGCTTCAGCATTCGATATCGATGCTGAACGTGGACGCGATTTTGGTGTTAATTTAGGAATGGATCCAGAACGCTGCTATGACAACTATCAACAATTGCTTGAAATGGAAGCACAACGCGAAGATGGTGTTGAAGTTGTTTCTATTGCGACTCCAAATGGTACTCACTACGAAATCACTAAAGCTGCACTTAATGCTGGCCTACATGTAATCTGTGAAAAACCATTATTCTTCACAGTGAAAGAAGCTCAGGAAATTAAAGATCTTGCAGCATCTAAAAATCTTATCGTTGGTGTAACTTATGGTTTCTCAGGACACCCATTACTTCGCCAGATGAGAAAAATGATCCTTAACGGTGATATCGGTGATGTACGTATGATTGACATGCAATACACTCACGGTTTCAGCGCAACTGAAGATGGCGACAAATATAACGACGCACAAAAATGGCGTGTTGACCCTAAAATCTCAGGTCCAACATTTGTACTAGGTGATATTTCAACCCACACTTACTACATTTCAGAACTTGTAGCTCCACACATGAAAATTAAAGAACTGATGTGTGACCGCCAAAGCTTTATCCCTTCTCGTGCGCCACTGGAAGATAACGCAATGGTAATCATGCACTACGATAATGGTGCTGTTGGTCGTATGTGGGCTTCTTCAATCAACGCAGGTTCAATGGACAGCCAAAGCATCCGTGTTATTGGTTCTAAAGCCAGCCTTGAATGGAGTGACTACAACCCTGGTGAACTGATTTATCAGGTTCAGGGTGAACCAAATCAGGTTATGCACCACGGTATGCCATATCTATATGAAGAAGCAATGGAATATGAACGTCTTGGTGCTCTTCACACTGAAGGTTTGGCTGAGTCTTGGGCTAACATTTACCTACAATGTGCTATTGCAATCAATGCAGCGAAAACTGGTGATAAAGAAACCCTAGAAAACCTAATCTACCCAGATATTAATGCAGGTTTGGAAGGTGTTCGTTGGATCGAAAACTGTGTACGTTCAGCAGATAACGGCTCTAGCTGGGTTAAATTTGAGTAGCCTGTGAGTAATTTGCATAAGGTGCTATTACATTGTAAAGCTATAAGTTAATTTCTAATTGGGCAGCATTGTACTGCCCATTTTTATAAACATAACAATGTCTTTAAATCAAACAAAATTCCAATGGAGGAATTATGTCTAATAACATTGAAAACGTGGAACATAGAAGTAATAACTATAGTGTCAAATATATTTTATTCATATGTGGTGTTGCTGCATTAGGCGGTCTTTTACTTGGTTATGATACAGCTGTAATTTCCGGAGCTGTAAATCCTATTAAAAATTATTTTGATCTGAGCCCATTGGGTGTTGGATGGGCGGTTTCAAACGTAGCAATTGGTTGTATTATTGGTGCTTTCTGGTCCGGCCCGTTATCAAAAAGATGGGGACGAAAAAAGTCTCTTATTTTTGCGGCTATCCTCTACACTATTTCTGCTGCAGGCTCTGCTTTAGCAACTACCTTTTTCTGGTTTATCGTTTATCGAATGATTGGTGGGCTTGCCGTCGGTATTGCATCTTCTGTTTCACCAATGTACATGTCTGAAGTTTCACCAAAACAGATTCGTGGCCGTGCTGTAGGTATGCAGAACTTTGCCATCGTTGGTGGTCAGGTTCTGATCTTCACCGTTAACTACCTAATTGCAAAAGGCATGACCGATGCGTGGTTGAATGATGTTGGTTGGAGAATAATGATTGGCTCAGAAACTGTTCCATGTGTATTGTTTATCGTTTTTTCTTTATTTATTCCAGAATCACCACGTTGGTTAATGCTGGTTGGAAAAAAAGAACAGGCTAAACGTGTTTTGATGAAAATATTTCGTGATGAACCATATTCTGATTTATTAATTACTCAAATCGAAGCTTCTAATAAAGAAGCAGAAGAGAGTAAACAACTTCAAAGAAATATGGCCGTTCATAAAGAAAAATTATTTTGGTTAATAGTCTTTGTTGCCTGTTTTATTTCAATTTTTGGGCAAGCCAGTGGTGTGAATATAATGATGTATTATGCACCAGTTATACTTGAACGTGTTACTGGTAATAATGATATTGCTTTATTCCTTACTATCTGGATTGGTGTAGTTCAGTTAATTGGTACCGCATTAAGTGCATTACTGATGGATAAAGTTGGTCGTGTACCACTACTTAAATTTGGTTCATTGGGTTGTGCTTTTGGTCTTGTCCTAACTTCTTACTTTATCTATCAGTCTCACAGTCTGACTGGTGAAGCAGCATTAACTATGGGGTATTGGACCTTAGCTGGTATGGCGACATTTATGATTTGTTTCGCTTTATCATGGGCACTTGGTGCGTGGTTGGTTGTATCAGAAATGTTCCCTAACCGTATGCGTTCTATGGGAATGGGGGTTGCTATCGGTGCTGTTTGGGTAAGTAACTTCATCATTGGATTAGCGTTCCCGGTAATGAACGATAGTGTATACCTGAATGAGCATTTCAAAGGTGCATTCCCTATGTGGGTATTCGCGGCATGCATGATCCTGGCTTATCTGTTTGTTCGTCGTTTTGTTCCAGAAACCAAAGGTATTCCTCTCGAAGAGATGGAAGAATGTTTTATTGAAAAACAAGAGCAGCACGGTTACCAGCGAGAAGAAGGACATGCGAACTTGAAATAATAAATCTAACCAAGAGGAATCATTTCTCTTGGTTAATGTGATTTTTTTAATGAAATATAATATCTAACCAATAAGTGGCACTAATAACACTGTTATTTAAAATTATAAGGATAGAACTTATGAAACTTGCAATCTGTACAGACGTATATGCGGATCTTTCTTTTCCTGACATGCTAGATAAAGTTAAATCTCTGGGTCTTGACGCAGTAGAAATGACTGCAGGTGGTTGGGGTGCACGTAAACACGTGAATACTCAAGAGCTACTTACTGACCAGGCTAAATTTAACGAATTCCAGGCTGAATTAGAAAAACGTGGTATGCGCATTTCAGCTCTTAACACTTCTTGTAACCCAACTTGGCCATCTGCAACAGGTGAAGAATATGCGAAAAGCATGTATGACTGTGCAACTCTGGCTGGCAAACTAGGTGTTAAAAAATTGGTTGCGATGGCAGGTCTTCCTGCTGGTGCTCCTGGTGATACAACTCCTAACTGGATCACTTCAACTGTTTCTTGGCCTGACTTCATGGCTCCTGCTTATGAATATCAATGGGAAGTGACTATCAAATTCTGGAAAGAATTTGCTGCTCATTGTGAAAAATGTGGTGTTGAACAAATCGCAATCGAAGAGTTCCCTGGAACAATGGTATGGAGTGCTTCAACTCTTCTAAAACTAAGAGAAGCCGTTGGCCCTATGATAGGTATCAACCTAGACCCATCTCACATGATGATTCTTGGCGCTGATCCAATTGCAGCAGCACGTGCTCTTAAAGGTTGTATCTTCCACGTACACGGTAAAGATGCTCGTATCGAACGTGGTCTTGCTGATGTTGATGGTCTATTAGAACCTCGTCCAGTTGAAGAAAGTGCTAACCGTACATGGAACTATGTTGCTGTTGGTTGTGGTAAAGACCTTCAATGGTGGAAAGAATTCTTCTCAGTTGTGCACATGATGGGTTATAACGGTGACGTTTCTCTAGAAATGGAAGACCTGACAATGACAGTTGCCGCTGGTGTTGAAACTTCTATCGATGCTCTAAAAGCAACAATCAGCCAATAACAAAGTAAAGACTTATTATTCACTTTTTCTTTTTGCCCTAATATTTTATTTGTTAGGGCATTTGTCTTGGATAACATAGCGGAGACAGATGTTCTTGTCAGCGCTTATGGGGATAAGCCTCCGGTTTAGCTGGAGGCTATTATCTTATTGAGTGATAAAATTACATTTTTTCGCCATTTGAAGCGATAACATCTTTATACCAGAAGAAAGAGTCTTTACGGTAACGATCAAGGGTTTTCAGGTCAAATTCATCACGGTCGACATAGATAAATCCATAACGCTTAACAATCCCTTCATGAGTGGATACTAAGTCGATTGCTGACCATGGGCAGTATCCCATCATTTCTACGCCGTCAGTAATGGCTAATTGAACTTCTTCGATGTGTTTACGCAGATATTCAATACGATAAGAATCATGAATTTTACCGTCTTCAGTTAAGGTATCGTAAGCACCTAAACCATTTTCAGTTACAATTAATGGCAGTCTGTAACGAGAGTATATTTCACGCATAGTTGAACGGAACCCCATAGGGTCGATTTCCCATCCAAATTCAGTCGTTGGCAGATTCGGATTACGGAATCCTTTATAAAATCCTTTTTCGCCACGTTGATGCTGTTGATCTGAACCTGCAGATTGTTCTTCTTCATCATCCATTGCGTAATGTTCAACTGTCATCGTATTGTAGTAGTTAAATCCGATGAAATCAGGGTTACCATTTTTTAAAGCTTCTTCGTCACCAGGCGCAAATGTCGGTGTCGCATCGTGCTCTTCAAGATATGCCCATACCAAATTGTTATACTTGCCAAACACTGACATATCTAAATACAGCCAGTTTCTGATTGCATTGGTATTTTGAGAAGCAATGATATCTTCAGGTTTGCATGAAGCAGGGTACACCAGTGAAATATTTGGAGCAGGACCGATTTTACCACCGTCCACCATTTCATGACATAAAGCCATTGCTTTTGCCTGAGCAACCAGCATATGGTGGTTTTGCTGGTAAATTTCTTTAACCTGATTTGTGCAGCCTTCCGGAATGTGAAGAGTCCCGATAAGAGGCCCTACTAATGTCAGCATATTTTGTTCATTGATAGTTAACCAGTTTTTAACCCGATCTCCGAAGCATTCATACATTAGTTTCGCAAAATCAACGAACCAATTGACTGATTCAGGATTACCCCAAGAACCACGCTCATCTAATGCTGCCGGCATATCAAAGTGGAACATAGTGACTAACGGAATAATGTCATATTTCAGGCATTCATCGATAAGGTTATTGTAGTAATCAATCCCTTCCTGATTTATGCGGCCAGTACCTTCTGGAAGTAGGCGAGACCAGGAAATTGAAAAACGATAGACCTTAAATCCCATTTCAGCCATTAACGCAACATCTTCTTTGTAATGATGATATTGGTCAGCACAAACTTCTAATCCACTGGTGTTAGGTGGTAATTCCTTAACATCCTGACATGAAGGTCCTTTACCATGAGTTAAACTTGCACCTTCTACCTGATATGCGGATGTTGATGCACCCCAAAGGAAATCTTTAGGAAATGGTTTTAATTTTTTATGAAACATAGATTAGTCCTTTTGGAATTTAAATACTTAAAACTATTTTTGAGTTTATACGGAGGACTATAACAGAAATTGGAACCGGTTACATTATTGATTTGGGTATAAAGCCAAAAATGTGAGTTAGGCCAAATTATCAACGAGTATTTGTGCAGAAAACCAGTGAAGCTTAATTTAGCCTCACTGGTTTAAGTGTTTCATGGGGAAATGATTGGCTGACGTTATTTATGTGATTGGCCGATACGGTCGGTATCTAAAATAGACTGAATAAATTTCTCTTTGGTTGGATTACCCGGTAAATATTTCCATTCAATAACCGAAACCGCCTTTTCTGCAACAACAGGAAGATCTTCTGCAGTTAATCCAATGTCAGCCATAGTAATAGGCAAGCCTAATGCTTTGTTGAAGGCAAGAATTTTGTTGAACTCATCCATATTGTTATCGTATTTCAGTAAACACAGCACACCAAAAGAGACAATTTCGCCGTGTAAGTGGGATTCACAGGTTGGAATTAATGAGCTTCCGTAATAGACACAGTGGGCCAGTGAGCTGTTGTAGTAATACTGATCTTCCGGTGCTATCTGATCGCTGATATGAACCGCGCAGTTAGATACGATACCGGTTAGCATTACGATATCCAGTACAACTTCTTCCAGTTCAGGGGAAACTCGGTTATTACGGCAGTCTTCTAACGCTTTTTCGCCATACATCAGTAAAGGTGCAGTACAGGTTTTTGCTATGCCAAGTCCGAGTAACGGAAGATGAGTGAGTTGTTTCTCACGGCAACAGTATTCGACTTCACATTCTTTACTCAATGCATCACCAATACCTGCCCAGAATAATTCTTCGGGGGATTCTGCGATGATTTGTGTGTTGATAAAAGTGTGTAGTGCCGGGCGATTTTGGTAAGAGTAATCATCGAAAGATCCGTCTTCGTTATACATAACGCTTAATGAAGTACAGGCCGCACAGTTTGATGCAAGAGTAGGGAAGGTAAACACTGGTTTGCCTGTTAGCGCACCCAATACTTTTACTGTGTCACAGGCACGTCCGCCACCGACTGCAAACAGCATATCAGCTTCTTTAACGAAATGGTTTTCTGCCAATCGATGGACATTTGCCATTGTGGCATCGCCGCCGTACCAGAGAAAATCCAGTATAACGGTTAAAGAATTTTCTACCCCTTTACTTAGTGCCGGTTTCGCTTTTTCAATCGCCGTTTTACCGCCAATAACGACGGCTTTTGTTCCGTAAGCCTTAGTGATGTAGCCAATTTTATCGTATGCATCTTCGCCAACAGTGTAATCGGGGAGGTAGATTGTTTGAGTTTGCATAATACGTCCTTGTTACTTTTATAATTTCCGCATTAGTCGGAATGAATTGTTATTATCATTAACAGACGAGGCTAGGTTTCGAAATGATAATTGCTGTTCTGAATTGGCAGAAATGGAGAAGGAACGGGTGTCGGTCTTCTTTCTGGAAATAGATGATGAAATTACCCAGTATCAGGTGGAACACCGAAAGGAAGTTAAAGATATCCTATGAAAAGACCGGGGATTACGTCAGCAAATTATCATTAATACGGGTTGCATCGCTGATAAAGTCTGATGTCATAATAAACAAGCCGAGTATCTCTGACAAACAGGTAAAGGGGGAAATAGTCATAAAACGAAAAAATCAGGGAAATGAGGAGATATGCAGGAATTAATTGTGAGTGCTGTGCAATATAGAGAATAATCGGCGGGAAATAACCAGCTCCAGATGTAACTGGAGCCGGAAAATCATTTATTCACCTTATTTATTGGTGAATTTTTCAATTGCTGCTTCCATGATAGTAAGACCTGCTTCTAACTGTTCGTTAGTGATAACAAGAGGAGCAAGGAAACGTACTACGTTGCCGTAAGTACCGGCATTTTCGATAAGAAGACCGTGAGAGACACATTCCTGGATCAGGTAGTTAACCATTTCAGGGTATGGTTCTTTCGTGGTTTTGTCTTTTACAAATTCGATACCGATCATTGCACCCAAACCACGGATATCACCGATATATGGATTTTCTTTCATCCATTTTGAGTAACGTTCAGTCACGATTGAACCGATTTCCTGAGCACGTTCTGCCAGGTTATCACGTTCCATGATTTCGATAACTTTTAAAGCTGCTGCACAAGCAAGAGCGTTACCGCCGTAAGTACCACCGATAGTTCCTGCTGGAGTAGATTCCATAATTTCAGCACTCGCTGTAATAGCACTTAGAGGCACACCACCGGCAATAGATTTCGCAGTAGATACGATATCTGGATAAATACCAGCTTCTGCCCAGTAGTTGGTAGCAAACATTCTGCCAGTTCTGCCAAAACCAGTTTGAACTTCATCTGCAATCAGAAGGATGCCTTCTTTATCACAAAGTTCTCTCAGCATTTTAACCCATGCGATAGGAGCTGGTACGAAACCACCTTCACCCTGAAGAGGCTCAAGAACGATTGCTGCAACTTCGGCTGCCGGAGACGCTTCTTCAAACACTTTTTCAATTTTTTGTTTGTAGTAAGCCAGCATTTCTGCTTCGTTCATTTCTTTTTCAGCGCGATACAGGTAAGGATATTCTGCACGGAAGATACCACCAGGTAATGGACCCATACCTCTGGCGTAAGCTTTTTTAGATGTCATTGACATGGTAAGGTAAGTTCTACCATGGAAAGCGCCTGAGAAAACGATAACGTTAGAGCGTTTAGTGTAAGCTCTGGCAAGTTTGATTGCATTTTCATCCGCTTCTGCACCACTGTTTGCGAAGAACGTTTTCTTTTCATCGCCTTTAACTGGAATGATTGCATTCAGTTTTTCAGCCAATTCTACGTAGCCTTCATGAGTAACAATGTTGAACATGCCGTGGAAATATTTTTCAGACTGTTCTTTAACTGCTTCAACTACTTCAGGGTGACAGTGACCGATGTTTAAAACACCTACACCACCAATCCAGTCAAGAATAAGGTTACCGTCCAAATCTTCAATCATTGCACCTTGTGCTCTTTTCATTGCAACAGGATAAATACAGCGAATAGAGCTTGGGTTAGCTTTGCTTCTTCTTTCCTGAAGAGCTTGTGTCGCAGGGCCTGGAAGGGCAACTTTAACTTGAGGTAATTGATCTTTTAACATTCCGTTTTCTCCCTTGATTTTCGCCATTTTCCCCTATGCTCTCTTCGACAGAACTGTGCAGGTACTTTCAATTCCTTTGGCGAAACAATCAATCAAATTCTATGGTGACCTAATTTATAGATATGTGCTTGTGGTTAAAAAGTTCTCATTTCTTCAACCGAAAGCAACGATAGCACAAGTTTTTTTTTGCTAAAGATCCAGAATGATTTCCTGTAGGAACCAACTGTATTCCCGACTGGTTTTTGCAGGATTAGAGGGAGAAGTTTCGTGGTATGAACGGGTTAGCTGTGTAAAAAAGATAATTTATACTTTCAGTTAATAGTTTCCATGTCAGATATACAAATTGTCATATAAATAATAAGGAAACTCTTGTCACTTTGACATACAATGCGCCGGAAAAATTTTTAAATTTAATGTGAATGTAGGTAAATATTTTAATGAGCAAGAAAACGAAGATAGTTGCAACTGTTTCGGATCTTAAAGGTAATGTCGAGTTTATCAGTGAACTGTACAAGCGTGGTGCTAATGTAATCCGCTTAAATACAGCTCACCAGACTCCAGAAGCTACTCGTGAAGTTATTGAAAATGTACGTAAAGCAAGTGATAAACTGGCAGTATTGGTTGATACCAAAGGACCAGAAATGCGTACTAACCTGAAACAGGAAGAAGATTTAATCATCAAAACTGGTGATAAAGTGACTTTCCGTTCCGATGGTCTGGATGTTGCGACGACTCGTGAAGCTGTACAGGTTAACTATCTTGGTTTTGTTAAAGATGTTCCCGTAGGTTCTCGTATTCTTATTGATGATGGTTTACTTGAGCTAATCGTTGATAGTAAAGATGAAGAAGCTCTTTACGCGACAGCAATGAATAACGGCAAAATTAAGAAGAAGAAGAGCGTTAACGTTCCTGGCGTTGAAATTAAACTGCCTTCAGTTACTGAGCGTGATAAAACTTTCATCGAAATGGCGATTGACGCAGGTGTGGATTTTATTGCTCACTCTTTCGTTCGTTCTAAACAAGACGTTCTGGATGTTCAGAACATTCTGGATGAGAAAAACTCTCCAATCAAGATTATCGCAAAAATTGAAAACCGTGAAGGTGTAGATAATCTGGATGAAATCCTCGAAGTTGCTTATGCAGTTATGGTTGCTCGTGGTGACTTGGGTATTGAAATCCCAGGTGAACAGGTTCCTTTGGTCCAAAAATCTATGATTCAGAAATGTATCAAAGCGAATATTCCAGTTATTACGGCAACTCAAATGCTGGAAAGTATGATCGAAAACCCTCGTCCGACTCGTGCGGAAATTTCTGACGTTGCTAATGCTGTTCTTGACGGAACTGATGCGGTTATGTTGTCTGGTGAGACTGCCTATGGTAACTACCCATTTGAAGCAGTAGAAACAATGGCTCGCATTGCAGAACACGTTGAAGAACAAACGTCTACTGATATCAACTATGAACTGGCTAATGACCGAGACAATTTGCAAGCTTACGTTGCTAAGTCTGCTGCAAAAGCATCTCGTGACCTGAACGTCGATGCTATCATTGTTCCAACTCGTCAGGGTACGACAGCTCGTATGGTGGCTGCTCATCGTCCTACAGCACCTATTTTCGCTGGTTGTTTTGAGCCTCAGATTTCTCGTTTCTTAGCTCTAAGCTACGGTGTTGAAGCATACTCAATTGAACCTTATACGGATCGTTCTGAAATCCTGGAAAAAACGATGACACCGATTATCGAAGAGAAAATTTTGGATGATGATGCGTTGGTTGTTGTGGTTAAAAGTGCTCCTGGTTCAGGCCATACAAACAACATGCAAATTAACACTGTTGGTGCTTTAAAATCTAAGTTCTGATGATTTTTATATAAGCATTAATTGATAAAACGCCTGACAAAAATGAATTGACCCCCAATAGTTGGACATTCCAATTACTGGGGGTCTTTTTATGTCCAAACACAATAAAGCACCAGTTGATTTTCCTAATATTATATTTGAAATTATGAACTATACTTTTAGGGTATGTCATAGTGGAAAGTCAGATGTATCGTTGGATTATCGGGATAGTTTTAAGCTGTCTCATTGGGTTAACGGAACTGCCTGCTGCTGACACAATTAAATCTGAAAACGTGTTACCCAGGACAGTTCCGGTACTGAATATCAGTGGTGCTATCGGTCCTGCTGTGGGTGATTATGTCATCAATGAAATACAACATTTTAATCATCAGCCTGATATTCCTGCCATTGTAATCACAATTGATACTCCGGGCGGGCTGGTGAGCAGTCTGCGCGAAATTAACCAGCAGATTCTTGCATCCAAAATTCCTGTCTTGTGTCTTGTTTATCCTCAGGGGGCCAGAGCTGCCAGCGCGGGCACCTACATTCTTTATGCGTGTCATATTGCTGCGATGGCTCCTGCAACCACATTGGGTGCGGCAACACCGGTACAGATAAATGGTCCTTCTGGGGGAGGAAAGCAGGAAGAAGGGAAAGAAAAACAGTCACCAAGCGCGATGGAAAAAAAGATACTTAATGATTCGATTGCGTATATCCGGTCACTGGCTCAGTTAAGAGGCAGAAACGCTGAATGGGCCGAAAAAGCAGTTAGGGATGCTGCAACACTTTCAGCTGATGAAGCGTTAAAAAATAATGTGATTAATCTTATTGCAGATTCTCCGGAAAATTTGTTAACAAGCTTAAATGGACAATCTGTTGTTATAAATAAGAAGTCTGAGGTAATGAATTTTCAGGGCATTAGACTGGAGTTCAGAAATCCTGACTGGCGAAATAAGTTTCTGGCAACAATTACTGATCCGAATATTGCCTACATTTTAATGATGGTCGGTATTTACGGTCTGATTCTGGAATTTTATAGCCCGGGGTTTGGCGTTGCCGGGACGATTGGTGTTATTGCTTTATTTATTGCTATGTATGCGTTTCAGTTACTGCCAGTGAACTATGTCGGACTGGGATTGATATTTGCCGGTATTGGTATGTTGGTTGCTGAAGCTATGGTGCCCAGTTTTGGTATTTTGGGGATAGGTGGAATTATTACTTTCGTTTTGGGATCGGTATTCCTTATTGAGACAGATCTTCCCGAGCTTAAAATTTCAATGAATATAATTTATACCATCGCAATAGTATCAGGGGCTTTTATCGTATTTGTACTAAAAACGCTATTGAATATGAGGCATAAACAGGTAGTTAGTGGTTTTGAAGCACTGATAGGTTGTGATGCCGAAGCTGAAGACAGTTTTACAGGTCATGGTTTTGTGTTGATCAGAGGTGAACGTTGGGCTGCAGAGAGCAATAATCCAGTGCAGAAAGGTGACATTGTCACTATTGATTCTATTGATGGTCTGACTTTACATGTTCGCAGGCGAACTGGGGGTGAGAAAAATGATTGAATTAGGAGTAAATAGCGGAATGATTACACCATTTTTAGGTGTTTTTCTGCTTGTTATTATTGCATTTAGTATGATCCGCATTTTGCGGGAATATCAGCGTGGGGTAATTTTCTTTCTGGGACGGTTTCAGGCAGTTAAAGGTCCTGGGTTGATTATTGTGGTTCCGTTTATTCAACAAATGGTGAAAGTGGATTTACGTACCGTGGTTATGGATGTTCCGAGTCAGGATGTTATTAGTCGGGATAATGTCTCTGTCAGAGTCAACGCAGTTATTTATTTTCGGGTACTTGATCCGCAAAAATCCATTATTAACGTTGAAGATTACTTTCAGGCGACGTCCCAACTAGCTCAGACAACATTGAGATCCGTATTAGGTCAGCATGATCTGGATGAAATGCTGGCTAACCGGGAAATGCTCAATGATGATATTCAGTCTGTTCTGGATGCCAGAACCGATGGCTGGGGAATCAAGGTTACAAATGTCGAAATAAAACATGTCGATTTAAATGAAACCATGGTCAGAGCAATTGCAAAACAAGCCGAAGCGGAGCGTGTGCGTCGTGCGAAGGTGATTCATGCTGCCGGGGAAATGGAAGCTTCGGAAAAACTTGTTGAAGCAGCAAGTCAGTTAGCAAAAGAGCCAAATGCCATTCTTTTGCGATACCTTCAGACACTTACTGAAATTGCTGGAGAAAAAAGCTCAACAATTTTATTCCCTATGCCAACAGAACTGATAAGTACTTTGTTCAGGCCAGACAAGGATAAAAAATCACTGTAGATATTGATTTTTTCTGAACAGGGATAAATAAGAAATGAATGTATAATAGTGTGATATTAATCATTATATTGCGCTAATGAAAAAGATAAATAGAGATCAAAATCACATATAAGTATTTGTTTGATTGACCATGTATCGAGGGTACGCATAAATTACGACTTATAGTAAGTTGGATTGTAACCGTGTTTTACGGGCAAAACCTGGCACATTATACCTAATAACTGATTAGGTGAATGGTCAGGTTTTTTTATACCACAAATTTGAGTTATTGGGATTGTTACCGTCGAAGCGGGCAAAACCCGGGTCTGTCTAAGTATGTTTCTGAGCTTAGATTGGCCCGGGTTTTTTTATGGTCGGCTGAAATAAAGTTTTGGATTATTGACTGGGTATTTTTATGGCATATGAACAAGTTGCAGCTGATATTGTGAAAGGTGTCGGTGGGACAGAAAATGTAGAGAGTGTGGTGCACTGCGCTACGCGTTTAAGATTTAAACTTTATGATAACTCTAAAGCTGATAAGGAAACTGTCAAAGGGTTGGATGAGGTTATTGCGGCAGTTGAAAGTGGTGGTCAGTTTCAGGTTGTTATTGGTAACCATGTTAATCAGGTATTCAAAGCTGTTCAGGGAGCAATGGGGGGAGCTGTAGCGTCATCTGAACCTGTAGAAAAGAAAGAAAAAGAAGGCGTTCTGGCTACTTTTATCGATTTGATCTCCGGCATTTTTACTCCATTGCTTGGAGTGATGGCTGCTTCTGGTATTTTAAAAGGTATTTTGGCTCTGGCAGTTGCTGCAGGTTGGACATCACCATCAAGTGGTACTTATCAATTATTGTTCGCCGGTAGTGATGCATTGTTCTTTTTCTTCCCGTTAGCATTGGGCTATACCGCTGGGGTGAAGTTTAAAGGTAATGCATTTGTGACGATGGCAATTGGTGGTGCTTTGGTTCACCCAACGATGCAGGCAGCATTTAATGCGTCCCTGGCGGCTGATTTTGCGGGTATGACTTTCGCAGGTATTCCAATTACCTTTATGAATTATGCGTCATCCGTAATGCCAATCATTTTTGCTGCATACGTTTCCTGTAAGTTAGAGCCAATATTTAACAAAATCCTGCCGGGTGCCGTTAAGAATTTCTTTACGCCGTTATTGTGTATTATGGTAACTGTGCCATTAACTTTTCTGGCGATTGGTCCGGCTGCAACTTATGCAAGTAATTTACTTGCTCATGGTTATGAACTGCTTTATAGCGTTAGTCCTGTAATTGCTGGTTTGATTATGGGCGCAGGCTGGCAAATCTTTGTTATCTTTGGTCTGCATTGGGGATTTGTGCCAATTCTTCTGAACAATATGGCTGTAATAGGTTCAGACAGCATGCTGCCATTACTTGTTCCTGCAGTATTAGCTCAGGCTGGTGCAGCTTTAGGTGTATTTATTGTAGCCAGAGATACTAAACTTAAAGCGATTTCAGGTTCTGCATTCACAGCTGGTCTGTTCGGTATTACTGAACCAGCTATATACGGTGTTAATTTGCCGAAAAAACGTCCGTTTGTATTTGGTTGTGTTGCTGGTGCTATTGGTGCAGCCATTATCGGTTACTTCCAGGTTCGTATCTATTCCTTTGCTCTGCCGAGTATCTTGGTTTTCCCACAATTTATTCCGTCAACAGGTGTGGATATGACCCTCTGGGTTGCTGTATTTGCCTCTATTGTTTCTATCGTACTAGCCACGCTACTTACTGTAATGTTCGGACGGGTGAACAGTGTTCCCTTAAAGTCAAAAAAACAGTAAAGATCAATGGCGAAAGTTAATTAGACAAAGATTGAGGAGATTAGATTTATGAGTTTTCGTTTTCCAGATTCATTCCTTTGGGGCGGTGCTGTAGCCGCAAATCAGGTGGAAGGTTCACACACAGCAGATGGTAAAGGGTTGTCCACGTCGGATGTTCAACCAAAAGGAGCTATGGGGGAGTTAGTATATCGAACTGAAGGTGACTTCAATATCAAAGATGTCGCTATTGATTTCTATAACCGTTATCCAGAAGATATAGCACTATTTGGTGAGATGGGATTTACCTGTTTACGTTTATCTATTGCCTGGAGTCGTATTTTTCCGAATGGGGATGATTCACAGCCGAATGAGGCGGGTCTTGAATATTATGACCGTATTTTTGCTGAATTAGAAAAACATGATATCACGCCATTAGTGACACTATCTCACTATGAGATGCCACTTAACCTTGCACAGAAATATGGTGGTTGGACAAGCCGTGAAGTTATTGCCATGTTTGAAAAATATGCACGCATCGCATTTGAGCGTTACGGAAATAAAGTAAAACAGTGGTTAACGTTTAACGAAATTAACGTAACGTTACATGAACCGTTTACTGGTTCAGGCCTTCCTCGTGATGTGGATGAGCAAACCCGTTATCAGGCAATTCACCACCAGTTAGTGGCTAGTGCAAAAGCAGTAAAAGCCTGTCATGAAATTATTCCTGATGCCATGATTGGTAACATGATGCTTGGGGCCATGTTGTATCCATACACACCGAAGCCGAACGACATGATGCAAACATTAACGCAAAACCGTGAATGGTTAATGTTTGGAGATATTCAGGCTCGTGGCTATTACCCGAGCTATATGACTCGTAAGTTTAAAGAGCTGGGCATTACCATTGAAATGACGGATGACGATATTGAGTCTCTGAAAGAAACCATCGATTTTGTTTCTTTTAGTTACTATATGACCGGTTGTGCTAGTGCTGATCCAGCTCATGTTGATCTGGCAAGTGCCAACATGCTGAACATGATTTCTAACCCTTATCTGGAAGCTTCTGAATGGGGATGGCAAATTGACCCGATAGGCCTTCGTTATATTCTTAATTTCCTGTATGACCGTTATCAGTTACCACTATTTATCGTGGAGAATGGTCTGGGAGCTAAAGATGTTATTAATGACAATGGTGAAGTGATCGATGATTACCGAATTGACTACCTGAACGACCATTTATATCAAGTTGGTGAAGCAATTCAGGACGGAGTAGAAGTCATGGGGTACACCTGCTGGGGACCAATCGACCTAGTTAGCGCTTCAACGGCTCAGATGTCTAAACGTTATGGGTTTATTTATGTAGACCGCGATGATGAAGGCAATGGTACATTAGAGCGTAAACGTAAGAAAAGTTTCGACTGGTATAAATCCATTATTGCTTCTCAGGGTGAGCAGTTAAGTGAACCAAAAACAAATTAAGTTATAAGATAGACCCCTCACTAAGCTGCATGTATTTAAATTATTTCCTGATTTAATTTAGATCATGCAGTTTCTTCTTTGAGGTGCCAATTACTGTTATATGCATAATATTGGGATAAGGGAAAAATATATATGAACAAAAAAACAGGAACGAACATGAAAAAACTTATTCTTCCTACGTTAATAACAATGGCGGTAAGTAATCAGTTATATGCGAATGATTATGCACCACAAATAAATAGTGAACGGCCGAACATTGTCTTTATCGTTTCTGAAGACATGAGTTCACGTATTGGTGCATTTGGGGATGATGTTGCACAAACACCGAACTTAGATGCGTTTGCAAAAGAAAGCGTAAGATTTACCAATGTATACACTATGGCTGGTGTTAGTGCACCATCTCGTGCTGGGTTAATTACAGGTAGCTTCCAGAATATGGAAGGGTTACAGCATATGCGTACCGCCAAAAAAGGTTATGCTGGTGTTCCTCCTGCAGATGTGAAAGCTTATCCTGAACTGCTGAGAAAAAATGGGTACTTTACCTATAATGACGTTAAATTTGATTATCAGTTTGTAAAAGGAGCTATTTCCCCAGGACCTTTTACTATCTGGTCAGAACATGGTAACTATATGAATATTGAAGACCAGTTATTGCCCTCTGCATGGCGTAATTATGATCTTCAGAACAAACCATTTTTTGTGGAGTTAAACCCTCAGATCACGCATGAATCTGGTCTCTTTACGGCAGAAGGTGCTCCTAAAGCATTCAAAGGTCTGCAGAAGATAATGGATAATATTCGTAGTCATTATACAATTAATACCCCTGACGTAAGCAAAATTGACATTCCTGAATATTTAGTCGATTCACCGGAAACCAGAAAAGAAATTGCTCGTTTTTATGAAAATATTAACGTTATGGATCAGCAGGTCGGTAATGTTATAAAAAATCTGAAAGAAGATGGATTGTGGGATAATACTGTTGTTATATTTACAACTGACCACGGTGATTGTTTACCAAGAAGTAAACGTGAAGGTTTTGTTACGGGCACTCATGTTCCGATGATGATGCATATTCCTGATAAATATAAACCAACTTGGTTCCCTGAAAATGGAACAGAAAGTGATCGCTTAATTTCATTTGAAGATATGGCTCCTACAATTTTAGGTTTCGCCGGTGTAGATTCACTACCATACATGCAGGGTATCGACCTTTCAGACAGCCATCCTAAAAAACGGGCTTATGTTTATGCAAACCGTGGCCGTATCGATACAACAAATATGCGTTCCTATTATGTTAAAGATAATGACTATCAATATGTCAGAAACTTTGATAACGCACCGAATGGTTCTGCAGTTGCATTTCGAAATGTGTTAGAAAGTACCAAAGCACTGAACAAAGGTCACGCAGACAAAACGTTAACTGCTGCTCAGGACAAATGGTTCAAAACGAAACCTGCTGAATCACTCTATGATTTGAATAAAGATCCTCTAGAGCTTCATAACTTAGCTGCTGATCCTAAATATAAAGCAGTCTTAGACAGATTCAGAGATGTAATGAATAAATGGCGTGATTCTGGTAATGATATGGGGTTAGTTGATGAAGACCAAATGATTAAAGATCTTCTGACTCCAGATGGAAAACAACAAACGACATTAGAACCTGTTGCCGAATTAGATAGTACTGTTGGGCGTCTGTTTATCTCAAACCGCACGTCAGGAGCTTCAATTGGTTATAGTTATGACAACAAAACCTGGCAAGTTTATAACGGAAGCTTTAAACCGGAATCCGGAGCGGACAAAGTGTATATCAAAGCCGTACGTTATGGTTGGAAAGAAAGTCCGGTACTGGAATTTAACCTTTAACTATCTAGGCGATTAATTAAGTTATTATATAATTTTGTTCGTTATTAACCATTCTGCCTATTTAGTTTAGGTATTTTATCCCCACATTGTGGGGATTTTTCTTTAATTAAATACAGGCAAGTAGCTCTTCTTTTTCATTAATATTTTGTTCGGGAATAACTAATATATCACTATAATCATCGTAGTTAGTGATTAATATTGGTGTTGTAATATCATATCCAGCATTCGTGATAGATTCGATACTGAATTCGATAAGCAAATCACCTTGTCTTATCTGTTGTCCTTCTGTCATATAGCAGTGGAAAAATTGCCCATTCAACCGTACGGTATCGATACCGATATGAATTAGCAATTCAATTCCGGAATCACTTTTCAACCCGATAGAATGCTGCGTTTTAAAAATAGACACCACGGTTCCATTTATCGGAGAGAGTAGTTTTCCTGAATCAGGCTTAACAGCAACTCCTTTACCGATAATACCGGAAGAAAAAGTACTGTCTTTAAGTTGATGAAGAGGTACGATTGTTCCCTTAAATGGACTTGTGATTACTTCATAGTGAAGATCTGATGAATGTATATCATTTATCTCAGAGATGTGTCTTTTCATTTCTACGGGATCAGTATTAATGCTGTTTTTTACTTCTTCATTTACATAAGTGGATTTTTCAGCTTTATATTTAATATAAAAAATAAACGTAAATATAAATGCGAAAGAAAAGGACGTAATTAAGCCGATTGTTGCACCAATTACCATATTATTTATTCCCTCTGGCGGTATGAAGGAAACAAAAGTAAATATGTTAGGGAGTGTAAAAAAGTAAGATTTTACTTCATAAGCACTCATAAACATTCCGCCAAGGCCACCACCGATACAACCGATAAAGAAGGGATATTTTCGAGGTAAGTTAATACTATAAACAATCGGTTCAGTGATACCCAAGAAACCGGTAAAAGAAGACGATAGGGCGAGATTTTTTACAGAACGGCTTTCTGTCTTTAATGCCATTGCAAGTCCTGCACCAACCTGACCAAAAACCGCTGGAACTAACATAGGTAAAAACAGATCAAACCCCAGTGTAGAAATGTTGTTGATTACTATCGGAACTAAACTCCAGTGAACACCAAACATCACGAGAACCTGCCAGAAAGCGCCTAAAATGGCACCAACAGCAATAGGGCTCAACTCGTATAACCATTTAAAAAAATATGCAATATTATTTGATGCATAGGTTGACATAGGTCCTATAGCCAGAAAGGTGGTAGGAACGATGATAATCAAACATAAAAAAGGTAGAAATAAATTTCTATATGATGATGGGATAAGTTCTAGTAATCTTTTTTCTAATACTGAATTCAACCAAGCCGAAAAAATTATTGGCACAACAGAGTATGAATACCTGATATAAGTAATAGGAATACCTAAAAAATTCTCATTCAGATAATCTTTATGCGTAATTGTCGCATTAAATATCATCTCATAGTGGCTTGATATATCTGGATGAACCAGAGCACCACCAATGACCATTGTTACGAATGGGTTGCAGCCAAATTTTTTGGCTGCGGTGTATCCAAGCATAATAGGTAGGAAAAAAAAGAAAGAGTCGGCTGCAGAATTGAAAATACGGTAAGTTCCCGTATTAGGATTCAGCCATTCGAATACGGTAGCAAGTGATAAGCATCCTTTTAGTAGTCCGGCTGCAACCATTACTCCCAATAGAGGTGAAAATATCCCCGAGATTAAATCAATCATATAATTGAAAATTGAACCTGATATAGTGGAGTTATCTTTCAGGCTCTCTTCTATAAGAGGATAGATTTCTGAATAAATCTCATCTACATGGGTTCCTACGACTAGCTGAAGCTGTCCACCGCCATGTCGTATAGAAATAATTTCTTCTGTCTTCTTTAGTTGTTCATAATCAACTTTGGTTTTATCTTTCAGTGTAAACCTGAGTCGAGTAGTGCAGTGTTCAAGGTTTTTTATATTTTCTTTGCCGCCGACTGATTTAATTAATGTATTTGCAAGAGAAGAATAGGAATGACTCATCATGCTTCCTTATGTTCTCTTCTTACCCGTTCAATATGAATAGTAAGAAACATCATCTCTTCTTTGGTCATTTTGTGAGATAGTTTATCTTCAATGAATCTATAGATTTTTTTTGTACATCCAAATGAATCTGGATATTCATCTCTAACAGAAACAAAAAGCGATTCATCATTGCTGTGTTCTTCATTAGCATGGATAAGTCTGTGAGCAAAATAACGCAGATGAGTTACCAGGCGCTGATAACTCACACTGTCTTCGTCCATATCAATTCTAAGACTGTATTTTATCAGATTGACAATATCATTAATTAAGCCCGTGATATCCATTGTATTATGCATATCATCATTAAGTTGTGAATTAACAAGGTGCAGGGCAATAAAACCAGCTTCGTCATCATTCATCTGAATACCTGAAGCACGTTTAATTTTTGCTAAAGCGTCCAGACCGATCGAATATTCAAGGGAATAGAATTTTTTTATTTCCCAAAGCATAGCATTTTTCGCGAATTTACCTTGAATACAGCGTTCTACAGCACAATGAATGTGGTCTGCTAACGAAACCCGTACACTTGGGTGAAGCTTGTTTGGCAAAAGAGTGGTGGCGTGATCAATGATAGATTCTGTAACCAACAGAATTTCGTGTGGAATTGCCTGGATGAGTTCCTGATAGCGACCATCAATTTCTGAGTTACTATCAATACTGAAAGTTTTTTCTATTTTACTTGCGTCAAGTTTCATTCCTGATTTCATCTGAAACCCGAGTCCACGTCCCATGGCTATTGTTTCTTTTCCTTCAGTATTACGGGTGATCACAACATTGTTATTTAATACTTTCTCAATCAACATTCCGTGCAAGCCTTCTCTCTGTATAAAATTTTCTACCAAAAGGGGTAGTAATTGCGCAAAACTAACATGTTTTAATTTTGGGGCAATGTGCACGGTTGTATTTTGTGAATAGAGGCACATGTTAGTTTGTATGTGACTTAAGAGAATCGATTGATTCGATATTAAATGTGATGGACATCACTAAAACTTATAGTTTTAGTTGTTTTGGTACCGGTTTCGATCTTGGTTAATTGTGAAATATTTTATTTTTAATGTTTGGTCGAATTCTATCCGAAAGGGGGCCTTGTGATAAAATTTTATGGATTAATACTGTTTCAGACTCAGACTGAAATTAATTGAGAAAAAAGCTCAACAAACTGATTTCAACATCGGTAATGAGTACTTTCTTCACTACTCTTTATCCAAGCAATTACTGCTTATTGTCGAGCCTTTAGGAATGTTCACATTGTCAGAAAGCTGAATTACATTTCCACTTGAACTTATCAGTTTGCACCCTGGATTTTTGATGTTGAGTGTGTAGTGTTGCTGAGGAGATGAAGCATGTTTTTGTGGTAAAAATTGCACATGAGTACCTGCTTCGTACTTCTTCATATATAACATTGAAGCAAAAATAACGATACCGATGACAGCGAAAAACGGAATTGGCTTTAAAAGTTGTTCCACTACATTTTTAGATTCAGATGAACTTTTCATACTTCTAATCTCTCTAGACTCTATATGTGTGACAAGCGCACTCTTTACTATCTGCTTTCGTTCTTGTGCTTAACTTATTTCTTACTCACTATCAGCATAACTTAATCATTTATCTTAGTATTTATTTTGACCCATGCGATTAATTTAAGAAAATTAGTCCAGGAATTAGTGAAAATCAGTAATTGCTTTCATTTTTTTGAGCTGGATTCCATTAATAGATCTATCATTACAACCAGTTAATGTGATCACATTGTTGCTTTTGGATAGAGATGCGGAGTTGTATCCTTGTTTGTTGGTATATTAGCGATCTTCGTCACGGAAATCGGGAGTAATAATTGATTAATAAATCCAATCTGATAATTTGTTGAAAACAGGATTGTTACTATCAATCGAGATAGGCAAAACCCAACCCCAGTAGAAATGCTGGGGTTGGGTTTTTTTTTTGAGAAATTATTAATTAAGGTGATTTATATGAAGTTAATATAATGTTTTAGTTATTATTTGCTAAGAAATTATTTTAATAAAATATAAGGTAAGGAAAGCTTTGTAAATCTTGATTTACATATATAACTTCAATGTGAAATTAAGTTACTAAATATTAATGATTGTTTTTATTTGTATATGATATAGAGACGTAATGTTAAGTGATATTTGTAATGGTGAATTAGTAGGTATTATGATTTTTAATCATTACTTAATCTAATTGTATTAGATAATGTTTTTATTATCTGATGTCATCATATAATGAGGAGAGGTTAATGAAGTTGAAATTATCATCTAGTTTGTATGTGTTCATTTTTATTTTTTTCATAAATATATCATGGGCAAATCCTCAGACTGATAGTGTGGTACAAGATAAAGTCGAAGTTTCACAAGTTCTTAAAAACTCAAAAGATGATATAAGGAAAAGAATGGGGATAAATCCTAGAATACCTGATGCACCTCAATCATTAGTTACTTTACCTATTTATCCTAATTCAGAAATGGTTGTGCATAGATATAAAGGGATTAATTATGATGACGAAGTCCAAACATTACCATTTGCTACATTTCTGACAGAAGATAGTTATGAAAATGTGAGTGAATTTTATCGTAATAAATTACAGGGTTATAGTGTTATACCGTCTAAAAATGAACTGGTTTTAACTGAAATAACATTGAAAAATACGAAATATCCTAATGGTTATTATAGAATCCCGAATGTTGATATATATCCTTATAAATTGAGTAATTCTAAAATGGGTACAATGGTTGCTATCATGTATCGTTCTGGTGATAAAAAATGATGGTATTTTTAAATGCCACCATCTGTTTTAAAAGGTAATCTTATGAATAAAATCCAGAATTTCCAACTTCTTTCTAAGCCTACAGGATCTGTCTGTAATATTGATTGCGAATATTGCTTCTATTTAGAGAAGGAACACTTGTACCCAGAAAGAAAACAAAATTGGAAAATGGATTTATCCACGTTGCGTAATTATGTTGTTAAAAATATTCAATCTCAGCCTGCTGATACCATAGATTTTATTTGGCAAGGTGGTGAACCATTGCTTGCAGGCATTGATTTTTTTAAAAAAGCAGTTGAGTTACAAAATGAGTTTAAAGGGAAAAAAGTCATTAATAATTTTTTCCAGACCAATGGTATTTTAATAAATGATGAATGGTGTCAATTTTTCAAGGAAAATAATTTTCTTGTTGGCATATCTATTGATGGCAATGCTATTCATCACAATACTTTTAGAAAAACACGAGCAGGTAAAAATACCTACGAAAAAGTTGTTGATGCAATAAATAAGATGAAAAAGTTTGGTGTTGAGTTCAATACTATGACGGTTGTGAGTTCATCAAATGTTGATGAGCCGCTTGTTGTGTACGAAACATTAAAAAAACTTGGTTCAAACTACATGCACTTTATTCCATTGGTAGAAAGAATTGCAAATAAACCGACAGAAGATGGATTGTATTTAATTAAACCTGATTTTGACGGAGAGGCCAATGTCGCACCATGGAGTGTGCCTAAAGAACAATATGGAAAATTTTTAAACACAATTTTCGATCAATGGTATCGATACGATATCGGTCAGGTTTTTGTTATGAACTTTGAACAGACCATTAATCAAATGGTTGGTGGAAAAAGTATCTGCGTATTTGAAAAAGAATGCGGAGCAAATCTTGCTTTAGAGTCAAATGGTGATATTTATTCATGTGACCATTATGTATTCCCTGAAGATAAGATTGGTAATATTAATACTGACAGCTTACCCAAAGTTGCTAATTCAGAACGACAAATAAAATTTTCTGATAAAAAAAGAAATTTAATCGATAAAGAATGTTTGAGTTGTCCTGTCTTAGATGTTTGTAATGGTGGCTGTCCTAAACATCGATTTTTAAAATCACATAATGGAATGATGAATAAAAACTATTTATGCCAGTCATATAAAGACTATTTTACTCATGTTGTTCCACATATGAAAAATATTATTAATGAAATTTTTAAGTAATTGGGCTTAAAAATGAACAATAATAAACGACAAGAGGTTAATTAATGAAAATAAAAAATACGGCATTGTGTGTTAGCTTAGCGCTAACAGCAGCCTGTGCGGTACAACCAGCCGTTGCCGCAAATAAATCAGCGGAACGTCCTAATATTATCGTACTGTTTACAGATGATATGGGGTGGGCCGACTTAGGCGTACAAGGTAGTAAAACTCCAACACCAAATTTAGATAAGCTGGCAAATACCGGCCAACGTTGGACCAACTTTTATGTAAGTTCACCAATTTCTTCACCAAGCCGTGGCGGATTGTTAACAGCACGTTTAGGACCTAAAACAGGATTGTATGGTACGACTGCTCCTGGTGTATTTATGGAAGGGGATCCCGATGGTTTTCCTAAAAATGAAGTTACTATAGCTGAATCATTAAAAGCTAATGGTTACGATACAATGATGTATGGTAAATGGCACTTAGGTTCTAACTCTGATGCATTCCCAACTCGTCATGGTTTTGATGAATGGTACGGTATTCCAACTAGTAATGACCGTTATTCGACCGTTCTTCCTAATCAGTTGGAATTTAATCAATTGATGAAAGATGATATGCAGAAAGCAGTAAAAGTATGGAGTGACAAGGCCATGCCGGCATATGTTCTGCCCAAACAGGAATACTGGGACGTTCCACTGTACATATCTAAGAAAGCCAAAGATACGGTTAACGGTACTTATATTGACTACAAAGTGCCTGGTGGCTTGAAACAAGAAGAGTTTACGAAAGACATTACTAATCGTGCTAAAGATTACATTGCAGATCATAAAGAAAAACCATTCTTTATGTTTATGTCATATCCACAAACCCACATGCCTCTTTTTGGTTCCAAAGAATTCGTGGGTAAAGGGCATAACCGCTACGGCGATATCTTGTTAGAAATTGATTGGTCAGTCGGTCAAATTATGGATAAGCTTGAAAAAGAAGGTATGGCTGAAAATACCATTATCATGTTTACATCTGACAATGGTCCATGGTGGATGTGGAACAAATATGGTATGGCAGGTCAGAAAGGCGAGCTGCGTGATGCAAAAGGTACTCAGTATGAAGGTGGTATGCGTGTTCCTTTCATCGTGAATTGGAAAGGTCATACAAGTAACAAAGTGGTGAACGATATCGGTAGTACACTAGATATTTTACCATCTGTGATGGCCATGACAGGGTCTAAACATCCTGTTAAAGATATTGATGGTTTTGATATCAGTAAGACGTTCTTAAAAGGTACAGCTAGTGCACGTAACATCATGCCATATTATGTACTTGGTAAGATGGCTGCGTTCCGTCTGGGTGACTATAAAGTAGTGTTCCAAGAGCGTAAAGGTTACAAAGGTGTCTTCCCACTTAAAGAGCCTACAATGTATAACCTGAAAACAGATCCGAATGAAACAATTGATCTTGCAAAAACAGATAAAGTTACGTTCGATAAAGTTGTAGCTGCGGCTGAAAAATTTAAAGCTAATATGCCTGAGCCTAAGAAACCTCTATTTAATCAAAATAGTTACTAGTTTCACTGGTTTTGAAAAGAGGAAGTTAACACTTCCTCTTTTATATTTGTCTTCATCGCTGATATTAGCTTGAGGATTGAACCAAAAAAAAGTTATTAATCGTATATCTTTAATTCATATGATAAATGCTTAGTCTTGGTCAAATAAATTGGTATCGGGTCAGCTAAAAATCGAACAAAGAAATGTGTGGAATATAAGCAGCCTGCTGTTTTTCTAACTTAAATAGCAATGGCTGCTTGATATTAGGAAGTGTGTTCTTCTGGCTTGGATTCAGAATCTTTTGGAAAAATAATATTTATTATAAATTTAATAGTTGTTTTAAAACACTATGATATTTGATCGCTTTTGCATAAAAAACTCTTAAACCTGAACATAAATAATTTAACCCTGGTTCTCCATCGGGTGTTTTTACAAAACGATTTCTTGGGCATTCACCCCAACACATGTTTAAAAAGAAACATTCATTACAATATTTAGGTAATGATTCGAATTTATTAAAACCAAATGATTTTTGTTGATCCGAAAAGGCAAGCTCTCCTTGGTGAATATCAGATATATTACCTAGTTTATATTCAGGATAAACAAAATGGTCACATGAGTAAATATCACCATTGTGTTCAAGAGCGACTGAATGACCACAAATTTGGGATGTAACACATTTTTGAGAACCAAAATTAAACATCATAGAAATAACATTTTCAAATTGATCTACATATACGCGACCAAAATCAAACTTAAACCATTCATCCCATATATTACTAAGGAATAATCCCCAATCTTTTGCACCTACAGTCCAGTCAGTTACGACAGAATTCGGTGCGCCAGGATTACATCGCTCGGTTCCAATTATAGGTAGGTTTTGTGCTTCCCAATAGCCTGGAGCTACATCAGCAAAACCATTTGGTTCTACACCGGGAATAAACTGAATCATGTGAGGTCTGACTTTATCTCGAAGGAAACGATAAACTTCAAGAGGGTGTTTTACATTCGTATTATTTACTACGCATAAAATATTAAAATCTATGTTGTATTTATGGAGAAGATCAACCGCATGCATTACATTTTTGAATGTAGGGTTTTTATTTTTTGTATAGCGGTATTTATCATGTAAATGTTCAGGTCCATCTAGGGATAGACCAACAAGAAAATTGTTTTTGTGAAGAAATTTACACCAGTCATCATTTAAAAGAGTACCATTGGTTTGTAAATCATTATGAATTTCTTGGTTTTCTTTTTTATATTTTTTTTGTAATTTTACAACTTTTTTATAAAAATCCAGGCCCATAAGGGTTGGTTCACCGCCTTGCCAAGTAAAAACAACACTATCACTTGTATTAGCTTCAATATATTGTTTTATATGTTGTTCTAAAATATAGTCCGACATTCTAGGTCGTTTGGGTTGGTCTAACAATTCTTCTTTGTGTAAATAGAAGCAATACGTACAGTCAAGATTGCATTGTGAGCCACTTGGTTTTAGCATTGTATGAAAGTTATAGGATTCATCTTCTGGTAATGGTGGCAAGTTTAAAGTAGGTGATGATCTCGTTGGGTCTATCATCTTGACATCTATATCATTTTTATACTGCTTCATTACATTGTCCTAATTAGTGATAATATATAATTTTTATTTTTATTATTCTTTTTTAATTTATGGAAATACATATGCATATATTCGCCCTACTCATTATAATGAGTAGGGCATAAGAATTATTCAGCTACTGCTGATTCCTTATTTAAGTAATGTGTTTCGATATACTTTTTAGTTTTCTCAAGCGATCCTTTTAATGGGGCAAATTTTTCTTCTTTGTTAACTGTATCAGGGAAGAATCCAAAGTATTTATCTTCTGGATCATAATCGCGCATCCATTCATCAGGGAAATCTGCAGCTTTTTTACCTTCACCTTTATGTCTGAAGACTAAGCCAGATGATTTACGCTCTGTGTAAGAAATTTCATTTTTACCTTCTTTATTCTTAAGTTTCATAAACAGTTCATGGCGTAAAGCTACTTTAGTCTTAATGATATCAGGATCTTTTGAATCAATTAAGTTAGTAGTTTCATGTGGATCATTTTGGATATCGTAAAGTTCTTCTGTATCCCAAAGACCATAATAGTTTATGTATTTATAATGATTGTTACGAATAGCAAAAGTTGTTGGAGTATAAGGGAAGTTATATTCCCAGAAATATTCATATACAAAGGATTTGCTGCGGGCTTTAGCTGGCTTTTTACCTGAAGCAAGTGGTAAGAAGCTGGAACCGTCATAGTTATCCGGAGCTTTTACATTAGCAATATCCAGAATAGTTGGGGCAATGTCGATGTTAGCAACAACATCATCAACAACACGTCCTTTATCAAATCCAGGGCCTGCAGCAATTAGTGGTACACGAATTGATTCTTCATAAGCATTACGTTTATCAATTAAACCGTGTTCACCAAACATAAATCCGTTATCACCCATAACCATTATAACGGTGTTTTTGGCCAAATGATGATCTTTAAGGTACTTTTGTACTCGACCAACACTTTCATCGACTGACATCAATGTTTCATAATAATCACGTTGAAATTGGTCAAAATCTTTATTTTCCATATATGGGAAATCAACACCATGCCAACTATTACGTTGATCTTTTACCCAACGAGGTTTTCCTTTGTAGTTCTCTGGTGTATCTGCGTATGTGTCAGGTTTCTTGAATGTTTTGTCTGCTAGCTTACCTACATGTCTAGGTGCTGGTAAGAAGTCTGCATGAACACCTTTGTGACCAAGATATAACATGAAAGGTTTTGATTTGTCACGGTGGTCTAACCAATCAATAGCATAATCAGTCAGTTCATCAGTTATGTAACCTTTTTGTTTTACAAGTTTACCATCTACATTTAGCATTGATGGTTTACCCATCATATCAATTGGATAGTAGTTACCTTGAGCATTTGAACCAATAAAACCAACCCATTTGTCAAAGCCTGCAAATCCAGGTTTGGCTTCTTCTTCTACACCACCGAAGTGCCATTTACCAAAGAACCCTGTCTGGTAACCAACTTTCTTTAATTCTTGAGGGAAGTATTTAAGCTTAAATACGTCAGCGTTTTTATTATTGTCAACCATGCCGTGATTATGGGCATACATACCAGTCATAACACTGGCTCTACTTGGACCACTAAGAGATGTTGTAACAAAGGCATTTTTAAAATACGTACCATTTTTTGCCAGTTTATCCATGTTAGGAGTTACGGCATTTGGATTTAAGAAACCTAGAGCATCATAACGCTGGTCATCCACAATAATATAAACAATATTTTTTTGCTGAGTTGCTTCTGATGATGGTGATTGACTTGGCGCTGCAATAACATTACCCGCCAATGCTTGACTACATGCCACTGCAATCAAACTAGGCATGATTTTTTTCATAAATAACTCCTATTTAAGTTATGTTGTATATAAAAATTAACAATTGTTACATTGCGATAGCTGAAAAGTGTTTAGCTAATAAATTGAAGCAAAAAAAAACCTGGGCTTTCTATACATAAGCTAATTTATGTATAGAAAGCCCAGGTTTTGCCTATTGAAATAGTAACAATCCTAACTTGTTATGATTATTCACTTAATTACATCTAAGGCAATCATATTATGAATAATACTTGTAGATGTTTATCATAGATCACACTTTCCATTCGTATTGGTATTTTTATGTGATGTATATCTCAACAATGAGCGCAGGAGGTTGAGTTGAATTATTTTAGATAGGATGATTCTCTTTAAACAAGATTGTTACCTAATGTGTTATTTATTTAGGGCAAAACCTGGAACCTTTCATTGAAATTATTCTTTGAAAATCCAGGTTTTTTTATGTTTGATATATTGTTTATGGTGTATGCAAATAAATGATATAAATCATTTTGAATTTTGACCAAATGGATAGTTAAATTTTTATTTCTTAAATTATAAAGAAATAAAATTTAGATAATAGAGAGTAGGTGGAGTTGTGGTCTTTTTTATATATTGAAAAATATGCATGGATTTGCATTTTCACCATTTGATATTACTGATTAATTTTATAGATTAACTCTAGGAAATGTTTGTTATTAATTTGTTGATTTCTTTCTGGTTGATTTGTATTTGTTTGTATAGGAATGATTTATTTTACTTTATTTTTGTGTGTGTAATTTATTAGGTTTTTATGGTGATTTTAATCACAAATTAAAAAATATATAATATTATTATTGTCGTTATTTGTTATTATTTTTTGTATCGGATTGTTACTGATAAAAAAGGCAAACCCGAGCAAAAAGATCTATTTTATGGGTTTTTTTTGCTCGGGTTTTTTGTTTTTATAAATAAAGAATATAAGAAAAAGCAAAGGGTATAAATATGAGAAAATATTCATTACTAGCTATTTGTGTGGGTTGTGGTATTAGCATGACGGCTGCAGCTCAGAGTCCAACTACTACATGGAAATCAGATGTTGTTGGTGATTATCTAAACGAAAAGGTAGGTTCAACTGTTCAAACTTTAACTGATGTTGAAAATGGTTCTCGTTGGTATTGGACCGGATTTTTAAAATCAGGGTATACAACGAATACAAATTCATCTGATAGGGATATTGACTCTTCATTTTTAACATTGCAAATGCGTATTAGAGGTGTCACCAAAATTACAGATGATATTGGTTTCTTGGGTGATGTCCGTATGGAAACTAAAGAGACAGTTAATGAAGTTAATGGTCAGGTATCAAATGACTTTGATGGCTTAGACGATAACCAATATATTGATCAATTTCGGGTTGGTTTTGAATCAGATAAATATGGTTCATTAGCATATGGGAAATACACTGCTAATATGGTTCCTTTTATAACTGATATTGGTGAGCTTGGTTTGTATGATACTCAAGCTGACTATGGCGGTAAGAATGCAGATAAAATTATTTATGACAGCCATTTTGATAACAATCTGTATCTTTATGCTACGTATGATTTAAGATCAGAAATTTCTGGTATTGATATTGGTTACCAAACAGCTGATACGTATGCTTACCTTCCAGATTCATACGGTTTTTATCTCTCTGCACATAATGGACAACCAATGTTAGAACATGGTGGTAGTTATATAGCAGGGAATGCAGGCTCAGCTAAAAAAAGCAATGATTCGAACTCTGATTCGAGTAACTATGAAAGAACAAAAACCGACTTATATACCTATTCAATTACAGGTTATAAAATGCTAGGTCGGAAGCATCGCTTTGCTGCGAATGTTTCATATTCTGATAAAGCTACGGGTGAAACAAGACGTACAATAGAAGAAAATGGTTATGCTGCAGAAGGTTTTGGTATGTCCGCTGAATTGGCATATATCAGGCTTCCTGAAGGTGGTAAAGGTTTTGCTCCTGTAGTTATTGGTTCAACTGATATTTTAGGAGATTCAGTTGATGTCGGTGCCCAGTATTGGTTTAACCCTAGAACACGTATTTGGGTTTCTCAGGTTATGAACGATCATGCAGATGATATTTTGCGTATCAGAGCACAACTTAATTTTTAATTAATTATACTAAACATTTGGTGGTATATATTTTCTATGTGCCACCATTTTGAATAAAATCATTTCCTTCTGTAATGCCGTACAAAGCAAACGTATTAACGGTTACACTCGGTGATTACTGTCTTTTCCGCCACCATTTATGAATTTCTTCAATCGCTAACAGACTCAGAGAGATAATTAGCAGACGAATCCATTGTTCCAGGGTGATAGGGCGCAATTCAAGAACATCACTAAGAACGGGAGTATAGGTAGCAGTAATGTGTACCAGTTGCGCGAGTGGCACGGCACACATTAAGAACAGGTTAGTTTTTACTGACAGGGAAAATAGTGAGCGGGTTTCTGAACGGCTGTTGAGAGCGTGAATATTACCAAAAAGAACCATTAGCATAAGTGTTAGATTTCTTGCCTGTTCAACACTTTCACCGGACCTTAATTCAAAGTAATAACTAAGAAAGGCAAAGCCGCCCATTACGCTGCCGGAAATAAGAACATGTTCTATCAGTTTTTTATCGAATACCGGCTCACTTGGATTTCTTGGCTTATGGGTGAGTTCATGACCCTCTTTGGGCTCAAAAGCCAGTGCAACATCCTGTAAGCCATTAGCGACAAGATTCAACCAGAGCAGTTGAACTGCAATCATTGGCATTGGTAGCCCGGCAACTACTGTCAGAAAAAACAGCAAAATGGCCGAAAATCCAGTTGCGATAAGCAGGGCAATGACTTTACGAATATTATTATAGACAACCCGGCCCTGTTCTATACCGGAAACAATCGAGGCAAAATTGTCATCAGTGATAATCAGATCTGCTGTCTCTTTGGCAACATCAGTTCCTCGTTTACCCATCGCAATACCCGTATTTGCCCGCCTCATTGCCGGAGCATCATTCACACCATCACCTGTAACGGCAACGAAGTGATTCTGACGCATAAAACTGTCTACGATCATCTCTTTTTGTTGTGGCTCTATTCGGGCAAATACACGAACAGGACGGATAAGTTCATCAAAGGCTGTTTGTCCTTTGATTATTGCTTTATGAATCATACTGCCGGTTACAACCTGAGAATTTTCCTGACAAAGTCCCAGTTCCATTGCGATGGATTTCGCTGTAGCAGGGTGATCGCCGGTAACCATTGCAACTTCAATTCCGGCAGAACGGCAGTGTTCCAGAGCAGTAAACGCTTCTTTGCGAACAGGATCGATCATGGCTACCATACCGAGAAAACACATCTGTTCCATTTTTCGGTGACCATTTTCAATGATTTCTCTTTTTGCTAAAGCGATTAAGCGGTAACCCTGAGCTGCCAGTGATTCAGACTGATTTTCCAGATAATGTCTTTCAATCTCTACCGGACCCTGTTCCGTTTCCATCATGTTACACATAGAAAGAATTTTTTCCGGACTGCCTTTGGCATAAAGCCAGGTCGAATCTCCATCGAAATTAATACTGCCGCTGTAAGCTTTTTCTGGTTCGTATGGAATAAGTTCAAGCTGAGTCTGCTGTTCTCTGAGATCTGAAATTGACATCCCCAGTTTTTTGGCCAGGACCAGAAATGCAATATCGACAATATCTCCGTCTGATACCCATTCTCCACCGGCATAATCCAGATGACTTTCATTAGCCAGTACACCAGCGATGCACAGTTGGCGTAAATGTGCTTTTTCGGTATCTCCGCAAATTTCACCACCAGGAGAAATGCCTTCACCGGTAACCTGATAGATATTTTTATCTGGCAGAACAACCTGTTGGATAGTGAGTTCATTTACCGTTAATGTGCCGGTTTTATCCGAACAGATAAAGGTACAGGAACCAAGCCCTTCTACAGCGACAAGTTTGCGTATTATGACATTTGCTTTAGCCATACGGCGCATTCCCATGGCAAGAGCAACAGTAAGGGCGGCAGGCAATCCTTCGGGAATAACAGAAACAGCTAAACCAATTGTCATCAAAATAATTGCTTCTCTGTCATAACCACCTTTTAAAAGCATCATAATGGTTAACGCTAATATCGCGACAAATATCCCACCAGCAACCTGATAGGTAAAGCTGCGGATTCTGATCATTAAAGGTGGTTCAGAGACTCGTTCCTGAGTTACATGACTGGCGATTTTACCGATTTCTGTGTTGGTGGCTGTGGCGGTAACCATTGCCTGTGCACGTCCATGGGTAATGATACTGCTGGCAAAGCACTGATTTATCCTTTCGGAAAGAGGGGCATCATCTGCCACGTCTGCCCGTGCATTTTTACTCACAGCCAGAGATTCACCGGTAAGCTGCGATTCATCGATAGCGAGATTCTGGCTTGATAACAATCGCACATCTGCCGGGACTTTGTCCCCGGAAGAAAGGATAACCAAGTCTCCCGGTACCACTTCTTCAACATTGATAGTTCGACCGATACCATCCCGGATAACATGGGTTTCCCCTTTCACCATATTGCGAAGTGCAGCAGCAGAACGTTGTGCAGAATATTCCTGTATGGTTCCTATAATGGCATTAAGCAATAGAACAGCAAGAATGAAAGTACCACTTGGGATCTGACCAAGGATAAATGACACAATTGCAGCTATCACCAGAATATAGATAAACGGACTGAGAAACTGACGCATAAAAATAACTAAAGGGCCGGCCATGGGCTGTTCTGGTAAACGGTTCGGCCCGAACTTTTGCAGTCTTTGTTCCGCTTCTTCTTGTGTCAAACCAACCAATGGTTCTGGTTTTATTTCCGCACTCACTGAGCATGCTCTTCCAGATATTTTTCCAGATAGTTACTTAGCTGATTATAGCTACGTACTTTCGGGTAATCTTCTTCCGGAATACTGACACCGGCACTTTGCTTCAGTGCGGTAAGCAGGTTTAAAAAATCCATTGAATCGAGGTCGCATTCTTCCCGGAGATCTTCATTTTGATCGATTTCGTCAATTTCAATTTCAGGAGCGATGTGTTTGAGCGCATCAGCTATCAGAGCGGAAATATTATTACTGTTCATAAATCCTCCGGATGTTGGAGTTGTTTGGAAAGAGCATTAAGGAAACGGGCTCCGGTAATGCCGTCAGTAACACGATGATCGGCAGCGAGTGTTACCGTCATGACATCAGCTATTTCAATACGATCATCATTAACGATTGGCAGCTGGCGCAGCCGACCTAAACCGATAATAGCAACCTGTGGTGGGTAGATGACACCGGTAATACTGTCTGCACCACGTTCGCCTATGCTGGTTACGGTAATAGTACCGGCACTGATTTCAGAGCTGCGCAGTCTTCCATACCGACTACGCTCGGCAAGATCTCGCAGTGCTTCCATAGTTTGATCCAGCGTTAGCTTATTCGCATTGAGAATCGCCGGGATGACGAGCCCACCCTCACGCAGACTGATGGTATTTCCGATATTAATGTCAGCGGATGGGGTAAAACGTCCACCCTGATAAAAACCATTAAGATCAGGAAATTTTGTCAGTTTTCGAGCGATAGCTGTCAGAAGAACAGCAGGGAGCAGCAAACGTTGTTCTGGTTCTCTTTGTTGGTTTTGTTCTGTCAGCCATTGTTGTGCTTTGGTCAGATTAATATCGAGAGCAAGGTAATAATGAGGAATCTCTTTTTTAGAGCAACTCATTGCGTCACTGATAGCTTTACGCATAGGTGACATTTCTGGTACTGAAGAGTCAGTTTTACTAACTGGTTCAGGGGTCTTAGCTTTGGATACTGTATTTGGATTAATATCTCGTAACAGTATTGCTCCCTGAGGACCGCTCCCTGTTACGGAAGAAAGGTTGATACCAGCTAAATAAGCTGTTTTACGAGCGACAGGTGAGGCATATTGCCGTTGTTCATCATGGTGAAGCGTCTGTAATACAGGTTCACTTTTAGGCTGTTTCCCTTTTTGCTCAACTGATTGTTCAACTGGCCGTTCAATTGATGCGGCTGCACTAGTTGCTGTGTGTGTATGAGTTACAGGTTCACTTATTGCAGAATCACTCGCCATGTGTCCCATAATACTACCAACTGCCAGTTTAGTTCCTGGCTCAGCCAATAAGTCGGATATGGTTCCGCTGTGGTAGGACTCCATATCAATGGCACCTTTGCTGGTTTCTATTATTGCCAGAGTTTCGCCTGTTTTTACTGAATCCCCTGGTTTAACCTGCCATTCAAGCAAAGTTCCTTCACTCATATCCGCACCGAGAGCTGGCATCGTGATATCAATAAGGGGAAGACCGTTCTTATTGTTATCCATCGGTTTATTCTCCTTCACCGGCTTGCCAATTCGGAGTCATCAAAGTCTCTTTAGCCGCACGTACTATTCTGTCAGTTTGTGGAATTGCGGCTTGTTCAAGGTGTTGAGCATAAGGAATAGGGACTTCTTCGGTACAGACACGAGCAACCGGAGCATCCAATTGCCAGAAAGCCTGCTCCATAATTATGGCACTGATTTCTCCTGCCAGACTTCCGGTATACCAGCCTTCATCAATAATGACTGCGCGGTGTGTTTTACTGACGCTGGTAATGATGGTTTCGTTATCGAGAGGTCTGAGTGAGCGAAGATCAATAACTTCAGCATTTATGCCATTTTTACTCAGTTCTTCTGCTGCCTGCAGAGTCTTGTTGAGGCTGCCCCCATAAGTTATCAGGCTTATATCGTTTCCGGTTCGACGAACTAAGGCTTTGTTCATTGGTGCATCGGGAATATCTCTCACTTCACCACTTGCATTAAGCAGCATGACATGTTCAAAAATAAGAACAGGATCCGGATCGAGTAATGCCTGACTGAGCATATGGCGGGCATCATTGTGGGTAGCCGGACTAAGGACTTTCAGTCCCGGCACATGAGCATAAAAATTTTCCCAGCTATGTGAGTGTTGAGCTGCTAACTGTTTACCTGCACCACAGGCCATGCGAATAACAACAGGAACGTTGAACTGACCACCGGACATATGCTGTAAAGTCGCAGCAGTATTAACAATCTGATCCATGGCAAGTAAGCTAAAATTGACTGTCATCACTTCGATAATCGGGCGCATGCCTCCAATAGATGAACCTACACCAACGCCAACGAATCCTGATTCACAAAGTGGAGTATCAATGATCCTGTCAGGGCCAAACTCATCAAGTAAGCCTTTGCTGACAGCGTAACAACCTCCATATCGTCCGACATCTTCTCCCATAAGGACAACACGTGAGTCGTTAATAATCGCTTCTCTGATTCCTTCTCGTAAGGCTTCCCGATACGTCATTGTGGTTGGTTTCTGACTGGAAGTCGATGGTATAGGGGAAGGCTCAATTACCGGACTATGTACAAATTGGGTTAAGTTTTCAACGGGTTCCAGCTCTCCTGATTCAGCAAATTTAATCGCATCATCAATTTCCTGAGCGATTTTTGCTTCAATATCCAAAAGTTCCTGTTGCTGAAAATGATTGTTTGTTTCCAACCATTTTATAAGTTGTTTAACCGGACCTTTTTCCTCCCACAGGGCTATTTCTTCTTTTTTTCTGTATAGCTGGGTATCAAAGCTAGAATGGCCACGAAAACGATAAGTCAGACATTCAATAAAGTATGGACGCTGATGTTTGTGAATGTATTCAACTGCATCTGCTGTCGCGGCTTCAACATCTACAACATGCATTCCGTCAACCTGAATAGATTCTATGTCGTAGCTCTGTGCTTTTTTTGCAATATTGGTTTCCGATTCAGAAAGATCGAGGGCTGTCCCCATTCCATAACGATTATTTTCGCAGATGAAAAGTACCGGAAGATGCCAGAGCGCGGCTAAATTCAGGCTTTCATGAAACTCACCTTCAGCAACAGCGCCGTCACCAAAAAAACAGACAGCTATGGCGTTGCGTTGTAACTTTTTGTTCGCCATAGCCAGACCTGTAGCGAGAGGAAGACCACCACCGACAATGGCATTTCCACCGTAAAATCCCAGGTCCTTATCATACAGGTGCATTGAGCCACCACGGCCGTGGCTGCAGCCGTTAGTTCGACCATACATTTCGGCTAAAATACTGCCCATGCTCATCCCCCGGGCGAGTGCATGGCCATGTTCCCGATAGGTAGCAATAATCTGATCTTCTTTACTCAGAGCCGACATAGTTCCAACAGCCACAGCCTCTTCGCCAATATAAAGATGAAGAAAGCCGCGGATCTTTTCCTGCGCGTAGAGCTCGGCACATTTTTCTTCAAAGCGACGGATTCGAAGCATCTGCTCAAGTTGAGCGAGTAAATGCTGACGGTTTATGTGAATTCTTTGATTCATTTTTCATCGCTCTCCAGGGTTGAGATATCACCTTCCGGAAGACCTAACTCTCGTGCTTTAAGCAAGCGGCGCATGATTTTTCCACTGCGTGTTTTTGGCAGGTTTTGACGGAATACAATTTCTTTAGGTGCGACGGCGGCACCTAAACGTTTTCGGGCAAGTCCCAGTAATTCCTGAAGTAATTCATCGTTTGCCGAATATCCTGGTTTTAAGGCGACGAAGGCTTTCACTATTTGTCCGGCAACCGGGTCTGGGATACCAATCACTCCTGCTTCACTGACCGCAGGATGTTCCAGTAAAGCGCTTTCTACTTCAAAAGGACCAATTAAATGACCGGAAGATTTGATCAGATCATCTTTACGACCAACGAACCAGAAATACCCTTCTTCATCCTTCATGGCCAGATCGCCGCTTAGGTACCAGTCGTTAGTAAAGCAAGATTCATATTTCTCCTGTTGATTGAGGTAGCCTCGAAACATGGATGGCCAACCTGGCTGCACGGCCAATTCTCCCACAGTCATAGGGTGAATTTCTTCCTGAAGATCTCCGTTATCATCGGGATTTACAATAGCTGCAGTGATACCGGGAAGAGGCTTACCCATAGACCCCGGTTTAACCGGACGACTTGGAATATTGGCAATCATGATTCCACCGGTTTCGGTTTGCCACCAGTTGTCATGAAATGGCATTCCTAACACTCTTTCACCCCAGATAACGGCTTCCGGATTAAGAGGTTCTCCGACACTTGCCATAAAACGTAAATGGGAAAGATCATATTGTTTAGGGAGGGAATCGCCAACTTTCATTAGCATCCTGATTGCCGTTGGTGCTGTGTACCAGACCGTCACTTTTTGATCTTGCAGAATTTTGTACCAGCGTTCGGCATCGAATTCGGCTTCATCAATAATCATGGTTACGCCAAGACAGAGTGGCGCGATAATGCCGTAGGTTGTACCAGTGACCCAACCGGGATCGGCGGTACACCAATAAATATCATCAGGTTTCAGATCCAAAGCATAGAAAGCGGAATTAATGTGGTGTTTTACCGCTTCGTGTACATGGATAACCCCTTTGGGTTTTCCTGTCGTACCACTGGTAAAGTGCAGTAATGCCATGTCTTCGGATTGGGTTTGTTCACAGGGAAAATCAGGATCCGCGTCAGCCATTAATGTGGCGTAATCATAACAATTCGGTTCGTTGTCAGGATTGCCATCAATAAGCAGTACGGCTTTAAGATGCGGTAATTCCCGCCACCAGGTTTTGAGTTTTTTACGGTATAAGCTGCGGGTTGTGATAACCAGATTAGCGCTGCCTATTTCCATTCGAGAGCGAATTGGCTCGGGACCAAATGCCGAAAACAAAGGGGTAAAAACACAACCGGCTTTCAGGGTTCCGATAGCTGCAATGTAAAGCTCAGGTCTGCGGCCAGCCAAACTGTAAACCCGACTACCTTTAGGAAGTCCAAGTTTAGAAAGTAGATCAGCAAAGCGGCTGGTTTGCTTACTCAACTCCTGATAACTGTAGTCGACAAGCTGATCATCTTTACTAATCCAGCGTAATGCAAGTTTCTGTTCAATTGGCTGGTTTAGATGACTATCCAGAGCCTCATAAGCGATATTAAGCCCGCCATCGGCAAGCCCGTTAATATGAGGTGGGGTAGACGTTTGAGTCTGTGAATCCGCTTTGAAATTGGCATTATCAGCTAATGCCTGATGAAAGATGGTTTTTACCATAGTGACGCCCTGCATAAAATTGATGATTTTCCACATAAAGCGAATGGTTATGGTAAGAGTGTAGTTTATCGCTGTGGTTTTTTCATGACATGGTTTTACACTTTTACATTCAATAAAATTTCTTATCTGATTTTGATTTCCTACTACAAACTTTCCCTGAAATTTCTGAACTTGTTAGTTATATGCAGGTGGGAGACATTAATTGTCTTTATGTGTTCTTGTCATAATCATTTTACTAAAGCTTATAAATAGCTAATTTTAATATAAAAATATAACAAAAACAGGAGAATATAAAATCTTTATTTTCAATAAAAAAGTTATATTCATATCTGAATCCATATTTATTCTACAAGTTTTATATTGTTTGTTGTCCATATTATAAATTTGACTAATTTATTAATATTATTGTAACTAAAATAATATTGATTATCATTTGCATATCTGTTACTAATAATATTGTTATTTAAATATTACATATAATCATATAGATAGTGGTTTATGCCGTTGCTTGACTAATGGGATAATCTGTCAGCTGGATCACCTAATTCTAAAATATATTAATAAGTCAGTTAGTGTCTTTTTTTAAAGTAATAAATAAAAATGGTCATTCTCAATAGATTTTCAAATCTTTGGGGAGGAAAAGCCATGAGTCAGGTTGTCGATTAAAAATGAGGAAGTAATGAATAAAAAATGGCTAATTCCACTAATTTTTATTCTAGGGGCTACAAGTCCGGTAGTCAGTGCTCAAAACGATTCTCTAACAAGATGGGGAGACCTAATTCAAGTTGCATTACCTATTTCTGGAGGATTTATTGCGTTAGCGCATTCTGACGGAGAAGGGTTTGTTCAGGCTGTGGAAGGTGCTGTTTACACTGCAGCCGCAACGCATGCACTTAAATTCGCCGTAGACGCAAAACGTCCCGATGGTTCAAATCTAGATTCTTTTCCTTCAGGTCATACATCTGCCGCCACTCAGGGGGCTGCTTTTTTAGCTATGCGTTACGGTTGGAAATATGGAATTCCAGCTTATGCACTGGCAGGGGTCGTCGGATACAGTAGGGTTGAGGCTCGGAGACACTACTGGAGAGATGTTGCAGCGGGGGCATTATTGGCAACAGGTATTCAGTATGCAGTGACATTTGGAGGTGCTAGCGTTACAAATGTTGCAATTGCTCCATATTTCGATGGTGACGCTGTAGGTGTCGCACTGTTTGCAAATTTATAATTCTATTATTGGTTTTGATAATGAAAAAGATAATTTCACTTTTATTCCTACTAGGTATTTCAAGTTCTTCTCAAGCTGGTTCGTTACTATACGGTGGAGCGTCTGCAGGATATGCTCGCCTGAATGATAATTCAGCTGTCTCAAACAGTTTTTTTATTGGTACAGATGCAATCCCTTATCTTGGCTTCGAGGGAGGGACTTCGCAATTGGGTAGTTTTAATATAGATAATTCCGATGTAAGTTACAGTACATTGTACGCAGCAATTAAGCCAAATATTGAATTTGGTCCAGTACAGTTATACGTTAAGGCCGGCCTTCATTCATGGACAGCAGAAGCCAATTCTGGCGTGATTTCAGAAAATAAGGATGACTATGATGCAATGTGGGCTGTTGGTGCGGATTATACTGTATTAGGTCCGGTTGCTCTTGGTGTCGAATATCAGTCTTATACTGTAGGTGATAAGCAAATCGGTTCCGTAAACTTAACTGCTACATTGTACATGTTTTAAAATGCGTCAGTACCAGTGATAGCTTAATAGTCACTATTTTTACAATATGAATAGTGGCTTTAGTGATATTTTAAATTTATTAAGAAATGTAGTGCTGTATTTGAAATCTCTGTAGAGCCATAACCTAAATCTATATCGCTGTATGAATAAGTCACTTTCGATTCAAGACTAAGGTCGAAAAATGAATTTATGGGAATTATTTTCTCCAGACTAAGTTGTGTGGTGATTCCGGCCAGTTGATATGAATCGTCTGATTTAACTCCATCGACAGTAATATCCGGTTCGACAATAGCGACTCCAGCACCAGCTCTTGCTACCCAACTTTCCGTGTAAAGCAGAGCGTAGTTGCAATAGAGTAAATTTTGGGAAATATCAAAATTTGACACTCTGGAATTGAGATTGCCTGATTCTGCATAGAGTTTATGGTGTAAAAGCTCGATTTCAATAGCACCATTGTTACTCAGCCATTTGGATATGCGGAAGTCATAATATAGAGGAGTCGAAAAAGGTTTTATTTTCCAATCGACAGAGCCCTGACTAATGTCAGAGCTGTTATCCATATCGATGTCCGCATTACTGGACTGATTAAAAGCAACGCCTGTTCCTAAGCTAAACTCCCATCCGTCAGCAGACACAACATCAGGCGTAAAGATGGCCAAAAAACCAATAAAAGAGTATAAACTGTAGTGGATACGATGCATTATAACTCCTCCCAGGACTGCTTTACTTTTAATAATATTCAATCTAAGTATAGAGTTGCTTTCATTCAGTTTCTTAACCGTTTAATTGATTAATCTTCTTTATCTTCATGAACCAGAATAACTTTTCTATGCGGGAAAGGAATTTCTATATTCGCTTCATCCAGTGCTTTTTTGATTTGTTCAGGCACCGAATAAAGGATAGAAAAATAATTTTCTCCTTCACAAAATGGCCGTACTAAAAAATCCACCGAGCTATTGTTTAATGTTTCGACTTCAACAAAAGGGGCTGGATCTTTCAGAATCAGAGGATGATTAGCTAAAACGGTATTGATTACTTTTCTGGCATCATCAATGTTTTCATTATAGGCAATGCCAAAATGCATATCGACACCTCTGATTGGGTGATGGGAATGATTGATTATTTGTTCGCCCCAAATCTGACTGTTTGGAATGATAATATGTTTATTATCAAATGTTTTTAGAATAGTAGTGAACATGTCAATTTCAATGACATTGCCAAATTTCCCTGCCGCATCGATAAAATCACCGACTTTGTAGGGACGAAATATTAATAGCATAACCCCAGCGGCTAAATTAGAAAGAGTGCCTTGAAGAGCAAGTCCGACGGCTAAGCCAGCGGCACCAAGTAAAGCGATAATCGAAGCCGTTTGAACGCCGAATCGGTTGAGAACGGCTATGCCAACAAAAGCAAGAATGGTATATCGTGCAACACTTCCGAAAAACTTAAATAATGTATCGTCTAATTTTTCATATCTGTTGGCAATTCTGGTTATGCCGTTATAAACCTTGCCGGATATCCAGAGCCCAATAATCAGAATAAGTAACGCCACTATTATGTTGGTGGCCCAGTCTAATGCCGTTGGTAGATATTGATTAATGTCTAATTTTTTAAGTAATTCTTCCATGGTTATCTCCCGATGAACATACTTTTAAAAAATAGGAGACGATAGGTTAGGAGTCAATTTAAGTGGAGGGAAGATTAATCACATTAGCGAGGAAAAATATTTAACCATTCGTTAATTATTTAATCGAAAACTCATTATTACCCGTTGGTTTGTTCTAACTTAAGTAGAAAGAACTGTTGAAATTAGATTGTTTTGACCATGGGGATATCTTGTCGTGAACAAAAAGGCCAGGGGGCGTCTGTATCTCTTTTTGTTACTATGCAGTGTCGTTATCACAATTTTTCTTGTGATGTCGGTGTCATACTATCGTATTGAGGCAAATGCTGGTTTATCTACCATTAAATCACAAGAAGCTCTCTCATCTAAGTTACAGCAGTCCTTTATGCGCCATGAAATTCAGTCTGTTATGGCCGATCTTATGTCTTTGTCTGTTATGCCTTATCCCAATAATATCAAGGCTATAAGTAACTCAGAAGCCAATTATAGCCTAGATATGACAGTATTAAAAAATACCTTTCTGGTCACTCTACAAAATAAAAGTAAATATCAAAAAATTGAATTTATTAATGTACAAGGAGTTGAAATAACAAGAGGAGATAGGTTACAGCAGAGTTTTCCCGTTGTAATTTCAAAGAACCGATTTATACAAAATCCAAACGTAGGAACAGAATTTAGCAATACGATCGGATTAAAACGAGGCCAGATTTATATAGCTTCAACTGAGTTGATTGATGACGGAAATACATCCTTAATACCGATTCTCAAGTTTGCAACGCCAGTGTTTAATCGAGAAAGCCAGAAAAGTGGAATTATTATTTTGTCTTTTCGTATGAATCATCTTTTGTCTGAATTATCTAATGTAACTGATTATAACCAGGGACATCAGATAATGATTAATGATGAAGGGTATTATGTTATAGAAGGAGACAATTCAGGGAAATGGAAATATACGTTAGCAGAAGGGAAATTAATTCATTTTTCTGACAATTATCCTCAAGAATGGATAGATATATCAGAAAATAACAGTGGACAATTTCTTACTAAAAAAGGACTTTTTACTTACGTAACTTTGTGTCCTTTTGGGAGTGCTGGCAATATTTCTCCTGCCTCTTTTTATGAATATCCTAATGGCACTAATAAATTTAAATGGAAATCAATATTTTATATTCCTATCGAACAATTACGACATATGCAATATCCCCACCTAAAGCTTTATATTCAAGGGAATATCGGCATAGTAGTTATATTAGTAATCAGTTGCTGGTTTGTATCAGATGGCCTTCATAAAAGAAGGTTATCCGATCAATTACTAAAAGAAGAAAGAGAGAAATTCAGGACAGTTGCTGATTTTACTTATGACTGGGAATATTGGATAGGACCCGATGGTAGTTATGTCTATATGTCTCCATCCTGTTACCGGATTTCAGGTTATACCGTGAAAGATTTTATTCAAACTCCAGATTTGTTTAAAAACCTTATACTCCCTGATGATTTGCCTCTGGTTGAGTTGTATTTTTCTGTAGCGCATTTAAAAGATGAAGTTTGTCATATTGATTTTCGAATCCGCGATGCTGCTGGCAAAGAAAAGTGGATAGCACATACCAGTCAGCCGGTGTTTACAGAGGAAGGCAAATTTTTAGGTCGTAGGGCAAGTAATGCTGATATATCGGCCCGAAAAGAAATAGAGTTAAAGCTTGCCGAATCAGCAACTCACGATGATTTAACTAAGTTACCCAATAGAAAACTTCTTTATGAAGAAGCAGATCATATATTAGCCCAGGCGAAAAGAAATCGGAGTAAGGTAGCCATACTCTTTATCGATCTTGATAATTTTAAAGTTATTAATGATGAGTTGGGGCATGAAATCGGTGATGAAGTGTTGAAACAAGTCTCACTGGTTATGACAGACCTCTTGCGTAAAAGCGATGTTATTGCCAGGGTTGGCGGAGACGAATTTATTGTGATTCTTCCGGAAATAAAAAGCATTGAAGACAGCCAATTGATTGCGAAAAAACTGATTAAAAGTATCGAACAGGCCATTGCTACTTTGCTAGCTGATATTCAGACCATAAATGTCTATTTTGGGGCCAGTATCGGAATCAGCGTTTATCCTGATGATGCAGGGGACATTGAGCAATTGATCAGTGTGGCCGATAAGAGCATGTATAAGGTTAAAAGAAAGAAAAAGGCATATGAGTAAAGTTAACTGATAATTTGCTAAATTAAAAATATCGATAATAATTGTTTATGTCGATATGGGGTGGGGCGCAAGTTATGAGAAAATTTACTATCCATGTTGTAGGTGATAGCAAAGAATACTTCTGTTACGAAGGGCAACGTCTGTTGCATGCAATCGAAAACGGAGGTTGTCAGTGCATAAATGTTGGATGCCGTGAGGGAGGATGCGGGGTTTGCCGTGTAAAAGTTCACTCTGGTGACTACCATACCGGAGTTATGAGTCATGACCATGTTTCTGATAATGAGAAAGAGCAAGGTTATGCCTTAAGCTGTCGGATATTCCCAGAAGGGGATTTGCTTGTTGAGGCGGCTCCAAAACGCCGCCACTAATAATTAATCAAGAATAATATCTAATCAAGAATATCTGTTAACCGGCACATCAGATCAGAGACCGATTTGTCGATATGATCTTCTATCAAGGTAGAAGCTAATTTTGCATTTCGGTCCAGGGCAGCTTCGAATATCGCCTGATGTTCCTGTCTCACATCTCGTCTGCTATGATTATCTGCAATACACATTCTGATGTAACGTACTGAATTTTCATACAGTGTGGTGCGAAAATTGAGTAACCATTGATTATGGCAGGCAGAGATAAGTGCGTCATGAAAATCCCGGTTTCTGTGTTCCCATTCATCAAGATTAATGGATTCACCAGCGCTTCTCTGTGATTCTATCTTTGACAGTTTGTAAGACATCATTACAAGATTGGCTTCCCAGTGATCATCTCCCTGACTAACGGATTCAAATACGGCTTTTGATTCCAGAAGTTTGCGCATGTCTGCGATTTCCTGAAAATCTTTGATAGAAACAGGAGATACCCGAAATCCTCTCTGTCCTTCAGTTGTTACTAAATTTTCAGATAATAAACGTGAAAGAGCTTCCCGTACAGAACTGGAACTGACGCCGAAATCGGCACGGATACTTTCAATCCGAAGCTTAGATCCAGGTTCAAATTTACCATCAAGAATTTGTTGTCTTAGTGACGTGTAGACAGCCTCAATAATGGTTTTGCCTTTTGCAGAGGTGCTGATTTGCTCATTTACCAGAATATTAGTCATATATATCCCTCTGTATTCATCAAGTTACTATGATTATCGGAAAATCTTTATTTTATATCAATATTAATTTTATGTGATCAATATAGATATTGTATAAAAATATCGATATTTATTTTGACAGCCGATAATTGCGTGTTAATACTTTAACTCGAACGTTACGAGAATGTATCAATGCCACATGCCACGGGGGTATTCGTTATGGCACTAAAAGGTATATTGCGTCCTGGATTGGTTCAGTTACGAGTGACTGATCTGGAAAAATCGGTTGAGCATTATGTTCAACGGATTGGGTTAGATGAAGTTAGCCGTGATGGCGACAAAGTTTACTTAAAAGCGTGGGATGAATTCGACCATCATTCCGTTGTGTTACGGAAATCTGATCATGCAGGTATGGATTTCTTTGCTTTTAAAGTGGATTCTGATGAATCTTTGGATCTTTTCCGTCACCGAATACAAGAGTACGGTCTGGAAGTGAGTGATATTCCTGCTGGTGATCAGCCAGGTTTCGGACCAAGATTCGCATTTACCATTGCATCAGGTCACAGGATTGAACTCTATTCACAAGTAGAAATGGCGGAAGACCATCCACCAGTAACGAACCCTGAAATTATACCAAGAGAATTACACGGTATGAAAGCAAGTCGTTTTGATCATGGTTTGTTATATGGACCGAATATTCAGGAAGTAAAAAATTTCTTTACCGAAGTACTGGATTTCTCCGTTGCAGAACAGGTCGATAAGGAAGATCCGGAAGAACAGGTTGCTATCTGGCTGACCTGTTCGAACAAGGCGCACGATATCGCATTTGTTGAATACCCTGAACCGGGTAAATTACATCATATTGCCTTTATGCTGGAAAGCTGGCACGACATCGGAAATGCTGCCGATATTATGGCTCTCTATGACATATCAATTGATGTTGGGCCAACAAGACATGGAATTACCCGTGGTCAGACAATCTATTTCTTTGATCCTTCAGGTAATCGTTGTGAAGTCTTTGCCGGTGGTTATCAGCATTATCCGGACAATCCGGTTCGTAACTGGACATCAGACCAGCTTGGTAAAGGTATTTTCTATTACGAACGCAAACTGAATGATGCTTTTCTTTCTGTTGTGACCTGATATGGGCTGTATCGTTGGTGCTAATGGTGTTTCAGGTGCGAGTACCGATCAGGATGACATGTGCTCGCAGACCGCAATTGATGTGATTGGGTTTTCAAGTTTGAAAGGAGAATCAGCATGAAGGATATTCTGAATTTTATTAATGGAGAATTTACCAAAGGAACAAGTGGACGTACCTTTGACGATTTTTCGCCGATTGACGGGCAAAAAATAGGTGTTGTTTATGAAGCGCTTCAGCCCGAAGTCGATGCGGCTGTAAATGCAGCCAAACAGGCATTGAAAGGGCCTTGGGGAAAAATGAGCGTTAATGAGCGGGTAGCAATGCTTAACGCAATTGCTGACGGTATTAATGCGAGGTTTGATGAATTTCTTGAAGCAGAAATTCTGGATACAGGTAAGCCGAAAAGTCTGGCATCCCATATCGATATACCTCGTGGTGCAGCAAACTTTAAGGTTTTTGCCGACACTATAAAAAATGCTGCGACAGAAACATTTTTTACCGATACTCCGGATGGCAAGGGTGCTGTTAATTATGGAGTCAGAAGACCAAAAGGTGTCATCGCCGTCATTAGTCCATGGAACCTGCCATTATTGTTAATGACCTGGAAAGTAGGACCTGCACTGGCTTGTGGCAATACTGTGGTTGTTAAACCTTCTGAAGAAACACCGCTTACCACCACTCTCTTGGGTGAAGTAATGAAAGAGGTTGGTGTTCCAGACGGTGTGTTTAATGTGATCCATGGATTTGGACCGGATTCTGCCGGAGCATTACTAACACAACATCCGGGTGTTGATGCCATTACCTTTACCGGTGAAACCCGTACAGGTGAACACATTATGCAGGCAGCGTCAGTCGGGTTGAGGGATATTTCGCTTGAATGTGGCGGTAAAAATGCGGCAATTGTATTTTCTGATGCGAATATGGATAAAGCAATCGAAGGTGTTATGCGCTCTGTCTTTTCCAACTGTGGACAGGTTTGTCTTGGCACTGAACGCGTTTATGTAGAAAGGCCAATTTTTGAGCAGTTTGTGGCTCGCCTGAAGGAAGGTGCCGAAGGACTTAAACAAGGTGCCCCTTATGATGAAGGCACAAATTTGGGACCTCTGGTATCGAATGAGCATAAAGAAAAAGTGCTTTCTTACTACAAACTGGCGGTAGAAGAAGGGGCTACGGTTATTACTGGTGGCGGAATCCCCGATATGCCGGAAAATCTACAACAAGGTGCCTGGGTTCAGCCGACTATCTGGACCGGTTTGAGTGAACACTCTCGGGTAGTCCGAGAGGAGATTTTTGGTCCATGTTGTCATATCCAGCCTTTTGATAGTGAAGAGGAAGTTATCAGCAAGGCGAATGACAACCCTTATGGGCTGGCGACATCCATCTGGACAGAAGATTTGTCCCGGGCTCACCGCGTTGCCCCTCAGATAGAAGTTGGACTAGCATGGGTAAACTCCTGGTTCCTTCGTGATCTGAGAACGCCATTTGGTGGCTCAAAACAGTCAGGTATAGGCAGGGAAGGTGGCGAGTATTCTCTGGAATTTTACACTGAACTGAGCAACGTCTGTATCAAATTATGAGGCTGGAAAGATGAATGAGCAGAAAATACAAAGCGCAGCCAATCTGTTGTGGGATGCCTGGGAAACCGGGCAACCAGTATCTCCTGTACGTGACATTATTGGTGAGACTGATTTAGAAGTCGCTTACGCCGTTCAGGAAATTAACACTCAGCGATGGCTTGAACAGGGTAAAAGACTGACAGGCAGAAAAATAGGGTTAACGTCAAAAGCTGTGCAGAATCAGTTGGGCGTTAATCAACCTGATTACGGAATGTTGTTCAGTGATATGGACATCCCTGATGGTGAGGAAATTCCCTGGAAATTGTGTCATCAGCCAAAGGTAGAAGCAGAAGTGGCATTTGTAATTGGTAAGGATCTGGACAACTGCGATCTGACTACTACGGATGTCATTAGAAGCATTGAATATGCTTTACCTGCACTGGAAATTGTTGGTTCCAGAGTGTCAGACTGGAATATCCGCATTACCGATACCATTGCTGATAATGCCTCATCAGGTCTTTATGTGCTGGGGCAGACTCCGGTAAAACTTGAGGCATTGGATCCTCGTTTGTGTGGCATGGTGATGTTTAACCGTGGAGAACCTGTATCTGTTGGTGCTGGTGCAGCCTGTCTTGGTAGTCCGGTTAATGCAACACTTTGGCTTGCTCGTGTAATGGCGAAAGCCGATCGTCCGTTAAAAGCCGGAGACGTTGTGTTGTCCGGGGCTCTTGGTCCTATGGTGGGTGTAAAACCAGGTGAAGTTTACGAAACCCGTATACAGGGACTGGGTTCAGTACGTGCAGCTTTTTCAGCTGACTTTTCTAGCTGAACAGATACGGAGGAAAGAGAATGAGTGCTGCCAAAATGAAAGCTGCTATTATCGGTCCGGGAAATATTGGTACTGATTTAATGATCAAAATTATGCGTACCGGAAAAAACCTTGAAATGGGCGCAATGGTGGGGGTGGACCCGGAATCTGCGGGACTTGCCCGAGCGGAACGGATGGGTATCGTGAATACATCTGATGGACTGGAAGGGTTAACGAAATTACCCATCTGGAATGAAATTGGAATTGTATTTGATGCAACGTCAGCTTATGTACACAAAATGCATAACGATATCTGTAAGAAATACGGTAAGCAGATGATAGATCTGACACCTGCGGCAATTGGTCCCCATTGCATTCCGGTTGTTAATATGGATGAGCACCTTGAGGAACAGAATGTCAATATGGTGACTTGCGGCGGGCAGGCTACGATTCCTATGGTGTATGCGGTAAAACGAGTCACTGATAAGGTGCCATACGCAGAAATCGTTGCATCCGTTTCTTCAAAATCGGCAGGGCCGGGAACCAGAGCCAATATTGATGAATTCACAGCGAATACTTCTCGGGCTATAGAAACGGTTGGTGGTGCTGAACGCGGCAAAGCGATTATCGTTCTGAATCCGGCTGAACCACCGATTCTTATGCGTGATACTGTGTATATTTTAAGTGAAGGTGGCTCGGAAGCAGAAATTGAGCAGAGCGTAGAAGATATGGCTAAAGCGGTACAGGGATATGTTCCAGGTTATCGGCTGAAGCAAAAAGTTCAGTTTGAACGGTTTGATGAAAATAATCCGGTAAAAATTCCCGGTTATGGCGATTTTAGTGGTATCAAAACGACCATTTTCATTGAAGTAGAAGGCGCAGCTCACTATTTGCCAGCTTATGCAGGCAACCTGGATATTATGACTTCAGCGGCGCTGGGAGTAGCTGAGCGCTGGGCTGTTAAACATACTCAGAAAAACGTGGCGTAAAGGAGTCTGAATATGACTAGTAAACTATATATACAAGACGTTACTCTGCGTGATGGTATGCATGCACTACGCCATCAGTTTAAGCTTGATGATGTGGTCACAATTGCAAAAGAGCTAGATAAGGCTAATGTTGACGCTATCGAAATCACTCATGGTGATGGTCTGGCCGGCGGCAGTTTCAACTACGGATTTGGTTCTAATACCGATTTAGAATGGATTGAAGCAGTTGCTGACGCGGTTGATAAATCCATTGTGACGGTACTCTGCCTTCCCGGAATTGGTACGAAAGACGATCTGAAAGATGCCTATGCAGCCGGAGCACGTTCTTGTCGAATTGCCACTCACTGTACTGAAGCTGATACGTCCCAGCAGCACATTCCTATCGCCCGTGAATTGGGATACGACACCGTTGGCTTTTTAATGATGGCACATATGAATACTCCAGAAGGCTTGGCTGAACAGGCAAAACTGATGGAGAGCTATGGGGCTCAAACTATCTATGTTACAGATAGTGCGGGATATATGATGCCTGATGATGTCCGTGTAAGGGTGCGTGCTGTTCGTGATGCGATTGATCCGAATACTGAACTTGGTATCCATTGTCATCATAATCTTTCCTTTGGTGTGATTAACTCAATAGCAGCGATAGAAGAAGGTGCTAATCGTGTTGATGCTTCACTGTCTGGTATGGGGGCCGGTGCCGGCAATGCGCCACTGGAAGTACTTATTGCTGCATTAGACCGTGCCGGGTATGACCATGGCTGTGATCTGTTCAGATTAATGGATGCGGCAGATGATATTGTCCGTCCGTTACAGGATCGTCCGGTTCGTGTTGACCGGGAAAGTTTGTCTCTGGGTTATGCCGGTGTGTATTCAAGTTTCTTACGTCATGCCGAAAAAGCATCACAGATCTATGGTATTGATACCAGAGCTATTTTAGTTGAGCTTGGTAAGCGCCGTATGGTGGGTGGGCAGGAAGATATGATTGTTGATGTCGCCCTTGATTTGCTTAAAGCGAAAGGAGAAGTCAGATGAGTGATTTAACTAAAATCGCTAAAATTGTCGATGAAGCAGCTCGTAGTGCAGAAGCGATTGCACAATTTTCGGATACAGAATGTCTGACTCTGGATGAAGCATATGCGGTTCAGGCTCTCTCGTTGCAACGTCGTTATGCCCGTGGCGAAAAACGCATTGGTATTAAAATGGGCTTTACCAGCAGAGCCAAAATGGTTCAGATGGGACTGGATGAAATGATCTGGGGACGACTGACCGATGCGATGCGTGAAGAGGAAGGTGGAAAGATTTCTTTTGGCAAATACGTTCACCCTCGTGTTGAACCTGAAATTGCGTTCTTAATGAAAAAACCGCTTGCAGGAGATGTGACTGTTTTTGAAGCGATGGATGCCGTAGCAGCAATAGCACCAGCGATGGAAATTATCGACTCGCGTTACGATAATTTCAAATTTGATCTAGGTGATGTGGTTGCCGACAACTCTTCTTCTTCAGGATTTGTGGTAGGTGACTGGCACGACAAAGACACCGATATTCGTAACCTTGGGCTGGTTATGACCATTAACGGTAAGATGTCTCAGGTTGGGTCAACGGCTGCAATATTGGGTAATCCTGCGCGTTCTCTGGTTGCTGCAGCAAGAATGGTTGCATCTGCAGGAGAATGTCTGAATGAAGGGGACATTATACTTGCTGGTGGAGCGACGGCAGCAGAGGCACTTGCTGTTGGGGATTCAGTCATAACCGATTTTCAGGGTTTAGGTTCGGTTGGTTTTACTGTAGGAGAATAATCATGCCTTTAGCACAGATAACCATTATAGAAGGTCGAACAAAAGAGCAAAAAGAGTTGCTGATTAAGAACGTGACAGATGCCATTGTAGAAAGTATCGATGCCCCGATAGAAGCTGTCAGAGTCCTTATACAGGAAATACCCGGAGAACACTGGGGGATAGCGGGTAAGCCGAAAATATCGAGTAATTAAATTTATTCAATAAATATTATGTTAAAGATTAATACAAGCTATTGAATAATAGAATGTAGAAAATATTGAAAGAAATTTTTAATTTTAAGTCTCCATTTTAATTTACGGAGACTTTTTATTTTTTTCTCTGCGATTTTACAAACTTAAAATATGATCTTGTCCCAAAAAAACAAAAAATATTAATTAATAAACTTATTATATATTTGGTTTTATCTTGGTAATTTCTTTTTGTTTATTATTGATATGAATTTTCATTTTGGTTAATAGTGATAAGTAATAGATAGTTAAATAAATTAATGCCAATTATGTTTGATTGTAATAGGAATTACAATCGCCTACATTTGGGTGTATAACTCAGTAATATTTTGGTCAAATGGAGAAGGTGAATATGACCAACATTCATTCAGTTCTTAGACCAACCGTCTTAATTGTTGATGACACACCTGATAACATCACGCTCCTGCATGGGTTATTAAAAGATAAATATCAGATTAAGGCTGCAAATAACGGTGCCAAAGCGCTTTCTATTGCTCATAAAGACCTGCCAGACCTAATATTACTGGATATTATGATGCCTGGTATGTCGGGATATGATGTTTGCAAACAGCTTAAAAATTCACCAATAACTCAGTTTATTCCGATTATATTTCTGACAGCAATGACAGATATAGAAGCAGAAACAAAAGGGTTAGAAATTGGTGCTGCAGACTTTATATCGAAACCAGTAAATCCATTAATAGTACTAGCCAGAGTGGATATCCAATTAAAAGCAAAAGCTGCTGCAGATTTTCTTCGCGATAAAAATTTATTTCTGGAAAAAGAAGTCGACAAAAGGACTCGAGAACTGAGTGCCATTCAAAACGTCACTATTCAGGCTATGGCTTCTCTGGCTGAAACGCGTGATAACGAAACTGGTAATCATATTCGCAGAACTCAGTTTTACGTTAAACGGTTGGCTCAGAAATTAAAAAAACATCCGCATCATCATAATTTCCTGACGGATGAAAAGATAGACATGCTTTATAGATCTGCTCCTTTACACGATATAGGCAAAGTAGGTATTCCGGATAGCATTTTATTAAAACCAGGAAAACTCACTACAGATGAATTCGAGATAATGAAAACTCATACTATATTGGGACGAGATGCGATTCATTGCGCAGAAGAACGACTTGGTATGGATATGGATTTTCTTACTTGTGCAAAAGAGATAGCGTATTCCCATCAGGAAAAATGGGATGGTAGTGGTTATCCTGATGGTTTAATAGGTGAACAAATTCCTTTGTCCGCACGGCTAATGGCTGTTGCCGATGTTTATGACGCCTTAATTAGCAGACGACCTTATAAAGATCCCATTGAACATAAGAAAGCTGTTGAGATTATAGAAAGTGGAAGCGGAAACCATTTTGATCCTGAAGTCGTTGATGCTTTCCATTTTCTGCAGGACGATTTTAAAAGTATTGCATCGTGTTACGTTGACGGGCCTGAGCAATGGAACTTTTTGCAATAAAGCTTTTTGTTCTAAAATTTTTTCTACTAAATAAAAGTAAATAATAAAGGGCGTAAAACATTTCTGAAAAGGAGTGTCAGGAGCAATTATGCGTATCCAAAGCTTAAGTTCATTGTGTATTGGACTTGTTAGTCTATTTTCAATAGCCAGTTTTACCACATCCATGATGTCACATACGGTAATTGAGCAGCGTAAAGAGTCTCAGAGAAATCACCTGCAAATTCTGGCTGCTATTGAGCAGATTCGGCAGGGAAGTGATTTTTTAACGACGAATGTACGTGCTTATGTTGCTACTCACGATCCAGATCGTATAGATAAGTACAACAATGAACTGATGACTATAAGAAATCGGGAAAAAGGGATTGAATCATTTCATCAGGTTGGGAGTGATAGTGAAAATAACTTAATTGATGAAGCTAAACGTCATTCTGATGCACTTGTTCTTTTGGGTAAGAAGGCTTTTGAATATGGTAGGGCAGATAATTTTAAAATAGCGATGAATATCATTTATGGTCCAACCTATAGTGAAACCAGACAAGAAATCGAAAAATTAATCAAATCTGTACGGGACTCGGCGGATTCAAGAACTCAGAAAGAGTCTGAGCAATTGGATCAACGGGCAAAAACGTTAACCTTCTGGGCTAATCTCAGCCTTTTCCTTAATATCATTACTATCCTTGGCGCATTGTTATTGTTCTTTCGCCGTCAGTTAGTCATACCTGTGGTTACATTAACGGACCAGACCAATAAGATGCTATCTGGTAACGACGATGTCCATTTTAGCTATCAGAATTTCAAAAATGAGATAGGGGAACTTGCTCGTTCACTTAATTCATATCGAGAAGCTCATGAAGAAATAGACCAACAGCGTTGGATTAAACAATGCCTTGCGGATATCTCTGTTGCTATTCAAGATACTGAAAATATTGAAGATTTTTCCAACAAGTTACTTGAAAACATGGCGCCGGTATTTCATTGTGGTTTGGCTGTTTTTTATATGGGCAACCCAGAGGATGGTTTTTCCTGTACTGGTAGTTATGGAATTGATTTATCGAAAGTAAATAATCAGCAGGATCTACCAGTGCGAGGTTTGGTTGAGCAGGCAATAAAGTCAGGAAAGCCGATTGTCATAAAAGATGTTCCGGAAAATTACTTGAATATCGGATCTGGTTTGGGTAGTTCAAAACCAGGTATTCTGATTACTCAGCCAATCTGTCTCGCCAGTCATAGCAATACCAATAATAGTAATAATATAGGAGGAGTAATTGAACTGGCAGGATTTTCGGATTTGAATGAGCAACAATGGTTGTTGTTGCAGGAATTAACTTCTGTTATTGCCCCTCTGCTGGAAATTTTACTGCGTAATATTCATACTCAGGAATTACTCGAATATACCAGTACTCAGGCGGAAGGATTAAGAAAAAGTCAGGAAACCTTCCAACGACTGGTTGATGATATTGGTGATCAGTTTGTTGTGTTTAGCTATACCACTGACTGTAAAGTAACCTACCTTAGTAATGGGTTTGAAACTGTCTTTGGCTTCTCTAAAGAAAAAATGATTGGAAAATCTTGTTCTGGAACCATCCAATGGGAAAAAGACGATCTTGAACATGCAACTGAAAGTACTAAACATCTTTTAAACGGCAACATAGAAAGTGATCAACTTGAGATCAGTTTCATTCATCCCGATGGTGAACAACGAATTCTACATGCAGCCCATCATTCTGTTCGGGACAAAGACGGACACTTGATTGGTATTGAAGGAGTCGTTCAGGATATTACCCAAAATCGTCGTGACGAAGAAATATTAATTGAAGCGAAACATACGGCAGAGCGGGCTACACAGGCTAAGAGTGACTTTTTAGCAAACATGAGCCATGAAATCCGCACACCGATGAACGCAATCATCGGGATGACTCAATTGGCCTTGGGAACAGAACTGAATAAACAGCAACATAATTATATTGCCAAGGTTAATCTGGCTGCTGAACACTTGCTTAATATCATTAATGATATTCTGGATTTTTCTAAAATTGAGGCCGGTAAACTTAATATCGAGCACGTCGACTTTTGGATTGAGGACGTTATGGAAAGTGTCTTTAGTCTGATTGGTATGAAAGCAGAAGAAAAAGGATTAGAACTGCTTTTCAGTGCCAGTCCTGATATGCCGACAGCCGTTGTCGGAGATCCATTACGCATAGGACAGATACTTTCCAATCTGGGGAACAATGCCGTTAAATTCACTGAACATGGTGAAGTTGTTATTGGTGTAGAACAGGCATCCGAAACCCAATCAAATATTGAGTTGCATTTTTGGATTAAAGACACTGGTATTGGTATGACTCCTGATCAGACAAAAAGTCTATTTCAGTCTTTTAATCAGGTCGATACGTCAATAACCCGCAAATATGGCGGTACAGGGCTTGGGCTGGTGATTTCAAAACGCCTGGTAGAATTGATGAATGGTCGAATTTGGGTTGAGTCTGAGAGTGGGCAGGGTTCTACATTTCACTTTACGATCAAAGTTGGGTTACAGGACGGTGTTAAACCAAGGCGAATGTTTCATGCTGATGAAATCGCCGGAACAAATGTGCTCATTGTAGATAATAATGCTTCAGCCCGGGAAATTTTGTCTAATATGGTTGAATCCTTTGGAATGAATGCTCAGGCTGTATCTTGTGGACAAGAAGCTATTGAGTTATTGGATGAAGCGGAACAACAGGGCACTGATAATTACGATTTGATCCTTATGGACTGGAAAATGCCTTCAATGGATGGCGTTCAGTGTGTAAAAAACATTCAGGAAAACCATTACTCACACATACCAGAGATAGTTATGGTAACTGCTTACGGAAAAGAAGAAGCTGCAACTGAAGCTGAACAACTTGGTATTGTTGTAAAAAGTGTATTGAGTAAACCAATTACCCCATCAACCATGCTCAATACTATTGCTGAAGTACTCAATAAAGGTGGAACGATCAAAACCAGGGAACAGAAAAAAAATGATAAACAACTAGCAGATATGGAAATGCTCAAAGGTGCCCGGGTTTTACTGGTCGAAGACAATGATTTAAACAGTGAACTGGCTATGGAATTGCTTGGCATGGCGGGTATGAAAGCTGAGTTAGTGACTAACGGGCAGGCAGCTCTCGATTTTATGGCAAAAGATGATCACTTCGATGGAATTCTTATGGATTGTCAGATGCCGGTTATGGATGGCTACACAGCAACCAGAGAAATTCGTAAAAATCCCGAATGGAAAAACATTCCAATTCTGGCTATGACAGCCAATGCAATGGCTGGAGAAAGAGAAAAAGTTCTTGAAGCCGGCATGAATGAACATATTGCTAAGCCACTTAATACTAAAGAATTATTTGCAACATTGGCTAAGTGGATTAAACCAGAAATAACAGAATACATAAACCAGCCAGAGAGCGCTGAATCAGCTGTCGGTGTGAGTGCCCTTGAGCCGTTACATCTTCCTGGTATTGATGAGAAAGTTGGCTTGGAAACCAGTATGGGGAATGAAGATTTATACCATCGATTACTAAAAAAATTCTATAACGGTAATAAAAATTTCATAGAAGATTTTAATCAAGCTTATGAAAACGGAGATATTGAAAACGCTAAACGGATGGTTCATACACTTAAAGGCACATCTGGCAACATAGGTGCTAAATCAGTCCAGTTTGCTGCAATTGAGCTTGAGGATGCCTGTATAAAAGGTGTTGATGATATTTCAGCTCCGATAAGAGTGGTACATGATGCTCTTGAGTATGTATTAGCCGGGTTAGAAGTAAATATGGATATTAATAAAGGTGTATCAGAGCCATCATCTGTGGTGACTAATACCGTATCGGAATCTGCAATGGAACAGATTTCATCACTCCATGAATTACTGCACAATAGTGATCCTTCGGCTGTGGAATTGGCAGATGAAATATCGGAAACGCTTAAGGATACGTCGTTAGCAGAACCTTTTGGCAGGATTCGTGAATATCTTACCGGTTTTGATTTTGATGAAGCTGAAGAGCTTTTAAAGGAGCTTGAATTATAGGATTTGTTAAATGCGATACTTCATCAAATAAAATTGCAAGAATTAAAAAACTGTTTATTATTGTGTTTACAAATATTAAAAGAGAGCTAAGTCATGTCCTTTAAACAAGCATATATCTATTTTTTATCCTGGGCCGCACTGCTGGGTTTAGGTGTACCTTTTATTGTCCTGTATCTTGCTGTATCACGATAACGGTTGAAACAGTTTCACAAGAGATAAATATAGAAAACAATAGCTTTATAGCGAAGTGGTTATCTACTTAAGCCGGATTATTGATTCGGCTTTCATGTATCTCTCAGACTAAAATATTTTTACTGAAAATTATTCAGTTTACATTCCAGTCGCTCAATTTCGTCCAGTAGATCCAGAGCAACAGCGATACCCGGAAGATTGACACCTAAATCTTGTTGCATCCGTTGAGCACGTAAGGCTCGGCGCAGATTTGATGTTACAAATGTCCAGTGTGTCGGTTTATCACCCAGAGGGTCTAATACGCCTTCTTCTACCAATGAAATTATCCATTCAGCAGGTCTGTCACAGGCACGACATAATTCTGCAAGCGTCAGAATCGGTTCATGTTCTGCGATGATTGTAATCGTAAGCTGATTTGAAGTTATTTTACTCGTCATGATCAGAGACCTAATTTACTGCGAGGGTTAAACGGCATTGCATCACGCATTTGGCGGAATAATGCTTTTTGATTCTCAGTTTCAACTTTTGGTAAAACTATATTTAATTTGATCAGCATATCACCAGGCTTGGTTCCGGGGAGTCCTCGTTCCCGGAGTCGTAAAGTCTGTCCGGAAACTGAATTCGGCGGAATGGTAACTTCAACGGATCCGGATGGGGTCGGTATTTTTATTTTTGCACCCAAAGCAGCTTCCCATGGCGAAATAGGGAGAGTCATACAGAGATCTTTTTTATCAAGATGATAGAAGGGGTGTTGTCTGAAAGAAACTTCAAGGTATAGGTCACCCGCAGTACCACCAGACTGACCAGGAAGTCCTTTCCCTGCGATACGAATTTGTTGACCTTCTCTGATTCCCTTTGGGATACGAAGGTTGATTGTTTGTTCATGGCTTTTTCCTGGATGAGTCCCGGGAAGAGTTACCATTTTTGCAGCTCCATGAAAGCTGTCTTCAATATCGATTTGAATTCTGGCGTGTAAGTCTCCTCCTTTTGAAGTGAAAGAGTGGTTTCCAGAACCAAAATCAGAGCGAAAATGTGAATGTCTGAAAGCCCCTGAACCGCCGAACAGTGACTCGAAAAAATCGGAAAATGCGCCAGCATCAGCTTGAGTAAAATTATCACCAGAGAACTGGAAATTATGTTCCCATCCCGGAGGTGCCGTGAATTCTTGCCCTGATTGCCAATCTTCACCTAACTGATCATAGGCTGCACGTTTTTTGGGATCTTTCAGTACTTCGTATGCCTCTTTTGCCTGGATAAATTTTTGTTGTGCATCGGCTTCTTTTGAAACATCCGGGTGGTATTTACGTGCACATTTTTTATAGGCGCGTTTAATCTCCTCAATTGTTGCATTGCGGGGAACGCCTAAAATTGCATAATAATCATGATATTCCATAAGCTCAAAAGGAAAATTATTTAAGTAAAATCAATTCCAATCCAGCTTGTCGTTATCTACAAACCGACATACAGGCCAGTGTCTCGTTAGATATTCTAACGCTAATGTTATTATAGGTAGTATCTGGTAGAATTTGCCCAAGCAATAAAAGAACTTTTGAACTTAGGATATTATTTGATGACCCAGCAACAACCGAATAACCCACTGCACGGGTTAACCCTTGAAAAGATCCTGACTCGTTTAGTCGAACATTATGGTTGGAATGGTCTCTATTCTCACATCCGTGTTAATTGTTTCAGTAACGATCCATCAATTAAATCGTCACTCAAGTTCCTACGTAAAACTCAGTGGGCGAGAGATAAAGTTGAGGCTCTGTATATCAATACTTTTAATTAAATTGTAAATAAGCTGTTCTATAGAAACGGCTTATTTTTATTGACGTAACCACTGTTCTTGATGGTAATGCCAGACCTGATGTTCATCGTCAATCTGATAAAGGTAAAGCCAGCCATTGTTTACCAATGATGCAACATCGGGATGACGGGACAAAATCACTTCGATCGCCTCTTTAGGTGCCTGAATAAAAGTACTGAGACGCACAGGTTGATGGCGATATTGTTTTCCGTCATGAACTGATTGTGTCGATAGTCCGATACGTAAGTCGCCACCGTTACCTTCGAATACACCAATATGTCCGCCTACAACGTTATGCAATAGTTTGTTACCACTGCCGTATTTATTCGGAACAGTAACAGATGCGTAGTACTGGAGGTTGATCCAGTTCATTACCAGTAAAGGCGCAGTCATTATCTTTTCTAACTGTTTGAACTCAGGATCCTGACTGACATGATATTCATGCAGAAAAGCCCGTCCGGCAAAATTCAGGTTTCTGGTCAGTTTTCGTGGCGCGATAAATGCGGCAGCATTGTTACATAACCCCCATTCAGGACGCATCTGCGCCCAGTTGGTTGCCCGTTGTTTAAAGAAACGATTTAATCCTGTAGGCCTTGGTGTTTGTGGTGCATCAAAATGTTTAGATCGAGATCCCCGGGCCTGGATACAGGCATTACTTACCCATTGTCGCCACGATGCCTCAGGAGCATCAAACACCAGAATATCATCGGTTGTCGTATTGTGAAGAGATGCATAAAACTGAGTATCATATGGAACAATCACTCCATAATCTGGCATCAAAGCACGCACGGTTCGGCTATTGAGTAAATCAGCCAAAACTTTAACGTTCACTTCGCCTGTTTGGCCGCCACAAGCACCGCAATCCAGGCTCGATGATGTGTGATTATTACAAGTCTGGCTACCATGTCCTGTAAGTAAAACAACTTTCGCCAGCCTGTGGCTAATGCCCATAGCTTTAATAATACCGGCACAGAGTTCAGCCTTTTCGCTGTTAGATAATGGAATCTGATTTCTTTTTAATTCCCATTGTTCATTGTGTCTCGCATCTCTGTTTATCGGGTTTTCTGTACCACTTTGCAGAACAACTCGTTTGAAAAGGCTGACCAGTTTTAACAGACCGCCAGCTTCTACCATTCCAAGGTTTGATAATGGTTTATCAAGACTGTTTTGCCATCCTAGTTTTGTCAGTCGCAACCAGCGTTCCGGTTGCATTGTTGTTTGTTGAGCGATTAAATCGGGTGCCATTAATCCAGGCAGTTGAGGACGAAGAATACTTCCGTCACGAGTTTGATAGGAGATTGGAATGCCAAAGAAACCTGCAAATCCTAGAGTTTCTATGCCGGGATTCTGAGATTCTAATGCTCGTCGCATTGGTTCAGATCGCACATCAATACAAAATATCGCCTGTAATTCTGGTCGGTTTGAATTATTACTTTCACTTACCTGGTTTATCTGTTCAATCCAGGGGTTCTGAACACTAAATTCTAAAGCTCGTTGCCAAACCCAGATCGGAGCTAATTGTTGCCGGGCTAAATGATACAGATGCTGAATATTTGTTACCTGGTAACCTAATGTCTGCAGGATTTTTTGTGCTATATCATTATGTTGTGACTTAAGCCACTGGATTAATACGCTATCCCAGGCCAATAGTATTGCTGTAAGACCCAGTACATGTGGTGTGTTCGATGAATGATCTTCCAGCCCGGCTTGCCAGTCCAACCAAGATTGCCATCCTGCCCAACCGGATAGCTGATGTAATGAAGCTCGCATAAATGCATACGTACCATCTTCATTTGTCCATAATTCCTGCCATTCGGAGCTAAGATGTTCTAACAAAGAGGTTATCGTTTTAGGTAAAGCACTAAAATTAGCCAGTAAATCAACACCCAGCAAAGTTTTAATACCTTTGTCACGGGAAACGACTTCCAACCAACTTTGGTATAAGTGTTCTCCATCTTTTCCGTCAGAATCGAACCGTTCAGGATACTGATGATATAGCGCGATAAATTGACTGACCTGCTGAACGATTTCCTGGGCCCAACTGTGGCCCTGTGTTGACGGAATTTCTTCATCCATTAACATTGCCAGTGTTTTCCACCTAATAGAGAAAGTTGAATCGTGGTGAATATCTTCTATTAGTTGTTCTGTTGTCAGCGGTGAATTCTGACTTTTTAATGCGAATTGTAAGTGCTCTTCCTGGATTTGCTTGTTCCACAGACCTCGGTAGTAACTTTTATCCATCAGGCCAGTTTCACCCGTGATGACGGCTTGTTCTGCAAAAGTTTGCTCAATATTACTATGGCGCTGAGGCCACCATGGGTTGACAGCAACAGATTGATCCAAAGGCCATGCAGGAGCGATAGATTCGGATACTTTTCTGGCAATGTTTTCGTATGAAAATGTTGTTATGTCTTTAATCATTATTTTGCCTCAGCTTTTGTTTTCCATTGCGCATGTTGTAATTCGATAAGTGATTCACTCGGCCAGTATTTCAGGGTCAGGCGTGTTGCCCATTCATCAAGATAGGCACCGGCATTCAGCCAAATAAATAGGCGTTTTACCCAACTAACGTGAGGCCAGAATTGCAAAGCCATAGACGACACAAATAGTGTTAAAAACAAGATTGCAGTCAGACCGTCGGCATAGACATTCAGGGGGGTATCCAGTCCCATTAAATAGACAATGTGGTGTTTTGCCGAGGTGTACAGAGTCAGCAGAGCAATTGCAAAGGCAAGTGTGATGAATAGGCGTGGCACACTGCTTTTATCCCAATTTGTTACGCTCGGGACAATCAGTGCGCCTAGTGCTAACCAAATCAGAATAGTAGCGGTCAGGCTCGTCATGACTGAAAATTCCCATTGAGCGATAACCAGAATGATGGATGACAGAGTAAGTGCAATATACCAGTGTCTGACTTGTGGTTTGATATTGCCTGCAAGTTTAGCCGCAAGGTAATGATTGACTGTATTACCACTGTTAAGAAATGAATAGGATTTATAAAACGAATGAGCGAACAGATGAAGCAATGCCATTTCGTAAAGTCCAAGTGCAATTTCTACCAGCATCAGTCCCATTTGAGAGCTGGTTGACCACGCCAGTTTAACTTTAATGCTGATACGTGTCGTACTGACTAAACCAGAGATAACAGTACTAATCCCAGCAAGGACAATGAGCAACCAACAGGCTATTGTGCTTGAGTGTAAAATTGGTGCGAAAAAGAGCAGAAGAATTCCGCCAAGGTTGACGATTCCTGCATGGAGAAGTGCAGAGACAGGTGTAGGTGCCTCAACAACTTGTATCAGCCAGCCATGTACTGGAAGCTGGGCACATTTAATCAGAGCAACTAAAGCAAGCAATATGGCAGCAATCGTCAAACTGGAACTTCCGTGGATTAGTGAAGTTTGCTGAACTATTTCGCTAATGTAGGGTGTTTTGAACTGACTGTACATAGCAACAAATGCTGCGGCTAAAAGCAGTTCACTGAGTCGTGCGAGAAGAAACTTTTTATGTGCGGCCAATTGTGCTCTTGGCCTTTGCGGATAGAAAAGGATCAGACGGTGCAGGCAAAGGCTGACACTGACCCAGGATGCCCAGAAAATTAAAAGGTGGTTACTAATGATCACTAAGACAACTGATGAAATTGTCATGATTAAGGCGCGCAGGAAACGGGAACGGTCGGTTTCACCACTGAAAGCAACCCAACTATAACGAACGATGGTGAATCCTAATATGGCTATTAAACCAAGTAATGCCAGTTTGAGTGGTGTCACCAAAAACAAAGAAAACATGATATACCTCACACTTAATATGTAAGGGGCATTTTGAAATTAATTTTTAGTTAAGTAAAATATATAAAATATTAGTAATCGTTCTGTTTTATAGAATTATGAGTCGACTCAACTATCATCATCTTTACTATTTCTGGCAAGTTGCCAAACAAGGCAATCTTACGCAAACAGCGCAGAAGTTACATGTGTCACAATCTGCACTTTCATCACAAATCAAACAGTTAGAACAATCATTGAATGTGGAGCTATTTACCCGAAAAGGGCGTGTACTGACTCTGACAGAAAGTGGTTATCATGCTTTAAGCTATGCCGATGAAATCTTTAAAAACGGGGAAGAGCTGGAGTCGTTATTAACCAGTGGCAAAGGTTTACCCGGTGCAACGATTCGTATTGGCATACTTTCTACAATTTCGCGTAACTTCATCGAGCAGTTTATTCAGCCACTGATAAATCAGAATGACTGTCGATATACATTGCAATCGATGAGTCAGACTGGCTTACTCAACGCTTTGGGTGAACTGCAATTGGATATGGCGCTGACTAATATCCCTGTCAGAGGTTCAAATAAACAGAATTGGCAAAGTAGGGTTCTAGCCCGGCAGTCTGTAGCAATAATTGGTCCTCCAGGGCTGAATTTATCTGAGGAACTTGGGGCAAGTTATCGTAATAAACGTTGGGTGCTACCATATGGAGAAAACCCTTTGCGTGCAGCTTTTGATGCCTTTTCTGCCCAGTATGAATTACAGCCAGACATCATTGCAGAATCCGATGATATGGCGATGCTTCGCCTTTTAACTCGTGATACCGGAGCTTTGGCGGTGATGCCAGAAGTGGTTGTTAAAGACGAACTGGACGACGGAATTCTCAAAAGTTATCTGCTGCTGCCTGGCGTATATGAAAATTTTTATGCCGTTACAGTTAAGCGCCGGGTCGTACATCCTAAACTGGATATGTTAATCAGACCGTTATTATAAACATGACACTGTAACCTTTATCGTTGTTTGGATGTAATTATAATGAAATAAATAATCTACATTGACCTGTGTTAGATCATTTAGTCTAATAACTTTGCTCTATAAATAGCTTTTCCTTTACTTCACATCTATGTGCAATAGACATGCGATAGTCTTTGATTAGAGTTTTTCTGTTATTTCTCTTATTTTATATTAGGATTTTGTCCTGTAAGGAATTTTCATGACTTTCCGTCATTTTCTACTTGTTCTTATTGTTGTCTCTATCTGGGCATTTAATGCAATCGCGATTAAATGGGGAGTAGGAGAGTTACCGCCATTATTTCTTACTATGTTACGATTTGTGGTTGTCGCTGTTGTTATTGTTCCGTTCACCCGTGTAAATAAAGAACAATTTAAATCGGTAGCTATACAGGCATTTACTTTTGGATTTATGCATTTTTCCTTACTTTTTGTTGGAACAAGTTATACCGAAGCGAGTACTGCATCGATATTGGTTCAGCTTGGAACCCCATTCGCGATGATCCTGGCTGTGGTATTTCTGAATGAAAAGTTAAAAGTACTCCAGATTGCAGGAATTATACTCGCATTTGTCGGAGTAGTTTGTCTGTCTGGTAGTCCTCAAATCGGGTCCTGGTTTGCTGTTGGCCTGTTATTGACTAGTGCTATGGGCTGGGCAATTACAAATATTGTCGTTAAAAAATCACCCAAAATTCACCCGTTAACGATGGCTGGTTGGATGTCATTTCTGGCCATTCCAATTGTCGGATCTGCTTCATTTATGTTTGAACATAATCAACTTCATGCCCTTATGGATGCATCGTGGAAAGGGTGGTTTGCTGTGTTATACAGTGCATTGGCTTCATCGGTATTCGCATACTCGATTTGGTATTGGTTACTAAAAGTATATCCCGTTAACAAGGTACTTCCATATTCATTACTCAACCCTGTGTTTGCCATATTTATGAGCGCATTTATTCTGGGTGACAGTTTAAATTCTTATAAACTATTAGGTGCTGCTTTAATTATTGGCGGGACGTTTGTCGCTCAGGTGAATTTTAGTAAATTGTTCAGAAAACAATCAAAGAAATTGTCTTATGGAACAGAGTCAATATTAAAATAGAAATCCTCAATTTTATCCAAATCTTTTTTCGCTAATTGAAATAATAAAGAGGTGTGAAGTTGATCGATTTATAGCCTTTATGAACTCATTTAATCAAAATATACTTCTACTATTATATTGAGGACGATTAGCAAATGAGGGTATAGCCATGGCGAATTTAGGGAAGTTTTTGAATGTGCCTAAACAATTTTGGGAAGAAGTAAACGAATGGGAAGTCCAAGCTAACAGTAGTTATAATAGCGGCATGAACTATAACTATTATGTCTATATCCCAGACGATGCATCAGAAGAACTTTTAAATGAGATGGATTGGAACACAGGACAATGTCTTGATGATATTCCCGTCTGGTTTGATAATTAGTAGTGAAGTAAGAATAATAAAAGAAAAGCACTGATTGATTTCAGTGCTTTTCTTTTTGGTGATGAGTAGTTTATTAGTTTTTATATTGCTATTTTTTTCGACGAAAACGTGAAGCTCCAAGTAGTCCCAAACCTAATGTCATTATTCCAACAGTCTCTGGTTCAGGGGCTGGTGTAGCCGCTACAGCAAGACTAGCATTGACTAGAGCTATTCCATATAAAAGATCTGATTTATTGCCTTGTATACTGTTAACATCTAAGATGACTGTGCCATCTTCGACTGTTTCTGTTGTTCCTCTTCCAGTTGTTTTTACATTTAAGTAATCATCTAACACTGAAGCTAAATTATACTTCGGATTATTAGCGTCAGATGGCGAAGTACCGAAAATTGCAGCCGTATATTCATATTGAGTATCATCGACAGAACTTGTTGTACCGAAAAGTTGAAGAAATTGAAGCTCAGGATCCGTTGACAAATCTTCAACTGTTCCATCATTATTTGATGTAGACTGATCTGTAGTTCCATTCCATGAATCAGGAGTAATACCAAATCCAAATATGTTGAATAGATCTACCATTTGAAAAGTACTAGCTATGCTCCACCCGGTCCCATAATCAACTCCACCTATAGTTAAGTTACCGTCACTAAGTTCATTTAACATATCGGAGACTGTCCAATCGGCTGTTAAATTCCATTGCAACCACCCTAAACCATCAACTGTTACGATATTGTTGTTCACAGAGTATGGTAAAGCTTGTGCTGTCCCTGCCGAAGCCAGACAAACTAATAAACTAAGAAATTTTTTCATCGTCAACATCCTAAAGAATTTTTATATATTATTTTTATATGTCAACGCCAACTGATATTCTTCAGTAATATAGTCTAGAGCATACTCATCATAATGCGTAACAAAAAATATGTTTTATAAGAGATATATCAAATAATTATTGTCATCAAACCGACTTGGTACCGTAACGTAAATGTCATTGATTATGGGTAGGTTATGCACCCATATGAAACGACAGTCCTTTATTAAGGTAATTGGACATCTAAAAAATGATATATTAATCCATTATGGCTAGAAAAATTAATCAGTTAGATAAAGTTATTATTGAGTTGTTACAAAGTCAGGGTTTTATTAAAAAAGAAGCGGAGGCATGTCTGAAACGAGAAGTATATCAACTTCAACCCGCCGAAATCACTAAAATTAAAAATTATGATACGCACTTCGGTATGAGTGCTAAAGATAGATTGATACAAGAAATCTTAGATCTCAGGCGTGAGGCTCTATATAGTAAATTGATACAAGAAATCTTAGATCTCAGGCGTGAGGCTCTATATAGTAAACTGTCCAGACAATAGAAATTCTTAAGATTGCTACGTATGCTGTTCGATTAGTTCATTTCCATGAACTATATTTAAGCTTATTACTGTCTTGAGAATGGATATCTATGCTGCGTAATACGTTAGTCTCGTTTTTAGCTCTGTTTTTTTCAATTCAGCTTCAGGCGAAAGAGTGCATTAGTTTAGTTATATCTGGTGAACCACACCGATTATTCTGGAGTGAGTTAATCAGAGGCAGTGCTGCTGCAGCTCAGGAACTTGATATTGATCTACATCTGCGTGGTGTAAATAAGGAGTCCAAAGAGAGGAGCCAGATACTGACGATCAAATATCTTATGGATAAATACGGTTGTAAAGGAATTCTGTTGGCTCCTGCAGGAGAATCTCTTAAAACGACCGTACAACAATTTACCGCTGATGGTATATCTTTCACTTTTATTGACAGAGATATAGGTGGCGAGAGAAAATCAGTTGTGAAATCCGATAATTATGCTGCTGGTGTTATGGCTGCTCAAAAAATGGCACTTGCACTTCATGATCGTAGGAAAAATATTGCTCTGTTTCGGTTAGAACAAGGGATTGCTTCAACGCACCAACGAGAACTTGGTTTTATCCAGGAAGCTAAGAAGCTAGGTCTAAATATCATATTTGATGAATATGTAGGAGTTCAAAATGCTCGAATCAAGCTAATTGGGCCAAAGTTTCTGGATAACTTGTCAAATATAGATGGGATATTTACTTGCACCGGGATGATAACTGAAGCGATATTAAAGCTTGAGGAAGCCAATAATTTAAGTCATCAACCAATTCATATTGGGTTCGATGAGTCTGAATACATCATCAGAAGTGTGAAGGAAAACAGGTTATACGGTTACCTAAAACAAGATTCCTTCCATATTGGCTATTATGGTGTTGACTCATTGTATAAAATTCTTCATGGAGAAGAATATAAGTCAGAAGTGGAAATTCCAGTGACCTTTATTACTGAAAAAGATTTACCTTAGAGTAAGAGTGAAAATCGGACGGATGTTCACTCTTATTCTTGAGACCGGTTATTTTTAACAACCGTATTTATCTTTTATGTAGTTTTCAAACTTATTACACATATCTTCGTCAGAGGTTGTGTTGGAACTTAGCACGTCACTGCCATCAACAACTCTTATTGTTGCATTTAATGGTTTGATATCTGTTCTTGTTCTGGAATTTAACGCTGAGATTTTCTTCTGCTCAATTTCCCATGCCTGAGTTGTTGACAGATTACATGCGTCAGCAAGGTATTTAGCATTAAATCCTTCACCAGTCAGGCTTTTGATTGATTCATTGTGCGAAACATTGTTGCCCTTATTCCAATAGTGTTTCGCAAGTAGGGGACCAATTTGAGGATTATCGGTCAGATAACCAAATTTTTCGGTGAAATAAGCACGTGTCTGATATACCGCCATGTGGGCAAGTAAATACCCCTGATACGAACATGCTGACTCATCAGAAAGCAGATGTGGAATTGCCATCAATGGACGAGGACTGCACTCTAAATCCAAAATTGTTTTTTCCATATCACGCGCAAGTGTGGTTACGTTTTCTGGAGTAAGCTCATCGTCATTTAGCATATATAATGCACGTTCAAAATAGGGAACTACCAGAATGCTTCGTTCTCCATAGGCTTTGAATGGCTGACGGCTGTTAATCATTTTTTGGATGATTTCGTCAGGTACGGCTTCACCAGAGGCATTAACCGCATATTGTTTAAGCCAGTCAGCATCAGTTAATAAGCTATCGCAGAACATTGACTGAGTTTCTGCATATGCCATTGATGTAGGAGCAAACTCCTGAGAAAAACATGGTGCATTCATTTTCACATTTGCAAAATGAGCTGCGTGTCCACCTTCATGGAATAATGTGTTAATGCCATCATAACCACTACCAATCTGATCCGGTTTGGCATTACTGGTGAAATTCACTTTAGCAGCAACCCAATTGCCCTGGTCATAAAATGATGGAATAGGACCATGACAAAAACCATTTTGGTATTTTCCCTTCCTATCCAAAAGATCCAGAGTCAGCTCAGCACCTGAGTAGTTGATATTTAAACGGCCAAATGATTCAACCCAGCGACGTAATGATTTTGAAAATGGAACGTATTGATCCAATTCCCGCATGACATCGCCGGCAAAAGAGAAGACAAAATTGTGCCCAATTAAAGCCTGTTCCCCTTTTTCATCTGATAATTGGTTTAGGCTATTTTTATGACAGTCGCGGGTGCGTTGTTCAAAATCATCCAAAATGACAAACAGTTCATCGGTTGTCATATGCTCTGTTTTGACAATTGAGTAATCGAAAAATGAGTCATAACCGAGTGAGCGTGCAAATTTATTTCTTAACTTTACTAAGTCCAGGAAACCATTTTGCAGCAACCATTGCTCTAGTTCTAATAAGGCTGAATGGGCTGATTTACGAACAGTTTCATTGTCATTAGTACGGATCACTGAACTAAGCACCGGAAGGGACCCTTCTACGGATTTACCTTGTTCATCGATGTAGGTCATGACATGTTTTTGTTTTTTCTCGAATAAATTTGCTTCAAACTGGATAAGCTGTTCTTTTAACTGACGGGCTTCATCGGATTCAATTGAATGCGATTTAAACATAGCTAACCAACCTTGTAAGCCGGTTATGGTTTCTTCTTTGGCTTTAGAGTCGGTTATAGATTGAGCATCAACAAGCTGCTTTTCAATTTGAGAAATTTTGTCGGGATCACTCAAGAAATTAGTCCATACAGTCTGAGCTTTGGTAGAGCCTTCATGGTCAGCACTGGTTCCCATATAAGTTTCCCAAAACAAATCTTCTTTTCTTCTGTGAATTGCAAGATAATTGTGGTTGAGAGTATTCAGATAAGAGGTTGCTGTCATAGGTACCTACACTTACTTAAATAGTTTTTATAAGAATATTACCTTTACACTACACCAATCTAACTATTTATTTAATAGTTCATTTTTACTTTTGCTATAGTGAATACTAAGTAATCAGTAAGATTAATGACTAGTGTCTTATTTATCAGTTAATGAGAGTGTTGATTTCAATGATGACAAAAACAGCAAACTTAATTCTTCCTATCCTAGCAGCATTCCTGATTGTTGGATGTTCTAGTTACAGTGTCACCGAGGGTGATATGACGAAATATTTACAGGATAACGTTAGTTTTGAACATTCAGTGGGGGTTGAGAACGTTATCTATGCTCATGTTGCTGTTGATGACCTAGAGGTAAAAATTGGACGGGCAGATGCAGACAGGGTATCTGTTTTTGCAAATACCAGTGCGAAGGTTAAGATGTTAAGTCAGCAGAATATGACCTATGATCTCGACATCGAGTTTAGTGCAATTCCTGAGTACGATAAGGAAACCGGTGAGATATTTCTGAAATCTCTGCGCTTAGAAAAGATTGAAGATAACGATAAACTACTTACACCTGAAATAACAAAGCTGATTAAACCGGCCATTTCAATGATTGGTTATGCATTGTCGAAACAACCCGTATATAAACTGAGTAGTGGTGCAGTTCAACAAGTCTTAATCAAGTCATCAAATCCGGATTTAGTTATTGAGGATAATAAGTTAGTTATTCAATTGTTCTCGAAATAATCATAATTTGGCATGATAAACAGCTTTAATGTTATGGGTTTTATGACTGTTAATTTTGTATTTTTCTTTATTAACAGATTATTATTTCGATGTTTGTGGTAGTATTTGCTGGTTTATTTTCGAATAGAAAGTAAGAATAATAATGGCTTATGAATCTGAATGTGATCATTTCAGGAGTAATTGATAGTGCTGCGTTTTTTTAAAATAATAAATGGCGTAATTACCGCGATACCAATGGATGAAATCATTGATTTGGAAGAGTGTGTAGCGCAGGCTGAATGGATTGATGCTCATGAACCGACTGAAGATGAAAGGGAATTAATTAATTCTTCATTAAATATTGAGTTACCGAAATCTAATGATGTCGAAGAAATTGAAACTTCTGCTCGATGTTTTATCGAAAAATCCGGTATTCATGTTCACTCTTTGTTTTTATCTCCGACGGAGGGACGACACAACTCTGTTACGGTGGCTTGTATTCTGCAAAAAGAGAGGTTAATCACCATTCGGGAAGGTGATATAGCCGATTTTCGCTTATTACGTTTGCGTGCAAGGCGCGGCCAGGTGCATTGTAGTAATGTCGACAGCCTCTTAGTGACACTGCTTGACCAGAAAGTAGAAAATCACGCTGATACAATTGAGGATATTCACAGACAGCTTGAAAAAGTCAGCCATGATGTTTTAGAAAGTGAAGAATCTAATTTAGAAGAGAGTATTAGTCGGCTTGCTCGGCTTGAAGATAGTAATGGAAAAATTCGTCTCTGCCTGATGGATACTCAACGCACGATTTCGTTTTTGCTAAGAAGTTTAAAATCGAGAAATGAGCACAGGGAAGCATTGACTGAAATAAACCACGATATTGAAGCTTTAATGTCTCATACCACTTTTTTATTCGATAAAATTAATTTCTTAATGGATTCAACTCAGGGCTTTATTAATATTGAGCAGAACCAGATCATCAAAATATTTTCAATTGCAGCTGTTGTTTTTCTGCCACCAACAGTGATTGCCAGCATTTATGGTATGAACTTTAAATTCATGCCAGAACTTCATTGGTTTGGTGGGTATCCGTTTGCACTAGGTCTGATGTTAGCTTCAGGTTTTGCTCCTTATTTTTATTTTAAGCGTAAAGGATGGCTGTAATTTAAACAAATACCCAAGAAATGGTTTTTGGGAGAAATCTTGTAAAAGAATCTAAGATTAGTGGGGTGTATTTAGATTTCAGATTCTTACAGTTATTACTGTAATTGCCGTGGAGTTTGACAATGAAAAAAAAGCAAAAAAAACTCAGTAATGATATCTACGAAGCTGAATTGCTACGACTTCAGACAGAATTAGTCGCTTTGCAAAACTGGATCAAATGCACAGGTGAAAGAGTAGTTGTTATCTTTGAAGGGCGTGATGCTTCAGGAAAGGGCGGAGCAATTAAACGAATCACTGAACGTTTAAACCCCAGAATTGTTAAAACAGTCGCATTGCCTGCACCCAATGATCGGGAAAAAAGTCAGTGGTATTTTCAACGATATGTGGCTCATCTTCCTGCCGCTGGTGAAATGGTTCTGTTTGATCGATCCTGGTATAACCGTGCTGGCGTTGAGTTGGTGATGGGGTTTTGTACAAAAAAGGAATATCGAGATTTTTTACGTTCATGCCCTGAATTTGAGCATATGTTAATTCGTTCAGGTATAAAGCTGATTAAATATTGGTTCTCTGTTAGTGATAAAGAACAGGAAAAACGATTTAAGAGCAGAATCAATTCTCCATTGAAACGATGGAAATTTAGTCCTATCGATCTGGAGTCCCGAACCAAGTGGGTTGAATATTCTAAAGCAAGAGATGCAATGTTCTGTTACACCGATACTAATTTTAGCCCGTGGTGGGTTGTCGAAGGGGATAACAAAAAGCGAGCAAGGTTAAATTGTATTGCTCATTTGCTGGATCAGTTCGAATATGAGCCATTAGTCCTAGAAAAAATTAAACTTCCGGAAATTAATTACTCTGGTCATATCAAGGCACCAATTCATAAACAGAATTTTGTGCCGGAACGGTATTGAATCCTCATTTCTTACAATCCTATCTATAAATCTTGTCCACAGCGTCTACAGTTAATATCAAAAGCTATTGATATTAAGGAATAACCATGCGTTTGGTTCCTGTTACGCTGTTTATAATTTATCTACTTTCTCTGCCTGATGTATTGGCTGAAAGTGCATCGGAAATTGTCGAGCGTTCAGACCAACAGATGCGGGGAGAATCCAGTTATTCAGTGGCCACCATGAATATCATCCGTCCGGATTGGACCCGAAGTATGAGTATGAAAAGCTGGACCAAAGGTCGGGATTATTCATTAGTATTAGTTACTGCACCAGCCAAAGAAAAAGGGACTGTTTCGCTCAAAAGATACAGAGAAATGTGGAACTGGATACCTGCTATTGAACGGGTAATAAAAATAGCTCCATCAATGCTCAGTCAGTCCTGGATGGGTTCCGATTTTACCAATGATGACTTGATTAACCAATCTTCGATTGTAGTCGATTATGACCATAAGTTGATTGCAGAAGAAATGTTTGATGGAGAGTTAACCTATGTGATTGATGCCGTGGCTAAGCCGGATGCTCCGGTAGTGTGGAGTCGTATCCGTTTATGGGTATCAAAGCTGACGTATTTACAGAGAAAAGCTGAATTTTACGACGAGTTTGACGAGCTGGTTAATACAATGAACACATTTGATGTTCAACAAATGGGGGGACGAACTGTAGCGACGAAATTGGAAATGATTCCTGCTGACAAGCCCGGCTACAAAACCGAGTTCATTACCCATGAAGCACAGTTTGATTTTGATATAAGTGAGAGCTTTTTCTCGTTAGATCAGATGAAGAAATTAAGGGATTAACTCATGTTAGTCAAACTGGCATGGCGTAATATCTGGAGGCAAAAACGTCGAACCTTTCTGACTGCAGCTGCCTTGGCTTTAGCATTATTTCTGTCTCTGCTAACGCGATGTATGCAGGAAGGCAGTTATGCGATCAGTATTGATAATGCTGCTCGCTTTTATACCGGACTGATACAACTGCAAAACCCTGAATATGTGCAGAGTCGTAGCATTAATGATCTGTTACCCATGTCTGAATCCTTTATTCGTCCGGTAACGCAAAATCAGAATATTTCTTTTTATCTGCCCAGAATTGAAGCCTTTGCGCTGGCTGCTGCTGGTGAACGTTCTAAAGGTGTCATGGTTATTGGTGCAAAACCTGAATTAGAAGATGGCTATTCCAATCTAAGCAAAAAAGTAATTACAGGAAATTTTATAAATCAGGATGATAACCAAATATTAATTGGAGAAGGTCTTGCTACATATTTGCGAATTAATATCGGTGATGAAATGGTTCTGTATGGGCAAGGCTATCATGGACAAACCGCCGCGGGTTTATATTCTGTGAAAGGAATACTTCATTTTCCTATGCCTCAGATCGACAATCAGTTGGTTTATATGCCTCTTAGCCTAGCTCAGAATTTGTATTCTACAGGTGACAGGGTCACTGAATGGGTGCTACACACGAGTAATCTAAAGCTTATAAAAGAAACTAAATCAGATCTGACAACTTATTTTGGTAAGAAGGTGAGTGTCAGAGACTGGGAAGAACTCTCTCCGGAACTTTCTCAACAGATTATGATGGATAAAATTAGCGGCATTCTTATTCTCTATATTTTATACGGTGTTGTCGGTTTCGGATTGTTTGCAACGATAACGATGATGACTTTAGAGAGGCAAAGAGAGTTTGCGGTGATGCTGGCCACTGGGATGTTAAGGATCCGATTAATACGTTTGGTTGCTATAGAGTCATTTTATATTTCTTTTCTTGGTGTTGCTTTAGGTCTTCTGATTTCACTACCTGTGCTGACTTACCTATATTTCAATCCGATTCAAATGACAGGAGATTCAGCCCAGATGATGCTTGAATACGGGTTTGAACCCATTCTTCCTGTTCTGATAGAGCCTTCGTTGATCGTCAATCAAATTATTGCTGTGTTGGTATTATTACTAATTTGTCTTATTTATCCCATGATCAGAATATTTCGGTTAAACCTGGCTGATTCGTTAAAAGGAGGCTCACATGCTAATTAAACTTGCATGGCGTAACCTTTGGCGGAATAAATTCAGAACCGGCATTATGCTTGGTGCGATGGTATTTGGTCTGATGGGCGTTGTTGTGATGCTTGGTTTTATGTCTGGTATGGTAGACAACATGGTAAATAATGCTATCGCCTGGCAAATAAGTCATGTCCAGATACATAATCAGCGCTATCTGGAAAATCCTGATATAAATGCGACAATTGCTAACTCTGATTCTTTGATTCAGCAGTTATCGGCTGATCCGCAAGTTCAGGCTATATCTGCTCGATACCTTGTTGACGGTATGATTGGATCTGCCCGGAGCAGTCGGGGAGTAAGAATTAACGGTATTAATCTTAAGTCTGAAGCTAACTTAACTCCCTTGTCTGAACATCTTGTACAGGGAGAGTGGTTCAAAGCACAAGCAAGAAAACCTATTATCATTTCACAGAAAATATCTCAAAGGCTGAAACTTACCGTTGGTTCTAAAGTTGTACTGACGTTTTCTGACACTAACGGGGAAGTAACCGGTGCTGCATTTCGTGTCAGTGGAATATTTAAATCTCCTTCGACTAACTTTGATGATATGAATGTTTATGTCCCTATAGATGATTTGAGACGGATTTCTGGTAAACAAGGCGTTCACGAAATCGCAGTATTGATGAAAGGGAAACAAAACATAGAGAACAGGCAAGCTATTGTTCAGTTTCGTAAACATATATCTGCTTATATAATTCTACCCAATACAGTGCGAGACTGGACTCAAATTCAGCCTGTTCTGGCGGCGATGCTTGCCACAATGGGGATCAGCAATGCCATTATGTTAGGTATTTTTATGCTGGCAATGGGGTTTGGAATTATCAATATTATGCTGATGTCCGTGTTCGAACGAACTCAGGAGTTTGGCGTATTGATGGCGGTAGGTATGCAGAAATACCAAATACTTGCTCTTATTCTTCTGGAAAGTCTCTGGCTTGGTATATGTGGTGCCACTCTGGGATTAATTGGTTGTATCGGCTTGATTCAGATTTTACAGATTACCGGGCTTCCTCTGGGAAGTATGGCTGAAGGATTAGGTGCGTATGGAGTTGATACAGTTCTTTATCCTCGTGTGACAGTTTCTGAATATTTTATTATTTTTATTACAGTGGCTGTCTCGGCCTTAATTGCAGCTTTATATCCGGCAAGACAAATACTGAAACAACATCCGGCTACTGCTATGGCGGAGAAGCATTGATGAGCATAGAAATACATAAATTATGCAAAATATATAATCAGAACTCTGATTTTCCGGTACATGCTGTGCAAGAAGTAGACTTAACTATTGAGCCGGGTGAATTCGTAGCGATTATGGGACCGTCCGGTTCTGGCAAAACTACTTTGCTAAATCTATTAGGTGGAATAGACAGTCCAACTTCAGGTGAGGTGTTCATTGATGGTTGTAATATTTGCAAATTATCAGAAAAGAAATTAATCGCATTTCGTCGCGATAATATCGGATATATTTTCCAGGATTACAGTTTATTACCTGTATTAACTGCAATCGAAAACGTTGAGTTCGTTATGCAATTGCAGGGGAAAAATGAAGCAGAATGCAATCTTAGGGCAAAGGAGCTTTTACAGCAGGTTGGTTTAGCGGATCAACAAGATAAACGTCCGACAAAATTGTCAGGAGGACAGCAACAAAGAGTTGCTGTTGCCAGAGCTCTGGCTTCCCGTCCAAGGTTTGTAATGGCGGATGAGCCAACGGCCAATCTTGATGCAGACAGCACAGCAGAACTTTTAAATATCATGCAATGGTTGAATGAAAAAGAAGGGACTACCTTTATTTTTTCTACACACGATCCCAGAGTGATAAAGAGGGCAAAAAGAGTCATTGTGTTTGAGGATGGAAGGCTGACGGCAGACCGTCTTAACGACAGGCGAGAATAATGAAAGTTAGCTTGCTGTTATTAACTGGATTGTTGGCCAAGTCATTAAGTATCGAAGCATTAGCTGAAATCCCTGGACTCATTCCGGAAAATAACTGGGATTTAAACGGATATATAAACTATAGGATAAATGGCAACTTTGTTCAGAATGAAAATGACTATTTTGAGCAATCAATTCAACAAAGATTTAACTATGAATATCGCTTCAGTCCTCATGTGCAATTTAATGCCGGAATGCGTAATCGACTCATTTATAGTGATGCTGTTGACACTGCAGGCTATGCGGAAACAATTGAATACGATTCCGGTTATGTGGACCTTTCTACAAACCAGATGAAACATGATGAAGTTGTCCTTAATAGTCAGTTTGATCGTTTGTTTCTCACCTGGCAAAAAAATGACTGGTTAATTCGAAGTGGGCGTTTTCGGATTAACTGGGGTATGACGACAATCTGGAATCCTAACGATATTTTTAATACCTATTCTGTTTATGAGACTGATTATCTTGAAAGACCGGGGACCGACGGCATTTTGATGAGTAAGAAACTCAATTATGCCAGTGGCTTTGAATTCGTTTTCAGTCCTGAAGAAGATCAAGAACAACACAGTTATGCAGGCAGGTACTATTTTAACTATGAAAGTTGGGATGTTCAGCTTCTTGTAGGGAGATCAAATCAAGATAATGTATTTGGCTTAGGATTCTCCGGATCAATAAATGATGCCGGGGTGCGGGGAGAAACAAGTTATTTTGACTCCGTTAGTGAAGATGGTGACATACAAAAAGACAGTACAGTTATTTCAACTCTTGAACTGGATTACAGCTTTATCAGTCAACGAAACTGGCGTGTCAAAACCGGGTTCTTACATACATCTATTCCTTATATTCCAGAAAATTCGGTTACTTATTTAACTCAGCAGCTAAGCGTCAGAACGTTAAGCTTTACAGAATTTACCGGATATGCGGAGGTTGAATTTGACCTTACATCTTTGAATCGTAGTAGCTTGTCAGCTATCTATTATCAGGATGAGTCGTTATACCTAATTTATACAAATAGCTATTCGCTATCCGACAATTTGCAGCTTACGGCAAATATCCAGCATTTCGATGGTTCCAGTTCAAGTTTATTTGGCCGGGGACCAGCAACCATTGTTTCTACATTGATTCGTTGGGATTGGTAAATTTATAAAATCTGACCAAATGGTGACTTTTAAGTTGATGAAGACGTTAATGAATTGACCAAACAGGATGATTCCTTCATTATGTATGTAATTGAATATTAACTAACTCAGAGTAAGCTCTTTTGAGGAGAGATTGGTCAATATAATGTTAGATATTAAAACAATTTTCGTTCTCTTAGCGACCTCTCATTTACTTGGCGCAATAGTTATTGGAATTCTGGCATTCAACAATCCTGGTTTAAAAGGGGTTAAAGAGTGGGCTATTGGCCGATTATTAGTTTTCATTTCAATTGTTGCGTTCTTTATGCGAGTGTACGTATCTGAAGGTGATTTTTTTTATATTGGTAACCTTGCATCTATCCTTGTTGGTAATTTTTTATTGTGTTTAGGATTATTTTTCGCTCTTCAGGGAAATTATAAAATCAATAACCGTATTCCGGTCTTAAACTACAGAATGTTTTCTCTGCTTTTAGTCCTTCACCTTGTTTTACTTACCTATCTGACACCTGTAGAAATACAAAATAATTACCGAATTGTATTAGTTGGAATTATCAATTTTTTGTTTATGGTATTACTGGTGCAATCGCTATGGACCAAAAAACAGGAAGATAAACTTTATTCTAAAAATATACTCATGACTGCTTATACGATGGTGGGTCTGAGTGAAGGGGTAAAAGCTATGTTAATTATTCTGGGGGTAATTAAAGACACCCAGTTTACAGATAATAACCCAATAACAGCCATCCTCATCTTTGTATCTTGTTGTGGTTCAGTCCTGACCTCTGTTGGTTATTTATCTTTGGTTGTAGAAAACTTAAACAAAACGCTGGTTAATCTTTCCGAAAAAGATCCTCTGACGAATATATTTAATCGGCTTGGCTTTTTTAAAAAAGCCAATGAAATACTTCAACATAATCAGAATACCACTCTGAATTTATCCGTACTCTTTTTAGATATTGACCATTTTAAAGCAATAAATGATACCTATGGGCATGAAACTGGCGATCGTGTATTAAAGCAAGTCAGTTCAATAACAACATTGTCTCTTCCTGATGAACATTGTTTGGCACGGTTTGGTGGAGAAGAGTTTGTAATAATGTTACCAGGTAAGACTGAAGAAGACGCAATTACAATAGCTGATACCATTTGTATGGCAATAAAACACATGGAACCAATTGATATGATGTCACCAGGAGAATTAACCTGTAGTATCGGTGTTGCAATAAGTAATCAAGATCAGCCTGTCAAACTGCTTAATGAATTATTATTGGAAGCCGATTGCGCGATGTATCATGCAAAACACACAGGTAGAGATCGAGTATGTCTCTTTACACCTGATATGAAACTGAATAAAGATTGTCATTGCCACGGTCTTGACGGTACTTTAGATTTAAATTTGACCAGTATCCAACTTCGATCATAGTTTTAAGTGCCATCAATATGAAAGAGCACATTACCTCTCCAAAAATCCGTCCATTATCAAAATTTTTCATCTTTTTTATACTTGCGGGCCGAATGTAGCTAATACTTAAATAGATGTTATTACAGTTTTAATAATTTGTATTACTAGCTAAAAAGTAAGGATTTTAACATGAAAATAGGCTTAAAAATTGATGAGCAGTTTGTGATTGTAAAGCACAATATTGCTAGCATTTCTATGTTAAAAAAAGAACTTCATCTCGAAATGAATAGTGGTCAGTACTTCATTCTGTCAAGAAAAGGGGATTTATATCTTGATAGCGATGAATATGGAGTCGAAGCCTCTCATATTGAACTTGAATCTGATGAATATTTGCGAGTTCAGAGAGAATTAAGCGATTATTTAGATTATGAGATAACCGATTTAAAAGAGTCTGATCAGGAATCATCTTCAGATTCAGATAATGATGATTGAAGTTTTTGGGTATATTTACAAAATTTGTCGAAATTGAATGGTTGTGTTAGAAATAATGCATGTTTTTTTAATGTTTTAATTCTATGCAACCTCAACTCAAATTTTCATTTAGGATCGAAATCCAAGTTTCTCAACCAATTGTTATTAGTGATAACAAACAATTAGGTAAACGTCAGCTTATTCCTATCGTTTCCGGCATTGTTTCTGGGGATATCCAGGGGAAAGTGCTACCTGGTGGAATTGACAGTCAGATCATTGATCAGGATGGTTTATGTCGTTTATCAGCCAGATATGCCATTGAAACACAACAGGGTGACACCTTTTATATTGAAAATAACGGCATCCGACGAATTCCTGAAATATGGAGAGAGAAACTTTTTTCAGATGACATGAGTTTTTTCAATCAGATCCCGGCGGAAGACATCTATTTTAAAACAGTCCCTACATTTGAAATATACAGTCAGTCCTTAAAATGGTTAACAGAAAGTCTGTTTATCTGTAGTGCTCAGCGCAGTGAAAATGGTGTTTACCTTGATATGTACCGGGTAAAATAATTTTGAATATGCTTTATTATTAAACCGATCCCCCCCTGATATGACTAATGGGCGAGGGGGGGCTTTGCAACATAAGTTATGAGATACAGACAAGCCTAACTTTTGATAAAGCGATTATATAAGAACAACAGAAGGAATGCCCCCAGTGTCGCGGTAATAATGCTACCGATATTGAGACCACTGGCACCACCCAAACCGAGAAAACTACCAATGAATCCACCGACAAAGGCACCGCCAATACCTAACAGAATTGTTGCGATCCATCCACCACCATCTTTACCTGGCATTAACCACTTAGCGAGTGCTCCTGCGATTAAGCCAAGAATAATCCATGAAATAATACCCATGAAATCTCCTTAGTTAGTGTTGTTATGATGTCTTAATAATAGTTCAGGTACAGCAAAATGTTTGATTTTGTATTTGAAAGAATGGTCAGTTTGCGGAGGTGTTTTACGTATGGAGTTACAAATATAACAAAAAATGATGATAATTCTTGCTTAAACCAGACTTTATTGGCTAAATTATTAGTAGATTTAAAAATGAATTTCTAGTTCTCTTTCTGAACGTATCTGTGTATTAACGTTTTTAAAAGGGAGATCACACATGCAAGAAGAGATTAAAATTGTTCACAAAGGACAAGCCTGGTTAACAACTTTCGATGACATTGAAGGTTTAAACCATGCTGATTATGAAGGTTGCTATCCGGAAGGATACTACGACAGTCCACGTAATAATTATCTGCATCAAAATTTTGACTTGAATTCAAAGTTATTTGAAGAGAATAACGAACAGAAATTTGAAGACTTATATCACTTGTATGATGTTTATGGAAAGGCCTTCGCATTGATTCCCAGTGATAAAACAATAGTGGACATGGATTGAATGTTTTAATTGGTTGTATTTCTGTTAGTTATATTAAGTCTGGCAGAGATAATTCTGTTTATCTCTTTCAGGTTGTCAATTTTTGGATGATTAGGATTATGCATTAATAAATAATGCATTAAAATAGATATGCTATATTTGAACTGAAAAAGAACGCTATCAATATCATTCAAATTTAACGATAATTGATTTTTTGTTATTGAGTTAACTAAATTAACATGATTGATAATTTCACTCGGTGCTTCTTTTGATAAAATAATAAATGATTCTAAATCATTTCCGTGCTGTTCCATTTCTTTTGCAATAGCAATTTGAGTTTGTTTTCGCTGAATTAATTGACTCATTTGTTTATACAATATTGATTTAATGGCATCATCAATATTTTTTACTTTAGTTATCTTTTTAGTTTCTACCTCTAACCACCCGGATAATATATCAATAAAACCAAAGTAATAAGCGATAGCGATGATAATTAATTTTCTGTGTGGTAGCTTTGTTGCCTTCCATAGTTTAGTTAGTTTTTTTTCTGAATAAATAGGATTTTTATTGTTTATATTATCGATAATTTCATGAAATTGTTTTGTTGTGTTTAATTTATCAATACTATCAAAATTTATTTTTAATAATTCTTTTAGCTGGTTAGATATAAGAGGGGTATTGCTTAAACTTCCTTTCATAATATTAAATCTAACATCTAAATAAACCTTGCTTTCTGCAATGCAATAATATTGTTCATCATTTATGATATTTTCAGGAATTATTGAATTGAATATTTTTAATGCTTTTTCATAATCTTCAGCTGCTATATAAAGATATGAAAGATTTATCTTTGATGATATTGAGTCAGGATAGCGAGATACTATGTTCTCAATAGCTGGTAAAGCAGAGGTAAGATTAGCATTAAGGATTGAATTCTGAGCAGTAATCTCTGATATCAAAGGATTATCGCTAAATCCCAATGCTTCATATTCTTGTGCAATTTCAAGAGATACACTATGGTTGTCTAGCATAGAATTTATCTCAATGAGTTTTATAAACAACCATTCAGCAGGTTCTTTCACACGTAAATCATTTAGTATATTAATTGCATTATCATATTGTTTCAGTGAAACATAATGTTCTATAGTCGCTTTAAATACTTCGGTTCGCCAAGTGTTTTTCTTTTCAGATAATAATTCGCAAATCCCATTCACACTATCAAAGTTTTCCTGATCAATATATCGATACACAATAGCGAGTATTTTACGTTTAATTAAACTATCGGTTATAAATGGATTGAATTGATTATAGTTAAAAGGGATTTCTAGTACATTGTCTGGTGCTAGTGTTTCAATTTCTTGTGTATCATTAACACATAATTTTTCTGTTATGAAAACAAATGAGCAATCTCGAGAGAAAAACTCACAATCACGATAAAGGTGCAGGTATGTTTGGCACTTTAGTTTTTCTCTTAATGAATAATGACAAATTATTAGATTAAAAGAATATTTTTTTATAAGAGATTTAAATATAGACAAACACGAAGTTTTATATATTTTATTATCATAAAACCCCATTTTTTTTAACATATATTTAAGTTCAGAAGATAACATAATATCTTCTTCTATTATCATTACGTTAAAGTTTTTTAGTGTGTTTGAAGCATTTTTCATATTATATACTTTTAATACAAGTAATTAGTTTTATTTAGCTAATTGTTTGTGTTGCATATCATTAAGCTCCTGATTTTAAGAAATCATTCAGATTGGATATGGTTGTCAGAATTATAGTATAAAAAGGTTAAAGTTTGAACCTCGTTCCAAATTTATAAAGTTATTTAATTGCTTGTAAATTTTTTTATACATCTTACTATAGATATTAATTGATTGTTTTTTAAAGAAAGATACAGTTATCGATTACCTAACATTTAGTATGTCTATTCTTAATTCTTAGGGTAACTTATTGTTTATTCAGAACTATAGAATCGAACATAAGGTTATATAAAATGAAAAAAGATTTTTATTTAATGCGTCATGGTCAAACATTGTTTAATGTGAGACGCAAGATCCAGGGGTGGTGTGATTCACCTCTGACTGAAGATGGTATAAAGCAAGCTCAGGCCGTTGCCAGTTTCTTTGATGATATCAATTTAACGCACTTATATAGCTCAACAGCTGAACGGAGCTGTGATACAGCTGAAATTGTCACCAGAAATCGCATGCCTTACAAACGCCTGAAAGGACTTAAAGAAATTCATTTCGGGCTCTATGAAGGTGAAAGTGAAGATTTGCATCCAGATTTTGAGACTCGCGCTACCCATTACGTACAATTTGGTGGCGAGTCTCGTGCGCAGATGAGGGAACGAGTCGTAAACACTTGCCTTGATATAATGGAACAACCCAATCATACCTGTGTACTGGCTGTTGCTCACGCTGGAGTATGTAAGCAATTTTTAACCCAATGGCATGATCCAACAGAAGAAACCCAAAAAGGGTTTACTAACTGTTGTATTTTCCATTACGAATATGAAAATCAAATATTCAAACTAGTGAAAGTTCACCGTTTGGTGTAAAGCCTACTGCAGGAATTGATCCTATTGTTTTTGTTCAAAGTTTTTTCTACGTGGACTTGAAGAACGATTTTTATTCGGATTCCGTTTGTTTTTTGGTGCGGCTTTAGGATTATTCCTGCTGGAATCAGATTTTTTTACATCGTTGTTTTGAACCTTTGGCTTTTTGGGCTTTTTCGGTTTCTTGGGCTTTATTGGTCTTGTATCCAGTTTAGACTCAGGCACAGTGTTAGTTGGTTGATAACCATCTAACATTTCACGAGGTATTAACTGCTGAATTAATCTTTCAATGGCAAAGAGTTCAGGGGCTTCTATAGCAGAAACCAATGAGACAGCTTTTCCTGTTTCACCAGCTCTGCCGGTACGTCCAATCCTGTGAACATAATCTTCAGCAACTTTGGGTAATTCGTAATTTACTACCTGAGGTAATTGAGGAATATCAATGCCGCGAGCCGCAATGTCAGTTGCAACTAATACCCGAACGCCTCCAGATTTAAAATCAGCTAATGCTCTTGTTCTGGCACCCTGACTTTTATTACCATGAATTGCTGCTGCAGTAATGTTACGATCATTAAGAAAGGTCGCTAATCGGTTGGCACCATGTTTTGTTCTGGTAAATACTAATACTTGTTTCCAATCATTGTCTTTGATTAATTTGACAAGCATTGGAGCTTTCTTTTTAGCATCAGCAGGGTAAACATATTGTTTAACCGTTTTAGCGGTTGAATTCTCTGGGTTTACAGAAATTTCAACCGGATTATTAACAAGCTCTTTAGCCAGTTCTCTGATTTCTGAAGAAAATGTCGCTGAAAACAGTAGGTTCTGACGTTTTTTCGGAAGCAATGATAGAATTTTTCGTATATCACGTATAAACCCCATATCAAGCATTCGGTCGGCTTCATCAAGCACCAAAACTTCTAATTGATCGAACTCAACTGCATTCTGATTATAGAGATCTAATAAACGTCCTGGTGTCGCTACTAATATATCTACGCCTTTGCGTAACCGTTGCATTTGTGGATTAATTTTTACTCCGCCAAAAACAACTGTGCTGGTTAAGGGGAGGTTATGGCTATAATTAAACACATTTTCCTGAACCTGAGCGGCTAACTCTCTGGTAGGTGTTAAAATTAATGCACGAACATGGTTACTACGCACTCGGGTACCATGACTTAGTCGTTCAAGGATCGGTAGAGTGAATCCTGCAGTTTTACCAGTGCCGGTCTGAGCCGCAGCCATTAAATCTTTACCTTCAAGTACGACGGGAATGGCTTGTGCCTGAATTGGTGAAGGGGTGGTATAACCCTGTTCATGTATAGCTTTAAGGATTGGCGATGAAAGACCTAACGAGGTAAAACCCATATATAATTCTCAGTTGATAATGATGCGTAGTGTTCGCTTTATGATGTAAAGCGAAAAGGAGCGTCATTCTGAAGCTTTATGTTATTACTATCAACAACTATTTCCTGATTGATAATAATATTTGTTTACACTGTTCCCATATTTTTTGTCTGTAATTCTTTGTGATTTTTATCACAGTACAATTAAAATAAACTTTAGTTGTAACCGGTTACAAATTATTATTTGCGCCTATTGGGACCGGTTACACAGAGCTGTTCCCCGAATCTTATCTTGTAATATTTCAAGTGATTAATGGAACATATGATGGGAACTGTACAACAAACCGAATCAAAAAAAATATCTATTGGGGCTCAGGCTGTTGAAATTGTCTCTGATAGTTTTTCTCCAGTTATTGGTGTTATGGCTGGTGCTGGTATGCTTAAGGCATTGTTGGTTATATTGGTGATGTTTGAATGTCTGGTGGAAGATAGTAGTACATATCTCACATTATTATCTGCTGCTAATTCAGTTTTTTATTTTTTACCAGTGATGCTAGGCGCTTCAACTGCTAAACGTATGGGCGCAACCAGTTATCTGGGAGCCGCTGTAGGTGCCGCATTGCTCGAACCGAATTTCACATCAATGATAGGTGCTACTGATTCTACGTTCATGAGCATACCTTTTAATGCGATCAATTATTCCTCAACTGTATTTCCAATTTTGATTGCTATCGCAGCATTAGCTTTGTTGGAAAAAAGAATCAGACAGTATTGTCCAGATAGCATGAAACTGTTTTTAGTTCCAATGCTAAGCCTACTAATTATTGTCCCATTGACTGTTATGTTTTTAGGCCCGATTGGTATCTATCTAGGCAATTTAATCGCATCTGGTATTGATTATATGCAGGCGACCAGTTCAATTCTTACCGGAGCTGTTATCGGTGGTGGGATAATGTTTTGCGTTATTGTCGGCTTGCACTGGGGAATTTTCCCTGTGATCATCGCTAATGCAGCTGCAGGGGGGGATACTATATTTGCTATGTGGGCACCAAGTACTTTTGCTCAGATAGGTGTTGCTTTCGCCATTTATATTCGTGCACATAATAAAGAAACGAGAACTCTTGCTGGACCTGCAACATTAACTGGTATGTTGGCTGGTGTTACAGAGCCAATTATTTATGGTCTGATTTTACGTTATAGACGTACTGTTCCATACGTGGTTATTGCTGGCATGATTGGTGGCGCATTTAATGGTTATTTTCATGTTCAGATGAATGCATTTGCATTTCAGAGTCTACTGACCATTCCTGTTTATACACCAGTATTAACTTACCTGATCGGAATTGGTCTTGGTTTTGTAATAGCAGTTGGATTAACAATGGTTTTTGGTTATGAAACGAAAACGTCAGCTTCTCTTTCTAACAAACCTGTTACAGCATAAATGAGCAAGAGGAATGGGAAGATTTTAGTAAATTTAAAAAAAATTGAGATTTAGGGTTTGCTTCTGGAAATCTTTTGCCGCTGTAATTAGGCGGCTTTTTTTTATTTGATGCTAATACAAAAATGGCGTGATTAATAATCACGCCATTAAATATATTTACTGTTTAGAATTACAGTTTAGTAACTTCAGTAGCTTGTGGGCCTTTTTTGCCTTGTTCAATGTTGAAGCTTACTTTTTGGCCTTCAGCAAGAGTTTTGAAACCATCAGCAACGATAGAGTTGAAGTGAACGAATACGTCGTCACCACCGTTGTCTTGAGAAATAAAACCAAAACCTTTAGTTTCATTGAACCATTTTACTGAACCAGTTACTTTAGCAGACATAAATACCTCTGAATAAATACTATTTAAAATAATGGATGCTGATACCAGAAGCTATTATATGATTGATAAGGCTAAGTTGTCGCAGGTGCTTAATCGAACGGTATCGAAAGATGTCTGAGAATAAACTTGTACTATATGTTGCATTAATAACTCTTCTGTAAGAGCTGAAGACATTATACACAGAGATTTTATAATAACTAGATTTTTGTTTACCCATTAGTTTCTATTGATGAAAATCAGCATAGACAAAGAATAAGCATGAAATACTTAACCGGTAAGTAAATCTTTCAAAGGGTTGTATGATGAAAAAATGTTGTGGTAATTGTCGTCAGTACGAGAGAAAAACTGAGTCAACAGGAGATATCTGTAGTGCTTGGGGAAACCCAACAAAGCCAGATCGTTTTGCCTGTGATTTCTGGATGGAAAAACAAACGCAAAAGCAGCAAAAACATAATAACACCAATGTGTAATTGATTTTTTATTGTCAGTCATGTTTGTTAGTGAGACCAAAATCGGAAATATAAACTGAAAAAAAGAAGCAAAAGCGAACATTTAGCCAAAATAGTTTATTCTCTTTATTAAACCCATTTAACTTTACTGTAGAGTTTACCGTAAAGGTATTTTGAACAATGTTTATGATTACGGAGTGTATTCGATGAATATCAGTTCTGATGTGCATAATTACATGGAAACAATAGTAGGGCAGCTTTTAGCTAAAGATTACTACACAGAAAAGTATACAGAAGAACAATTGGCTGACTTGGCTTGCTTAGCTTTATCTCAGTTGAGGCCAGTCTACATACGGTATGATATTGATTTTTTGTCTAAGCTTGCAGAAAATAAAGCGGTAATATTCAAAGAGAATGCAGAAATAGCTTTGGAATCTGCTGAATCTATGATTAAAAATGACAGGAGAAAGAATCGAAATGCTGATGATGTCCCTGTTGTTGTGTCGAGTGACAGATATGAAAACGATTTGGAACTCGAATGGTTTGAAAAACCGATTGTTTCGCATACCAAAAGAAGATAGTCAGGGAGAGTTTAAGTGGGATTTTTGTCAGCCTTATTCGGTGGGAAAAAAGAAGAAAAACCGGCAGAGACAGTTGAACCGATATCATATAAGTCCTACCTGATTTATCCTGAGTCGCGTCAGGAAAACGGTCAATATCGGGTTGCCGGACGAATTTGCGGGTCAGATGAAGGTAGTTCTGAAACTAAAGAACATATTTTTATCAGGTCAGATGTCCTAATGACAAAAGAAGATGCGAACGAATTGATGGTTCGTAAGGCAAAAATGTTTATCGATCAGATGGGTGATAAAATCTTCTCTTAACTCGATAACAGATTGATTCAAATCAACATGAGTGAACTGCAAGTGATTAAGCTTGTGGTTTACATCATCTGAAATTATTAGTGTTATTCACCACTTTTTTATTCTTGATGATTCAAATTTATGTTACGTTAGTTACATAACCATGCATAAGTGTGAACGGTTGCGTATTTGTTGAGCATTCCGTTCGGTTATAAGTAATTATACTTTCTATTTTAATTATAAGTATAAGTAACTCGAAGCCTTACTTCTTGTTATATAAAAACAACTACTCAATTATATTTATTGTGCCAATAGTCAAGGAAAAGCTATGCAAATTGGTGTGCCTAAAGAACTACTCGCTGGGGAAACGCGAGTCGCTGCGTCACCGTCTTCGGTTACACAGCTTATCAAGCTAGGGTTCGATGTCGCAATCGAATCTTCAGCAGGGGATTGTGCAAGTTTTGATGACTCTGCATTCGAAACGGCTGGAGCAACTATTGTTTCTAAGAAAGATGTTTGGGAAAACCCACTCATTCTTAAAGTCAATGCTCCAACAGATGCTGAAATCAAGCTGATTAAAGAAGGGACTACGCTTGTTAGCTTCATCTGGCCTGCTCTAAATCCAGAGTTGATGGAAAAATTATCTTCCAAAAAAATTAACGTATTAGCCATGGATGCAGTGCCGCGTATTTCGCGTGCTCAGGCATTAGATGCGTTATCCTCAATGGCAAACATTGCAGGTTATCGTGCTGTTGTTGAAGCAGCACATGAGTTTGGTCGTTTCTTTACAGGTCAGATTACAGCGGCTGGTAAAGTACCGCCTGCAAAAGTTTTTATTGCTGGTGCTGGTGTTGCCGGTCTGGCAGCGATTGGTGCTGCTGGTAGTCTTGGTGCTGTAGTTCGTGCTTTCGACGTACGTCCGGAAGTTAAAGAACAAGTCCAGTCTATGGGCGCTGAATTTCTGGAAGTAAATTATCAGGAAAATTCAGGTTCTGGCGATGGCTACGCAAAAGAAATGTCGGATGAGTTCAATAAGAAAGCTGCTGAGCTTTATGCTGAACAAGCAAAAGATGTTGATATCATCATTACGACTGCGTTAATTCCAGGAAGACCTGCGCCTAAGCTTGTCACCAAAGAAATGGTTGATAGCATGAAGCCAGGAAGCGTTATTGTTGACCTTGCTGCTGCTAACGGCGGTAACTGCGAATACACTGTCGCAGATAAAGTAATTACCACAGCAAATGGCGTTAAAATTATCGGTTATACCGATATGGTGAGTCGTTTACCAACCCAGTCTTCGCAGTTGTATTCAACAAACCTTGTTAACTTAATGAAGCTTCTTTGCAAAGAAAAAGATGGCAACATTGATATTAACTTTGAAGATGTGGTTCTTCGTGGTGTTACTGTTGTCAAAGAAGGCGAAGTAACCTGGCCAGCGCCACCAATTCAAGTATCTGCACAGCCTCAGGCTAAACCAGCTGCGGCGGCTGCAAAACCAGAACCTAAAGAAGAAAAACCAGTATCACCTGTTAAAAAACTTGCAGGTTTAGTGGTTGCTGTTGGTGCATTCGCATGGGTTGCATCTGTTGCTCCTGCTGCATTCTTAGGCCACTTTACTGTTTTCGTACTTGCATGTATTGTTGGTTATTACGTTGTCTGGAACGTTACCCATTCTTTACATACCCCTCTAATGTCTGTGACGAATGCTATTTCAGGTATTATCGTAGTGGGTGCTCTTCTACAAATTGGGCAGGGACATGGAGTTGTTTCCGTTCTGGCCTTTATCGCTATACTCATCGCGAGCATAAATATCTTCGGTGGTTTCACAGTCACCAAGCGTATGCTTGAGATGTTCCGTAAAGACTAAGGGAGTAACGTAATGTCTGCAGGATTAGTACAAGCAGCTTATATCGTTGCTGCAATATTCTTTATAATGAGCTTGGCAGGATTGTCTAAGCAAACATCAGCCAGAGCCGGTAACTATTATGGTATGACTGGTATGACAATCGCTTTGATTGCAACTGTGTTTAGCCCATATGCCGAAGGCTTATCATGGGTTATCGTTGCAATGGTGATCGGCGGTGCAATTGGTATCCATTTAGCTAAAAAAGTAGAAATGACTCAAATGCCAGAACTTGTTGCTATCCTACATAGCTTTGTAGGTTTGGCTGCAGTTTTAGTTGGTTTCAGTAGTTACCTTGATCCAACAGAAACAGTAACTCATGCTGAACACGTCATTCACTTAGTAGAAGTGTTCATTGGTATCTTCATCGGTGCAGTGACCTTTACTGGTTCTATCGTTGCATTTGGTAAGTTACGCGGTACGATCAAATCGTCTCCGTTAAATCTTCCTCATAAGCATAAGTTAAACCTGGCTGCTATTATCGTTTCATTACTTCTACTGAACTACTTCCTGAATGTTGATGGTAGTATGTTTGCACTGATTGTAATGACTCTAATCGCATTTGCATTTGGTTATCATTTGGTGGCATCAATCGGTGGTGCTGACATGCCGGTTGTAGTTTCAATGCTTAACTCATACTCTGGTTGGGCAGCGGCAGCGGCTGGTTTCATGCTGGCGAATGACCTTCTGATTGTTACTGGTGCTCTTGTTGGTTCTTCAGGTGCAATCCTTTCTTATATCATGTGTAAAGCAATGAACCGTTCTTTCATCAGCGTTATCGCCGGTGGTTTCGGGCAGGAAGTTGTTATTTCTGATGATACAGAACAAGGTGAACACCGTGAAATTTTAGCAGAAGAAGTTGCTGAAATGCTGAAAAACTCTAAATCAGTTATCATCACTCCTGGATATGGTATGGCTGTTGCACAGGCCCAATATCCTGTTTATGAAATCACAGAGAAATTGAGAGCTATGGGAGTTAATGTTCGTTTTGGTATCCACCCTGTTGCTGGGCGTTTACCTGGACATATGAACGTTTTGCTTGCAGAAGCGAAAGTACCATATGATATCGTATTAGAGATGGATGAAATTAACGATGATTTCGCTGAAACAGATACTGTTTTGGTTATTGGTGCTAACGATACAGTTAACCCTGCCGCTCTTGAAGATCCACATAGTCCAATTGCTGGGATGCCAGTGCTGGAAGTTTGGCATGCTCAAAACGTTATCGTATTCAAACGTTCAATGAATACTGGTTATGCCGGTGTTCAGAATCCATTATTCTTTAAAGAAAATACCCAAATGCTATTTGGTGACGCTAAAGAAAGTGTGGATGCTATTTCCAAAGCACTATAAGAAAAACAATTATTTGTTTATAAAGCCAGCAATAGCTGGCTTTTCTTTTAATTGTATTAGATATAATTGACACACAGATAACATGAGTTACTAATATATTGTTAATAATATTGGTTATGTTCATTGAACTTATCCATGTGCCAGAGTCAAACGGAATAATGATAATAAAAAGAATTGTGCTAACAGTATCGGTCGCACTGTTTTCATCGTGTGTGTTTGCGGATTCTTTACCGGGTAAGATTAATGACTTTGTATCTTCTTTTAAACTAACAGATGCAACAGTAGCTTACGATATACGGAAGATTGAATCAGAATATCCAAATAGGTTGTTAACACCTGACGCGATGTTGCCACAAACATCAAAATATCCGTTAAAAGATATTCAGCAGCTTTACCAGTTGGCTGAAACTTGTACCGGCGCACTGCCTTTGAGTCCTTTGATTACTGAGCCGTTAGTTTTTACGCGGAGCATTTGTAAGGGGACTGCATTACCAAACAAATGGTTTGCCAGAAGTTCATTGATTCATCCTGGCGGTGGCACTTATGCTGCCAGATACATAAAAAAATATCCGGATAAGTACGATGCGTTAAAACAATACATGCATATTCAGGAAAGGCCTAAAGCGCCAGAGGATATTTTGCTTGGTCGTTTGCAAAGAATGGACGGGGATTCTGTCACTGCCTTGATTACCGGTGCTAGCATGTTCTCTGAAAATGGTGAATTATGGTTAAGAAAGGGAGACAGCTACTATATTTTTCCCCCGGTGATCTGGCATTCTAATGCTGAAGAACTCGGTTTGGAATATCATTTAATTGGTAATTCTGAAACGTGTTTTGTGCAGCGTGGAAATCTGTGTTGGGCGGAAGAAGATCAGTCTCAGGTACTAAGATTTATTCTTGTTGGTTTAGTGGCAATTAACGTCTTGTTAATTATCAGCTGGTTTTATTATCGGTGGAATTCTAAACGCAGAGAATTAAAAAGTCGGATGTTAGTACTACAGATATTAACTCACGAATTACGAACACCGATAGCTAGTTTGTCTCTGACTGTAGAAGGATTCCGTAGGGAATTCGAAAAACTACCCGAAACTGTATATGACGAATTCAGACGATTATGTGAAGATTCAAGGCGCTTGAGGCAGTTAGCCGAAGCCAGTAAAGATTATTTACAGTCAGATAGCAAACCATTATCAACAGAATGGGTACCATCTATTTCGGAATGGTTAGAATTTAAGGTTGAAGAAGAATTTGATCAAGAAGTAACATTTACCATCAATGAAGATATTTCGGCGAAGTTGAATGTTTATTGGTTGGGAACATGTATAGATAATTTATTGCGTAATGCAATTAAATACGGTGTTGCTCCTGTCCATCTGGACGTGGAAACACAAAGTGATAAGGTCATATTTAAAGTTATTGACCAAGGACAACTGACAAACAAAGACTGGCGACAATTACGTAAGCCATTTGTTAGTAAAAGTGGCCTTGGACTTGGACTAACAATAGTTGAATCAATGGTGAATAGGATGGGCGGCAAAATGACGCTATTTGGTCCACCTACAACATTTATTTTGGAGATACCCTGTGAAACAGACGTTGCTTCTCGTTGAAGATGATAAAAACTTAGCTGATGGATTACTCGTTAGTCTTGAACAAGCGGGATATAACTGTTTACATGCGGAAAGAATTTCACAAGTTAAAGCTTTGTGGGAAGACGCTGACCTAGTGATTTTAGACAGACAACTTCCTGATGGCGATTCAGTAGAACACCTATCATCATGGAAAACGTTAAAAGATGTACCAGTCATATTATTAACGGCCTTGGTGACTGTGAAAGATAAAGTGGCAGGTTTAGATTCTGGAGCAAATGATTACCTGACAAAACCTTTTGCAGAAGCCGAATTGTTTGCAAGAATTCGTGCTCAATTGAGGTCACCAGAAGGCCAGGAAGAAGAACTAACTAAGGTTATAACTAAAAATCTGGTAATTGATAAAGCAACAAGAGAAGTTTTTTTCAATGATGAATCTATAACTTTAACCCGAACTGAATTCGACTTATTGCTGTTTTTAGCAAGTAACTTGGGGCGAGTATTTACCAGAGACGAATTATTAGACCATGTTTGGGGATACAATCACTTCCCAACTACACGTACTGTTGATACACATGTACTACAACTTCGTCAAAAATTGCCTGGTCTCGAAATAGAAACTTTGCGTGGCGTTGGTTATAAAATGAAAGCTTAGGGAATAATGAACAAGAAAGTCATTACTTTAATTCTGGGGACGGCCAGTGTCGTCCCTGGGGTTCATTCTGAGTGGTTTGAACAAAACACACCATTGAGTCAGGCTCATCAGCATTTATTAAATAATAATCTGCCGTCGATGTTTGATTCATTGGTAGAAGTTTGGCAAAGTCAGCATTCTAAGCTATTGGATGAACATTTGAATGAGCTATTACTTCAATCACTAAATGTCGATTGTGGTAAGAGTTTATCTAAACAACCATTTCCTGACTGGATAAAATCGGTCACTATTAGAAATATAGAAATTCAAAGTACAGGCAGAGAAGCATATCAGCTAATTGTCGATTCTGTAACAAAAGGCGAAATCAGCGATATTTCATTGACTAAATGGGTCAATAGTTCAATTTCTCGGGATTCATCCTTTAATCAACTTAATAGTGACAATGTCACTGATAGCTTTACCTACATAAAGAGATATAATCTTGCCTCACCGGTAGATATTGGTCTGTATAGGCTTATCATCAAAAAAACTGAAACAGAGTCTTGGAGTACATGGATAGTATTTGATCACAGTACCAGCGATCACTCCGTTCATTGGGTGGCTAAAGATGAATGGGATGTAAAAAGGACTGCATTGCAAAATCCTTATTGTCCTCTTCCGAAACTTAATGTATCCGTTTATCAATATATCGATGGTAAATATAAGGAGAAATGGCACAAGTCATACGAATCTGATTATCCATCAACGCTACAATCAAATATATTGCCTCCGAGTCGTTATGTATTAGCTGTTTCAATGAATAATCAACGTTGGCAGGGGCCAATCGCTGTTGAAAATTCACAGGTAATCAGTAAAACCTACGATATATCTAATGAATAGCTAAAGTTCATGATTTACTTGCCGTTATATACTTAAGTCTTGATTTTGGTATATAACGTTATGAATACGAGTTTAAAATTTCTGACTGCATCGGCACTCCCCCTATTTTCAATATCTTCTGCCTGTGCCGGGTCATATTCTGTCGAAGCCAGAGGTGACGCTATGGGGGGAGTCGGTGTTGTCTCAGGAACGTATTTAACCGCACCTTTCTACAATCCTGCCTTAGTTGCTATCTATCGCCGTAATGATGATGCCGGAATGATCCTTCCTGGTTTTGGGGTTAATTATGATGACCAGGATAATTTGTATGACGGAATTGATAACATAGCTGATATTATTGACTCTGTTACAGCTAACGGAGGCGTTCCAACCCAAGAACAAGCAGACAATTTAAATGCACAACTAGATGCAATTGATGGCAGTAAAGCAAAAGTAGAATTAGGTCTTGCTGCTGCAATTGGTATTCCCAATCAATATATGTCTATGACAATTTTTGGGAAAGTATATTCTGAGACCTTTGTCTCTCCTAATGTCGACACTGCTGGTGCAAATATTGTCGAAAAAGCACAAAATACAGAAATAAATGCAGTTTCTGTTGTTGTGACAGAAGCTGGGGTGAACTTTGGTAAATATATGAACTTTCTTGGCCAGCATATGGCTATCGGAATATCGCCAAAGATACAAAAGATTTATACCTATAATTATCAGGAAACTGTTGAAAATTTCAATTTGTCAGACGTTGCCGATAATAGAAGTTCTGAAAACCATTTTAATATTGATGCAGGATTGCTCTGGTTTTATGGTCCAATGAGAATCGGTTTATCAGGACGTAATCTTATCGCAAAAGATATCCAAACGAATAAAGTTGCATCGGGTGATTATTATCAATATAAACTGGAACCTCAATATACGGTTGGTATTGGATTGGTTGGCGATTATGCATCACTTAGTGTCGACTACGATTTGAATGAATTGGATAAATTTGTTGGTTTTGATGATAATACTCAGATGTTAAGAGTAGGCGGTGAAATCGATCTTCTAAGACAGCTAAAACTTCGAGCAGGTTACATGAAAAATCTAGCATATAGCGATAGTGAAGATACAATTACAGCTGGTATTGGATTATCACCACTAGGTTTATTTGAAATTGATGTGGCTGGTACCTATACCAATGAAAATGCTATGGGTGCATACGTTAATTTCCTTGCAACATACTAATGTGTTCTATAAGCTTTGGCTCCTCAAATGAGGAGCTTTTTTATGTTTGATGATTTATCTTTAACCCACGAAGAACAGCAAAAAGCTGTTGAAGAAATTCAAAAGTTAATGGCAAAGGGGATTAGTACCGCAGAAGCCATTAAAATTGTTGCTCAACAAATTCGCGAACAAGCCAAATCCAAATCTTAAAAACATATCTCGTAGGGAAGGGCATGCCCCTTCCTCTTGCTTTTCTTATTTTTCCAGTTTAACCATTAATTTATCAATCGATTAAATACATTTTAGTCTTATTTTATTAGTTAAATTAACTAACAGAGCTCATGGATCTTCGAGTTCTTACCGTAACCAAATAGTTTAATGTCAATAAATCAAAACGTTACCTCAGAATATAATTCTATTAATAATAAGTACTCACTAACAACAAACACATATGATCAATGGAAGATCTTTTATGGAATTGCGGCAATATAATCATCTCTCCGTTATAGAGCACTATAACTAATATATTTTGAACAAATATAACCAATTAATATCCAGAAAGATTTCACATATCAAAACAAATAGATAAAATTCAACCAGGATCTCTGTTACATAAAAGTTATGGCTTAATTCGTTGACGACAATTGGGGCATGTGTATTCAGTCCACTCATCAGTAATCTCATGAGTATCTTCATCCCTAATCGCTACATATATTGGTTTTAATTTGAATTTCTGCTTATCGTGCTCATAGCAGTTTTTACAAAATTTATGACCTTTATCATTCGTGTAAAAGTCTTCGATAAGTGTAAGTGTTGATTCATTATTCATTTGTTTGTACCAGATGGCTCTACTTAACGCTATTTTATATAATGCATATGCAATTTAAAGTATTAATTCTTATTTTTTAAAATCCACCAGTAATCATACGTTGATGAACATTTTCAATAATATCAGAAAGAAAGGTTTTCCAGAGCTAATAAAGCAACGTTGACGTGATTTTATGTTCGGTATTTCATTGTATTTCTGATAGGTCTACAGACTAACACTTAGTGTTGGATTGGTAAAACTTAGGTTTGCCCCCACAAGTTAAGTTATATAAAATGCGTATTATCTATCTTATGTTAAATAGGGTTAATAATTAACTGTGCTTATCCACTACTTACCACCCCTTTTGTTATCATCATTAAACATAATCGTATTTTACATAAAATAGCTAATAATCATCTGTATAATCATAGATTTACGTTCTGATTATTAGCTAGTCATTTACCTGCTTGGTTTAACCACCGGCAAGTTTAACTGTAAATCCTTTTTTCTCTTCCAGGAATGCTTTGATTTTATCGCGAGCATCTCCCTGAATTTCTATTTTGCCGTCTTTGACAGAACCACCACAGCCACATAATTTTTTTAATTCAGCAGCTAATAACTTTAAAGCTGTGTCATCCAAATCAAGACCAGTAACAATACTAACGCCTTTGCCTTTACGACCTTTGGTTTGTTTTAGAATTCTAACAATGCCATCGCCTTTAGGTCTTTCAATGTCGGGTTTATTTTGTTTAATACGACCAGTTTCTGTCGAATATACTAAAGTCATAAATTACTCTTGTTTACTTACCTTGTGCTTTCTTGAGGGCTGTTATGTACGATTCAATATGTTTATGAATAGCAGCTTTAGACCCCTTAATTAATTTGCCATTAAACATACAGTACCAAGCATTGGGCTCTCCTGTATCATTTTTTAGGATAAAGTTACCAAATTTCTCTTGTGTTGGTCCACTATTGACAGCAGTTGATGATTGTTTATTACCAATCGACTCAAATTCCTTTGGATCAATTAATGACGCTGTATCACACCACCAATCAATACTTTTTTTAACAGCAGCAAGATTACCCGATAATACATGAGTCTTAATTTTAACCTGCCAAATTTCTTTAGAGTCACCCATGGTTTTTAGAGTGAAACCTCGATAACTTGCTGCTGCCATATTGATAAATCCTATATTTGTTTGTTGTAAGTATTGTTTTATTTTTCAATCTTATCAAGTATATTTGTATTAAGTATATATAGTTATAGTGCTTTAAGATGAAAAAAGGCATAAAAGTTATTGATGACTCACAAATTTTGGTCGAAGCTAAAAAGGATTTTTCTCAGTATATTGATATAGATATATTAAATAAATATACAAAAAATACCTACTCTCAGAGTACCTTACTGGCACTCAGGTCTGATTGGAATCGATATGTAGACCATTGCTATAGTCAAGGTTCGGCAATATTTCCCCCTCAATCAGACACTATTCGCTTATTTCTTGAAAATGAAAGTAAAAATAGGAAATTCTCTACCATCAGACGTTACAGTATCACTTTAAGTGATATATATCGCTTATTGGCACAGAATGACCCTTTACGTGATACACACATTAGACAACTTTTACTTGAATTAAGGCTCGATAAGCACGGTGATCAAAAACAGACAGATGCTTTTACTTCTATTCATCTTAAACAGATAAATAAAAAGCTAACCAAAAGTAATAAATTATCAGATATTAGAGATCTTGCTATTTACAACATAATGTTTGAATGTGCTTTAAAGCGTTCTGAATTAAGAGATATGACTATCTGTCAAGTGTCAGAAAAAGATAGCACAACCTTCATTTCTCTAAATGATTTTTCATACTCACTATCTAACCAGGCAGCAAACTCATTGAATAAATGGATGGCACACTTGAATTTCGACTGTGATTCTCTGTTCAGAGCAATAGATAAACATAATAATATTTCTAATTCTAAATTAAATGATTCTTCAATTTTTCGTATTTTCAGGAAGGTGTCTGAGCTTATCGGAATCCCGGGGCTAAAGTTCTCAGGACAATCAGCAAGAATAGGAGCAGCGCAGGAATTACATAAACAAGGTGAGAAAATAACAGGTATTCAACAGTTTGGAAGGTGGCAAAGTCCCGTTATGCCATCTCAATATGTAGGAAACTTATCGCAATCAGAGACGCTCCAATTGCGATATAAAAAATTTAAGCCTTGGAATTAATCGATTCAAAAATACATTTACTTAAAAAGTCTGAAACATGATGTCCATTATTTATCATCATCTTAGGGAACATCGAAATAGGCGTCATTCCTGGAAATGTGTTAACTTCGTTTAGATAAACATTACCTTCCTCAGTCAGGAAAAAATCTATGCGGGACAAATGACGCAATCTCATCTGCTTAAAGACCCGATACGAATAATCCCGAATTTTTTTAATTTGCTCGTCACTCAAATTAGATGCTTCTATTTCAGTATGCGAATGACTGTTTTGGCTATACTTCTCCTCATACGAATAAAACGAATCTGTAGGCGCAATAATTTCACCGGGTTTTGTTATATATAATTCACCATCATATTCGTATGCTGCAACTTCGAGTTCACGGGGTTTCAAAGCCATTTCAACTAAAACCTGATCAGAAAACTCAAAAGCTTGTTGTATAGAAGGAATTACGTCATCACGATTAGTGACCTTGTAACAACCAACCGAAGACCCCTGTCTTGCGGCTTTGATAAATATACTGCCCCATTTATCAAATGCAGCTAATGCACTGTCCCACTCAGACTGTTGATTCTGGCATAAAAACAAATATGGTGTATTAGGAATACCTAATGCGTCATACCAAAGTTTAGATGTAATTTTATTGAAACTATTAGAACTGGATTCCGGACCGCATCCCAGATATGGCACTCCAGCTAATTCAAACATAGATTGAATATCGCCAGTCTCACCAGGGAAACCATGAATACAAGGAACAACAAATTCTATGTTATCGCTGTGCTCTACGGAATTTAGAGTAGATGTATTAATATCAAAGTAAACTAAACGCTGCTGGTTGTCATACCAACCATCAGATTTCATTTCAATACGAATCACATTAAATTGTTGGTTTTTCTCTAACTCTTGTTGTAAATAATCAGCTGAAACAAGAGATACCTCGTGCTCTGAAGAACCACCACCACAAAGCAATAGAATATTAATATGACGCATTTACTTTCCTAATGTCACTTCCTATATCTGTACCTATCATAATGTATTAGTTATGAAGGTACAGAGATATTCCTGATAATTGAACTTAAGTGCCTAGTTTATAGACATAAAACACTGAACATCAATTAAGTTTGTTTAACGTCGGATATTGAGAGTTTTTGATCGCATCAATACTTTTCACAAATGGTTTGAGGTTTCTGAACTCTGCTGGCAAATCAGCAATAGCAGCTTTTGCATCAGCTTTACTTGCAAAGTCGCCGAATAAAACTGTATACCATTTTGTTCCATTTACCATTTTATAATTTTCCCAGATGGGTTGACCATTACGTGGTAATTTTGATGCAAATTGATCGACTTTATTCTGAGAACCAACAGCAACTACCTGTATTGTGTAACCATAACGTTGATTGTAGGCAACCTGTCTGGGACTAGGCGCAGAAATGGTAACTGTAGGCTGTGGTACCTGGACACTTACAGGTTGAGGAGCTGCAGGCATTCCGGTATTCGTCATCCCATTTTGAGTTACTATAGGCTGCTCAATTTTATCAACTTGATAATCTTCTTTGTAACTTTCAGATGTTACATCACTGACATAAGTGCCAGAAGAGCAAGCTGCCAAAATTGTTGAAAGTCCAATAATTATTTTATTTTTCATATTATGAATGCCTTTAAATCCTAATACGTTAATCATGCACATTGAGACAAACAGAATCAAGCTTATACAAACATTTAGGGTAAATTAAGCTGTGATACACAACACAATCTATTTAAAGATTCCGAGTTTACTTTAATTTCCAATGCTTCTTAAGATATTGGATACACCATGACTTAGCTTCACCAATTTTATTCCGGCGCCATGCCATAATAATATCTGTAGGAATCTCCTGAGAACCATCAATCACCTGGAGTTTCCCCTGTTCAATATATTTGTCTGCAACGTGTTTTGGTACTGTACCGATACCTAACCCATTAATTAATGCTCTACATTTTGCATCAAAATTAGTCACTGTTAGTCTGGGTTGTTTATGCAATATATTCACACTAATTGCAGGCTGTTCTCTGGCCGTATCCGCAATAGCTATTATGCGAAATTTTTGCCGAGCGTCTTCATCAAATTCACCTTTTCGCTTATGCACATAATGATCGGTAGCAGCAACCCATACCATCGACATATGCCCAATAGTTTCAGCCTTGACATCATGAGGTAAAGCATCAATCTTTGGACACACTAATAAATCAGCCCTATCAGTAGCCAATGCTTCCCAACTACCAGCCAATATCTCTTCCTGCAGTCTGACTCTTGTCTTACTGACATTTCCCAGTGCATCCACTAGAGGGAAAAAACTTTCAACAGGAATAATGCCATCATAAGCAAGTGTTATGTCTAATTCCCATCCATTGGCAAGAATTGTCGCATCATTTACTAATTTGTCAGTCGCATTCAGAATTGCCCGGCCCTGTTCCAAAATCAAATTTCCGGCATCGGTAAAGCTAGCTTTATGACCAGAACGGTCGAATATCATGATATCCAAATCCTGTTCGAGTTTTTGAATTTGATAACTAAGTGAACTAGGCGCTCGGTTAAGTTCATTGGCAGCGGCTGCAAAACTGCCACGACGATCTATTGCATCAAGTATATGCAACGCTTCTAAGGTTATTGGACTATGCAATGCTATTAATCCTTAATATAGAGAGTCTTCTATGACCACTGAGATTAATATTATCCTAATTTGAATAATTTTTATTTGTTATATTTCAGGTTTAACCCAAACATGACTGAAGTCAAACCAACCTAACGCATTACACTTCGCATTTTGTAATGAACCACACTGGTCATGATTAACCCCCAACCAAACGTGAAATAACGGTATGATTTGTTTATTTACAACCAACGATTTACCAAGATCCATCGCAGGAAATGGCAATGTTTTTTGTCCTCGCCAATCATCAATCATTGTTCGCCACAGTTCAAAATGTTCAGGCATACTTAATGGTTGAATATCGGAATAATTTAATAACCAACCCGCTATAGCATCATCCCGATAATTTGAGATGCCCATCGCTTTCATCCATATATCGACGTTTTCCACATCATCGAGTTCATGTTCATAAGTTTTTAATTCAACAGAAAAACCATCAGTTTTAAATATTGATTCAATATGTCTGATCACCTGTGGAAACATTGGGTGTTTTGCATGGTATGCGATTCGAATTGGTCTATCTAAATCCGGTAATGATAATGGAGTCGCATTATTAGAAACTGAAGTGTGATACCAACCAGGTTTAAGACCTAAAGCAGGAACAATTCCTAAGTCAACAATGGTTTGCTGCGAAAGTGCTCTGAATATTGATAATGAGTTTAATCGGTTCGAGAAGTAATCAGCCCAAACAGAATCTTTAGCTAACCCATTCATTCTATTTAGTAATAAATGTAAACAACCAGGGTCAAGTCCCACATCTTCCTCCACTGACCCCCGTTCTGATTTGATGGGCTTGGTTAAGCTTGGAAAAACCAATGTAGAGTGTGTTTCATCAATAACACAAACTTCAACTCTATCTAGCAGTGGACGGAATCCAAAATAACCATCAAAGGCATTCAGAACTAATCTTTTCTCAGTATTTTGAATGACTTTGTACGGTCCGGTACCAATTGGCAAAATATCATAATTTTCAGGGAGAATATCACTATTTAAAACGATTTTTGCACAAGACTCCGTTAGCCACAGATCCAGATAATAATCAGGTTTTGATAAGTGAATATCAATTATCCACTCACTTACAGCTGTGACATCATCTATGTGAGAAAAAAGAGGAAATTTTTTAAGTGAGATAATACTTTCAACAACCTGCGTAATCGTGAGTGGTTCACCATTATGAAAACGAACCCCTGGCCGTAAATAAAAACGCCAGTGAGTAGCGCAAATTTGTTGCCAGAAATGGGCAATATCAGGGCCAACAGTGTCATCTTCGTTGAGTGTGGTTAAACCACTAAATACTTGTTTAACAATATGTTGCTCTGAACGTCTCATATTTATTCGGGGACTCAAACGAGTCAAAGGACGATAGTAAGGTAAACGCACTACCTGCTGCCCTTCCTGTTGCTGAACACCCAAATAATTTTGTATGACCTGTGTTAATTTAGTTGCATCACTGTCTAATACAGAAAGAGCCTGGCTAAATTTTCCCTCTTCTAAATATTTTCTGGCAAGATTTTCACTGATTTCATTCCGACTTTGTTTAAAGATTAACTGAGATAACCGCCCTCGTCCTGCAGCCGGATGCCATTCAATCCAGCCTTCTTCTTCCATTTTATTCAAAACAATCCGGGCATTACGTCGGGTACAGAACAATAAATCAGTTATGTCTTCTAACTGAATCTCGGTATCATGACCCTGACAGTGTTCAAATAATGACTCAAATTGTGAACGAAGACGTTGGCTACTCATAAAAGCGGAAAACCTAAAACTTAATATTGATGCTAATATTCCTCATTTTAGTATCAATATACAAGTCTGTAGATCAATAAAATTATTGAATTTCTATCCCCATCTCACGAGAAATGATTTCTATCTGTTCAAATGAATCTAGCTTCAATGACCACTTAGATTCACCCGCATTAGCCACAATGACACAAGGATCTCCATATAATGTCACTGCATCTCTTAATGCCTGTAGAGTAATAGAATTCGTTAATGAAATTCTGATGTTGATTTCATTATAAGTCAGGATAATTTTACCTGCTGAGATATCGAGAACCACAACTTTCCCTCTATTTGGTACCTTTAGCTTTCATAACAGCAACGGTTAAACGACTTGTACAAATCAACTGATTTTTATCATTATGAATATTGATTTGCCAAACCTGAGTTTTAGCCCCCAAATGTATTGGTTCAGCGGTACCGGTCACCATTCCATCACGAACTGCCCGAATATGGTTAGCGTTAATATCTAAACCAACACAAAAAGAATCTTCATTAACACAAAAGTTTGCAGCAACAGATCCTAATGTTTCAGCTAATACCACTGAGGCACCGCCATGCAACATTCCTAAAGGTTGATGTGTGAACGAACAAACTGGCATTGTTGCTGTTATACACGAATCTGTCACTTCACTATATTTGATGTCTAAATGACTGATCAGAGTATTTTCAGATGTTTTATTCAGAACGTCTAAGTCAATATTTCTTTTCCAGATTCCCATTTACTTTCTAATTCCTTAGTTTTAATCCATTATTGTAATCATTAATGTTGAATGCATAAAAGCATAATGTGATATTTTACCCCATTCATAATTTTATAAGGCATGACAAATAGATGAAGGTAATTCCTAAAAATCTCTCCATACTATTTATTCTTTTAATAACAGTGATGTTTTGTGGTTGTTCATCATCTCCTACGGGACGAAATCAGATTCTACTGTTCTCTAATTCACAGATGACTACTCTCGGAAGTCAGTCTTTTGAAGAATTAAAAAGTAAACAACCCATTGAAACAGATCCGAAAATTAATAGTTACGTTCAGTGTGTTGCAAATGCTGTAACAGCAAATGTTCCTAAAGATGGTTTTGAACAGTGGGAAGTTGTTGTATTCAAAAGCGATGAAATCAATGCATTTGCTTTACCCGGAGGAAAAATCGGAGTCTATACCGGACTGTTAAATGTAGCCGATAATGAAGATCAGTTAGCCACCGTTATTGGTCACGAAGTCGCTCATGTGCTTGCTGAACATGGTAATGAACGCATGTCTCAATCACAGTTAACCAATGCGGGAATACAACTTACAGGACTTGTCATTGGAGCCACTGAATACGCACAGTATCAGCAAATCGCGATGAGTGCTCTTGGGTTAGGAGCTCAATATGGTGTTCTGCTTCCCTATAGTCGAAAACAAGAGTCTGAAGCTGACTCTATTGGACTCAAACTAATGAACGATGTCGGCTTCAATCCCAAACAAAGTGTTATTTTATGGCAGAAAATGGCTAAGGCTTCTAATGGTTCCCAGCCGCCCGAATTTCTGTCAACCCACCCATCAAATCAAACCAGAATCAGTGAATTAAATTCTGAATTGATTAATTTACCAAATATAAATATTGCAAAACCTCAATGTCAGTTTTAAATAAAACCCTTTTAATCTGAGGTGTAATATGGATAATACGCGCTCATTTATAAGTTTAAGGCGAACATTATGTCTGTAGAAGCAACTCTTCTTGAACGTTGTAATTCACAATGTGAATTATGTGGATCAACTTCTTCTTTATCTCCTTTTGTTGTAGCTCCACATACTCAGGTTACTGTTGATCACTCTGTTATGCTTTGTGATACATGTAAAGCGCAGGTTGAAGCCCCTGAAACAATGGATCCAAATCACTGGAGATGTTTAAACGACAGCATGTGGAGTCAGGTACCACCTGTACAAGTACTGGCATGGCGTCAACTGAAACAATTATCAGCTAAAGAGCAGTGGGCAACCGAACTTCTGGACATGATGTACATGGAAGAAGAAGTGATGAACTGGGCTATCATCGGCATGGACGATGACGCTGAAAAACCACGTGATGTAAACGGCGTTGAACTTAAGAAAGGTGACGACGTAACAATCATCAAAGACCTGCCAATCAAAGGTTCTTCTCAGGTAATCAAACAAGGCACCGTAGTACGTGGTATCAGCCTTGCAGACGATCCGAAACTTGTTTCTGGTAAAGCAAACGGCCAGTCAATGTACATTATTGCTGAGTACACTCGTAAGAAATAAGCTGTCTGATTTACAGATTAGATATAGACAAAGGAGCTATGATTTTAGCTCCTTTTTTCTTGTTCTGAGGCCAGCCACACAAAGTGACACTGTCATATTCAACCATATTTGACGGTCCGTTTTGCCCCAATCTTGCCCAAAATATTTACCAATAAAAATTAACCATCTGTTTTATTAGGAAAAATCACGGCATATACATAACCTTCTTAACATGATGTATATGGAAGAAAAAGTAGATAACTTGACTGTTATCGGCATGGACTATGACGATGAAAAAACTCGTGATGTAAACGACGTTGAACTTAAAAAAACTGACGACGTAACAATCATCAAAGACTTGCTAATCAAAGGTTCTCCTCAGATTATCAAACAAGGTACAGTTGTATCAGCCTTGCAGACGATCCAAAAGTGATTTATTTTTATCGAAAATATCTTTCCTGATTCCAATATGTAATTCAGTTAGCAAAATATTAATATTTTATCTTTGATATTAAGCAAAAAAATCAATCCTAAATTTTCTAACACATCACCAGTTAAAAAATCAAATTATTTAAAAATCATATAGATAATATAAAAAAAATCAGGATTGATTTGTTTAAATCAAAATAATAAATCACAAAAACATTAAGCGCATCAAATATTGATTTATTAATGATTGATCAAAAAATCATTTCGTGAAAAATAACCTCATCAAGTTTTTTGATAAAATTATAATCTGGAGGTTTAAATGGATAAACAACAATCAGAGCATAACGTAAAATACGTTATGTATATATGCCTTGTTGCAGCACTGGGCGGGTTATTACTCGGATTTGATTCATCGGTTATATCCGGTGCAATTGAGCCACTTAGTCATCACTACAATCTATCACCAGCAGAAACTGGCTGGGCAGTTTCCAATGTTATCGTCGGTTGTGTTATTGGTTGTTTTAGTGCTGGTAAAATAGCCGATAAATTCGGACGTAAATTAACTTTAGTACTAACTGCTGTATTATTTGCTGTGTCTGCGATTGGTTCAGCAATGGCTACAACATTTACTGCTTTTGTTATTTATAGAATGCTTGGAGGCCTGGGGATTGGTATCGCTTCTGTTATATCACCAGTGTACATAGCCGAAGTAGCACCTAAGGACTACCGTGGACGAGCAATCACAATCAACCAAATTTGTTGTGTTGGTGGACAAGTATTAGTATTGATCTCTAACTATCTGATTGCAAAAGGAGCAACAGATGCATGGTTAACAGACATGGGTTGGCGCTGGATGCTAGGTTCTATGTTCGTTCCTTGTGCTTTATTCCTGTTATTTGTTGGATTGATTCCGGAATCTCCACGCTGGAGTGTTATGGTCGGAAAAGAAGATCTGGCATTGAAAACTTTATCTAAAATTTCTAATGAAACTCATGCTCACCGCCTGCTAAAAGAAATTAAAAGTTCACTTAATATCTCAACAGCACAAAATGAACAGACATCATCTAAATCTGGAAAATTCAATCGCCATACTGCAATATTCCTGATTATTGGGGTTGGTTTAGCAGTATTCAATCAGCTAACTGGCATCAATGTAATACAATATTTTGGCCCTTCACTTTTGATGAATGTCACTGATAGCGTTCAGCAGGCTATGTTCCTGACTATTTTCCTTGCTGTTTTGCAGTTGTTGGGGGTTATTGTCGGTATGATGTTAATAGACTCCTTAGGAAGAAAAGTCCTGTTACTATGGGGGTCAATTGGTTCTGCAGCCTGCTTGCTGATTACCTTTATAACATTTTATTTTGGTGTCAAAGGCATTCCTTCTGTTATCGGCTTATTCGGTTTTATGTTCATTTTCGGTATTACCTGGGCTCAGGTCGTATGGGCTGTAATAGGCGAAATTTTTCCGAACAGTTTACGTGCCGTTGGTATGGGGATCTCAATTGCTACAATGTGGATTTCTAACTTCATCATCAGCCAGACATTCCCGATATTGAATCAAAATGTATGGTTAACTGATAAATTCCATGGTGGTTTCCCTCTTCTGTTATTTGCAATTTGCTGTCTGGTTTCATGGTGGTTTGTAAAAGTGTATGTACCAGAAACTAAAGGGGTACCATTAGAAGATATGGAAGACTTAGTTCTAAATTATCGTGCATCAGTAAAAACATCACAAACATCAGTAAAAGTGACAGAAAACGGTTCTGAAGCTTAAAATTAACTTAATAAAAGGGCATTTACTGCCCTTTTATATATTTATTTTACTTTCAATCTCTTAATTGTGATCAAGTCACGCAAAATGTTCATAATATTTTTTAAAAACGGAATTACCAAAAATAATTTGATATAATCACATCAAATTATTTTTGGGATTATCATAATGAAAAATGTAACCATTTCTGATGTTGCTAAATTAGCCGGCGTTGGAACTGCAACTGTCGATAGAGTATTGAATGGACGAAGTTCGACCAAGACAACAACACAAGACAAAGTACTGGCCGCAGCAAGGGAACTTGGTTATAGAATTAAGCAATCACAACTACTAAGTAGTGACCAGGAACCTCTCGATAACACACCAAACAGTTTCAAAATGGGGTTAGTTCTTTTATCTGACACCCATTCATTTTATAAAGCATTATCAGAATCACTAATTAAGTTCGCTCCGGAGTTTTCAACAGAAGCCCTTGAGTTTGCTTTTTTTGATTTAGACCAGATAGAAGCTGTTGCAAATACCATTCGCAAATTTGCAGAAACAATGGATGTTATTGGTATTATCGCACTCGATCATCCTTTAATCAGACATGCTGTTTCTGAAGCAACCAGTAAAGGCGTAAAAGTTGTAACCCTTATTTCTGATTTATCCCCATGTAACCAGTCTGCTTACATTGGATTTGATAATAAACAACTAGGTAGAACTGCTGCCTGGGCCGCAGAGCATTTTTTCCTTGAGACAGGAAAGATAGGTATTGTCCTTGGAGATTATCGTTTTCAATGCCAGGAAACCTACGAAATCAGCTTTAGATCTTATCTAAGGGAATGCGCCCGTGATTATCAGGTACTCGAGCCAGTGAAAAGTTTTGAAAGTATTCAGGGCGGTTATGATGCTGTTATTAACCTTTTTAAAGAACACGACGATATATCACTTCTCTATATTCCGTGTGGTGGTGCTGAAGGAATGTTTCAGGCATTAAATGACTTAGGTAAAAGTGATACTGTTAAAGTTATTTGCCATGGCCCTTTTATTGATTATCAGTTGAGACTTATTGATCGATCAATTGACTTAATGTTTTTTCAACCCGTTAATGAATTGGCCAAAAAAACGTTAGACATTTGCAGCGACTTACTAAAAGGAAAAGAAACCGGGTTTGTTAATGTACTAATTAATTTTAATATCATCACCAGAGAAAATATGCCGTAACTTTTACATTAAGTAACATTGAATATCACCCTCAATTTTGCTATTTGTACTGAGATACATCATGGCTTAAATCAGGAACATTATGCCAACACAGAAAATTAAGTTTATCGCAGCCGATATGGATGGAACACTGCTAAATGAAAACAGTGAATTACCTTCTCAATTTTTTAATGTATTTGATCAATTAAAAGATCGTAATATCCTTTTCGCTGCAGCCTCCGGTAGGCAGTATTACAGCCTGTTGGACACATTCAGTCCAATAAAAAATGATATGATTTTTATTGCAGAAAACGGCACCTTAGTGATGCATCAGGGACAAGAATTATATAGCTGTACCATGCCCAAAGAAGACATCCGTGAACTAGTTTCTCTCGCAAGAACCATTGAAAATGCTCACATTGTATTAGCCGGGATCCAATCTGCTTATATTGAAACGAAAGATCCACAAGCATTAGAAGAATTTAGTAAATACTATCACCGTTGCCAATACGTCGAAGACCTGCTTAATGTTAGTAATGATGACTTCATCAAAATAGCTATCTGTCATTTTGATGGAAGTGAAGAAAAAATATTCCCAATAATAAACCAATCATTTGGTTCCAGCCATAAAGTGGTTGTCAGCGGAAAAATATGGCTCGATGTTATGAATAATTCTGCATCAAAAGGAGATGCCATCCGTAAATTGCAACAGCGTTTAGGCTTTACATACGAGCAAACAATGAGTTTTGGTGACTACCTCAATGATACCGAGTTACTTCAGGAAAGTTACTATTCATATGCGATGGAAAACGCACATGAAAAAATAAAAGAGTTAGCCAGATTTCATGCTCCGAGTAACAGGGATGAAGGCGTTATCACAACGATTATCGATCAAGTTCTGAATCAGTAAATCGCATCAAAAAATTCTAGGTTATGAGTTTTAACTTAATAAAGCTCATAACTATGTTATCAGATACATAATCAATCCAACGTTAAAGCTTCATCCTCTCAACGACATAAAGTCCGCCCATGACCATAAACTCATTCTCCCCTTTTAAACTTCCTGGTAACAGAGATTCGTAACAAACGATTTTTGTTAATGGCACAGTCACTTCATACACTTTTGAACCGAAGAGAAGCGCAGCTTCAGGGTCTGAAGTAAATGATGATAAATTGTTAAACAGTTTGACTTGCTTACCATCGATCTCATAATCCGTAGACTCAGCACAACCTCGGTATAATTTTATATGGTGTTCATAGGAATTTAAGAATTTGAGTTCAAGCTGGCAAAAGTAATATAGTAAATCGAGCTGTTCAAAAAGCTCATTGGTATTATGAGTTGCTTGCTGACATAGTTCACGAAATTCCCAGTAGGCTTTACTGTCAGAATCTGTGGCCGAACCTTTATAATAGTTTGTAACCAAACCAAAACGCGACTCAACCCACCCTCTCCAGGCAGCCCCTTGCTCACTATCTGAGTCAAACAGCCACCCTAAAATCAATCGCCGATAATTTACTCTGGGACGCAAATGCACATGATCGTGATTTGTTGATGCGTTTTTATCTTTTTTATTCTTTATACCAAACCTGACTTGCATGAATTGAACAAATTGTTCTGCGCGCTGCTTAGATGAACTCACTTTTGATAAGTCTTCAAAAAACTTATGATACCAGGTACTCACACCATCAAGTTCAGTCGGTACAGGATGTTTTTGATAACCAATGGAGCCAAACAACCATGAAGGAATATTATTTCTGTTAAGTGGAAGCGTAATCCGCCTGAGTATTGGAAGTTCTGCTTCATTTGGCGTAAAGTCAATCTTGTCAGTATCTGTTATCATTCTTTGCTCAGTAATTTAAACACTGCCTGTTTCCGAAGCCATATATAATGCATCAGCCAAATCGACAATTTCGTCATGCTGAAAAAGAGCATCTAACCAATCTTGTCGTATTTCACTATGACCATAGTAAGCTCCAGCCATTTGACCAGCAATCGCAGCCGTAGTATCTGCGTCATTTCCAAGATTAGCAGCAGCAAGAACACATGATTCAAATGAATCTGTATAAATAAAACACCATAATGCTGACTCTAAACTTTCAACAACAAACCCACTTCCAGTTAAATCCTGATAATTTTTATTTAAGAAATTTCCGGATTTAATTGCAGTAAATTCTTCTGTATTCGGCTGGTATTTTACTTTCATAAATTCGGTTTTGTGCTCACCATTAATTAACGCTGCTATATATGCAGATAAATACTGGCAGGCATCAACACATAATTCAGCACCATGAGTTGTTTTCGAGCTTTCTCCACCATAATAGACTGCATCATCTTGATTATTCTGATAATAAATAGGAATGGGAGCCAACCTCATTATGGAACCATTACCTGAACTCCATCTCGCTTTGGACCCAGCAAATGGTTCGCCTGTTTTCTTAAACCGACGCAATGCAGATGCCACCGTACTACCTACATCAAAACAGATTCCGATACTGCTCATGTAACCATTATCCATCCAGTCACAATAGCGTTTTATCTGATCTTTAGGATCAAATTGTTCACAATCAACTAAACTGTGTCCTAAACACAAAGCCATTGATGTGTCATCCGTCCAATACCCTTTTTTAAGGCAAAAATGCCCTCCACCTACCATATCTGTAATTGGCTTAAAGGTACCTTTAGGTCTGAATTCCAACGTTGTACCAACTGCATCACCAACAGCCAACCCCACCAGACAACCACGCGAACGATTTTGATTTGGAGAAATATCTGTAGTCATAATCACTCCGTTGATTATTACACATTCGTTAACAATACCATTGAATTGAATGAAGGAATAAACACATTAGGTCATTTCAGAGACATTAATCATTTTATTTTTCCATGTTTATCTGGAAAATGGAATGTTGCTTTTATATGAACAAATACAGGCAGAATTACGGGGTGTTCAAAGAGATGAATTTGCTAAAAATCATGAAATAAATAACTTAATAAACATAACGCAAGGTTATGGAAGTTATGGATATACTTTTGTAAATTTATAAAACTACAGCCATAAATAGAAATTGATTTATATCAGGAAACACAATACCCGAAAACGATAAAGTCTCTCTCGAAATAAATGTCACATCTTTGCTAGTCAAAGATCAAATTGTATTGTTATTGATTCCAGCAATACTACTTTGAGTTTTATTTCTTGACCTATTTTTGTAGTTGTTTTAGTTGGATGATAAGAAGCAAATCCCCTTTTTAAGTTTCTGTGTTCAACTCATTATCAAGACCCCACCGTTTATTTTGCGGACTGGGGTTTCTTTTTTTAAAAGCATGATAAATCATACATGTACAGCAACACAATTATGACCATTTTGTTCACATTGATACAACGCTAAATCAGCATCAGTCATCAATTTACTCTCATTAATGCTCCAGCTCGATGGAATCATGCTGGAAAGACCAATACTTGTTGTCACATATTTACTGATTTTTGACCCCATATTTTCTATATGTAATTCACGTACATTATTTAATATATCATCTGCAACTTTTAGAGCTCCATCTAAATGTGTAAACGGTAATAAACACGCAAATTCTTCATTTTTATATCTGCTACAGACGTCCGATGGCCGTTTCAATACTTTATGTAGCACATCACCAATCTGTTTCAAGCAATTATCTGCATATTCTTTTCCATACTGGTTGTTATATTCCTGAAAGTAATCCACATTTAACATAAGTAAAGAGATTGGTCGTTGCTCTCTCATGCATAAACGCCAATTAGTATTCAAGAAGTCATTGAATTTTTTACGGTTATACAGTCCAGTCGTGTTATCGACCACAGTGATAGAATTGATATAATCAGACTGTAGTTTAAATGCGACATGTGAACGCACCCTAGCCTGAATACACATGGGATTAATAGGTGGGAAAATAATGTCAGCAGCGCCACTTTCATAGCCCTTGAGAATTATTTTTTCGGTTTGCTTGCGAGATAGTAGGTTATCTGGCGATTTTCTGGAGATGAGAATGACAGGTACATTTTGAGTATTTTCATCATCTTTTAAGGTATTACAAATGTAATAACTATCCACATCAGACATATTGATATCAAGTAATATGACATCCGGAGCCTGTTCTTTTACTTTTACAATTGCATCTATACCACTTGTCGAATACATGATTCGATAGTTCTTTTCAAAGACCCGATTAAGCTCAGCAATATTAGCCATATTACTGTCAACTAATAACAATAATGGCTTATTGTCCTTAGGATTCAACATATCAATTTTCATAATTTTCACAACTCTAACCAGTAGACTCTACGTCCATGTAGATCATTTAATCCATACAACTTAATGTTGTACTATTAGATTATTTTTTTCCATTTTGATTTGCTCTAAAAGCTGAGGGGCAACACCATGGATCTGGAATGTATATTCACCATCCTTATTTGGTTTACTTCCCTGATGTAGCCCTTTAAACACGGATAACTCACCCTCAACATAAATACAATTAATAAAGTAGATTGGGTGTTCTGGTTGGTCATTATTGGGATATGTATGAATTTCTTTTATCCGTGCGATAATACCGAAATAGTCCATTAATTCACCTACATGGAACTCAGAAAGCATTTTCTCTGTCCGTTGATATTTGCTGGTTGATGTCTCCTTAGGTTCATCCTGCTTGAGGATTGTGGTTTTGAGACGCTGTTCTAACAGTTCACTTTTCTGAAGTGATCGATAGTCAGCTATATGCTGAATTGGAGAAAAATCCACAATTCGCGATTTTATTAAGCCAAGACGTTGTTTTATATTTTCCATTTGTATTATCTCAAATGTGTTATTGAATTTATTTCCAAATATTCACATATATTTATAGTTCATTTATTTCAAAACGCCTGCACATATAATATTAATTTTGTGATTTTATTGACTTTCGGTATTATCTGTTTGTGAGATCTCACTTAGCAATAATGTTGCAGAACTTTGCAGCATTATTATGAACGAGTATCGGGTTTCTGATTACGCACTTTAAAAGTCATTAATGATAATTATCGATATTACAATTACACTTTAATTAACAAACAAATATAAAATTCATATGCCTATGTCAGATTATCTTATATCAAGTGCAATCATTGTCGGTGCTGCTATTCTGCTTTGATTAATACATTGGGTTCTTATTCAACGTGTTACCGATTTGGGTAATGAACGAAAATTCCCACGACAATTGACAATGCTAGTGCTCACCCTAGCCTTTGTAGTCACTGGTATTCTACTACTTCCCATTAAAGACACCTCCCGAGATATTCTATTAAGCATAGTAGGCATTGTGATATCCGGTATGTTTGCATTCTCTTCCACATCTGTTATATCAAATTTAATGGGTGGCGTTTTGTTAAGAATGACGAAACCATTTCATGTGGGTGATTTTATTCGTATTGGTGAACATTTTGGCCGTGTATCAGAACGAGGACTTTTTCATACAGAGATTCAGACAGAAACACGTGAACTGATTTCTTTACCTAATACCTATTGCATTACTAATCCGGTTACTACAACGCGTAGTTCAGGAACAATAATTTCCGCGTCATTATCATTAGGTTATGACCTTCACCATAATCAAATTGAACCTTTACTTATCGAAGCAGCAGAAAATTCAGGTTTAGCAGAACCTTATGTCCACATCCTTGAATTGGGTAATTTTTCTGTTATTTATCGAGTATCAGGTTTTTTGGAAAATCCAAAGCATTTATTATCAATGCGCTCTAAATTGTATGCCAGTGTATTAGACACCTTACACAATCAAGGCATCGAAATAATGTCTCCTTCTTTTATGAATCAACGCCAGCTAGAAAAAAATGCGCGTGCTATTCCGCGTTCACATTATTCAGCAACCAAGGAACAAAACGATGTTGCCGCTGAAGATATAGTTTTCGATAAAGCCGAGCAGGCAGAAAAAACAGAGAATGAAAAGTTGCAGTTAAAACAGGAAATTAATCGACTGGAAACATTAGTCAAGGACATAACAAATGACGACAAAAAGCAAAGCACATTACAAACTATCAAACATTTAAAATCTATATTGAAATCACTGGAAGACACAGAACAAGCATCAGATTCACAGAAATAAACTGACTCAGAAGCTCGAAGCATTCTGAGTCAATATCTATGGTAGAATCTGGTCCGTTTACCAAACTAATGTTTTGGTATTATCTTTAAATAACTGCGGTCCTGTTAGTTTTGGATTTCCCACTTTCAAACCAGGCAGTAAATCAGATTCTTTCACACCATAGTGTTTCATGCACATAGGACAAACAAGTATTACAGCCTTGTTATCAACCAGCCTTATCAGCATTTTTTGCAGTTCACTGAATCTCTCAGAGTTTGATTTTGACGCAATCATGACTCCTTTATCATTCAAAAAAATAGTAAGTGGATGCCCCAGGTTATACTGATTCGATCCAAAACTGATTGCCATATTTGCCCGGTGAAAATCATCACTTGTCAGACTAATAAATAAAGGGTCTGTATCACCAGCTATAGCAGGTAATACAAATCCGCCACAGCACAATATAAGTATTAATTTGGAAACATATTTCATAGTTATACCATCCTTTAATAATAGAACCTTGATGCATATAAAAACAGTATAGTTGAGGAAATAAAAAGGGATGAAAGATTTACTCAGCTATAGTTAGAACAGAGGTACTAATAATGAAAATTCAGATCTTCAGCGACTTGCATTTGGAATTCGGAGACTATCAGCCACATATTTCTGAAGATACTGATGTGGTACTTTTCGCTGGAGATATCGATGTACAACAACGCAGTATTGCATGGCTGGAAAAAATACATAAAGAGTGCAAACATTCACCGTATTTTCTATATATTTGTGGCAACCATGAATTTTACGGCCAGATATTCCCATCGGTAATTCGCAGCCTGAAATACAAGATTCATAATCCTAAAATACTATTGTTGGAAAACGAATCAGTAACAATTAATGGTATTTTGTTTATTGGTTCAACATTATGGACCGATTTTCTTTTATTTAATGATCAGGAATTAAATCAATTAATTGCATCGCAAATGATGAATGACTACCGAAAAATAGTTTTTTATCCGGATCCAGAGAACCAATTAAGACGATTACAACCCAAAGATATTGAAAATTATCACATCAAATCGCGGCATTATATCGAGCAACAACTAAAAGAAAATACAGCTGAAAAAGTGGTACTTATGACACATCACGCACCTTCATTAAGATCGGTACCCTCAGATCAAAGAGACAATCCGGTTTATGCAGCTTATGCAAGTCAGCTTGAACAGCTATGTCAGATAAAAAATGGAAGAGCAATGCCAACTGTTTGGGTTCATGGCCACATTCATCATTCGCAGGATTATTATATAAATCACACTCATGTGATAGCAAACCCAAGAGGATACGCAGGATACAAGGTCAATCCAGAGTTTCGAGATCAATATATAATTGAATTATGAATATCTTATCTGAGTTCTGTACGAAACGTCCCTGTTTTCAAATACAGTAGTTTTGAATGGTTATGCCGTTACAATTTTCGTTCTCAGAGCTCCAATAAAAGATTCAAATTCCCGGTAATAATTGGCTGTATTAAACTTAACTTCCAATTCTAATTTACCGTATGAACTGGTTGAAATTTTCAGACTTCCGGACAACAGACAAACATCTAACTCAATACTGGTAATTTTATTAAATGGAATATGCTGTAATTTATAACCCATTATATTCTCAGTAATTTCAATAAATCCTTCTTCGGCTACTATCAATCCATAAGAGGTTAAAACAAGCAGTTTTGCAGCGGAAAAAACTGGTGATTCATTTTTTTCCTGTAAGTATTCCCTTTCGAGATAGACAAGGTCTTCTATTTCTTCATCGGGTAACAAAGACGTTTCTTTTCTTAGAATTTGTTTAAATATATAAGGAACATCTTGATCTACTTCGAGAATTTTGGACATTTTTTTCATTATATCGCTCATTGCTAACCCTCCTATTGTATTGATTAAATTATATGCACTGACTTGAACACTCTCCACACAATAAGAAATTAATCCTTAATTCCATACAATTAAAACGCTACCCCTTTCATGGGAATAGCACTTTAATGTTTTCGAAATCGATATCAAACAATAAATTGTTTAACAATTTTCCTCTGCTCTACTGAAAGTAAGTTTAATTCTGAACTTATGTTTTCGGAAGCTTCTGCTTGATCAGCAATAATTCGGCTTTCTTCCTTAATATCAGAAACATTATGATAAATTGTTTTTATAACATTGCTTTGGTCCTTCGATGCTTTGACTGTATCAATACCCATCACAGCTATCTGATCGACCTCTTGTGAAATGATATTCAGAGCTTCACTCACCTCTTTTACCTGGGTAATTGCTAAATTTGCCTTTTCATTACTGCTATTTACTGATTTATAAACTTCTTCAGTTCCAAACTGAATTTGATCTATAACCTTACGAATCTGACCAACCGATTCTTGAGTTCTGCCTGCTAAATTCCTCACTTCACTGGCTACAACAGCAAAACCACGTCCATGTTCTCCTGCTCGGGCAGATTCTATTGCTGCATTTAAAGCTAACAAATTAGTTTGTTCAGCAATTTCATTAATTACAGATAAAATTGAATTAATATTTTTACTATCTTCAGATAACTTCTCGATTAATGAAGCCGCGCGAACCACATTATCAACGAGGTCGCCAACAGCTACAGCAGTTGAATCAGCAGTATTTTTCCCTTCTATAGCTGACTGTTGTGCTTCATTTGTTTTATTCGCCTCTTCTTCCATATTATGAGCAACCGTATCAGCAGATTCATTCAAATGCTGAACAGCCTGAAACATTTTCTCAATACTTTGTAACTGCACAGAAGTTGAGGAAGTCGTTTTACCGGATATGTCAGAAGCTTCCACTGCAGTGGACTGAACTTTTGAAACAGAATCGTTTATGTTACTAACTGTCGTCTGGAGCTTTTCTATAAATAAATTAAATCCTTCAGTTAACTTACCAAATTCATCTCTGTTTTTAACCTTTAAGCGCTGTGTCAAATCCCAATGTTCTGCATGGGATATCTCATAAAGTTTTTTTGTTAAATCTAAAACGGGTCTAACAATCACTGAAGATGAAAACCAAATAATCAGCATTGATAAAGACACAACAATCAAACCGATAAGTAAATTTGTCTGCATATTACTATTGAGTAATGTATTTAACTGATTATCTAATTCAATGGCTTGAGCTAATATAGCCGTTCTCTTAACATCAAATGCAATTCCCCACGGTTCTTTGTTACCTTCTAATCGGATAGGTATAATTGCCTGTAATGAGTCCATTTGGTTGTTCCACTGGATCTTTCTTGTCTGATTCGATAACCAATTATCTATACCAACAGCTTTGTTAATTGGAATGGCATTAACCATTTTTCCAAGCACATCTTTGCCGCCATCATATGCAGCAATCACACCTTTAGGACTAAAAAGCACAACGCTTCCTGCTCCTGAAACAAAGTTTGTATCAGCATTTTCAATAATAGGTTGTAGCGATTGAAGTGAAATATCAATACCAACCATAGCAATGACATTCCCATTATCTAAAACGGGTACAGTTACAGATGTCATAAGTAAATCTGTATCGCCAACTGTATCAATATAAGGATTTAAGATGCATGGTTGCTTTGTTCTGACGGAACATTTATACCATTCGTTATAAGGAATACCATTATCCTGTATTTCATCGTCAAGAATGTCTTCTTCAGTCATTGTTTCGAATTCGATAGAACCATCCGGATTTCTAGCCCAATAAGGAGCAAATCGCCCGATTTCATTGGAAGCAAGATCATCTCGGTCAACAACTGATAAATCTTCACCATCAAACTCATTAATTTCAGAGACAATATACATTCCCAAAATATCAGTGTGATATTCAACTTGTTTAGAAAGATAATGATTTAAATATTGGCGTAATTCTTCACGAGTGATTTTCCTGCTTTTTTCATAGTTATGAAAAAATTTTACCGTTTGGGCAATCATTTGTGCCCGTTGGTGATTGATACCAAAAACAGCCCTTATTTTTTCTGCTTCTCCTGATGCAAGAGATGATATGTGATTTAAAGTAGATTCTTTAATACTTTCAGAGGTTTTTTTACTAACCACTGATTGAGTAACCTTTGAATAATAATATGAAACACCACTTAAACTTCCTAAAGTGATAAAAGCACAAATACCAGCAACTAACCCAAATTTCCATAACACAGAAATATTTTTCATTAAAAACAACCTAGCCAATTATTTATTATTCTCTATAAGATAGTTGATAAAGATCGATAGTAACAACCTAATTCATAAACATTTTTATTGATCAATGTAGTCATTTTATCAACCTAATTTATTCATCCAGTTTTAATTAATTAGTAACTCCAATTAATGATTTATTTACATCACAAAGACTATTCGTTCGTAATCATTATGTATTCCACTCAACTTAAAACACAGGAACAGGTGCTACACACAACAAAATCGACACGATTAATGATTTATTTACATCATTAAATCTTTTTTTTATCGATCTAAATCATAAAATGATGTTAATAGCATTTAAAAATCTTTCATTCACTGATTTAATTACAGCTACACAACCACAATACACGGATAGCATCATGACTATTAATATATCCAATGCGCCCTGCAGCTGGGGAGTAGATGATCCTAAAAATCCTTACTTACCTTCTTGGAAAAAAGTATTATCAGAAGCAAATACTGCCGGCTACAAAAGTATTGAGTTAGGTCCATGGACATTTCTGCCAACAGACCCTGACGAATTAACAAAAGCGCTCAATGTATTCGATTTATCGATTGTTGCAGGAACCATTTTTGATGATCTGGTCAGTGAAAGTAATTTCGAATATATAAAGCAATTAACTCATGATATTTGTAGCAATCTATCTAAAATTCCTACAGCTTCAAAAACTAACGGAACAAATCATCAACCTCCCTACCTAGTTATTATTGATTGGGGAGATAAAGATAGAGCACAACTCGCTGGTCAGGTTGAAATATCCCCCCGACTTGATGATGAAAACTGGCAACGAATGATGAAACACATAAAAATCATCAGTCAAATTGCTCAGGAAGAGTACGGAGTTCGTCCAGTAATCCACCCACACGCCGGTGGTTGGATTGAATTTTCTGATGAAATAGAAAAATTAGTCCGTGATATTCCGTATGAAACAGCAGGGCTTTGTTTAGACACCGGCCATTTATATTACTCGGGTATGGACCCGGTTACTTACCTTGATAAATACTTCGATAAAATTGATTACCTACATTTTAAAGATGTAAATGCCTCAATCTATAAAGATGTTCTTTCTCGTAAAGTTGAATTCTTTGCGGCTTGCGGTGAAGGCGTTATGTGTCCGATAGGTACCGGAGCCATTGACTACCCGGCTGTTAAAAAGTTTTTAAAAGAAAAAAATTATCAGGGTTGGATCACAATCGAACAAGAACGAGATCCTCGTGATGCGGAAGGAAGTCTGAAAGATGTAACCGCAAGTCTTGAATATCTAACCTCTGTAGGTTTTATCTAATTTAGGAGAATGTCAAAATGATTAAAACATTACACGGTGTTTCAACTTATTATTGTAATGTAGTAACCGAAGTTCATCTTGCTCATGAAACAGGATACGATGCTGTAGAATTTATCTTCAATAAACTACTACGGTATCTTGATAATGGTGGTACAGCTAAAGACTTAAAAGCAGAACTTGATAAGTTCGGACTAATGGCAGGCTGTATTAATGCACAAAAAGGAATAGACCGTTACTATGATCGCGTTCATCGCAAAATTATGCTCAAAGAGGCTGAAAGGTTAACTCAGGCTGCAGCAGATCTGGGATGCCCTACAGTTCAGATAATGGGAAGTAACTTTATTGATCATCTGCCACCAGAAGACATTATGTCTGTCATGACAGACAGCATTGGTACAATTGCCGAAATCGGTGAAAAATACGGTGTCCGTTATCAGATAGAAGTAATGGCAACCACCAAATTCAATACGCTTAATCAGGCTCTTCAGGTTATTGAAGCTCTTGGGAAACCAAATGTTGGCGTTGTTGTTGACTTCTGGCACTTACATGCTTCTGGACAAACGACACCAGATGACATTGCAGCTCTGGATAGCTCTAAAATCTTTGGTGTTCATTTCTGTGATGGGCGCAGACCTTATCAGGGTGAAGAATGGGATGAAACAATCCAGAGAGCCTACATGCCTGGCGAAGGAGAAATTGATGTTCAGGCATATACAGATGCTGTTAAATCAACCGGTTTTGACGGAGTATGGTCACCTGAATTACTCAGCCCAATGCAATGGGAACGCAATCATAAACAAGTTGCTATTGATTGCTTAACAAATATGAATAAATATATTGATTAAAAACAATGGGGTGAATGAGTACAAGTTCACCCCATAGATAAACTTAACTATTCTTGCTCTCAACTCAATAATCAGTAATATTGTCTTTTATCTCCTATCTTTTGTATTTGTAAGCTTCTGGATACTTTCGGACTAACCAATACCCTCAATAATCAAGGTGTTTTCATGACAACAAACGATGGCTTGCCTATGCCTCAGCGTGTTGGCGCTATCATAACCATTGCTCTCGGTATTACTATGGCGGTTCTGGATGGAACAATTGCCAATGTTGCACTCCCAAGTATCGCTAATGATCTCAATACCAGTGCCGGTGCATCTATATGGATTGTTAACAGTTATCAACTAGTAATAACAATGACTCTGTTGTCATTATCTTCACTGGGAGACATCGTCGGTTATCGTCGCATTTACAAAATAGGTTTGCTGCCTATTTTCAATCATGTCTCTATTCTGTGCGTTATCCGATTCATTACTTACTCTGACTATTGCACGTATTTTTCAGGGTTTTGGTGCGGCAGCTTTAATGAGTGTGAATACTGCGTTGATCCGCCTTATTTACCCCCAAAGTAAAACTTGGCCGCGGACTGGGAATTAATGCCCTGGTTGTTGCTATTTCAGCAGCAGCGCGGTCCAACAATCGCAGCCATCATATTGTCTGTAGCATCCTGGAAATGGCTATTTGCTATTAACGTTCCGATCGGTATTGCAGCTTTAGTCCTTGCAATGAAATACCTACCTCAAAATGAAGCTAAACACACCCATCGTTTTGATGGTATCAGTGCAATCCTCAATGCGTTCACATTTGCGATTGTTTTTCATTGCATTTACCAGCTTTTCACATAATCAAAATATTTGGTACGTTGCAGGCTGAATTTAGGTATATAACCATCATGATTGGCTTCTTTTTTGTACGTCGACAGTTGAGTAATCCCTTACCGCGCCTTCTTCCTGTGGATTTATTAAGAATTCCTATTTTCTCGCCTATCCATAGGTACATCAATTTGTTCTTTCTGCGCTCAAATGTTAAGCCATGGTATCAGTTCCCATTCTATTTTCAGCGCACTCTTGGACTGAGGTGTGAAACAGAAACCGGACTTTTACTGACTCCCTGGCCAATAGCAACCATGATATTAGCTCCAATAGCCGGACGTCTGATCGAAAAGATACATGCCGGAATTTTAGGTGCCCATCGGAATGCTTGTATTTGCGATTGGTTTATATTCTCTCGCTATATACTTCCCTGCATCACCGAATTACCTCAATGTCTGTATCAGAATGATGATCTGCTGCGCGCTGGTTTCGGACTGTTTCAATCACCAAAACAATCACACTATTATCAGTTCGGCTCCCCGCAATAGAAGTGGAAGGTGCCAGTGGCATGTTAGGCAGCCAGCCGCCCGACTAGGTCGGACAAACATCCGGAGCGGCAATCGTTGCATTACTTTTTAACTCCTATGCGACCAATAGTACTCATCTTTCATTAATCATTGCGAGCATTCTTGCTCTGGTTGCAGCTATTACCAGTGGTTTAAGATGAGAAAACATGATGACAGGCTTGTTTTTACTACTAAAAAATTAATTTCGAAAGTGCTATTCTACGCGGCAAACGGCCCGTGATACCCAATCGGTTTGTTTACCGTAATAATGGTGAGATTCGGGTATATTTTAATTACGAGATTACAATGATGAAAACTATGAAGGTCAGTACTGCGAGTCTGAATCAGACTGCAGGAGAGTTTGAAAAAAATATAAAAAATATAATGGATGCTGCAGCGCGCAGGCTAAGCGCGATGGTGCCAAGCTTCCTTTTAACTCCGGAACTCTCATTAACTGGCTATGGTCTTGAAGATAATTTCAGTTACTATGAGTATTATCGATACCGCTTTATCTAAATTATTTTAGACTTGCTGAAGATCTTCCCACAAGATATCGCGGTTTCTGTTGGTTTACCTTATTTATACAGTGGCAAAACTGTTTCAACGCTGTTGCGATAATTACTTAATGCGCCAAAGTATGTGGCATCACCTTTAAGAAAAACCTGGCCTCAAATGGTGTTCACTATGAACAGCGCTGGTTTACCCCATGGAACCAGACAGATAGTGTTTCAACACACTTTTTCTGTAAACGGTAAAGAAGTTACTGTCCGCGGTCGGGACCCCCGGTATATGATATTGATGGCTTCCTGATGGGAATTGAAGTATGTGAAGACAGCTGGGAAGGCAAAAACGTATTTGCATCTCATTATTTTGATTTAGGTGTCGACATTATTGCTAACCCGAGTGGCAGCCACTTCGCAATTTCTAAATTCGATATTCGTAAACAACTGATCAAAGAATCCAGCCGTACTTATGGTGTGAACTATCTATTTGCTAACCTAAATGGTGTTGATTCCGGCCGTGCGGTAT
>CAXXNB010000002.1:0-16099 GCA_963676525.2 uncultured Vibrio sp.
TTTTAAGATCTATCAGGTTGAGTTTACGCATCTAGGCGAAAATCTGCTGACGGTCAACTATGGCGGAGGACGGCAGATGGTGCTGGAGTTTTTTGTGACCGAGCCGCTGGAAACCCTGATCCGCAAACGTGCGCAGTTTCTTGTCGATCACCAGATTAATAATGCAGCGAAGTGGTATGACGGGCTGTATCCGGAATGGAACATGAAAACCCAGACGCTTGTGACTCCGGATAATTATGATGAAATCCCGCCTGTTTATCAGTATGAAGTGGCTGCCGATGATGCCGGTCTGGCGCGTCCGGCGTTTCTGGCGCTGAAAAACGTTGTGCTTCCGGATCAGGCTCAGGTTGATTCGCTGGACAAATATATTCAGGATTTTGTCTGGGGCGGGTTGCAGCGTACGACCGACGAAACCTATTCTTACGGCATATACGGCGTCCGGGATTGGTATGTAAACCGCTACAGTGCTGATTCGGGGATCTGGGGGCGGCTTCATCTGTGGCGCACGTATGATTATCCCCACATCACCACGATGTACGAATCGATGTATCGCATCGCAAAGAATAACCCGCAGATCACTACAGTGCTTTCGGCGGATGAATATCTGGAGCGCGCCTTCGGAACCGCCATGGCCATGTTCAGCATTCCATATTCGGTATGGCCGGATGATCTCTGGATTCCCTATCACACGGGCTATATGAATGAGTCCGTGATTCCCGGTCTGATTGAGGATCTTGATGCTGAGGGCATGAGCGCAGAGGCCGCTGCGCTAAGGGCGGAGTGGGAACAGAAGGTGAACTATTTTGTCTTCACTGCATCGGATCTGTTTGCTTCGGAAATGACGTTTGATTCAACCGGCTTTGAGTCGCAGCAGGCGATTGCACGTTATGCACTTGAAAACGCGGCAACACTCGATCCGGAAAACCCGGCGGCTTATGCGCAGTCGGCGGCGCAGTTTATGGATAAGGTCACCATGGCCAACGTCACGGTTCGCGGGTGGCTGGAGCCGGCCTATTATCATTATGGAAGCGATTATCGGGGCAATGCCGGCGATAATTATACCTTGTCCTACATGTCTCAGCTGGGCGGATGGGGACTCCTTGATTATGCCCTTCATTTTTCAACCAATGCCACGCCGTACTTAAGACTTGGCTACGGATCGTATCTCAGTTCCTGGGCGTTGATGAATACGGGGACCGCGGAGTCCAATTATGGCTACTGGTATCCGGGCGAGGCCAACGACGGTGCCTGCGGTGGCGGGTTTGAGCCCTCACCATATAACGATAACTGGATGGAACTGCCGATCCGGCGAGGGGCCTGGTTCTACGGGGCGGAAGAGGACCTCGGCTTCTGCGGCGCTATACGGGCGGCCGCGACAATCCTGTCGGACGATCCGATCTTCGGGCGCTATTGCTATGGCGGTGATTGGCAGCTGATGAATCAGGTGATTGCCGTCACGCCGAAGGACGGCGTCCGCCGGCGGTTTCACGCCATGCTGGATTCCGGACAGGTGCATCTGGAGTTGGAGAACGATAACTTTGCGGCCGGCCAATCCATCACACTCAGCGAAGATCTGTCGGAGATTGCATTTGTTGTCGATCCGGCGAATCCGACGGTCCACAATGTTCTGCTTAATTTTTCTGTCTCTGTTCCGGGATCCTACAAGGTCAGCGGACCCTCCGGAACATTGACGAACGCCGTTCTGCAGTCGGGGGAAAACGTTTTGCTGAATCTGCCGGTGAGCGCCGGCGGTTTGCCGGTAAGCTACTCAATTTCCCTGCAATAATGATTTGTGGTAATAAAGCATCATTACCGGTTTCGGCGGCTGCCGCTGCGGTCGCTCGGTGCCGGAATGATTGGGCTGAATAAGGAAACTCAAATGAATAGAGATGATTTAGGATTCACGGTTGTACGCCCGCTAGCCGGTATTGCGGCTGCTGTTGTGACGATGTTTTTACCGTCTGCTGATGCAGAAGCTGCATCGCCTTCGCGGGTGGAGCAGGCGCTGACGGTGCGTGAAGTTCCGGAGCTTCGCGGTTATCTGGGGGAACGCTGGGAGGCCAACCGGAAGGGTTCGCTGCACGGATTTGATATTGAACACTATGTTCGGCTGGTTGAAGAGCACTCGCACCGCGAATGGTGGTGGGCCGGAGAGCAGGACGGCAAATGGCTGGAAAGTGCGGTGCTCTCTTCCGTTCATTCGGATCCGGAACTGCGTGTGCTGGCTAAATCCATTCTCGACCGCATTATTGCCAGCCAGGAGTCGAGTGGCTATGTCGGGGTTACCAGTCCGGACGTACGCAGCAGGAAAAAGCCCCCTGCGCGGCATGGATCCCTATGAAGATTATTTCCGGCTTCACGGTCTGATTACCGCTTACGAACAGTGGGGGGATCAGGAGGCGCTGGAGTGCGCACGAAGGTTTGGTGATTATCTGGTGAAAAATATCGGGCCGGGCAAGGCGGAGTTCTGGCCCGGCGATCTGCGACCGCCAAAAAACGAGAACGAGGTGCTGACGGGATTTTCTGATATTGCCGGCCACGCGGTGCACTATTCCTGGGAGGGCACGCTGCTGACCGATCCCATGCTGCGGCTTGCGCTCGCCACCGGCGACCGTAAATATGTGAAATGGAGTCAGTGGGTGGTCGGCAGTATTGATCGCTGGAGTGGATGGAACAGTTTTTCCAAACTCGATCAGGTGGCCGCCGGAAGCATGGGAATCGACGAAGTGCAGCCCTATGTTCACTCGCATACCTTCCACATGAATTTTCTGGGCTTCCTTCGCCTCTACGAAATTACCGGCGATCCGTCCTATCTGCGCAAGGTGGAAGGGGTCTGGGACGACGTTGTTTCCCGTCAGATGTTCATCACGGGCGGTGTGAGCGTGGGAGAGCATTATGAGAGCGGCCACATCCGGCCGATCACCGGCAATGTTGTGGAAACCTGTGCCACGATGTCGTGGCTTCAGGTGACGCAATACCTGCTGGAGCTTACGGGCGATGTGAAATATGCGGACGCCATGGAAAAGCTGTTGTGGAACCATGTGTTTGCCGCCCAGTCTATCGATGGTGAAACCTATCGCTACCACACGGCGCCCAACGGCGAAAAGCCGGAGGGCTATTTTCACGGACCGGACTGCTGTACCTCCAGCGGACACCGCATGGTTTCCCTGTTGCCGACCTTTCTTTATGGGAAGGACGAAAAAGGCGTCTTTATCAACCAGTACGGCGCATCGACGGCCGATGTCTTATTGTCCAAGGGACGCACCATGCGCCTGCGGCAGGATACGGCCTATCCGGAGGAATCGCAGGTTTCCATTACCCGTCGAGGCGGCGCCGGCTGAACCAACGACCATTCGTCTGCGTATTCCGGCATGGTGCGATGCTCCGCTACTTTCGCCTGAACGGGGAAGCGGGTGAAGGCCTGAAGCCCGGCAGCTATTATTCGATAACCCGCATCTGGAAGGCGGGCGACACCATCAAACTAAACTTGCCGATGGAGCTGAAATGGGTTCGTTCGGATGCGCCGTGGCGCACAAAAATCCATCATCTGCCCGGCGGAGAAATCATGCACAAGGCGGTGGACGGTGATACGCCGCCGTGGGCGCTGACGCGCGGGCCGGTGGTTTACATGGTCGATACGATTTGGTGTGAAAAATCGTTGGTTCCTGCAGGCGGCCGGATCTGGGATGATCTGGCGGTGGTGCCGGATCTGAATAAGGTCAAGTTGATCGGGAAGCCCGGGGAGCTGATCGGGCCCGTGTATGAAGCGGAATTTGTTGCGGGGAGCGGGGAACATGTGCGTCTGCCGATGGTGCCGTTCACGAATCTGGGACAGTGGTACCGTCCGGGACAGCCGAAGCCGGAGCGCAATGCCGCCGCGTACTCTTATGCCACGTGGTTCCTTGATCAGGATGCGCCGGCTTTTCAGGAAAAACTCAAAGAGTCTGCTCAACTACGGGGAATTCGGGCCCGGTCTACAGATTATATTATTTATCGGGAATGCCGATTCCGAGCAGGGGCATCAGCTCTCCGGAGGGGATGTGGGCGCATTTAACGGGCGCAGCTATCGGCACGGGAATGAGTTCAGCTATGTCATGAAGGTTCCGACGGGACGCGACGGCAAATTGGTCGTTACCTACTGGGGGAATGATGTGAACCGCGAGTTCGATATTTTTGCAGACGGTAAAAAGATCGGAACACAGAAACTGCAGAACAACCGGCCCGGAAAATTCTTTGAGGCCTCCTATGTGATTCCGGCGCAGCTGACACGCGGCCGGACCGATGCTTTCGGGCAGAAGGTGGATTCGGTCACTATCCGGTTTAAAAGCCGGAACAGTGATGTTGCCGGCGGTGTATTTTCTCTGCGCACGGAATGAGGTTAGATGGAGGACTCTTCGAGCGGGTCCATATGTCTTATGCCGTTTGTATGCGGAAAACCATTTTCCGGAAATGAATGGCGGGTACTTTGGCTTAATGGCGTTAATTCCCGTAACAGGCAAAGTATCTCCATAAAACATCAACCTCAAACCGGACAATGATCATGCATAAACTGTTTGCAACAGATTCGAGAAAAAGTGTTATTCCTTCGGGCATCCATCGCAGTTCTGGCCGGTGGCCTTGCATTATGTACTGCCGGCAGCAGTCTGGCCGAAGAGTATAGCTGGCCGGAATACAGTCCGACGCTGGCCTACGATTATCGGGATGAGTTCGGCCCGCTGGAGCCGCCCACAAAAATCCTGCCCGGCGTGTCGGGGGTTGAAGGCGTTTATGCGGATGATTGGTGGTGTTTCGTGTGGGGCACCAATGCGTATCCATTGGTGAGCGAGGATGCCTGGATTCCGATGGTGGAGCGGTTTAACACGGACTTTGCCTACATGTCCGATGTCATGGGCTGGCCGCGCGATAAACGGGCGCAGCAGGGCTATTACAGCACCTGCTATCTTTTAGGTTCGGGGCTGAGTACCGACGCGATGAGCTGGGAAGACGGCGGGGGCTGGATGGGCGCAACGGGCTACGATGGCGAGGCCTGGCCGTGTATTATTGCGACTCACTACCCGGTGGTTGCCTTTGATCCGGAATATCTGGAAGGGTGGCAGCAGGGCGCCATGGTGCATGAGGGAATTCATGCGATTCTTGCGGATATGCCCGGCGTCAAAAATGCGGCCTGGTTTCATGAGGGCGGCAATACCTGGCTGCAATCGACGATGGAAGCGCAGCGCGCCGGTAGTTTCAGCAGTATGGGCTGGCTGAGCCGCGGCTCGGCAATCGCTCCGTTCATGCCGATCGAATGCCTATTCTGGCTGGCTGCAGGATGGGTCGTTTGCCGGTCCGTCCGCGGAGGGGGTGTATCAGGGCGATGGCATCTGCACCTGGCGCGGTCTGCTGGGCGGTGTGCAGTACAGTGAATCGTTCCCGCATGCGATCGAAGTTATTCTCGGGGCCAAGAGTGTGGCCTGGGTTTGGCGTAATGCGCAGTACAGCGGCCGCGTACTTCAGGATATGGCGGAAGCGCCCGGGCGGACTGGGTGAGGAACAGATGCGCCGGCTGATTCAGGAATATCGCGGGCGGCAGGCGTTCTGTGATTTTAAGCAATGGTCGCATGCCTATCGTCAGTTGCTGCATGGATCGTGGAATGCCTACATCGGCCCGGAATATGAACCTTATTGGGTTAATTGCGATCCGTGGTACGCCACCTGTTATGCGGCAACGACCAACAGTGCCGGAACGCTGACGCCTGAGGCGCGGACGCTTCCGGGGTGGTCCGGCGCCAACCAGATTCCACTGACGGTTGATCCGTCCGCCACCAGCGCGAGCGTGTCGTTTAATGCCATCGGGGAGAACATGAGCTGCCAGCTGGTCTATCGCGACACGGATGGAGTCATTCATTACAGCGATCCGGTCAGCAACGGAACCTGCACGCTCCCGCTGGGCGATGTGTTCAACGATGTGGTTGTGGCGGTGATCTGCAACAGTGATTATATTTATGCGGACGATACGACTCGTCAGACCAAGTTTGATTATCGGCTGACGATGGGAAGCGGTATCAAGGGCACTGCTGATCTCTACACGAAATGGTGGGATTATAATCCCGATACGTACACGGTATCGGCGTCCGCTTCCGCGAATGGCACCATCAGTCCGGCGGGCGCGGTTGTGGTCGACAACGGTGCCGTGCAGACGTTTGTTTTTTCGCCGGAGCCCGGCTTTGAAGTGGATGACGTAATCCTGAATGGATTTCCTATCGGAAACATGAATTCCTATACGTTTAATCCCGTGCTCGGCGACTATTCGCTGGAGGTGACCTTCCGCGATGTCGTGCCGCCCTCCGCTCCGGAAGGCCTGAGTGCAACGGCGTTAAATGGCAGCGTGTCTCTGGACTGGGCGGATAACGGCGAGTCCGATGTTGAAAGCTATAATGTGTATCGTTCAACCACGAGCGGCAGCGATTACTCGCTGATTGCATCCGCCGTTGCTTCCAGTGATTACATCGATACCGCGGTGGTGAACAACACAACCTATTACTATGTGGTTTCCGTGGTGGATGTTGAGTCCAACCCCTCTGAATTCTCGGCCGAAACGTCGGTTTCTGCAATGGATACGCAGGCTCCGGCGCAACCGGTTGGTCTGAGTGCTGATGGAACCGGTTCCGCTACGGTTATTAACTGGGTCGATAACAGCGAGCCGGATCTGGCGGGGTACACGGTTTATCGGTCGACGACGAGCGGCAGCGGCTATGTCGTGATTGCCTCTGATGTGGAGGACAGCAGCTATACGGACACCGACGTTGTTCGTGGAACGACCTGCTACTATGTTGTGACTGCGCTGGATCGCTCATCCAACGAGTCGCTCTATTCGGAAGAGACCTCTCCGACTCCGGTGCTGTTGCTGCATTGGGACTTTAATGATCCTTCGTTGGGCGCGGCCGATGGCGCGGCGGTTCCGGATTCCGATGGGTATTGGACATGGCGCACGGCAGCCATCGATAAAACGGGGAACGGGAATGATCTGACCACCTGGGATTATCCGGCCGCCGGCTTTACGTGGTCGAATAACAGCGAAGACAACGATTTCAGTCTTAAAGCCGCCGGAGACTATCCGGCCGCATATACCTGGTCTTCCAAAAGCAATCCGAACGGTACGGATGCCGAGTTCTTTACGGGCCGCGCCTTCACCGTGGAGGCGCTCGCCACGATCTCGGGCAACGGCTATACGCGTACCGTACTTTGTCGGGATGCGCAGAATCTGGCGTCGAACGACGGTGCGCTCGCAGCACTCTACCTGGGAGTGGATGGCGGAAACCATGCCCGATTCCTCTATGTGGATGTGAATGGGGAGGTTATTGAACTGATTTCCTCAACGACCTACGCCGGGGACGATAATGTGTTCCACCATTTTGCGGCAACCAGTGACGGCTCAACGGTATCGCTCTATGTGGACGGCGCGTTGGTGGCGCAGTCGGTCGATCAAAATATGGCGGGGCTGGGCATCGGTTCCAGCTCCGGAAGCGGTTTCCATGCCGGCGGTTGGGCGGTGGCCCGCGGTCTGCATAACGGGAACCACGTGGATCGCTGGTATGGCTATATTGATTCGATTTCCATTACGGCCACGGCATTGAAACCCGGCGCGTTTGTACTTTCGGACAGGGTTTCGTCAGATCCGGCGCCGGCCGCATTAACCGGACTGGTTGCAACAGCTGGGGACGGTCAGGTTGAACTGGATTGGGCGGATTGTCCCGATGCGGATTTGGGCTACTATACGGTCTATCGTTCAACGGTGCCGGGGGTGGGCTATGCGCCGATTCGTGTGGGCCTGACAAACAGTGCTTATCTGGATCCGGCCGCAGATAATGGAACGACCTACTATTATGTGGTGACGGCCACCGACGAAAATTCAAGCGAGTCGGAATACAGCGTCGGCGCGGCGGTAACTCCGTTTGACGAAACGCCTCCGGCTTCACCCACCGGGTTGGAAGCCACCGTAAAGAACGGCAGTGTAACCTTGCAGTGGGATGATAACTCCGATCTGGATTTGAGCGGCTACACCGTCTATCGCTCCACCACCAGCGGGGGACTGTATATGGCCATTGCCTCTGAACTCACGGTGAGTGCCTTTGTGGATAATACCGTGGCGAATGGGATCACGTACTATTACATCGTTACGGCTTCGGATACCTCTGCACTGGAATCTTCCGGCAGTTCGGAAGTTTCGGCGACACCGACGTCATCAGAAATCGCCGACGGCTCAGTAATCGGCTCGTCCGGTTCATGGGGCGGATTGGGGAATACCACCGATATGGTTTTCGATGGGAATTTCGGAACCTATTATGATGCGGTGAACGCCAGCGGCGACTGGGTTGGAATGGATCTGGGAATGCCGCAGACGATCACCAAAATTACCTACTGTCCACGAAGCGGCTTTGCGGGACGCATGGTGGGCGGCCGATTCGAAGGGTCGGAAACCGCCGATTTCTCCGCCGGCGTGGTTACGCTCTACACGGTCAGTGCGCAACCTGCGGAAGGGGTGCTGACGGAGCAGGCGATCAGCGATTCGGGCGAGTATCGTTATGTCCGGTATATCGGCCCTTCCGACAGCTACTGCAACGTTGCCGAGGTTGAATTCTATATCGCGGCAAACACGATACCACCGGTTGCAGCGGAGGAATATTACATTGCCGGCTATGAGCTTGTTGACGGTACCAACCTGATGCTGACCGTATCCAATTCTGTGCCCGGGCATTTTTACCAAATCTGGAAAACCGAAACGCTGACTCCGCCGGACTGGACTCCCGTGGGCGCCGAACTGGAGGGGAATTCTGCCTCGCTTGATATTCATATTCCGTTGGATTCGGAAAAGGAGACCGGTTTCTTCTCGCTGGATGTATGGATTCCGTAAGTGCAGGGTGCGGAAACGCAGCGCAGGCTGAAAAGCCGATGGTTTATTTGCTGTGCTCCGAGGATTCAACCAACGGGATGGCTTCCTGGAGCAGCAGGTGGCCGATCACCCAGTCGTGCCACATGCCGGTTTTCGGGGTGCCGAGGTTCGGGAGATTTTTCACCGGGACCGGAATCCGCTGTTGCACCAGTTCCCGGCCGGCATCCAGTTCGTGTCGGGCTTTGCCGGGTTGGTTCAACCCGGCATAGGCCATGGCCAGTACAAGATGGTCCATGGCAACGCGCGGCGGATTTCGGTCGGCATAGTTCAGGCTGCGTTGTCCCCATTCGACCGCTTTAGTAAAATTTCCGGCGCGATATTCATAAAGGCATACCGCGAGGGTCTGGTAGCCGATGTGGTAGCTGTCCTTTTCGGCGTTGGGCTCGTTTGCTTCGACGGAATCTTTAACCATCTGGACAAAGGATTCCAGTCGAGTAAGTGTATTGGTGTCCTGCGGAAGGATCAGACTGTTTTTCAGAACCTGTTCTGCTGCTGACGGATCGGTGGTGCCTGAAAAACGGTCCAGTGTCTGCTGAACAAATGCTCGATATTCTGTCTCTTCGCCGGCGACAATCAGAGCCGGTCCGGCGCCCAGCAGGTCCAGCGTCATTTCCCGGGTGGTGTTTGTTTTGTCCAGCTGATTGGCCTGTTGAAGTTTCAGGAAGCAGTCGGCCGCAGCGTCCCATTGTCCCCTCGAGACATTCCACGTTGCGAGGGTACGAAACACGTCGGCGGCTTCCAGCGACGGTTTGACCACCGGAATCTGAATTTTCTTCATCATTCGGTTGGCTTCTTCCAGTCGGTCCCGGCTCAGGAGCAGGGCGGCCTGTGCGATCGTGGTTCGGGCATCGGCTTCGGTCTCCAGTTTTTCCGCGAGGCTGCGGGCTTTGCGTTCGCTGAAGAACAGCCAGGTGGAGGTGCCGAGTCCGGTGAAAATCGCGATGCAGGCCACGGCGAGATAAGCAAATGTGGTTTTGTTGCGCCGGACCAGTTTTTGGAACCGGTAGACTCTGCTGGGAGGGCGTGCGAGAACGGGTTCGTGATTCAGGACGTGTTTAATATCCATGGCCATGGCATTGGCGGTTTCGTAGCGACGCTCCCTGTTTTTTTCCATGGCCATCATCACGATCCAGTTGAGGTCGTCTTTGAGCATGCCGGAGAGTCGTCGGGGCTCGATACTTCGGTTTTTTGCTATGCGTTCCCTTTCGTCTTCGGTCAGTTCAAGAAGCTTGGCGGGGAGTGACGGGGGATCTTCTTCGCGCAGAATCCGGTATAGCTCATCCAGACCCGCTTTCAGGAGGTTTTGATGATCGAAGGGCGGGCAGCTGATCAGCAGTTCATAGAGTAGGGCTCCGAGACTGTAGACGTCGCTGCGTGTATCAATATCCACTTCCTTTAGGGCGGTCTGTTCCGGACTCATGTAGGCGGGGGTGCCGATAATCGGACCAGTCGAAGTGTTGACCGTTTTATCGGTGAGCAGGTCGCCGCCTGTGGCCTTGGCAATGCCGAAGTCGATCACCACTGGATGCGCCGCATTGTCGTGTTTCGTGATCAGCACATTGGAGGGTTTAATGTCGCGGTGTATGATGCCTTTCTGGTGTGCGTGCTGTATGGCGTGGCAGACCTGAATAAACAAGCTCAGCCGTTCCTCGATGGACAGCCCGTTTTCGTCGCAATAGGTTGTGATCCGTTTTCCGGTTACCAGTTCCATTACGAAATAGGGGCGTCCGGTTTCCGTTTGTCCGGCATTCAGTACATGTGCAATGTTGGGATGTTCCATCATTGCCAGTGCCTGTCGTTCGGCCTCGAAGCGGGCGATGACCCGTTTGGTGTCCATGCCGGCCTTGATGATTTTGAGGGCGACCTGCCGGCGGACCGGTTTGCGCTGTTCGGCCAGATAAACGTTTCCAACGCCGCCTTCACCGATTTTCTGGAGCAGGGTGTAAGGTCCGATCTGTTTTCCGACTTCGTTGTCGTCGGGATAGCTGGTTTGCAGCTCGGAGAAGAATTCAGGAATATCGGTGAACGTATTGACGATATCGGATGCGGAAATATGCGTTGAACTTTCCAGTTCTTTGAATTGTTCTGCGCCGGCCTGCCAGCCCAGTAACCGGTTCAGTTCCTCTTTCAGCTCGGGGGATCCATCGCAGGCCTGATCAATGAACGTTTTCCGTTCCTCGTCCGATTCCATCTCCATGGCGGTGAAGAACAGTTCATCCGCCCGTTGCGATGCCGTTTTTGATGATTTTTCGCTCATTTTGCGGCTAGAAGTTGTTTGTGCAGCCAGGCTTTCGCGGCCGTCCAGTAGCGTTCCACGGTACTGGGGCTTTTTCCGAGGACATCGGCGACTTCCTTGTTGGTCATTCCTCCGAAAAACTTCATTTCAACAATACGGGCCCATTCGGGGCGGGAGCGTTCCAATTGCTTTAGCGCATCATTCACCAACAGGAGGGTTTCGTTGGTTGTTTTGCTTTCTATGTTCATGATCTCGGGCTCAACGCGCTGCCGGTCTCCTCCGCGTTTCTGCGAACTTTTGCTTCTTGCATGGTCGATGAGGATGTGGCGCATGGCGGTTGAGGCCATTGAAAGGAAACTGCTCCGACCCTGCCAATGGATGTTTTCGCTGCGCGCCAGTCGGATCCATGCTTCGTGAACAAGTGCCGTCGGCTGAAGGGTGTGGTCCGGGGACTGCAGCGACATGTGGTTGGCAGCCAGCCTGCGAAGTTCTTTGTAGACCAGCGGAAGCATGGCTTCTATTTGCAGATCTTCCTGCAGAGTCGTGTTATGCGCGCTGTCGGGGGCCTTATTCATAGAGGGTGATACATATATAGCCGACCAGATGATCACGCAACGAGAAAAGCCAGGTTCCATGGTGTCGAGCGGTTGTGATCCTTCGGCTTCTTTTTTTTCTGTTTTTTTTGAGGGTCTCACGCGCGGGGTTCCGTTGACTGGTGCGTAAAAGAATATCTGAGGGGTAATAGAGGGCAATAAGGAGAATAAAATGAAGAAGTGTATCACTATAGTGACGGGGATAATGCTAGCGGCGGGATCCTCTTTTGCGGATCTTGATGATTTTGACGGGTACTCTGTCGGAGATGAGCTTACTGCACCGCTGAGCGGCGGAACGGGCTGGGACGGGGAGTGGGTTTCGGCCAATGCCACGGCTGTTACGGGCGTTGTGCAGAATGCGGATTCGCTCAACGCCGGCGGCCAGTATCTCGATGTCGACCTTGCGAATGCTTCGGGCGGTCAGGCGATGGGGATTGGTCGGCAGCTTGCGGATGGAGCTCCTCAGGGGGATTATACGGTTTCGTTTTTGTGGCGGGCGGATACCCTTGGTGCATTTAATTCTTCGAACGACCGGTTTGAATTCTATTCGTCCAGTTCAGCCGGCAGTGTAAATGGAGCCGGGTCGGGCGGAAATGCCGAGACATCGCCTTATCTTATGGGTGTTTTCGGGGCAAGCCGGGGGGCGAATTATCCGGCGGGAGGCATTTTCGGTGTCTATAATCCGGTCAATACCGGGGATGGGTTCAGTGGCGACAGATATTTCTTTCTTGGAGACGAAACCATCGGCGGTGATGGCACGATTATTGATTTGGTCGAGGATACAACCTATTCGGTGACCATTGATGTGCATGTTGACAGCAAGACATGGGATGTGTCGGTTTCGGATGGTTCATCCACGGCCTCCGCTTCCGGTTTGAAATGGTGGGGGTCGGATACGCAGCCATTCATTGGTTTCGGGGCACGCGGTGATACCGAAAACGAGGTTCGCTCGTTTTCGGTTGACGATGTGCAGGTGCTGACGTCGCAGATCCCGTTTGAAATAGCGGTTTCTCCTACAGGTTCGACCTCTGAGAATCCGACCCTGTCGGCGGTGATCGTGGATTCGGGGTCGGAATTCAGTTCTGCTGTTCTCTCGCTGGATGGCGCGCCGGTTGCAACCAGCAGTACCTCAGCAGGGACGACAAATACAATCAGTTATACCGCGAGCGGGTTGAATATGGGCATGCACACGGGCATGGTGGTTGTTGCTGGTACCAGCCCGACCGTATCGATGACCAATAGCTGGACATTTGTTGTCTTGGCCTCCGGGGAATACATGCCGTCGGGCTATGCACTGATTGATGATTTCGAAAGCTATCCCACTGTGGCGCGTTTTACCAACGATGTCACCACCGCCGGTCTGTGGCATTACACCGATGATGCCGGCATTCCTACCAATGGAACCAGTACCGGATTTGTCGGTATTGATGACTTTAACGGGGACAAGATTGCACAGTTTGGATACGCAGGTTTTACCCGCGGCTTTAATCGCGAAATTCCGGCGGTTGCCGATGGAGAAAACGGCAAGTATTTCTTCCGGATGAAGTCTTCGGATCAAACGCCGGATGTATGGTTCGGGCTGTCTGATGTCGCGGCAACCAACGCCTTTGACTGGTCGGACTTCGAGGTTCAGGTCGGCTTGATTAATGACGATGGGAACAGCGCGGATAACCTGTTTTCCCTGTCGGCTCGAAACGGATCGGTCCAGACCAACGGTATTCTCTCCGGGATCCCTATTGATACCTGGCTGAATGTTGTTATCGAAGTGGATAATTCGGCGGATACCTACAACCTTTACGCATCCTTCGGGGCGGACGAGCCCGTATTGGTGGCGTCCAGTCTGGCCTTCCGTAACGGGACCGGGGAGAGCCTGAGCACATTCCTGACGAAGAGCAGTGTCGGCCAGAGTGACCGTTCAGCGGCCTTTGACGATCTCTATGTTTACGATGGTTCCAGCAACGCTGGTGCAACGGTGAATCCCGATATCCAGTCCTTTGTGATTTCCGGCGACCAGGTGACGCTGACCTGGACCTCCGAAAGCGTTGGAACCTACCGTGTATTAAGGAAGACAGAACTGAGTGGCGGCAGTTGGACTCCGGTTGCAACCGGGATTGCCGGCGGCGAATCGTCCACAACCACCAATGTGACGGTCAGCGGTGCTGCTGCCGAGTTTTACATGATCGACGGGGAGTAGGTTTATATTGAATCGATATCCGCCGCATGGGGCGGCGGATTATTAGAAGGAGAATGAGAGATGAAAAATAAATGGATTGCATTGGCTGCGCTGGGTATGGCTGCAACCAGTCATGCCGTGGTAATTGATGCCTTCGACTACAGTCTTGGTACGGCTGAAGGTGGAGGCAGTGATGCTTTTGCTGCCAACAGCGGCCCTTGGGGCGTCAATGCCAGCTGGCCCGCAGGGATTAAAATCGTGCAGGATGCCGAGCTGAATAACTACCTGGCTGTCGGGGGCGGCAGTGAAAAAGGTGTTTATTGTGATCTGGGCGCGAACGCTATCGCTGATGGAGGTTCCGGGATCTATTATTATCAGGTGAGCAGCACTTCGGCGACCGTCGACTATTCCGTCGGTCTTTCAGATGCAGCTTCTGTGGGAACCTGGGGCGATCTTGAAGCCTACGTGAACCTCAAGGGAGACGGCACCGACCTTTGGCTGGGAGCCCGCAATGGCGGTGGAACCGATATTGTTAAAACCGGTCTGAGTGTTGATGCCTGGTATGATATCTGGCTCGTTGTGGATAATTCTGCAGATACCTATGATGTTTATTGCGGAAGTACCATGACTCCTGAAAACCTCGTGGCTGACGATTTCAGTTTCCGTAACGGTGTTGCTGCTAATAATCTGGGCACTTTCGGAATGTATGGATACAATACTACGGATGATGCGATGGGAGTGGATAATATCGAGGCGATCCCGGAACCGGCTACCTTCGGTATGATGGCCGTCTTCGGCTCCGGCATTCTCTTTATGCGCCGCCGTTTTAAAAAGTAATCGTAAGGCCTCCGGGCGCCGATTCACTGTCGGTGGCCCGGAATTTTTCTTTGAGCAGCAGGGCTCTTATCAACCTGAAAACGTGAAATACAATGAATAGAATAAAAACAATTGGAACCGGAATTTTAACCTATGCTCTATCGTTCGGAGGGACCTTGACTGCAAATGCTGATGTTGCAGAATCCCGGCCGACGCAGGAGGTCTATTTGTCAGGAACCGGTGCCGATGATACCGTTGCGTGGGATTTTTACTGTACGGGCGGTCGCAACTCAGGAACGTGGACCACCATTCCGGTTCCGTCGTGCTGGGAGCTGGAAGGATTCGGTACGTATAACTATGGCCACGATGCCGATCCGGCGGATGAACAGGGCCGCTACAGACACGCGTTTAATGTTCCGTCCGAGTGGCAGGGACAGAATGTCCAGATCGTCTTTGAAGGCGCGATGACCGATACCGAAGTGAAAATTAACGGCGTCAGCGCCGGCGCGGTTCATCAGGGCGCGTTTTATCAGTTCCGTTATGATATCAGCGATCTGCTCAACTATGGCGAAAGCAACCTGCTGGAAGTTACGGTTTCCAAACGCAGCAGCAATGACAGCATTAATTTGGCCGAACGCGCGGCCGACTATTGGATTTTCGGCGGCATCTTCCGTCCGGTATTATTGGAGGTTCGTCCGGCGCAGGCACTGCAGCGTATCGCGATTGATGCGCAGGCTGATGGTGCGGTCACGGTGATTGCCCACGCCGGCAATATTGATGAAGCTCTCACGGTGCAGGCGCACGTTGAAAATGCGCAGGGACAGCAGGTGGGAGAAATTTTTTCGGCTTCGATTCAGAGCGGCGGGGAAACCGCAACGCTGGCCGAAAGCTTCAACGGCATCACGCCGTGGACGATGGAGGCTCCGGCGCTTTATGAAATGGTGGTGGAGCTTCGCCGTGGCGAGGAAACACTCCACACGGTTCGTGAACGTTTTGGCTTCCGTACGGTTGAAGTCCGGGCGGGCGACGGACTTTATCTGAACGGCACAAAAATCCGGGTCAAGGGCATCGATCGCCACGTATTTCATCCTGATTATGGCCGTACCTCCTGCCGTGCATTCAGCGAAGAGGCGGTGGCGCTGATCAAGGGGCTCAACATGAATGCGATCCGCATGTCGCACTATCCGCCCGATCAGCACATGCTGGATGTCTGTGACGAAGAAGGGCTGCTGGTAATTGATGAACTGACCGGATGGCAGAGTCCGTCCTATGACACGCCGACTGCGGAACGGATTGTGCGCGAGATTGTTGAACGCGATGTGAACCATCCGAGCATTATTTTCTGGGCC
>CAXXNB010000003.1:0-99414 GCA_963676525.2 uncultured Vibrio sp.
CGGCGTGTCTCTTCTCTGTCTAAATCCAACAACGTTTCTTCTATGAAAGCTAAGTGGGTATGTGACATTTCGCGAGCTTTCTCTGGCTCACCTGCAACAATCGCATCCACAACATTAGCCCTTTGCTTGCTTACTTTCTCCACCACTTCAGGGCGGCGGTATAATAATTTGAAATTTTGTAGAACGTTCTGTTCAAGAAGAGGAACCAGACTGCGAACTATGTGCAATAAAATCATGTTATGAGCGGCTTCTGCTAACGTGATTAAAAATTCAACCACTTCGACAGACTCAGCTTCTAAGTCATGGCTCTTTTGCTTATCTTTAATTCGATCTAAACATGCATGAATACGGGCAAAATCTTCTTTAGTACCGCGCAATGCAGCAAAATAGGCTGCAATACCTTCTAAAGCATGTCTGGCCTCTAAGACATCCAGTTGAGTTTCCGGATGACTTGATAATAAATTTAGCAGAGGATCAGAGAAACTGGACCAAAGGCGCTCACAAACAAACGTTCCACCACCTTGACGGCGTGTTAATAATCCTTTGGCTTCCAACCTCTGAATTGCTTCCCGAACTGACGGACGAGAAACATCAAATTGCTTTGCCAGTTCTCGCTCAGGAAGTAGCTTTTGCCCTGCGGCTAATGTTCCTTCCAGAATCAATCTTTCCAGTTCCTGTTCAATAACATCGGACAGTTTCGGTTGTCGAATCTTCTGATAGGCCATAGCACATTCTTCTTATCATTATTTCTATAGGCAATTGGTAATACCAATTCTAAGATTGGTGCAGAAACTAACATATCACCAATCCAACTGTCCAGAGAAAATTTGACCTAAATCATGGAAGCGCATTTTTAACTACATTTTGATAACAAAAACCCCTTTTTAATGAGGGGTTTATTCTTTGAGAAAAGGTTTTAATAAAAATTTATTATTAATAGACGGGAATATATAACCTAATTATCATTTTTTAATTTTCCATAAATGAAAACTTATCATTCATAGATATCACCAATAATTTATCTCTGCGTTATTTTGCCTGAATTGTTTCGACCATCAACTGAACGGACTGATTGCCACGGAATTCATTGATATCCAGCCGATAAGCTAATCGAACCACATTGACAGACGCATCTGGCCAACGGCGCACATCGATGTTAAAGGCGATGCCATCGACCATAAGATTGGTCGGATGCCCTTTAAACATAGGTTCTAACATCAGTTTTAAATGTTTTTCTCCCACCAGTTTTTGATGAAGTACTTTAAAATCACCGTCAAATACGGGCTCAGGAAACCCCTGTCCCCAAGGTCCCCCCTGGCGAAGAATATCTGCGGTGTGCAGTGAAAACTCTTCCGGTTTTAATTCCCCATCAGAGAAAACAACACCTTTTAAAGCACTATCATCCAGTAACTTGCGGGAAATATCATCGAAAAGACGCGAAAACTCATCGAATTTATTTTCTGGTATTGATAAACCGGCAGCCATAGCATGACCACCAAACTTTAGGATTACGCCGGGATTTGAGTGTCGATATAATCCAGTGCATCACGCATATGAAAACCAGGAATTGAACGACATGACCCTTTAATGATTCCATCACCACCATCAGCAAATGCAATTACCGGGCGATGAAAACGCTCTTTGACTCGAGAAGCAAGAATACCAATAACACCCTGATGCCAGTCTCTCTGAAACAGAACGATTCCATGAGGAAGAGAATTTCCTTCACCAAACTGAAGCCGCTCACAAAATGCCATGGCTTCCTGTTTCATTCCTTCTTCAATCTCTTTGCGGGTCTGATTCAGTGCATCCAGTTCAGTCGCCATTCTTCGGGCCGCATGAATATTATTACTAAGAAGTAATTCAACGCCAAAAGACATATCATCCAGGCGTCCGGCAGCATTTATACGTGGTCCCAAAGCGAAACCAAAATCGGTGGCAATCAGTTTTTTGGCATCTCTTTTTGATACCTCAATGAGGGCCTGAATACCCGGACGGGCAAACCCGGAACGAATACGCTGCAGTCCTTGATGAACCAGAATCCGGTTATTTTTATCCAGCGGAACCACATCCGCAACCGTACCTAATGCCACCAAATCCACCAGTTCCATCAACTTAGGTTCGGTCATGTTCTGCTGAGCAAACCATCCGATGTTTCTCATATGCACACATAAAGCCATCATCAGATAAAATGCCACCCCGACACCAGCCAACGCTTTCGATGGAAAATTGCAGCCATCAAGATTTGGGTTAACCATGGCATCCGCAATGGGTAACAGATCTCCCGGTAAGTGGTGATCGGTAACAATGACGGTTAGTCCTTTCTCTTTTGCGTATTTCACACCATCAATTGATGACACCCCATTGTCGACGGTCATAATGACTTCCGCACCCAATAACAACGCCTGATCAACAACTTCCGGGCTTAAACCATAGCCATCTTCAAATCGGTTTGGAACCAGATAATCGACATTGCGACTACCCAGCATTCTGAACGCCAGAACGGACAGTGCAGAGCTGGTCGCTCCGTCGGCATCAAAATCTCCAACAACAATGATTCGTTTCTGCAGTTTTACCGCATCGAACAATAGCTCTACCGCCAGATTAATCCCTTCAAGTTCCTGATAACTGTGTAGAGAACGGACGCCCCGGTTAAGCTGTTCTGTATTGACAATGCCGCGATTTACATAAATTCTGCGTAGAATTTCTGGAATATCGTCAGGTAAAACGGAAATATCCGCCTCGGGTCTTCTTTGTATCTCGATCATGATGAAATCCGGCCCGCTTTGGCAGGCCGCTCGTTGAAATGCTTATTTATTAAATAAATCAGGAGTGAACCGGGAAAATCACATATTTTGTAAACGTTGCAATAACTGCGCTGGTGGCAGGTATCCGCCAACCATCATACCGTTAGGTAAAAATACCGCTGGTGTACCTGCAACCCCCAGTTCCCGACCAAGATTAAACTGCTGCTCAATTTTTTTCTGGCAGGAAGGAAAATTAACTGTTGGTGACGGTAACTGACGCTCATTTTTCGCTTTGTCTAACGCATCGACAGGATCGTCAGCACACCAGATAGCTGCCATTTGATCGGCAATTTGTCCTTTACCACCCTGACGCGGAAAAGCCAGATATCTTACTGTTATACCAAGATCATTATATTGCTTCATTTGACTGTGCATTTTAATACAGTAGCCACAGGTAATATCAGTAAAAACAGTAACAACATATTTCTCATTTTTCGCTTTGAAGACAATCATATCATCTGCCAAAGCATTTAATTTTTTCGCATTTACCGGGGCTTGTCGTTTAGCAATAACATCGTTGTAAGTCCCGTCTCCGTTAAACTGATATAGGGTTCCGTTAATAAAATAACTGCCATCTTCTGTGGAAAACAAGACTCCACGATTGGTATGAACTTCGAGCAATCCATTAATTTCAGAAGGCTTAATATCAGTAACAGCAACACCAAGCTTTTCAAATTTCTGGGTTAGTTCCTGCTTATTAAAATCGGCCGCATTGACGGTAAGACTAATCATAAAAGCAGAGATAGTCACTGCTATAATCTGGCGTACTAAACGCATGTATTCCCCTTTTTAAGCTCTCGGATGATGATCGTGATGGATCTGTTTTAGTCGTTCTGTTGCTACATGAGTATAAATTTGCGTTGTCGATAAGTCACTATGACCTAACAGCATCTGTACAACCCGCAAATCAGCACCATGATTTAATAAATGAGTAGCAAATGCATGGCGCAACACATGAGGTGATAACTGTTCAACATCAATACCCGCTATCACAGAGTAATGCTTTATCCTATGCCAGAAAGTCTGACGTGTCATAACTCTGGCCCGTTTACTTGGAAACACCACATCAGACGTTTGCTCTCCCAAAAGCGTAGGACGACCATATTGTAAAAAGCGTTCGATCCACTCTATAGCATTTTCCCCCATGGGAACAAGTCGCTCTTTACCACCTTTACCCACAACACGAACCAGTCCCTGCCTCAGACTTATATTTTCCATAGTTAACGTCACCAGTTCGGAAACCCTAAGACCTGTCGCATAAAGTAACTCCAGCATCGCTTTGTCTCTTAATTCGATCGGATCTTCGGTATTTGGCGATGAAAGCAAATCATCCACCTGATCTTCACTCAGATCTTTTGGTAATCGCTTTGGAAGTTTTGGCGTAATAAGTAATGCGCTGGGATCATCTGCCCTGATTTTTTGTCTGTGTAAATATTGAAATAAACGACGAATCGCAGATAACATTCGTGCACGGCTAGTCTGTTTATAGTCTTTATCCATCAGCCAGGACTGATAATCCTGTAACCCGGAAAGACTGATAAACGACAACCGGTAGTTCTTTTGTTCCATCCATCCCAATAACTTGTACAAATCATTGCGGTATGAATCCATCGTATTTTGCGATAGTCCTCTTTCCAGCCAGAGGGTATCCAAAAATTCGTCAACAATATCCTGTTCAGCAAATACTTTATCTGACACTTTCTTTCTCGAACAATTCAGGCATTCCTTTAGTTAATACCATAAAATCAACTATGTGAAGCTTTATACTGATTTTATTTACAGTATTTTTTACTCCCTTGAGCCCCGCCAGCTATCAGGGTAGAATCTGAACAAAACAAAACAGATATAAAATCAGCATGAAAATTGGTCTTTTTTACGGTTCAACAACCTGCTACACAGAAATGGCTGCAGAGAAAATTCGCGGCATAATCGGCGAAGATATTGTCGATATCTTTAATGTTAAAGAAACTTCACTATCTCTGATGGAAGATTATGATCTTCTGATTCTTGGTATATCTACCTGGGATTTTGGTGAGCTTCAGGAAGACTGGGCCGCTGTCTGGGACAACGTAAGCAAACCCAACCTGACCGGAAAGTCAGTTGCTTTATTTGGTTTAGGCGATCAGGAAGGCTATGGTGAATGGTATCTGGATGCCATGGGTCTATTACACGCTGAGCTAAAACCTACAGGGGCAAGCTTCATTGGCTACTGGTCGACTGAAGGCTATCAGTTTGAAGCATCTAAAGCCCTTACCGAAGATGGTTCTAAATTTGTCGGTCTGGCCCTTGATGAAGATTCACAATATGAACTCAGTGACGAACGTATCACTACCTGGGTAGAACAAATTTTACTTGAGTACCACGATAGTCTCTAAGCTCTATTATCAACTGATCTTGTTGCGAAACTTACGCCAGTCAAATGACAGTCCGGGATCACTTTTGCGTAATGGCGCAATATATTGATGCCCGGTAATTCGGTCCCGTTTGATCTCCGGGTATTGTTGTTGGAGCGCCTTCGTTAATTCGGCTAACGCCTGATACTGTTCTTCGGTGTAAGCAACCCATTCAGTTCCTTCCAACTCAATACCAATTGAGTAATCATTGCATTTTTCTCTTCCGGCAAATGATGACACCCCCGCATGCCATGCCCGATGATTAAAAGATACAAACTGAACCACTTCACCATCCCGGCGGATCAGGCAATGAGCTGAAACCCGAAAAGCGGCTATGCGTTCAAAGAAAGGATGTTCCGTTGGGTTAAGTTTTCCGATAAACAACTGCTCAATATAAGGTCCGCCAAATTTCCCCGGTGGCAGACTGATATTATGAATAACCAGTAAAGAAATATCTTTTTCATCTGCACGCAGATCATAATGAGGAGAAATAACCCTTTTCGCTTTCTCGTACCACCCATCCTGACTGATCATCATTTAATCCCATTTACTGATTTCAAAAGCAAAAATACCATTTTCAATTATGAATTTTTGATATTAGCGGCTGAATTTAAACAAGGGTAAGCGTATCATTTGATGCTTGTCTAACCAATACTACCAATACTGAAAATAAGCGATGAAAGAGAAACATGATAGCCAGGCGCGCCTGGACTACCTCAAAACTCAGCTACCCCTTGATATAAAAAGAAGCGTTGCAGATGCTCTAAAAGAAGATCTGGGTGGAACCCTGGACGCCTCCGCCGATATCACAGCAAGCTTAATTCCTGCTGAACAGCAAAATGTTGCCACACTGATTACCCGTGAACACGGCATATTTTGCGGAAAACAATGGGCAGATGAAGTTTTTACCCAACTGGGAAATGAAGTCACTATCGAATGGTACGTCAATGACGGTGATACTATCGAACCTGACCAGAAACTTTGCACTCTAAGCGGACCATCCCGGGCTCTGCTCACCGGTGAGCGTAATGCCATGAATTTCCTGCAGACACTTTCTGGTTGTGCAACCTTAGTATCAACTTACGTCAAAGCAATGGAAGGCACAGACTGTCGCTTACTGGATACCCGTAAAACTATCCCGGGACTGCGTAATGCACTGAAATATGCCGTATCCTGCGGCGGTGGCTTCAATCACCGTGTTGGTGTTTTCGATGCTTACTTAATTAAGGAAAACCACATTATTGCTTGTGGTGGCATCAGAAAAACAATTGAAACAGCTAAAGAACTCAACCCAGGCAAACCCGTCGAAGTTGAAACAGAATCATTGGCTGAACTGGCAGAAGCAATAGATGCTGGTGCAGATATCATTATGCTCGACAACTTCTCTAAAGAAATGATGATAGAAGCAGTAAAAATCAATGCCGGTCGCGCTGCTTTGGAAACATCAGGTAATGTCACCATGGAAACGTTACGTGAATATGCCCTTACCGGTGTGGATTACATTTCTGTTGGTGCATTAACCAAAAATATTCAGGCATTGGATTTATCAATGCGTTTTCAGCAATAAATGCGGTTAGTTCAGGTAAGATAATTTCTTATCTGGTACGGAAAAGGGAGCAACTTGCTCCCTTTTGTTATTATTTTCTTCGAAATTAATTAATTTCCCGCACGAACATCAGCACTAAACAGATCTTCATCAGACGGCTGGTGATTTGGCGTTGGAGAAGCAATCCAGGTTGTATTCAGAAGGTGCTTCCAGGTGATATTTTCACTTGCAGCATTCCCACCCCAGGTACCACAACCAAGAGTCAGCGTGGTCGGCATATAGTTTGTCCACGAGCCTGAGTTAGCCAGACACTGTGGTTGATTAACCATAACCCTGGATACTTTTACAGAACGACCTAGCTGCAGAATACGATCTTTGTTCGTAGTATGGATACCACAAGAGTGACCTGAACCAGAGTGATTGGTAATGTCATTCACAAGCTGAATAGCCTGATCAAAGGTTTCCCACTGATATAAAGTCGTCACGACAGAAAGCTTTTCACCACAGAATGGAAAATCATCACCGATACCGGTTTCTTCAACCATTAAGAATTCTTTCCCTTCAGGAAGATCAATCCCCGCTATTTCAGCAATCACAGAAGCGGATTGAGCAACGATATCGCGGTTCAGGTGCCCGTGACCCCACATAGCTGCCTGTAATTTTTGTTTTTCTTCTGGTGTAACCAGGTAACCTTTTTGCTTTTCCATCGCAGCAATGAAGTCGTTATAAATTTCTTTATAAACCAGGCAACCATTCTCAGAGGAACAACTAGTTGCATAGTCAAATGTTTTAGAACGATAAATCTTATCAGCAACCTCATCAAGATTGGCTGTTTCATCAACGATAGTATAAGAATTACCGGCACCGACACCATAAGCAGGAGTACCAGAGCTGTATGCAGCTTTAACCAAGCCACCGCCACCAGTTGCCAGAATAAGATCACACTGTTTCATCAGTCCCTGGGTATTTTCCATAGAGACTTCGTCCATGTGAATCACAAGGTCAGCAGGAAAACCATTTTTTACCAGAAGTTCTCTGATAAGATCTGCAACAATTTTATTGGTTTGAATAGAACGAGGATGCGGTGCAAGAATAATTGCATTCCTTGTTTTAATGGCATTCATTGATTTTAGAACAGGTGTCGCTTCACAGTTAGTTACCGGAATAATTGCGCCTACAACACCAACAGGTTTAGCAATTTTAATGAGTCCCTTTGCGGAATCTTCTTCGATAATATCAACTGATTTCTGACCTTTCATGTCAAACCAGCCGCCTTTTATCTTATTAACCATTTTGTTGAATTTACTTTCAACTTTCCCCATTTTGGTTTCTTCAACAGCAAACTCAGCAACTTTCTGAGCAAAAGCTGTTGTTGAAGTATGGTAGGCAATCCGCTCACACATTCCGTCTACTTGTTCTTGTGTATAATGTTCAATTTGAGCCTGTGCTTTTCTTGCACGCTCTATAAGATTAGAAATGTAATCAGACACTACCTATTCCTCCGATTATTGTTACCAGTTACTAGTTACTACTTATTTATTTTTATAGTTTTTTTTATTTTTAAGATGATATATGAGTATAAACGCTGAAAGCAGCAAGGCATGTTACTCACATTGCACACCAATCACAAACAATAATTGAAATAAAAGTTTCATTTTATGACTGATTAAGAATTTATTTTCCTGATAACCCTTATTTTTCTAATTTTCTGTATTCCCACTCTCCTTATCTCCCTGCCTCTCCCCTTCTTTTCCTTACTTCCTTCTTTTCCTTTATTTCCTTCTCTTCCTTTACTTCCTTATTTTCCTTTATTTCCTTCTCTTCCTTTACTTCCTTCTTTTCCTTCCCCCTCATTTCTGTTAATTGAATCGAAAAAAAATGGATATCAATGTCGGATAAGTTTTAAAAATTCACTGCATCATTCCCGATAAATTTGCCGCGTATTTCTAAGATTTCAATCTGCTTTATCTTTCTCATCCAACAGTTATATGGAGAGAAAAATGAAAAAACAGAACATAAATAAGAAGCAAAAAGGGTTTACTTTGGTCGAACTTATGATTGTCGTGGCGATAATCGGAATACTTTCTGCAGTCGCCATTCCCGCTTACAACAATCACACCAAAAAATCGGAAGCCACTGTTGGTATTAGTACTTCAAATGCACTGATTACCAATATCGAATTAGAAATACAAACCAATGGGACTTTCCCGACGGCTTTAGATACTATTGGGGCCACTGAAGACATGAACTCACTGGGTGAACTTTCTATTGCTCAGGATGAAGATGATGCTGAAAATGGTTCGATCCTGTTTACATTTGGAGCCAACAGCTCAATTTCAGGTAAAAAAATCAAATACACAAAAAGTGATACCGGATGGACATGTGTTCAGGATACCGGAGAGACTATTAAAGGTTGTGTTGGCGGTGATATCTAACAATGTCTTCGCGCTTATTAGAACTGCTTGAACAGGAAAACTTACTTTCCTTCAAACAAAATCAAGCATTTCGCAACACTATGAAGAACAAATCAGTTAAGGCAATTCAGGCCTTAGCTGATTCCAATGACATCGCAACAGATACCATAGCCAACTTTCTCTCTGACTATTTGTCTATTGAGCGAGTTAGTCTTCAGTCCCATGATCTTTCTCTAAACAACAAGAAAGATCATGAACTGATGAGCAAACATTCTTCGATCCCGATAGAAGAGACATCTCAGCAGATCACTCTGGCTGTAGCCGATCCTACCGACCCAGATATTGAGCAAGACTTTGCATTCGCAACAGGGAAAAGAATCAAGATTGTCATCGCCGACTGGAAGGAACTGTCAGATAAGCTTAAACATCTTCAGACACATCACATCATTGCCGAACAGGCTCTCAACAGCTATTCACCAACAGCCGACTTTGAAGACGAAAAAGACAGTAGTGAAGATGACTGGGAAAATAACAATACGCCTGTAACTCAGTATCTTTATCAAATACTGTTTTTTGCCTATCAACATCAGGCTTCTGATATTCACTTTGAACCTTTTGAACACCAATATCAGATCAGACTGCGAATAGACGGACTGTTATCAACTCAGTTTGAACCAGACAAAACAATGAGCAAAAGACTCACCGCCAGGATAAAAGTCCTTGCTAATCTGAATATTGCCGAACGGCGACATCCTCAGGATGGTCGGTTTAAAGTTCGGATATCCGAGCATATTGTGATTGATCTGCGAGTCTCAACCATCCCGACACTCTGGGGTGAAAAGATCGTCTTACGTTTACTAAATTCCAATTTCAACACTCTGGACAGCCGCAAACTGGGAATGAACCAAGATCAAATTTCACTGTGGCTCAATTCTCTACAGCAACCTCAGGGATTAATTCTGGTTACCGGTCCAACAGGAAGCGGGAAAACATTTACCCTTTATTCAGGTTTATCCGAATTAGATACAGAATCAAAAAACATTACCACGATAGAAGATCCTATTGAAATTCAGCTCCACGGTATCAATCAGGTTCAAATTAACCCCCAGATACAACTAACATTTTCTGAGGTTTTAAAGGCGATATTAAGACAAGATCCAGATGTGATCATGGTCGGTGAAATACGAGATCAGGAAACGGCTGAAATGGCTTTCAGAGCCGCTCAGACAGGACACCTAGTTTTATCCACTTTGCATACAAATTCCGCTTTAGAAAGTATCTCCCGATTACAACAGATTGGTATTCCCAATTATCTGATTGCCGGTTGCACCAACCTGATCATTGCCCAGCGTCTGGTGCGCCGCCTGTGCCCTCATTGTAAAAGATCAGCCCCCTTACCAGAAGAATTGCAGTCTCAACCACAATGTATGTCTGTCAACTCGGTTTATCAGGAAAATCCTGATGGCTGTTCCCAATGCCATAAAGGTTATAAAGGCCGCTTAGGTATATTTGAGCTGCTGCCGTTTACAACAGAAAATAAAGATCTCCTTTTTACTTCATCAGCAGTCACTGAACAAAAAGAAGTGCAATTTCAGACCTTATGGCAATCAGGACTCAGTCTTCTGAATGCAGGGGAAACCAGCTTTACTGAACTACTAAGAGTGATTAAGCATGAATCTATTAACTAAATGTTTTCGCTGGTCCGGTATAAAACATGGGAAGAAGGCTCACGGTGTCGCCATCGATATTGATTCACAAACACTCAAAGCACGATTACACAAACAACATATCCATGTTATTTCTATTCAGGAGAGTTCCCGCTTTTATCCTGTCAGTCAGCATGCCAGACTAACCAAAAAACAATTACTTCATTTTATCAGGCAGCTTACGACCACTATCAATGCCAATATCCCGCTACTCTCATCACTGGAAATGATGGCAAATCAGCACCATCCGGTTCCGATACAGAGACTTCTGATCAATATTAAGCAATCCATTCAGAATGGAGCAACGCTCTCTTCCTCCATGAAAATGAGTCACCCTTATTTTCAGGATAATTATGCCGATCTTATCGAAATTGGCGAAGTCAGCGGAAAGTTACCGGAATGCCTGCTCAAACTCAGCTCTCTTATGGAACGCCAGCAAACGATCAAATCGAAAATAATCAAAGCCTCAATTTACCCCGGATTTGTGTTATTCACATCCATCATTGTGACCTACCTGATGCTAACTCTGGTCGTTCCTGAATTTAGCAAAATATATTCATCTATGAATGCTGAATTACCTGCCATCACAAGCAGTCTGGTTACGTTATCTCTCTTTCTTCAGTCATATGGCTGCTATTGTTTATTGTTGATAATTGCCCTGATAACTGGTGGTCGCTTTACTTACCGAAGACAAGGGAGTTTTCGATCCTTTATGCAACATATTCTGTTGAAACTACCAATTATCGGCTCTGTATTATTTAAAGCAGAAATAGCACGTTCAATGCAGACACTGTTCACCTGCTATAGTTCTGGTATTCCTATTATGGAATGCCTGCACATGGCTCAAAAATCGGTAGCAACAGACAAACTCTGCAGTGTGTTTAAAAATATTAGTGTTGATATGGAATCAGGACAAGCGCTTCATTTGGCTCTGAGTAAACAACAATGGTTTCCGCCAGAAGTAGAACAGCTGATCGATATTGGTGAAAATTCAGGAACACTCAGCGCTGTATTTGAAAAACTCTCCAATGACTATACCGAACAGGTCAATGATATTGTTGATAATTTGGGCAAGGTAATAGAACCCGTTATTGTTTTATTCATCGGCTCTCTGGTTGGCGGCATTGTTATCGCAATGTATTTACCAATTTTTAACTTAATGAGCCTGTTAGGTTAGTATAATATTTCTAACATTCGATATAATTGCTGCAACTGACAGGTTTACACTCAGGTATATTTAATTTGTTTAATCCAGAATCACTAGAAGCGAACCCGGAAATTTTTCTCATACTGGTTACCATTTTCGGTATCATTATTGGCAGTTTTCTCAACGTTATCATCTATCGTTTACCAAAAATGATGTATCGCAGTTGGATAGAAGAGTTCTCCGAAGCGTTTCCGGAACATAATATTGCTGTACCAACAGAAAAAATCAGCCTGAGTTTACCCAGTTCTTTCTGTCCGGTATGTAAAACTAAAATTAAGCCTCTACATAATATTCCGATACTAAGCTGGCTGTTACTCAAAGGACGGTGTGCTTACTGTGGTGCCAAAATAAGTTTCCGCTATCCTGCTGTTGAAGCATTAACAGGACTCACAAGCTTGTTAATTTATGCCCATTTTGGTCCATCTGTTTATATGCTCTGTGTTCTACTCTTTACTTTCATGTTGATCACAGCGGCATTTATTGATGCAGACACCAAACTTCTGCCGGATTCAATAACATTACCTCTGTTGTGGTTTGGGTTATTGTTAAGCTTGACGAGAATTTCTCCTGTATCACTACATGATGCTGTTTTAGGCGTCATTATCGGTTACCTGTCACTTTGGAGCCTGTACTGGATATTTAAACTAATTACCGGTAAAGAAGGAATGGGCTATGGAGATTTTAAGCTATTAGCCGCTTTGGGAGCCTGGTGTGGCTGGCAGGGATTACTTAGCATTGTATTAATATCTTCATTATTGGGATCAGTATTGGGGATCATCCAGTTATGGATAAATCGTCATAATGAAAACAAAGATTATTCTTTGGCTTTCGGACCTTATTTATCTTTAGCCGGCTGGATTTGCCTGCTATGGCAAGGCAATATTGTGCAATGGTATCTTTCACATATTTTAGGATAATGCAGTGTCATTAGTTATTGGTTTGACAGGTGGTATTGCAAGCGGCAAAACAACCGTTGCAAATATGTTTCATGAACAATTTAACATTGATATCGTGGATGCAGATATTGTTGCCAGAGAAGTCGTAAAACCTGGTTCTGATGGTTTAAAAGCCATCGCTAAACATTTTGGAAATGATATTATTAATGCAACTGGTTGCCTTGACCGAGCGAAATTACGCGAGATTGTTTTTTCTTCCCCGGAAGAAAAAAACTGGCTGAATGCACTATTGCATCCAATGATAAAACTGAAAATTCATCAGGATCTCAATAATGCGACTTCACCATACTGCCTACTTGTGATTCCATTACTAATTGAAAGTGGGTGGCAATCGCTCTGCGACCGTATTCTGGTGGTTGACGTCAATGAGAAAACTCAGATAGAAAGGACGATCAACCGCGATCAGGTCAGTCAAAATCAGGTAAAAAACATTTTGGCGGCTCAGGCGTCAAGAGAGCAAAGATTAGCAATAGCAGACGATATCATTGAAAATAATTCGACTTGTGAACAACTTTTGCCCCAAGTCACACAATTACATAAAAAGTACCTCGCAATTCTCAACGAAAATCGGTGAAATAGAGGTAAAGAATTTAAGGCAAGCTTAATGACAACGCATCAGTACGAACATCCTCTTAATGAAAAGACCCGAATTTACCTTCGAGTAGAGGCGCTCTTGCGCCAATTAGAGCATGCTTCTAAATTTTCTGATGAATATCAACACCAACTGTTTTTCCGTTCTTTATTTGATCTAATAGAAATATTCGAACAGATACAACTTAAAAATGAACTGGTTAAAGATATTGAAAAACAAAGAGTTATGTATCGAAACTGGTTAAATGTTGAAGGTGTTGATGAACAAACTCTACTCGAACTACTAAGTGAAATAGACCAGATTCACGATTTATTAATGTCATCCGACAGATTTGGTTTTTCACTAAAAGAAGACCGTTTCCTATCCTCGATTCGTCAACGTTTTAACTTACCAGGCGGTTCATGCTGTTTTGATTTGCCTGCCCTGCATCTCTGGTTAAATATGCCTGTCGAGAAAAAACAACAGGATGCTAATAAGTGGACGAAAACCCTAGAGCCACTGGCAAAAGCACTTAATCTTTGGTTAAAGCTAACCAGAGAGACCGGAACATTTCGTTCCCAAGTAGCTAAAGCAGGTTTCTTTCAGAGCGATGCCGAAGATGCCAATATTCTGCGTCTGCTCATTCCATTAGAATGTGGGGTTTACCCAATGATCTCTGGGCATAAAAACCGCTTTGCGATAAAATTTATTGAATTTGAAACCAATCAGGCATGCACTCAGGATATCCCGTTTGATCTTGCTGTCTGCAGCTAATTGAAAGAGTTATGAATAAAAAAGTTACCATCGTAAAATGCCCGCAATGTGGTGCACCAGTTGAATGGACAGAGAAAAGCCCTTTCCGACCATTCTGTAGTAAAAAGTGCCAGATGATTGATTTTGGCACCTGGGCAGACGAGGAAAATTCGATTCCCGGATCTCCGGATATGTCTGACAGTGACGGCTGGTCAGAAGATCAATATTAATAATAACCGGGTTTAACCCTGTTTTTTATGTAAGCTTTTCAATGTTAGCCATATAGCTAATATTTACATCAAAATACCAAAAGTTAGCCATATGGCTAACTTTTGAGTTTAATTAAATTTCTTTTTCCGGTCATGACGATAACTTTTGGTTGAGTAACTGGACGTCATAACTTTGGATATCGATGTTTCTATTGAATTCCGTAAACCACTAAAAAGTGAGATTTCATTAGAACGAATAAGATAATCAAGAATGTTATCATTCAATGATTCTATAATTTGTTCCGCTTTTCGAATCTTATAATTTTTGCCTTCAGCCAGTTTCAACAAATGGGATTTATCGGGAAACTCTTTACTGTTCGCTAATTTAAGTGCCATTTTATTATCGATAGTGTCGTAAATAATTGTATGGGTAATATCAAAAGGCGGAGATACAAAAATTCGACTCATATCAGGTGAGTACTGTAATGCAAAATTTTTGAGGTGAGCATCACCATTCCCAATAAGGCAATTGAAAACAATATATTTGTACATTTTTTCAACTTCACATTGATCATTGGTGTAAATTTGTGTCGCATTCAGCAGCGTTTCGTAGCTTCCGGTATATTTTGCATCAGGATCATTTGGTCTTTTTAGTAAGGTTGTGAAATCTTCATAACCCATCTTGATACCTTCATCCCCTGTATCAAATCTCTCTACAACAAATGTTTCATGATTTTCTGAAAGATATACTTTGGGTGGCTGAAGCCCACAATAACGCGCAGCTTCCATGCATACAAACTCATTAACGGTTAATTGAGGAAACTCTGCATCAAATGATTTTACAATTATATCTTTTTGCTCAATAGTTCTATTTGTTTGCAGTGCACCAGCATTTGGAATGCTAACCTTTGGCTGAACACCTGCCAGAGAATTTCTAAGATAATATTTTTCTAATAGTTGAGGGAAAAGAGGTTCTGAGCTGTTGTATGCCAAAATGTCTTTTAATGTAACAGTCTCCGATTCAGGTAAATTCAGCTCACTTTGGTATGAAAGCATTCCAATTCCATGGTCAGCCTGCAAGGCTAGTAAATACATATCATCAACCTTGGCATATCTTGCAAGTTTCTCTGCAATAAAGCGACGATTAAAACCTTCAGGAAGGTTTTGCGCAAAAATGGGATGCAAGGAACCGGAAGAAAAACCGTCCATACTATTCTTTGTCATCGTAAGTGAGATATATCGTTTTTCTTGTAGTGGCTGATAGTGATGTACTGATCCATGCGTCAATACACCCAATTCATCACCATTAGAATAGACATCAATTTTCGTTATTTTACCTGGCAGATTAAGAGTGACGGCCATCGTTAATCCTCCGAAAAGAGTTCTTCGATTTCATCCCAGGCAGGAAGAGAATGTTTCTTTTCAGTAATTTCAAACTGCAATCCCACTGCATCCAGCACTCGTTCAAAAATATCGAAAGAGCCAGTGAAACGTCCATTTTCAATTTCAGAGATAGTCGTCTTATGAATCCTTGTCATCTCAGAAAGTTGTTTTTGTGTCACCCCCAACGCCTTTCTCTTCTCACTAACTTTTTTCCCTATTTGCTCACGATTCGCCATAAGGTCAATCACCAAAAGTTTGCTATATGGCTAACATAATAGATCAATCACAAAAAGCTAGCCATATAGCTAACTATAAAAAGTAGATGCTGTGAAATATTAGGTAACCAGGACTGGCTAAACAAAGTAGCTTCCTTTCAGTTACCAATATTGTCTACTTACTGCTACTGTTATACGATAACGCTCATATTGATCATTTTAACATAAGATCTATAACTAATATTTACGTTGGTGTTTTATGTCAAAAATTAAAGTCCCAATTGATAGGATTCAGGCCGGGCTTCATATTAGGCTTCCTCTCCAGTGGATGGAACACCCGTTTTTGTTCAATGAATTCAAAATTAAAGATGAGCAGCAGATAGCCCTTATGAAAAATATTGGGGTGAAGTTTGTTTATTTAACCCCTCATAAAAGTGATTCTTCCATTTTACCTCCAAATTTACCACCTCCAGTACCAATTGATGCTAAAGAGAGTGAATATCTAAATCAACTCACAACACAATTATGGGAAGAAAAACAAGAACGAATTAATAAACAAAAAGCATACAGAACTAAGATCCAACGTTGTGAGAGTAACTATAAAAAGTCAATGTCTCAGCTTCGTGCTGTTCTAAATAAAATCAATAATCGTCCTTTAGATGCTATGGATGATGCAAGCTTATTAGTTAATGATATGGTAAACACATTATTAGCGGCAGATAATGTAACTTTGCATCTCATGAATAATTCGAGAGAGAGGGATGAGATATACTCTCATTCACTTAATGTTGCGATCCTTTCAATGTTAGTAGGTAAAGCTAAAAAAATGTCGAGTGACGACATAAAAACGCTTGCCGTAGGTGCTTTATTTCATGATATAGGGAAAATGAAAATACCTTCTAGTATTATTCGTAAAACCTCTCCGTTGACAACTCCTGAAGAAAACTATTTCAAATTACATACTAAGTATGGTTTAGAAATGGCTGAAATTGCAGGTAATTTTCCAGAATTAGTTAAGACTATAATATATCAACATCATGAATGTGTAGATGGTAGCGGTTATCCTCGCAAGTTAAAAGATAATGATATTCATCCATTAGCCCAACTCATCGCTATTACTGATCTGTATGATAGACTTTGTCATCCACAAAATTCAGAAAAAACTCGTTCCCCTCACGAATCTCTTTCTTTTCTATTCAAAACCAAAAGAGCACAGTATAACAATGAGTATATGGCTTTACTGGCACGATCAGTAGGCATTTACCCGCCAGGCAGCGTTGTTCAGTTATCAAACGAACAAATAGGAATTGTTATTTCGGTCAATTCTAAACAGTCACTTTTCCCTCAAGTATTAGTGTATAACCAAAATGTACCTGCTGATCAGGCATTAATCATAGACTTAGCTGAAAAAAATCTAAAAATAACCAAAACAATTCCGATAGATAAGATTTCTAAAGATATATATAGTTATCTCAATCCTAGTGTTCGTAATTCATATTATATAGATAGTGATTCTTAATAATTGTAATTTCAATTACTACGAAGAAGAATATGTATTGCCTGCTTATATTACTTATTTTCGGACTTTTTACCCACTTTACTCCCCTCTATCCATCGGTATTGTGACGTTAGTTATTCTGATCGTTGTTTACTCGGACTGCGACACATTTGACCAGATTAACCATTAGTGGGTTACTGATGTTAAAAAGTGTTGGTTGGCTGTCTCTGGATTCGAAAATGGGATGTGTTTAAGTCAGTTCTGAGCGTATAAGTTGAGGTTATTTTTCTGCTTCGATAAGGATTTCAGAGAAAAAAAGAGTTACAACATAAAAATAATCCAACAACTCTTTTTTATCTTTTATCTCTTTAGATACCATTGTTGACAGTCAATAAATTTAATTATGTTTGGGGGCTGCCATACCAGGGTTAAGACAAAGGGAGGAAGCAGGACAATGGATGAAAAACGGAGAGCATTGGTTTTCACCCGGGCTCAGAATTCAGCTCCGAGCTTCTTTTTTCATTTTTAATGTAAGAAAAAGATGTCATTAATCGTCTAAACTTCAGGTAATAAGAAAATTATTAAGAAGGAGTTTGCGTCATGACTTCATTAGCACAGACAATCGCTCCACTTCAAGCTGAGTTCTTTCAGGACAAAGTTTTTATGCATTCCCTGCATCAAAAAATGATCAAATTTGCCCTGATTCAAGTAAAGAATGAACAGTTAGCTGAAGACGCAGTACAGGAATCTCTGATTTCTGCTTATAAAAATATTGATAAGTTTCAGAGAAAAGCGGCTTTACAGACCTGGATATTTTCCATTCTGAAAAACAAACTGATCGATCTTTTACGTAAAGAAAGCAAAACTATTTCCGCCAGTCAATTAGAAGATGGTGAAGGCCTGCATGGCGATGATCTCATTGAATGTCTCTTTGATCATAGCGGCCACTGGTATGATGAACAAAAGCCAGTGCACTGGGATCACCCGGATCAAGACCTCGAAAATGATCAATTCTGGCGCATATTCGACATCTGTTTAAATAACATGCCCATAAAATACAGCCGCTATTTTATGATGAGAGAGTTTTTAGAACTGCAAACCAGTGAAATATGTGAAAACGAAAAACTTTCTGTCAATCAACTCAACGTCACTCTTTACCGTGCCCGTTTAAGACTAAGAGAATGTCTGGAAAATAACTGGTATATGCAGGAGGAACAATGATGATTAATTGTAAACAGGCGACGCAGCTCTTATCTGAAAAACTGGATAGAAATCTGTCCATCAGAGAAAAAATATCACTGAAAATGCATATCACCGTATGTTCTGCATGCAGAAAATTTGGTCATCAAATGGCAGATCTTCGCTATATATCAAAATGTTATGTAAAAAAATCCGAATCAGATAATAATGATTAATTATTATTAATTTTTTTTATTTTTTAGTGTAAGAAATCGCCTCTCTGATACGTCTTATAGATGCAAATACAAAAGCATCAATTCAATAAGCGAGGCACAACATGAACGTATCTAAATCGAATATTGCTCTGGCTCTATCTGCTGCTGTAGCTCTATCAACCGCGGCCCTTCCAACACAAGCAACAGGATCTGCTGACAAAGAAAAATGTTATGGTGTAGCAATGGCGGGGCAAAATGACTGTGCTGCAGGCCCGGGCACGACTTGTGCGGGAACCGCGAAATCTGACTATCAGGGAAATAGCTGGAAACTGGTTCCAAAAGGAAAATGTGTTGAGATGAAATCGCCAACCTCTCCAACAGGCCATGGTCAGTTAATGCCATTTTAATATTTTGAGGATATCCTTATGTTCTCATCTCCAGTAAAAGCAATGAAGGGCAAAGGAGTGCCCTTTCATTTCCCGGATATGACGGGAGTAAGCCTGAAGCCCTGTTATTATCAACAGATTATCGAAGAAAAACCATCGGTTGGATTCTTTGAAATTCATGCTGAAAATTACTTATCTTCAGGTGGTCCGGCTAAATATTATCTGGACAAAATACGTCAGGATTACCCAATAACAGTTCATGGTGTCGGTTTATCTATCGGAGGTGAGCAACCACTCAACATTAACCATCTGAACAAAGTTATTGAGCTGGTAAACGAAGTTGAACCGATTGTTTTTTCCGAACATCTGGCATGGTCAAACCATTTTAGTCATTACTTTAATGACTTGCTTCCTCTACCCTATACAGATAAAACACTCGACCGGGTTTGCGAACATATCGACCTCATTCAGTCGACAATGAAGCAACAGATGTTACTCGAAAATCCAGCAACTTATATCGAATTTGAAGAAAGTAAATACCATGAAGTCGAATTCCTCCGCACAATAGCTCACCGGACAGGTTGTCGGTTACTGCTCGATATTAACAATATCGAAGTGTCCTGTTTTAACCATAAAAACAGTGCAAAAACTTACCTTGCAGAATTTCCGCTACAGTATGTGGAACAAATCCATCTGGCCGGATACTCTCTGGATGAAAATAACACTATCCCGTTGAAAATAGACTCCCATAGCGCTCCGGTAGCATCAGAAGTATGGGAGCTGTATTCATCGGTTCAATCAGGTCCAAAACCAATACCAACTCTTATTGAATGGGATAATGATTTGCCGACTTTTAAGCAGCTTTATTCCCAGGCTAAAAAAGCAGATAGCATACAAGCATCGCTAAGGAATTCTTATGCAGCATCAGCTAAGCCAACATATTCTATTTGATGACAGAGATATTCTCAGTGGCATCAGAGGAAAAACGACAGATGAAAAATTAACTCGTTTGTCTGTCTACAAAAATAATGTCTTTCACTCACTTGCAGAAGCAATAAAAGATATTTTTCCAGTTACGGTGAAGATGCTGGGTGAAGAGTGTTTTCTGGCGCTTTGCTATCGCTATATCTGCAACGCACCTCCTTCAACCCCAATACTCAGTGAATATGGTCAACAGTTCGCATCATTTATAGCTCAACAGGATGAATTTGCAGATTATCCATACCTTGCGGAACTGGCTAAACTGGAATACCAATTACTTCAGTTAACGAATCAAAAAGAAGAAATAACACTGACGCCAGAAGATATAGCAATGAAGATAGATAGCTTATCAACATCATTAGAAGAGTCCCACTGGCAACTGGCATCCTATGTTTCTTTACCTGAACTGCCTTACCGTGTCGGCACGTTATACCAACAAATATCGCAGGAAGAACATTCGAATGCTCCGGTAGACTGGTCAGATAAAGAATGGTTACTACTATGCAAAAATAACCTTTGGGGAACATTTTTTATCATTAGTTATGAAGAATGGCTGCTGCTAAAAAAACTCCAGAATGACGAGTCATTTTCTGCTGCAATTCATCATTTATCTCAAGAGGAATGGATTCCAGTTTTTCAAAGTATTATTCAGAAACCTCTGATTATTTCCATCTGGTAGGAGGGTAATATCATGCATGCCAATCAAGGTTATCAATATGTACTAGAGTCAATGATTCTTCTGCTTGGGCGTTTAAGTCTTGCGAGTGTCTTCTGGCTTTCAGGACAAACAAAAATTGAAGGTTTTAAACTCAATATTATTAACGGTGAATTTGTTTTGGGACTGCCTAAAATCAGTGACACGACTTTTTTTCTTTTCGAGAATGAATATGCATTACCCATCATCCCTTTCCAGTTAGCCGCGTATATGGCAACCACAGCCGAACACATTTTTCCCTTATTACTGATCCTGGGACTTTTTACCCGCTTTGCAGCTTTTGCTCTTGCAGCAATGACGTTAGTTATTCAGATTTTTGTCTACCCAGATGCCTACGCAACGCACTTAACCTGGTTAACCATTAGTGGATTACTGATGTTAAAAGGAGCCGGTTGGTTGTCTCTGGATGCAAAAGGTTCTTTGAAGTCTCTTTTCAGATCGGCTGAGAAGCCATAAACAACATTTAATGCATATACAATTTATTACATCAAAATAAGATATCCATCACGATTTTTATTGATCTGGGCCCGTATTTTATGTGTCACAAAACTGCTATTATCCATTTTGTTGATTTTATAAAAAATCTTTGAAGGGGATAATAATGAATATATTTGAACAAACAGACCCGGCTCGCAGACGTTACGGTTTAGCTGCGTTCATTGGTGTAATTGCAGGTATCGTTTCTGCATTTGTAAAATGGGGTGCAGAACATCCATTACCACCTCGTAGCCCTGGCGACATTTTTAATGCAGCTTGTGCACCAGAATCACTGATCAGAGCAGCTGGTCATGTTGACTGCTCCAGAAACTTTCTTAACCCTCCGTATGTATTTTTACGCGATTGGTTAGGTGTTATTGATCCTAATGCAGCGGTTTACGAATTTGCTGGTCACGTATTTAACTGGGTTGGTGTAACACACATTATTTTTTCTATCGTTTTTGCTGTGGGTTACTGTGTTGTTGCAGAGCAATTTCCGAAGATCAAATTGTGGCAGGGCTTGCTGGCTGGTGCATTGGCTCAACTTTTCGTACACATGATTTCATTCCCGCTAATGGGCTTGACTCCACCACTACTTGACCTGCCTTGGTACGAACATGTATCTGAAATTGTTGGTCACTTAATTTGGTTCTGGTCGATTGAAATTATCCGCCGTGACTTACGTAACCGTATGACTAACGAACCAGATCCAGAAATTCCTCTGGGTTCACAAGTTCGCTAATCCGGTAAAAAAATACCAAAAGATTGCCAAAAAAAAGGGTCACAAATGTGACCCTTAATTTATTGAATTAATTGATGTAAAAACTACTCTTCACTGTCATCCGTAGGTGTGTCAGCGGCTTCTATTTCAATGGTTGTTACTCGTTGCAAACCACGAGGAAGTAACCCGCCTCTGCGTCCGCGTTCACCACGATAGTTATCCAAATCCGACGGTTTCAGGTTCAGTTTACGTTTACCCGCATGTAGCGTTACTGATGCTCCCTGAGGAACAGACACTAAATGAGAGACCACCTCTTCACGGGCTTTCGCTTTAGCAGAAGGAATATTGATAATCTTATTCCCTTTACCTTTGCTTAGCTGAGGTAAATCACTCAGTGGGAATAACAACATGCGTCCCTGACTGGTTATCGCCATCACTTCATCCGAGCTCAGATCATTAATGTCTTTCGGCTCCAGAAGTTCGGAATTTTCTGGTAAATTCACCAGAGCTTTACCGCTACGGTTTTTAGTCAGAAAGTCTGCACCTTTACAAACAAATCCGTAACCGGCATCAGAACCAACCAGCCATAACTGCTCATCTTCGCCCATGATAACCTGTTTAATCTGAGTTCCCTCAGAAACATTCAGACGACCGGTTATCGGCTCGCCCTGACTACGGGCAGAAGGAAGCGTGTGTGATTCAAGAGAATAACAACGGCCATCAGTGCCAAAGAAAACGGCCTGCTGATTACTGCGACCACAGGCATGAGCCAGATACTGGTCACCAGATTTATAATTCAGAGCTGCGCAGTCAACATCATGACCTTTGGCATGGCGAATCCAGCCTTTATCAGAAAGAACCACGGTAATCGATTCGCTTGGGATCAGATCCCGCTCAGTCAGAGCTTTGGCTTCTGCTCTTTCTACCAATGGAGAACGGCGATCGTCGCCATATTTTTCCGCATCGGCTTGAATTTCTTTTTTGATCAAAGTGTTGAGACGGCGTTCAGAACCCAGTAACTGTTCGAGTTTCTTACGTTCTGCCTCCAGTTCATCCTGCTCACCACGGATCTTCATCTCTTCCAGTTTTGCCAAATGACGCAACTTGGTATCTAAGATCGCGTCAGCCTGAATTTCCGTCAGCTCAAAGCGTTTCATTAATTCCGCTTTCGGATCATCTTCATTACGGATGATCTCAATCACTTCATCAATATTCAGATAAGCAACCAACAAACCTTCTAAGATGTGCAGTCTGGCCAGGATCTTATCTAAACGGTACTGCAAACGACTACGTACTGTTGTGCGTCGGTACTCGATCCACTCAGAAAGGATCTGAACTAAACCTTTTACCTGAGGACGGTTATCCAGACCAATCATATTCAGATTGACGCGATAACTTTTCTCAAGATCCGTTGATGCAAACAGGTGATTCATCAGCAGATCACAGTCGACCCGATTGGAACGTGGCACAATGACAATACGGGTTGGGTTTTCATGATCCGATTCATCACGCAAATCTTCAACCATCGGCAGTTTTTTCGCACGCATCTGGTTAGCAATCTGTTCAAGCAGCTTGGCACCAGAAACCTGATGTGGCAGAGCCGTAATGACAATATCACCCGTTTCCTTATGCCATGTCGCTCGCAACTTCACCGAACCACGACCTGTACGGTAGATTTTTTCCAGATCAGAACGAGGCGAGATAATTTCAGCTTCAGTCGGATAATCCGGCCCCTGAACAAACTCCATCACATCATGAATGTCCGCAGTCGGATTATCAATCAGATGCACCGCGGCATTGGCCACTTCACGCACATTATGTGGTGGGATATCCGTTGCCATACCAACCGCAATCCCCGTCACCCCGTTAAGCAAAATATGAGGCAGTCTGGCCGGCAACATGACTGGCTCTTTCATTGTGCCATCAAAGTTAGGTTGCCATTCAACAGTACCCTGCCCCAGTTCACTTAACAAAATTTCAGAAAATTTTGATAACTTAGCTTCGGTATATCGCATTGCCGCGAACGATTTAGGATCATCCGGAGCACCCCAGTTTCCCTGACCATCAACCAGAGGGTAACGATACGAGAACGGCTGAGCCATCAATACCATAGCTTCATAACAAGCTGAATCGCCATGAGGATGGTATTTACCTAACACGTCACCAACCGTACGTGCTGATTTTTTGTATTTAGCGGAAGCAGAAAGACCAAGTTCAGACATCGCATAAATAATACGGCGCTGAACAGGTTTTAATCCGTCACCGATATAAGGAAGAGCACGGTCCATGATGACATACATGGAATAATTCAGATAAGCATCTTCGGTAAATTTACGTAGTGGTATCTGCTCAACACCATCATAATTAATGTCAGTTGTCATCTATTGAACCTCAGCCTTATCGCCATAATCCTGTAACCAAGAACGACGATCATCCGCCCTCTTCTTACCTAATAGCATATCCATCATTTCCAGTGTTGCCTGAGCATCATCGATTGTTAACTGGACAAGTCGACGGGTATTTGGATCCATCGTTGTTTCACGTAATTGCAGCGGGTTCATTTCACCCAACCCTTTGAATCGTTGTACGTTGATCTTGGCTTTTTTCTTACTCAGTCGCTCTAATACGCTCTCTTTTTCTGCTTCATCTAAGGCGTAATGCACTTCTTTACCACAGTCGATACGAAATAGCGGCGGCATCGCCACATACACATGTCCATCGGCAACAAGTTTGCTGAAATGTTTGGTAAACAGAGCACATAAAAGCGTTGCGATATGAAGACCATCAGAGTCCGCGTCGGCTAGGATACACACTTTTCCATAACGTAAATTTTCCAGAGTATCCGTATCCGGGTCAATACCAAGAGCAACCGAAATATCATGGACTTCCTGAGACGCCAGCACCTGATCAGCAGAAACTTCCCAGGTATTAAGGATCTTACCTTTCAAAGGCATAATAGCCTGAAATTCACGATCGCGAGCCTGCTTGGCACTGCCGCCCGCAGAGTCCCCTTCCACCAGGAACAATTCAGTGCGAGTCAAATCCTGACCGGTACAATCGGTTAATTTACCCGGCAAAGCTGGCCCGGATGCAATTTTTTTGCGCACGACTTTTTTACTGGCTCGCATACGTCGATGCGCATTGGCAATACAAACCTCTGCCAATAATTCAGCCTGTTGTGGTCGTTCATTTAACCACAGACTAAATGCATCTTTTACCACCCCGGAAACAAATCCGGCCGATTGGCGAGAAGAAAGACGTTCTTTGGTTTGTCCGGCAAACTGAGGATCCTGCATTTTGATCGAAAGGATATAAGCACAGCGATCAAAGATATCATCACCCGTTAACTTAACACCACGCGGAAGCAGGTTACGGAATTCACAGAATTCACGCATTGCTTCCAGCAGACCTTGTCTCAGACCGTTAACATGCGTCCCCCCTTGCGAGGTTGGAATCAAGTTAACATAGCTTTCTGTTAACAGTTCTCCGCCTTCTGGTAACCAGGTAACCGCCCAGGTTGCAGTATTCATATCACCGGAAAAATCACCGGTAAAAGGATCTTCCGGCTGCAGCGTGTAACCTTTAACTCCTTCCAGAAGATAATCTTTAAGACCATCTTCATAGAACCAACGATAATCTTTGTTATTTACTTTATCTTCAAAGATGACTTCCAGACCCGGACAAAGTACGGCTTTGGCTCTTAAGTTATTAATCAGGCGTGAAACGGAGAAATTAGCCGAATCAAAATATTTTGCTTCCGGCCAGAAGTGCACACTTGTACCTCGATTACGCTTGCCACAGGTACCTGTCACGGTTAAATCTGAAACTTTGTCGCCATGTTCAAAAGCAATATCATAAACATTGCCATCACGTCGGACGGTCACTTCCACTCGTTTAGATAATGCGTTAACGACAGAAATACCCACACCGTGTAAGCCACCAGAAAACTGATAACTTTTATTGGAGAATTTTCCCCCGGCATGCAATTTACACAGGATCAGTTCCACCCCGGACACTTTTTCTTCCGGATGAATATCTACGGGCATACCCCGCCCGTCATCAATGACTTCCAGTGACTGGTCACTGTGAAGAATCACCTTTACTTTTGTTGCATGCCCGGCTAATGCTTCATCCACGCTGTTATCGATAACTTCCTGACCTAAATGGTTAGGCCGGGTGGTATCGGTATACATTCCTGGTCGACGGCGTACAGGTTCTAAACCATTAAGAACCTCAATGGCACCTGCATTATATTGTTCACTCATAGTTTGGAATACTTATATCAATCAATGACTAAAACTGTCTGGTTTATTTGTATTTTAATTGTGTTAAACCAAATAAATCGTAATCTTATATTAATTTTCGCGAAATCATAACGGAAACATACTTATTGAGAGTATGTCTCCTGTCAAGTTTCGTGAAGTGATTTGAGGCTGTTGTGAAATATTGAGAATAGCTAAAAGTAAATTTTCTCAGAGTTTTAGGAAGTCGATAATATCTGCAGCATAACGTTCAAAATCAATAAAACTATGATTACCACCCTCTTCAACTGTGCATTTTGATTTTTCAAATTTTGCGACAGCCTGTCGGTAATCCAGCACTTCATCCCCTGTTTGTTGTAACAGCCAGAAATCCTCAGGATCATCCAGTTCCGGTACATCAAGTGCTCTCAACTCATCGATATGTTTTTCTTCGAGCACATAATGCTCATTCGTATAGGGATTTTCCTGCTCGCCAAGATAATCACTTAACAATTCATAGGGTTTTACTGCAGGATTAACCACAACAGTACGGCAGTGAAACATACGATTCACCCATACAGAAAAGTACCCACCGAGAGAACTGCCAATAATGCCAATCTGATATTCAGGAGAATACTGCGAAAATACATTTTTGATGGTTTCCGCTGCTGATTCAGGGAAAGACGGTAACTGTGGTACTACCACTCTAATATCTGGCCGATATTGCTGGCAATATTGAACCATGATCTGAGCTTTTTGTGAAAGAGGTGAGCTATTAAAACCATGCAAATAAATAAGCAAAGAAGGCCTATCTGACATAATAGTATCCACCAGTTAATATCCACCGGCATAGAAGTCCGGCAGGAACTGACCATTTTCCAAACGTTTAACTTCCGTTTCAATAGAACCATTATCGAAAAGAGAAATTTCCCGCCATCCCGGTGATAATAAATCTAAAGCAAAATCATCACTATCGGGCTTAAACTGAACACATGTGGATGGTGTAGCAATCACTCTGACTCCATCGACCATCACATCCATATCCTGATGCACATGGCCACAGACAACCGCATTTACATTGTCATGTTTGGCGACAATCTGCCAAAAATTATCACTCTCTTTTAGCGTATGCTGATCCAGCCAGGCACTCCCCACCAATACTGGATGATGGTGCATTAATACCAAGGTGTGCTTTTCAGGGTAGTGAGATAATAACTCATCAAGAAGCGTTAACTGATCTTGCTTAAGGCGGCCATGAGGTACCCCTTCTACCTGAGAGTCCAGAAGAATCACCTGCCAGGAATCCCCCACAAAAAAATGCGGAACACAGCGGATCTGAGAAACTGGCAATACAGAAGCCATATTGCGGCGGTAATCATGATTTCCCGGTAACCAAAAACACGGTTTTTGCAGAGGTTGAATTCCCTCAATAAATTTCTGATAAGACTCTTGAGTATGGTCCTGAGAAATATCACCAGTAGCAAGAATTGCATCAAAATCAATTGGCTTTTCAAGAATTGCATCCACGACAGCAGCAAAACTCTCGGTCGTGTTAACGCCCAATAAGCTACCATCATCGTCAACAAAGAGATGCGTATCTGTAATCTGCAATAATTTAACGCAGTTATCGTTCTCTACATCTATCGAAATGCTGTCTGACATCAACTAACCTAAAAATTCAATACTACTCTACATTAATCGGCGTACGACTAATTCCGTGTTTTAAGCAGAAGGTAAGCCAATCACCAAGAAAACGGTTTAATTGGGCTTTCTCATCTTTCTGCACCATTTTGTAATTTGGATATTCGTACTTTGCCCGCACCTGATGAAGTTGATCTGCTTTACAGACCTCAGCAACCCGAGCGTCATGGTACAGTCTGACAGACATTGTAGGTAATGGAAAAACAGAAAATTCATCACTTTGACATATTGTGATTAAAGTTGTGTATTTGGTCACTTCTTCTACCTGTAACTGATACAACATTGCAGCCGCTTCGTAACACCTCACATCATCTTTGGTCGGACGTGAAGGTAACAAGGCATTCAGCTTTGCATAATTTGTTTCATACACACGCATCAATTCAGGAAGGTCAACGTGATACGGTTTCTGTATCATAACTTCAGCCATCTATCCTTTAGTTCATCTTTATTTAATTCAAGCCATTGTAAAGCGATGATGGATGCTCCGTTTTCGATTGTGCCATCTTTCACAAGTTCATACGCTTTCTGACGAGACATAACATGTACTTTAATGTCTTCATTCTCTTCATCTAAGCCGTGAATTCCATCAGCTTTCGATGAATCAACTTCACCGACGAAAACATCTAACATTTCGTTACAACCACCAGCAGAAGGATAATATGCGGTAACTCTTTCCACACGTCCGACATCCAGCCCAGCTTCTTCGTGAGCTTCGCGCCGGACTACCTCTTCTGATGATTCATCTTTATCTATAATACCTGCTACTATTTCAAGCTGCCAAGGCTGAGGATGTTCCAGAGCACCAACCCGGATCTGTTCAATAAGAACCACATTATCAGTCACAGGATCATAAGGAAGCATGGCAGAAGCCCGGGTACGAACAAACATCTCTCTTTCAATAATATTGCTCCAATCACCACTGAATTTCTTGTGCTTGAAACGATACTTAATCATTTTGAAAAAACCCGAGAATAACGTTTCTTTACCAAGAATCTCAATATCGTCCTTTGAAAACAAACTGATATCTTTATCCGACTGCTGCATACTATCTCTCCTTAAATAGGCAGAAGATCTAATCACGGAATTCCCTTTTAGCCAAGGGCATCACTCAACTTTTTTTATAAAACTTGCAGAAAAATTTAAACCACATATTTTCTCCACTCGTTGATAAAAGACAAAAAGTTGAAAAAAATGTTCATTCTTTCAGGCAAATCACATACATTTTCTATAAACTTATACACTAAGACTCGTCTTTTTCTCTATAGCAGGAAAACATCCAATGAAAAAACTGCTCTCAATCCTTGTTGGTCTGAGTTTAAGTGGTCTATGTTTTCATACATGGGCTGATACGCTATCAGATATATACAATGAAGCAAAACAAAATGATCCGAAGTTGCTACAGGCATCAGCCCAAAAAGAAGCAGCATATGAGGCCATTAACGGAAGTCGTGCTGATTTACTACCACAGATTGATCTTTCCGCCGGATATAATGTCACGCATTTTGATAATTATAGTTATGCAAACAGTAAGCGGCTTTCAGCGGGCGCTAAACTGTCACAGGTATTATATAACCGCGCAAGCTGGATTAATTTAGATACAGCAGAAAAAAGCGCCCGCCGGGTCGATGCTCAATACGCCGCAACCCAACAAAATCTGATTCTTCGTGTTGCTCAGGCCTATTTCGAAGTATTGAGAGCAAAAGATAATTTAGCCTTTGTCAGCGCAGAAAAAGCTGCGGTAGGAAGACAATTAGAACAAACCAAACAACGTTTTGATGTCGGCTTGTCTGCCATAACGGATGTTCATGATGCTCAGGCTCAATATGACAGTGTTCTCGCAAGCGAAGTATTAGCTGAAAATGATGTTATCAATAGTTACGAAGCAATCAGAGAAATCACTGGAATTGAGCATAAAAATTTAAGCACCTTAGATACTAAACGTTTCTCGGCTGGCAAAGTTGCTCAAAGCACCGACGAACTACTGAAAGAAGCTCAGGATAAAAATTTATCGCTGTTAAGTGCCCGTATCAGTCAGGACATAGCCAGAGATAATATTCGACTTTCCAGTTCCGGTCATTTGCCGACAATCTCTCTTGATGCCGGTTATAACTACTACGATGAACGTGATAGTGATAGTACCTACTACCCTTATTATGACCCTGAGCACTCAGTTAACGTCGGAGTAAATCTGTCAATTCCGTTGTACCATGGCGGCAAAGTCGTATCCCAGACCAAACAGGCTGAATATGCGTTTACTGAAGCAAGTCAGTCACTGGAAGCCACTTTCCGTAGCGTAGTAAAAAATGTTCGGGCTTATCACAACAATATTAATGCTTCAATAGGAGCAATCCGGGCTTATAAACAATCCGTGGTTTCCGCTCGTTCGGCTTTAGATGCCACCGAAGCAGGCTTCGAAGTCGGCACCCGAACTATCGTTGATGTACTGGATGCCACCAGAAGACTGTATGATTCAAACAAGAGTCTTTCCAATGCTCGCTATGACTATATTTTAGCTGGTCTGAACCTGAAATCTGCAGTGGGCACTTTAAGTGAACAGGATATCTTAGATATTAATGCAGGACTGAAAAAATAATCCATATTTCCCTGCTTCGCTTATAAACACACTTACAAAAATGCCAGCGTTTAAGCGCTGGCATTGTTTTTATATAAGCAATCAGAGGAGTGTTAACCTCTGCCACCTTTGATGGCTTCGATGATTTCAGTAGTAGAACAACCATCTTCAAAGTTAAGCACTTTGACTTCCCCACCAGCCGCAATGACTTCTGTTCCGCCAGCGATTTCTTCTGGTTTATAATCACCACCTTTAACCAATAGATCCGGCAACACAGCAGCAATTAAACGCTGCGGCGTGTCTTCACTAAATGGCACAACCCAGTCAACGGCACCTAAACCAGCTAATACCGCCATACGACGCTCAGTTGTATTTACCGGACGACCAGGTCCTTTCAGACGTTTTACTGATTCATCTGTATTCACAGCAACAATCAGTCTGTCACCAAGCTCAGCAGCGTGATTCAGATAAGAAACATGTCCTGCATGCAGGATATCAAAGCAGCCGTTAGTCATCACGACTTTTTCTCCACGGGACTGAGCTTTTTTCACTACATCAATCAATGCATCTTCAGATATCACACCAAAATCTGTGTCCCGACTGCCATGAACCGCTTCTGCCAATTCAATGGTAGAAATGGTAGAAGTACCCAGTTTACCAACCACAACACCAGCAGCCGCATTGGCTAAAGCACAGGATTCATCAAGCGGTTTACCGGCAGCAACGGATGCAGCTAAAACAGAAATAACCGTATCACCAGCACCAGTAACATCGTAGACTTCTTTTGCCTGAGTTGGCAGATGGAATGGCTGTTGACCTTTACGTAACAAGGTCATGCCATGTTCACTTCTGGTCACCAATAATGCATCAAAATCATATTTGTCGATTAACGCTAATCCCTTTTCAACTAACTCTTCATTAGAATTAACTTTACCGACAACATGCTCAAACTCAGCCATATTGGGTGTTAGCAGAGTAGCACCACGGTAGCGTTCAAAATCAGCACCTTTAGGGTCAATAAAGACCGGAACATTGAACTTACGTGCTTTTTTAATAAACTGCTGCACATGTTCTAATGCTCCTTTCGCGTAATCAGAAAGGACTACCGCTCTCACGTTAGGTAAGGTCTTTTCCATGCGAGACAGGATCAACTCAGCATCCGTATTTTCAAATTTATCTTCAAAATCTAAACGAATTAACTGCTGACCACGACTTAACACGCGAAGCTTAGTAATGGTTGGATAATCCGGCAGTTCAACAAAATCACAATCAACATTCAGTGAGTTTAGTTTTTGTTTTAATACACCAGCAGGCTCATCCTGACCAGTCAAACCAATAATATGCGCATTCCCGCCTAAAGAAGCGATATTCATCGCAACGTTAGCTGCACCGCCCGGACGTTCTTCATTATTTTCTACTTTAACTACCGGAACCGGAGCTTCAGGAGAAATGCGGCCAGTCGGTCCATACCAATAGCGATCTAACATCACATCGCCAACAATTAAAACACCTGCTTGTTTATAATCAGGCAGAATGGGCTTCATTCTTTTTCTCCAATTTTTTTATTTAATCAGGTAATCAGATTCCCGCACAGGGGATTATACCCAACTCATTGAGCGTATGTTATCACAGTGAAATTCAGGGCAAAAACTATTGCTGCAGCCATTGATTCCAGACATTAACGACAGCCTGCCGTTCTTTCTTAAATTTCTCATCCCGGACATCGGCATCTAACCCCAATAAATTACGCCTGTGAATTTGATTCCTTAGTAAGGTATAGGCGGATATTAACTGTTCCGCATCTTCTTTAATCAAGACACTTTCCTGAGCTAAAGATTCAAAAATTCGTATGTTATCAGACCATACCGTTAACGCAGGTTTGTCATGACTAAAATTCAGAACTAAGTACTGTGCCAGAAATTCAATGTCGGTAATACCACCAACATCTTGTTTGAGCATAAAACGTCCGGGCTTTTTACCGCCAAGATGCTCACGCATTTTATTACGCATATCAATGACATCCTGGCGTAATGTTTTATGAACTTTTTCACATAAAATCATTTTCCTGATATCAGTAAAGCGCTGCTGGATCGCTTCATCGCCATAAACAATACGGGCCCGGACTAATGCCTGATGCTCCCAGGTCCATGCTTCATTTTCCTGATAATCAGAAAAAGCATCAACCGAAGAGACTAACAAACCGGCGGAGCCTGATGGCCTCAGACGGGTATCGATCTCATACAGTATTCCCGAAGGAGTTCGGGCAGAGAAAATATGAATAATTCGCTGCACCAGCCGGATATAAAACTGCCTGCCGTCGATTTGCTTCGGACCATCGGTATAGACATTATCAGGACAATCATGCAGAAAGACTAAATCCAAATCTGAATTATAGCCTAACTCCCATCCTCCTACTTTTCCGTAACCAACAACCGCAAATCCATTTCCTTCCCGATGAGCTAAATGCTCTGGTTGCCCATATTTTTCCGCCACCTGATGCCATGCCTGCTTTACAACAGCATCAATAATCGCTTCGGCAAGATAAGTCAGGTGGTCACTGACTTTCATTAATGGCAGCACCCCGGCAATATCCGCTGCAGCCACTTTTAATAAGCTGATTTGTTTGAACTGCCTTAACCCTTCCATTTGCTGTTCCATATCATCTTCAGGAATACGAGCAAGATAATCTCTTAACTCAGAACGATAAGAATCAAGAGAAATTGGATTATAAAGATGGGCCGGATCAATCAGTTCATCGAGCAGAATCGGATATTTTGTCAGTTGCTCGGATATCATCGGGCTCGCCGTACACAAATGGACCAGCTGAATTAATGCTGCCGGATTTTCATCCAGTAGTTCCAGGTAAGCAGTGCGGGTCACTATATTCTGAACTAATGACAGAACGCGTGGTAAACCAAATTCAGCATCTTTGTGCTCCAGAGAAGCCTTTAATACTTTGGGCATGATACGGTTAAGAACTTCCCGTCCTCTGGGGCCCAAGGTTTTTTTGGTTAAATCTGATTTGAAAGTTTGGATATAATGAGCCGACTGCTCTGAGTGAGCGATGCCCAAATCGCCAGATAAAATGTCCTGAACCCACTCAGTGGATTCCGCTCTGTCCCATATATCATGATAGGATGCAGGAATATCGTCTTCCTGATGTTCTTCCTCTTCACCAATCAGCAGAGAAAAAACATTGTGCACAGACTGCATATGTTCTTTCACCATTACTTCCAGAGTGTCCCAGTCAGTAATTCCGGTGGCAGTGTACAGCTTCATTTGTTCAAGAGGATCAACCGGAAGAGTCTGAGTCTGTTTATCAGCAAGAGCCTGCAACAGATTTTCCAGACGCCTTAAGAAAAGATAGGCATTACGCAAATCACCAGCTTCTTTAGGACTGAGTAGTTCCAGACTCTCAACAGCATCCAGCGTTTCCAGTAAGCCCCTATTCCGTAAAGAAGGTTCTCTTCCTCCACGAATTAACTGAAATACCTGAACGATAAATTCAATTTCCCGGATACCGCCGGCGCCAAGTTTAATATTATTCACCAAACCACGGCGGCGGACTTCACTCTGAATCATGCTTTTCATCCTTCTTAAGGACTGAATAGCACTAAAGTCGATATAGCGGCGAAAAACAAAAGGTCGCAGCATTTGTCTCAGTTCCTGATAGGCTGGATACATTTCCTGTCCCATCACCCGAGCTTTAACCATGGCATACCGTTCCCAGTCTCTGCCCTGCTCCTGATAATAATCTTCAATCGCTGCATAGCTCAGGACCAGTGGACCACTATCGCCAAAAGGACGAAGTCGCATATCGACCCGATAACAAAAACCATCAGACGTATGTTGATCTAAGCTTCGAATAATCCGCTGCCCCAAGCGGGTAAAAAAGACCGGATTAGCAATAGAACGACGAACTCCCTGAGTTTCACCATTTTCCGGATAGGTAAATATCAAATCGATATCAGAAGAAAAGTTAAGCTCTTTTCCCCCTAATTTTCCCATACCAATAATCAACATTGGCTGAGCTTCACCATCTGCGTTACATGGGGTTCCATATTCCTGACAACACAAACGATATTGCCACTGGTAGGTTTCAACTATCATGGATTCTGCAAGCTGGGAAAGATGATTAAAACTCTCTTGTAAAGACCAGTCAGCCAGAAAATCCCGCCAGGCAATACAGACCATCTCCTGATTACGGAACTGACGTAAGAAGCGATAACCATCGGCTTCGTTATCACATTGACTCAAGCCTTCACTTAATTTGATTCGGTAATCCGAACGTCTTTGATTCACAGCTAATAAGTCAGGTAACTGTGTAACCAGTTTTGCATCTCTTACCAGAGAATCCATAATAAACTGACTTATACCAAGTACATATTTTAATTCGGCACTTCTTGTGTCAGGCCATAATGTCACTTCGGGGTAAAGTTCAGATAACTTTCTATAGTTTACCTGTGAAACAGAAACAAGTTCGGCGGGTAGTTGCATCGTTTTTCCTTTGAGTTCCAAAGTAAGACAATATTCATTTAATTAGTTATAACAGACTATCAGAAATAAAAAACGCCCACTGCCTGACAGTGAGCGCAATCTCTTAACTTAGTTTTCAATCAGACAACAAACGTATTGATTTTCTTATCCAACGACTCTGCATTTTCCTGCATAATTTCAGAGGTTTCCAGCAGCTCAGTCACCACTGTCACCGATGCTTCAACCAACTCTTTCACACTGGTTAAGTTATCTCCCATTTCTTCTGCAACTGTTTTCTGTTCATTAGCTGCAGTCGCAATCTGGAAGTTCATTTCTCGTATTTGTCGAACCTGTTCAACAATACCACCTAACTCACTGCCCGCATTCGTAATCAGTTCGACACCCTCAGCCGCTTCTACAACACTTTTTTCCATCAAATTTACGGCAGAATTAGCACTGGATTGTAGCTGAGTGATCATGTTCTGAATCTCAACTGTTGCAGTTTGTGTATTCTGAGCCAGGTTACGCACTTCATCGGCTACCACAGCAAATCCCCGACCGGCTTCTCCCGCACGGGCCGCTTCGATCGCCGCATTTAAAGCCAGTAAATTAGTTTGTTCAGAAATGCCCTGAATGGTTCCGACAACGCTACTGATGGCCTCAACGCGTTCTTCCACCTGATTAACAGCTCCGGCTGACTGAGCAATATCATCAGACAGCGCACTCATAGTACCAATTGTTTTTTCGACAAACTCCTGTCCTGTCTGAGCTTTTTCTGCAGAATCATCCGTCAGTTCTGATGCTTGTTGAGCATGGTCTGCAACTGAATGTACCGTGGAAACCATTTGGTTCATTGCTGTCGCGAGCTTATCAATTTCCTGAAATTCTTCCTGAGCCGATTCTCTGGTCTCAGACATACTCATTGTCATAACTTCAGTTAAGGTCGTTAATTCCTGTGAATTAGTCCGCTGTAAAGCTATTAAATCTTTCAGTTTAATCCGTGTTTTTTCAATTTCTCGCGCAATATCACCAAATTCATCTTTGCTTTCCATATCTATCTGGGCGCTAAAATCACCATCCGATATTTTGGAAATGGCAGTCGATATAAACTTCATCTGCCGTAACATAATATTTGCGGCTCCCAACAAAATCACCACAAACACCGCAATAATCAATAACGTCTGCCAGACAATTGCCACGATATAATCATTATAATAATTTTGTGCAATATCAGTATTTTTAGTTATAGATAGCAAAACATCATAAAAAACATTTGCATCCCATAACTGTTTTACAACCAGAAGCAATGTACTGAAAACCATAAGTATAATGGCCTTTGGTATCATCCTTACATTGCAAATCATTTTCTCCCATGGCTTGAACTTCATTATCACCATTGGACCCCCTGCTTTTTTTGTTTTAGTAAAAATTCAACTCACAAAAATGAATGCTAATTTATAGTTTTATCATCAAATACGTACACTATACTAATTAGATACTAAAATAGGCTTTCTTAGTAAAATTTCGCTATCCAGATCAAAAATTTAGCTATTTACAAACACAAAAAACTATAAATGAATGTTCAGATTTCATAAAAAAGAAAAGATGTTATTCAGCCCCATAGTTAAATGGGGCTAAATGATTACTGATGCCAGTAAGGAGGGGTAGATGTGGTAATACCACGGGTCTGTTCCATGGCGTGCAGAATGGAATTCTCCTGGCGCAGGATCCATCTTTCCACCTGATCCTTTTCGTCGCCTTCTAATTGTTCAGTTAACTTTTCAAGAGGATTTAATGTCAATAAATCCTCTATTCCCTGCAGCAAATCCGCCCACGGCAAACGAAATGACTTCCTTTCATCTTTACCAAACATAGAGGCAAAGCCAATCCCTGTATAAAGATTTTTAGCTAAGCATTCCTGCTGAGCTATGTAATCCTCTGCAGATAAGATTTTTTCGATCGGAAACACTTCTTTGAGTTCGACCCAGGCCATCTCCAGTTGCTCACAGGCAAACGTATAAACACCGTCATTCAATCGTTCTAATGATTTATCATCAATAAACGGCTGCCAGCCTTTTGCCAGGATCCAGCGACTAAGATCGAGCAGCAACGCCATATAACGGAAGGAATGAATAAATTTGAGCACCGCTTCTCTGTTCGGATACGTCTCTTGTAACGATTTAAGCTCAGCAATAAGAAACTTACGGGCATCCAGTTTGCGAAGCACATATCCCTTGTCTTTGAGGAGATCATCAATATGATCATAATCATTTATCCAGGATAACTCCTGCTCGATCCATCGCAATTCCTGTCTTAAAATTGTACTGGCTCTTTTCGGAATAATATCTTCATAAACAGTTAGCGTCCGAATAATAAAAGCAATCGCACAGCCTATTTCTCTCAAAGCATCAATACTTTCTTTTTCAACATAGATTTGTTCATGATAATGCCAGTGGGATAATGCATGCTCTAAAGAATTAATAAAGCAGGTCTCAACAGAATCTGAAGCGGTCGTTTTAACTAAAGACAACGAGCGAACTTCATCCCCGGTATAACCATGTGCCAGTCGGTATCCCCGGGCCGCCTTACTCAAATTGCCGAGTCTGATACCACCATCTTCACTGAGAATACGAGCTAACGTAAACAAAGCGTCCGTCTGACCGGATTTAAGTTCCAGTTCAACTTCACAAATAGGTTCTTCTTTTTCTCCGGCAACAACGACCCCATTATCAAAAGCAACTTCAATCTGACTACCATCAGGCATAGAAACCAGCCACTGTTCTCTGATAAAGTCAGTTGCGAATATAGGAATTAGCTGCTCCTGAAGCAGTTCGACACTTCTCTCTGCAGGCCAGATATCATCAGGATGTAAAGAAAGATTTGGCTCATTACTGATATGTTCAGCATTGTATTCAGGACGCTGATGTAAACCCGCAACAACCCGACCAGATGTTTTTACTGTCTGAACAAACACATCATCATAACGCCGTATCCGAAGGCCAATATCATGCTGGCGCAGCCAGTTATCTTCAGTGTCAAAATAGATATTTCCCAATTGACGACGACCGTGTTGAAGAACTTTAGACTCAGAAATTTTTTTCTGTAAAACTTCTGAATAATCTTGTGAAACAAAAAACTTAAGTTCTATCTCAGTTTCCATTAGTGGTACCTTTAGTAACAGATAACGACAGGATATTGCTATATGCGCATTGGGGCAAGAAAGAAATATCACGTTATTAATGTTCTAAAATAGTTTTAATGATCGATTTAATGGGTTAACATGCGCGCCTTTATAGCCATGTTCAACATTTTACCAAATCGGTACGTGTTTTTTTTAGGTTATAGTGGGTAGATTAACCATGCCAATGAATACAATTATGGGGTTATTTGCAAAGTCCCCTATAAAGCCTTTGCAAAGACACGTTGTATGTGTCAATGAATGCTGCTCTCATCTCATTAACTTCTTTGAGGTATCATTTAAAGAAGACTGGGAAAAAGCATCAGAAATCAGAGCACAGATTTCTCATTTAGAGAAAGAAGCTGATGTTCTTAAACGAGAAATTCGTCTGAAACTTCCTCGAGGCTTATTTTTACCCGTTGATCGTACCGACATGTTGGAGTTACTGACTCAGCAAGACAAACTTGCTAATTTAGCAAAAGATGTTTCTGGTCGGGTGTATGGACGTCAACTTGTCATTCCTGAACCTCTTCAGGACAAATTCATCCTTTATGTCAAACGTTGTCTTGATGCAGCTGCACAGGCTCAGAAAGTCATCAACGAATTAGATGAATTACTTGAAACTGGCTTTAAAGGTCGTGAAGTAACGTTAGTTGCTGAAATGATTCATCAGCTAGATGTAATAGAAGATGATACAGATAACATGCAGATTGAATTGCGTCAGATGCTTATGAAAATTGAGTCTGAATACAGCCCAATCGATGTCATGTTTATTTACAAGATTTTTGAGTGGATTGGCGGAATTGCCGATCAGGCTCAACGCGTTGGCGCACGATTAGAGTTAATGCTCTCGCGCTCATAATAGTTAACTTTAAATACAATAACTAAGGGCATTAACAACTATAATAACCATTTGGCACATTCTTTGTGTGCCAGTGTTTTTTTTGTTTAAAATTTAGGTTTTTTGCTCCGCTTGTTATAAAAAACTAGGTATTACGATGGATATCCTTGCAAACTATGGCTCTATCTTGATTCTTGTAGCTGCTGCTTTCGGTTTCTTGATGGCGATCGGTATTGGTGCGAATGACGTAGCTAATGCCATGGGAACATCGGTTGGTTCTAAAGCTCTAACTGTAAAACAAGCTATTTTCATAGCAATGATCTTCGAATTCGCAGGTGCGTATCTTGCTGGCGGTGAAGTAACCGACACGATTCGTAAAGGCGTAATCGAAACCTCTCTTTTCGCTAATCAGCCAGATGTTTTAGTATTTGGTATGATGTCGGCTCTGTTAGCTGCCGGAACCTGGTTGCTACTGGCTTCTTATATGGGCTGGCCCGTATCTACAACCCACTCAATCATTGGCGCTATTATTGGTTTCGCCTGTGTAACTGTTGGAACAGATGCTGTCGACTGGCATTCAGTACAAGGCATCGTTGGTAGCTGGATTGTCACGCCACTGATTTCCGGGATCTTTGCTTATATTATCTTTATCAGTGCACAACGACTGATTTTTGATACAGAAAACCCACTGGAAAACGCAAAACGCTTTGTTCCTGTCTATATGTTTATCACAACGATGGTAATTGCCTTAGTTACAATCAAAAAAGGCTTAAAACATGTAGGCTTACACTTATCAAACACAGAAGCATGGATAAGTGCAGTCGGTTTTTCAGCAATCATTATGGTAGGCGGATATCTCTATATTCAGAAACGTTTTTCTAATAAAGAACACAACGGGAATTTTTCTGGCGTAGAAAGTATTTTTAGCGTGTTAATGGTTATCACCGCTTGTGCAATGGCATTTGCTCATGGCTCAAACGACGTTGCCAATGCGATTGGTCCTCTTTCTGCCGTTGTATCAACTGTTGAAAACCTTGGTCAGATTGCAGCAAAAAGCTCTATTGCATGGTGGATTCTGCCTCTTGGTGGTCTGGGTATCGTTGTCGGTCTTGCTACTATGGGTCATAAAGTAATGGCAACAGTTGGTACTGGTATTACTGAATTAACACCTAGCCGTGGTTTTGCCGCTCAGTTAGCAACGGCATCGACTGTTGTTCTGGCTTCAGGTACAGGCCTGCCAATTTCAACCACTCAAACTCTTGTTGGGGCTGTTCTTGGTGTTGGCTTTGCTCGTGGTATCGCAGCTCTTAACCTTGGTGTAGTACGTAACATTGTTGCATCATGGATCGTGACACTTCCTGCTGGTGCATTACTTGCCGTTGTTTTTTATTACGTCTTAGAAAAATTATTTATCTAGGTTGATTCGTCAATATAATGTCAATAAGATGTGATTATTGACTCAATTTAAAAGAAAGGGAGGCTTTGCCTCCCTTCTTTGTTGCACCTAAGGTCGAAAGTTTTTACTATTTGCAGGAATATATAAAACGCAATCTTATACTAAAGGACTTACTGTGAAGAAATTGTTAATCATGGTGCTTTTTTCATTAATCGCTGCACCGTCTTTCGCTCAGGATCGATATATTGCTGATAAGCTGTATACCTATATGCATTCTGGTCCAAGTAACCAATATCGCATAATCGGAAGTGTAGATGCAGGTGATAAAGTTCAGCTAATCGATGTGAATAAAGAAACTGGCTTTAGTCAGGTTGTCGATTCTTCTGGTCGCAAGGGCTGGGTTCAAAGTAAGTTCATTACGCGTAGTGAGAGCATGGCAGTCCGTATGCCAAAACTTGAAAAAGAACTGGCTAGTGTTAAGCAAAAACTGGCTAATGCAGAAAGCAATGCCGATAGCGAAAAAGCAGGTTTAGTGGAATCGCTTGAAACTCGTAATAAACAGATTGCTGAACTGGAAAGTAATTACTCAGACATTAGCAATAAGTTAGCAGCGGCACAAACAGAAGTTCGCGAACTTAGAGCGAAGTTAGATACCCAGAAAGAAGATCTGCTGATGAAGTACTTTATGTATGGCGGCGGTGTTGTTCTGGCCGGGATTATCTTCGGTCTGATTCTTCCTCATATCATTCCGAAACGCAAAAAATCTCAAGGTGATTGGGTATAAAAACCAGGTTTTTGACCTAATATGTAAAAATTCGAGGCCATCAGATGATGGCCTTTTTTTAACAGTAAAACTGGATAGCCGGGAACAATAGAGTGAACATTTACCTTGTTGGTGGCGCAGTCAGAGATCAACTGCTACAAATTGATAACTATGATAACGACTGGGTTGTGGTTAACTCGACACCAGAGGAAATGCTGGCGCTGGGGTACACTCCGGTCGGCAAAGACTTCCCGGTATTTTTACATCCTAAAACTCAGGAAGAACATGCACTAGCCAGAACAGAAAGAAAAATTGGCAAAGGGTACACAGGGTTTGAATGTCATTTTTCTAAAGATGTTACTTTAGAAGAAGATTTGCTGCGCAGAGATCTCACGATTAATGCCATGGCTCAGGATAATTCCGGGAATATAATCGACCCTTATGGCGGTCAGGATGATTTAAATAACCGTATCCTACGCCATGTATCTGATGCCTTCAGTGAAGACCCGCTCCGGGTTCTGCGAGTTGCCCGCTTTGCAGCCAAACTCCATCACCTCGGTTTTAGTATTGCAGCAGAAACCATGCAACTGATGCAAGACATCGTACAGTCAGGTGAACTGTCTCATTTAACCGCTGAACGGGTATGGCTGGAATGGCACAAATCTCTCACCACTCAATCACCACATATCTTTTTACAGGTACTTAGGGAATGCGGCGCACTAGCCATTCTCTTACCAGAAATAGATACTCTGTTCGGCGTTCCTCAGCCAGAAAAATGGCATCCGGAAATTGATACTGGCATTCATACTTTGATGGTCCTTGAGCAAGCGGCAAAATTGACTAATCAACCGCAAATTCGTTTTGCCACAGCGGTTCATGATCTGGGCAAAGGGGTTACCCCACCGGCAGAATGGCCCAGTCACAAAATGCACTGTCATACCGGTTTAAAACTTATCAATCAGGTATGCGATCGTTTTAAACTTCCCAATGAATACAGAGAACTGGCTTTAATTGTCTGTGAACAGCACTCTAACGTTCACAGAGCGGCAGAGTTACGACCAGAGACTTTCATTCGTATATTTTCTAAAATTGATGTATGGCGCAAACCAGAGCGCTTAAATGCCCTGCTTATCTGCTGTCATGCAGATCATCTTGGAAGAAAAGGATTAGAAAAGCAGCCGTATCCACAACAAGCCATTTTTGAGCAGGCATTCAAAGCGGCATCAAGCGTGAATGTTCAGGATGTGATCGCTCAGGGATTCAAAGGAAAAGAAATCAGAGAACAACTGGATAAACTCAGAGCCAGTGAAATTCAGCAGCAGCTAAAAACAAACTAATTCCTGATACCCTATTACCTTTTCCCTTTTTTTCCTGCAAACACAAAAACGCCTCCAGAATTGGAGGCGTTTATCAAAGCATAAAGCTAAGCTGTAATATCCGAGAAGGAATTAAGCTTGACCTTTAACTTCTTTAAGACCGTTGAAAGGAGCGCGTTCACCAAGAGCTTCTTCGATACGGATAAGTTGGTTGTACTTAGCGATACGGTCAGAACGGCTCATAGAACCAGTTTTGATTTGACCTGCAGCAGTACCAACAGCTAGGTCAGCAATTGTTGCATCTTCAGTTTCGCCTGAACGGTGAGAGATAACTGCAGTGTAACCAGCGTCTTTAGCCATTTTGATTGCAGCTAGAGTTTCAGTCAGAGAACCGATCTGGTTAAATTTGATAAGGATTGAGTTAGCAATACCTTTTTCGATACCTTCTTTAAGGATCTTAGTGTTAGTTACGAATAGATCGTCACCAACAAGTTGGATTTTGTCACCAAGAACTTTAGTCTGGTATGCGAAACCTTCCCAGTCAGACTCGTCTTGACCGTCTTCGATAGATACGATTGGGTATTCTTCACATAGTTTAGCAAGGTAATCAGAGAACTCTTCAGAAGAGAAAGTTTTACCTTCGCCTTTCATGTTGTAAACGCCGTCTTCGTAGAATTCAGAAGAAGCACAGTCCATAGCTAGAGTTACGTCTTTACCAAGAACGTAGCCAGCTTGTTCAACAGCTTCTTTGATAGCAGCTAGAGCAGCAGCGTTAGATTCAAGGTTAGGAGCGAAACCACCTTCGTCACCAACTGCAGTGCTTAGGCCTTTAGCTTTAAGAACTTTAGCTAGGTTGTGGAATACTTCAGCACCGATACGTAGTGCTTCTTTAAGAGTTTTAGCGCCAACTGGTTGAATCATGAATTCTTGGATATCAACGTTGTTGTCTGCGTGCTCACCACCGTTAACGATGTTCATCATTGGTAGAGGCATAGAGAATACACCAGGAGTGCCATTTAGCTCAGCGATGTGCTCATATAGAGGCATGCCTTTAGCTGCAGCAGCTGCTTTAGCGTTAGCTAGAGATACAGCTAGGATCGCGTTAGCACCGAATTTGTTTTTGTTGTCAGTACCATCAAGGTCGATCATTACTTGGTCAACAGCAGCTTGATCTTTAGCGTCTTTACCGATAAGAGCTTCAGCGATTGGGCCGTTTACAGCAGCAACTGCTTTAAGAACACCTTTACCTAGGAAACGTGATTTATCACCATCACGTAGTTCAAGAGCTTCACGAGAACCAGTAGATGCACCAGATGGAGCAGCAGCCATACCCACGAAACCACCTTCTAGGTGTACTTCAGCTTCAACAGTTGGGTTACCACGTGAATCGATAATTTCACGACCTAGAACTTTAACGATCTTAGACATTAATGTTTCCTCTCATTGAATATAAATGTCAAATTTAAAGGGAAGCCGAGACTACGACTTCCCGTGTCCTTTACTTTTTACTTACTCAATTTCACCACGCGCTCGTTCGCCAGCAGCTTTAACAAAGCCACTAAACAGCGGATGGCCGTCACGAGGTGTAGAAGTAAACTCAGGGTGGAACTGAGCTGCTACAAACCATGGATGGTTCGGATTCTCGATAACTTCCACAAGTTTTTTGTCCGCAGACAGACCAGATACTTTCAGGCCTGCTTTTTCTAGTTGTGGACGTAAAATATTATTTACTTCATAACGGTGACGATGACGTTCATGAATTGTTGCACTACCATACAATTCATACGCTTTTGTACCTTTCTCTAAATGGCATAATTGCGAACCAAGACGCATTGTACCACCCAGATCGGATTTTTCTGTACGCTCTTCAACATGTCCGTCAGAATCAACCCATTCAGTAATTAAGCCTACCACAGGGAACTGAGTTTCTTTGTTAAATTCTGTTGAATGTGCGCCTGTAAGGCCAGCAACATTACGAGCGTATTCAATCAATGCTACCTGCATACCCAGACAAATACCTAAATAAGGGATTTTGTTCTCACGAGCATATTGTGCAGCAAGGATTTTACCTTCAATGCCACGGTCACCAAAGCCACCAGGTACTAAGATAGCATCAAGATCCTGCAGAGGTTCCAGACCTTTGGTTTCAAGATCCTGAGAATCCACATACTTAATATGTACAGTCAGACGATTTTTCAAGCCTGCATGTTTTAACGCTTCATTTACTGACTTATAAGCATCAGGTAATTCGATATATTTACCTACCATACCGATGGTCACTTCACCAGTAGGATTCGCTTCTTCGTAAATAACCTGTTCCCATTCAGATAAATCTGCTTCAGGAGCAGTAATACCAAAACGAGCACATACTAAATCATCAAGACCCTGAGATTTAATCAATTGTGGAATTTTATAAATAGAATCCACATCTTTCATTGAGATAACTGCTTTTTCCGGAACATTACAGAATAAAGCAATTTTCTTACGTTCATTTGCTGGAATAACTCGATCACTACGGCAAACAAGAATATCAGGCTGAATACCAATTGAAAGAAGCTCTTTCACTGAGTGTTGAGTAGGTTTAGTTTTCACTTCACCAGCCGCAGCTAAGTAAGGAACCAGCGTTAAGTGCATGAACATTGCCTGTTCACGACCAATTTCAACCGCTAACTGACGAATAGCTTCCATAAACGGTAATGATTCGATATCACCTACAGTACCACCAATTTCAACAATCGCAATTTCGTGACCTTCAGCACCAGCAACGATACGATCTTTGATTGAATTAGTAATATGTGGAATAACCTGGATAGTTGCACCCAAGTAATCACCGCGACGTTCTTTACGCAATACATCTGCGTAAACTCGTCCTGCAGTAAAGTTGTTGCGTTTTGTCATCTTGGTACGAATAAAACGCTCATAGTGCCCTAAATCAAGGTCAGTCTCTGCACCATCTTCAGTTACAAAAACTTCACCATGCTGAATAGGACTCATCGTCCCAGGATCAACGTTGATATATGGGTCAAGCTTCATAATGGTTACTTTTAAACCACGAGCTTCTAAAATCGCTGCAAGTGATGCTGCGGCAATACCTTTACCTAGGGAGGATACAACCCCACCAGTAACAAAAATATACTTTGTCGTCATGTTTAACCTGAAATTGGTTGAATGAGGGAAATGGGTTTCTTCTGGACGGGATGAAATGATACCAGAAGCCCTTTACCACCACAACGTGAAACTTATCACACTCGAATTTTTTCTTTATTGCGTCAAATCAATTCAAGAGATTAACGCTTTGTAGCTCATCAATCACGAGCATTTTTTTCTGTGCTTTTTACCTGTTGCCAAAAATTTTCGAGCTCATCCAAAGAAAAATCTTCAAGAACTTTTCCTTGCTGATTGACTATAGACTCTATTCCGCGAAAACGTCGCATAAATTTCAGATTGGCTTTTTGCAGGGCGGTCTCCGGATTGCACTTCAGGTGGCGGGATAAATTCACCACGGCAAATAACAAGTCGCCCACTTCTTCTTCTAATTTTTCCTGATCAACGGAGACCTGAACGGCTTCTTCCATGACTTCATCAATTTCTTCATGCACCTTATCAACAACAGGCCCGATAGAATCCCAATCAAATCCATATTTGGCACATTTTTTCTGCATTTTCATCGCCTTGCTTAATCCTGGCAACGACTTAGGAATAGAGTCTAAGATGCTTTTTTCCTGAGACAGATTCTTTTTCGCTTTTTCCTGCTGTTTTACTTTATCCCAGTTAGCTCTGATTTCTTCCTCGCTATCAAACTGCTGTTCACTAAATACATGTGGATGACGACGAATAAGCTTTGCATTCACTTCAGTAATCACATCGTTAAAATCGAACAGGTTTTGTTCTTTAGCTAACTGACTGTAGAAAATCGCCTGAAAAACCAGATCGCCCAGTTCTTCCCGTAAATTATCCCAGTCACGGTTGTGAATCGCATCAACGACTTCATAGGTTTCCTCTATCGTGCAGGGAATGATCGAATCAAAAGATTGTTTTTTATCCCAGGGACACCCTGATTCCGGATCACGTAATTTTTCCATTATGGCTTGTAATTCATCGATAGGATTGGCCATGTTTAAAATCTCCGGCTTAAATAGAAAAAGCGAGGCATCAATCACCTCGCTTAAAAGTTAGTATAAATTTAACAATCTGAAGCTAGCCTAAACGTTTTACCGACAAAACGTCTTTAGTTTGTTCAATGCGTTGCGAAACTCTTGCCAGCACTTCGACACTTGGAATTTCCAGCTCAAAGTCCATATAAATGATCTGTCGGTTGTAATCCGTACGACTTCTCATACTAGACACTTTGATTTTTTCATTAGTAAGCAACGAAGTGATGTCTTTAAGCAAACCACTGCGTTCCATAGCTTCAATCCGGACAGGGATCGTATATGATCCAACCTGACCGCCGCCCCATACAGTATCAATAATACGTTCAGGAGCATGATGGCTCAGTTCTTCCAGTTGTTCACAATCACTTCGGTGGACAGAAATACCACGCCCCTGCGTGATATAGCCTTTAATATCATCGCCTGGAATTGGTCGGCAACACCGGGCAAGATGCGTCATTAAGTTATCAATACCTTCCACAACCACCGCATCTTTACTTGGTGCAGTCTTAGCTGAAATTTTACCTTCCTGGAGTTTTTCCAAGGCAAGTTGATCTTCTTCTTCAGCTGTTGGCTTATTCACCAGAGCGTTAATATGGTTAACAATCTGATTAATTCTTAAATCACCACTACCAATTCCAACATATAATTCGTCAGGTGTATTGACGTTAAAACGTTTTAAGGCGTATTCACTGGCATCTTTTAATGTTGCCCCAATCTTAGCCAGTTCTACTTCAAGTATTTCCCGTCCGGCTTCCAGGTTTTTCTCTCTGCTCTGCTTTCTGAACCAGGCATTAATTTTTGCACGAGCCCGGCCGGAATGAACAAATCCTAAAGATGGATTTAACCAGTCACGTGAAGGGTTCGGTTCTTTCGCAGTGATAATCTCAACCTGATCGCCCATTTGTAATATATGGGTAAACGGTACTATACGCCCTCCAACCTTGGCCCCGATACAGCGATGGCCAACTTCAGAGTGAATGTGGTAAGCAAAATCAAGTGGCGTTGCCCCCATAGGCAAGTCCACCACATCACCTCGTGGGGTAAATGCATACACCCGGTCATCAAACACCTGACTTCTCAACTCATCAAGCATTTCTCCGGAATCTGACATTTCTTCCTGCCAGTCGAGAAGTTTGCGTAACCAGGCAATTTTTTCATCATAGCCACTACGACCTGCGGTACTGCCTTCTTTATATTTCCAGTGAGCTGCAACACCAAGTTCAGATTCTTCGTGCATTTTCTTAGTGCGGATCTGAATCTCTATGGTTTTACCTTCCGGCCCTAAAATAACGGTATGAATCGACTGATAACCATTCGGTTTCGGGTTCGCAACATAGTCATCAAATTCACTCGGCATATGTTTATATTTGGTGTGTACCACACCAAGAGCGGCATAACAGTCCTGCAACTGATCAGCAATAATTCGCACTGCCCGCACATCAAACAGTTCATCAAACGCTAAATTTTTCTTCTGCATCTTTCGCCAGATGCTATAGATATGTTTAGGGCGGCCACTGACTTCAGCATTGATACCCACCAGATTCATCTCATTGCGCAGATCTTCCACAAAATCTTTAATGTACTGTTCCCGGACAATACGTCGTTCAGATAATTGCTTGGCAATTTGTTTATAAGTATCAGGTTGCTGGTAACGAAATGCGTAATCTTCCATTTCCCATTTAAGCTGACCAATACCTAATCGGTTTGCTAATGGTGCATAAATATTGGCACACTCTTTTGCCGCAATACGACGCACTTCATCCGGCTGTTTCTTAACTTCACGCAGATTACAGATTCGTTCAGCCAGCTTAATCACCACGCAACGAAAGTCGTCAACCATCGCCAGTAACATCCGGCGAACATTGTCAACCTGAGCAGAGGCTTCGCTGCCCTGAAAGGTGACATTTAACTGACCAATTGCGGCCATTTCATCAACGCCATCAATCAGCTTAACAATTTCTTTACCGTAAGCTTCTATTAATTCTTCACGATCAATCAAACCGCTGGAGACTATTGGAAATAATACCGCAGCAACAAGTGTCGGCCTATCCATGGACAGTGTGATCAGAATTTCAACCATTTCACGACCACGCCATAACAGCAAAGGCCCATCCGGGTTTTTGACAACTATCGCTTCCATTTGCAGATAAACATCTTTCAGCTTTTTCGCTGTTTTCGATTCTTGTTTTAGACTGTCAATCCATTTATCTAATTCAAATAGTTCATCTTGATTCAAATGCGCGCTTCGTACAGCAACCATTAATATTTCGTCCTAGTTTTGTTTTTTATCTACTTTTCAGGCTTTCTGACCTAATACCAACTGATACCTTACCTGACAAACAACGCCATCGATTCCAAATGACTTGTATGCGGAAACATATCCAGCATTGCCAGTTTTTCAAGCCGGTACCCTAGCTCAAGCAACGATTGACTATCTCTGGCCAAGGTTGCCGGGTTACAGGAAACATACACAATACGTTTTGCCCCTAAAGCGGATGTCTGTTCGATAATTCCTTTTGCTCCGGCACGGGCAGGGTCGAGCAATATCTTATCAAATTTTTCTCGCCCCCACTCACTTTGTGTCATATCCTCTTCTAAATTTGCCTGATAGAAAGCAACATTAGAAATATTGTTTTTCTGAGCATTAAATGTGGCCTGCTCTACCATTGCATCAACGCCTTCCACGCCAATCACTTTCTGAGCTTGCTGCGCCATCGGGAGACTAAAGTTTCCGCCACCACAAAAAAGATCCAAGACCCGATCATTTTCTGCTAATTCCAACCATTCTAATGCCTGTTGGATCATGGCTGTATTCACCGCTTTATTGACCTGGATAAAATGATTTGGCTGAAAATACACAGGCAGTCCGGCATCGGCATAAAATGGTTCATTGCCAACTAACAGTTCTACCATACCTGATTCAGGCATCAGATAAAAAGTCACATCTTCCTGTTTTGCAAACTGAAGTAACTTTCCTTTCTCTTCATCACTGAGTGGCTTGACATGACGTAACAAAGCAACCAGTCCATTATCCGCTTTAATTAACTCAACATGCCCTAAATGCTCTGGCTTAGAGAAGCTATTCAGTACCGGATTAATCTTTTCAAGAATAGAATTCAGGTCATTATCTAATACAGGACAGTGATCAATCGCGACAATATCCTGACTTTGTTTCTGACGAAAACCAATAACAAGCTCTTTCTTGGTTTTATCCCAGATAAGACTAAACCGGGCACGACGACGATAATGCTGATGATGACTAACAATCGGATTGGATAAAGTAAGAGACTGACCGGCGAACTTATCCATAAGCTGTTTTAATGTTTCCTGCTTATAGCGAACCTGAGCCTGATGCTCCATATGTTGCAACTGACATCCACCACAACGGTCATAATGAGGACAAAATGGTGTCACTCTTTTTTCACTGGGCTTGAGTACTTTTATTAATCGGCCCCGGGCATATTTACTCTTACTTTCGATTAATTGAAAAAGCACAGTTTCATTGGGTAATGCGCCATCGATAAAGATTGGTTTTTTGTTTTGATAAGCAATGCCGCTACCCAGATGGTCTAACCGGACCACATTGATTTCCTGATGCTTTTTATTAATTTCTATCTTTTTTTTAGGTTGGAAAAAACGTGCCATTTTATTTGCCCACAGCGCCACATATGACGTCTTATTGCCTGAAATCTCACTAATATGCAAACGAGAGATTGTCGAAGAGCAGAGACTCGATTAAGCTAGCCTGTATAAGGTTACTTGAAGTCTCTACAGTTACTGCAAGTATTTTCCCATATCCACCCGATGATGTTTAGAAAATAATGACCAGATATGGCTTACGAGCGCGCGTTATCACACTAACTTTAGCTCCTACATTAATAATTGGCTTACTATTAAGCGCCTTTTTCTCTTATAACCGCTACCATGACCTCGAAGCTCAGGTAATCGCGTCCGGCTCCAATATTATTGAACCGCTGGCCATTGCCAGTGAAAATGCCCTGAAAAATGAGAGCAGAGAGGAAGTTCGCCGTATCATCAGCTACGCTCATAGAAAAAATTCCAAATTTATCCGTAGTATTGCGGTGTTTAATAACCGTCATCAGCTTTTTGTCACGTCTAACTTTCACCCTAATTTTGAATCTCTTATGTATCCCAAAGATAAGCGCATCCCTATTTTAGGCAGCGCTGAGATGAAGGATAACAATACCTTAATTCTAAGAACGCCAATTTTAGCCGAAAACCTGTTATCGGATGGCAGAACCAATGCGGAAAACATTCCGGTATTAGGCTATATCTCGATTGAACTGGATTTATCACCACTCCGACTGCAGCAATATCAGGAAATCTTTCTCGCAATACTGGTACTGGCTCTTGGACTGGGGCTATCTGCTGTTTTTGCTCTAAGACTGATGCATGACGTTACCCGTCCTATCACTCATATGAAAAATGTGGTTGACCGTATCCGACGAGGCCACCTGGATGTACGAATCGAAGGAAGAATGCATGGTGAGTTGGATGACCTGAAAAATGGTATCAATGCTATGGCCGTTTCGTTATCTGAATATCATGTCGAAATGCAACATAGTATTGACCAGGCGACATCCGATCTGCGTGAAACACTGGAACAGTTAGAAATTCAGAACGTTGAACTTGATATCGCGAAAAAACGCGCTCAGGAAGCCGCCCGGGTGAAATCTGAATTCTTAGCCAATATGTCTCATGAATTGAGAACTCCACTTAACGGCGTGATTGGTTTCACCCGTCAAATGCTCAAGACGAAGCTGACCAACAGCCAGAGTGACTACTTACAAACTATAGAAAAATCAGCAAATAACCTGCTTAGTATTATTAACGATATTCTTGATTTTTCGAAACTTGAAGCGGGTAAACTCGCGCTGGAAAACATTCCATTCGAATTCCAGCAAAGCCTGGAAGAAGTGGTTGATCTGCTCGCAACCAACGCTCATGAAAAAGGGCTGGAAATCACCCTTAAGGTGGATCCAAAAGTGCCAGCAGGCGTGGTTGGTGATCCACTGCGTATCCAACAGATCCTGACTAACCTGGTTGGTAACTCAATTAAGTTTACTGAGCACGGTAATATTGATATCAGTGTTGAAATGCGCTCAACCAAAGACGAAACTGTCGAACTTCAGTTTATGGTAAGAGATACCGGTATTGGTATTTCTGAACGCCAACAGGCGCAATTATTCCAGGCATTCAGTCAAGCGGACGCAAGTATTTCCCGCCGTTACGGCGGTACCGGACTCGGACTGGTTATTACCCAGAAATTAGTGGGACAGATGGGCGGTGAAATCAGCTTGACCAGCCGTCTTCACCAGGGATCAACCTTCTGGTTTACCATTAAACTGCACCGGACAGAAATCCCGGTCGGAGCCTGGTATAACCCAACGGTACTAACCAACAAATCAGTATTGCTTATTGAGCAGAACATTCAGTCAGCAACCATTATTCAGCAAACACTGACTCAAGCAGGCATGGATGTAAGTTATCTCGGTGAACTGCCGAATGATAATACCCGTTACGATTACCTTATTTACAATCTACCCGCATCAGAAACTGCTGAAACAAATACTGTCAGTCAGGAAATTGAAAAAGCACTTTCTATTGCAGGTACAGTACTCATTGGCACACCAAGTACTGAACTGGCGCTTTCAGATTATCTGATGCGTCACTATCCGGTTAAGTGCCTGACCAAACCACTGGCGAAAAGAAAACTGCTGCAGTCCATGCTGGATTTACATCCTCATCAGGACTTACTCGCACTATCAGGAACACCAGAAACCGAACCAGAACAATTGCCATTACATGTCATGGCGGTGGACGATAACCCTGCCAACCTTAAATTAATTACAGCATTACTTCAGGAGCGTGTTGCAGAAGTTGTCTCTTGTACAGATGGTAAGCAGGCGGTAGAAGAAGCCCAAAAACAAAAATTTGATATTATTCTGATGGATATTCAGATGCCTCAGATGGATGGTGTCACGGCATGCCAGAAAATAAAACAAACTGAGCTTAACAGTAAAACACCTGTTATTGCAGTTACCGCTCATGCCATGAGTGGAGAAAGAGACAGGCTTCTTAATGAAGGAATGGATGATTACTTAACCAAACCGATTGAGGAACATGTTTTACAACAAATTTTAGCTCGCTGGACTCCTCTAATCTCGGAGCAGCCAGTCGATGTCCTGACTTTGCCACATAATGAACCAACAGAACCAGAAACAAATGATGGGAAAGAGACCAAGAACGCAATTATTGATTGGTCGATGGCATTAAGGCAGGCGGCCAATAAAGAAGATCTGGCCAGAGATATGTTAAAAATGCTGGTCGAATACATTCCTGAAGTGGATAAAACCGTTAGTCTGGCCCTGGAAAATGATATTGAGTTGGAAACGTTAATTCATCACGTGCATAAACTGCATGGAAGTTGCTCATACAGTGGCGTTCCAAGATTGAAAAAAGTCTGCGCCCAACTAGAACAGGCGCTACGCTCAGGCAGCACTATTAATGATTTAGAACCAGAGCTATTTGAACTTCAGGATGAAATGGAAAAAGTGATCTCTGAATCAGCGATAATACTAGGCTAAGATTCCAGAATAACCGTCGCCACTGTATAGTGGCGCTCATCTGAAATAGAAACATGATGGAAACGGACACTGCGTTTTGTTGCGATTTCAGAAGCGACACCGGAAAGCACGAGTTCAGGCTTACCAGATTCATCATGTTCAATGACAAAATCATGAAATGTCACACCCTGGGCAATTCCCGTCCCCAAGGCTTTCGCAGCCGCTTCTTTTACTGAAAAACGTTTGGCAAGAAAACGATGTGGCTTTTTGTGGGCTTTAAAATCGTCCCATTCAGCAGGAGCCAGAATACGCTCAGCAAATTTATCTCCGGAACGAGATAACGCAGCCTCAATTCTGGCAATTTCTGCAATATCAGTACCTAATCCAACAATAGCCACATCATTCCTCTTTATCGTTAGTCTTAGCGACGAGCTTCAACCATTGCTTCTTTCATATCTTTCACTGCTGTTGCCAGTCCGTCAAACACCGCCCGACCAATAATGGAGTGACCAATATTGAGTTCGTGAATTTCAGGAAGAGCCGCAATAGCTGCAACGTTATGATAAGTTAAGCCATGACCGGCATTCACTATAATGCCAAGATCATCCGCATAACTGGCTGCAGCAGAGATCTTTTTCAGCTCATCCAGTTGATCTTCAACAGTTTCTGCATCGGCATAATGCCCTGTGTGCAGCTCAATATAGGGTGCGCCACATGCTTTTGCCGCATCGATCTGTTCACGATCGGCATCAATAAACAGTGATACCTTGATTCCGGCCTGAGATAATTTTTCAGTCGCAGTTTTTACTTTTTCCAGTTGGCCCACAACGTCCAGACCACCTTCGGTGGTCAGTTCCTGTCTTTTTTCCGGAACCAGACAAACAAAATCAGGCTTAGTTGCAACGGCAATCTCAACCATTTCATCGGTTACTGCCATTTCAAGATTCATACGGGTTTGAATAGTATCTCTTAAGATACGTACATCACGATCGTTAATATGGCGGCGATCTTCACGCAGGTGAACCGTAATGCCGTCCGCACCAGCACGTTCTGCAATTTCCGCTGCATGAACAGGATCTGGGTATTTGGTGCCGCGGGCATTACGTAATGTTGCGATATGATCAATATTGACACCTAATAAAATTGAACTCATTTTCCTATACTCCGTGATCTCGAAATGCCGGTTTTAGATATAAATAATTCCCGACTCTTTAATGGCTTACTGCCAATATACGGTTTTAGCGCTATCCGCGTAAACCGTTTTGCAGCTTGTAGTTGTTCTTTGGTCACAAACCGGCGCTCACTAATAGCGATAAGCTCTTCACCTAAAAACGTCAGATTGTCTCTACGTACCGAGGCAATAAATCCTTTTTGCTCCCGATAACGATACGTCATGGTTGGTTCAACTGCATCTCCGGTACCAGCGCAATGCAGAAAATCGACCCCATACCCCAAATTGGATAACAGTGCGAGCTCAAAACGCCGTAAAGCGGGTTCCGGATTTGAGGTTTGTGCCAGCTCAGTTAATGCCTGCAGGTAATCTAAAAAGAGCCCTGGATGAGCGACTTCAACCGGAATCACTCTGGCAAGTAACTCATTAACATACATTGCAGAATAGAGGGTAATTCCGGTTAACGGTAATCCAAGGCTAATGGCTTCAGCCTGACGGAGAGTCTTCATTTCTCCTTTACCGGACCATTTCATTAATAATGGCGTAAATGGCTGAAGAACACTTTTAAGATGTGAACGAGCACTCCTTGCCCCTTTTGAAAGCAGAGTCAGCCGCCCATATTCTTCACTAAAAATATCCACAATTAAGCTAGACTCGCTATATGGACGTCGGTGGAGAACAAAACAGCGCTGTAAACCTGCTTCGGACATAATGGTTCCTAAATACTAAACAAGGAGTATTGTAAAATACTCCTTGTCCGGTAGAAACCTTTCTTTTTAGCAATCGAGGTTTTTATAAATAGCTTATAAATCGTCGATATAACCTAAGCTGCGCAGAGCTCGTTCATCATCAGCCCAACCAGATTTCACTTTCACCCAGGTTTCCAGATAAACTTTACGACCAAACAACTCTTCCATATCCAGACGAGCTTCACGACCAATAGTCTTTATTTTCTCACCCTTTTTACCAATAACCATTTTCTTCTGGCCTTCTCGCTCCACCAGAATCAGGGCATTGATATGGAATCCATCCGTTTCCGGGTTGTAGTCAAAGCGTTCAATTTCTACTGTAACCGAATATGGCAGTTCTTCGCCGGTAAAACGCATCAGTTTTTCACGCACAATTTCTGATGCCATAAAACGCTGAGAACGATCGGTGACATATTCTTCAGGGAAATGATGGACAGCTTTAGGCAGATGCTCACGTACTAATTTACGAATCACATCAATATTTTTACCCTGTTTGGCTGAAATCGGCACCACTTCAACAAAGTCCATTTTTTTCGACATATCCATCATATGCAGCATGACTTCGTTGCGATCTTTAACGTTATCAACTTTGTTGACACACAATACCACCGGGAAATTCGATTTCTGTAGTTTGTTTAAAACCATTTCATCGTCTTGGGTCCAGTGTGTACCATCCACCAAAAACAGCACCAGGTTTACATCACTTAAAGAACTGTTCGCAGCACGATTCATCAAACGGTTAATCGCTCGTTTCTCCTCGATATGTAATCCGGGAGTATCCACATAAATCGCTTGGTAATCACCATCAGTATCCACCCCCATAATACGGTGGCGGGTAGTTTGCGGTTTGCGCGAGGTTATCGATATTTTTTGTCCCAGAATCTTATTTAACAGCGTTGATTTACCAACGTTGGGTCTGCCCACAATGGCAATAAATCCACAATGTTGATTCTCTGGTGAGCTTTCTTTTTTCTGCTCTGAGGAAAAAAAAGCATCGATATCAAATTCTTTATCAGTCATGCGTTAGCTGCTCTAGTGCTTGCTCTGCTGCCGCTTGCTCTGCCTTGCGACGGCTAGTGCCTTTTCCAATGACAGGCTCTCCGATGCCTGAAATTTCACATGAAACGGTAAACTCCTGGTTATGCGCTTCACCTTTAATTTTAGTCACAGTATACAAAGGTAGTGGTTTTCTTCTGCCCTGCAAAAATTCCTGTAAGCGGGTTTTCGGATCTTTCTGGGAAATCCCCGGCTGAATAGACTCTAAGCGAGACTTGTACCAACCTAAAATGATGCCACGTACAGACTCAATACCGCTATCTAGATAAATAGCACCGATAATGGCTTCTACTGCATCTGCCAGAATAGAATCTCTTCTGAAACCACCACTTTTCAGCTCACCTGGACCTAATTTTAAGTAATCTCCAAGACCAAACTCCCGGCCCAGTTCAGCAAGAGTTTTTCCCCTTACTAAGGTTGCTCTCATACGGCTCATATCACCTTCATTGATTTTCGGGAATCGGTGATACAAATCGTCAGCAATGACAAAACTTAAAATTGAATCGCCCAGAAATTCAAGACGTTCATTATGTTGACTATTGGCACTGCGGTGAGTCAGTGCCAGATCAAGAAGCTCTGCATGAGTAAACTCATACTCAAGCTTTTTTTCTAATCTGTTTATGTTAGAGTTCATCGTTTCTTATTGTCTTAATGCCCCGAAGGGCTTAGTTAATACCACCGATACGGTTAAATCGTACGCCTGTCGGAATCCATGCAGGTAATGCACTGTTTTCATCACGCTCAAATTCAAAACTAATCCAAATCGCAACGGCTTTACCCACTAAGTTTTCTTTTGGCACAAATCCCCAATAACGGCTATCTGCACTATTATCGCGATTATCCCCCATCACAAAGTAGTGACCTTCAGGAACAACCCACTCGTTAACACCCGGTCTTGGCTGATACGCAGAAACGCGATCTCGACGTGCAGGGTCAATTAAAATATTATGTTCAACACTACCCAGTTTTTCATCTAACTGAAGTAATGGTATACCATTTTGGTAAAAGCCACTTTCTTTCACATTAGATAACGGCACCAGATTACAGGTACTTTCACCTTTTGGCTGAATACATACGCGTTTTTCACTGCTGTAACGGATGGTATCTCCCGGTAAACCGACAACCCGTTTGATGTAATCAATACTTGGGTTTGGCGGATAACGGAATACAACGATGTCTCCACGCTGAGGATCACCGACATCAATCATTTGCGTATGCATCACAGGATCTTTGATCCCATAAGCATATTTTTCCACCAGAATGAAATCTCCGACCAATAATGTCGGCATCATGGAACCCGATGGAATCTGAAAAGGTTCATAAATAAATGAACGCACAATCAGAACAATCGCAATAACCGGAAAAATTGAAACACTATTTTCAACTAGCCAGGACTGGCGCATCACTTTCTCTTTGGTAGCAGAATCTAAGCCATTAGTCTGAGCTTCAATCTCAGCCAATTTTTGTTGTTTCTTCTTAGACCACACCCATTTTTCTAATGCCCAAATTACTCCAGTCACCAGAGTAACAATCACCAGAATCAGTGAAAATGTATTCGCCATTGACTTCCCTTATCTAAAAACACGAAAGTGAAAGAGCCGAAACCCTTTCACTTAACAATATTATTCCCAAACCGATATTTGGAGTGAATTAGTCTTTACCAACATGAAGAATAGCAAGAAACGCTTCCTGTGGTAATTCAACATTACCAATCTGTTTCATGCGTTTTTTACCTTCTTTCTGTTTCTTCAGCAGTTTTTTCTTACGGCTTACGTCACCACCGTAACATTTCGCCAGTACGTTTTTACGCAATTGCTTAACAGTAGAACGCGCGATAATGTGGTTACCGATTGCTGCCTGAATTGCAATATCAAACATCTGACGAGGAATAAATTCTTTCATCTTCTCAACCAGAAGACGACCACGAGTCTGAGCCTGCTCGGTATGCGTAATGATAGCTAACGCATCGACGCGCTCACCATTTAGTAATACGTCTACCCGCACCATGTCAGAGGCTTCAAAGCGTTGGAAACCGTAATCTAATGAAGCATAGCCGCGTGACGTTGATTTCAAGCGGTCAAAGAAGTCCAGAACCACTTCAGCCATTGGCACGTCATAAGTTAACGCCACCTGATTACCGTGATAAACCATATCAACCTGAGTACCACGTTTTTCAACACACAAAGTGATAACGTTACCCAGATAATCCTGAGGTACCAGAATATTACAACGAGCGATCGGCTCTCTGATTTCTTCTATGTCATTAATCGCAGGTAATTTAGCCGGGCTATCAACATAAATAACTTCATGATTTGTTTTTTCTACTTCGTAAACTACCGTCGGAGCAGTCGTGATCAAATCAAGATCGTATTCACGTTCTAAACGTTCCTGGATGATCTCCATATGAAGCATACCAAGGAAACCACAACGGAAACCAAAACCCAAAGCAGCTGAGGTTTCTGGTTCGTAGAACAATGACGCATCATTCAGACTTAATTTACCTAAAGCATCACGGAAGTTTTCATAATCATCCGAAGATACCGGGAACAAACCAGCATAAACCTGCGGTTTTACTTTCTTAAAGCCTGGTAACGGTTTTTCACAGCCATTTTTTGCCAGTGTTAAGGTATCACCAACCGGCGCACCCAAGATATCTTTGATACCACAAACAACCCAGCCTACTTCGCCGGTTTCAAGGATTTCGGTATCAACCTGCTTAGGTGTAAAGATACCAATTCGATCAATACCCCAAACCTGTCCGGTACTCATGACTTTAATTTTGTCATTTTTTCTCAGACTGCCATTTTTGACACGAACCAGAGAAACAACACCTAAGTAGTTATCAAACCAGGAATCAATAATTAATGCTTGTAGTGGCGCATCCGGATCACCTTCCGGTGCTGGAATGGATTCCACAATTTTTTCTAATACTTCGTCAACACCGACACCTGTTTTAGCAGAACAACGTACTGCATCAATAGCATCAATACCAACGATATCTTCAATTTCTTCCGCAACTCGTTCCGGTTCAGCAGCTGGCAGATCGATTTTGTTCAGAATAGGAACCACTTCCAGATCCATTTCAATTGCGGTATAGCAGTTCGCCAGAGTCTGAGCTTCAACCCCCTGACCAGCATCAACTACAAGTAATGCACCCTCACAGGCTGCCAGAGAGCGAGATACTTCATAAGAGAAGTCAACGTGTCCCGGAGTATCGATAAAGTTCAACTGATACGTTTCACCATCTTTGGCCGTGTAATTAAGAGTCACACTCTGTGCTTTAATTGTAATACCGCGCTCGCGTTCTAAATCCATTGAATCTAAAACTTGCTCCGCCATTTCACGGTCAGTTAATCCACCGCATACTTGAATCAGACGGTCAGAAAGTGTCGACTTGCCATGGTCGATATGGGCGATAATCGAAAAGTTACGAATGTGCTTCATAATCAGGGATGACTAAACTCTTAAATTTAAAAGGAAAAAACATCTCAGAGTTTATTTTCAACCAATAAAAACTGAGAATTTCTATTAAGTGGGGCGATTCTACCCAATTTCGCTTAGCTTCGCATCATAAATTAAAGATTAGCGACAACCGATTATTTTGATTAAATGATGGATTCACCAAGAACTCGTACTAATATCACTTCTGTACCGGTGCGTTTTTCAAGAGTTTTTGAAAAACGCTTAGCAAATGCAATCCCAAACCAGGCAAAAAGAACGGCAGAAACAATCACGATCAGTTCGTTACCACTAAAATAGTGCTGAGATAAAGACTGCCCGCATACTGCGCCAATCATCAGCATAACCAGCGGTAATAAATAGACTAACGCAGCTGATTGCAGCAAGCTTTTTTCAGGAAAACCAATCTCAACCATCTGCCCTTCCTTTACAACTTGTGTCGTATGAAGAGTCCAGCGTAGTACTTTATTCCCTAATGCTTTGGATACCGAGCCGGTAGCACAGCTACTGGAAGATGCACAATGACTACAACTCGATTGTCTTTCACAGTTTAATTCAACATTATATCCATCAGACGTGGACGAAACGGAAGCTACTGTCGCTAATGCAGTCATCATAATTGTATCTCCTTACTCTTTACCTTTTTCGAAGACAACAGACTGGGCAATTTTTTTCGCCGTTTCCGGTGGGATATCGCCAATCACCGAAATTTCTTTATTGTCTTTTGTCATCGTTTGTAATGTGCGCCGTCCTTGACGTACAAGTTGATTCTTCAGCGATGTATTGTCTTCTGTAGATACATATACAGAAAAATTGAACAATCCATCTGAATACATTTGACTCTCAACTAAACGTTCGGTTACCGCCATTCGGTAGCGATTCAGTTCAAGAGCATTAAAGCCGTCCGGAACCCAGGAGGCAGTCCAGTAAGTTTTGCTAATGGAACTTTCCGGAATAGACAAAACATCAGGAAGCTGAACCTGATCTAAACCAGCCATCAATTTGGCCAGTTTATCACTAATAGAAAAAGAGATCGTTCTATATTGTTCCAGGATCTCCCCATCCCGATCAACCAAATCGGCACGGAGGGGTAGGAAATTATGTTCATCCACCCACAAGACATAGGAATAACGCATTCCATCTTTAGGCACAACCCGAATAACTTTACACGGAACCCCGGCTTCCCGACCTCTGCCTATTTTAACAAAATCATAGTAATTACTGAGCGCTTTAATATCACTGTTGAGAAGGGGAATAAGCGGTGCAACCATTTTGCCTGAAGCAACAGAAAATGGTTCTGTTCCAGGTTCTATATAGCTGACTTCTTTACCTCTACGTATCACTTCCTTTACAGGTCCACTGAGATACAAAAGATGGGCAAATACCTTATCGTTCTCAATTGCATGACGATAAAGCAAAGGTTCAAAGCCATTTTTCCGAACCTGAATATAAGACAATTCATAGTTTAAACTTTGGCTAGCATGATTCATTTGAAGTAACACAGCCTCTGCAGACTCTTCGTCAGCAAAGGCTGTATTCATATTCAAGCTGAACAATGCTAACACACTGACCAGAAACTTCTTCATTCAACTACCGACTTCTTACTGGTTAGATTTATGTTGCTGCTCACTGTTGAGTCTTAACTGAAGTTCATAATCCTGCAGCAATGCATTAACTTCTTTTCGTTGCTCTTGAATTTTTGAACGTTGAGAATGCTGATTGACAGCATCACGGGTCAGACTCACCGGTTCAGCAGAACCAGCCAATGGAATTGTTTGTAATACAGGAAGCTGTGCAGCAGGATTATCTATACTGTCACTTCCGGAATATTGCTGAACACCCATAACAACCACAAAAGAGACGCAAGCAGCAATCGCTACCTGACCAAATTGAGATAACCAACGAGGCAATTGACGTTTCGCCTTATATGGCTGTGGTTGTTCTTCGAGTGGTGTTACATTGTCAAACTGACCATAACTTGGCTCAGATTCCAAAGCAACCGCCACTTTATCTGCAATATTCCACTCTTCTGAGGACATGCTTTCTGCAATATCACCACGAATTACATCACCAATAAGATGGTAATTACGCCAGGTTTCCTGCATCGCTGAATCATTAGTTAATTCCTGCAATAATGCCTTATCAACTAATTCACCATCCATAAGTGCTGAAATATTCTCTTTCCCAGCCATTCTTTCCACCATACATTAAACACTCAACTGATTAGAGTAACGAACTGATTCGTTGCTCCACTGATTCTCGAGCTCTAAAAATACGAGAGCGAACTGTACCCACAGGGCACTCCATTACGGCAGCGATCTCTTCATAGCTTAATCCATCTAATTCGCGAAGAGTCATTGCTGTTTTTAAATCTTCTGGTAATGCATCAATCGCGTCAAAAACTGCACGCTTCAGTTCCTTCGACAACGTAATGTTCTCAGGGTTCGATATTTCTTTTAAAACATTACCACTTTCATAATATTCAGCGTCTTCAGCGTCCACATCATTAGCCGGAGGTCTACGACTCTGTGCCACAATATGGTTTTTAGCAGTGTTAACTGCAATTCTATAAAGCCATGTATAAAAAGCACTTTCACCACGAAATGTTGGTATGGCTCTATACGCTTTTATAAATGCTTCCTGAGCGACATCAGCCACATCACCAGAATTGCTCACATACCGGGAAATAAGATTACATACTTTATTTTGATACCTTAGAACCAATAAGTTAAATGCTTGCTTATCACCACTCTGAACTCGCTCAATCAATACTTGGTCGGTTAACTGCTCGTTCATTCGAGCGAATACTCCTATGTTTACTCCCTTACCTTCTCAGATATGGGCACTAATACTGCAAAATGTAGTATTGACACCACCGCTTACATGAGCACTATACTATGACTTTTATGTGAACAGTAAGTTCCATGACGCCAATACTTTTTTGCTTTTTTTTATTAAAAATTGATAGATACAAGCCGATTTTAAAGCGGACATTCCTATCTTGGCGGAAAAAAAGCTAATTACAATAGCATTTAAAAAGCACATTGCAATTAGAGCGACATAAGCGACTTAGTGCTCTGTACCCCATAGATACCCATCACAATGAGTCTAACTTTCTCATTACTAATAGTATTTTGGTGGATATCTAAACTTTAGAGCACATTAAAATAAATGGAAAAGAGTGGTTTGCTCTTTAATTTTAGGATAGATAAATTTTATGAGTAATAAAGTAGAACATCAGTGTGATGTGTTAATCGTAGGGAGTGGTGCTGCCGGCCTGACCTTAGCATTAAGGGTTGCCCAACATTGCAAAGTCATTGTGTTAAGTAAAGGTCCATGGAGTGAAGGTTCTACCTATTACGCGCAAGGTGGTATTGCTGCTGTATTTGATGAAACTGATACCGTTGAGTCTCATGTACAGGATACTTTGATTGCTGGTGCCGGTATCTGTGAAGAAGACACAGTTCGTTTTATCGCAGAAAATGCGAAAGAAAGTGTTCAGTGGTTAATTGATGGCGGTGTACCTTTTGATCTGGATGAAGAAAATACCGATAAAGAACATCCAAAATATCACCTGACCAGAGAAGGCGGCCATAGCCACCGCCGTATTCTTCATGCTGCGGATGCAACCGGTAAAGCAGTTCAGTTGTCATTACAGGATAATGTTATCAACCATCCGAACATTACCGTTCTTGAACGTCATACCGCACTGGACTTAATCAAAGAAGACAAAGTAGGCGGAGACAAAGATAAAGTCATTGGTGCTTATGTCTGGAACCGCGAAATAGAACACGTCGAAACAATTTCAGCTAAGTTCACAGTTCTTGCAACCGGAGGCTCATCTAAAGTCTATCAGTACACATCTAATCCGGAAATTTCTTCTGGTGACGGAATTGCCATGGCATGGCGTGCAGGCTGTCGTGTTGCTAACATGGAATTTAACCAGTTCCACCCTACTTGTCTGTACCATCCGGCAGCCCGTAACTTCCTGCTGTCTGAAGCGCTAAGAGGTGAAGGTGCTTACCTGAAACGCCCTGATGGTTCCCGCTTTATGTTCGATTTTGATGAACGCCTGGAACTGGCGCCAAGAGATATTGTTGCCCGGGCTATCGACTTCGAAATGAAGCGACTGGGCGCAGATTGTATGTACCTGGACATCAGCCACAAACCAGCTGACTTTATCCAGAAACACTTCCCAACCATTTATGATCGTCTGAAAAAAATTGATATTGATATGACGAAAGAGCCGATTCCAATTGTACCGGCGGCTCACTACACCTGTGGTGGTGTTATGGTCAATAAAAAAGGTCAGGCAGATCTTAAGAATCTCTATGCCATTGGTGAAGTCAGCTACACTGGTTTGCATGGTGCTAACCGTATGGCATCGAACTCACTGCTTGAGTGCATTGTTTATGCCCGTTCAGCGGCTGCAGATATTTTAGAAAATATCGACAACGCAGAAATCGCAACCAGCCTTCCGGCATGGGATGAAAGTCAGGTTCTATGCTCAGACGAAGAGGTGGTTATTCAACACAACTGGCATGAACTGCGCTTGTGTATGTGGGACTATATGGGTATTGTCAGAACCGATAAACGTCTGGAACGTGCATTAAGACGCATCCACCTTCTGCAACAGGAAACTCACGAATACTACAGTAATTTCCGGGTTTCAAATAACCTGATTGAGTTGCGTAACTTACTGCAGGTAGCTGAACTCATGGTGCGTTGTGCCATGCAGCGTAAAGAAAGTCGTGGATTGCATTACACGTTAGACTATCCGGATCAATTAGACTCCAGTGGCTCAACGATTCTGGAACCATAAAGATATCCAACTTTCACTTAAGCAGAGGCATATTGCCTCTGCTTTTCCTGCACAATCAAATAGCGGTAAACCCAGTCACTACAACTATCCCGCCACAGCATCTTCACTCGTTTATCTGAGAGACAAATAATTAAAAACCAGTAACAACACATCGTATTTACCGATACAACATCTGCTGAACTGTGTTGCTCCTGCCCCTTTCCCTTAACAGAGAAGTCCTTAATAGCGAGGCCTTTAACAGAATAAGAGATATCACCGCGACACTGAGGCTTTAGTAGCTGATGTAGTTTTGTGATTTGCAGAAAAGCGCCAATCAGGGCGAAACTTAAACTGATATCCACATCAGAAATAATCACCACATAGAAATAGAGCTGGATAATAACCAGCTCTAAGAAAAATGCATTAAATGAAAGACCGCAATGAAAATTAACGGTTTCTACTTTGGTTAAACGCAACGATCTTATCTACCATTGATGCGTGGGCCAGGTTTTCACTACGCCCCTGACTCATGATCCATTTAAACAGATCCGGATCATCACAATCCAGCAGCGTAACAAACTCTTGTTGTTCTGCTTCGCTCAACTCTTCAAAACAATCTTCAAAAAAAGGCATAATCACAACGTCAAGCTCAAGCATGCCCCTGCGACATCTCCATCTAATCTTTGCTTTCTCTTCAGCGGTGTACATTACAAGTTCCTCATTTCTAATGTTTATTCTATTCAGTGTATCAAGGGGCTAAATGAACAGCCACAAAATTAATTGCAGTCTTCGATCAAGCTGACAAAAAAGTGATTCCGTTCTACCATAAGGTATCATTCTCTTCATTACGGAATATCAATTATGGATTGGAAAAAACAGTTTCAGTCATTAACTCCCCAACAACCAGAGGAGAGTACCACTGAATTACAACTTGCTTACCTGGAATCATGGAAGATCATTACCGCAACGGGGCCTGACACTAAATCGTATTTACAGGGACAACTTACCTGTAATGTGGTCAGCCTACCTGAACAGGATGTTACCTTTTCGGGTCACTGTGATCCAAAAGGCAAAATCTGGTCTATTTTTCGTTTGTTCCATCACAACTCAGGTTATGCCATGCTGCAACCTGAATCAGTAATAGAAGCAGAATTAAGAGAACTAAAAAAATACGCCGTTTTTTCCAAAACAGAACTGGAAGAATCTGCAGATATTGTTCTTAGCGTTATGGGCAATTCCGCGACTGACTATATTGCTCAACTAAGTCAGGACGAAGGTAATGTCAGAAAAATCTCCGGAGGAACAGCCGTTCAGATTTCAGATAATCGCTGGGCTCTTATCATGGAAGAGTCGAAAGTATCCGATTTAATCGATAACTTTAACGGTGAACTGGTCCATGAAAACGCCTGGCTATTCGCCGAAATTAAAGACGGTATTCCCGTTCTGAATGAACAGGAGCAAAATACCCATATTCCGCAGGCATTAAATTTACAGGCTCTGGATGGTATCAGCTTTACCAAAGGCTGTTATACCGGGCAGGAAACCGTAGCCCGGGCAAAATACCGCGGAGTTAACAAACGCGCCTTATTTACTTTAACCGGTCCGTTAAACGAATTTGCAGTTGATGTGGAAATAGAACGTTCAGTCGGAGAAAACTGGCGAAGTGTAGGAAACCTTCTGTCTGTGTGCCCACTTGGAAATGGCAATGCTATCGGCCAGATTGTCTTACCTAATAATTTAGAGGAAGATTCTCAATTCAGGATCAAAGGTAATGATACTGCCCGATGGGACTATTATCCCCTGCCATACAGTTTAGAGGAAACAGAGTAAACACATCGGACTAACGCATGACACCAACCCGAATTAGTCAATATCTGGAACAACACCAGATAGAATTTCGCTGGTTACCCCATCAGAGTGAAGCCGTTAACATTGCGGATGCTGCGCAGCAGCGTGGCATCCGCCCTCATCAAATGGTCAAATGTATTCTGCTCAGAGATATGAGTAATCAATATGCCTTAGCCTGTGTTCCTGGTGATGAATCAGTAGACCCCAAAAAAGTCCGCGCCTTTCTGGGATGGCGCAGAATGACCTGTGTTGCAAAAGAAGATATAGCACAAATCATCAATTACCGGCCAGGTACCGTAACCCCATTATTTATCCCGGAAGAAATCCCGGTTATTTTTGATTCAAGCATCTTTGTAGAAACCGAAGTAACCATCAGTTCTGGCCATACTATGGCGGGGCTGGCTTTATCACTCTCAGATTTAACGGGATTAGTTTCACCGCAAATACATGACATTCTTCGCAAATCAGAAACCACTGAGTAAAACACAACCAGTTTAAACCAAACCGAAATATACCTTTCTTAAAAGTGTCATATCCATCCAGTTTAATAATCGCGTGATTACAAGTGGTTATGACATATTTTTGTCTATCTGCTCACACAAAATAGCGATTTATACGTAAAATTCGTAAATTACAGCACAAAAAAACAAACAGGTTTTAGTTAATTATATTTTCCCCTGCAAGCTCACAAATTTTACTTCTTAAATCGCTATAATTTTTTATGCGTCAGAAACAAAAGGATAACAAAAGGACAACAACAATGAGACTGTTTAAGCGATACACTCCAAGTATGATAGCTAAACATATAAGTCGTTTATTTAAAGGTAGAATTTATATCTACGGCATTGGTAAGTTCGAGTTTGATAATGGTAAATTAATACTGCCAGAGCAAGCCGAAGAAAGACACTTTCAGACAGTTAAAGAAATTAACCAAGAAATAATAAAGATGCGGCAATTAGAAGCTGCCTGATAACCTGATTAAAAGTTCCAATATCCAATAACGTGAAACAATAAAACAACAATAAAAACCAAGGGCTGTAAAACAGCCCTTTTTCTTTGCATATTGATCTTTAAATCGAATTAATCATGCATAAATTTCGCTAACTGAGGCAGTTCGCCTTTTAGCCCCAGAGCTCTTTTCATCAACTCATCTTTAGGAACCGTTAACTCATTAAACAGTGACATCCCCACACCTCTAGCCAATTTTTTCAATGGGAAATCACCATCAAACAATACCTTAAAACTTTGCATAGCAGCAATCATTTTGCTGGCTTCTGCTTTACGCCAACGTTCATAAGGGCGTAAGTTTTTCTTTCTGCCGATATCCCGACCTTCATTCCAGACTTCGAGTAATGTCTCGGCCAGTGAAGCCGCATCAAGAAACCCCAGATTAACCCCTTGTCCGGCAAGCGGATGAATCGTATGGGCTGCATCACCAACCAAAGCAATCCGTTCCTGAACAAAATCACGGGCATAACGCATTTTTAAAGGATAAACCTGGCGGGAGCTTTGCACCTCACATAGCCCTAACCGATTATCAAATTCAACGGTAAGAGACTTATTAAACTCTTCATCCGACATCGTCTGTAACTGTTCTGCCCGGGGCGGTTCAGTTGACCAGACAATAGAACACAGATGTTCATCAGCCATAGGTAAAAATGCAAGCGGTCCATCAGGGGTAAATATCTGACGGGCTATCCCGTCATGAGGAAGTTCAGTCACAACATTCGCAACAAGAGCAGCATGGCCATAGTCCCAGTGAGTTAAAGGAATCTGACTTTGATTTCTTACCCAGGAATTAGCCCCATCAGCACCAACAACCAGCTTTGTTGTCATTGATGTACCATTATCCAGAACCAGCCATGCTTCGCTTTCACCCATAGAAAAACTTTGACAATGACACGACATAAACAGAGTAACATTACCCTGCTGTTTTACTTGTTCCAGTAACGACTGCTGAACCACTTTATTTTCAACAATGTATCCCAGATTAGGCTGATACAATGACTCAGCATCAAATGAAACAGAAGCAAAGCTGTCTTTTTCCCATACATACATCCCGGTATATTCAGAAAATCGTCTTTTTTCGATTCCATTCCAGGCATGTATATTTTTTAGGAATATTTCACTGGCTCGATTAAGTGCAGAAACCCGAATTTCAGGAATATCATCCATAGATTCATCAATGGACTGACCTTCAATAACGGCAATTCTCATATCACTGTTTTTGAGGGCTGCAGCCAATGCCAGCCCTACCATACCGCCACCAATAATAGTCACATCAAAACTTTGCATCATAGTGAAGAAACTTCTCCTGTTTATCTGGGAATTTTCCCTAATGTTCGGCTCAATAACGGGCTTTTTAAGACAGGAATGTTATCGGCAACCATTAAACTGACATTTCGACCAACCATAGTAGCCAGCCAGGTATTTGAAAATAGATGAACCAGCGTTGAGGTCAGATTGACGGTTTTCTGCTGATCGTTTTCTCGTCGGGTTTTATAACGATGCAATCCACTGTAATTACCAGGATCTTCCGGATAGTGAATGATTTCATCCACTAAAGTCGCAATATCACGAATCCCCAGATTAAATCCCTGCCCTGCAATGGGATGAAGTGTCTGAGCAGCATTCCCCACTGCTGCAAAGCGGTGTGAAATTTTTGACTTACGCACAGTTAATCTTAAAGGGTAAGCATGACGAGATCCTAAGCTGTTAATTTTCCCTAAACGCCAGCCAAATTTGTTCTGCAGCGCAGAGAGAAATTCATCATCTTCAAGCGCCATCAAGGTTTCTGCTTTATCTGGATGAACACACCATACCAGAGACATCCTGCCTTCAGACATAGGTAACAAAGCCACAGGTCCTTCTGAAGTGAATCGTTCAAAGGCCTGCCCCTTATGATCCATTTCAGGAACAACATTAGCAATGATAGCCGTCTGGCCATAATCTTCGAATTCTGGCTCTATTCCTGCCAACTGACAGCACTGCGAGTTTGTTCCGTCAGCGGCAACCACGAGCTTACTATGTAATGTATTACCATCAGATAATTCAACATCAACATAGTCTTGTTTCTGTTCCAACCCGGTAATAGAACATGGACATAAATACTCAATATTATGATATTCATTGAGTTTATTTTGATATAGCTGACCTATTTCAGACAGCTCAACAACATAACCTAAAGCTGGAACATAAAGAGAGCCGGCATCTATATCCGTCATTCCGGCATGCCCCTGATCTGAAACCTGAATTTTAGTGATTGGCGTCGATAATGGTTTTATATCTGTCCATAAACCAAAGCGGTCTAAGATATCTGTTGTACCTAATGAGAGAGCAATTGAGCGGGCATCAAATCCTCCCTGAGTTGCTGGGTTGAAAGAAGTTGCCTCGACAATAGCTATCGATAATGGCTTGCTTGAGCGTTGATTTAATGCCAGGGCTAATGTTGCTCCGACTACTGCACCACCAACGATAACCACATCATACGTTTTCACACAAACACCTTCTTAATGAAAATACTATCTTAATGAAGAGTTGGCTTTTCCTGAGTTGGCTCAACGCGAGCCCCTAATTCAGAATGAATGGTCAATACACAGGCTTTAATATGCTCAACCACCTGCTCTAACAACAAAGCCTGTTCTTCCATATCATCATCTTCATCAATACCAAGTTTGCTGATCTCTTCTAAATCAGACAGTGCTTCTTTCACATCAGACGCGGCATTTTTAGTATCAATACCAATTAAACCCAATCCGGAAATAAAGTGATTCACCCAATCACAGACTCCATCCGCTTTATCAAACAAGGACAAAGATTCGCTATCTTCAGGGATCAACAAAGAAACTGACAGGTCATCTCCCATCAATTCTTGGGCAGAAAAGGCTAACAATGATTCAGTTTCCGTTAAGGCACTTACAGGCCAACCCATTCCATCGTTGGTGTAATCGAATAAAAGAGGTTGCCAGCTTTTATCATTTGGGTTCAGACCGCCTGCCAGCATACCGACTAACAATCCATGGGCTTCTGCCGGTGTCACAGACAAAGAAGCGCCTGAAAGGACTGATTGAAATGTTGAATAATCCGGAAGTGATTTTTGGCTCATGAGAAACTCATCTGGAAATAAAAGCAATCGTACCACTAACAGCTATTAAGCGGAAATAAAGCAGCAACAGATATGCTTATGTTTTGCACAAACTGTCCAATATGTGAGTTTTTAACTGAGCATTTACTTGCTATGTGAGTGAAATACTTGAATCTTAACTAACGTTTACCTATAGTTTCGTTCTCGATGACACTATAATATCTATGTCATCATTTATTAGAGCGTTATGAGTTCATAAATCATGAGTAATCAAGCGGTAGATGTAAAAATCTTAGGTAATACCACCAGAGTCAACTGCCCTGCAGGACAGGAAGAGTCTTTACGTTCTGCTGCCAAAGAACTGGATAAACGTTTGCAAGAAATGAGTGAGCGTACTAAGGTAAATAACGAAGTTAAATTACTCACGATTGCAGCATTAAATATCTGTTATGAACTGCAAATACAAAAGCAAGAGAGCGAGCGTAGCGAACATCGCTTACTGGAGCGAGTAGAACAACTTAGTGTATCATTAGAGCAGGCGCTCAATCGAGTCACTAAAGGTCAGCAACAGTAGCCTCTCAGCAAAACAAGAATTTACCCTGGGGTGTTAGTCAGCGGATTACGTCCCTGAGCCGATAAGCAATACATAAGGGTTGGTACTTGATAGCTATTGTGCAAGCTCGGCTCGAACCGAGAAGCCTACGGTTATCATTGCTAATCCGCCTTGAACCAGCTGGTTCAAGGGTCAAAATCTGCGACGGCATCCTGGGGTACCCTTTTCTATGAAACATCATATTTCTCGCCAAAATTTTCGTAAACAAATTCGCGAACAACGTCGATCTTTACCTGGACATGAACAGGATCTGGCTTCGGCACAGCTTATAACGCAATGCCAGCAACTTGAAGAAATTGTTCAGGGACAGCACTTTGCTCTGTATTTATCAAACGACGGTGAACTGAATACTCAGCCTTTTATCGAATGGTGTTGGCAACAAAATAAATCTGTCTATATTCCGGTTCTGCATCCTTTTTCAAAAGGACAATTACTCTTTCTACATTATCATTCGGGTTCAGAACTGGTTGCAAACCGTTATGGTATCCTCGAACCTAAATTAAAAAAGGATGACATCATTCCTGCGCAAGAGCTGGATGTTATCTTTACTCCACTGGTTGCGTTCGATCGCCGGGGACATCGTTTAGGAATGGGCGGTGGCTACTACGATCGTACTTTAGAACCCTGGTTTAAAACCCATCACGGAGCCAAACCAATCGGTATTGCTCACGATTGTCAGTTTATAGAAGAACTACCAATTGAATCATGGGATATTCCTTTACCTAAAATAGTGACGCCAACTAAGATTTGGAATTGGGAATAAATCAATATATTGGCTATAATCCCGCTCTAGAATTTACTGTTACTGTTACCCGGAGATGGACATGACTCAAGATGAAATGAAGAAAGAAGCAGGTTGGGCTGCTTTAAAATACGTCACAAAAGGCGGAATTATTGGCGTAGGCACCGGCTCTACGGTGAATCATTTTATCGATGCACTAGGTTCTGTTAAAGATGACATCAAAGGTGCTGTATCCAGCTCTGTCGCATCAACAGAAAAATTGAAAGGTCTGGGCATTCAGGTCTTTGACTGTAATGATGTAGAAAAACTCGATGTGTATGTCGATGGTGCAGATGAAATCAACCCTACCCGTGACATGATCAAAGGTGGTGGTGCAGCTCTTACCCGTGAAAAAATCGTTGCCGCAATTTCTGAAAAGTTTGTCTGTATTGTTGACGATACAAAAGCAGTTGATGTTCTGGGTAAGTTTCCTCTTCCTGTAGAAGTTATTCCAATGGCTCGCGAACAGGTGATTCGTGAACTAAGCAAATTTGGCGGTAATCCAATCTATCGTGAAGGTGTTGTTACTGATAACGGAAATATCATCTTAGATATTCACGATATGCAAATTACCGATCCAAAAGATCTGGAAGATAAAATAAATAATATTCCTGGTGTGGTTACCAATGGACTATTTGCACACCGAGGTGCCGATGTTGTGATTACCGGTACTCCTTCAGGTGCAAAAATCGAAGAATAGTTTGTATTTTTCATACTATTTTTTAACAAACGGCGCTTGAATGCGTCGTTTTCTTTTTTTAAGCAAGAAAATTATTGCTTATGACGTAATTTTCTTACCATTCTTGCATTTTTTTTGGTAGTTTATTGCCCAGAAGACGCACAAGGAAAACGTTTGCGTAACGTGAAAATGCTTATTTTTTCATTTTAATCGCCTGTGCGCCTCGTTTTGCCCACCTTTCGATAGTTTTAAGGACGAGAATAATGGCCAAAGTTTCATTGGAAAAAGACAAAATCAAAATTTTACTTCTTGAAGGCGTATCAGCTTCTGCAGTTGAAACTCTTCAATCCTCTGGCTATACCAATATCGAGTATCACAAAGGGTCCTTAAGTGGAGATGAACTGATTGAAGCAATAAAAGATGCTCACTTCGTCGGTATTCGTTCACGTACAGATCTGACAGAAGAAGTGCTTAGTCACGCACAAAAACTAGTAGGGATCGGTTGTTTCTGCATCGGCACAAACCAGGTTGATTTGGATGCTGCAGCTAAACGTGGTATTCCTGTATTTAATGCCCCATTTTCCAACACTCGTAGTGTTGCCGAACTAGTTTTAGGACAAATCATTCTGCTACTTCGCGGTGTACCAGAAAAAAATGCTCTGGCTCACAGAGGCATCTGGAAGAAAAGTGCCGATAACAGTTATGAAGCTCGCGGAAAAAGCCTTGGTATCATCGGCTATGGTCACATTGGTACTCAGGTTAGCATTCTAGCTGAAAACCTTGGCATGAGAGTGTATTACTATGATATCGAAAACAAATTGTCTCTGGGTAATGCTGTTCAGGTTCCAACCATGGCTGAATTGCTAAATAAATGTGATGTTATTTCGCTACATGTTCCAGAAACTCCTGAAACCAAAAATATGATGGCTAAAGAACAGTTTTCTCTGATGAAGCCTGGTTCAATCTTTATTAATGCGGCACGCGGTACTGTTGTTGATATCGATGCACTATGTGCTGTGTTAGAATCCGGTCATATTGCAGGAGCAGCTGTCGATGTATTCCCGACTGAGCCAAAAACTAATGCAGACCCATTTGAGTCGCCATTATTACAATTCGATAATGTATTTCTGACTCCACACGTTGGTGGTTCAACTCAGGAAGCTCAGGAAAATATCGGTACAGAAGTCGCTTCTAAACTTGCGAAATACTCAGATAATGGTTCAACTTTGTCTAGTGTTAACTTCCCTGAAGCATCATTACCAGCACTTCGTGAATGTTCTCGTTTACTACACATTCATGAAAACCGCCCAGGTATCCTGAACAAAATTAACACTTACTTCGCCGAAGAACACATCAACATCGCAGCACAATACCTGCAAACTAGTCCAACTATCGGCTATGTAGTTATCGATGTTGAAACAGCTCGTTCTGAAGAAGCGCTACAGAAACTGAAAAGTATCGAAGGAACAATTCGCGCACGAATTCTTCACTAATCAGCTTTGCTGTTAAACAGTTAAAGTTAGAACAAAGCCACCACAGCTTATCAAGCTAAGGTGGCTTTTTTAATGTGTTACGCTTGTTCCATAAAGAAAGCAACAAAAGCAAAAAAGCCTCAGGGTAGAACTGAGGCAAATATTCAAAGGACCAAACTCAAATTCATTTAATTATTCATGACCAGATTCGGTAACCAGGTTACTAAGTCAGGGAAAACCATACATATAACCAGTACAACAAACTGAACAGAAATAAATGGTAGTACCGCTTTATACAAATCCATCATTGATACACCTTTTGGTGCGATCCCTTTCAGATAGAAAAGAGCAAAGCCATACGGTGGTGTTTGTACTGCAATTACGATATTCAAAATCATTAATACACCAAACCAGATTGGGTCATATCCAAGGGATACAGCAACTGGAGTAAAGATTGGTGCACACATCAACACGATAATAAATTCGTCAATGATAAAGCCTAGTAACAACATAATAACCTGGAACATCATGATGATGACGATAGGTGGTAGATCCAACCCTTTCGTAAATCCAGATACCATTCCCTGTATCCCCATCAACAGGTGGAAGTTACTGAAGACTGAAGCGCCCATAATGATCCACATAGCAACACTAACTAAAATCGCAGTTTGAGCGCCTGCTTTCTGAATCATTTCAGGTTTAAAACGTTTGAACAAAATAGCCAGTAAAACAGCACCAACAACCCCAAGAGCACCGGATTCTGTCGGTGTCGCAATCCCCGCAATAATACTACCAAGAACAACCACAATCAGAGCAAAAGATGAAGCACCATCGCGGATGGTTTTAAACATCTCATATCCTTTTGGCAACTCAAAATCAGCAGAGTCACTATCAAGGGGGGCACGCTCTGGTTTAATTTTACAAGAGATAATGACGTATGTGATAAGCATGATTACTGTGATTAACGCCGGAACCATTGCCCCTAAGAACATTCTACCCACTGAGTTATGCGTCGAAGAGGCAAACATGATCATTGGAATACTTGGCGGAATGAGGATCCCCAGAGATCCACCAGCCATGATCACTCCCAACGCTAATTTTTTATCATAGCCGCGATCCAGCATAGGTTTTAGTGCGATACTACTTGATGTCATGATACCTGCACCAATGATACCTACCATTGCGCCGATCATAGAACAAACACCGATTACACTAATTGCCAGCGATCCTCGTAATCGTCCAATCGCTAACTGGCTAGCGTTAAACATCGCATCACCAATTCCCGAACGAGTTAAGATCTGTCCCATATAAATGTATAAAGGAATTGCTAACAAAATAAAGTTAAAATAAGTCTCTTCAACTGTCGTTGGTACAATATTAAATAAAGCATCCCCCCAAACTAGGTAGCCGACTGCCATAGCAATACCGCCCAATGCCAAGCCCACCTGAGCCCCTAACACAAATGCGGTCAGGATACAGGCTAAAAGAATCAGGGTTAACATCTCAATTCCCATTTGAACTCTCCTTGTCAAAAACAGGCTGCTCTAACTGATGGCTATCTACTTTGAATGGCTGATCGGAATCAGAAACCGCAATCGCTTCATCATCTGACTCTGTCAGAAGGTCTTTTTTAGTCAGCAGATAATAGATATTACAAATTATTTCAGTAGAATATTGAGCAATAAATATCACTCCGGATACTGTCACCATTAACCAGAAATGATGCATCGGTGGAGCCCATTCACTTTTGGTTTTATAGCCAAATTTAAGGGCATCCTGGAACATTCCAAAACAAGTTTTAACCATAACAGCAAGGAAAAAGATGGCTAAAATGGCTGTAATTACATCAAAAATTCTTCTGGTACTTTCCGATACTTTTCCGTATACGATATCAACATTGATATGAGCTTCACATTGCTGAGCATATGCGCCACCAAGTGCTGCTATGTATCCGAACAAAAATAGTGAGGTGTCATAACCCCAAATGGTTGGTTTATCCAAAATATATCGGGCAAATACTTCGAATGAAACTATCGCGGCCAAAACCGGAAGAAGATACGATACTGACTTTCCTATTATTCGAACGATAAGTTGAATAAGGTTACAGTACCCTCTTAATATGGCTTGAATCATACTAACACTCCAACAAGATAAGGTGAGCATAGCCCACCTTACCAATTCCTTGTTACTTCTCTTCTTTCTCTAAAATATCAACTAGTTGTTTAGAGTAAGGATCTTCGCTTGCATATTGCTGAGCCAGAGATTTACCAGCTTCTTTCCATGCTTTTTTATCAGCTTCAGATGGTGCAGGACTCCATAGAAGACCTTTTTCTTCCATCTCTTTTACAGCCTGAGATTCCCAAAGTTTTGATTTAGTAATCTGTTCAATTGCGTGTTCAGCAGTAGCGCCTTTCACAATTGCTTTTAAATCTTCAGGAAGTTTGTTCCACTCTCTTTGGTTAACAATGATTGGCAGAACCTGAGCACCCGCAATTGGCATTGGGTACATATATTTAGCAACTTCCACGTGGTTACCATCACGGTGGTCAATCATATTTGAACCGATAGAACCATCTATAACACCTGTTGCAAGAGAAGTATAAATTTCACTCCAAGCAAGTGATACTGGAGATGCACCCAAGTTACGCAGGAATTTACCATATGCGCCTGGAGCACGGATTTTCAAGCCTTTAAAATCAGCAACTGATTTAATTGGATCTTTAGTAATAATGTAAACTGGTGGCTGAATATAAGGTTCTAACCAAACTAAGCCTTGAGAACCATAAGCTTTTTTAAGAACTTCAGCCCATCCACGTTCATGGAATAGTGTCATCAGTTCGCCAACATCAGATGTACCACCTGGAAGACCAACTTCAACCACACCTGCAGGGAATTCACCAGCATTCATTGGCTGGAATGGAGCTCCCATTGTGATAAGACCAGATTTAACCGCATTCAGGATACCGGAACTACCGACACCTTCACCTGAGTATAAAACCTGAACGGCAATACGGCCGTTAGACATTGATTCAATATTTTTTGCAAGGTCTTCATAAACCTGACCAAAAGCAGTACCGCGACCATATAAATTAGCAAAACGCCAGTTAAAATCTGCTGCAAAAGTTGATGCTGATGACGCAAGTGCACTTACACCTAAAGCCACTGCCAATACCGCTTTAGCGAGTTTCTTTCCCTTTAAACTGAACATAGAGGTATCCTCTTTTCCTATATATCGTTACTGGTTTGTTATTAATTTGTTTCGCTATAAATATGAAGAAACAAATGTTAAATCGATAGAACCAATATGAATATTCCGATGGTACCAGTTAACAAGATGTTGCTGGTACCATCTCTTTAAGTTAACTGGTACTTATTCTCTGGCCTTTTCTGGATCTACCATCCATTTATCAGCTAACAGAAGAGAAACAAAAATGGACCAGATTGTTAACAAAGCTCTTCTTCAATCGACGTGTAATTCGAGTGAAGATGCCATCGCAGTGTTAAATCCAGCAACCAATGACGTCCTTGCTTATATTCCATCTGTACCAACTCAGGAGATTGTTGGACAAATTGAAAAATCTAAAGTGGCTCAAAAAGCCTGGCAAGAACGTTCAGCTTCAGAACGCAGCGTAATTTTAAAACGCTGGTACGAACTGGTTGTTGAAAACGCTGATGACCTGGCTCGAATCATGACCCTTGAGCAAGGAAAACCTTTAAATGAAGCCAAAGGCGAAGTCATGTATGGCGCGTCTTTCATTCAATGGTTCGCAGAAGAAGCCAAACGAACCTATGGAGATACCATCCCTTCTCCAACATCCAACAAGCGTTTAATGACTATTAAACAACCAGTTGGGGTTGCAGCAGCAATTACACCATGGAACTTCCCTATCGCAATGATTACGCGTAAGGCAGCTCCAGCTCTTGCCGCCGGATGTAGCTTCATCATTAAACCAGCGAATCAAACCCCCCTTTCAGCTTATGCTGTAGCAGAGCTAGCATACCAGGCTGGATTGCCAAAAGATTTGTTAATTGTAGTTAACAATCACTCATCTGTTGCTGTTGGCGATATTTTGTGTTCTCACAATGATATCAAAAAATTATCCTTTACGGGTTCAACACAAGTCGGTAGCCACTTAATTAAACAAACAGCAGAAACAATTAAGAAAACATCAATGGAATTAGGCGGTAACGCACCATTTATTGTGTTCGATGACGCTGATATTGATGCTGCGGTTAAAGGCGCTGTTGCCTCTAAATTCAGAAATGCAGGACAAACCTGCGTTTGCGCTAACCGATTTTATATTCAGGATGCTGTTTATGATGAGTTTGTTAAAAAATTCGCAGCAGCCGTGTCCAAATTAAAAACGGGAAATGGTATTGAACCTGGTGTTGAAATTGGCCCATTAATCGATGCCAAAGCAAAAGACAGTGTTCTTTCTTATATTGAAACAGCTAAATCTCAGGGGGCCAAGGTTATCTTAGGTGGTGAAGATTTAGGCGGTCTTTTTGTTTCACCAACAATTCTGACAGAAGTCACTCAGGATATGGACATCGTTCAGACAGAACTATTTGGTCCTATCGCTCCGATTATCCGATTTAAAGATGATGAAGAGTTAGTTATTAAAGCTAACGATACCATCTATGGTCTGGCTAGTTACTTCTACACCAATACTTTAAATCGAGCTTTCACTATTGCCGAAAAACTTGAATACGGAATGGTTGGCATTAACGAAGGCATTATTTCTAACGAAGTCGCACCATTTGGTGGCGTCAAACAATCAGGCTTTGGTCGCGAAGGCGCAAAGCAGGGTATCGATGAATACCTAAACATTAAATACCTATGCTTTGGTGGTTTTTAACCCAAGATAAGTCAAGGTATTAACTATCAAAGCTCCCAGAGGGAAATATGGTAAGAATCATTGGAGAAAATGGAATGTTAAAAGATCAATTACCTCAAGTTAAAGTTGCCCTTCCAGGCCCTGCAACACAAGCTCTTCAGGAAAGAAGAAGCAAAGCTAACCCAAGCTCTATTCGTTGTATTTACCCTGTTGCGATGAAAAGAGCACAAGGTGCAATGATTGAAGATTTGGACGGTAACCTTATTCTTGACTGGATTGGTGGTGTAGGTGTTTTAAACATCGGTCACTGTCACCCTGAAGTAGTTGAAGCAGTTAAAGAACAGTCTGAAAAATATTTCCACGGCATGTTCAACATTGTTACTCATGAAGGCTACGTTGAATTGGCTGAAAAACTGAATGCAATCATTCCAGTTAAAGGCGATGAAAAGAAAACGTTCTTCGCAAACAGTGGTGCAGAAGCGGATGAAAATGCAATCAAACTTGCCAGAGCTTACACTAAACGCTCTAACGTTATCGTTTTCTCAGGCGCTTTCCATGGTAGAACTTACCTTACCATGTCAATGACATCTAAAAAAGCTTACGCCAGAGGTATGGGTCCATTACCTGGTGGTATCTTCCGTGCAGAATATCCTTACCTGTATCGCGCTGAAAAAGAAATGAACGAAGCAGAAATGCTGGCTTACTACAAACAAAAAATTGAAAAAGTGTTTGAAGAAGCGTCTCCGGCGGCCGAAGTTGCAGCAATCGTTCTTGAGCCTCTTCAGGGTGAAGGTGGTTTCGTACCAGCTCCTATCGCATGGGTTAAAATGCTGAGAGAACTTTGTGATAAAGAAGGCATCCTTCTAATCGCTGATGAAGTGCAAACTGGTTTTGGCAGAACAGGCAGAATGTTTGCTACCAACTACTGGGCAGAAGCTGGCGTATATCCAGATATCGTATCTACTGCGAAATCTATTGCTGGCGGTGTGCCTCTAAGTGCAATTACTGCGAGTGCTGAAATTATGGAATCTGCTCCTGCAGGAACTATCGGTGGTACTTACGGTGGTAACGCTCTTGCTTGTGCAGCAGCTTTAAAAGTTATCGAAATCATGGAACGTGATAACCTGGCAGAACGTGCACAGGAAATCGGTTCAATCGTGACTGAACGTTACTCTAAATGGATGAAAGAAAATCCATATATCGGTGATATCCGTGGTTTGGGTGCAATGATTGGTATCGAATTCGTAAAAGACAAAACAACGAAAGAACCATACCCTGAAATGGTTAACTACCTGATCCAGGAATGTGTATCTCACGGTCTTCTTATCGAAAACGCTGGTACTTACGGCAACGTAGTTCGTTTCCTTGCTCCTCTTGTTATTACTGATGAACAGTTAGAAGCAGGTCTTTCTATCTTTGAAGCAGCAATCAAAAAATTCAGTGACAAATAATCTGAATTAATAATTTTCCGGTTCCAGTTCCATCTGGAGCCGGAAATTTTTTAATCTTCTCCAAATCATTTCTCCCCGCAAAAAACACTACGATTTTCTTTCATTATCCAAACAATTGCATTGCTATTACTGAAAAATAAAGGTATTCAAACTATCTTTATCTTATTCGGCAAGATTTTTGCATGTAAATATGTGGATTTTAAACCAGCGCTAATCATAATGGCATAAGAGCTGGCTGATAGTTTCCCGTTTTCAGGGATATTGATAGAAAAAAGTGGCCCAACACACTGGATTATTGTGTAAAGAACCGCTGATTGGAATACAAGAATCTTCCCCAAATTGGGGATTATCACCAATTTAGTGCAAAAATAACGATTAAATTCAACGCCCGAATTTCTAAAACTCTCCGCTGAGTAAACCTGGTTCTAACCAGACTGGATAACTGGAATAGGTAGTAGTAAATGCTAAGCCATTATATTCATATCAATCATAACCATGATCGAACTCTTCAGGACCAGATCAAAGGTAGCATTGCAAAAGCAATCTTCGATGGCTTTATTCCTAAAGAAAACAGTCTGGTATCATCAAGAAAACTGGCTCAGGATCTCAATGTATCCCGTAATACTATCCTACGAGTCTATGAACAACTGACCGAAGATGGCATTCTTATTTCTGTAGAACGCAAAGGCTATTTTGTAAATCCCTCTTTGGAAATAGCCTCTCCATCAATCAATAATTCAAAGCCATATGTTAAAAACGCTTTGGATTGGTCTCGCTATCTTAATACTAAAAATGCAACTTCCGCTTATACAGCTAAAGATTTAAAACATTACAAATACCTGTTTGTCGGTGGTGTTGTTGACGAGGATTTATTCCCCGTTATTGAATGGCGTAAATGCAGTATCCAGTCATTAAACCGGACCAACCACCAGTCATGGACTTCAAATAACTCTGATTATCACGATCTGATTGAACAGATTCGTACCAGGGTGTTGACCAAAAGAGGGATCTTTGTTGATACAGACCAAATTGCAATAACGCATGGGTGTCAAAATAGCCTTTACTATTTATCAAAGCTACTCATTAGTAATCAAACAACTGTCGCCATAGAAGATCCTTGTTATCCGGAAGCATTACACCAGTTCCAGGCTCAAAAAGCTAAAATTGTCCCTGTCGAGGTCGATGATAAGGGAATGGTCGTGGATGAACGCATACAAGGCGCCCAAGTGGTTTATACCACACCGAGTAATCAATTCCCGACGACAGTGCGCTTATCATCGGAAAGACGTAAAAAATTAATCGAGTCCGCAGAAGAAAATGATTTTCTTATTATCGAAGATGATTTCGAGCACGATGTTAATTTTATGGAAAACACCTCCGCGCCTTTAAAAGGTGAATATCCCAGTGATCGAATTATTTATATTTCCAGCTTCACTTCGACGATAGCCCCAGGACTACGTATTGGATATATTGTTGCCGCTCAGCCACTTATCGCTCAAATAAAACGTATGCAACTGAGATCCCACAGCCTTCCTCCAAAAAATAACTGTCAGACGTTAGCGTTATTTCTAAACCTAGGCTATTACGATGCACTATTGCAAAAAATGTTAAAGCGATATCGTGAAAAATGGCTAACGATAGAAAAAGCGATGAACCATTACTTTCCACAGTCGGGAGTGACTCCATCACTGGCTGGAACGGCATTCTGGATAAACTATAAAGATGGTTTTGATTCTGAAAAGCTTGAACGCTTAGCAGAGCAACATGGGATCCTAATCAACAGTGGCAGCCAGTATTATCATGACCGAAAACATACTAATAGTTTTCGGTTAAGCTTTCAGTCTATTAAAAATGACAATATTCGTGATGGAATAGAGTTACTTTCCAGACTCGCTAAGACTGTGATGCCAATAGAAACACTGGAAGAATGTAAAGCCGAGTCACTGCAAGGCAAAGAAATCCGGGCTCTACTGACAGATAAAACCATGCTGACCAAGGACTGTTTTAACATTCCCTATCGTATTACTTATCAGCCTGATGGAAAAATGGCCGGTCTATCCGATCGTCCCAATGATGAAGATGAAGGATACTGGTGGATAGAAAACAACCAACTGGTTTATCAATGGCGTAACTGGCAGTTTGCTGATATTCGCAGAATCACAGTCGTAATAGAAGAAGGAAAACTAAAACGATTTGATGAAGAAGGATTTTATATTGGTGATGCTACGCTGATTGATTAAGCTCAGTCAATGTAACCTCAGTTATAAAAGTGCAGATACAAAAAAAGAAAGGTCAGTACCCAAAAAAGTACTGACCTTTTTTAACCCTTAAATATCTGACTCAAAAGCACTGATAACCATGCTTAGTTCTCAATTAACTAAGCTTTCAGTCCTCTTTCACCACGTGAGATACCAACAATCCCACTTCTGGCAACTTCAATAACATCCGTAATTTCAGACATAACCTGCACAAAAGCATCTAATTTATCGGTATCACCTGTCATCTGAACCGTATATTGAGATGCGGTAACATCAACAATCTGACCACGGAAGATATCCGCTGTACGTTGAATTTCTGCACGGATAGCACCGGAAGCTCTTACCTTAACCAGCATCAATTCTCTCTCGATGTAATCAAATTCAGACACTTCCTGAACTTTAAGCACATCAATCAGTTTATGTAGTTGCTTTTGAATCTGCTCAAGTTGCATATCATCCGTTTTGGTTGTGATATTCAAGCGAGATAACGTTGCATCTTCTGTTGGTGATACATTCAATGTTTCGATATTAAAACCGCGCTGAGAAAACAGACCAACAACCCGAGACAATGCACCTGGCTGGTTTTCTAGCAATAGTGAAATTATATGTCTCATTAGGTTCTCTCCGTTTTGCTCAACCACATTTTATCCATACCCTCGCCTTTAATCTGCATTGGGTATACATGCTCAGTTTCATCCACACTAATATCCACAAACACTAACTGATCTTTATGATCCAGTGCGCGTTGTAAGCCAGCTTCTAACTCTTCAGGCTTTTCAATACGGATACCAACGTGGCCATAAGCTTCCGCGATAGCAGCAAAATCAGGAACAGAAGTCATATAAGAATTTGAATGGCGGCCTTGATAAATAATATCCTGCCACTGTTTCACCATTCCTAAAAATCTGTTGTTAAGATTAATAATCTTCACCGGAATGTTGTACTGTAGCGCAGTAGACAATTCCTGAATATTCATCTGGATACTACCGTCACCAGTGATGACAACAACCTCTTCGTCAGGGTGAGAAAACTTAACCCCAAGCCCGGCAGGAAAACCAAATCCCATTGTCCCCAGGCCACCAGAGTTTACCCAGCGACGCGGTTTATCAAATGGATAATATAAAGCCGCAAACATCTGATGCTGACCGACATCGGAGGCAACATAGGCATCACCATTAGTCAGCTTATACAGCGTTTCTATAACCTGCTGTGGTTTGATTTTCTCTGGATTTGTTTCATAAGACAAACATTGACGATTACGCCATTGCTGAATCTCTTCCCACCATTTGTCCATTTCATCCGAATCATTACGTCCTTTCTGATCAGATAACAAACGTAGCATAGTATCCAGAACTTTATCTGCCGAACCAACAATAGGTAAATCAGCCATAACATTCTTAGAGATAGATGATGGGTCAATATCGATATGCATTACTTTGGCATGTGGACAATATTTTTCTATGTTATTGGTAGTACGATCGTCAAAGCGAACACCAATACCAAAGATTAAATCCGCATTATGCATTGCCATATTGGCTTCATACACACCGTGCATACCTAACATACCAAGATAATTTTTGTGCGTCCCAGGGAAAGCCCCTAATCCCATCAGCGTACTCACAACCGGTAAGTTAAGTGCTTCGGATAATTCTAAAATCTGTTTATGTGCTTCTGAAATAATGGCTCCGCCACCAACATACAAAACAGGTTTTTTAGCTGCCAGTAACGCACACAGTGCCTTTTTGATCTGCCCTTTATGACCTGTTGTGGTTGGGTTATAAGAACGCATCTTAATTGTTTCAGGATATTCGTAAGGAAACTTGATTTGCGGATTCATGACGTCTTTCGGCAAATCAATTACAACCGGACCAGGACGACCAGTTGAAGCGATATAAAATGCTTTTTTAACAATTTCTGGAATATCTTCCGCTTTTTTAACCAGAAAACTGTGTTTTACGATGGGACGGGATACACCTACAATATCACATTCCTGAAACGCATCATTACCAATTAAATTAGTCGCAACGTTTCCGGAAATAACAACCATAGGAATCGAGTCCATATAGGCTGTAGCAATACCTGTTACAGTATTGGTAGCACCAGGACCAGAACAAACTAATACGACACCGGTTTTGCCAGTTGATCGGGCATAACCATCAGCCATATGTGTAGCAGCCTGTTCGTGACGAACCAGAACATGTTTAATGTTGTCTGTTTTTGCATGAAGTGCATCATAGATATCGAGTACAGAACCGCCTGGATAACCAAAGATCTGTTCTACACCCTCTTCGATCAGAGATTGAACAACCATCTCTGCGCCGGATAGCATTGCCATATTATCTCCTTACCAATAGTCTCACTTGCATGGTCAGCGAATGAGGTTGGTGATTCATAGTCTAGGGCTTATTCGTAGCCTACTAATCGAAACGAAATCATTTCGTCAGCTATGCATTTCAAGGCGGTAATGCCTCGGAATGTAGAAAGACTTTACCTCGATATTTTCCAGAGATCTAATACGACATTTATCACACTTTCCCGGTAATATCGGAAATAGAAAGAATATAGGAACAAAAGACCAACAAGAACCAATAAATCAGAAATTAATTACAATCTCAAATAAAAATAAAGTTGATAATTTTTTTATTCAGTCCTCAAAAAGTTCAAAAATTCTTCTATCCAAATATCCTAAGAAAAAAGCAGAACCACTTTGAATGATTCTGCTTTTTCATAATAACCAATTAACGTTGCTGGAATTTCTGACGGCTTTACCGTTACTTAACTAACTCACTACAGATTTTCAGTAACTGTTCACGTAACCAGGAATGGCCTCTGTCTTTTTCACTGGAACGGTGCCAGCTTAAATATCCAGAAATAGAGGAATGATCAAATGGTGAACGAATAATCTGTAATGAATCTTTATTTGGTGAACCTTCCACCAGCCAACGAGGCGCAATAGTAATTAGCTCAGACTGACTAACAACGTATAATACGTTACTTAAACTGGTACCTTCGTAGTGAGAATGACAATCCAAATCACGATAAGCCTGTTCGCTGAAACTTCTTACACCATAGGTTTGCGATAACATTGCATGGCTTTCTGAAAGAACCTGTTCTTTTGTTATCGCCCCCTGAATTCTTGGGTGAACTTTAGACGCAACAACAACAAGTTCATCTTTAAATAACTCAGTACTTGCAAAGCCTTCCTGATCAAATTTTGCATAATCAATCGAGAAATCGACTTCCTGGTAACGAAGTCTATCTGTTAACTGACTGTCAAATTCAGCTTCTAAATGCATTTTTACATGTGGCGCCTGTTCATGAAGTGTAGAAAAAATCTTTGGAGCAAAACGTAGATCGTTTGGACTGCAGATTGCCAGATTGAATGAACGAGTAGATGATTCAGGAATAAAAATAGAACTTGGTAATTCGTTTCTGATTAACTGTAGAGCCTGACGAATTGGACCGAACAGTTGACGAGCACGTTGTGTTGGTTGAATACCTCGTCCCTGACGCATAAATAATTCATCATTAAACATTACTTTAAGACGAGCAACAGCATTACTAACTGCAGGTTGAGACATACCAAGATTATGTGCAGCACGTGTAATATTTTGTTCCTGCATAACAGCATCAAACACAGTCAACAAATTTAGGTCTACACTTCTTAGAGTGCTTTCCATTCTATGATTATTTACCGACTGTACGACTTGATTTTTTTCTAACATCAGGGTGGTCCTCACATGAGAACATGAAAATCCAATTCATATTCTGAATAATTGTCTGAATAGTTGTATCAATAAGTCTGGGATATATTGACATGTATGATATATCGCCAGCGAAATACACTATCTTTCAATTAGTCTGTGATAAGCAACTAGATTGACAAAATCTCATCTGTTTTTATATTTTTTATAAAAAAATACTTATAAATCAATATATTGTAAAAACATAAAAAAACATAAAAAAACCACCTTTATATTTTTTCAATAAATAATTCAGTGAATAAATAGTTCCAACCTTACATAGCACCAAATTCATTCATATAAAAAATAAAATTTAATAACCGATTTTCATAAAAAATATTATCAATCTAACTAATTGATGCATAGCTTGGAAAATCTACTTGTCTCCACAAAAAATCACATAGCTCCTTATGATCATCCCACTGACCAGCCATGATCCACTCAGCAATGGCATCTGAAACATCAGGATAAGACACTTTTTCTCCAGCCTTTTCATCCAGCCAATGACTCACAACAACAGAGTCAAGCGAGTCCATCGCTGTCGCTAGCCCTAACATTTCTAACGTAGCCACATTACTTTGCTGTTCAAATTGCCCATCCAGTGGTTTTAACAATAACTTTTTCCCTAATGCCATAGCTTCTGAAGGCAATTCAAATCCACCATTAGCAATAACGCCAGCACAGGAATACAAATATTGTTGAAAAATGGTATGACTTAGAGGAAAAAATTCAATACAGCCGAGTTCTTCATACTTTTCTATACTAGGATGAAAACAAACAAATTTCTGATTAATAAACCGGGATAACAACTGATAGATATTATCAACAGATTCGAATGGCAGATAAACAAGGATAAACCCCTTATTTTCATTCTCATAATTTCCACAATTCACGATAGGAGGCAAAATCGGTTGATCAAAATGATACCAATGCAACCCCAGATAATAATTTGCGGGAGCAAAGCATGTAATTATTTTTTTATCTAACCACCCAGCACCTTTTAATGGAACAGGATAACGAAATGAATTCTGATGACTGATACTAATACACTGCTTTTTTTGTAATTTCGCAGCCCATGCACTGACAGGTTCAAAATCATTAAGGATGAGATCATAAGAAGAAAGGTCAAGTTGCCGGACATCTTTAATAAGATCCAATACACTATTTTTCATAGCAGTTTTCAGATAATTCACGCCACCATCTTCAGTAACAAATGTCAGGCCTTTCTTTACTGTGTATTCACCAAAACACTCCATTGAAAAATATTTGTCAGGCGCTCTGCCAGAAAAGAGATAATCAACTTCGACCGGATAGTTACTTAACGCCTGACACATTCCTCTGGCTCTGGCGATATGTCCGTTTCCTGTTCCCTGAACCCCATATAAAATTTTCAAATACACCACTCCTCAAAAATAATCCCCCCAATCTGAGCACAACTCAATCCCAGTACAACGCCAATCGCAATATCGGTAAAAAAATGAACACCCAACAGTATTCTTGCCATTCCGACACTGCATGCCCATGAAAAAGCAAAAACAGAAAATGTTGGATAGTAAAAGCTAATAATAGAAGCCATTAAAAATGCTGCGGTCGTATGGCCAGAGGGTAGACTAAAGCGATCTGAAGGAGTGATATAAGCAGTCACTTGAGTTGAAAATTCATTAGGACGACGACGTTGAAAAGCTCGTTTCAGGAAAACATAGGATGGAAGTTCAACAGCGAACGCAATAAGTCCAGTAATTAAAAATGCCAGACCACGCTCTCCATCAAAGAGAAAAGCACACAACCCAACCAATGCATAGAGGTGACCATCACCGGAATGAGATATCCATTTGCTGATTTTTGCTATCTGCTGATAAAAACGGTTTTGTAAGCAAAATAAAGAGAACGCCAGATCAAATCTTACTATCGGTTCTATGACTCTCATTCTATCCCTCCTCTGTTTCTTAGGTTGAAATTAAAGAGGAATCATGACAGGTGAGTGATCTTTTTTTTTCTGGATGATGAAATTCTACTCTTCACATACGGTATTACCTCCGTCCTAGTGAAGAACAATTGAAAATAAAAATGATTTACATTGACTATTTTGAAGTGAACTTTTATAAGTACTCAGTATATTTTTGGTAACTATTTTCCGAGGAAATCGGTGTAAATCCGATGCTGTACCCGCAACTGTAAACGGCTTCAGGCCGTGAGTCAGATACTCGGTTTAATATTAAATGTCAACAAAACCGGGCGGGAATACCTGGCACTGTTTCGCCTGCTAATTTCTTCAATTTTGCGAATTCAGTCATCAGTCACATTTCCCTTGAGGCGGTTATCCTTAAGGATGTCTAATGCGTTATTTTTTTATAGTACTGACTCTTTTGTGGAGTATGGGAACACTTGCAACTCCCCAACAGCAAAACCTGTTAGTTATCACTTCTCAACGAAATGCGGAAACCCTGGCAGAGGCTATTAACCGTTTTACCAACCAACATAACAATGTTGCTGTTCAGGCCAGAACAGAAAATCAGTGGTTAACCATGTCTTCAGCTAAAAGGCAATCCCTGCTAAAAAATGCTGATTACACGATTGGAGTTGGTTTATTTGGCGCCATCGTTGCGGAATTAACAAATGATGTCCATCAGGTGCCCCCTCGCAACATCATTATTTTTAGTAGCGATCACCGCCTGATACAACTCAGTCAGTCACTTGGTACACCTCTCTTTAACAGTAGTGATGTATTAAGGCATTTAGCTGCTACCAGACCCAGCGATAACTTAATGAAGTGGAAAGACAAACTGCTTCTCAATTATCCCAAACAGGCTGTCTGGATTAATGCTCGTAGCTATTGGCAGGCTGGCGGTGTAACCAATACAGAAAAATTACTGGTATGGATGACGCATCAAATAAACAAAGATATCGTGTTAAAGCAACCGGAAATGGAGCCAAGGCTACAGTGGTGGTTTGCAGAACACTACTCCACCACCCTGCCTAAACTAAACCAATCACTTCCTGTTGTTGCTGTGATCGATCATTCTGGATCCGTACGTCCTGGTGACTCTCTGGTGTTTAAACAGCTTTGTAAGCAACTATCCTCTAATGACATGCAATGTCTTGTCGCTCTGGCATCATGGGGAGAACCGAGTGTTCAGGCTATTTCAGAGCTGAAGGGACTCAAAACAAATCTCGTCTCAATCGTCATGCTTCAAGACTTTGTCATGGGAGGTGGTGACGGCAGAGCAAAAGCAACCAAAATTCTTGAAGAGCTTAATGTTCCAATTATCAAGGGAATTAAACTGCGTGATCGTACTCACCAGCAGTGGCTCGAGTCATCTGATGGTATTGCCGTCGATAAAGTGTATTACCAGGTTGCAATGCCAGAGATGCAAGGCGCCAGCCAGCCATTATTGGTTGCATTTGCAGGAGAAAAAAGCATTGATCCTCAATCTGGATTAGAAATTCAACCGATCGAAAATGATGCTGAAGGGATCAATACGATCGTCGATCGTATTGTCAGATGGCATATACTGCAAACCAAACCTAACAACGAGAAAAAAGTCGCTCTGATTTACTACAACCATCCACCAGGCCGGCACAACATAGGTGCAGATAACTTAGATGTTCCTGCAAGCCTGTGGCAAATTCTGCAAACATTAAAAAGTAACGGTTATGACGTCGGCAGTTTACCTGAATCGCAAGAAGCTCTACTCGATGAAATTCAGGAGCGCGCAGTAAACCTGCCTAACGATCGCCACGCTCTTGAGGTTATGAGTGACAAAATTACTCATATAACTAAAGCTGATTACGACAGCTACTTTAAAACACTGCCACTTGTGGTTCAAAAAGAAATGGTTGAAGGACCTTTTGGTCGACTTAATGAACAGATGAAGGTATCAGTTGCATCAGGCTCGAAGAGCTATGCGCATCAGCTACTCGCTAATACCATGGAGGAGATGTTTCATCTCGTTGAAGGAGTGGATCACCCAGCCCGAAAAAGAGCTCTGGATTTACTGGGGCAACTACGCAACTGTTACCAATCCATGCTCCAAGCTAACAATCCCCCATGCTGGACAAAAGCAGAAAAAATCATTAATGCTCTCAGAACTACCGGGATAGAAGCTTTAGGTGGATGGGGAAATATTCCTGGTAATGTCATGGTACAAGATGACAATATTCTTATTCCTGGTATTCAGTTTGGCAATGTATTTATTAGTCCTCAACCCCCAAGAGGATGGGAAATAAATGAGGAGCTATTACACGCAAATCTGGCTTTTCCACCGACACATCAATATTTGGCTTACTATCACTTCCTGCGTGATAAATTTAAAGCAGATGTATTCGTTCATCTTGGGCGACATTCTACCTATGAATTTTTACCTCATCGTTCGGTCGGTCTGGCTACAGATGACTACTCAAGAATAATCGCCAGTGATATTCCCGGTATTTATCCGTATATCGTTGACGGTGTTGGTGAAGGTATTCAGGCCAAAAGACGTGGATTAGCCGTAATGGTTGATCACCTAACGCCTCCACTGGAAAGTACACCACTTTATGATGACCTGCTACAACTAAGACAGTTGGTTGAAAGCTACGAAGCAAATCACGATAGTAATAATCAGGCCCTGACTCAGAGTTTGATAACTCAAATAAGAACTAAGGTAGATACGCTTAACCTTAAAGATGAGTTAACTCAGTCAATGTCAGCAGAGCTTGCTGTCAGGGGAATCAGTTTTGAAGAAGTTGACGATGATATGCTGGTCCATGAAATGGGCCATTACCTTACCAACCTGCAGGAACAGTTTATGCCCTATGGGTTGCATATTTTTGGAAAACCATGGCATGACAAGGCTATCAAAATGATGCTGTCATCTATGACTTCTGAAGGGCAAACACTGCCAAAAGAGACGAAACAAGCTCTGACTATCTCACCACAAAAAGAAATGGCTTCATTGTTAAATGGGCTGAATGGTCGCTTTATTACACCGGGAAAAGGGAATGATCCCATTCGCAGCCCTGAGAGTTTACCAACAGGGAGGAATTTCTATGCCCTTGATAACAGCCTCATTCCGAGTCAGATTGCCTGGAAGCTAGGTAAACAGATGGCAGAAGAATCAAGAAAAGCAAATTCTATTGCACCAGACAAGCGAGAAGCTCTGATTTTATGGGCATCTGATGTGGTGAGAGATGAAGGGGTGATGATCGCATTTGCACTTGATATGCTTGGTCTGGAACCTGAATGGAACAGCCGCGGCTTGGTAAAGGGACTTAAACGACAACAGTTATCCGGAGACCGAAAACGCCGTGATTTCCTCTTCACCACATCAGGACTATTCAGGGATCTTTATGGCCAGCAAATGTATTTACTTGATAATGCAGTATTAATGGCGCTTGATGCTTCATCCCAAACTATCATCAAACAATACCCGGCCTTAACTGAATTACTTAACCTGGCGCTGAAGCCATTGGGTAAAAAAAGGCTTGGAGGCAATGAATCGCTTAGCAAAAACTTAGTCGCATCACACTGGGTCGCAGACGCACGCAACCAATTAGCGTCTGGTTTCCCTATCAATGAGATTGCACAGCTATCAACACTAAGAATATTCGGAGACTCCCCGGGAAGCTATGGAGCCGGAGTGAATCGACTGGTTGAGCGTTCAGGTGCGTGGCAACAGAGAAAAAAACTAGCCAATGTCTATGTGCGTCGTTTGGGTCATGGCTATTCTCAAAGTAAATTTGGTGTCGCGGCTGAAAACACATTCCGCCACCTACTGTCTAACGTAGATAACACCTACTTTGGTCGCTCAAGTAATTTATACGGACTGATCGATAATAATGATGCATTTGATTATCTTGGCGGCTTAAGTCTGGCAGTTGAGACATTGTCCGGTAAAGCTCCAAATAACTATGTCATAGACCATTCTAATCCGGATCATGTCAGGACTGAAAAATTAGGCACGGCTTTACGTCAGGAACTAAGAGGACGTTTTCTTAATCCTGAGTGGTTACAGGGACTGATGCAGCACGGCTATGCTGGTGCCAGAACTATGGGCAGTGAGTTTCTGGAATACTTATGGGGCTGGCAGGTGACAAATCCAACATTAGTTGGAGACTGGGCCTGGGAAGAAGTGAAGTCTGTATACCTTGATGATCGCTATCACCTCAAGTTAAATGATTTCCTTGAAAAAGGAAACAACGCCCATGTCAAAGCCAATATGCTCGCCATAATGCTGGTCGCAATATATAAAGATTTTTGGCATGCCGACGCAGCAACAACTCAAGAACTTGCCAAACAGTTTGTCGAATTAGTGAAAAAAAATGGTCTGCCGGGTAGCGGACATACCACACCGGATCATCCAATGATGCCTTGGCTAGAACAGCATTTATCCGCTAAAGAATGGCAGGAGCTAAGTGAAATTCTCGCTCAGGAAAAAATAACTCCGGAGACAAAACAGGAAGTCCATTCGGCGAAAGAAGTGACCGTAAAATCAAAGGATAAAATGGAGACAAAACTGTCTGAAAGTAACGGAGAAAAACAGAAAAAAAGTGATCAGCAAGAAACCAATTCCACTCTTCTGATAGTCGCCTTAATTATGTTAATGATCGTCACTTTTGGATTCTACCGTAGCAAAACAACTCATCAACGATTAAAAGGGAAATAACAACATGTTTCATGGTATGACTATCGGTATTCTTCATCATATCGTTGGCTGGTTACTCTATCCGGTATTGCTCGCACTGGCCGTATGTATCATCTTAATTCTTTGGGAATTAGGACTTTTTCTCGGTGAACTGTTCGGTACACTCAACAAGCTTGCCGAATTAAAAATAGCCACCGTTGAAAGCTATGCTGCAAAACGTCTTGAACGCGTTGACCTTCTGGCTCGTAGTGGTCCCGTATTAGGACTAATGGGAACACTGATACCTCTTGGACCAGGTTTAGCCGCTCTTTCAAACGGTGATATCAGTCAGTTGGCAACAGCGATGACAGTCGCATTCGATACTACTGTACTCGGTCTGGCTATCGGTCTCATCGGCTATACACTGGGGCGTATCCGGCGACGTAAGTATGAATTACTGTTAATCTCAATGGAAGAATCACAGCATGCGGGAGTTGGTCATGAAATCATCTCAACCCAATAAATATACGCGAAACCTTCTCCATGGCGGACGGTTTCAGCATGATGATACCGATCCTCTCTCTGGTTTTGCTAATATCATGGATGTCATGTTGGTTTTTTCTCTTGGATTACTGATTGCCCTGATCAGTCAGAGCAAAGATATTCAGCAGCACTTTAAGCTCGAACAGGTTGAAGTAAACACAAGTGAGGAATTATTGGAATTACCCCAAAATATGAGTGGTCAACAAGGGCAAGCTCAGGGGATGGAATCTGTCGGAACTGTATATCGGGATCCCCAAACAGGTAAATTAATCCTCATTGGGCAGTAATCCTGATTACCTGATAGTTTAATTCAATAAATATACATAAAAAATCATTTTATGGTTGACGTTAACGGCTAAGTACGGTACTAATCTATTAGTTTTAAATTTGTGGAAAGTAGTTACAACATGACTTCTCGTTTTTCTCTCCTGCTGAGCCTCCTCCTTATCGTGAAAACTTCGCGCGGGTAGGCTGTGGACGGAAAATCCCACAACTAAATTTACAGAAACCCGCATTAAAATGCGGGTTTTTTTATAACTAAATTCTGGAAGTAAACGATTAACTTAGCGGTATAGGGAGCAAACATGAACGATCAGGTCATTATCTTCGACACCACCTTGAGAGATGGTGAACAAGCATTACAGGCAAGCTTAACAGTAAAAGAGAAGCTGCAGATTGCTCTTGCTCTCGAACGTCTGGGTGTGGATGTTATCGAAGCCGGCTTCCCTGTATCATCTCCGGGTGATTTTGAGTCAGTTAAAACCATCGCTCAAAACATTAAAAACAGCCGGGTATGTGCCCTATCCCGTGCGGTAGAAAAAGATATTGATGCAGCAGCCGAAGCATTAAAAATTGCTGAAGCATTTCGTATCCACACATTTATTTCTACTTCAACCGTACACGTTCAGGATAAGTTAAAACGCAGTTACGACCAAGTTGTTGAAATGGGTGTTAAAGCAGTAAAACACGCCAGAAAATACACAGATGATGTAGAATTCTCCTGTGAAGATGCAGGTAGAACGCCTATTGATGACCTATGTCGCATGGTCGAAGCAGCTATCAACGCAGGGGCAACCACCGTTAATATTCCTGATACAGTCGGATACACAGTACCTAACGAATTTGGCGGTATCATTCATACTTTGTTTAACCGTGTCCCTAACATTGATAAAGCAATTATCTCGGTTCATTGCCATGATGACTTAGGTATGTCTGTCGCAAACTCTATTGCAGCAGTTCAGGCCGGCGCTCGTCAGATTGAAGGAACCATCAACGGTATTGGTGAGCGTGCTGGTAACTGTGCTCTTGAAGAAATTGCGATGATTATAAAAACTCGTCAGGAGCTTTTAGGTGTTCACACAGGCCTTAAATACGATGAAATTTACCGTACCAGCAAAATGGTAAGTCAGCTTTGCAATATGCCAGTTCAAAGCAACAAAGCCATTGTCGGTTCGAACGCTTTCAGTCACTCATCAGGTATTCACCAGGATGGTATGTTAAAAAATAAAAATACCTATGAAATTATGACGCCAGAATCTATTGGTCTGAAAAATCAGGCTCTGAACTTAACCAGCCGTAGTGGTCGAGCAGCAGTTAAAAGCCATATGGATTCAATGGGCTATACGGATGAAGATTATAATCTGGATTCACTATATCAGGACTTCCTTAAACTTGCGGATCGCAAAGGTCAGGTATTTGACTATGACCTGGAATCACTAATGTACTTCTCTAATGTTAAAGATGAAGACGATTTCTATAAATTAAACTATCTGAGCGTTCAATCCGGCAGTGTAATGGCAACAACCAGTATCAAACTTCAGTGTGGTGATAAAGAAGTCGCAGAAGCTGCCGTTGGTAATGGTCCTGTTGACGCGCTGTATCAATGTATCTACCGCGTAACTGGTTATGATATTGTACTGGACAAGTTTGATCTTACCGCTAAAGGCGAAGGTGAGGACGGTCTTGGTCAGGCAGACATCATCGCAAATTATAAAGGCCGTAAATACCATGGCACGGGGATTTCAACAGATATCGTTGAAGCCTCAGGAGAAGCTCTGTTACACGTAATTAACAGTATTCACAGAGCCGACCAAATAGAAGAAATAAAACAGAATAAAGAAAAAATACAGACAGTATAAATTTTCCTAAGTAAGTGGTGTCTCACTTGTAAGGACACCCAACCAGGATCCAAAATAAAAAGAGTGAAGGACTCCCATGACAGACAAAACGTATAAAATCGCTGTCCTACCAGGTGACGGTATCGGACCAGAAGTAATGCAGCAAGCTAATAAAGTACTTGATGCTATTGAAAGCAAACATAACATTACTTTTGATCGTGAAGAATATGATGTTGGCGGCATTGCTATTGATAATCATGGTTCACCTTTACCAGAAAGTACTCTAAAAGGTTGTGAAGAATCAGATGCTGTTTTATTTGGTTCTGTCGGCGGCCCTAAATGGGTACATTTACCACCTGATGAACAACCAGAACGCGGAGCTTTACTTCCTCTACGTAAACATTTCCAACTATTTTGTAACCTGCGTCCGGCACAAATTCATAATGGTTTAGAGTCATTCTCACCATTACGTGCAGATATTAGTGCAGCCGGATTTAACATCGTTGTTGTTCGTGAGCTGACTGGCGGTATTTACTTTGGTCAGCCAAAAGGTCGTGAAGGTGAAGGCGCAAATGAAAAAGCGTTCGATACCGAAGTTTATCACCGCTACGAAATTGAGCGTATTGCAAAAATTGCTTTTGAATCAGCTCGTCTTCGTAATAAAAAAGTGTGTTCCATCGATAAAGCTAACGTACTGCAAAGCTCTATTTTATGGCGTGAAGTGGTTGAATCTGTATCCAAAGATTATCCGGATGTGGAACTAACTCACATGTATATCGATAATGCTACTATGCAATTGATTAAAGATCCGGCACAATTCGATATCATGCTTTGCTCTAATATCTTCGGCGATATTATCTCTGACGAATGCGCAATGATTACCGGTTCAATGGGTATGCTTCCTTCAGCCAGTCTAAACGAAAGTAACTTCGGTTTGTATGAACCAGCTGGTGGCAGTGCTCCGGATATCGCAGGTAAAAATATTGCAAACCCTGTTGCGCAAATCCTTTCAGCAGCCCTAATGCTACGTTACAGCCTTGGTGAAGAATCTGCGGCTCAGGATATAGAATCAGCAGTAAGCAAAGCTCTTGCAAATGGTGAATTAACTGCAGATCTAGCAGCAGGCAAACCTGCGCTATCTACTTCGGAAATGGGCGATAAAATCGCGGAATATATTAAAAACGCATAAACGTTTGTAGCCCATTTGGGCTCAAGGAAGAAGCAATGTCTAACGCAAAAACTTTATACGAAAAATTGTACGACGCACACATCGCTGTGGAAGCAGAAGGTGAAAACCCGATCCTTTATATTGATCGTCACCTGGTTCACGAAGTGACTTCTCCACAGGCTTTCGATGGTTTAAGAGAAAAAGGACGTAAAGTTCGCCAACTTGGTAAAACTTTCGCAACCATGGATCACAACGTTTCAACCACAACCAAAGATATCAATGCTTGTGGTGAAATGGCTCGTATCCAGATGGAAACTTTATCTAAAAACTGTAACGAATTTGGTGTCACTCTTTACGATCTGAACCATAAATATCAGGGTATTGTCCACGTAATGGGGCCTGAGCTTGGTATTACTCTACCAGGCATGACTATCGTTTGTGGCGACTCTCACACAGCAACTCATGGTGCTTTTGGCTCTTTGGCATTTGGTATCGGAACTTCTGAAGTTGAACACGTTCTTGCGACTCAAACTCTTAAACAAGCTCGTGCCAAAACGATGAAGATCGAAGTGAAAGGCAAAGTAGCACCTGGCATTACCGCTAAAGATATTGTATTAGCAATTATCGGTAAGACAACCTCCGCAGGTGGTACAGGACACGTCGTTGAGTTCTGTGGTGAAGCAATCACTGATCTTTCAATGGAAGGCCGTATGACAGTATGTAATATGGCTATAGAACTAGGCGCAAAAGCTGGCATCATAGCTCCGGATGAAACCACTTTCGAATATATCAAAGGTCGTAAGTTTGCACCAACAGGTGCGGATTTAGATGCTGCAATTGAATACTGGAAAACGTTAAAAACTGATGACGGTGCTGAATTCGATTCCGTTGTTACTCTGCAAGCATCAGACATCAAACCACAAGTTACCTGGGGAACTAACCCAGGTCAGGTAATGGCGGTCGATGGCATTATCCCTTCTCCTGAAGATTTCGCTGATCCTGTAGAAAAAGCGTCTGCCGAAAAAGCATTAGCATATATGGGATTAAAAGGTGGTACATCGCTAGCTGATTACCCGATTGATAAAGTGTTCATTGGGTCATGTACTAACTCTCGTATCGAAGATATGCGCGCAGCAGCTGAAGTGGCAAAAGGCAAAAAAGTCGCTTCAAATGTACAGGCACTTGTAGTTCCTGGTTCTGAACAGGTTAAAGCACAGGCAGAAGCTGAAGGCTTAGATAAAATCTTCCTTGAAGCAGGCTTTGAATGGCGTCTACCAGGTTGTTCTATGTGTCTTGCAATGAATAACGATCGCTTAGGTCCAGGGGAACGTTGTGCATCAACGTCTAACCGTAACTTTGAAGGTCGTCAGGGTCGTGCAGGACGTACTCACCTGGTAAGTCCGGAAATGGCAGCTGCAGCGGCAATTGCAGGTCATTTTGTTGACATTCGTTCATTCAAATAAGAGAGGATTTTTTCCATGGCAGGTTTTAAACAACATACAGGTTTAGTCGTTCCTCTTGATGCTGCGAACGTTGATACTGATGCGATTATCCCAAAACAATTTTTACAGAAAGTAACTCGTGTTGGTTTTGGTAAACACCTTTTTCACGACTGGCGTTTTCTTGATGATGCTGGCGAGCAGCCAAATCCAGAATTTGTACTAAACGCTCCTCGCTACAAAGGTGCTAGTATTCTGCTGGCTCGCGAAAACTTCGGTTGTGGTTCATCTCGTGAACATGCTCCGTGGGCTCTTGCAGACTACGGTATTAAAGTCATGATCGCACCAAGCTTCGCTGACATTTTCTATGGTAACTCAATCAACAACCAAATGGTTCCAGTCCGTCTGACAGAACAGGAAGTTGATGAAATTTTTGAGTTTGTTGAAGCAAATGAAGGGGCAGAAGTTACTGTTGACCTTGAAACAATGAAAGTGAAAGCAAACGGTAAAGAATACAACTTTGAAATTGATGAGTTCCGTCGTCATTGTCTGCTAAATGGCTTAGATAATATTGGCTTAACTCTTCAGCACGAAAAAGAAATAGCTGAATATGAGGCGAAGATACCAGGTTTTCTTGCTTAATCAGTTTTAAAAATAAAGCGTTCAAAACCGGTGATAGTCACCGGTTTTTTGTCACTGCAAGAAATTTTATGGCGCCATAAACGAGAAAACCCAACCGAATGGTTGGGTTTAAAATAAAAGCCTAGCAATGTCCTACTCTCACATGGGGAGACCCCACACTACCATCGGCGCTACTTCGTTTCACTTCTGAGTTCGGCATGGAATCAGGTGGGTCCGAAGTGCTATGGTTGCTAAGCAAAACTGGTGCTGATACCCAGACTCGAACTGGGGACCTCATCCTTACCAAGGATGCGCTCTACCACCTGAGCTATATCAGCAGATATTATTCAGTAATGCACTAAAA
>CAXXNB010000004.1:0-463429 GCA_963676525.2 uncultured Vibrio sp.
TTACCACACACCTTCTTCCGCTTACAGAACGCTCCCCTACCCAATACGATAAATCGCATTGCCGCAGCTTCGGTTTACAACTTAGCCCCGTTACATCTTCCGCGCAGGCCGACTCGACTAGTGAGCTATTACGCTTTCTTTAAATGATGGCTGCTTCTAAGCCAACATCCTAGCTGTCTAAGCCTTCCACATCGTTTCCCACTTAGCTGTAATTTGGGACCTTAGCTGGCGGTCTGGGTTGTTTCCCTCTCCACGACGGACGTTAGCACCCGCCGTGTGTCTCCCGGATAGTACTTACTGGTATTCGGAGTTTGCAAAGGGTTGGTAAGTCGGGATGACCCCCTAGCCTTAACAGTGCTCTACCCCCAGTAGTATTCGTCCGAGGCGCTACCTAAATAGCTTTCGGGGAGAACCAGCTATCTCCGAGTTTGATTGGCCTTTCACCCCTAGCCACAGGTCATCCGCTAATTTTTCAACATTAGTCGGTTCGGTCCTCCAGTTGATGTTACTCAACCTTCAACCTGCCCATGGCTAGATCACTCGGTTTCGGGTCTATATCCAGAGACTCAACGCGCAGTTAACACTCGCTTTCGCTACGGCTCCCCTAATCGGTTAACCTTGCCACTGAATATAAGTCGCTGACCCATTATACAAAAGGTACGCAGTCACCCCACAATGGAGGCTCCTACTGCTTGTACGTACACGGTTTCAGGTTCTATTTCACTCCCCTCACAGGGGTTCTTTTCGCCTTTCCCTCACGGTACTGGTTCACTATCGGTCAGTCAGGAGTATTTAGCCTTGGAGGATGGTCCCCCCATCTTCAAACAGGATATCACGTGTCCCGCCTTACTCGTTTTCACCTAAACAGTGCTGTCGGTTACGGGGCTGTCACCCTGTATCGCGTGCCTTCCCAGACACTTCACCTAACACTGTAAAAGCTTAAGGGCTAGTCCGATTTCGCTCGCCGCTACTTTCGGAATCTCGGTTGATTTCTTTTCCTCGGGGTACTTAGATGTTTCAGTTCTCCCGGTTCGCCTCCTTAACCTATGTATTCAGTTAAGGATACTTACTTATGTAAGTGGGTTTCCCCATTCGGACATCCCAGACTCAAGTGGTTTTTACTACCTCATCTGGGCTTATCGCAAGTTAATACGTCCTTCATCGCCTCTGACTGCCAAGGCATCCACCGTGTACGCTTAGTCACTTAACCATACAACCCGAAAAAGTTTCGAATTGCAGTTTAGTCACCAAGGTGTCTGCAATTATTTAAACATGATGCAGACTTGATATTTGCCGAACTCAATTTTGAATACATACAATACAGTATGATCCCAAGAACACTTGATTGTGTTGGTCTTTCTTTTAAAAAGAAAGTATTGAGAACTTTTACAAGTAATCTTCTATTTACAAAAATAAAACATTACTTTGTCAGCTTTCCAAATTGTTAAAGAGCGAATGTGCTCTGGGCCGAAACCCAAAACCATCAATCTGTGTGAACACTCGACAATAATCATCATCGTGTAAGGAGGTGATCCAGCGCCAGGTTCCCCTAGCGCTACCTTGTTACGACTTCACCCCAGTCATGAACCACAAAGTGGCAAGCGTCCTCCCGAAGGTTAAACTACCTGCTTCTTTTGCAGCCCACTCCCATGGTGTGACGGGCGGTGTGTACAAGGCCCGGGAACGTATTCACCGTGGCATTCTGATCCACGATTACTAGCGATTCCGACTTCACGGAGTCGAGTTGCAGACTCCGATCCGGACTACGACGTACTTTTTGGGATTCGCTCACTTTCGCAAGTTGGCCGCCCTCTGTATACGCCATTGTAGCACGTGTGTAGCCCTACTCGTAAGGGCCATGATGACTTGACGTCGTCCCCACCTTCCTCCGGTTTATCACCGGCAGTCTCCCTGGAGTTCCCGACATTACTCGCTGGCAAACAAGGATAAGGGTTGCGCTCGTTGCGGGACTTAACCCAACATTTCACAACACGAGCTGACGACAGCCATGCAGCACCTGTCTCAGAGCTCCCGAAGGCACACCTGCGTCTCCGCTGGCTTCTCTGGATGTCAAGAGTAGGTAAGGTTCTTCGCGTTGCATCGAATTAAACCACATGCTCCACCGCTTGTGCGGGCCCCCGTCAATTCATTTGAGTTTTAATCTTGCGACCGTACTCCCCAGGCGGTCTACTTAACGCGTTAGCTCCGAAAGCCACTCCTCAAGGGAACAACCTCCAAGTAGACATCGTTTACAGCGTGGACTACCAGGGTATCTAATCCTGTTTGCTCCCCACGCTTTCGCATCTGAGTGTCAGTATCTGTCCAGGGGGCCGCCTTCGCCACCGGTATTCCTTCAGATCTCTACGCATTTCACCGCTACACCTGAAATTCTACCCCCCTCTACAGTACTCTAGCCTCCCAGTTTCAAATGCGATTCCGAGGTTAAGCCCCGGGCTTTCACATCTGACTTAACAGACCACCTGCATGCGCTTTACGCCCAGTAATTCCGATTAACGCTCGCACCCTCCGTATTACCGCGGCTGCTGGCACGGAGTTAGCCGGTGCTTCTTCTGCAGCTAACGTCAAAATGATAAAGTATTAATTTATCACCCTTCCTCACTGCTGAAAGTACTTTACAACCCGAAGGCCTTCTTCATACACGCGGCATGGCTGCATCAGGGTTTCCCCCATTGTGCAATATTCCCCACTGCTGCCTCCCGTAGGAGTCTGGACCGTGTCTCAGTTCCAGTGTGGCTGATCATCCTCTCAGACCAGCTAGAGATCGTCGCCTTGGTGAGCTCTTACCTCACCAACTAGCTAATCTCACTTAGGCGTATCCGATAGCGCAAGGCCCTAAGGTCCCCTGCTTTGCTCCATAGAGAATATGCGGTATTAGCCATCGTTTCCAATGGTTATCCCCCTCTACCAGGCAACTTCCTAAGCATTACTCACCCGTCCGCCGCTCGTCAGCAAAGAAGCAAGCTTCTTTCTGTTACCGCTCGACTTGCATGTGTTAGGCCTGCCGCCAGCGTTCAATCTGAGCCATGATCAAACTCTTCAATTAAAGTTTTTTTGATGCCTAAGCATCGGCTCAATGAATACTGATAACATGCACTACTTTATAAAAAGTAATGTAATGTTGAATTGACTGTGCCAAATAATCCTTCTTAAAAAGAAATCTTATTCGTTTGGTCACTCGTATCATTGATAAAATCTTTTGGATGTTTATCCGACGAGTGCCCACACAGATTGATAGGTTTATATTGTTAAAGAGCTTCTCTTTCGTAACAACTTACTTCAGAGCAGGTCATCTCAGACCTTACTGCTACTGGCTTACTGTTCTTATTGAACCGTTGCCGTGTCAGTGAGGCGGCATTATATAGAGTAAACCGTGGCTGACAAGTGAAAAATACAGTTTTTTTCTATAAACTTGATCATTTGAACAAGCTTTAAACAATGCTGATTTTATCAAACTTTTCTCACCAATAACTAAACAGGTTATACACAGAATCCTGTGTATAACTAGTCATCGCTATCAATGAAGTAAGATATTCTTGAACGAGGATTTAGATATTCTCTTACTTTGTCCGGAAGTTTATTGGGTAGGATTGCACTAACTATAGATAGATCTCGATCGGCTAAATCGATTATTGGGGCTTGTGTTCTTGGTACTGATGGATCGTAAATCAAAACATTCGGGTACAGCAGGTTTGCATTATTAACAGAAATAACCAGACCAACCATATCATTAGATAGTTGAACAACAGTCCCCGGAGGAAAGACTCCCATAAACTTAACTAAAATCCCCAAACTTTCTTCATCATACAAATGTTTGCAGTTTTTAAATAAGAAGGATAAAGCTATATAAGGTATTTTCTGTTCTTTGGGATTCGCCGGATGGCAGAGATTATCAAATGCATTTGCAACTGCAATAACTTTTGATAATTCATCTATATCAGCACTTTTTAAACCATCTGGATATCCTGATCCATCTAATAACTCATGGTGTTGTGCGATAACTATCTTTGCACTATCAGGAAACCCGGCGATGTTATTCGCTAAATCCAGTCCATATTTGGTATGTTGCTTTAAATAGTTACTTTCAGGTTCTGTTAGGGGAGTCTGCTTTCTCAATATAGCCTTAGGAACTTTTATTTTTCCCATATCATGAAATAAAGCGGCAAACGAAAGTTCTTTGATCTTATCCGCTTCATATTGTTTTGCTTTAGCTATCATCATGGCAATAATAGCCACATTGAGAGAATGGAAGTAAATATCTTCAAATTCACTTTTGTTATTCATTAAGTGTAAAGTCACACTACTTTCACTTAATAAGGTATCAACAACATCCGAAATCAATTGTTCAGCCTCTTGGACTGCATCCTGCGGCCGACTACGAATTTTATTCATTACAGCCCGCATTCGAGAAAGAGAGCGTTCGAACTCTTTTTCACATTTAATAACACGTCTTCTATATGTACTCAGTTTTTCAATGCGCTGCTGTTTTTCATCCCAGAGTTTTTTCGCTTCAGCATCAAGCTTAGCATTTTCTTCCTCTGTTTGACTCTTAGAAGGAGATGGATTCTTCGCAGGAAGAGGCTTTGTATCACTTTGGTTAGGATTCAGGTAGACATGTTGAATCCCCAAGTGTTTAATCACATCAATTTGCTCTTGGTTTTTTATCTTAAAACTATTAAACAAGAACGGATGATCATTCCACTTCACGGGTAAACGTATATACAATCCAGGCTGAAGCCTATCTACTGTGATTTTTATATTTAGACTAGACACTTTTAAAACTAACCCATCTGGATAATTGTTTGAACACAATGATAAATCTAAACAAGATTAAGATTTAATCGTTGAGTATATGTTAATGATAGAAATATATAAGTATATTTGCAGAAGAATTGATAAAAAAAGAAAAGTTTTTAGATCAGATAAAACAAAAGCCCTGAAAAATCAGAGCCTTTGTTTCAAATAACATGCCGAATGTGAAACATTATTTCTAATAAGTTTTCCTTCCATATGTTTCACGCATCCGCAAAACTCCTCCCAACCCCAATACTATCAAAACACCTATTGAGAGACTGCCTCCTGAACTACTACTTGTAGAGGATAAATTGCTGGTATTACTTTCTTCTTCGTCAGATGTACTACCATATACGTATTCATATCGATCATTATCAGTCACAGTAAATATCGGATCAATTTCCCCGTTTTGTACACTATCAATCCAGTCCTGATAATCTGCTATTTCTGTGAAAACAGAGGTATTGTCAGTAGTTGGCTCATAACAATTTGACCAACCATAACTGGAGATCCCCGTTTGCACATATGAAGACGTATCATCATCATACCAAAATAGCGGTCCACCAGAGTCCCCCGAACAAGTAGAATTACGAACCTCAGTTTCCTCACTGTATTCACCACTCATACATAACTGAGAATCTCCTGCTGACATCGTACATTCTTCTATGGGAACATAATTTAATGTTGTTTGCAGCAGTTCATCTCCATCGCTATTTTCTGTCTCTCCAAATCCAACCGCAATAAACTCTTCATCATCCACCGCATAAGATGAAGCATTTGTTGTTGATGCTAAAGAAACAAAGTCATCGTAACTAATTGCCTCTGACAGTTTTATAATGGCAATATCATTAGGATATGCAACATCTTCTGATGTTGCAGAATTCACGAAATCTTCGTGTACATAAAATTCCGAAGGCCATATTTTTAATGCACCAGAGTCATACTCACTGAGACTACTCATCTGGTAAGCAACTTTCATAAACGTCATAACCAATTGACTAGGCTCTGAGCCTCCATTGTAAAGACAATGTGCTGCTGTTAATACATATTGATTATCCAAGAGAGTTGCACCACACACTTGCTCTTCGTTGTTTCCACCATAATCGGTTGTATCGTAGTACAATGCAGCCATGTATGGCCAATCTATCGAAGTTGTTGTTGTGCCATTATAGATAAAGGTGGTCAATTCTGCAGCCTGCAGAGAACTTGTTAGAACCATAGTAAGAAAGAGCTTACTTAGCTTTTTCATAAAGAGTAATCCCTCGCTGAGTTTCAGTTTTGTATCTGAATTATATATCTGAGTAAGAGGTTGATTGAACTTACATTAGGCAAAAAAATGGAAGATGTACAAACAAATAGAAAAATGGGTAATAATTCAAAGAATAAAAATAACACACACCTTAAAAAATATGTTTTTAAGGTGTGTGTTCAACTAAAAATTAATCAGCATAATATTTTTGCTTGATCATATCTTTTAAAATGTTTGACTTGATGATTGATATATCATTACTTTGAGAAGAATATTCAGTTGCATCTTCTGTATCTTCGTCGTCGGATACTACCGTTGAAGGATAACAGTAAGACTCATCTTCCCAGGCCCCTACAGTTTCAAACGTCACTCCACCATTTGAGTCTACAACAAAATCAAATACCGCCCAACACTCAGTCGCATCACCACTCGGTGGTGAAAAAATTTGAGTATCACCATCAATAGTTAGTTTTACACGAGCTGGAGATTCAGCAATCGTACTTGAGCCTGAAAAATGGTATACCGCATAACTATATCTACCCGCATATGGGAAAGAACTAATTGTCGTAATTTCTGGTCCATAACTAGTAACATCATCAACATCTAAATACATATAACTGTCGTCAATGGTGACTTCTTTATTTGCATAATATAATAAAAATTGTTCATCATCAGACTCAGAAGCTGGTCCAATAAACTGAGTATCTAAATCACTAGGATTTTCCCCCCAAGTTAGAGTAACCGTTGCAGATGCAGAGGATGATGTTGCTAGAGTTATACATTCACTCTGAGTCTCATCTTCAGAGCCGGTCTCTAGTGTATAAGTTCTGCTCGTTCCCTGTGGTGAAGTTGCTGTAAGTAGGATTTCTGAATCTGGTTTAGCTAATACACTAAAATCACCACTTGAATCTGAAGTAGCATACGCCTGACCAGAATAGTCCACCCCCTGAGTTTTAATGCTTGCATTGCTAATTGCATCGCCAGAGGAATCCTGAACACACCCATTAATTGTTATTGAGTCAAAAAGATAGTCTGCATTCCATGTTGTAAAGTGAGTTACAGTTCCTTCATAATAAGAACCATCAGTATCGGTTACCAACGTCGCGGTCCCATCCTCTACCCAATAACCACTTTCCTCATCATAATAGTACAAAGGAATAGTGTCTGGAATATCGCTAGAGTTTGTACCTAAAGGAATTCTTACTGTCGCAGTTTGGCCAGTACCAAGGTTATAACTGTTACCATCGTCATCTTCAAAGGTGACACTAACTGCACCAAAACTTTCAATAGGTTGTGCGTCTCCATTTGCATCGACAGTTTCATAGTTTCCTGGCATTAGGTCAGGGTCTACACTTGGGTCAATTATTGTAATTTCAGCAGTTACATCTCCAGATGGAGCTGATCCATTTGCATCGACAAGAGAGTTTGCAGATAGACTTACAACACTCACACTCACTCCATCAACCCCTAAATCAGAGTCCTCCGTTGGAGAAAAGGTGTCTTCACCGTTAACCGGTTGTAAAAACAGTTCTACATCCGAATCCCCATTTGTTATTACGCTACTATATTCACCATAACCGTCAACATCACCACTAACAACAATGCGATCTGCATCATTACTAACTGTTACAGTTAATTCGCCATTATCATCTGTAACACCAGAATAAGTGTTTGTGCTTCCATCCACTGTTTCAGTTACCGTTATACTTGTCCCTGAAAGAGTCGATCCAGTAAAATAATCGCTTGCAGTAACCGTTAATGTTGAACCATCATCACTACTGCTACCACTGTCTCCACCACCACATGCAGTTAAGCCAAGAGCACTAATTACCATTGTTGCCAACAACGTTTTTTTCATAGTTATTCCTTTATATATTAATTAATTATTATATTCGCGAAATAGATAATAATTGATTAGTGAATATGTTTTACAAACAATAATCCCTCCGTTAATAAAAATAATAACAACCTCACAAAACCTTTTAATTTTATTGATGATTTTATGAATTCACTTAATCACAACACTGTTGTAGCCCTCAATATCAACCACATATTATTTCCTTGATAAACAAATCAGAGATAAGAATTAACAAAGAGAAAATATGTCCAATAAATACAATCAGTTAATCTGATACAACAAAATTTTTCCGGCTAAAAGTATCAGTTATCATATATAGATAGTAATGTTTGCCTTTTATCACTGAAGGCAAGTAACTTATATCCCAACTCCATACTTGGTTCGGTTTCGTCGCTTTCTGAGCAGATGGTCGCTTGTAGCTGCCTTTAACCTTGATTCTTGAACGACTATACCCGTGATCATTGAAGATGCTTGATTTTTTCCTAAATGAAGATCATGCTACAGGCCATGAATGTGACTCTAACAAAACAACAGAAACAAGAACTTGAAACCCAACACGATATTACTCGTGATGGGCGCGTTCGCGACCGTATCAAAGCAGTACTCCTTGCTTCTGAAGGCTGGAGTGTTCTGATGATTTCTCAGGCTTTGCGGATCCATCCAACAACTGTTGCTCGCCACATTCATGATTACGAACAGATTAATAAACTCAAGCCGGAAAATGGTGGCTCACAATGCCGTTTATCTGCTATTCAATCGCTCTCTTTAATTGAGCACCTGACTGAACATACTTATCATCATACTCATCAGATTGTGGCGTATGTAAAAGAACAATTTGGTATCGAATATAGTATTCCTGGCATGAACAAATGGCTTCATCACAACGGGTTTAGCTATAAAATGCCTAAAGGTGTACCTCGGCAAGTTGATGAGTCTAAGCAATACACATTTATTGAGTATTATCAGTCACTAAAAGCCTCTTCGAAGGAAGATATAATCTTATTTATGGATGCGGTTCATCCAACACAAGCCACGAAAATGACGCATGGTTGGATAAGAACAGGTCAGGATAAAGTGATTGAAACCACTGGTAGTCGTAGTCGTAGTCGTTTGAACATTATCGGAGCACTCAATCTATCCGATATTGGTAACACAGTTATCGACAGTTATGACACGATTAACAGCGAGAATATTGTTAGATTTTTCCATAAATTACGACAAACATACCCAGTAGCAAAGAAGGTTCACTTAATACTTGACTGTGCTGGCTACCATACCACTGAGTTGGTTGAATTAGCCGCAAAAGTGTTCAATATTGAGCTTCATTATCTTCCACCATACAGTCCGAATTTAAACCCAATAGAACGACTCTGGAAAGTAATGAATGAGCGAGTAAGGAATAACGTCTATTTTAAAAATAAACGGGAATTCCAGACAGCAATTGAACAATTTTTTACTGTAACTCTTCCTGAGATTGCAGGTGAACTGACGTCCAGAATTAATGATAATTTCCAGGTGCTCAAACCTGCATCTTCAAGTTAATCGGGTATAGCGATAATTACACCTCTGAACTTGGTGCTCGTAGTTAGTAACATACCCATACGCTAAAAATGCACCATCTGAATATATTTCTTATTAAGAGTTTGTTCGGTGTAATATCACTGTATGGGTACAGCTACAAATATCACTCCCCCATCGACACTCTCTTCCCCCTCTTATATTTATTCGTGAATTTCTGCTCGTTATTTCTGCGTATTCCGGAGCAATCCAGCCACCGATTCCGGGATTATCCGGACACTCATTCCGTTTTAAACCGGACACCATTTCCGGGATAAACCAGCCATTTTTCCACTAACTCCGGAATCCTAACAGTTTTGCCTTAATGTCATCGGGCATCGGCAATGTTTCAACATCTTCAAACTTGGTTACTTTCTTCATGGTTTGTCTTCTCCTAGATATGACAAAGCCCCGGTTTAGCTCATCGCTAAACCGGGGCTTTGTCATTGTGTTATATGGTTATTAAACTCTACTTTTCCTCATCTACTCTCAATGTCCCTCCATACTATTCGTCACCATATCAGACAGCCGAGAGCCAATCTCACGTCGTCGCCCTACTGTCAGTTTGGAATAGCGCCTCGAACTTGAGAGGTCGGCATGATTCAACTGCTTTGCTATGTCATGCAAGGGAACACCTTGGCTCGCCAGTAACGAGCCAACCGTATGTCGGGCACTGTGCAGCGTAATATTGGCTTTGTCTCCGGGAATATCAGGCAGTCCCATCTTGGCTTTAATCTTATTCAGAGCATACCTAGCCGGACTTATTGGCTTTCCTTTGCGGTGCCCTGCAAAGATATAGGGATTGTTCGTGACCTTTGGTATGGATTTGAAGATATCCACCATGTAGTCACTCAGGTAGATGATATGAGAGCTGCCATTTTTGGTATGCGGAATGGATAAGGTTTTCTCTTCCAAATCCAAGTCAGACCATAATCGGAATCGAAGTTCTTTGTCTCTGGCACCGCATAGAAACAGCAGCGCAAGAAATGCCCCTGTATGTCTGTCTGGATACTTGAGTGCATGTCCGATGAACTCTTTTAACTGCAATTCAGACAGATACCCTGTGCGCACATTATCTTCTTTTAACAGACTAACCTTATCAGCGACAAACGGGGTATCCATCAAACGGTAGGCTTGTTTGTTTATCGACTTGAGCAAGGCTAGTACCCGATTGATAGTTCCCACCGCATACTTCTTACCTGCTTTATGAGTCGCTTCACTCAGCTGTAATTGCACTCTGATAATATGCGCCGGAGTCAGTTCGTTAATCGGGACATGATGTATCGACTTCGCCAGTCGGAACCTTGCAATATCATCCTTCCAACTTCGCTTCTTCTGTTTTGCCAGCGGAACATAGACTTCTTCAAAGAACTGCTTCAATGACATACCAGCATCCGCAACTTTATTATCTCGTTCCAATTTGGGGTCGATACCTTCCAGAATTTGCTGGCGGTAGTTTCGGGCTACTTTTCTGAGGGTGGATATATCTGTTTCGGGGTGTTTACCAAGTCCAATCGATGCTTTCTTACCAGTCACGGGGCTGGTATAGCGCAACAGAAATCGCTTACCTCCTGACTTGCCGACTAAGCACCGGACACCAGTGGGTAAACCGGAATCTTTCATAGCAGATAAATTGATTTCGTAATCAGTGGACTTTGAGGTGGTGGGATTGGGTTTAAGGTTGTTGAGGAAAGTAGTGGTGAGCCGTTGTGATTTGCTCATATTAACCTCCTGTATTGTTTGCTTATTCAAGAAGTTAATATGGGGTTGAAAGGTGGGTTATTGCGGGTGGCGAGCCAGCACATTTACGGGCATTTGCATGGTTAGCTGTGTAATTCAAGACCTAATACCCAATTTTTCTGCGAGTTTACCTACAGCACTATGAAAAGATAATCTTCGTAAATTTTTATCAGTATCAATATACACAACATGCCCTAAACGGTAATCCCCCTCATTTGGAAATTTGTGAGTCTGCGCCGGTACGTTTATCGTAGCTATATATGTGCCTAAAACAGAAACAGATGCGATAATATTCTCGGTTGACAATAAGAATATAACTGAAGAGCCAACTAACATTTGGCTCATTTTTTGAAATATATCAACATCAGTTTTATCTTTACCTTCGTAGCAAAACTGATCTGTGACTTTCAATACGGAGTTTTTCAATACTTGATCCATATTCCCAGTTTCCATGTTCATAAGTTCTCTTAAAGCATCTGTATTCACAGCATCTTTAAATAAGTTCCCATAAACAAAATAACCTGCTGACAAAATGGTTTTTGCGGCAAATTTCAACCTAATATACTTATCAACTGTATGGATTACCTGGATCTTATTACTTCTAAGCTCACTATACCCTAGATACCTTTTTTGAATGGGACAAAACAACTTGATACCATCGTTAGAAATAACAAGTTGAATAGGTTTATTCTCATCAATGAGTTGGGATTTTTTCCAAACGGGTTGTACTTTTTTATTAGTATGCCCCCTTGCATCCGAGCCCATTCGATCAAGCATGACCATAAAGTCATTTGCTAGCTTGCCATCAATCTCTGAACCCAATACATTGTTAAACCTTTCATTAGCAGGTATTTCAAATCCGTCAATACCACCAAGAGATAGAGGGAATACATGCTCACGACTCATTTCTTCTTGTGGAAAATGTTCATCCAAATAAATGCAATACCCTTCCATACATCCTCATATACGAAAAAAGTTAGTCCTGTACAATTACAAAATACATGTCAATTTCTGCGACTTATTAAGAGTATTATTTACGATGGTAAATAGGCTTTCCATTTTGTCTTAACATATTCAACAAACCCATCGACATAAGGGGCATGCACAATAAAAGCCAATTCTCTACCAGCTTGAGTTAACAAAACGCTCCCTAAATCCAGATTATTATCATTATCTTTCTTCATTGTTAAGGGTAATGGCATATTGCAATAAGAAACTACGAAATTTTTAGGTAAATGCTGTCTACTAAACCCAGTCATACTATTAAATTGGATGAGCCCCAAACTATCAAGATGCGATAAAGTTGAAAAATTTATTCCTACTTTATTATATATCTCTGATTGAGAATCAAAGATAAGAGGAGTGATGTCACCAACAAGCCAAATAAACCGACATAAAGATTGAAAAAGTAATGCATCTTTTTTATCCAGATCACTAAGCAAATTAACAGTTCTTTTAGAATATGAACCCGGAGCATTAGCTTCGCCAGCTAGCACTTTTGCCCAAAGCGTTTGCATTTCATCATCCGAAATGATCCGTGATTTATCAAAAAAGTTCGTAATCCAATCATCTTCAATATTTTCTGGTTTCGACTCTTCATTTAGGTGATTTATGGATTTTTTGGTAATTTCTTCCATATTTTCTTGTCGGTTTGCCTCTTCTTCAACAAACCTTTGCATAGCACGACGATGAAGATCAGTAATTTCAATTTCTGATTGTGCTTTGATCAAATTAGCCTCAGCTTCTGCTTTTGCTACACGTTTTATTTGCCAAGGTTCAAAAACACCCCCGATAGCAGATGATACTTTTTTTATTAAAGTATCTGCAGGCTTGGATAAATTTCCAAGATTAACGAGCGATGTTGAATTATCGTCTGTCATTTATACTCCTAACGCTAAGAATAGTTGCCGAATATTGGCACAACATTTATTTTGTCAATTGCAGCGATTTGTTAATCATCAATATCATCACAACTATCATCAGGCTCAGTAACCTTCTCTAATAGATACCGTATTGGTTTTGTTAGCATTGTTTTTACTTTTAATGCTCTGGCGGTAAACGAATCTAATTTATCAATTAATTCCCCTAATCTTTTCAAAACATCAGGGGCCGTTGCTGATGCTGCCTTTAATTCTTCTTGGTTGGCAACGACAGAGCCAATTGTGCCTTGAAGAGCTTCTTTGAGACCTTTTGCACCTTTAATTCTATACATGATTATTGAATATCTTAATCTCTCGACCTCTTCCAAAATAGAAAGTCGCAGGACATCAGGGATAGTCGAAGAATATACAACCTCAAATAAAGACTCGATTTTTTCTATAATCTGCTTTAAATCTTCTTCAGACAAAGTATCTTCAGCATAATATTGTGAAAGTTGTTCTGCACAAAATTGAAGTCTCGTTAAAGCTTCATCATTTAGAAACTGTTTTACATGAGTCCAACTTGTTGACAAATTCAAAGGGAAAAAAGCACGCTCGATAGTTGAAAATGACTTTAAATACAATTCATGATTTAAATCTTCATTCATCTTAATCAGAGATTGAATTTCGTTTGATAGCGAATAAAGTTCAACAACTGCTTTTGTAACAAAAACATCATTAGCATCAACATTAAGTACTTTAGCCCAGACATCTAGACTTTTTTCCTTATCTTGATGTTTTTTAGCTTCACATAATATCTTATGCAATCTACCTGCAGGATTACTTTCGTCTATCAATGCAATACTCCTTAATTGTCCCGTATAGTCTGCTAATCAGAATTCATACTATCATCATAACCAAGTGTTTTATTGGATAAAAATCCAATAAAATAAATATTCACTATCATAAAGAACAGAATCTGGTAATGGGCATTACCAAGTCAGATTACTACTCTCCGTAACACAACGACTCAGCAACCACTTATCATCTATCCCCAACGAGCTAATTACACACACATCAGAACCCCTTATGCAAAAACGGTTTCTCACAGACATATTGTTACGATCTGTTACCAGAACAGAGCCTCATAACACAGAGAGATCATCAGAAAGACTCATACACTACATTTAGGATTGGTTTGTTGTGAGCACAAATAAAAAGCCGAACGATACAGCATGAAGCTGTATGGTTCGGCTTTACCCACCCCTATCCCTAATGAACCTTGAACCGTTTCAGCTACTTGCCTCAGCTTTTTCACCTAGTCAGCGACAGATTACAAGGTTATCCGAATACCTGTACACGACCCCAACACTTAGCTGAGGTGGTGCTCATAATGAAAGGTATTGTTATGAACTGGTATCCAGTTCTGATTTGAGGATTGAGCCCCTCATTGGCTATTGGGTTTTCAGTACAATACTAAAACGGTAACGACTCACTCTGCAAGCCAAGCTTCATCAACTTTTGGTAGAACGCAAACTCCATAGGAGCAATATGATTAACCTTGAAAAGATCAGATTTTCCTTTTCGTATATGACCGTTATTCTTCGCCCAATCAATGATATTAGAACCATCCAACAAACTGGTAGTTACTTTCGAGAATTCAGTTATCAGTGCATCTGTACTATCGCAATTGACAACTTTCCAGAGATACCAATTGCTATCTTCGTTATCACCGTTTATTAAACCATCAACGTCGTATGCTTGTGGCGAGTACGCATACTTTTCACCTTGAACCGATCTATTCCAACTTATCAAACCAGCTCGATATTGTATTAGTAATTTAAAACATCCCTGACTCTCAATTATAAGTACTCTGAAAATACCAACGTATCTAGGGTTTCTATATCGCCTACCAGTGTATTCAGAAATACTCATTCGAATTTGATGCTTAAAAATAATATCACCGGAAAACTTAACATAATTTGTAACCAACTCTTCACCATCAGGGAGGTACTGATAGTAAAGATGTTCCATTTGACGTTTGAGTAGGTGACCATAGTTATTGATAAAATAGCGCATTTGACGCTCTGTAGCTAAAGAATGTCCGTTTAGCCATCGGGAGGCTAAAGAGCTAGAGGATCCCGTCAATCCTGCCTTTTTCTCAATCTCTTTATTGGTGTACTTTCCCTCTTGTTTAGCAATTTTCAGTAACTGCCTCGTATACTTGTATTTTTTCTTGTCATTCATTGCTAATGCAAACCAACTTGTTATTTATAAAAATGCCGATGGTTATTTAACCATCGGCATTACACTTAGTCATCTTCCAAATAATCATCGTTATTAGGATTGTGAGCATCAGCCCAATCATCCATATCAGCATCATTGTTCGGATTATTGATATCAGACCATAGGTCAAGTTCATCTTGTGACATCTCTGAAGGATTCATAATATCTATACTCCTATTTTTTGCCTTGGTAGCGTGAATTATTAGGATTTAGTTGATTAGCTCGATTATCCTGAGCTTTCTGGTAAGCGCTATTGTGACCAGAAGTTCCCTTGTTACTATTAGCTTGGTTTGCTTTATGATCGTTTTGTTGGTTGCTCATCGTTCTATCTCCATTGTTGAATGAACAATGACATTGTATGAGAGGTGATTTCAAAGCAACGATGATGAAATGGTGATAGTTCGGTGATACAAAGTGATTATCGGTGATTTTGAAAAAACATTTATCATCTATCCCCAACGACCTTAATACACGCACCTGAAAACCTCCCATTACAAAAGGCTTTTCCGCCAAATAATCAAAACGATCTGTTACCAAACCAGAACAACATAACACCGTAAAGTCACCATGGTACGACCATGAAACTGCAGCCATGGTCTTCTTGGCAATACTGGCTTGCGAGTTTGCAGGAACAGGAGTTTGTTGGATTTACTTGGATTCCCTTGAGCACAGAATCAGCATGTGATGAACCATAGATGGACCATAAACTGAATTTTGGGACTGATAAAACGGAGTTAATAGAGTTAGAAAATTTCTGAATACAAAAAATGAAAGAGAGGTAAGCTTTTGATTAGTCTAGAAACAACAAAGCCCCGACTTACGTCGAGGCTTTGTCATATAAATAATGGTACCGATGGGCGGACTTGAACCGCCACGCCGTGAGGCAACGGATTTTGAATCCGTCGTGTCTACCAATTTCACCACATCGGCATAAAGCTATTATGCTTTAGATGCTGTGCATTATACGGAAGAAATAACGCTTCGCAATAACAAAAATACACTTTTCAACTGTTTGCTGATAATTTCGCCATAACGCATTACAATAAAAAACTCATATCACACAGGATCATAGTTTTCTTCTTAACAATAGAACCGCAATAGTCAAAAACACAACACTAGGAGCTAAAGCACCAATGATAGGTGGGAAACCATAAACTAAGCTCATTGGTCCAAAAAACTCACTGGAGATATAAAAAGTAAAACCAGCCACGACACCAGTCAGGATTCTTGCTCCCATAGTTACGCTACGTAATGGCCCAAAAATAAATGAAAGTGCCATCAGCATCATAACGGCAATTGAAAACGGTTGAGTTACCTTTCTCCAGAAAGCCAGTTCATATCTTGATGCATCTTGCTCAGATTCTTTTAAATAATGAACATAACTATATAGGCCTGTTAAAGATTGTTCTTCAGGTTTTACCGTTACAACCGCAAGTTTGTCCGGTGCCAGAGAGGTTTTCCAGCGATAACTTGGCAACTGGTCTTTCCTAATTTCTATCTCACCATCCATATAGGTAAGATGAACACCATGAAGTAACCAGACATTATCGCCTTGATAATCTGCTGTCTTAGCAAAGATAACTTCATTTAATTTTTTATCGCCATCAAAACGCCACATATTGAGCCCAAATATCTGATCATTTTGCACTTTACCAATAAAAATAAAATCATTCGCATCCCGGGCCCAAACCCCTCTTCTGACAGAAAGTAAATTACCACCAGACAAAGCAAATGTTCTCATATCCCTTGCCAGCTTTTGTGCCTGAGGCGATCCCCATTCACCTAAAAGAGTAATCAAAATCATCAGAGGGATAGCTGTCTTTAATACAGAACCACCGATTTTTAGTTTTGAAAAACCAGCAGCCTGCATAACGACCAATTCAGAACTGGCAGCCAAAGCCCCCAGACCAATCAGTGCGCCAAGCAATACCGCCATAGGGAAAAACATTTCAATATCTCTGGGGATGCTCAAAATAACAAAGAAAAGAGCCTGCAGTAAGTCATAACTTCCCTGACCCACTTTACGTAGCTGTTCTACATATTTAATAATCCCAGAAAGACCTACAAACGTAATCAGAACAATAGAACTTGTGGCAATAATTGTTCTACCTATATATAAATCGAAAATTTTAAACACGACTTAAGCCACCTTTCTTTTTCTAATTTTATCTTTCAGACGACGGACAGCAACACTATCAAGACTATTGATGATTATGGCACTAATCAGCAATGCCGCATTAATTGGCCATAACCCTATTGTTCCAGGAATAGAACCATCCTCTATAGCAGATTTTGTCGCACTGATTGCCATAAAATAGGTCAAATAAAGAAGAATTGCAGGTCCCATTTTAGCAAAGCGCCCCTGCCTTGGGTTAACGGCAGATAAGGGAACAACTAACATAGTCAGAAGTGGAATACAGACAACTAATGAGATTCGCCACTGTAACTCTGCCTGTGCACTTTTGTTCCTCTGATGCAATAAATCCAGAGTTGGTCGAGCCTCCCAACCCCGGCCCCTATTTTCAACTTTCCTCTGACCAATTAATCCGTCATACATATCAAATTTAGTAATCATATAATTGACTTGCGTCGGCACACCTTCATAACGAGTACCATTATGTAATGTGATAATTTGCCGACCATCACTGAGTTCTTTCACATCCCCATAATCAGAAAACATCACACTAGGCAAAATTGAATCCCTTGGTGTCATCTGAGCAATAAAGACATTTTTTAACTGTTTATCCTGAATATCATCAATGAATACAACCGAAGAGCCATCCGGAGTACTTTGAAATTGTCCTTTTTGCAGTAACTCGACACTATTTTCAGCAGCAAGCTGTTCCATTAGCTGCGCTTCTTTATCCTGACTCCATGGTGATAACCAAAAAGCATTAAATGCAGCGATACCGGAAGTAATAATTGCAAGATACAATGCAGCTCTCACCAGAAACTTATTACCTATCCCCGTCGCGTTCATGACGGTAATTTCACTTTCCGCATATAATCGCCCAAAAGTAATCAGTATTCCGATGTATAAACTTAACGGCAGCATTAATAAACCCATTGCCGGCATATTCAAACCAACAATAGATAAAATCATTCTGGCGGGAATGTCACCATCCGATGCATCCGCTAAAACCCGAATAAATCTCTGACTTAAAAAGACCAAAAACAGGATAAAGAAAATAGCCAGTTGGCTCTTTAGGGTTTCACGGATCAGATATCTTACGATTATCACTCTTAATTTACCTATGCAAAACTTGTATTTTTAGTTGAATCGCTATAATTTCACGTTGAACCGTTTATTTTATGAAATTTTGATACTAATTGTAGGCACTCTAATTTCTAATCTATATACTAAGATTCAACTCTCTTAGAGTGCATTATCTACGATTTAGTTCTATTTGTCTTCACGATGTAGGAGTACGCATGGAGTTCAGTGTAAAAAGTGGGAGTCCAGAGAAGCAACGAAGTGCTTGTATCGTTGTCGGAGTCTTTGAACCACGTCGCCTTTCTCCGGTAGCAGAGCAACTGGATAAAATCAGCGATGGTTATCTTAGCTCATTGCTAAGACGCGGTGATCTGGAAGGAAAGCCGGGGCAAATGCTGCTTCTGCATCAGGTACCAGGCGTGTTGTCCGAACGAGTTCTTTTAGTTGGATGTGGTAAAGAGCGAGAGCTTGGAGAACGCCAGTACAAAGAAATCATTCAAAAAACCATCAGCACATTAAATGAAACCGGCTCAATGGAAGCAGTATGCTTTTTAACAGAGTTGCATGTGAAAGGTAGAGATACCTATTGGAAAGTTCGTCAGGCTGTAGAAGCCACCGAAGATGGCCTCTACACATTCGATCAGTTCAAAAGTGTAAAGCCAGAAACTCGTCGCCCGTTGCGTAAGCTTGTTTTCAACGTACCAACTCGCCGCGAACTCAGTCTGGGTGAAAAAGCGATTTCACATGGTTTGGCTATCTCATCAGGAGTAAAAGCCTGTAAAGATTTAGGCAATATGCCACCAAACATTGCCAACCCCGCTTACCTTGCTTCACAGGCGCGTCGCCTTGCTGATGACCATGAAACCATCACATCTAAAGTCATTGGTGAAGAAGAAATGGAAAAACTGGGAATGACATCCTACCTTGCAGTAGGTCGAGGTTCCCGAAATGAATCCATGATGTCGGTTATTGAGTACAAAGGTCATCCTGACCCAGACGCAAAACCAATAGTACTGGTTGGTAAAGGGCTAACGTTTGACTCTGGCGGTATTTCAATAAAACCAGGCGCTGGCATGGATGAAATGAAATACGACATGTGTGGCGCGGCTTCCGTTTTTGGCACCATGACTGCTATTGCGAAATTAAATATTCCGTTAAATGTTATCGGTGTACTTGCTGGCTGTGAAAACATGCCGGGAGGTCAGGCATATCGCCCGGGTGATATTCTGACAACCATGTCAGGTCAAACGGTTGAAGTGCTGAATACCGACGCCGAAGGTCGTTTGGTTCTATGTGACGCACTGACGTATGTAGAGCGCTTTGAACCTGAATATGTCATCGATATTGCGACACTGACTGGCGCCTGTGTTATAGCGCTGGGTAATCATACTAGTGGCTTACTATCGAATCATAACCCTCTAGCACATGAATTGGTTGGTGCATCAGAACAGGCAAGTGACCGCGCATGGCGTTTACCAATTACCGATGAATATCAGGAACAACTGAAAAGCCCGTTTGCTGATATGGCCAATATCGGTGGTAAAGCAGCAGGTACCATAACAGCAGCTTGTTTCTTATCAAGATTTGCTAAGCGCTATAACTGGGCTCACCTGGATATCGCAGGTACAGCATGGCGTTCTGGTGCAGCTAAAGGCTCAACGGGTCGCCCGGTTCCGTTACTTGTTCAGTTTCTGTTGAATAAAAGCGGTCTGACCAGCGAAGAATAAACCAAGTTGAGTTTGATTAAATTATAAGAGGGCTAATGTGCCCTCTTAGTCATTATTATACCCAAATGAAAAATGCCACTTTTTATATTATTGATGAAAATAGTCCTCAGGCAAAGCGTGAAGGATTACTGCAATATGTGGTGTTTTTGAGTCAGCACTTTGCCAAGCAAGGCGCAAAAATTTATATCAATAGCCAGAATAAACAAGAAGCCGAAGCAATAGCCGAACTGTTTTGGCAGGTTCCGACCGATTTATTTATTGCCCATAATCTGGTTGGAGAAGGCCCTAAATATTCGACTTCTATAGAAATAGGCTACCCGGAGGTAAAACCAAATTTCAACCGACAGATTGTCATTAATTTATCGGATTGTAATACAACCTTTGCGCATCGCTTCTCTGAGGTGGTAGACTTCGTGCCTTGCGAAGAAAAAACTAAACAATTAGCAAGAGAACGTTATAAACTTTATCGTCAGGCAGAGTTTAAGCTGCAGACGTTAAATGTAGACTATTCCGACGAAACGCTATAGTTAAGGCTTCTCCACAAGAGACCTCACTTATAACGTTTAAAAAGATTAATTACCAGACAGTATCCGTATAAGAGTATTATGGAAAAGACATATAACCCAACATCAATCGAACAGGCTCTATATCAGGCCTGGGAAGAAAAAGGCTACTTTAAGCCAAACGGTGATACATCAAAAGAATCATACAGCATCATGATCCCGCCACCGAATGTCACAGGTAGCCTGCACATGGGTCATGCATTCCAGGACACCATTATGGATACGCTGATTCGCTGCCAACGCATGAAAGGGAAAAATACCCTTTGGCAAGTTGGTACTGACCATGCTGGTATCGCAACTCAAATGGTCGTTGAGCGCAAGATCGCGGCAGAAGAAGGCAAAACTAAGCACGATTATGGTCGTGAAGCCTTTATCGATAAGATCTGGGAATGGAAAGGCGAATCCGGTGGCAACATAACCCGACAGCTACGTCGTTTAGGTGCTTCTGTTGACTGGGACCGTGAACGCTTCACTATGGACGATGGCTTCTATAAAGCCGTTCAGGAAGTATTTATCAGCCTGTACAACGATGATTTAATTTATCGTGGTAAACGCCTGGTTAACTGGGATCCAAAACTTCACACCGCAATTTCTGACCTTGAAGTGGAAAACAAAGACAAAAAAGGTCATATGTGGCATTTCCGTTATCCATTAGCGGATGGCGCAAAAACAGCCGAAGGCAAAGACTACATCGTTGTTGCGACAACCCGTCCGGAAACCATGCTTGGTGATACCGGTGTTGCTGTTAACCCAGAAGATCCTCGTTATAAAGATTTAATTGGTAAAGAAGTTGTTCTTCCTATCGTTAATCGTCGTATTCCTATTTTAGGTGACGAACACGCCGATATGGAAAAAGGCACTGGTTGTGTAAAAATCACACCAGCGCACGACTTTAACGACTGTGAAGTGGGTAAACGTCATAGCCTGCCAATGATCAACATCTTCACCTTTGATGCAAACATCCGTGATGAAGCGGAAGTATTTACTACAACGGGTGAACCAAGTGATGCTTATGCTTCTGACATTCCGGAAAAATACCAAGGAATGGAACGCTTTGCCGCTCGTAAAGCGATCGTTGCTGACTTTGACGAACTGGGTCTGTTAGAAGAAATTAAAGATCACGATCTGACTATTCCTTATGGCGACCGTGGTGGCGTGGTTATCGAACCAATGCTGACTGACCAATGGTATGTTCGTACAGCACCATTAGCTAAAGTCGCAACCGAAGCTGTTGAAGACGGTGAAATCCAGTTTGTTCCTAAACAGTATGAAAACATGTACTTCTCTTGGATGCGTGATATTCAGGACTGGTGTATCTCTCGTCAGCTGTGGTGGGGTCACCGTATTCCTGCATGGTATGACGCTGAAGGCAAAGTATATGTAGGTCATAATGAAGAAGAAATCCGTGAAAAAAACGGTCTGACTGCAGATGTAACACTGACTCAGGACGAAGACGTACTGGATACTTGGTTCTCATCTGGTCTGTGGACTTTCGGAACTCTGGGATGGCCGGAAAAAACACCTGAATTAGACATGTATCACCCATCAGATGTACTGGTGACTGGTTTTGATATCATCTTCTTCTGGGTTGCCCGTATGATCATGATGACCATGCACTTCATGAAAGATGAAAACGGCAAACCACAGGTACCATTCAAAACGGTTTATGTAACAGGTCTTATCCGTGACGAAAACGGCGATAAGATGTCAAAATCGAAAGGTAACGTACTTGATCCTATCGATATGATTGACGGTATTGACCTTGAGTCATTAGTTGCTAAACGTACCGGCAACATGATGCAGCCAAAACTTGCTGCGAAAATCGAAAAAGACACGCGTAAAACATTCGAAAATGGTATCGAAGCCTACGGTACAGATGCGCTGCGCTTTACTCTTGCAGCAATGGCATCTACTGGTCGTGATATCAACTGGGACATGAAACGTCTTGAAGGTTACCGTAACTTCTGTAACAAACTATGGAACGCAAGCCGTTATGTTCTGATGAACACTGAAGAACAGGATTGTGGTTTCACTGCTGGTACAGAACTTGAGTATTCATTAGCAGACAAATGGATTGAATCTCAGTTTGAATTAGCTGCTAAAGCCTTCAATGAGCACATTGATAACTTCCGTCTGGATATGGCAGCCAATACACTGTACGAGTTCATCTGGAACCAATTCTGTGACTGGTACCTTGAGCTGACTAAACCTATTCTGTGGAAAGGTACCGAAGCTCAGCAACGTGCAACTCGCCGTACTCTGATCACGGTTCTAGAGAAAACATTGCGTCTTGCTCACCCGGTTATCCCTTACATTACAGAAACTATCTGGAAGAGCATTAAACCTCTTGTTGATGGTGTTGAAGGCACTAACGCATCAGAAAGCACTATCATGCTCCAGGCACTGCCTCAGTATGATGAAGCAAACTTCCACCAGGAAGCGCTGGATGATATCGAATGGGTGAAAGCGTTTATTACCAGCATCCGTAACCTACGTGCTGAATATGATATTAACCCAGGTAAACCTCTTGAAGTAATGCTGAAAGCGGCTTCCGATACAGATGCTCAGCGTCTGGCTGCAAACGAACAGGTACTGGTGTCTCTGGCTAAACTGGAAAGCGTTCGCGTTCTTGGTGCTGATGAAGAAACACCAGCGTGTGCAACAGCACTTGTTAGTAAATCGGAACTAATGATTCCAATGGCAGGTCTGATTGATAAAGATGCTGAGCTTGATCGTCTGGCAAAAGAAATTGCTAAGACCCAAGGTGAAATCAAACGCATTGAAGGCAAGCTAGGTAACGCAGGTTTTGTGGCGAAAGCACCAGAAGCTGTTGTTGCTAAAGAGCGTGAAAAACTGGACGGCTATAAAGAAACACTTACGAAACTGGAAGAGCAAAAAGTAACCATTGCTAACCTGTAAGTTTTTTAAACCAATAATGATTAAGGGTCGCAACGTTGCGACCCTTTTTATTTGCCCCGAGATTACACCACCCGATTCAGTTCTTTTCCTTGCTGAAACATTTCAATATTACTAACCAAAATATGGACAAGTTTATCCAGAGCAGAATCACTTCCCCAGGCAACATGCGGAGTTAACAGTAGATTAGGTAAAGCAATATCAGCAATGAGAGGATTGGATTTATCTGCCGGCTCTTGGGTAAACACATCCACTCCGGCCCCGGCAATTGTTCCCTGCTTTAAAGCATCCACTAAGTCTTGTTCATCCACCAGTCCGCCTCGTCCGGTATTGATCAGTATCGCACTGGACTTCATTTTGTTTAATTCTTTGCTGGTAATAATATTTCTGGTGTATTCATTCAGAGGGCAATGCAGTGAAATAATATCAGCCTGAGACAGAACATCATCAAATGGAAGGTAACCTTCACGGCAGGATTCTGCACCCTTGCGTTCAGCAAAAATGACATTCATACCAACAGCTTTAGCCAGTGTTGCAATCGCACTACCTAAATCGCCTTTACCAATAACCCCTAATGTACTACCGGCAACATCGCCAATAGGATGGGTAAAAAAGCAAAACTGGTTATCTATCTGCCAGACGCCGTTGGCAATGTCCTGATGATAACCAAACAGATTACGTCTTAACGCATAGATCATCCCTAAAACATGCTCAGGTACTGAACGGTTGGAATAGCCCTGAACATTGGTAACGGCAATACCATTTTCTTTGCAGAAATCCAAATCAACATTATTAACTCCAGTTGCAGCAACTGAGATTAATTTTAAATTTGGCAATCTCTGTAAAAGATCAGAATTCAATACAACCTTATTAGTAATAATAATATCCGCGTCTTTTACACGTTCATACGTTTCTTCAGGCTGGGTAAAATCATATTCAACCCAGTCATGAGCAAAATTAAGGGTTGGTAACGGAACATGTGCAGGAATCGTCGCTCGATCGACAAAAACAACTTTAGGTAGTGACATATAAAGGATTCTCCATTTCCCTATAACACTACCTAACTCTTAAGGTCTGGGTAGTTTTTTATAATCGGGAAGTTTTCTTTCTGGATCAAAATGTTCAAAGATAACAGGCTCTAAACCCGGGTAAAAATCACAGGGAACAAACAAACGTTTTAACCAATCACTGCGAGGATGATAGAAACTGAGTTCAGCTGCATGTAATTCAAGACGCTCAGAAAAAGCTCTGGCTTCTCCGGTCGAATAAAAGTCATCACCAACAATAGGATGGCCTATAGCTAACATATGCACTCTGAGCTGATGCGAACGCCCGGTGATCGGAAATAATCGCACCAGCGTCGTTTTTTCTTCCCTTTCTACAACCTCATACATTGTTTTAGATGGCTTACCCGTTTCATGACAGACTTTTTGCCTTGGCCTGTTAGGCCAGTCACAAATCAGTGGTAAGTCAACTTCTCCCTGCTCCTGTTCAATATGCCCCCAAACCCGGGCATAGTAAACCTTATGAGTTAAACGATATTGAAACTGCTTCTTCAATGCGCTTTCAACATGTTTATTTTTTGCAAACAACATCAGACCTGACGTTGACATATCAAGACGATGCACAACCTGTATATCAGGATACGTTTCCAGTAACCGACTCCACATGCTGTCATAGTGTTGCGGCTCCCTTCCGGGAACAGACAAAAGCCCCGAAGGCTTATTTGTCACCAGTATATAGTCGTCTTCAAAAATAATATCCACCCAGGGGTCTGTAGGCGGATTGTAAACCGTCATTGCCATCTTGATTGTATCTCACAAAAAATTCCGGCCAATTATACACAAATGCCCTGAAGATGCAGGATAACTCTGGCTTCTATAAGCATTAAAAATACTTTTTTCAGTCATATTTTAATATTTTCAAAAACCTATATCAGGTATGGCATTGTAATTGGTTTCCATGAGTGTAAATATCATTTGACAGACAAGCAAGATATGATATTCATACTACTTCTTGACAAAATAAAAATAAAATACACAAACATAACATCGCAACACAAGTTGTAAGGAATACCCATGGAAAAAGCTGCGTCCTATCCTTCCCAGCAGGGATCGCCCATATCCAATTTAATCAAATCATTAGGCCCAGGCATTATGATGGCAACAGCCGCTGTCGGTGGTTCACACCTGGTAGCTTCAACTAAGGCTGGCGCTATTTATGGTTGGCAACTCGCTATTCTGATTCTGCTGGTTAACTTATTTAAATACCCATTTTTCCGGGCAGGCATTCAATACACAATGGGGACTGGTCAGTCTCTTGTTGAAGGTTATGGTAACCTTGGTCGCCCTTATTTATGGGTATTCACTGTATTAACCGCCGTATCGGGTGTTATAAACACAGCTGCGTTAACTTTGTTTAGTGCCAGTTTATTAAGCTATTTTTGTCCTTTTGAATTATCAGGAACGGTCCTGTCTGCCATTGTCCTTGGTGTCTGTCTTGTCATTCTTTTTGCCGGACAATATAAAGCATTAGATTCTTTATCAAAAATCATCATGGCGGTTCTAACCATTGCGACTGTAATGGCAGTTTCTATTGCTTTCGGCCATCCAGCAGAAACAATTCCTGATGCACCGAATCCATCACCGTGGACTTTGGCAGCAATCGGATTTCTAGTGGTAACAATGGGCTGGATGCCAGCTCCGATTGAAATATCCAGTCTGACTTCTGTATGGTTGAAAAGCCAGTGTAAACAACAGCGTGTTACACCAAAATCGGCGTTATTTGATTTTAATGTTGGCTATATCGGCACTGCAATTTTAGCGATTGTATTTTTGTCTCTTGGTGCGTTGGTTCTTCATGGTACCGGAGTCGAATTGTCTCAATCAGGTGTTGGCTTCTCTCACCAGTTAGTTAGCCTGTATGCAACCACCATTGGTGAATGGTCTCGTTACCTAATCGCTGTAATTGCTTTCTTCTGTATTTTCGGCAGTACCATTACCGTTATTGATGGTTACTCTCGTGTCGTGGCAGAAGCTCAGCGTTTGCTAAAAGAAGAAAAACAAGAGAAGAAATCAACATTAAACTTCTGGATGCTGATAACAACCGGATGTGCGCTGGCCATTCTGATTTTCTTCAAATCGGCACTGATGCCAATGCTAAACTTTGCAATGATTATGGCGTTTCTGACAACACCTGTTTTTGCGTTGCTGAACTATATTCTGGTAACCCGTACATCATTACCAAAAGAGTTAGCTGTAGGACCTAAACTAAAAGCACTTTCTATTATTGGACTGGTCTATCTGTTTGGCTTCCTGGCTCTGTTTATCTGGTGGAAGTGGTTGATGTAATCCACTAACCGATTTCCCACTCATAAAAAACCTCGCATCTTTCACAAGGTTAGCGAGGTTTTTTATTACCAAAAAAAGATTCGATTAGTTATGTGAAACCACAATCAAGCGTAAAGAATCAAGCTGGTACTGAGCCTGATCGATATAACGATCCAGCGATTCAATCTGCTGTTCTAATACTGCCAGTTCATCATCACGTATATTAGGGTTTACAGCTTTCAGGGCTTGTAAACGTTCCAATTCACCATTTAGAACCTGGAACATTTCCTCTTTCGCCTTCTCTCTGATAACTTTCACTTCTTCAACAGCGTACTCTTCACTTTTCTCAACTAAATGGTGAATTTCTTTTTGCACAGAAGTCACCAATTTACTCGCCATATGACGATTGATTGGACTTAGCTGACGGTTAAAGCTTTCAAACTCAACCTGAGAAGAAAGATTATTACCACGAGCATCGAGCATTAAACGAATCGGTGTTTTCGGCAAGAAGCGACCAATACCACTACGTTTAGGTGCCTGAGCATCAACTACATACACCAGCTCAAGCAACAAAGTACCTGGTGGCAATGCCCGGTTTTTCAGGATAGAAACTGCGTTAGTACCCACACCTTCACTCATTAGAAGATCAATGCCGCCCTGAATCATCGGATGTTCCCAACTGATAAAGTGCATATCTTCCCGAGATAACGCCGTGTCACGTTCAAACGTGACTGTTGCGCCTTCGTAAGGAAGCCCCGGATAACTAGAAACCATCATATGCTCAGACGGTGTCACGACAATGGCGTTCTCACCTTTGTCTTCCTGATGCAAACCAATGGTATCAAACAGGCTTAGAGCAAAAGAAACTAGATTGGTATCACCATCCGTTCCCGCAATTTTTTCAGCGATCGCAGTGGCTTTGTCTCCACCATTAGAATGAATTTCTAACAAGCGATCACGACCTTTTTCTAATTCCTGTTTTAACGTGGCATTAAGTTTTTCTGAATTTTCAATCAGTTCATCCAAGCCTTCGCTGCTTACCTGAGCCAGCAATTCAATCAACTCATCACCAAAACGGTCAAATACCGTTCTTCCGGTCGGACAGGTTTCACCAAATGCATTCAGGCCTTCATGATACCAACGAGCCAGAATTTCCTGTGCAGTTCCCTTCAGGTAAGGAATATGAATATCGATATCCCGTTCCTGGCCAATACGATCCAAACGACCAATACGCTGTTCAAGAAGATCCGGGTTAAATGGCAGATCAAACATCACCAACTGGTTCGCAAACTGGAAGTTACGACCTTCAGAACCAATTTCACTACAGATAAGCACCTGAGCCCCGCCCTCTTCCTGAGCAAAATAAGCAGCCGCTTTATCGCGTTCAATGATGGACATGCCTTCGTGGAAAACCGTTGCACGAATACCTTCACGCTCTCTTAAAGCCTGCTCTAACTGCAAAGCTGTACTGGCTCGGGCTGCAATAACTAAAATTTTCTCACTGCGTTTTTCTTTGGTTTTTTCGATCAACCAGTTAACACGCGGATCAAACTGCCACCAGGAGGTATCTTCGCCTTCAAATTCCTGAAAAATTTCCTCAGGATAAAGCATCTTAAATGCCCGTGCTTCTGCCGGCATTTTTCCGCCCAGCATTCCGGCCACTTTCATTGACGTTGCATACTGACTCGGGATTTCCATTGGTAGCAGCTGAGCCATACGGTTTGGGAAACCTTTAATAGCCGAACGTGTATTGCGGAACAGAACCCGTCCGGTACCGTGACGGTCCATCAGATGCTCAATAAGCTCCTGTCTGGCCTGGGATTTCTCTTCATCATCAGTATTACTATCCAGTTCTTTAAAAACAGGTTCACAGTCCTGTTCTGATAATAATTCAGTAATACTGTTCTTAGCTTCATTAGTTAAAGGTTTACCTTCTACCAATAACGAAACCGCATTAGCGACCGGTTCGTACTGCTCTTCCTCTTTAACAAATGCTTCATAATCGTAAAAACGATCGGAATCCAATAAGCGTAAACGAGCAAAGTGGCTTTCACGTCCTAGCTGCTCCGGAGTTGCAGTCAGTAGCAAAACACCGGCAATTTGTTCGGCCAGGGCTTCCACAACCTGATAACCACGGCTTGGTTTATCTTCACTCCATTCCAGATGGTGAGCTTCATCGACAACCAATAAATCCCAGTCTGCTTCTAATGCCTGTTCAAAACGACGACGACTTTTACGTAAGAAATCCAGCGAGCATAAAACTAATTGCTGGGTGTCAAACGGGTTATCCGCTTCGGCGTAAGCTTCAACACAACGCTCTTCATCAAAAATAGAAAAATGAAGGTTAAAGCGACGCATCATTTCAACCAACCACTGATGCTGCAGCGTTTCAGGTACAATAATTAAAACGCGATCAGCGCGACCTAAAATGAGTTGCTGATGAATAATCATACCGGCTTCAATGGTTTTACCTAAACCCACTTCATCGGCCAGAAGCACGCGAGGAGCATTTCTTCGCCCTACTTCATGGGCAATATAGAGCTGATGAGGAATTAAGCCTGCACGCATTCCACACAAACCACGCACCGGGCTTTTATTTTGTTCATGCTGATTCAGCAACGCACGATAGCGCAACACAAAATGATCCATGCGATCAATTTGTCCGGCAAATAACTTATCCTGCGGCTTATTAAAACGAATTTGATTACTTAAGAAAATTTCACGCAATTCAACGTCTGTTTCTTCAGTATCTAATCTGGTACCGACATAGGTAACAAGGCCATTTTCTTCCCTGACCTGTTCCACTTTCAACGACCAACCTTCCTGACAGTCGATATCATCACCTTCGTTAAAAATAACACGGGTAACCGGGGCATCATTACGTGAATAAACTCGATTTTCTTCAGATGCTGCAAACATTATAGAGACCGTTCGAGGTTCTATTTGCACCACCGTACCTAAGCCAAGATCATTTTCTGTGTCGCTAATCCAGCGCTGCCCCACTGCAAATGTCATGAATTGATCACCTCATTATTTTACGTTGTGTATGACTATCTCTGAAAAGAGAAATACGATTGAAACAGAATCTATACCTAAATAACTACCTAGTTAGATTTTATTCTGTTACCAGAAAAGGTCGCTAATATTACTCGATGGCGTGATATAGGTCACGCTCAAATAAAACAATATTTATGAATCTGTGCAAAGACATAAAAACGTAAAGAAAACGTGGCATTACTATAAATAGTTATTGCTATACTTGTTAAGAAACATGGTGTTTATTCGGCGTAAGTCTGGCATAAATAATGCTGTGTTTTATGAGTATCATACGGGTTTGCAGTACGTCGAAAGGATCTCACGACTACCCTTACATCGCTGAGACTCCGGTTGACCTCTGTTGCAGGCAATGATTCCTATTAAGCCATTGAAGGCAAGGGAGACGCTTATGGGCGAAACCGAACGGAAATTATTTGTACTGGATACTAACATCCTCTTGCATGAACCACTCGCAATATACTCCTTCCAAGAACATGACGTCGTCATCCCCATGACAGTCCTCGAAGAACTTGACCGAACCAAAGACAGCAAAAGAGACGTAGCAAGAGATGCCCGTGTCGCTATCAGAGCATTAGAAGATCTGTTTCATGATGCGACGCCAGAACAGATATCTGAAGGTATTCCTTTTTCCAAAGAAGGTACTAAAGGCTCAATCTCGATTTTAGCCGACTTTGAACTGCAGGAGACAGTGAAAGCATTTGCGGATAAAGCCGGAGATAACCGCATATTGAACGCGGTGCTCTTCTTACAAAATAAAAAAGCCCCCAGACCCGTTGTGTTAGTCACTAAAGACATCAATATGCGATTGCGCGCAAAAGGTGCAGGCGTGCTCTATGTTGAAGATTATCGGACTGACCAGCTGATTGATGATATTCAGTATCTGACCAAAGGTTTCCAACAACGCCCCGGCGATTTTTGGGATAGTGTTGCCGAAGTAGAGAGTCGCACTTTAAATGGCAGAACCTATCATACACTTGATCGAGAACCATTTGAACCCACCTATATCAACCAATATGTGATTGATGAAGATAGTGACTTTGCCGCTCGTGTTGCAGAAATTGATGCTGAAACGATCACATTAAAAGATATGAGCAGAGAAAGAATGCTGCATCGCAGAGCCTGGGATATCACTCCGAAAAATATCTATCAGGCGATGGCACTTGATGCCTTGCTTGATCCCGATATCGATCTGGTCATCCTCACTGGTGCGGCAGGTAGTGGTAAGACATTACTGGCCATGGCCTCAGCATTAGAACAAACCATTGAAAGGAAAATGTTCGATAAAATTATCGTCACCCGCAATACTCCCGATATTGGTGAATCTATTGGTTTCTTACCCGGTACAGAGGAAGAAAAAATGATGCCGTGGTTAGCTGCCGTTACAGATACTCTGGAAGCTTTGCATAAAAATGATCACAACACCGAAGGATCTCTGAGCTATATCTGTGATAAAGCCAATATTCAGTTTAAATCGATAAACTTTATGCGCGGCCGATCGATTCAGAATGCATTCGTTTTGCTCGATGAATGTCAGAACCTGACCGCTTCTCAGATAAAAACCATTATTACCCGCTGTGGTGAAGGAACTAAAATTGTTTGCTCAGGGAATCTGGCTCAGATAGATTCGCATTATCTGACACCGGTAACATCTGGGCTGACTTATATGGTTGAACGATTTAAAAACTTTGAAGGTAGCGCAAATATTCACCTGAACGGTGTAGTACGCAGCCGTCTGGCTGAATTTGCTGAAGAAAACTTATAGTTTTAGATTTTTTGCGTGAATATTTTATCATTTTTATAAAATAATTATTCACACAAGCTACCATAATATGTTTAACTAGCCATATTGAAGACGTTTTTTTAGGACCGAGATATGGCTTTCAATTTACGTAACCGTAATTTTCTCAAACTGCTGGATTTCACTACTACTGAAATCCAGTTTTTACTTGATCTTGCAGCTGATTTAAAAAAAGCAAAATACACTGGCACAGAACAAAAACGCTTAGCCGGTAAAAATATTGCGCTGATTTTTGAAAAGTCTTCAACCCGAACCCGTTGTTCATTTGAAGTCGCTGCTTATGATCAGGGCGCACAAGTTACTTATCTCGGCCCTTCTGGCTCTCAAATCGGCCATAAAGAATCAATGAAAGACACCGCGCGTGTTTTAGGCCGTATGTATGATGGTATCCAATATCGTGGCTATGGTCAGGAAATTGTTGAAGAATTGGGAGCTTATGCAGGTGTACCTGTCTGGAATGGCTTAACTGATGAATTCCATCCGACGCAAATTCTGGCTGACTTCCTGACTATGCAGGAACATAGCCGTGGCAAACATCTGCACCAGATAAAATTTGCTTACCTGGGTGATGCCCGTAATAACATGGGTAATTCCCTGATGGTTGGTGCAGCTAAAATGGGTATGGACATTCGCCTAATTGCACCCAAAGCGTTCTGGCCTGAAGAATCATTAGTCAATGAATGCAATGCAATTGCAGCAAAAACCGGCGGCAAAATCACGTTAACTGAAAGTGTGGATGATGGCGTTAAGGGCTGTGATTTCTTATACACGGATGTTTGGGTTTCCATGGGTGAACCCGCTGAAGCCTGGGACGAACGTGTTGCACTGATGAAACCTTATCAAATCAATATGGATGTGATTAAAAAGACCGGTAATCCACACGTTAAATTTATGCACTGTTTACCTGCCTTCCATAATGATGAAACAACGGTAGGTAAAGAAGTTGCTGCAAAATATGGTATGAATGGATTAGAAGTCACAGAAGATGTATTTGAATCTGACCACTCTATTGTATTTGACGAAGCAGAAAACCGCATGCATACCATTAAAGCCATTATGGTTGCGACTCTCGGCGCTTAAACCTGGAGGTTAAACCTAAGATTAAAAAAGTGGAAAATGCTGCGATTTTTCCTATGTAATCGCTTGCACTCACACTTCTTAGGGGTATAATTCGGAGCAATTTGTCTAAGGGGGATGAAATGACTAGCCCGATTGTAACAACAATGCAATGGTCTCAAGGTAAGCATTATTACTTATCTGGTTTTTTCATTTCCTTTTTCATATAAATTCTAAGCCTCCCATTATTGGGGGGCTTTTTTATGTCTGCCATAAAAAAGTAGGGAAGATGATTATGACTAATACGCTTTACAAGAAGCATATTATTTCCATTCCAGAATTAACTCGTGAAGAACTGGAACTTATCGTTAAAACAGCAGGTGAGCTAAAAAAAGAACAGAAGCCGGACTTAATCAAGAACAAAGTGGTGGCTAGCTGTTTCTTTGAACCATCTACCCGTACTCGTTTATCTTTTGAAACAGCCATACAGCGCATCGGTGGTAGTGTTATCGGTTTTGATAATGACGGAAACACATCTCTGGCTAAAAAAGGCGAAACCTTATCAGACTCGGTTCAGGTTATTTCCAACTATGTTGACGCTTTTGTTATGCGCCACCCTCAGGAAGGTGCGGCACGCTTAGCCTCTGAATATTCCAACGGTGTGCCTATCATTAATGCGGGTGATGGTTCAAACCAACACCCAAGTCAGACGCTGCTGGATCTGTTTACGATTTCAGAAACTCAGGGCAAACTGGATGGCGTTAATATCGCCTTTGTTGGTGACTTAAAATACGGCCGTACGGTTCACTCTTTGACTCAGGCTTTAGCAAAATTCAACAATAACCGCTTTTTCTTCATCGCTCCTGATGCCTTGGCTATGCCGGACTACATTCTTGAAGAACTTGATGAAAAAGGCATTGAATACAGCTTACATACCGATATCGAAAGCGTAATGCCAGAAATCGATATTTTGTATATGACTCGTGTTCAGAAAGAACGTTTTGATGAATCAGAATATGTTCACTTAAAATCTGCTTTTATCCTGAGCGCGCCGCAACTACATAATGCAAAACCAAATATGAAAATCCTGCACCCGCTGCCTCGTATCGATGAAATCACAACCGATGTAGACAGCACACCACATGCTTATTTTTTCCAGCAGGCAGGAAATGGTGTTTACGCTCGTGAAGCATTGTTAGCATTAGTTCTCAACGAAACACTTTAAGGGAGATATCACTGTGGTTAAAGAAACAAAAATGCAGGTTGAAGCGATTAAAAACGGAACGGTTATTGACCATATTCCAGCTCAAATCGGTATTAAAGTGTTACGACTTTTCGATATGCAAAACTCATCTCAAAAAGTCACTATCGGCTTAAACCTACCGTCTTCTGCTTTAGGCTCTAAAGATCTGCTTAAAATTGAAAATGTCTTTATCAATGAAGAGCAGGCCAGCAAGCTGGCACTGTATGCACCGAATGCGACAGTAAACCAAATTGAAAACTACGAAGTTGTTAAAAAACTGGCTCTGGAATTACCAAGCCGCATTAACAATGTATTTGCCTGCCCAAACAGCAACTGCATCACCCATAAAGAACCAGTAGAAACCAGTTTTACTGTTTCACAGAAAAATGGCGAGATCCGCTTAAGATGTAAGTACTGTGAGAAAGTATTCTCAAGAGACGTTGTGACAGAAAGATAATAGAAAGATATTCTGCTTATTTTGTAAAACTGCAAAATAAACAGAGTGTTTGGCTCTTTACCAGTAAGAAAAATCAGGGCACACTGATTCTTCTTAACGTCAAAGATAAAATGGACAGACAATAATGACAAAAGTACTTCACACGGAATCCGCTCCAGCCGCTATTGGCCCTTATGTACAAGGCGTAGACCTTGGCAACATGGTAATGACTTCAGGTCAGATCCCAGTCAATCCAGCAACGGGTGATATTCCAGCCGATATTGCAGATCAGGCTCGTCAGTCACTGGAAAATGTTAAAGCAGTTGTTGAGTCATCAGGTCTAACAGTTGCTGATATTGTTAAAATGACGGTATTTGTTAAAGATCTCAATGACTTTGGCACAGTGAACGAAGCTTACGGAACATTCTTTGACGAACATAAAGTTGCTAACTACCCTGCTCGATCATGTGTAGAAGTAGCTCGCTTACCAAAAGATGTTAGTATCGAAATCGAAGCTATTGCAGTTCGTAAATAACAAATTAACAAATAGCAGATAATAAAAAAGCCGCAATTGCGGCTTTTTTATTATGAATAAGGGGTATTTAACGTACCGAATTTGTCAGCGTCAATTAGAAATGTTCGGCAATAGCTGATGTAAGTTTTTGCTGACAAAAGTGTCAGTATTTTTTATATGCGATAAAATGCATTTATATTGTGACCGTCAGTTTCCCTTTTTACATTATCGGTTTGCCCATTGTTATTCGTTTACCCACTAATTTTGTTAACAAAATGCAGCCTATTTAACGTAATGGGTATTCTGCACTTAGGTCAGGTCAGCTTGCTCTCGCTCGAGAACGCCTTTTCATCCGAACTGAAGCGGAGGATGAACGCAGGATTATGGAGACAAATAGCTATTTTTTGAGCAATTTCTTTGCTTTATTGAGAGCATTTTGTCAACCGTCAAGTTTCGATTTTCCCGCACAAAGAAATTTAAATAATTACATGATATTTAAAGAGTTATTTCACCACAAACTTAACTTAATGGCATTGGAGTGTCCGGGGCCATTGAACCACGCCAACATATTTATTTTCTAATTTAGCAGCCCTTGCTATTTGGCTGCAACCATATTGCTTGTATCTACAACATGAATTTAAGGAGCTGGCGAAGAATTATGTCTGAATTTTTTACACATTTAAGTGTTTCCACGTGGGAACTGATCTCCTCGTAGGCTATTGGATAAGCGCAACCATACTACCATACTGCTTGTATCTACAGCATGAATTTAAGGAGCCGGTGAAGAATTATGTCTGAATTTTTTACACACTTAAGTGTTTCCACGTGAGAACTGATCTCCTCGTGGGCTATTGGATAAGCGCAACTAACCGATAAAAAAAGGAATTTACTGAATGCAAGGTTATGGTACAGATAATGCTTGGTCAAAGAGTGTACTAGTTGACTAAGTTTCCACTAGTACGATTAATACGATATAGCCATGCTGTATTCATTGTTTATTTAGAATCAGACACATTAAACATTTTGATTCCACTCGGAACAACGTCGACCTATCTATCGTTGACCGACAAAATTAACAGGAGATACGAACATGCGATTACGATTAAGAGACATGTTTGGATTAGTATTAACTTTGGCGGGAGCCATCGGCGCAGGGCCAGCGTCGGCGTCACTCTCAGAATTCCAGTCCTTCATCGGAAACGTGGGTTATTCCTCCGACGGTTTCGGTTCTCTGTCCCAGAATGGGGCAATCTCGGCCAATGTGCCTGCGGGGTCTACCGTTTTGGCCGCGTATATGTACACTTCAATATTTAGCAATTCCAGTGGTGCTGGGGTGGGAGGGACCCTTAACGGTACAACGATCTCATACGGTCCAGCTGTAGCCCAAACCCCTTCATGCTGTGGTCTCTCGATGCGACGAGCCGACGTTACCTCTATCGTCAAGCCGGTTATTGATGGCGGTGCGGGGGGAATTTACAATTTTAACGTTACCGAAACTAGCTCCACACAGGATGGCGAGGCCCTCGTTGTGGTCTACGACAACCCGTCTCTGCCTGATGCAACGTTTGCCATTGCGGATGGATTCTCTCTCACCTCCGCCGACAGCTTCGCGATCAACTTTGCTGACCCTCTTGATCCGACCGCTCCCGGTTTTTTTGCCGAGATGTTCCTGGGTATCGGTTTCAGCTGTTGCTCTCAGAGCTCGAGTGTCACGGTGAACGGTACTCTGATCACGCAAAATGCCGGCAACTACGATGATGGTGACCAGCAAAGCAATGGGGCGCTGATTACGGTGGGAGGTTTCGACGATCCGTTCTCATCGCTATTACCCAGCTACACCGATGATCATGAGCGCTATGACCTGGTGGACTATATCTTAAATGGTGACACCAGTATCCAGATTGATACACAAAACCCTTCAGGTGACGATAACATCTTCTTAGCGGGATTTTATGTCCTTGGCGAAGCTGGATTCAACGCGCCGCCCCCCTCAGCCTCCATTCCGGAGCCTGGGTCTCTGCTGCTAATGACTCTTGGCATGTTCGGAGCGACAGCGGTTCGCCGTCGTCGAAAAATTTAGTCTAAAGTACAACGTTGTGCTGTTTAGTCTAACGTACAACGTTGTATTGTCTTATACTAACCGTGACGCTTAAGCTGTGCTGGTTTTTTATGTGAAACTTCCACTACACTTTTTATATTAAAGGTTAAGAGCAATGAAAGTCGGCAATCGGTTGATAACCCTCCTAACATTTCTGAATATATGCTTGCCAAGTTGGGTGCTGGCTGTCCCCCTGCCCCTGATAGAGCAAAGCCTCGAGCAGACGCACATGCTAGAGAACTTAGCGATGCCGTCAGAATCTCCGGCGCATACCGAGTTCCGCTACGGGATCTCAGCCCTGATCAAGAACGATTTGCAAACCGCCAGGCAGTCTTTTCTGAAAGCGAGTAAGCTCGACCCTATGCTGGCGGCGCCGCTCCTTGGTTTAGCCGACGTGGCAGTGCAGCAGGGAAATAACCAGGCGGCCGAACGATGGCTGATGAAGGCGTCCCAGGTCGAACCCGAATCCAATCAGACGCATATAGGGTGGGCCCGTTATTACCGTATCCAGGAGGATTATGCAAAGGCGGAGGACTCGTTGAAAAAATCCATTGATTTGAAGCCCAGTGCCACGGCCTATCTCGAGCTTGGTGATTTGTATTTAGCGGATTTAGGACGCATACATTTGGCTTTAGAGGCCTATGAGCAAGCGAACAAGCTTGCCCCCGAAAACGCCAACGTTCGATATTCCTTGGCTGTAGGTTTGGCGGCAAACGGTCAGGTCGATCGTGCAATGCAGACGTTCGAGGAAGTGGCTTCGATGAGGCCGAATGATCCCGAACCCTGGCGTAACATAGGCCGCTTATATGCAGAGCAGAATCGCTTCGATGAAGCGCGTCGCGCCTTTCAAATAGGACTCGATCTTCAACCGAACTTCGTTCCATTGCTCGTGGATCAAGGCGATCTAGCTGTCGCACGAGGACAGCTAAACGAGGCCGTCCCCTACTATGAGAAAGCTGCCGGCCTAGCTCCGACCACCACATTGCTGATCAAGCTGGGTTTGGCGCATCAATCACTGCACCATTGGGCTGAGGCGGAGTCTACGTATCGGCAAGCTATCGATCATGATACCAAGGCAGCCGATGCTTACAATAATCTTGCTTGGTTGATGGTCGATCGGGGGGAACGTCTAAACGAAGCAGAACAATGGGCTGAACAGGCGACGCAACTGTCTCCTGGCAGGGCAACCTATCTTGATACGCTGGGGTGGGTGTTATATTCCCGTGGCGAGTTTTTGAAGGCCGAACAAGTCTTTCGGAAAGCCGCGCAAATGGAGCCGAAGAATGCGGAGATCCATTATCACTTGGGCGTCGTCTATGACGAACGAGGCAATCGAGATGATGCCCGAAAGGCACTCAATCGGGCTCTGGAGTTGCAACCGGGCTTCCCGGGCAGTAAAGATGCGCGTAGACGACTCAAGACCTTGAACAATTGACAACAACATCGGGGGCTAGATGGGGCGGCATAAAATAGCGCCCAATTCAGCTACCCAGCAGGCTAGGGTTAACTACGGCTTGACATACTTTGCGTTAATCCACTGTCGACTACTTCTGCGCGTTTTTCTGTTTTACTTCTGCATCCAGTTCCGCCAGTTTTGCTTTCATCATTTCACGACAATGATTAGATAGCTCGCGAACATTTTCTCTTGCATAACCTTCTGTACTTACCGGAGGTAACATTTCCACAATAATGGTACCGTTGTTCCAACGATTAAGTTTCAGATGATCCGTAGAACTGCACACGATAGGCACAACCGGAACTCCGGCAGCAATCGCAGCATGAAATGCGCCAGTTTTAAACGGCAGCAATCCCCGGCCTCTTGAACGAGTACCTTCCGGAAACATCCACACAGAAATATCGGATTCTTTAATACTCTTAACCACCTGATCAATCGTGCCTTTCGCTTTGGATTTATTCACTCGATCAATCAGGATATTTCCGGTTAACCAATAAATCTGACCAAACAATGGCAGCCAAACCAAGCTTTTTTTACCAACAGTGACTACTTTAGGCGTTACCGCTCCGGCTAAAGTAAACATATCCCAGTTGCTTTGGTGATTCGCAATGTAAATATTCTGTCCCTGATTTAATGCATTTTCAGGAAGTCTGAACTCCAGTTTGATACCAAAAATGGTCGACATAGATGCAAACAGACGACCAAAGGTATAAACATGTTTTGGGTTTCTGGGACTAAATAAGCAATAGATAGTGCCAAAAACAAACAACAATATAGCCGCTATAGTAACAGCCAATACACGTAACAGTGCAATCATTCTATACTCCAAAGGAATAACAACCGGATAAACACATCCCGCTTTACCACTTACGAATTACAAATCACAAAAAAGCCGAAACCCTGGTTTCGGCTTTTTATCAATAAATGCAATACTAACTCGGTTCGCTAATTCTCTCAATATTAGCCCCAAGACCTCGTAATTTATCTTCAATATGTTCGTAACCACGATCAATATGATAAATACGATCAACAACCGTCACTCCATGAGCAATACACCCGGCAATCACTAAGCTGGCCGATGCCCTTAAGTCTGTCGCCATTACCTGAGCACCACTTAAAGATGGCGTGTTATGACAAATAACAGTATTACCTTCAATTTCAGCCTTTGCTCCCATACGAATTAACTCAGGAACATGCATAAAACGATTTTCAAAAATGGTTTCCGTAATAATACCATTTCCTTCAGCCATCATATTCAGCAAGGTAAACTGGGCTTGCATATCAGTTGGGAAGCCAGGATGAGGAGCAGTACGAATAGTCACTGCTTTTAATTTTCTGTCTGTCATATCAAGAGAAATCCAGTCCGGGCCGGTTTCAACCGAAGCTCCGGCTTCCTCCAATTTAGACAATACCGCTTCTAACAGATTTGGACGCGTGTTATGGCAGGTGATCTTGCCTTTAGAAACAGCAGCAGCCACCAAAAATGTTCCTGTTTCAATACGATCAGGAACCACTGTATGTTTACCGCCACCTAATCGCTCGACGCCTTCAATACGAATAGTATCCGTACCGGCACCGGAAATTTTCGCACCAATTGTATTCAGAAAATCGGCTGTATCGACAATTTCAGGTTCTCTGGCTGCGTTATCTAAGATAGTAACACCTTTGGCTAATGTTGCTGCACACATAATTGTTATGGAGGCACCAACACTCACTTTATCCATGACGATATGAGCACCTTGCAGACGGTCCTCAACTTCGGCTTTTACATAGCCATCTTCCAGCGTAATTTTAGCGCCTAGCTGTTCTAACCCATGAATATGCAAATCCACCGGACGCGCACCAATCGCACATCCACCCGGTAAAGAAACCTGTCCCTTACCAAAACGCGCGACCAATGGCCCTAATGCCCAGATTGATGCCCGCATCGTTTTAACTAGGTCATAAGGTGCACAATATTCATTAATGCCACCAGCATCGACGTGAACCGAACCATTTCTGTGAACTACAGCTCCCAGACGCTCCAAGAGCTCCATGGTAGTATCTATATCCCGCAGGTGAGGAACATTGGAAACCTCTACCGGCTCTTCAGCAAGAATAGAAGCAAACAGGATCGGCAACGCCGCATTTTTGGCACCAGAAATAGTAACATCACCACATAAAGGTTTGTCTGAACCAATTAATTTAAATTTTTCCATGACTCTACTCTTGTTTATAGTGACATCAATTTTTTATCACGAGCCCATTCATCTGGTGTGTATGTTTTTATTGACACCGCATGGATATCATTACGTTGGATATACTCCATCAACGGCCCATAAATAATTTGTTGTTTTTTAACTCGACTCATACCATCGAAACAGGCATCGATAGCGATCACGTCAAATTGGCTTCCTTCACCTTTTACGTGAATTTCCTCTAGATCCAGTGCTGCATTTAAAATCTGTTCTACCTGTGCACTATCCAAAATTTACCCCTGATTTTGTAATAAATGTTCTGAGACGAGTGAAACTACGTTACTCAATTCAAAAAGTGTCAGCAATTGTTCTGGCACAAAGCTGAGCATTATATGGCAGTTTTTTATTTTTGCATTCTCTATTAAGTTGATCAGCATTGCCATTCCGGCTGAATCCACTCTTTTTACATCCGCTAGTGATATCGCAACTTGTTCAGATTCTGGCTGCCACTCTTTTAGTGCTGCCCAGAGAGCCGGTACTTCGTCACGATCCAAATCACCTGATAATGCATAATCTGTCGTTGATTTCTTAACCCACTGACTATGCATTCGTTTTGCTCTCAAACTTTATTGACACTTCAGATAATGATTTTAACTCTTTCGCTACAGCTAAAATGCCTTCCTGACGAATTTTACCACTCCATTCAGACTGTTTGCTGGACAGCAGACTCACACCTTCAGCAATCATATCGTAAGCTTGCCATTCACCAGAACGAGAACGTCTCAACTTAAAGTCTATACGGATATTTGGATTTGGCGCATCAATGATATCCACTGTAATCGTAGCGATACGATCGTCCGCACCTAACTCAGGCTCTGGTCCAAATTCAATTTTTTGATCCGAATATTGCGTTAATACCTGAGCATAGCTAGTGATTAAGTAGTCTTTAAAAGAGTCAATAAAGGTCTCAACATCCGCTTTTTTGGCCCCTCTCAAATTGGTACCAAGGAGTTTTAATGCCGCATAGTCAGAATTTACATATGGCATTAACTCTTCTTCAACTATCTGTTTCAAATAGTCAGGATTTTTATGGATAGCTTCCTGCTCCGTTTTCAAACGACAGAAAGTTTGCTTTGATACTTCACGCATCATGGTATAAGGATTTGACATATCAACAGGCTTAGCACCCGCAGTAAAAGAAATCATTACCACAAATAACGCGATAGCATAGCGTTTAAACATATTATTACTCCTGAACATCTTTTTCTGTTTTATCCGCTTTATCTTCGTTGTTTCCGACACGATATAAGAACTGACCAATCAGATTCTCTAAAACTAATGCTGATTTAGTGTCTTCAATTCGATCACCATTTTGCAGCATTTCACCTTCATCACCCCAGACAAATCCAGGGGTCAGGCCAATGTACTGCTCACCGATTAAACCTGAAGTCAGAATTTCCAGGCTGGATGTATCGGGAAACTGATCAAAACGTTCATCAATTTGCATCGTAACAATCGGCCGAAGTGTTTTCTGATCTAAATCGATAGATTCCACACGCCCAATCACAACGCCACCAACTTTTACGGGCGAGCGAACTTTTAAGCTCCCAATATTATCAAACTCGGCTTTTAATGAATAAGTATCACCGGAACCAAGGCTCTTAACATCAGCAACCTGAAAAATAATCACCAGAATTGCGCAAATTCCGGCAAGAACGAAGCCACCAACCCAAAATTCAACTGTACGTGTTTGTCGCATGATTAATTCCCAAACATCAATGCTGTAAGAACAAAATCTAACCCTAAAACTGCTAGAGAAGAATGAACTACGGTTTTTGTTGTTGCTCGACTGATCCCTTCCGAAGTAGGAATCGCATCATAGCCATTAAATAACGCTATCCAGGTTACTGTGATAGCAAATACGATACATTTAATCGCACTATTACCAATATCATATCCAAGCTCGACCGAAGATTGCATAGCAGACCAGAAGCTACCATGATCAATTCCCTTCCAGTCAACCCCTACAAGCTGCCCGCCCCAGATACCAACAGACATAAATATCATCGCCAGAAGAGGCATTGAAATAACGCCAGCCCAAAAACGAGGGGCTATCACTCGTTTTAACGGATCAACAGCCATCATTTCTAAACTGGAAAGCTGTTCGGTTGCTTTCATTAAGCCGATTTCTGCTGTCAGCGCCGAACCTGCCCGCCCTGCAAATAATAAGGCAGTTACGACGGGACCTAGTTCCCTTAATAAGGATAATGCCACCATTTGCCCCAGACTACCTTCAGCCCCATAATCAACCAGAACAACATATCCTTGCAAACTAAGAACCATACCGATAAAAAGTCCTGATACCATAATAATTGCAAGTGAAAGTACACCAACACTATATAGCTGACTAAGTAATAAAGGGAAATTCTTAACCGGCTGAGGTCGGCCAATTAAGGCGCCTATTAATAAAAATGTAGCTCGTCCGAACGCTTCACATAAAGCAATCGTCTTGCGCCCAGTAGAAGAAACAAACTGAGTTAAATTAGCTAGCATGAAACAGATCCTTTTCTAAAGACTGAGCAGGATGTCGAAATGGGACAGGACCATCAGCCTGACCTAATAAAAACTGCTGTACCCTGGCGTCTTGATTATTTCTTAACTCCTCAGGCGTTCCACTGGCAATCACTTTGCCATCGGCAAGAATATAGGCCCAGTCAGCAATACTCATTACTTCAGGAACATCATGTGACACAATAACAGAAGTAAGCCCTAATGCCTGATTCAGTTTATCAATCAGTTCAACTAACACCCCCATCGTTATCGGGTCCTGTCCGACAAAAGGTTCATCGTACATAATCAAATCAGGGTCCAACGCAATCGATCTTGCCAAAGCAGCCCTACGCGCCATACCGCCAGACAGCTCACTAGGCATGAGCTCGGCTGCGCCTCTTAAACCAACGGACTCCAGCTTCAACAGAACAATGGTCCGAATTACATCTTCACTTAGCTGGGTATGTTCACGAATAGGGAAAGCAACATTATCGAACACATTCAAATCGGTAAACAACGCACCAGACTGAAATAACATGCTCATTTTTTTGCGGGCCTGGTATAACCGTTTCCGTGAAAGAGTAGGGATATTGTCCCCATCAAACCAGATTTCGCCATGTTCTGGATAAATTTGTCCACCAATAAGGCGTAACAGCGTTGTTTTACCAATACCAGAGGGTCCCATAATGGCTGTTATTTTACCTTTTGGAACATGTAGCGAAACATCATCAAAAATCTTACGCTTACCTCTCGTAAACGTAATATGATTCATAGCAACCAGATTGGTATCGGACATGTCTGTCTATCCACTTGTTATTATTAAAATGAATGAGCAATATTAAGCATTAAAGAAAAAAATTAAAAGCACTGTTCAATTAACTATTTTACAATAGTTACCGACTTCTGCATTTTTTATTATGGTTGATGATAATATACACACTCTATTTTAAGTCAGCCTAAATACGTAATTTTGTCATAAAACATAAGAAGGACTCACGCAAAATGTCGAACATGTGCACAAAAACCAGTCTATATCGTAATGTTCTGATAAGAAATTAGGAAGTTCAGCTTCCATTTTCTCCATCTAAACGTCAAAATTAACCGTTAAACACTAATTTTATCATCAGGAAATATCATGTTACTTGCTGTTAGCTTGCTCATCGTCGGACTTGTTCTACTTGTTTGGAGTGCAGATAAATTGGTCTATGGTGCCGCTGCCATTGCAAAAAATGTTGGTATTTCTCCACTGATTATTGGCATGACCATTTTGGCTATGGGCTCATCAGCCCCAGAAATGATGGTTTCAGCAACCGCCGCATTAAATGGAAAAACAGATACAGCTGTTGGTAATGTACTCGGCTCTAACATCGCTAATATTGCGTTAATCCTTGGTATCTCAGCCCTGGTCAAGCCCCTGTCAATTAGTTCAGGAATTTTACGCCGTGAACTCCCTTTGATGATAGGTGTCACATTACTGACGGGTGTTCTGCTTTGGGATAGCCACCTGGGATTCTATGAAGGCGTGCTGCTGTTTGTTCTGTTTGCTGTATTCATTCTGGCAATGATTAAGATCAGCCGTTCTGAAAAAAATAAAAATGACGCTCTAATTGAAGAACAAGAGTCAGAAATTCCAGAAGGCGTCAGTAATAAATCAGCCGCAATGTGGTTAATCATTGGTTTGATCTTATTGCCCGTATCAGCCAACTTACTAGTTGATAATGCAGTTGTTATTGCTAAGTATTTTGGTATGAGCGATCTTGTTATCGGACTGACGATAATTGCTATTGGTACCAGTCTTCCCGAGCTGGCAGCGTCCCTTGCTGGTGTTTTAAAAGGTGAAGATGATATGGCTGTCGGCAATATTATCGGCTCAAATGTCTTTAATATTTTGGCAGTAATGGGGTTACCCGGTATATTACACCCCTCTGTTTTAAGCCCATACGCCATGAGCCGTGATTATTGGGTTATGTTAGCCGTATCATTACTACTTGTTGTAATGGCATTAGGCAAGTCTCATAGTATTAATCGCATTGAAGGCGCAGTTTTATTTTTGTGCTTTATCGCTTATCAAGCTTACCTATTTATGAACATGGCCGCGTAAAGATTTTTTGGAGCAAGTTGTGTCGAAAGTATTTGATTATCAATCCGTTGCAAAGCAGGTATTAAAAACCGAAATTGCTGGTTTAGTCGAGTTAGAAAATTTTATCAATGATGATTTTTCCCGTGCGTGTGACCTCATTCTGAATAATGTCACAGGCAAGGTGATTGTTATGGGTATGGGAAAATCAGGACATATCGGCAAAAAAATCGCAGCAACATTTGCAAGTACCGGCAGTTCAGCATTCTTTGTTCATCCGGGTGAAGCTTCCCATGGCGATTTAGGTATGATTGAAGAAAATGACATAATCATAGCAATTTCATACTCAGGTGAATCGAGCGAAATTTTATCTCTTTTCCCAATTCTTAAGCGTCGTTCAATCAGGGTTATCAGTATGACGGGTAATCCAGAATCATCCATGGCGCAACTTTCAGATATTCATTTACAGGTAACTATTCCGGAAGAAGCTTGTCCACTGGGTTTAGCTCCAACAAGTAGTACAACAGCCACCTTAGTTTTAGGTGATGCCATGGCAATTTCATTGCTTCAGGCGCGCGGCTTCACCAAAGAAGACTTTGCATTATCTCATCCGGGTGGCGCGCTTGGACGTAAACTACTGTTACTTTTGGAAAATATTATGCATTCCGGTGATGAACTTCCAAAAGTATCCCCTCAGGCTTTGATTAAAGATGCATTATTAGAAATAAGCCAAAAAGGCTTAGGTATGACAGCCATAGTTGATGATGACAATACCCTTCTGGGACTATTCACTGATGGCGATCTGAGACGAATTCTGGACAAACGCATTGATATACATAGTGCTAAAATTAATGAAGTGATGACGCATAATCCGACCACTGCATCGCCGAAAATACTGGCTGTTGAAGGTCTGAACTTGATGCAGGAAAAACGCATCAATGGTTTAGTGCTTGTCGATTCGGAAAATAAGCTGGTAGGCGCATTGAATATGCATGATTTGCTGAAAGCAGGAGTAATGTAACCCATGTCAGATTTAGTCACGACTATCTATGGGCAAACTACCAAAGAAGTCTGGAATATTGCTAAAAACATCAAGTTATTAATCTGTGATGTGGATGGCGTTCTCTCAGACGGATTAATTTACATGGGCAACCAGGGTGAGGAATTAAAGACATTTCATACCCAGGACGGATATGGCATTAAATCGATTATGAATGCGGGAATTGAAGTCGCAGTTATTACGGGTAAAACTTCCCAGATTGTTGAAAACCGAATGGCGACTTTAGGAGTCTCTCTCATTTATCAGGGACAAACCGATAAATTGGTCGCCTTTGCAGACATTTGCAATAAACTTTCAATTACACCGGATGAAATGGCTTATATTGGTGATGATTTGTTTGACTGGCCTGTTATGGAAAAAGTAGCATTGAGAGTTTGTGTCGCTGACGGACACCCTCTGCTGCGTAAAAAAGCCAATTATGTAACTCACGTAAACGGCGGACATGGCGCGGTAAGAGAAGTTTGCGATCTGATTCTGGAAGCTCGTGGCGAACTAGAGAGTCATAAAGGCCTGAGTATATGAGTTTGTCTCGTATTATTTATATATTACTCTTTTTTGTGGCTGCCTGGAGCGGTTACTACCTGTTAGAAAATCAGCGTGAGGCCGATATTCAGGTTTCACCCAATTTAGAACTACCAACATTCAGTGGTGATACATTAACAAACACATCGTATAACACTCAGGGTATTCGTAATTACGTCATTACTTCTACCCATCTGGATTATTATGCCAAAAGTGGTAACACCATTTTCGAAAAACCAATATTACAGATTTATCAGGATGGTAAAGTCACTGAGTGGAAAATTACCGCTGAAAAAGGCATTTTAACCAGCAATAAAATATTAACGCTTTATGATAATGTTATTGCTAATAATTTGCTAACAGACTCATCGTTTGATTCAATGACAACAGCAAAATTAAGTATCGATCTTGTAAGCAGAGATTTCTGGACAGAAACTAAAGTTAATTTACAGGGTCTTCAATTTAAAACAGTTGGTCAGTCCATGAAAGGCAATTTTTCTGACCAAAATGCTTTACTATATAACCACGTACAGGGTAGATATGAAAATCTCGCACCTTAGTTTGTTAACTTGTTTACTTGCTGCCCCATGCGTGTGGGCTCTATCGACCGACAGCCAACAACCTGTCTATATCGATTCAGACAGTCAACAACTAGATATGAAAAGTAATCAGGTGACCTTTGTTGGAAATGTCACTCTGAAACAAGGTAGTATTAATATAAACGCCGAAAAACTCATCGTTATTCGTAATGCTGAAAATGGTGAAATTCAGGAGATTCAGGGCTTTGGTGATTTAGCAACCTTTTCTCAGTTAACCGATGACGGTAAAACACTGTATGGTGAAGCTAAAAAATTAAATTATCAAATGGCAAAAGATCAGCTTACAATGACGGATCAGGCCATGTTATCTCAGGATGATAGCGTGATAAAAAGTAAACAAATCCGCTATAAAATATCAGAGCAGAAGCTAATCGCAGACAGCAGTAATTCGAGTGGTCGGGTATCTACAGTACTTCAACCTCAGGCAACGAATCAGTAAGTCGAACTATGGCAATACTAAAAGCAGAACATCTAGCGAAAAGCTATAAAAAAAGAAAAGTTGTTTCAGATGTAAGTCTGTCCGTCAATTCAGGCCAGATTGTTGGTCTTCTGGGTCCGAACGGGGCTGGAAAAACAACGTCTTTTTACATGATTGTCGGCCTGGTTGCCAGGGATGAAGGCACCATAAGTATCGATGGCAAGGATATCAGTATTTTGCCAATGCATAGCCGTTCAAAAATGGGCATTGGTTATTTGCCTCAGGAAGCTTCGATATTCAGAAAACTGTCCGTTGAAGATAATATTATGGCAGTATTACAAACACGTGAAGAGCTTTCCCGGGAAGAACGGCAGGATAAACTTGAAGATCTACTCGATGAGTTCCACATAGGACATATAAGACATAATACAGGGATGTCACTTTCGGGTGGTGAACGACGTCGTGTAGAAATCGCACGAGCACTGGCAGCAAACCCAAAATTCATTTTGCTGGATGAACCATTCGCAGGTGTGGATCCTATTTCTGTTATTGATATAAAGAAAATTATCGAACATTTAAGAGATCGGGGACTTGGCGTATTGATTACCGACCATAACGTCCGTGAAACCTTAGATGTGTGTGAAAAAGCTTATATTGTTAGTCAGGGATGCTTAATTGCCGAAGGTACACCAAAACAAGTACTTAGTGATGAACATGTAAAACAGGTTTATCTCGGTGAGCAATTCAGACTATGATTAAATTATATTAATAATAATTAAGAACGATAAGGTAACCCATACTGAATGAAACCTTCATTACAACTCAAGTTAGGTCAACAATTAGCAATGACACCTCAACTGCAGCAAGCAATTCGCTTGTTGCAGTTGTCTACGCTCGATCTCCAACAAGAGATTCAGGAAGCGTTGGATTCCAATCCGCTTCTTGATGTCGATGAAGGGTATGACGATGTAAATGCTGAAGCCAACAACGCCAAAGCAGAAGAAAAAGAACCGACTGCTGATACCGGTGAGTCCTCAGAACCAGATGCACCAGATAGCTCAGAAATGATTGAAAAATCAGAAATTAGTTCTGAACTCGAAATTGATACCACCTGGGAAGACGTCTATAGCGCAAATACAGGTAGTACAGGTATAGCTTTAGATGATGACACGCCGGTATATCAGGGTGAGACCACTCAATCGCTGCAGGATTATTTAATGTGGCAACTGGATCTCACACCTTTTTCCGATAATGACCGCATCATTGCTATCGCGATCATCGATGCTATAGATGATTACGGCTACCTCACAATCACGCCTCAAGATCTTGTTGAAAGCCTCAGCCAGGAAAGTGATGAAGAGCCGCTTGAAGTAGAGGAAGTCGAAGCAGTCCGGAAACGTATTCAGCAATTTGATCCACTGGGTGTGGCATCACTAAACCTTCAGGATTGTCTGCTGCTGCAACTGGCAAAATACCCGGATGACACCCCCTATCTTGCAGAAGCAAAATTATTATTGAGCGATCATATCGATCAATTAGGTAATAGAGATTACAAGCTAATCCTAAAAGAAACTAAACTGAAAGAAGAAGATTTAATTGATGCCCTGCAACTGATACAGGAACTCAATCCTCGCCCGGGTAATGAAATTAATACCGAGCATGCAGAATATGTGATTCCTGATGTTTCTGTCATCAAAGAGCACGGTAAATGGAAAGTCACCATTAACCCGGACAGTGTTCCGCGTTTAAAAGTGAATCAACAATATGCAGAATTAGGCAGAGGAAATAGTGCCGATAGCAACTATATCCGGACTAATTTGCAAGAAGCAAAATGGTTAATTAAAAGTTTAGAGAGCAGAAACGAGACCTTACTCAAAGTTGCCAGATGTATAGTTGAACATCAGCGCGATTTCTTTGAGTATGGAGAAGAAGCGATGAAGCCAATGGTCCTTAACGATGTAGCTCTGGCTGTAGATATGCATGAGTCAACTATCTCACGAGTGACCACACAAAAATTTATGCATACCCCTAGGGGAATTTTCGAACTGAAGTACTTTTTCTCGAGCCACGTCAGTACAGACAGTGGCGGAGAATGTTCATCGACTGCAATTCGAGCACTTATCAAAAAACTGGTCGCGGCTGAAAACCCAGCTAAGCCATTAAGTGATAACAAAATTGCAGCACTACTCGCTGATCAAGGTATAAAAGTAGCCCGAAGAACAATTGCAAAATATCGCGAATCTTTGGGGATTGCTCCTTCGAGTCAGCGCAAACGCCTGCTATAAGGCATAACAGAGAAGGAAAGTCTATGCAAATCAATATTAATGGCCATCACATTGATCTCACCGATTCAATGCAAGACTATGTTCGCTCGAAGTTTGATAAACTTGAACGCTTTTTTGATCATATAAGTAATGTCCAGGTAATATTGCGTGTTGAAAAACTTCAGCAAATTGCTGAAGCAACATTACACGTTAGCCAAGGCGAAATACACGCAACAGCAGAAAACGAAAATATGTATGCGGCTATCGATACTTTAGTTGATAAACTCGTCCGTCAACTGAACAAGCATAAAGAAAAATTAAGTAGTCATTAACCATGCAACTAACTGATGTACTAACTCTGGACTGCACAAAAAGTGCAGTCCAATGCTCAAGCAAAAAAAGAGCTTTAGAAATTATATGTGAAATCGCATCTGAACATTGTGGACAAGATGCATCAGAATTATTTGCAGGCATGCTTGCAAGAGAAAAAATGGGCAGTACTGGTATAGGTAATGGTATCGCCATCCCTCATGCTAGAATGGCATCAAGTGATAAAGCTCTGGCGGTTCTGATCCAGTGTGAAGAACCCATTGAGTTTGATGCGATAGACAATCGTCCTGTTGATATTCTTTTTGCCCTGCTAGTACCAGAAGAGCAATGCCAGGCACATTTAAAAACACTGGCCTGTATGGCCGAAAAATTAAATGATAAACAAGTATTAAAACAGTTACGTAAAGCCCAGTCCGATCAGGAACTGTTTTCAATTATGGTGGCACCAGCTGAATAACTTTTAGGTAGGAGTAATATGCGTCTTGTCGTTGTTAGCGGCCGTTCCGGGGCAGGAAAAAGTGTTGCGTTAAGAGTCCTGGAAGATCTCGGTTACTACTGTGTAGATAATCTGCCTGTTGATTTATTAGATGCATTTATTCAATCAACCCAATCAGGAAAACAAAACGTTGCGGTAAGTATTGATATTCGTAACATACCTAAAGATCCTGCGTTAATTGGCGAGAAGCTAGAACCCTTAAAAAAATCTAATGATGTGCAGGTTATCTTTCTTGATGCGCACGATGACATCTTATTAAAACGCTACAGTGAAACCAGACGAATTCACCCTCTTTCTATCTATGATGGCAAACTCACGCTGGCCCAGGCCATCAAACTGGAAAAAACAATTCTGGAACCACTGAAAGAACACTCTGACCTGATTATTGACAGTTCAAGTAAATCAATTCATGACTTAAGTGAAACCGTTCGTACCTATATCGATGGCAGAGAACGTAAACAGCTCATCATGATTTTTCAGTCTTTCGGATTTAAACACGGCATTCCGAACGACTCTGATTTCGTCTTTGATGTTCGCTTCCTACCCAACCCTCATTGGGACCCGAATTTACGTCCGTTTACCGGTTTAGATGCTCCGGTTAAATCATTTTTAGAGTCACAACAGGATGTCATGGAAATGAAAAAACAACTCCAGCATTTTGTTGAATATTGGCTACCATTACTAGAAACAAATAACAGAAGTTACCTCACAGTTGCTATAGGATGTACGGGAGGAAAACATCGCTCGGTCTATCTTACGCAACAAATCGGAGAATATTTTTCTCAACTTGGTCATAATGTACAAATCCGTCATACATCACTAGAAAAAAATCAGCAATAAGGTGTTTTATATGGCTGCATTAAGTAGAACTGTTCTTATTGAAAACAAACTGGGATTACATGCCAGAGCAGCAATGAAACTCGTTGAACTCGCCCAATCATTCCACTCTGTTATTACGATTAAAAATCAGGAGGAGAAGCAATCGACTGCCGACGGTATCATGGGATTGCTTATGCTGGAATCGGCCCAAGGCCAATATGTCACGATCTCAGCTGAAGGATCGGATGCAGAACAGGCTCTTGATGCGGTTTGTAACCTGATTGAAGACAAATTCGACGAAGAAGAATAGTTGTGACGTATTTTTGTAAAAATAAATACCTTCCTGTAAAAAGTTCTTATTAAATAAGATTTAGAATTAAGTTACTATACCCAAGTAACTTCAAGACACGATAATAATTACTATTTTTAGGAGGATGTTATGGCCGATCAAATTGAGTTTGACCAAGCCCATCAAGCCCTCCAGGAAGTCACTGAAGCTTTAGAAAATGGACAATTTGTCCATGTCCGTCGCCAACTCCAGGATATGGAGCCAGAAGATATTGCTCATCTGCTGGAAGCAACCCCTCGCAAAAGTCGTGATGTTTTATGGCAACTGACAGACCCCGAAGATTACGGTGAAATTCTTGACGAATTAAACGAAGACGTCAAAGACGCGTTAGTATCTAAAATGGCTCCGGAAAGGCTTGCAGAAGCCACCGAAGGCATGGATACCGACGATGTTGCTTATGTGCTTCGTAGTTTGCCGGATGACTTATCAAGAGAAGTCCTGTCTCAAATGGATACAGCCGACCGTTTGAGAATTGAAATGGCGTTATCTTATCCTGAAGATACCGCTGGTGGACTGATGAGTACGGATGTAATCACTATCCGTTCTGATGTATCTGTTGATGTAGTCTTACGATATTTAAGGATGAAGGGTGAGCTACCGCAAACAACAGATGCTCTTTACGTCATAGATTCAGACAATAAACTCATTGGACATTTATCCCTGATTAGCCTCCTGACCGCACAACCAGAAGTGCAAATCAGCGAAATAATGGAAGATGCAGACGAAGCGATTTCTGTTGTAACAGAAGCTTCCGACATCGCGAGCCTGTTTGAACGTCGTAACTGGGTATCTGCACCAGTAGTGGATGAACATGAACAGCTGGTCGGACGTATCACCATCGATGATGTAGTCGATGTGATTCGTGAAGATGCCGAACACTCAATGATGAGTATGGCTGGTATGGATGATGATGAAGATACCTTCGCCCCTGTATTCAAATCAGCCAAAAAACGCAGTATCTGGCTGGGAGCAAACGTACTCGCGGCGTTAGCTGCAGCATCGGTATCAAACATGTTTGAATCCACACTGTCTCAGATGGCATCTATTGCCGTACTAATGACTATCGTCCCTTCGATGGGCGGGGTTGCCGGTAACCAAACCGTTGCACTAGTGATCCGCGGCCTGGCTCTGGGTCATATCGGTGACAGTAACAAACGGGAACTACTGTTCAAAGAAGCCGCTGTAGGTCTGTTAAATGGCGTTCTGTGGGCATTAATCATTGGCAGTATTGTTGTTGTCTGGAAAGGGAACATTAAGCTGGGTGCTATCATTTCCGCAGCAATGTTAACCAATCTGCTGGTAGCCGGAATTGCCGGTGTAATGATCCCGGTATTTCTGAAAAAAATGAAAATCGATCCTGCACTGGCAGGAGGAATGGCATTAACGACAGTGACCGATGTAATTGGATTATCGGCCTTCTTAGGTTTAGCAACATTATTACTGGTATAAATTTATAAAATAATCGCAGGGAAAACCTGCGATTATTAATCTAGAACTAAGCTGATTATTCTCCGGCAATCTTCATCGATTCAATCAGAATAGAACCGGTTTGGATCTGGGAACGAACCTCAACATCATTACCAACTGCAACAATCTTATCAAACATCTCTTTCAGATTGCTTGCGATAGTAATTTCTGAAACCGGGAATTGAATCTGACCATTTTCAACCCAGAAACCTGAAGCTCCACGAGAATAGTCACCGGTAACAATGTTAACGCCCTGTCCCATCACTTCAGTCACAAAAAAGCCTGTACCAAGCTCTTTTAACATCTGTTCAAAACTCTGACCAGTTGAACCCACATACCAGTTATGAATACCACCTGCGTGCCCAGTTGGCTGCATATTTAATTTACGGGCCGCATAGCTGGTCAACAAATAAGTGTTTACTACCCCATCAACAATAATATCGGTATCGACAGTTTTTACCCCTTCACTATCAAATGGGGTCGAAGCCAACCCTCTAATAACATGAGGTTTTTCAGTAATATCAAACCATTGTGGAAACACTTTCTTACCCAGATGATCAAGCAAGAAAGTCGATTTACGATATAAATTGCCACCGCTGATCGCCATAACAAAGTGCCCTATCAGACCAGTCGCTACTTCAGGCGCAAACATAATCGGATAGTTACCCGTTTTTAATTTCTGAGGATTTAAGCGTTCAACGGTTCTTTTCGCTGCAAGCTGACCGACTTTCTCGGGTGTCCATAAGTCATCAACATGTCTCGCAACCGTATAGCTATAATCTCGCTCCATACCGCCACTATCATCAGCCCCGATAACACTACAACTGATACTATGACGACTTGACGGATAGCTAGCCAGCAAACCATGGCTATTACCGTAGACCCTGACCCCATAATGGCTGTCGTAACTTGCTCCATCACTCTGTTTAATTCGCTCACTGTATTCCAGAGCACTTTTTTCTGCGGCAATAGCAATTTGAGCCGCTCTGTCCGGATCTATTTCATCAGGATGAAACAGATCTAAATCAGGAATATTTTTAACCAGAAATTCTTTATCAGCAGGACCGGCACAAGGATCTTCAGAAGTATACTGAGCAATATCTAAAGCAGCCAGAACAGTTTGCTTAATCGCTTCCTCACTCAAATCAGAAGTCGATGCGCTGCCCTTCTTATGTCCACGATAAACCGTAATGCCTAACGCACCATCATTATTAAATTCAACATTTTCGACTTCACACAGTCGCGTCGAAACACTAAGACCGGTGCTTTTAGTAATAGCAACTTCAGCGGCATCAGAATTCCCTGCCGCCAACTTTAACGCGCGCGCCACAGCAGATTCTAACTCTTCTCTGTGTTGTGCAACTTGCTCTTTTATATCCATAATGTACTTAATCTAAAATGATTGATGTAAATAGAATAACAAGAATTTGGCTTTCTCCCCACCATTCTTGCTAAAATAAGCAATATAGGTAACTAAATAGTAGAAATCATGGCTCGAAAAAACCAGAAAGCTCCTTGGGAAGAGGAAGAAGAGATCATTTGGGTTAGTAAAACCGAAATGAAAACCGATATGACTGCCCTGCAAAAACTAGGGGAAGAATTAGTTGAACTAAAACCAGCAGTGCTGGAAAAGTTCCCTCTTCCTGATGATCTGCTTGATGCGATTAAAGATGCGCAACGTTTTAAAAACGAAGCAAAACGTCGCCAACTGCAATATATTGGTAAGTTAATGCGTAATATTGAACCAGAACCTATTCAGGCCGCACTGGATAAATTACGCAATAAACACTCACAGGCAACAGCGGCACTGCACAAACTAGAAACTCTGCGAGACCGTATTGTTGAGGAAGGTGACAAGGCAATAGAAGAAGTGTTAGAAATCTACCCAGAAGCAGACAGACAGCGCCTGCGTCAGTTAGCTCGTCAGGCAAAGAAAGAACAGCAAACTTCTAAACCACCTAAATCATCGAGAGAGATCTTCCAAATTCTGAAAGATCTGGAAACGGAAGAGTTTTAAAAGTTAACCAACAATTCTTAATCCCAAAACACACTATTTCGGTTATATACAGTAACCAATAGTGTGTTTTTACACTAACCAAGCCGTTTCACAATAGCATCACAACTGTATATTTAGGAAGAGGCTACGGTCTATTCCCGGTCTTACCGCTGATCGCCATTTTATTCCCCAATATCAACTCTAATTTAGCTGAAGAAACTACCCGGATATTAGGCTGGATAGGTCTTATCGTTCTATCATCACTTCTACTTTTCTTTAAATTCTTTGTGTGGAACAAGTAATTTTTCATATCGAAACAGAATTTACTGATATTTTCAAAAACGAAATCAACAAAAAATAACCAATTAAATCAAATATATAAATTCAATGTTAATTTCATGAACATAGAAACAACCTATTTTCATGTTCATGAAATCGACATAATGTTATTTTCATGAACGCAAAATAAGACTATAATGATGTTCATGAAATCGACATAATGTTAATTTCATGAACATTTATAATTGAGGTAATTGTCAAATGAATCGTTTTGTAGGTCGCAGAGAAGAAATTGAAACATTGCTGCAGTCATTCAATGCCTCAAAGGGGACTTTAAATGTTATCAAAGGCCGTCGCCGCATCGGAAAAAGCACTCTAATCAAAGAATTACCAACCAGAGATCCAAGAGTGACTTTACGCTACCTGACTTCGCCCCCACCCAAAAAAACAGTTACTGATGAACAAGAAAGAAGCGCTTATGCAGAACAAGCACAACGCGAGTTTAATTTACCCTATACCCCTCCACACGACACATGGGCCGCACTTTTATATTTTGTTATAAGTCAGTGTAATCAATCTCATACAATTTTAGCAATTGATGAAATTAACTGGTTAGCCAGAAAATCTAAGACTCCGATTGAACATATACTGTGGGAAGTCTGGGAACGAGAGTGTGCTCACAAAAGCAATTTTATGATGATATTATCTGGTTCATTAGCATCCTGGATGGAAAAAAATATCATCGCCAGCGAAGGCTTTGTCGGTCGAATTTCTGTAAATATGATCTTACGTGAGTTGCCGCTAAATAACATTCGTGAATTGTTTGGTTCAGAACATAAAAAGCTTCCTAACAGAGACATAATAAAATTGCTCTGTGCTTTTGGTGGTGTACCACTATACCTCAATCACATTAACCCAAACCTTACTGCAGAAGATAATTTATTAAAGCTGGTCTATAAAAGCACAGGAGCTTTTAATAATGAATTTAATCAAATGTTTAATGAATTATTTTCTGATGATAATAAGATGTATCGCGACATACTTGAAGCCGTCGGTACGAGCAAATCAGCTTTAACCGCCCAAGATGTTGCTGAAAAAATAGAGAAACACTACACGGGCCGAATAAACCAAGCTTTATCAGACTTATGTGAAGTTGGCTTTTTGAAAAAAGAGCACACCTGGAATACTAAAAAGATTGAATTTGGACGCGCAGCTAAATTTAAAATCGCTGATAACTACACAGCATTTTTCTTTCGCTCTATCTTAAAACAAAATGAGATTGCCAAAAGAACCGGACGCGAGACAGTACCTGACAATTTAGCCAGCATTTTAGGGCTACAGTTCGAAAATCTGGTTTCGAACAATACTTATTACCTTATGAAAAAGTTGAATATCACCGATCCTATATTTGTAGGTAGTTACTTTCAGACACAAACGCAGCGTCAGGAAGGCTGTCAGATAGATCTGCTAATTCAGACAAAACATCGCCTATACGTTTGTGAATGCAAAATGCTAGCAGATAAAATTCAGAAAAATATCATTAAAGAAGTTGAACAAAAAGTCGCGAAATTAACTCATGATGACACCATGGCAATATGTCCGGTTCTAATTCACGTTAACGGTGTAGTAGATTCTGTTGTGCAGGAAAATTATTTTAACCATATTATCGATATGTCAGAAGCTCTCAGATTCTAACAACACAACAATACATCACTCCCCAACAGAAATAAACTCATTGAGTAACGGATTGTTATGCCCGGAACATAACGAGCTAATCTCACCCGTTTCAGCCACGGTATTATTGGCAATAAAAGCAAAACGATTTGCTATTTTCCGAGCATCATTTAAATGATGAGTCACCATGATAACAGTTGCGTTTTGCTTTTGTGCCAGAGCCTTAACAAGCTGCAGCATCTCACTGCGAATAATTGGATCCAACGCAGAAAATGGTTCATCTAAAAGCCAGATATCTCTGTTTTGTACAAAACATCGAGCCAGTGCCGCCCTTTGTTTTTGCCCCCCCGATAACTGTTCCGGTTTTTTATCCAGTAAATCGCCAATACCAACTTGGTTAGCCGCATGACTGACATTATCCCATTGAGGTTTAGTGAGCTTCAGACCAGGATGAACACCTAAACCAATATTTTGCTTAATCGAGAGATGAGGAAATAAATTGTATTCCTGAAACAACATGGAAAATGGTCGTTCATAGACAGGTAACTCAACAATTGATTTTCCGTCTACCGAAATATCGCCAGACTCAGGAAAAATAAACCCGGCTAACAAACTTAGCAATGTTGATTTCCCCGCCCCACTCGGCCCGATTAATGCGGTGATATCTCCACGAGTAACTTGCAGAGAAAAATCAAACCAGTCATTTTCATATTGATAGCGAACATTATTAACTACTAACATTTAATTACCTTGTGCCGGAAAGACTGGAAATCCGCTCGAATAACATAAAAAAGAATAAACTGAATAACATCATAGCTAAGGCAACCACAGCCGCAGCATCCATTTGATAACTACCGAGCAACCGATATAAATACATAGGTAATGTCTGGAAATCCTGAGAACCAAACATCGAAATCGCGGTTAAGTCTCCCAGAGAGAGTAAAAAACTGAGTGAAAATGCATACACCAATGGCGCTTTTATCGCTTTAACATCAATCAGATAAAATTTATTCCAACCTTGTACTCCAAGGCTATTACAGAGTAAATGATATTGTTTTTCCACTAACCACATTGGCGGACTTAATATTTTTATCACAAAAGGCAATGACATTAGACTGTTAACCAATACAACAATAGAAAATGAAAAACTGTAAACATCTGAGAACTGCCGGAGCAATAAAAATAATCCGGTACTAATCACCAGACTCGGAGTAACTAATACCAGACTGCCTAATAATTCTATTCCATCCGCAGATTTGCGATAGTTCAACAGCCTGAGCTGGCGGCTGGTAACAACAATAAAATACCCAAGTGTTGTTGCCAGGATTCCAGCACATGATGCGATCCCCACTGATAACAATAAAGAATCCCAAAATATTGGCTGTTCTAATACCCCCATGCTCTCAGGATTTACACCAGAAACAAATACCGCTATTAGTGGCGGTAAAATAATCCAGACCAGTAAAGCTATCCAGAATATATCCCACAGGAACAATTTGCGGCTTGATTTCATCATTGGTGCCGCCAAGTCAGGGGTTTCTATTTCAACATTTAAACTCTTAGAATTTCGCTGAAAGAGTAAATACAGTCCGCCACAAAAAATCATTTGGGCAATGGCCAGCACAGCCCCGGAGGTTAAATCAAAATCAAACTTAATTGACTGATAAATAGCCAGTTCAATGGTGGTTGATTTAGGCCCGCCACCGAGCGTCATTACCGTTGCAAAACTGGTAAAACACAGCATGAACACCAAGCCAGCAACAGGCAAAAGAGACTGCTGTAATCGGGGTAATTCCACCCAGCAAAAACGCTGCCATACTCCCATACCTAAATGGGCTGAAAGCTGATTTTGCTCTGCAGGAATGGTTTCCAGAATCTGAAGAAAAAGACGACTGGCATAAGGGAGATTAAAAAAGACATGCGCCAGTAAAATTCCGCTTAAGCCATAAATAGAAAAATGACTAACGACATTAAAACCAGAAAACCAATGTTTAATTAGCCCACTATTGCCATAGATAGCCATTAGACCAAAGACCCCGATCAGGACCGGCATCACTAAGGTAATGGAACATAACTTTAATAATAAATTTCTTCCCCAGAACCGCCTTCGGTACAAAGCCAGTGCAACAGGAATAGCAGGAATGACACTTAATAGCGTAGAAAAAAGAGCCTGATAAAAACTAAAGTAAGCAACATGTCGAAGATAAGGATCTTGCCAGAGATCAGATAACATCCCCGACGAAAAGTGAGACAGTAATGATGAAACAGAAGCAAGAACAAAGGCCACTACGACGGCAGTGGCCCACCACCCTGTTTTAGGTACAGCGGTCAAATTAAACCCTTAGAATGTTAATGCAGTTTGCCATTCCCGAATCCAGTGTTTACGATTCTTTTCCACTTCATCAGCACTGGTATGCAACACTTTCTCAGGGACAGACAATGAATCAAAACCTGCCGGTAAAGCAACATCCGTCACCGGATACATCCAGTTTGTGGTTGGAATGACAGATTGAACGGATTCACTTAACATAAAGTGAAGAAATTGATCAGCTAACTGCTCATGTTGGGTATGTTTCACCTTAGCCGCCACTTCAACCTGAAGATAATGACCTTCAGAAAAATTAACCGTGGCATAGCTATCATCATTTTCCGCAATCAAATGATAGGCAGGTGAAGTGGTGTATGACAGAACCATATCCGCTTCACCATTTAAGAACATAGAATACGCTTCTGACCAGCCTTTGGTCACAGTAACGGTTTTCTTCGCCAGAGATTTCCATGCAGACGTTGCCTGATCGCCATAAACATTCTTCACCCAGAACATTAATCCTTGCCCTGGTGTCGACGTTCTTGGATCTTCATACACAATCGAAATATCATCGCGTTTTTCGACCAGTTCTTTCAGACTGGCTGGAGGATTTTTCAGTTCTTTCTTATTATAAACAAAAGCAAAATAACCATAATCAAATGGAACAAACACCGTATCATCCCAACCATCAGGAAGCTTCACTTTACTCAAATCAACATTACTTTGAGCAAGTAATCCGGTCTTTTTCGCCTCTGCAAGTAAGCTGTCATCAAGCCCGAGAATAACATCTGCTTTGGTTGAGCTGCCTTCCATTTTTAGTCGGTTTAAAATCGACACCCCATCGTCTAAAGCCACGTATTTAAGCTCACAGCCACACGTTTTTTCAAATGCCTGTTTAACCTGAGGACCGGGTCCCCATTCGGATGCAAAGGAATCGTAAGTATAAACAGTCAACGTTGGGGTTTCTGCTACCGCATTATTGGTCACAGCAGACGCAGCAATAGCACCAACCAAAGGAAGTAAATAAGAAAGTTTCACTGAGCGCTCTCCATTAATTTGAGCGGCACAGGCTTGGGAAAGGTGTGTTTAAAAATGCAGACCTCACTCAATTCCTACGCCAGCATTATCTGGTTCAGGTTCTTGTCTGTTAAAGACGTTCCGGGTTCCAAGTTAACCTTGATCTCAGCGCCATCAATCCGATTAATGATAAAGATGGTTAGCTCCCCGTGAGTTCGATGAATTTTACTGCTTATCTCGGCAAGATTCCACAGATATTAACGATGATCATACCCCCAACGAGGTACGATTGTTTGGGATATACCAAGGTGATCTAAAATTCTCGCCACCATAAAATCAACTAAATCTTCGATTGATTGTGGCTGATGATAAAATCCCGGAGCAGCAGGCATAATAGTCGCTCCGACCTGAGAAAGCTTAAGCATATTCTCAAGATGAATGGTCGAAAAAGGGGTTTCCCGCACCACCAGTAATAACTGACCGCGTTCTTTAAGCACCACATCAGCAGCCCGTTCGATCAAATTGTCTGACATACCATGAGCAATCGCAGCAACACTCCCGGCAGAACAGGGACAGACTACCATTTTCTTTGGCGCTGCAGAGCCTGAAGCAACCGGAGAAAACCAGTCTTCTTTACCACATACAATTAACTGGCCATTTTCACAGTTTAAATGTTCGGTAAGCTGCTCCTGAGCTTTATCCGGATGACTGGATAACTTCAGCCCATGTTCGGTTGCTAACACAACCCGGGCAGCAGAAGAGACCAATAAATAGACCTGATAGCCTTCAGACAGTAAACACTGCAATAACCTTATCCCGTAAGGAGCCCCGGACGCTCCTGTCCAGGCTAAGGTGATTTTCTTGTCCTGATTAATATCACTCATGCGTTGCCAATGCCTCTAGCAATTTTTGATGAATACCACCGAACCCGCCATTACTCATCACCAGAATATGGTCACCTTTTTGAACCCGGGTGATAATGGCATCGACTAAGGTATCGATATCATCACTGACAAAATTCGGCTGAGAGCACATATCCGCCACTTCCTGTATTGACCACTCAATATTATCTGGCTGATACATAAAAACTTCATCCGCAGACTCTAGTGAACCGGCAAGGGTACTTTTATGCACCCCCAGCTTCATAGTGGCAGAACGAGGCTCTAGCACAGCTAAAATCCGGTCTTTACCGACCTTATTTCTTAATCCGCCCAGTGTCAGTCGGATGGCTGTCGGGTGATGAGCAAAATCATCATAAACGGTAATACCATTCACTTCGCCTTTCACTTCCAGGCGGCGTTTAGTGTTCACAAAAGAATGTAATGCTTCACAGGCAAGCTCAGGAGTGACACCGACATGACGCGCTGCACTAATGGCCATCAAAGCATTATTGACATTATGATCGCCAATCAGATCCCATTCCACACGTCCGACAATCTCGCTATTGAGAACAACATCAAAAACAGAACCATCCTCAACTAACTTAGATGCAGACCACTGACCGCCTACCCCAATTTTCTGAATTTCACTCCAGCAACCACGGGAAATGACATCATCAATTTCAGGATCATTCGCTGGAATAATGATAGAACCATTACTAGGGACTGTTCTGACTAAATGATGGAATTGCCGCTTTATCGCTTCAAGATCGTCGAAGATATCCGCATGATCGAACTCTAGATTATTCATAATCAATGTCCGTGGATGATAGTGAACAAACTTAGAACGCTTATCGAAAAAAGCACTGTCATATTCGTCTGCTTCGGCGACAAAAAACATGCTATTCCCTAATCGGGCAGACAAACCGAAGTTACCTAACACCCCTCCGACCAAAAATCCGGGCTCATAACCACAGTGTTCTAATACCCAGGTAAGCATACTCGCGGTGGTGGTTTTACCATGAGTTCCTGACACAGCTAAAACCCAACGATCATGCAAAAGAAAATCCTGTAACCACTGCGGGCCCGAGGTATATTTAAGGTTATTATTTAGTACATATTCAACACATGGATTACCACGACTCATTGCATTGCCAATAACCACCAGGTCGGGGGCAACATCGAACTGAGAAACGTCATATCCTTCAATAATATCAACACCTTGAGATTCAAGAAGTGTACTCATCGGTGGATAAACATTCGCATCCGAACCGGTCACTTTGTGACCTAATTGACGAGCCAGTAATGCAACACCTCCCATAAAAGTGCCACAGATTCCCAGTATATGTATATGCATTAGTCTGTCCCAATAATTGACTCTTTTTCTGGCTCTATTATGAACATAAAAATAAGAAAATCGAGTCAGAAAAAAGAGTTTCTGAAATGAGTTTTTTACACCATTAAACCATATAAAACCAAGGGATTTATTTCAAAATCAAAAACGTGAAGTCAATCACTTACTTCAGTACCATTAAAAAGTTCTCTTCATTAATATCTTTAATAGGCACTTTGATTAATAAATACAATTCAAACCAAATGCCATTCCCATTACTTCATGCTAAAGGAAATAACATGTCTAAAATGCAAACTCTTGGAGAGTTCATTATTGAGAAACAAGCAGACTTTCCACATGCATCAGGAGATTTATCTTCACTACTATCTTCTATTCGCTTAGCTGCCAAAATAGTTAACCGTGAAATCAACAAAGCTGGTTTAGCTGATATCACGGGAGCATCTGGCTTGGAAAATGTCCAGGGAGAAGCACAACAAAAACTCGATCTTTATGCCAATGAAAAATTCAAATCTGCAATGGAAGCTCGCGATCAAGTTTGTGGCGTATTAAGTGAAGAAGAAGATGAAGCGGTCATTTTTAATAAGCAACTCAATAAAAATGCCAAATATGTTGTTCTAATGGATCCCCTTGATGGTTCTAGTAATATTGATGTCAATGTATCTGTGGGTACCATTTTCTCAATTTACCGTCGAATTTCCCCTATAGGTACAACCCCAACACAAGCCGACTTTTTACAACCCGGTCATAAACAGGTTGCAGCTGGTTATGTTGTTTACGGCTCGTCAACTATGCTCGTTTACACAACAGGCAATGGTGTGAATGGCTTTACATATGATCCTTCCTTAGGAACATTCCTGCTCTCACATGAAAATTTGATGATTCCTAAAGATGGCCGTATTTATTCCATCAATGAAGGAAACTATATTCGCTTCCCTCAGGGAGTAAAAAAATACATAAAATATTGCCAGGAAAACGTGCCGGAAGATAATCGCCCGTATACCTCTCGTTATATTGGCTCTTTAGTTTCTGATTTCCACCGCAACTTACTTAAAGGCGGAATTTACCTGTACCCAAGCAACTTAACTTATCCAAAAGGTAAATTAAGACTGCTTTACGAATGTAATCCAATGGCATTTCTGATGGAACAGGCCGGTGGTATAGCAACCGATGGTCATCGCCGCATTTTAGATATTGAACCAACAAAATTGCATGAACGTGCGCCGTTATTTGTCGGCTCGGTCAATATGGTTAAAAAACTGCATGAGTTTTTAGAACAGTATCCAGATGATTTAGCATGATAATTAAATTTAAGCGCCCGCGTGGCGCTTTTTATTACAATAACAATCAGCCAGATATAAAAAAGCCGCTGGCACCTAACATGCAAACGGCTTATATTCAGAGCGTTAAGCTTCAATCAATTATTGGTCGTTCCAACGTTTGATTGATTCAGCAATAACTTCTTTCGCTTCAGCAATGTCGCCCCAGCTTTCAACAGTTGTTGTGCCAGCTTTCTTCAGATCTTTGTAGTGATTGAAGTGGAATTCGATTTGCTTGATAAGTTGTGCTGGAAGATCTTCCAGAGAATTGATCGCATTACCGTTGCTACGGTCATCTTCAGGAACAACAACAACTTTGTCATCAACTTCGCCGTCATCAACGAATTTCATTACGCCGATAACTTTAGCTTTAAGGAAGATACCAGTTGTCAAAGGTTCGCTAGTGATGATTAGTGCATCAAGCTCATCGCCATCTTCATCAAGAGTTTGCGGGATAAAACCATAGTTAGTTGGTTTTGCAAAAATCTGTGGTTCAACGCGATCTAATTCGAACACAGCAAGCTCACGGTTCCATTCAATTTTGTGGTTGCTACCAGCTGGGATTTCTACAACTACGTTCACCAGACCATTTTCGTAATCGCCTGGAGTTAAAATTTTATTAAAATCTGCCATTTCAGCTTCCTAATATCAATGTTTCGGCCGCATTTTAGCAGTTTTTGTTATTCATAGGTAACAATAATCCATCCACAGATGAAACAGCTAGGTAGACGCAGAAGCAGCATAAGCTGAAATCATCGCATCTACAAACGAACTCAAGAGAAAAAATAATTAAATCATATAAGAAAATTCATATATCTATACTTCTCTTATAATAAAATAACCGACTCAAAACTTAGACGTTTATCAATACTATAAGGTCCTCTTCTTGAGGACCTTATTCGCAATATAGTTCAACTTTAAAAACTACACTTCGTAAGTTTTTTCTAAAACAGGAACACCGTCTTCTGGAGCTTCTGCAATACCACCTTTAGGATTAACTCTTCGATCAATTAATTCATTCATAATTTCTTTATGGTTAGCTGTAGAAATTGGGTACATCAGATAAATTACACCGTTAATTGCACTGATTACTGCAGGAATCAGAGTAATAAACCAGTTGATTGATTCCAGTACCTGACCACTTTGTTCTACATTAGGTACGTAATTAAAGTATGCTAATACCGCAATACCAATAGCTGGCATTACTGCACCACCTGCTTTGTTTGCTACCGATACGAATGAAGCCAGGAATCCGTCACATCTTACATCAGAAATGTATTCGCCATAGTCCACAGCATCACCAATAGCGCCAAAGTGAACCCCCATGTAAGCATAGAAACTCATACTTCCTATGAAAGTCAGAACCCAGAATGAGATTGAAGGAGCTAGTGTGAAATACATTAATACATATGCAGCAGCAGTGATGAAATTAAGGACTGCACATGCTTTTCCTTTATGTTTAAAGATTGAAAAAATGTAGTTTCCTACAAAACCAGTACCGACAATGGCTGCAAATAGACTAATTACACCATAATGAACTGCAAATCCTGGATTACCTGCATTGTACTGCCAGTAATATGCCAGCATTGCTGCTCTGCCGTATATTACACAACCAAGGATAAACTGACCGAAAATCAGGATAATAACAGCTTTGTTTTTTAACAGAGACTTAAACTGAGCTTTTAATGGGATACTGGTCTGTGTTGGCGGAGGTGTTAAGACTTCCTCTGTTTTCATACAACACAAAATCATGGTTGGTAAACCAATTAAACATGTAATAAGCACTGCCCATGTGTATCCTCGTGCACTTGTTGCTGTACCATCTGATGAAAAATATAACATCAGAGGAACGGCAATAATTACAGTTACCATTGAACTTACATTAGCAAACATCATCCTTAATCCGGAAACTTTTGCTCGGTCTTCTGTATTAGGTGTTATACATCCATTTAGAGCACCATATGGCATATTGCTACATGTAGATGCAACTGTTAGTAATAAATAGACACCCCACATCCAATACAGTTTAGTACTGTATTCCCAACTAGGATCTGCAGAAAATATCAAGACAATACATATAGCCATGGCGATTGAACCAAGCAGGAACCAAGGTCTGTATCTCCCCCATCTTGTCTTTGTTCTGTCGGCAAGTGAACCAACCAGAGGGTCATTTACCGCATCGAAGATTCTGACTACCAGAAGCATAATTGATACCGTAGCTGCTGGTATTCCAATTGTGTCTGTGTAATAGATCATTAAATAGGTACTGAGCCAGTAATACATCAGGTTGTAGCCGTAATCGCCCAGTGCATAGTACATACGTTTGATAGGTGTTAGATAGAATGTAGAGAGGTCTACATTTTTAATCGTTGTTTTCATTTTATTCGCTTCACATTATGATAATTGATTGTTTTATATATTTAACAATCGAATTGTGAATATTTATTCCACGCTGGATATATATTTAATAACATATAAAAATCAACAATACGATAATTTAAATATGCAACTGTGTGTTAAATCACAGTTGGTAGGAAGTATGTATTACAAGACCAAGATGATTTTGCTTAGCGTACGTTTTCGTTCCATTGGGCTTCAGGCCCCAAGAAAATCTTCATTTTTATTTATAAAAATTAACGAATGTTAATTTTTGTTTTCATCTTTAATTTATTGAAAATAAATCATAATTGCTAATTTCCTGTTATTTCCTCATGTGAGAGGATTCAAAAATTAATCATCGTATATGGACAGAGTGAAAAACGCCGTGTAGACTGAATAATAAATCGGATGCGAATATATATTCAACACGCTAGGGATATGGCTCGGTAATCTGAAAGCTGAGAAAGCAAATGTTAATAAATTAAATCATGAGTGACGGTGAGTTATCCATGTAGTCGAAAGAGGGATGAATTATGAATCCATACTCTTCTTCAATAGAAGAACTTGAAAAACATGCGAAATCAATACGCAGACGAATTGTCGTTTTGAATTCTAACAGTCCGGCAGGTGGTCATACCGGTGCTGACTTATCACAGGTAGAGATACTTACATCACTCTATTTCAGAATACTGAACTGCGCACCAGACAGAGTCGATGATGAAGAGAGAGATATTTATATCCAGTCAAAAGGACATGCTGCAGGTGGTTATTACTGTGTTCTTGCTGAAGCTGGTTATATTCCGGAAGATTGGTTACCAACATATCAGCATGCTGACTCAAAACTGCCTGGCCACCCGGTCAGACATAAAACACCTGGTGTTGAGTTGAATACAGGTGCTCTGGGTCATGGTCTTCCTGTTGCTGTGGGTCTTGCAATGGCTGCTAAAAAAAGTGGCAGTAAACGCAAAATCTATGTTGTTACCGGGGATGGTGAATTGGCAGAAGGCAGTAACTGGGAAGCAGCTCTTGTTGCAGCTCATTACAAGCTGGATAACCTGGTTATTATTAACGATAAAAACCAACTTCAGTTGGCTGGTTTTACCAAAGATATAATGAAAACCGATCCTCTGGATAAAAAGTGGGAAGCATTTGGTATGCAGGTCACCCAATGTGAAGGCAATAATATAGAGTCTGTGGTTAATGCATTAGAAAGTCTGAAACAAGAAGGAAAACCTAATGTCGTTATCGCCAACACAATTAAAGGTGCAGGGATTTCATTTATACAAGGCAGACCAGAATGGCACCACAAAGTACCAAAAGGAGAGGAAGTAACCACAGCACTGGAGGAATTAAAAGATGAGTAATGCAGAACATTTAGCCAATGTAATGGTGGATGCATTTATAGCGGCAGTTGATAAAGGGATGGACATAGTACCATGTGTTGCTGATTCAACTTCAACAGCAAAAATAAAACCTTTTATGGAAAAATTTCCAGATAGACTCGTTAATGTTGGTATCGCTGAACAGGTTATGGTGGGAACTGCAGCCGGATTGGCTCTCGGAGGAAAAATAGCTGTCACCTGTAATGCAGCTCCTTTTCTTATTTCCCGTGCGAATGAACAGGTAAAAGTTGATGTTTGTTATAACAATACGAACGTTAAAATGTTTGGTTTAAATTCAGGAGCAAGTTACGGGCCCCTGGCCAGTACTCACCACAGTATAGATGATATCAGTGTTATGAGAGGATTTGGTAATGTAGAAATATATGCGCCATCATCTCCGCTGGAATGCAAACAGATCATTGAATACTCTTTAGAAAAACAAGGTCCTGTCTATATCAGACTCGATGGTAAAGCCCTTCCGGAATTGCATAATGAGAGCTATCAGTTCAAACCTGGTGCTATCGATACTCTTCGGGAAGGAGAGAATGTTACTTTACTTGCAATGGGTTCAACTGTTCATGAAATTGTAGATGCAGCAGATGAATTATCTAAATCAGGTGTTATGGCTCAGGTAATAAATGTACCTTCAATCAGACCACTTGATAGAGAAGCTTTAGCCAAGAAAATATCCAGTTCAGAAATTGTGGTTACGGTTGAGGAACATAATATCAATGGCGGATTAGGGGCTTTAGTTGCAGAAATCATGGCGGAAAATGGGCTGCACGGTAAGCTAAAACGGTTAGGTATTCCCGACGGACAATATGCGTTGGCTGCAGATCGGGCCAGTATGAGGGCGTATCACGGAATTGACTGTAAGGGTATTGTTCAATATGTGATATCAAATCTTAAATAGTTTTTTTTTCTTAATTCACTTTAGGGTTGTTTCACCATGTGGTTTTTGTTGGGCAGTAGGTCGGAACCACTTGTCCGCTGTATTTCAGCAAGCTAGGTATTTACCTAGCTTTTTTTATAAATTTTGGGGGAAATGTGCGTATATATGGCAAAAATCGTCAAAAAAACGATTTTGTGATCAATTCAGTAGACCTCTAGATAGCAATGCTCTATATAACAAAGACTTTTTGTGTATAATCCCGCAACATTGATAAGCTAATAATCATTTGGAATGGTATGTCTCGACAAGATGAACAAAGACTCTTAGTTAAAATTGCCACACTTTATTATCTTGAAGGATATAAGCAGTCTGATATAGCAAAAACAATGTCTTTATCACAATCTTTTGTTTCTCGGGCGATAAACCGAAGCATAAAGGAAGGTGTTGTAAAGATAAGCGTAGTTCAGCCTGAAAATATGTTTTTCAATTTAGAGAACGCAATACAAACAAAGTATGGTATCAGCCAGGCAATAATTGTTGACTCTGATGAACAACAAGATGAGTCTATGATAAAAAGAGCTATTGGTTCTGCTGCTGCTCATTATTTGGAAACCAGGCTCCGCCTTAGTGATTTAATTGGTATATCTTCCTGGAGTAGTACAATCAGGTCAATGGTTGACCAGATTTATGCACAGAAACTTAAAGCGAGTGGAGTAATACAGCTTCTGGGAGGCGTCGGTGCCAATGGTAATGTACAAGCTACTATTTTAACTCAAACACTGGGCGAATTATTAAATTGTCAGGCATGGCTACTTCCATCTCAAAGTATAGAAAGATCTGTCGCAGATAAAAATCGTTTATTATCCAGCTCAGAAGTTATGGAAGTCATAGAAAAATTTGATGATGTCAGTATGGCTATTGTTGGTATTGGTCATCTTCTTCCCTCACAGTTTCTTCGTAACTCAGGGAATTATCATGATGAAGAAATGCTTGATAAATTAGCTAAAAGAGGTGCCGTCGGTGATTTATGTCTTCATTATTTTGATAAAGACGGGAAACCTGTTTTAGATGAGGATGAAGATCCGGTGATTGGTATGGCACTGGATAAGATCAAAAAATGTCCTCAGGTTGTAGCTTTAGCAGGTGGTCTGGATAAAGTAGAAGCTATAAAGGGAGCATTATCCGGCCAATATATTGATGTTTTAATCACCGACAGAGTAACCGCTAAACAGTTATTATGATGGTTCTTTCTCTTTTGTTAGGTACTGATTACTCGCCTAGAGGGATTAGACGTTACAAACACCATCTAAATGTCTTTGATGCCACTGGAGTCCGTTTTGTTTAGTGGCATTAAAGGAAAATAAATATATTAAGTACTTTAGTCACCAAAACCAGACGGTAAACTATTTCCCAACGATAGTAAGTTTCACTCAGTCCCCTTTCTTACCAGATTTTATATGTCATTCATCTCTTTTCTATTTATAAATGTATAAAATAATTGAGATCTTTATCATATCTTTCTCATTAAAATAAGAGTTTTTTTTATGCTCTACTATAGTTATTAAATATAAAACCATAAGTGAATATATATTCAATGGGGTTGTGGTTAGTACATTGAGGGCAAAAATTTCTCGGATTTATAACCGTATAAGTCACAATTTTGCATTTACGATTTTATATATTTATAAATTTTTTAACTAACACTATTTTTTTAGATTTTACCTATTTCCAAACGTTATTTTTGAATCCCTTTTGTTGACAAAAAACAATAGAAAGGTCAAAAATTAACCCATGTGAATATTGTTTCCTTATAGAATATATATTCACATATTTATAAAACGACAACAATTATTTCTCGGAGAACCAGATGAAAACTGCTATTACGACTGGAATTGATGCTCCCACTACCAATAACATAAAAAAAACAGTTTTAGGAAGTACCTTCAAATCCATACAAGGTCCTTTTGTTGGTTTAATACTATTATGTGTGGGGTTCACATTAGCTTCAGAGTACTTTTTTACTTTACGGAACTTTTTAAACATCCTTGATCAGATAACAGTACTAGGGATTGTTTCAATAGGAATGACGGCTGTTATTATTATTGGTGGTATTGACTTATCAGTTGGCTCTGTTCTTGCCTTCTCAATGATGATGACAGGATGGCTGCAAGAATTTATGGGGGTTTCATTACCCATAGCTGCTCTTATCGGAATGTTGACCGGGCTGTTATGTGGCTTCGTTTCCGGAGCTCTTGTAATTTGGGCCAAACTTCCCGCTTTTATTGCCACGTTAGCTATGATGTCTGTTGCTCGAGGTCTGGCTAACTTATTAACTGATGGCCGCCAGGTTGTTGGTTTCCCCGACTGGTTTACTAGCTTATCCACTGAACGTTATTTTGGCGTTGTATCAACAACAATGCTGATATTTATTTTGTTGGCGATCGTTTCAGCATTTTATTTGAGATACAGAGCTAATGGTAGAAATCTTTATGCTATTGGCGGAAGTGCTGAAGTTGCAAGATTATCCGGTATCTCTGTCAATAAACTTATCGTTATGGTTTATAGCGTATCAGGGTTATTAGCCGGTATTGCGGGAATGACCTTAGCCGCTCGTTTAGACTCATCTCAGCCAAGTGCAGGACTTGGACTTGAATTAGACACCATTGCAGCCGTTGTTATTGGTGGTGCTAGCTTGATCGGTGGTATCGGTAGCATTGCCGGAACTATCGTAGGCGTTTTAATTATCGGTGTTTTAAGAAATGGCTTAAATCTTATGGGGGTATCACCATTTTTCCAGATGGTCATCATCGGCGTGGTTATCGCTGTAGCCGTTGCATTTGACACAATGAGAAGAAAAACAAAATAACGATTATACCCTACTACGAATTTTTATAAGAAATCATAACAACAGAGAAACAAAAGGAAACGGAGATAGAATATGAACTTAAGAAAGATACTTTCATTATCTGCTATTTTTATCGCTCCACTTATAGCTACACAAGCGAATGCAGAAACCAAACAGTACACAATCGGGGTTGCTGTTGCTAATTTGCAGGCTGATTTTTTTAACCAGATAAAACAATCTGTTGAAAAAGAGAGTTTAAGGTTGGGGAATAAAATTATTGCTGTAGATGCACGAGGTGATAGTGCAACGCAAGTGAACCAAATTCAAGATCTCATCACCAGACATGTTGATGCTATTATTTATATTCCAGCAGGTGCAACAGCTGCAAGTGTGCCAATTAAAGCTGCACATAAAGAAGGTATCCCCGTCATCGCTGTTGACCGTAACCCTGCAGGAGCTCCTGGTGATACTTTTATTGCAACTGATTCCGTTGCTGCGGCAAAAGTTCTGAGTAATTACGTAGCAAAAATCACAGATGGGAAAGGAAATATTGGGTTAATTCAGGGACAAATAGGAACAACACCTCAGATAGACAGAGAAGAAGGATTTAATCAAGGATTGACTAATTTTCCTGATTTAAAAATTGTAGAGCGTCAAGCAAGTAATATGTGGATGCAGGATGAAGGATTTAAAATTGGTCAGGACATGCTATTGCGTAATCCTTCTATCAATGTGTTTTTTGGTGAGGCTGATGCGTTAGCGTTAGGTGGTGCTCAGGCTGCAAAAGTATCAAACCAAAAAATTGTTGCCGTAGGTTTTGATGGTGATCCCGCAGGTTTAAGAGCAGTAAGGGATGGAGTTTTAGCTGCAACAATGACTCAACAAACACAGTACATGGGGCGTTTAGCAGTTCGGTCTGCTCTCGATTTAATAGAAGGTCGTTATGTTCCACCTGAACAAAAAACTGCTGGGATTTTAACAACTAAAGAAAATGTAGAACAATTCATTGAAGCTCATCCATAAAATTGGCAGGTAACGTATATGTTAAATTCAACAACAGATACCAAACCTACCCATCAAGAAAATTCAGGCCCCTTATTGGGCCTGAAACTAAATCATATAGGGAAAAAGTTTGGTAATACACGAGTTCTTCAAGATCTGAATTTCGATATTCGTCCCGGAGAAGTTTTAGCGCTATTGGGAGAAAACGGTGCAGGTAAATCGACGTTGTCCAATATAATTTCCGGTGTAATAACCAGTTCTGAAGGCGATATGCTTTGGAAAGGAAAACCATATTCTCCTATGACCCCAAGCGAAGGTCTTGAATCTGGAATCAGATTGATTCATCAGGAAATACGCTTACTGCCAGATTTAAGTATTGCTGAAAATATCTTTATTGGCAGACAACCGATGAAAGGTGGCCTGCTTGATACTGATATTATGTATGAAAAAACCAAAGAGCAGCTCGATAGATTAGGTTTAAATGTTCCACCCAATACCTTAGTCAGAGATTTACAAATAGCAGCACAGCAACAAGTTGAAATAGCAAAAGCTTTAGCACATCATGCAGAATTATTGATTCTCGATGAACCTACAGCAGCGCTGGGAGGAGAAGAAGTAGATCGTCTGTTTGAACAAATAGAACAGCTTAAAAGTCAGGGGGTTGGATTTATTTATATTTCTCATCGTCTGGATGAAATTGCAAGAATAGCCGATAGGATTGCAGTCATTCGCGATGGAAATCTTATCTCGGTGCATGATTCCGGAAAGGTTCCTGTAAAAGAACTTGTTTCTGAAATGGTAGGACGAAATGTTGAACGGATGTTTCCTCCATTACCAACTCCGAAAAATAAAGAGATATTAAGAGTTGAATCACTTACATCTAAGTTAGGAAAATTCAGGGACATCTCTTTCAGTGTTAATGAAGGTGAAATCTTTGGTATTTCCGGAATAGTAGGCGCTGGTCGCTCTGAACTGGTAAGAGCTTTGTTTGGAGCTGATGCTACAGAATCCGGTGAAATTTATATTGATGGTAAAAAAGTCAAAATTACGCATCCCAAAAAAGCTATCGATGCAGGTTTAGTTCTGGTTCCGGAAGATCGTAAACAACAGGGGCTTATCGTTGAACAGTCTATTGGTGATAATGTTCTCTATGGTAATTTTGACCTGATTAATGAGCACGGCTGGGCATTTCCTTCTGACTGCTTAGAATATTCTGAAGATGCAATACACAAGGTTAGGACAAAAGGTGAAGTCGGAGATACTATTTCAAGTTTGTCAGGCGGTAACCAACAAAAAGTATTAATAGGGAAATGGATATCTCGTAACCCGAAAATATTCATCCTGGATGAACCAACGAGAGGTATAGACGTTGGTGCGAGAGCTGCTATTTACGAAGTTATTTCTGATCTGGCTAAAATTGGTATGGCGGTAATAGTCGTCAGTTCTGACTTGGATGAAGTGTTAGGTTTATCAAATCGTATTATGGTATTAGCTCACGGAGAAAACCAGGGAATACTTAATGCTGACGAAGCTAACCAGATATCTATTATGGAACTGGCAACAAAATAATATTTTATATTAACCATTCTAAATGTTATTAATATTAGGTTTAGTTTAAAAACTCAGAAACATAAAAGCAAAAAAAATCAGTTTGTCGCAATATGACAAACTGATTTTTTTATTATTTAATAATAATCGTTAAGACATTATTAAACCGCCATCAACATTAATAGTTTGACCAGTAATATAACTTGCATCTTCTGAAGCTAAAAATCGAACCAGGCCGGCTACATCTTTGGGTTGTCCGGGGCGTTTCATCGGAATGCCCTCACACCACTCGGCCATCAGTTCTCCTTTTTTATATTGTTTTTCCGGAGTACTGAGGATTTGCCCCCAAACCCTGTCATTATAATCCCACATATTAGTCTCAATAATACCAGGACAAAAAGCATTAACATTAATATTGAAAGGGGCCAACTCATGCGCCAAACTCTGAGTAATACCGATAACTCCCATCTTACTCGCTGCATAGTGAGGAGTATAAATAAAACCATTTCGTCCCTGGCCAGAAGAAGTATTAATCAGACACCCTTTATTTTGTTTAACCATGTATTTTGCTGCCTCACGACAACATAGCCATACACCGGTAGTGTTTACCTGCATGACACGGTCAAAATCTTCACGGGACATCTTGTCAAAGTATTCAATAGTAATTATACCGGCATTTTGAACCGACACATCCAGACATCCAAATCTATCGACTGTATTTTTATATAATTCAATCACTTGATCTTCATTGGTTACATCAACCTTAAATCCAATAATATCACCAGAAACATTTTCATTTATTGTATTAGCAGTATCTAAAACCGCTTCTGAATAATCAGCCAATACGACATTTGCGCCTTCGTTAGCAAAACGTAACGCGATACCAGCCCCAATTCCATGAGCAGCTCCAGTTACTAATACAGTTTTTCCATTAAATTCATTGTTCATATTTAGGTTCCTTATTGTTTCGTAGGAATAGATAATTAAATTTTATTTATTTTAATGATCTAAACACTACCAAATAACCCACATGAATATATATTCATATGGGATTATTTACCCTAATATAATAGAAATAAACTATAGAATTCACTATAAAATAAAGAATTATTTGTGTTAATAATCACACGAATCTAGGCTGAATATAGATATTAATCACACATTTCCAATAAACATAGAAAACCACCGGTGAACTACCTTAAGATGAATTTTTATTCTAAATATTAATTTTCATTAAATAGAAAAATTATAAAAATAATACACTTAGTTTGAAGATTGAACTCCATTCATTTATGAAAAAACAAAAAAGTTACTAACTAAGATTTACTGTCAAATGTGAGTGTACACTCAAATTTCACAATCCATAGTAGTCCTCTCATAGTGATTGCAGTATATTTAGAATAAAGATGCATTATTGAATATATATTCTAAACCAGCAAAATTTGGAATTTAGAGGTATAAAATGGATAAAGATATTATTATAGCGTTAGATGAGGGTACCAGTAACGCAAAAGCGATTGCTATGGATAATGAAGGTAATGTGATTACAAGTCATTCCTTACCTTTATCAATCATAACCCCAAGAGAAGGTTGGGTTGAGCAAGACGCACACCTGCTCTTAGATGCTTCCCGTTCCGTTATTTCTAAAGTTATATCTGATATCAATCCAGAAAGAATTGCAGGACTGGCCATCAGCGTACAGAGAGAAACTGCTGTTGGTTGGTACCGTTCTAATAGTGAACCAATTAATTCAGCAATTACATGGCAATGTTCAAGAACTGCTGAACTTTGTGAAAACTTAAAAAGAGATCAGTTATCAGAAAAAATAAGAAGTACGACTGGATTACCGATTGCCCCACTATTTTCTGCCTCTAAATTTAAGTGGCTTTTAGAGTCTATACCTAACGGCACCAAGTTAGCTGAAAACGGTGAACTTTGTTTTGGTACTGTTGATTCCTGGATTCTATGGAATTTAACTGATGGCGAAGAATTTAGTTGTGATTACTCGAATGCATCAAGAACTCAGCTGCTGAATATTCATTCTAATACATGGGATGAAGAGCTAACCAAAATATTCGGTATCCCAGTAAATTCATTACCCAATGTGAAACCATCAAGTGGTGTATTTGGATATACAAAAAATAATGAAAATATTCCTGATGGTATTCCTATCTTATCCATGATTGGTGATTCTCATGCTGCTTTGTTTGGTCATAAGTTTGGAGAAATTGGTTGTGTAAAAGCAACATACGGAACTGGTTCATCCGTAATGGCACCGGTAAAAGATGTATATTCAAATATAAGCTCTCTCGCCAATACTATTGCCTGGCATGATGGACATTCTGTCGTTTATGGTTTGGAAGGGAATATACCTCACACTGGTGACGGAGTAGCCTGGATGACCGAAGTTACCGGGCTAAATAAACTGCCAAAACAAGAGCTTAATAGCTTATTAAATTCTTTACCAAATAGCATTGATAATACCTTAGGTGTTTACTTTGTTCCGGCTTTAACTGGTTTGGGAGCTCCTTGGTGGGATGATGGAGCAAGGGGATCTATTACCGGATTAAGCAGAGGTATTAATAATGCTCACCTTATCAGAGCCTCGTTAGAAGCGATTACATATCAAATAGCCGATGTTATATCCGCCATGAAACAACATCCCGGATTCCAGCTCAAAAATTTAATGGTTGATGGCGGTCCAACTAAAAATGATTGGTTAATGCAATATCAGGCAGATTTACTCGGAGTTAGTGTTCTTCGCAGTGATGTTGCCGAACTGTCAGCTATCGGAGCTGCTCTTTTGGGTTTAAAAGCCATATCAAACGACCAATTTGAAAAAGTTAAAAATTCAGTCTCAAAACATTTTGAATTCAAACCAGACATGGAAAGACACGGTCGTTTACAAAAACGCTGGAAAGAATGGCGTGCAGCTCTGGAAAAAACACTTAGTAAGTAGTTTGAAAGAGGTAAATACATTTTCAGTATTTACCAAATTAATCATCAATAAGATCAGACACCTTAAAAATTAATCATCTGATTTTATTAATTTTTATCAGAATAGGAGTCATATAATGATACCAAGTACCTTTGCTCAAGATTTATTTAGTTTAAAAGACCGCGTCGCTTTTGTAACAGGAGCCGGGAGTGGTATCGGTCAGGTGGTCGCATGTTCTTTATCAACTGCAGGCGCGAAAGTTGTATGTTTTGATCTCAGAGATGATGGCGGTTTAACAGAAACTGTGGAAACAATTCAAAGCCTGGGCGGCGAAGCAATATCTTTTACCGGTGATGTCCGTAGTTTCTCCGATCTCAAAGAAGGGGTCGAAAAGGCTAAAAGCCATTTTGGTCGATTAGATGTAGCTGTTAATGCTGCCGGTATTGCAAATGCAAATCCTGCTTTAGAAATGCCAGAAGAACAATGGCAACAGCTTATGGATATTAACTTAACTGGTGTCTGGAATTCATGCCGAGCAGAAGCTGCTGCTATGCTTGAAACTGGCGGTGGTTCAATTGTTAATATTGGTTCTATGTCAGGCGTAATTATTAACCGAGGATTAGATCAGGCACACTACAACAGTGCAAAAGCAGGTGTAATTCATCTGTCAAAAAGCTTAGCTATGGAATGGGCAGAGAAAAATATTCGTGTAAATACAATTAGCCCTGGATATACAGCAACGCCAATGAACACCAGACCAGAAATGGTTCATCAGACTAAAGAGTTTGAAGATCAAACACCTATGCATCGAATGGCTGCTCCTAAAGAAATGGCAGGTCCGGCAATCTTCTTAGCAAGTGATGCAGCTTCTTACTGTACTGGCTTAAATGTTGTTGCTGACGGCGGCTTTATCTGCTGGTAATTCTGAATAATTACAACTTTTCCTCCTCGTATAAAATCTGGACATGCTTCTTTTCAGTCCAGATTTTATTTAGTATCATTAATATTTATTAATGGTCGAATATATATTCAAAACAAATTTATTCACCTTTATTCTTCAATTTTTATGTATAGGGATAAGTAACAATGGCTTTAAGCAACATTACAGACATTATTGATGACATTCGTCTGGGAAAAATGGTCATACTCATGGATGATGAAGATCGTGAAAATGAAGGCGATATATTAATTGCAGCAGAAAAAATAACACCAGAAATAGTCAACTTTATGGTTTCTGAAGGTAAAGGTCTTCTATGTCTTACCATAACAGAAAGCCGCGCACAGCAGCTTGAATTATCACCGATGGTTGAAAAAAACACTGAGAAAAACAAAACGAATTTTACTGTATCTATCGAATCAGCATCAGGAATTTCAACTGGTATCTCTGCACACGACAGAGCTCGCACTATCCAGGTGGCAACTCAGAAAAATGCACAAGCTTCCGATATAGTTACTCCCGGACATATCTTCCCTATTATCGCTAAGCCTGGCGGCGTTCTCGTCAGAGGTGGTCATACAGAAGCTGGCTGTGATTTAGCTAAATTGGCAGGTCTTGAACCTTCTTGCGCAATCATTGAAATTCTTAATCCAAATGGAACAATGGCCAGAAGACCTCAACTAGAAGAGTTTTCAGCTAAATTCGATATTAAATTAGGCACTATCGCTGACTTGATTAAATATCGCTTAGAAACTGAAGGGTCTATTGATATTCCAGAAGTGAATAATATTGAAGTTGAAGCTTGCTAAATAAATAAGGGAAATGATTTTGGGATAATAGATTTCAGTTCCCTTCAATTTTGATCCGTAGCTAAGATTAATCTGTAGCAAACCTACCCCCTCTCACACCAATCTCCGGAAGAAATCAGTTCCTTTAAATTCGCTACGCCCTGATAGATATACACCCATGCATCACCAAACGGGGTTTCTATGGTTTCTCGGCAATATTCAATCGGTACTTCTTCCAGTTCATCAAGATGATGCAGCATATCATCATCCACCTGATAGACTTCACCACGCACAGAAAAATCGCCTTCCACAATCCCCGGATAGGTGCCCAAATCATACATAGCAAACCGAGGCTGGGTGGAAAATTCACCAATAAACTGGCTTCCTTCCAGATACCAGTGATTATGCTCTCCTTTGCGTAAAGAGCCATAAACAAATACCAAATGCAATTGCATGACATACTCCTTAGTCAAATTCAAATTGGTATAACAGATCCACTGCGCTCGTTAACCCGGAAACAGCTTCAATATATAAGTTTCTCATTAATCGGTAACGTACCGTAAATTCACCAACAGAGTTAAAAATACCCACACCATATTTCACTTGCAAGCCTGGCAGAACATAACCGCTGACATTAACCTGCGATTCATCTCCGGAACCAGAGGTATCCAGTTGCAGATCCTGAACACCAATCGCCTGACCTAATTCACCGACAATATACCCACTTTGGGACAGACTTAAGCCAATCAAAGCCGTTGTCATCGCGTTATTATCACTACCACTACTGTCAATTGTTAAATCCTGTCCGCGTAAAAGATAAGAAAGGGCATTAGCCTGAGCCATAGTAGGATCGGAGAAAACTGTTACAGAAGGATTATCTGCCGGCCCGGAAACCTTAATTCCAGCAGTCACATCGTCTTCAATGTTATCCGGATTTCGAATTGCTGTAATGTCAACATAAGGTTTAGAGACCGAACCATTCATCATTACCTTACCCTGTTGAATGATCAGATCCTGACCAAACGAACGATAGGTACCATCGGTAATATTGACATCCCCAACCACAAACGGCGCATTTTCTTTTTGCGAGATTTTTAAGATTCCATCCAGATAACCTTTCAGACCAAAGGCCTGCAGTAAAAAGTCATTACCAATATCAACTTCGACATTCGTTGCAACTCTGAAAGGCAATGATTTCTGTTCAATTGGATCCCAGTTTTGATCAACAAGCACCTGATCGGAAGATACTTCAATGGCCGATTCTGGTAATTTTTCAACTTTGATCCTTCCCCATGGCAGCTTGATCTTTCCTTCAACCATAGCCGCATCAGGATTCATCGAAAGAGTGATATCCGGTACCACTTTGATTTTCACCATAGGTGGAAGATCCACATTCAGGCCATCAGCAAACACATGACTGTTAACCCTCCATCGGGACAAGTCAGCCCAATCAGCATTACCATCGATATTTAAATCGCCATCAGGTGTATTAATTAATGCGGTTAATTTTGCCTGATACCCCGCCAGTGACACCAAAACATCACCATGTTGTACTTCAACCGGGAACATCTCACCACTCGCCAGTAAATCAGTAACTTTGATTTCACCCTGTGCTTTGGGATGAAGTAAATCACCACTAAGAGCAATATCGCTATTAATCAAAGCGCCGGCTTTGCTGTATTCGCCTAATAAGGGCTGGAGAAAATCAATATTGATCTGACTGAGCTTAATGTTCCCCTGAACCTGTTTATTCTCGGTTCTTACATCCGGAACAGAGGCATTCAGTTCTAACTGGCCATTATCCGTTAAATTAACCTTTGCATCGCCTGATAAATTTCCATCGTGTAACTTCGAAGTAAGCACAGCAGTATCCCAACCAATCGTAATCCCCTGATTACCTTTGGTGTTCATCTGGCCTTTACTCACATCGAATTTACCCTCTACCTGAGCATCCTGGCCTTTCATCCATTCAACAGATGCTGTGCCATTAACCGTACCTTGTGCTGTTACCGGATGATCCGGAATCCAACGGGTTAATTTAGACAGTGACAGCGATTTTAAAGCAACCGCTGCATGAATATTTTGTGCCGAAACAGAGGCCTGGTTAACCAAACACAAAGAAGCATCATCTAACCCCCAGCAATGGGGTTCGATAGAAGCATTCTGATTAGTAATATCAGCTTTGAGCAAAACAGGATCTAATAATTGTAATTTTTCGTGGTTATGTATTAATTCCACCTGTGTGAGTTTCCCATTCCACACTGAAAAATCATTATCCAGCCCACCATCCAGTAACAGGTTGCCATTCATTTTTGGAGCCACCACGGCGAGTGAAAGATTGTGTTGGGCTATACCACCATCGACCTGCAGCAATACTGAATCAAATTTCTGTTCCTGGACGGAGCCTGACTTCGCTTCGAGGTTCAGATTCACTTTTGGATTAGACAAAGACACCACATCACCAGTCAAAGCAAGCTGATTGGCTGTAAATGTGTCTTGCCATTTAACTTTTGTTCCTCTGAGAGCAATGTCTGCGCGAGGTGTTATCTGATCACCGGTTAAATGAATATCACCGGAAATCTGTCCTGATGTCTGCGTTAAGCTCTTCGATAAATCAGACACATTGATAGCTGCATCTAAATTCCACGTATCCGCCAACGCCCCATTAAGCGTAATGTTATTCGGGCCATGCGCAACCACCAGATTAGGCGTACTGACTTCAACGCCAATGCCTTTATCTGTTGAATTGGCTGTTAATAAACCTTTTACGGTTAAAGGATACCCTTTGATATCTCCGTCAATATCTAACGTCGAAACATCCACATTCCAGCCGTTATTTTGGTTTATCCCCGCACTTGCAATAACCTCTCCGTTAAGCACTCCCGGGATATCTTTAGCAAACGCCTGTGGCTTAACGTTTTTTAACGACAACTGAGAAAAAATGCTAATATCGTTCTCCCAGTTAGCCGTTAACTGCCCTGATATTTCACCCTCTAAAGCTAAGACAACAAACTTATCTAATGAAACCGAAGTTAAAGTCCCCTTACCTTGCAGGTTAGAGGTCGTATCAGCAATTCCCTCCCCCTTTACATCAGCATCCATTGCAAACTGATAGTTATTTAAATTACCCGCCGCGGTCAGTGTACTTACATTGAAACGATATTGTTCTTTTCCTTCAACAGGCCAGTAACCATGGGTATTCTGAGCGCTGAGTTTAAACGGTAAATCAGGCTGAGTCAGAGATAAATCAACCTGAGTCTCTGTTTTCACAGCGCCTTGTGCAACCAGCGATAACGACAAATCAGCCAGACTACCTTTAGCACTCAAATCTATGATCTGCCCTTTTATTGGGGCTGTTAAGTACTCAGCATGAGCCGCTAGTGACAAGGGATAATTACCAGATAAGGTTGCTTCCCCCTGTAACGAAGAATGAACTTCAGGCATCTGTAAATTTAACTGACTGACAACAACCTTACTTTTTTTGCCAGAAATACCCAGCTCAACAGAATCAATCTTATGAGTCTGCTCTCCCTGAACAATCCTGATATCTTTAGCAGTAAATTGAGGAATATTCACAGCTAAAGGTAAAACAATATCGGGTAAATTTAACCCTGTATAGCGGAAAGGTTCCTGCTTGGTTTTGGGGGGTTGCTGTGACGTCTTATCGGCTGGCGGCAAGTTTACAATAATTCCCTGCCACTGTGTTGGCGACAGTGTTAGCTTCGAGCCTCGCCATGCCAGTCCGGTTGATAGTGTGTTCCAATGAGCACTCATATCATCGATAACAAGATGAATATCATTCAATTGCGCTAATTTAATTTCAATCGGCAACGGACTCGAAATGTCACTCATTGATGTCTGTGTAGAATCGTTGCTTTCCGTTGAGGATTGCGGCAATGTTAATTTAACCGAAAGTCCGCTTACCGCCAGATTATCCAATACAATGGCTGGCTGAAATAATCGGGAAGCATTCAAAGACAAAGTAACATCATTCACTTTAAGATCAATGTTAGCTGACTTATCCAGATAAGAAATACCATGCAAAGAAAAGGTATCACCCAGTCGCCCTTCACTCGAATCAATCGACAGCCCCGGCTCGAATTTTTCAGCACTCCAGAGAATAAAATTCAAGCCAAACGAAGAATAGACTAAAACTGAAACGGTTACAGAGGCCAGAACCAGCAGGGAAACCACACTGATAAACAGCCATTTTCCCAATAAGAATAAACGCGCGATCATAGTTCTGGCCCCAGGGTAAAGTGGATTTTAAACTCGTCGCCGGGAGCAGAATCCAGCCCCCAGGCAAAATCCAGACGTAACGGACCTAATGGTGATATCCACCGAATACCGACCCCGGTACCTCGCATCCAGTTTGGCGTATCAGTAAATGCATCTCCATAATCAAAAAAAGCCGCTCCCCACCATTTACCATACAATCGATACTGATATTCAAGCGAAGAAGTCGCTAAATACTTAGCCCCGGTTAATGACCCTGTTTCATCCTTTGGAGAAATGGATTCATAGCTATAACCACGAATACTATTATCACCACCAGCAAAGAAACGCAGCGATGGGGCTACTTTATCAAAGTCATCGACCAGGTTAGCACCTCCAGATAACCGAATCAGTCCTCTGTGATTATCACCATAGGAGCGAATCCAGGAAGAGCTGGCCTGAAGCCTTAAGATGTCTGTTTCAGATATGACATCTTCATTGCCATATTCGACCGTAAATGTCTGTTTATCTCCCCATCGGATCAATTGCGAATGCCCGGAATGAATACGGGTGTGGGAAAGTGTTACTCCTGGAAGAACAAATTGCCCGACATCATCCAATACACCTTGTTCGTAGTTTTCAATTAAATAACGAATGAATACTGTTTTATTCCAGCCATTATCTTCTAACCAATGACGTTCAAAAGAAAGGTTAGACTCCAGACTTTGCGTATCCAGATTATCGACTTTTTTTAGTCCATACTGGATTTGATAATACTCATGCAGTACATCTGCAAGGGGTATTTTATAACTGGCGGTTATGGTCTGTTCTGGTGACGATAAAGAAAAGCTACTGCTAAAACTATGTCCTTCAGAATTCAGCCAGGGTTTGTTCCATTTAAACGTTCCTTTCACACCAACGTCTGTCGAATAACCGATCCCGGTTTCAAACTGATTTCTTGCCGCAGGTACCAGCGTCACTTTCACTGGCAATTCCGTTTCCGTATCCATAACAGAAAAATCGGGTTCAACCAACACCGATGAAAACCAATTGGTACCGGATAAATTTTGGCTAAATTTACTCACTTTTCTGATGCGGTAAGGATCTCCCTGTTCAAAACTTTTTAAAGACATTAACCGTTCTAATGAAATCTGGTTACCATTAACTATGGTTTCACCAAATAAATATTGTTTGGAACTATTATAGTGAAGAATGATTTTGGCCTGATTTAACTTAGGAGAAACCTCGATCCGGCTCGCTGCAAATTTACCGCCAAAATAGCCTTTTTCTAACGCCAGGCTCTGGATACTGGATTTTAAAGAATCATAATCACTATGACTTAGCTGCGCGCCATTTTTAATAGAACTATTCTGCAAAAGATCCAAAAAATCACGGTCATTTTCCGCTTTCCCCGTTAATTTGAAATCGACATTTTCAATCAATACCGGAGGGCCTGGATTAACATCCACCGTTAACTGGTCTTTTTCAGCGGTAAAATCTATTTTCGCGTTGTAATGCCCCAATGCATTAAGAGCTTTATTTATTCTTGCTTTTAGCTGAGATCTAAAACGCAAACTAGTGGAATAATCAGCAGAAGGAATCGATGCGAGATATTGCTCTACATTTTTTTTCAAATCACTATCCAGCCCTTGTATAACAAGTTCTGTCTTAGCAAAGCTCTTTGATGTAATAAACAACATCAATAAGCAGTAATAAACTACGCGATACTTCATACGTCCTTAATTGACTCTGAAAATAATGATAGGCTGTATTGTTCGTTATCTTAACCTTTTGCAAGTTGTTCGTCTGTATGCAAAAAGTTAAATCTAGTCTACATTATATCCAGGTATTTTTATCTGCCTTTTAGATAGAGGATGTCACATGCTTGAGAAGCAAATCATGGTAACCCATGACTCCGCTTTACCCGGCCGCTCAGTTGCAATGAATGTTGAACCTGAGCACTATGTTAATCACAGCGATATCACAGCAGAGCCAGTAGAGGGACAACAAAAAATTCTTTTTGGTATGGGATGTTTCTGGGGAGCAGAACGACTCTTCTGGCAATTAGATGGGGTGATTTCAACATCGGTCGGTTATTCAGGCGGATTTACCCCAAACCCAACTTACGAAGAAGTCTGTACCGGGAAAACAGGTCACGCTGAAGTAGTAAAAGTGGTATTTGATCCTAAAATCATCAGCCTTGATTCGCTTCTGAATGCATTCTGGGAACGTCATGACCCAACTCAGGGGATGCAGCAGGGAAATGATGTCGGTAGCCAGTATCGTTCCGCGATTTATTTTTATACTGATACCCAACAACAAATCATTGAAAGTTCAAAAGCAACATATCAACAAGTATTAAGTGCTAATGGTTTAACTCCCATTACCACTGAAACAGGTCCTGCAGGTCCTTTCTATTATGCCGAAACTTACCACCAGCAATATTTAGCAAAAAATCCGACCGGCTATTGTGGTTTGGGTGGTACAGGTGTGTGTTTCCCTCCTGAAAAATAAAACTTGAACAAGCAATGAGATGTTATATTATAACATCTCATTGCTTGTTATTTTTATTTAGCTCGGCGTTATGATTAGACAAACCAACCACAAAACATTGGCTTGCCTTTTACTTATCTTATTCATTTGTTTAAGTTATGCGGCTGAGCTTCATAAAATTGACATAGAAAAAGCTCACCATAGACATCACGACTGCAGTCAGTTTGCAAACGTGGTGTGTGCTATCACGCCTAATATTATTTCACTACCAGTCGTCATCACACATGGTTACGAAGAACCACTGGCTAAAGTGCGCTCGTTTGCCCGGATCTTTTATACGTATTGTGTTCGTTCACCTCCTGTAACCAAATTAAGTCTGAACCTTTATTTTTCACCTTAATTTTTTGGAGATTTATTACATGTTTAAAAAACACACTCTGGCCACAGTAATCGGACTATGCTGTGCATTTTCCGCCCATGCCGACGAATTCATTCAACATGAAGCTCATGTTCACGGACAAGTTGAACTTAATATTGCTCAGGATGGCTCTGATGTTCTGATCGAAATTACCGCACCAGGCATGGATATCCTGGGTTTTGAACATGCACCATCTAATGATCAAGAAAAAGCACTGTTTAATCAGTCTATTGAAAACCTTGAAGAAGCAAACTCAATTTTAATTCTCAACCCGGAAGCTAAGTGTGAACTAACCAAAGCTCATGCATCTGTCGGACATCATGAACATGAAGATGAGCACGAGCACGAGCACGAGCACGAGCACGAGCACCATAATGATGACCATGATCATGATGAAGCCAATCATGAGCATCACGATGACACTGAACACGATCATCATGACCACGATGCGGATGAACATGAACATGCCGAGCATTCTGCTTTCGATATTGAATATCAATACTCATGCAGTCATATTTCCGAGTTAACCGAACTGGATCTCAACTGGTTCAAATTCTTTAAAAATACGCATGAAGTAAAAGCAAATATCTTTACTGACCACGTTCAGACTTCAGCAACACTGACTCCGTCAAATACCAAAATAAAACTGTAAGATCTCTTAGCCCACTGTCTGTAAAGAGAGTGGGCAATTAAGGAAAAACCGATGAATACTAACCAACGAGCAGAAGATTCGTTTATCATCGAAATGCATAACTGCAAATTTCAATGGGATAAAAGCCAGTCACCCACTATTGATATTGATGCCTTTCATGTGAAACGTGGCGAACATGTTTTCATCAAAGGCCCGAGTGGCTGCGGTAAATCAACGCTATTAAGTCTGTTAACAGGAATTAATGTCGCTCAGACCGGACAAGTAAAAGTCTTAGGCCAAGATTATTCGCAGTTATCTTCCAGCCACAGAGACAAGTTTAGGGCTAATAATATTGGCTATATTTTTCAGCAATTTAACTTACTCCCTTATCTGTCTGTGATAGAAAATGTCCTGCTCCCATCTCAATTTTCAAAAAAAAGAGCAAGCCAGATTAGCGGCAACCCTGCTAATAAAGCTAAAGAGCTGTTGAGCCGGTTAAAACTGACCAATTCATTAATGGAAAAACCCGTCGTAGAACTCAGCATCGGCCAGCAACAAAGAGTGGCGGCAGCCCGGGCATTAATGGGCTCACCAGATTTAATTATAGCTGATGAACCGACGTCAGCTCTCGATTATGACAACCGAACCGCTTTTATTGAATTGCTCCAGGAAGAAGCTGAATACACCAATTCGACCCTGGTATTTGTCAGTCATGATCCTACTCTGGAACCTATGTTTTCAACTTCTCTGAGCCTCAATGAGATAAATAACGCGAGGAAAGCATAATGAAAACCATCGCGAATCTGGCCTGGAAAAGCGTTCTCAACCGAAAATTTACCGCACTACTAACCGTGCTCACCGTTGCTATCTCAGTCATATTGCTGCTTGGTGTAGAGAAAATACGTGCTGAAGCCAAAGACAGTTTTGCCAATACTATTTCTGGTACGGATTTAATCGTCGGCGCTCGTTCCGGTCAGGTAAATCTGTTGCTGTATTCCGTATTCCGGATCGGTAATGCCACCAACAATATCGACTGGAGCAGCTATGAATATATACGGGCCAACCGTGCGGTAAAATGGGCTATTCCTATTTCACTGGGTGATTCTCACCGTGGTTTTCGGGTAATGGGGACCAATACTGATTATTTTAAATATTATAAGTTTGGACGTAAGCAAGCACTTACATTCCAAGCTGGCAAACCATTTAATGGTTTATTTGATACGGTAATTGGCTCTGATGTGGCCAAATCACTGGGTTATAAAGTGGGCAGTAAAATCATTATCGCCCACGGGATTAATGATGTCGCATTTAGTCGCCATGACAAACTGCCATTTACGGTGACCGGAATTTTGGCTCCAACAGGAACCCCCGTAGACAAAACAGTACATGTTTCTCTACCAGCCATTGAAGCTATCCATGTCGGGTGGGAGTCAGGTGCTCATATCGGGAAAACGCCGGATGCCAACACTCTGGAACAATACGATTTCACGCCTCATCAAATCACTTCCGTGTTGTTAGGATTAAAATCCCGCATCCAGACATTTTCTCTGCAAAGAGCCATCAATACTTATACAAAGGAACCGCTTAGTGCCATTATGCCAGGTGTAGCACTCCATGAATTGTGGGGAATGATGTCTGTCGCCGAACAGGCGTTAATGTCCATTTCTGTTTTTGTTGTTATCGCTGGTTTATTGGGTATGCTAAGCAGCCTGCTCACCAGTCTACAGGAGAGAAGAAGAGAAATGGCGATTCTCCGCGCTATGGGAGCACAGCCCAAGCATGTTTTTGCCTTACTGATGAGTGAAGCAACCGCTCTCACATTTGTGGGTATCATGGTTGGCGTCATGGGCTTATATGCCGTAATGTCTGTATCAGCGCCGATAATCCACTCTCACTATGGGATTGTTATTTCATTGTCGGCACTCACTATACATGAGTGGTCACTCATTGGGTTTGTACAACTTGCCGGGATGATTGTCGGTATAATTCCTTCAATCAGAGCCTATCGCCAGTCATTAAGTGATGGCATGACAATTCGGATTTAATTGATATGAAAATAAAATTGTGTCTGTCATGGTTGGTATTGAGTCTGTTTTCTGCCTGTTCAGTAGCAGCCAACCAACCGCTAAAACTCGATTGGATGGAGTTGATTCCGCAGAGTGAACGCAACCAGTTCAACGAGCAAGGAATGCCGATGGTGAACCACGATGTTTCAGAACCAGCCAAACAAAATAAAATCGGCTCAGTTCGTCAGGAACTCAATGGCTCCAGGGTTAAAATTCCGGGCTTTGTTATTCCATTGGAAGGTGATGAAAATATTGTCACTGAATTTTTTCTGGTTCCTTACTTTGGTGCCTGTATTCACGTACCACCACCACCGCCGAATCAAATCATCTATGTAAAAATGCCAAAAGGAGCGCCTGTTCAGCATCTTTGGGATATTATTTATGTAGTAGGAAGGTTAGAGGTAAAAGAGATGAGCAACGATATTGCTCAGGCCGGATACACTATCACAGCGGATTCTATCGAACCCTACGATGATCAATAAATTAGAAAGAGTGCTGGAATAAGACTCCAAGTAAAATCACATAAAGAAGAAGTATTGCTGCTGTAGTGAACTTCTTCTTTTTTATTTTTGCTGTGTTCACGAGTTAACCCTTAACTACGCTCATAAATTAAACAATATTTTAACATATCTGATACAAGATTTCACCAAAAATGATATCTATATCCGAAACAATGAGTTGGTTGATTTGCATATTTCAGGTTAAATTTAAAAAGTAGAATAAGAATTAGATAGGCTTTACCATGACGGAAAAATCGACTGAGGTGGTCATAGAGCAGACCACCAGTAATAGCAAAGCAAAGACGAGTTATCTTAAAGACAGCGGCAAGCAAATCAAGTCGATAGCCGAAACGTATGGTTTGGATGCCAAACTCAATTCAGTTCAAAATGAAACAACGTTAATTGACCGGGCTCTCCGACGAGAGCGCAAGATAAAAGAACAACGCCAAAAAAACCTGGAAAGAATTATTCACTTTAGTTTCAATGCCTGTAATGAAGAAACCGCAGGCGATCCTGATCAGGACTGGCTATACCGATTTTTCGAACTGGCTCAGGATATTCAGAATTCATCAATGCAGAAACTGTGGGCTCAGGTACTTAAAAGAGAAGTGACCAACCCAGGTTCAACCTCCCTGAAAGCTCTGAAAGTGTTAAAAGACATGACACCGAAAGAAGCTCAGATTCTGCAACGGGCAGCGTCCTTATCCTGTTCTTTTGGCCTCGACAGTCACCGCAAATTATTCATCGGGCTCAGAAGCCACAACGGTTTCTTTACTCTTGGAAAAAGAGACTCGACCTATACACTTAATTTAGGTTCGTTCAGTTTGCCCTATTCCAGTCTCATGGTGCTAATTGAACTGGGATTACTTCATGCAACCGAACTGGAATCGGGAGAAATTGAATTGAACGGGCCATTGCATCTTCAGTATCAGGGTAAACAACTCGCTCTTACACCTACCATCAGAGGAGTTCGTCTTCTGTATTATCGTTTTAGCCCGACAGGTAACGAGTTATGCCGCCTGTTGGGCCATAAACTTAATCAGGACTACTATGATCAACTGGTCGCTTTGCTGAATCAAAAGTTTTCACTGCATAGTGATACCAATGAAAACTTTCATCATGTGGTTTAACTGGAAGTGGAATTACTCGGCAATAATATTGTGTTGTTTCAGTTTTTTCAGACAAAGCTCCACTAATTCATCAATCGGCTTATCCCCGGCAGGAAGGTCGATTTCCGGCTCCAATGGTGCCTCATAATCCGAGTTAATCCCGGTAAAATTCGTGATTTCCCCGGCACGCGCTTTTTTATACAAACCTTTAGGATCACGCTGTTCACAAACATCTAATGAAGTATTGACGAATACTTCCAGAAATTCACCCGCAGGCAGTAAATCACGCACCAACTGACGTTCAGAACGATATGGAGAAATAAAAGCAGTCAGAACAATCAGTCCGGCATCTGCCATTAACTTCGCCAGCTCACCGATACGACGAATGTTCTCACGTCGATCCTGTGCAGAAAAACCAAGGTCACTACATAATCCATGACGTACATTATCCCCGTCAAGAAGATAGGTGTGATAACCAAGTTGAGCCAGCTTATTCTCAAGAGCACCCGCAACGGTTGATTTACCAGCCCCAGAGAGTCCGGTGAACCATAAAACCGCCGGTTTTTGCTTTTTTAACTGAGCGCGAAAATCTTTATCGACTGCATGTTGATGCCATACAATATTTTCATCTTTCACATTGGTAGTCGTGCTCATAACAAGTCCTTTAAATATTAAAAGGGAAAAATAATGGAATAAGTGCCAATACCAGAACGGAGTAAACCAGTGAAATTGGCAAACCGATCCGGACATAATCACTTAAACGATAATTTCCAACCGTATAAACAAGTAAATTAGTCTGATATCCATATGGAGACACAAAGCTTGCACTGGCTCCAAACAAAACAGCCATAATAAACGGCATAGGATCTGCGCCATAAGCTACAGCCATGCTATAGCCAATCGGAAATGCTAAGGCAGCAGCAGCGTTATTGGTCACTAACTCAGTCAATACCAGCGTAATGATATAAGTGCCAATCAATGCGCCATAAACTCCCCACCCATTAAATATATGAATAAGAATTTCGCCCATTTCTTTTGATATTCCGGTCGAAATCATAAGCTGAGCTAAAGAAAGAGCTGAACCGACAATGACTACGATATCAATCGGGAAACGCCGTCTGAGTTCATTTAAGTGAACTACACCAAAGGCAATCAGCAGGAGCAGATAAACAGATAACCCTTTAAGAATAGGTAACATATGCAGTAACGACAGCCCGATGACCACCGTAAAACCAAGTAATACACCTGCTGATTTTTTCACATCCAGCTTAGCACTGGATTCCAAATCATTAATCACAACAAAGTCTTTACTGTTCTGTTTGCGTTCAGTTTCAAACCGCTTACCCGGCACCAGAATTAAGGTGTCGCCAGCCATTAAGGTGATATTCCCTAACCCGCCTTCCAAACGCTCATGTCCGCGACGAATAGCAATAACAACCGCATCATAACGTTCACGAAAGCGACTGGATTTTAGGGTTTTATTACAGAACCCTGCCGAGGTACTAATGACGACTTCAATAAAACTTTGTCCGTTGAGATGATGCTGACCAAATAGTGTTAACCCAGGAATTTCCTGTAATGTAGAGACACTTTCAATATCACCACAGAACAACAATCTATCCCCGGTATTCAAAATAAAATCGGGATGAACAGAGGGCACACTTTTACCATCACGAATAACCTCGGCAAGAAAGAGTTTCCTCAAAGCCCTGAGGTTATTTTCACTAATACTCCGGCCAATCAGTGAAGATCCTGCTTCTATTTTGGCTTCCAGAAAATAAGGCAGTTCTTCATTAGTAGTTTCTTCCCGGTTAGGTAAAAAATAACTAAGCGGAATGAGTAACGCCAGTCCTCCGATAAGCACAGCTAACCCAATCAGTGTCGGTGTAAAAAAACCCAGCCCGGGCAGACCGGCATCTTCAACAAAACTATTAATAATCAGGTTGGTTGAGGTACCAATCAACGTCAGCGTACCACCAAAAATTGCTGCATAAGACAGTGGTATAAGTAATTTTGAAGGCGAATGTTGCTGATTTCTTTTAATGGCACCAATTAAAGAAACCACCACTGCAGTGTTATTGGTAAAAGAAGACAGCAATGCCGTTGAAATACCTAACTTAGCAATAACAACGCCCAGTCTACCCTGAGAAATACTACGCCCCATCCAGCCAATCAAACGTGTTTTCTCTAACGCCACTGATGACAAAATCAGAAGAACCAGAGTCAGCAATGAGGAATTGGTAAAATTGGCAGTAACACTGTTTATATCGAGCATTCCACTGATAAAAGTAATGAAGGCTGCTCCGGCAAAGATATTACTTGGCTTAATGCGTGTCGCTATCAGACTGACTATAGTGCCAATCAAAATAGTAATAACCAGACCCTGTTCCCACATCTCTCACCTCAGAGAAAAAGAAAGGAAAACCGACCAGATATCAAAGTCTGGCTGGTTTTCCCTCTATCAACGGTTAATTAACTAAAAAGCTGACTGATATCTTTTGCTTCCCAATGTGGGAAGTGTTTACGAATCAGAGCATTAAGCTCAATCTCAAATGCAGATACATCACCAATCTGACGTTCAACAGACTGAAGGCTATCTCTTACTAAACCAGCCCCAACAGTAACATTGGTTAAACGGTCAATAATGATAAAACCACCTGTATCGGCGCAATCCTGATAACGGTCGAAAGCAATAGCTTCATTAAATGTCCATTCACACAGACCGATACCATTAAGCGGCAGGTTTTCTGATTCAAAGGTCGAGATGTTATTGATATCGTACTGATGACGAACCAAGTTCACTTTACCAAGTGTTTTCTTTCCGGCAATTTTGATATCGTATTCACGACCCGCTTCTAATGGTGTTTCTGTCATCCACACAACATCAGCTAGCAGGTGGTTGGTAACTTCTGTCTGATCATCTTCGCGAATAATCAAATCACCACGGCTGATATCAATTTCATCCGTCAGGGTTAACGTTACCGCCAGACCTGATGCGGCTGTTTGCAAGTCACCATCAAACGTCACAATGCGCGCAACTGTCGATGTTTTGCCTGAAGGCAGTGCTTTTACTTTATCGCCCACAGAAATATTGCCACCAGAAATCGTGCCGGCAAAACCTCTGAAATCCAGATTGGGACGATTTACATATTGCACAGGGAAACGGAAATCACCTTTGCCTTTCACATCATCTATATCAACGGTTTCGAGAACATCCAGCAAAGAACTACCTTCGTACCAGCTCATCTTAGCGCTCGGTTCAACAACGTTATCCCCTTCCAAAGCAGATATAGGAATAATACGAATGTCGATATCACCACTTAGGTGTTCAGAAAAATCCAGATAATCCTGTTTGATTTTCTCAAATACATCCTGAGAATAATCGACCAGATCCATCTTGTTTACCGCTACAACAAAATGCTTCAGACCAAGCAAGTTCGAAATAAAGGAATGACGACGAGTCTGATCAAGAATCCCTTTACGGGCATCAATCAGGATAACCGCAAGATCACAGGTCGATGCTCCGGTTGCCATATTACGGGTGTACTGCTCATGTCCAGGAGTATCCGCGATAATAAATTTACGCTTTTGAGTCGAGAAGTAACGGTATGCAACATCTATGGTGATGCCCTGCTCACGTTCCGCCTGCAGACCATCCACAAGAAGCGCCAGGTCCGGACGTTCACCAGTAGTACCAACCCGCTGACTATCGGACTTAACTGCAGCAAGTTGATCTTCATAAATTTGTTTCGAGTCGTGGAGCAAACGACCGATCAATGTACTTTTACCATCATCAACAGAACCACAGGTCAGAAATCTAAGCAGTGATTTATGTTGATGTTGATTAAGATATCCCTCGATACCTAATTCAGCGAGTTGAGCTTGAACTGCATTATTCATAATACTTTCCTTAGATCCTTAGAAGTAACCCTGACGTTTTTTCATTTCCATCGATCCTGACTGATCGTGGTCGATCGCACGTCCCTGACGTTCGCTTGATGTGGCAACCAACATCTCTTCAATGATCTCCGGCAAAGTATTCGCCTTCGATTCAATAGCGCCTGTCAGCGGGTAACAACCTAAGGTACGGAAACGAACGCTCTTATGCTGAATTTCTTCACCAGGCTCCAGCTCCATCCGATCATCATCAACCATGATTAGCATGCCATCACGCTCTACCACCGGACGCTCTTCGGCAAAATAAAGCGGAACAATATCGATGCCTTCCAGATAGATGTATTGCCAGATGTCTAATTCGGTCCAGTTAGAAAGAGGGAAGACTCGAATACTTTCCCCTTTATTTATCTGGCTGTTATAGGTATGCCATAACTCAGGACGTTGATTTTTCGGATCCCAGGTATGGTTCTTATCACGGAAGGAATACACACGTTCTTTCGCCCGGGATTTTTCCTCATCACGACGCGCACCACCAAAAGCAGCATCAAATCCATACTTGTTCAGTGCCTGTTTCAGTCCCTGAGTCTTCATAACATCAGTATGCTTTGAAGATCCATGCACAAACGGATTAATGTTCATCGCTAACCCTTCCGGATTCTTATGAACAATAAGATCAAAACCGTATTTCTCTGCCGTAGCATCACGGAATTTGATCATTTCTTTAAATTTCCAGTTGGTATCCACATGAAGCAGCGGAAATGGGATCTTTCCAGGATAAAAGGCTTTACGAGCCAGATGCAGCATTACCGACGAATCTTTACCGATGGAATACATCATCACCGGATTACCAAATTCTGCTGCGACTTCACGTATAATATGAATACTCTCAGCTTCTAACTGTTTTAAATGTGTTAAGCGTTGTTGATCCATCTCTTGCTTCCTTTTGACTCGCGAAGCGAGCATTGTGCAATTAGAGTTATATTTTGTTTATGCGAGCTGACGACTATTTTCAGTTGCAGGCTGACTTTCCCCAAACCAGTTCAGTTTTTCAGACAGAGCAACCACTTCACCGACCACAATTAACGAGGGTGACTGAGCATCAACAGACAGTGCTGCAAGCTCACTCAATTTACCTTTGAAAATTTTCTGAGAAATCTGAGTACCGCGTTCGATTATTGCTATGGGAGTTTCAACTGAGCGTCCGTGAGAAATTAACTGTTCCTGAATATGGCTGGATTTCATCAATCCCATATAAATCACCAGAGTCTGGTTTCCTTTGGCTAAGGTAGACCAGTCCATCTCATCGCTGTCAGCTTTGACATGGCCAGTAACAAACATCGCTGATTGAGCATAATCCCGATGAGTTAATGGTATTCCTGCATAAGCAGTCGCTCCGGCAGCGGCAGTTATACCTGGAATGACCTGGAATGAAATTCCTGCGTCAAACAAGACTTCCAGCTCTTCACCACCACGGCCGAAAATAAATGGATCGCCACCTTTGATGCGTACGACACGATGGCCTTGTCTGGCAAAATCCACTAAGAGCTGATTGGTTTTATCCTGGGACACACTATGGTGACCGGCTCTTTTACCCACACACACCAGAATGGTGTCGCTTGGTACTAATGCCATAATTTCATCTGAAACCAGATAGTCATAAAGCACGACGTCAGCTTGCTGGAGAAAACTTAAGGCTTTAATGGTCAGGAGTTCCGGGTCACCAGGTCCTGCGCCGACCAAGGCAACTTCTCCCGATGAAAGTTGTGCTTTTGAGAACTGAGATAAGCTCATATCACGACGAGAGGAACACTCCACTAAGTGCGGCTGCGCATTATCGTGTAATGGGATAACTGTGTCTCTCTTTGCCATTTTCTTAACTCCTAACCATCCGTTACGGGCATTATGGAGCGACACACTTATTGCGTGAAATTCTATAATTTCATTTTTTATTCCAAATTTAATATAAGAAAATTAATTTAAGCTTATTTATCTGGTTATTTCTTTATTGCCAGAGTAATAAGAAACAGGCAAAGAGCTTAGAAAAGAACGGAATAGAAAGGATTCAGGCTCATTGAGACAGTTGCAAAAATAAGCCTTATCAGAGTAACGAGAACAAAAATCTTTATTTACTACGACCAAAGCCACCGTCGGATAAGCGGAAAAACATCACCGACTGATCACTTTTCTCCACCTGCAGAATATCTAACTGCCCATTTTTAGCAAATTTAAAACGAATGAGCTGTCCTGGTCTGATATCACTTAAAGGCTTATCAGGCCCTTCAGAACGAACTAACGCATTAAGGTCGGCAATCGGTAATTCGTTATTACGGAATACTTTTGACAGAGTATCCCCATTTTGAATGGTATAAGTAACCCAGGCAGAAGAACGAATAGCCCGGCTTTCTGTCGATTCGACTGATTCTTTTTGGGACATATCCTGAGCATTTAACGCTAATGGAATCCGCTTCGGTTCATTAACACTTATTTCAGAATCAGCGCTATCAGATGGTTGTGGCAACGGAATGAAAGCAACAAGAAACACAAAAGCCGCCAGCCCCATTAAGATACGTTTATGTAACGCAGGAAAGTCTTCCCACATTTTCTGTGTGTCGGAAAAGATAGAACGAAAATCTATTTCAGACCACTTCTGCTGTATAACAGCTCCGTAGTTAGAATGATTAGTTTCTTTACTGCGCCGATGATTCATCGTTATCCGTCTCCTTACCATCTGAAACTAGTATATGAATTCCAGCCTTTCGAGTATAGAGTAATAAGTAAAAGATTAGAAACGTTGACACAAACTTGAATATGTTTTGCAAAATGATTGCATAGAGAAACAAACATGCCGTTGACTACAAGTTATAACAATTCACCATTTAATCCACTCTTCATAACTGTTATCCTATTCGACTTTATACATTGAATAAGAGAGACAGACCAATGTCTGAAGTAAAATTTGAAACAGTAGAGCAAAAAGCAAGTTATGGTATTGGCCTGCAAATGGGTCAACAGTTAGCAGGAAGTGGCCTTGAAGGTCTGGAAGTTGCTTCAATCGCTGAAGGTATCGCAACTGCACTGAAAGGCGAGATGCCAGCACTTGAAATCGATGAAATCAATAGCGCACTTCAGGAAATTCACGGCCGTGCACAGCAAGCTCGTGAAGAAGCGGCTAAAGTAGCTTCAGCAGAAGGCGAAGCTTTCCTGCAAGACAATGCTCTACGCAATGAAGTTACTGTACTGGAATCAGGTCTTCAATACGAAGTAATCAATGAAGGTACTGGTACTGTTCCTACAGCTGAAAACACTGTTCGTGTTCACTACCACGGTCAGTTAACAGACGGTACTGTTTTCGATAGTTCTGTATCTCGCGGCGAACCTGTAGAGTTCCCTGTTACAGGCGTAATCAAAGGTTGGGTTGAAGCACTTCAACTAATGCCTGTTGGTTCTAAATGGAAACTATTTATTCCTCAGGATCTTGCTTATGGTGAGCGCGGTGCAGGTGCTGCAATCCCTCCATTTGCAGCCCTTGTATTTGAAGTAGAACTTCTTGATATTGTTTAATATCTAAAATAAAGCAAAGTCTTTTAAGCGGTGTTGTTAACACCGCTTTTTTGTGTTTACTATACAGCACTTACTATTTTTGCATTAAGGAAAAGCGAGAATGAAAGACGATACGCTAGCCATCCACTATGGTTACGAAACCGACCCAAAAACGAAATCCGTTGCAGTGCCAATCTTCCAGACCGTGGCTTACGAATTTGATGATGCACAACATGGGGCGGACCTGTTTAACCTGGACGTTCCTGGTAATATCTACACCCGTTTAATGAACCCAACCAATGATGTATTGGAAAAACGTTTAGCCGCTTTAGAAGGTGGTATTGGTGCGCTCGTAACCAGCTCAGGCGCAGCAGCAATTAACTATGCGATTCAGACATTAGCCAAAGCCGGTGACAATATCGTCTCAACACCGCAGTTGTACGGCGGTACCTATACACTCTTTGCCCATATGTTCCCAAATCAGGGCATTAACGTAAAATTTGCTAAAGACGATAAACCAGAGAGTCTTGCTGAACTCATCGATGACAATACCAAAGCTGTTTACTGTGAATCAATTGGTAATCCTGCTGGTAACATCGTTGATATTGAGGGTATTGCTAACCTGGCACATGCGAAAGGTGTTCCTGTCGTGGTCGATAATACAGTAGCAAGTCCTGTGGTTTGCAAACCGATCTCTTTTGGTGCTGATATCGTTGTTCACTCCATAACTAAATATGTTGGTGGACATGGTACATCTCTTGGTGGTGTTATTGTCGATTCAGGAAAATTTCCATGGACACAGCACAAAGCACGATTCCCTGAGTTTAATGAACCAGAACCGTCTTATCACGGAGTGGTTTACAGTGAACAATTTGGTGATGCGGCCTTTATTGCTCGTGCCAGAACAGTTCCAATGAGAAATACTGGTTCAACACTTTCACCAATGAACGCTTTCTTACTCTTACAGGGATTAGAAACCTTGCCATTACGTATGGAACGTCACTGTGAAAACGCAATAAAAATTGCTAACTACCTTAAATCTCACGATAAAGTGAGCTGGGTTAGTTATGGTGGTCTGGAAGAATCCGCGTTCTATCCATTAGCGCAAAAATACATGAAAGGAAAACCTTCATCGATCATGTCATTTGGTTTGAAAGATGGTTATGACGCAGGTGTGCGTTTTTACGATGCGCTAAAAATGATCAAACGTTTGGTTAATATTGGTGATGCAAAAACTCTGGCATGCCACCCTGCATCTACTACTCACCGTCAGTTAGATGAAAAAGAACAAAAACAAGCAGGCGTGTTACCGGAAATGATTCGCTTATCAGTGGGTATTGAACACCCTGACGACATTATTGCTGATCTGGAACAGGCTCTTAACGCTTAAAACCGTGAGTTAGCCATTTCACCAGACATAAAAAAGCCGAGCATTACGCTCGGCTTTTTCAATCACGAAACTGATTACTCAGCAGCTTCTTCAGCTTCTGGGCGATCAACAAGCTCAATGTAAGCCATTGGAGCTTTGTCACCAGCACGGAAGCCAGCTTTTAGGATACGAGTATAACCGCCTTGACGGGCAGCAAAACGTGGACCTAATTCGTTAAATAGTTTTGCAACTACTTCGTTATCACGAGTACGAGCAAATGCTAGACGACGGTTAGCAACGCTGTCTGTCTTAGCTAGTGTAATCAAAGGCTCAACTACGCGGCGAAGCTCTTTTGCTTTTGGCAAAGTAGTCTTGATAACTTCATGACGTACTAAAGAGCTAGCCATGTTGCTGAACATCGCTTTGCGATGACTGCTGTTGCGGTTGAGTTGACGACCACTCTTACGATGGCGCATGACCAAATCCTTCTAACTAGTATCGATTAATCTTCAGCGATTGATGCAGGTGGCCAGTTTTCCAGGCGCATACCCAGAGACAAACCACGAGATGCAAGTACATCTTTAATCTCAGTAAGAGATTTCTTGCCAAGGTTAGGCGTTTTAAGTAGCTCAACCTCAGTACGCTGTACAAGATCACCGATGTAGTGAATCGCTTCTGCTTTCAAACAGTTAGCAGAGCGAACTGTTAGTTCAAGATCGTCTACAGGACGCAATAGGATCGGATCGAATTCTGGCTTCTCTTCTTTCTCCTCAGGAACTCGTACATCACGAAGATCTACGAATGCATCCAGTTGTTCAGCAAGAATTGTTGCTGCACGACGGATAGCTTCCTCAGGTTCGATCGTTCCATTAGTTTCCATGTCGATAACAAGCTTGTCCAGGTCAGTACGTTGTTCTACACGTGCTGCTTCAACAGCATAGGCGATTTTATCGACTGGGCTGTATGTAGCATCAACAAGTAGACGACCGATTGGACGCTCATCTTCTTCGGTATGGATACGAGCAGAAGCCGGAACATAACCACGACCACGTTCCACTTTGATACGCATAGCGATCTCAGCGTTGTCATCAGTAAGATGACAAATCACGTGCTCAGGGTTTACGACCTCGACATCACCCTCATGAGTGATGTCACCTGCAACAACAGGGCCCGAGCCTGATTTGTTTAGTGTAATGAACACTTCATCTTTGCCTTCGGCAACGCGAACAGCTAACCCTTTCAGGTTTAGAAGAATCTCAAGAATGTCCTCTTGAACGCCTTCTTTTGTGCTGTACTCGTGTAGTACGCCTTCAATTTCAACTTCTGTGACTGCACAACCAGGCATAGAAGATAGAAGAATACGGCGAAGTGCATTACCAAGAGTATGGCCGAAACCACGCTCTAATGGCTCAAGAGTTACTTTTGCGTGTGTCGTGCTGACCTGTTCAATATCAACAAGACGTGGCTTAAGAAATTCTGTTACAGAACCCTGCATTGTGTCCTCTCTTTAATTTAAACCTTACTTAGAGTAAAGCTCGACGATCAATTGTTCGTTGATGTCAGCTGATAGATCTGAACGTTCTGGTAAACGCTTGAACGTACCTTCCATCTTACCTGCATCTACTTCAATCCAAGTTGGTTTTTCGCGTTGTTCAGCAACTTCTAGAGCTGCTTTGATGCGAGATTGCTGTTTAGCTTTCTCACGGATTGAAACAACGTCGTTAGCCGCAACATTGAAAGAAGGAATATTTACCACCTGGCCGTTAACTAGGATAGCTTTGTGGCTAACTAGCTGACGTGCTTCAGCGCGAGTAGCACCGAAACCCATGCGATAAACAACGTTATCTAGACGACCTTCAAGAAGCTGAAGTAGGTTTTCACCTGTGTTGCCTTTAATGCGGGCAGCTTCTTTGTAGTAGTTACGGAATTGCTTTTCTAGCACGCCATAAATACGACGAACTTTTTGCTTCTCACGAAGCTGTACACCATAGTCTGACAGACGACCGCGACGAGCGCCGTGTACACCTGGTGCATTATCGATTTTACACTTGGTATCGATCGCACGAACACCAGACTTAAGAAATAAGTCAGTGCCTTCGCGACGGCTAAGCTTAAGCTTAGGACCCAAATATCTTGCCATGATCTTTCTCCAATCTTCCTAGAAACGTTATACGCGACGTTTCTTCGGTGGACGACAACCGTTATGAGGGATAGGAGTCGCATCAACGATGTTTGTGATACGGAAACCAGCAGCGTTCAGTGCGCGAACAGTAGATTCACGACCTGGACCAGGACCCTTAACCATAACTTCCAAGTTCTTCAGGCCATATTCTTTAGCCATTTCAGCACAACGCTCTGCAGCAACCTGTGCAGCGAACGGAGTAGACTTACGAGAACCACGGAAACCAGAACCACCTGCAGTAGCCCATGCTAGAGCATTACCTTGACGGTCAGTAATGGTTACGATTGTGTTGTTAAAAGATGCATGAATGTGCGCGACGCCATCTGCAACTTGTTTGCGAACGCGTTTACGTGCGCGAGTTGGTTGTTTAGCCATTGTACTTTACCCTTCCCGACTATTTCTTGATCGGCTTACGCGGACCCTTACGGGTGCGAGCATTGGTTTTAGTACGCTGTCCACGTAGTGGTAGACTGCGACGATGACGAAGACCACGGTAACAGCCAAGGTCCATAAGACGCTTGATGTTCATGGAAACTTCACGACGTAGATCACCCTCTACAGTGTACTTAGCTACACCATCACGCAGCTGATTGATCTGATCTTCAGTTAGTTCACTGATCTTAACATCTTCAGCAATACCCACTTCAGCTAAAATAGCTTTAGAGCGAGTCTTACCGACGCCGTAGATCGCAGTAAGTGCGATTACAGCATGCTTTTGATCAGGAATGTTAATGCCTGCTATACGGGCCACTATTCACTCCTAGTACTCTAATAAGAAATTATCCGTAACAAAGCCCGCTGAGGATACGTTACGGAAGACTACTTCTTTTGCACGCAAAAGGTAGGCCGAGGAATATACTCGACCAACCTTTATTTTTCAAGTAAAAATTTCTGCTAATTAGCCTTGGCGCTGTTTATGCTTTGGCTCACTGCAAATTACGCGAACAACACCGTTGCGCTTGATAATTTTACAGTTACGGCAGATTTTTTTAACGGAAGCACGAACTTTCATTGCTAAACTCCGTAAATAGAATCTTAGCAGCTAAATCGAAATTAACGACCATAGCCTTTCAGATTCGCTTTTTTCAACACAGAATCATACTGATTTGACATCAGATGAGTCTGTACCTGTGCCATAAAATCCATGATAACAACCACTACGATAAGTAGCGATGTACCACCAAAATAGAAACGTACGTTCCAGGCGGTCATCATGAACTGTGGAATCAGACAGATAAACGTAATATACAACGCACCCGCTAGAGTTAAACGTGTCATTACCTTATCGATATATTTCGCTGTCTGCTCACCTGGGCGGATACCGGGTACGAATGCACCAGACTTCTTAAGATTATCTGCTGTTTCACGCGGGTTAAACACCAACGCTGTATAGAAGAAACAGAAGAAGATAATCGCTACTGCATAAAGTATCACATAAAGTGGCTGGCCAGGACTTAAAGCCAGTGAAACTTGTGTTAACCAGCTAAACGCTGAGCCTTCACCACCTACGTTACCAAACCACTGTGCTAGTGTGCCTGGGAACAAAATAATACTTGATGCAAAGATTGCTGGAATTACACCTGCCATATTTATTTTTAATGGAAGGTGAGTACTCTGAGCTGCAAATACTTTACGCCCCTGTTGACGTTTTGCGTAGTTAACGACGATTCGACGCTGACCACGTTCCATGAAAACAACGAAGTAAATAACAGCAAACGAGATTACGGCAATCAATAATAGCAGAAGTACATGCAATTCACCTTGACGCGCTTGCTCAATAGTTTGTCCGATTGCCTTAGGCAACCCTGCAACAATACCAGTAAAAATCAGTAATGAAATACCATTACCAATTCCTCGTTCTGTGATTTGTTCACCTAACCACATCAAGAACATGGTGCCAGTTACTAAACTCACGGTTGCAATGAATGTAAACATGGTTTGATCGATAACGACCAGATTAGAGACCATGTTTGGTAATCCAGTTGCAATACCTAACGCCTGGAATATTGCAAGAACAAGCGTGCCATAACGCGTATATTGGCTAATCTTACGACGGCCTGCTTCACCCTCTTTTTTGAGCTCAGCTAACGCGGGATGAACTACTGTTAGCAACTGAACAACAATTGAAGCCGAAATATACGGCATGATGCCCAGTGCTAATATAGATGCACGCGAAAGAGCACCACCGGAGAACATGTTAAACATTTCTACGATGGTCCCTTTTTGCTGTTCGAACAATTCGGCAAGTACAGCCGCATCAATACCAGGAATCGGCACAAAAGAGCCCGCTCGGAAAACTAAAAGTGCGATTAATACGAATAATAAGCGCGACTTTAATTCACTGACGCCACTCTGAGCACTACGAATATCTTGTCCTGGTTTCTTAGCCATCTGTACCTCGTCCCTCGAGATTATTCCTCGATTTTACCGCCTGCAGCTTCGATTGCAGCTTTAGCGCCTTTAGTCACGCGAATACCTTTAACAGTAACAGCTTTTGCGATGTCACCAGAAAGAACGATTTTTACGTTCTCAATGTTTTTAGTGATAACGTTAGCTGCTTTAAGACTGTTCAGATCTACAACATCACCAGTTACTTTAGCTAGTTCGCCTAGACGAACTTCAGCAGAAACAAAGCTCTTACGAGATTTGAAACCGAACTTAGGTAGACGTTGTTTCAGAGGCATCTGACCGCCTTCAAAACCTGGACGAACTTTACCGCCAGAACGTGACTTTTGACCTTTGTGACCGCGGCCACCTGTTTTACCAAGGCCAGAACCGATACCACGACCTAAACGCTTTTTAGAAGGTTTAGAACCCGCAGCCGGTGATAGAGTATTCAAACGCATTCTGATTACTCCTCAACTTTAACCATGTAGTAAACCTTGTTGATCATACCGCGAACGCACGGTGTATCTTCAAGTTCTACTGTGTGGTTGATTTTACGAAGGCCTAGTCCACGCAAAGTAGCTTTGTGCTTTGGTAGGCGACCAATTGAGCTTTTAGTTTGAGTTACTTTAATAGTTGCCATTGTGTTCTTACTCCGAAATAGATTCAACAGTCAGACCACGTTTAGCAGCAACCATTTCTGGTGACTTCATGCTACCTAGTGCATCGATCGTTGCACGAACGATGTTGATAGGGTTCGTAGAACCGTATGCTTTAGATAGTACGTTGTGTACACCTGCAACTTCAAGTACCGCACGCATCGCACCACCTGCGATAACACCTGTACCTTCTGCAGCTGGCTGCATGTAAACTTTAGAGCCCGAATGGCGACCTTTCACTGGGTGGTGAAGAGTGCCTTCGTTAAGCGCGATCGTAGTCATGTTACGACGTGCTTTTTCCATTGCTTTTTGAATCGCTGCAGGTACTTCACGAGCTTTGCCGTAACCGAAACCTACACGACCATTACCGTCACCAACTACTGTTAGTGCAGTGAAGCTCATGATTCGACCACCTTTAACCGTTTTAGAAACACGGTTAACAGCGATTAATTTTTCTTGCAAATCATTCGCTTGAACTTGTTGTTCTTTAGCCATCTTCCAACCCTACCTTAGAATTTCAGACCAGCTTCGCGAGCAGAATCTGCTAGCGCCGCTACTCGACCGTGGTATTGGAAACCAGAACGATCAAATGCAACTTCAGATACGCCTTTTTCAAGCGCACGTTCAGCAATAGCTTTACCTACTGCTTTAGCTGCATCAACGTTACCAGTATTTTTAACTTGCTCACGGATCGCTTTTTCTACAGTAGAAGCTGCTGCGATAACCTCAGAGCCGTTAGCTGCAATCACTTGTGCGTACACGTGACGAGGAGTACGGTGCACGACTAGGCGAGTTGCACCCAGTTCTGCAATCTTACGACGTGCGCGAGTGGCACGACGGATGCGAGATGCTTTCTTATCCATAGCGTTACCTTACTTCTTCTTAGCTTCTTTAATACGCACATATTCATCTGCGTAACGCACACCTTTACCTTTATAAGGTTCAGGTTCGCGGTAAGAACGAATATCCGCAGCCACTTGACCAACCAACTCTTTAGAACAACCAGAAATAACGATTTCTGTTTGAGTTGGGCACTCAGCTTTAATGCCTGCAGGTAATTCATGATCAACAGGATGTGAGAAACCTAAAGTTAAAGCTACAGCATTGCCTTTGATAGCAGCACGGTAACCAACACCTTTAAGTTCAAGCTTTTTAGTAAAGCCATCTGTAACACCCTTAACCATGTTGTTAACTAGAGCGCGAGCAGTACCTGCTTGAGCCCATGCGTTAGCAACGCCTTCACGAGGACCAAATGTAAAGTGACCGTCTTCTTGAGCGATTACTACTGCGTCGTTAAATACGCGAGTAAGTTCACCTTTAGGACCTTTTACAGTGATCTCTTGGCCGTTTAATTTCACCTCTACGCCAGCTGGAATAGCGACAGGTGCTTTAGCAACACGAGACATATCCTACTCCTTAAATTAAGCTACGTAGCAAATGATTTCACCACCAAGACCTGCTTTACGCGCAGCACGGTCTGACATAAGACCCTTGGAAGTGGAAACAACAGCAACACCTAGACCGCCCATAACAGATGGTAGGTCATCTTTTTTCTTATAAACGCGCAGACCTGGACGTGAAACACGTTTGATTTGCTCGATTACAGGTTTAGCTTGGAAGTACTTAAGAGTAACTTCAAGCTCAGGTTTTGCTTCGCCGTCAACGGCGTAACCTTCGATATAACCTTCAGCTTGTAGAAGTGCAGCAATTGCAACTTTTAGCTTTGAAGAAGGCATTTTTACAGCAACTTTGTTTGCTGCCTGACCGTTACGAATACGGGTCAGCATATCCGAAATCGGATCTTGCATGCTCATAAACTTTACTCCAAATGATTAAGTGGCAATTACCAGCTAGCCTTACGAAGTCCAGGAATCTCGCCTTTCATGCAAGCTTCACGAACTTTAATACGGCTTAAACCGAACTTACGTAGGTAACCGTGTGGACGACCAGTTTGGTTACAACGGTTGCGCTGACGTGATGCACTTGAATCACGTGGAAGTGCTTGTAGTTTAAGAACTGCATTCCAACGCTCTTCTTCAGATGCGTTTACATCATTAATTGTTGCTTTTAGCGCTGCACGCTTCTCAGCGTACTGTGCTACTAGCTTAGCACGTTTTGCTTCACGTGCTTTCATTGATACTTTAGCCATAACAGTAACCCTTCACCTTACTTACGGAATGGGAAGTTAAAGGCAGCCAGCAGAGCACGGCCTTCCTCATCGGATTTCGCAGTTGTCGTGATAGTAATATCAAGACCGCGTACACGATCGACTTTATCGTAGTCGATTTCCGGGAAGATGATTTGCTCGCGAACGCCCATACTGTAGTTACCGCGTCCGTCAAAAGACTTAGCGCTAACACCACGGAAGTCACGTACACGTGGAAGTGCAATAGAGATTAAACGCTCTAAGAAATCCCACATACGTTCGCCACGCAAGGTTACTTTACAACCAATTGGGTAGCCTTCACGAATTTTGAAACCTGCAACAGATTTACGCGCTTTAGTGATTAGTGGCTTCTGACCAGAGATCGTTGCCATATCAGCTGCTGCGTTTTCCAGCAGTTTCTTATCGTTGATTGCTTCACCAACGCCCATGTTTAGGGTGATTTTCTCAATCCTAGGGACTTGCATGACGCTTGAGTAGCTGAATTGTTTGGTCAAATCAGCGACTACAGACGACTTGTAGTAATCATGCAGTTTCGCCATAGTAGAACTCCAAATTACTTAATTGTTTCGCCATTCGATTTGAAGAAACGCACTTTTTTGCCTTCTTCAAAACGGAAACCTACACGGTCTGCTTTACCAGTTGCCGCGTTGAAAATTGCAACGTTAGAAGCGTCAATTGCTGCTTCTTTTTCAACGATGCCACCTTGTTGACCTAGAGCCGGAACAGGCTTTTGGTGTTTTTTAACAAGGTTGATACCTTCAACGATAACTTTACCAGTTGTCAGAACCTTAGTTACTTTACCTTTCTTGCCTTTATCTTTACCAGCAAGAACGATGATTTCGTCATTACGACGGATTTTAGCTGCCATCTTTGAACGCTCCTTACAATACTTCTGGAGCCAGAGATACGATCTTCATAAATTTTGCATTACGAAGTTCGCGAGTCACTGGACCAAAGATACGTGTACCGATTGGTTGCTCGGTATTGTTATTTAACAGTACGCAAGCATTACGGTCGAAGCGAATGACAGAACCGTCAGGACGACGTACGCCTTTACGGGTGCGAACTACCACCGCCTTCAGTACATCACCTTTCTTAACTTTACCGCGTGGAATTGCTTCCTTCACAGTAACTTTGATGATGTCACCGATGTGTGCATAACGACGGTGAGAGCCACCCAGAACCTTAATACACATTACGCTGCGGGCGCCTGAGTTATCAGCTGCGTCCAGCATACTTTGCATTTGGATCATGTTAGTGCTCCGCTAAATATTAAAAACTAGACCCTCTCGGGTCGGGCTGCCTCTTTAAAGGGACGCGAATTGTACCACCCTTTTTTTCAAATGGGTAGTCAAAAAATAAACGGCCCCAAAAAAATTTTGGAGCCGCTTTAGTTATAGAGCAAACGAATTACATTTTCGCTTTTTCTACAACTTTAACCAAAGTCCAAGATTTAGTCTTAGACAGTGGACGACACTCACGAATCTCAACAGTATCGCCTAGGCCACACTCGTTGTTTTCATCATGTGCGTGAATTTTAGTCGTGCGTCTTACGAATTTTCCGTAAATTGGGTGTTTTACGAAACGTTCGATAGCAACAACAATAGACTTGTCCATTTTGTCGCTAACAACACGGCCTTGTTGAGTACGAATATTTTCGCTCATTATGCGCCTGCCTTCTCAGTCAAAACAGTTTTCACACGTGCGATATCACGGCGGACAGCTTTCAGAGTATGAGTCTGCTGAAGTTGACCAGTTGCAGCTTGCATGCGCAAGTTGAACTGTTCGCGTAGCAAGCCCATTAGCTCAGCATTTAGCTCTTCAACGCTTTTTTCGCGTAGATCTTGTGCTTTCATCACATCACCTGCTTAGTTACGAAAGTAGTCTTGAATGGCAGTTTAGCAGCTGCAAGTGCAAATGCTTCACGAGCCAATTCTTCAGGTACACCACCCATTTCGTACATAACCTTACCTGGTTGGATTAGGGCTACCCAGTACTCAACGTTACCTTTACCCTTACCTTGACGAACTTCAAGTGGTTTTTCTGTGATAGGTTTGTCTGGGAATACACGAATCCAGATTTGACCTTGACGCTTAACAGCACGAGTCATCGCACGACGTGCAGCTTCGATTTGACGAGCAGTTAGACGACCACGGCCTACAGCTTTCAAACCGAAAGTACCAAAAGCAACTTCAGTACCTTTAGCTATGCCACGGTTACGACCTGTATGAACCTTACGGAACTTTGTACGTTTAGGTTGTAGCATCTATCGACTCCTTACTTACGGCCTTTACGCTGCTTCTTAGGCTTGTCAGCCTTTGGCTCAACTGCGTTAGCTGCTGGCATTCCACCAAGGATTTCACCTTTGAAGATCCAAACTTTAACGCCGATCACACCGTATTGAGTGTGAGCCGAAGAAGTTGCGTAATCAATGTCAGCACGTAGAGTATGTAGAGGCACACGACCTTCACGATACCATTCTGTACGTGCAATTTCAGCACCGCCTAAACGGCCACTTACTTCTACTTTGATACCTTTAGCGCCTAGACGCATTGCATTCTGTACCGCACGTTTCATTGCACGACGGAACATAACACGGCGTTCTAGTTGAGACGCGATGCTATCAGCTACAAGCTGACCATCTAACTCAGGCTTACGTACTTCAGCGATGTTAATTTGCGCTGGTACACCTGCGATTTTAGCTACAGCTGCGCGTAGCTTCTCAACGTCTTCACCTTTCTTACCGATTACAACGCCTGGACGAGCAGTGTGAATAGTCACACGGATGCTCTTCGCAGGACGTTCGATAACGATGCGTGACAGAGACGCTTTTGCCAATTCCTTAGTTAGGAACTGACGTACCTTGAAGTCGCCGTCTAGGTTGTCAGCGAATTCTTTGGTGTTAGCAAACCATGTAGCATTCCAAGGCTTAACGATGCCTAGACGAATACCATTTGGATGTACTTTCTGACCCATTGCTTACTCTCCTAGTCTCTTAGCGATCTGCGACAACCACAGTAATGTGGCTTGAACGCTTCAAGATACGATCCGCACGGCCTTTAGCACGAGGCATAATGCGCTTCATGACAGGGCCCTCATCTACGAAGATCTTAGCGACACGTAGGTCGTCAATATCTGCACCTTCGTTGTGCTCCGCGTTAGCGATAGCAGACTCAAGAACTTTCTTAACAAGTTCAGCAGCTTTTTTGTTGCTGAAAGTTAGAATTTCTAGCGCTTGGTCAACATTCTTACCGCGGATTAAATCTGCAACTAAGCGAGCTTTCTGAGGAGAAATGCGAGCAAAGTTATGTTTAGCTAAAGCTTCCATTTTTTACTCCTTATTTCTTCTTAGCTTTCTTATCCGCAGCGTGACCGCGGTAAGTACGAGTAGGTGCAAATTCGCCCAATTTGTGACCGATCATCTCGTCAGTTACGAAAACTGGAACGTGTTGACGACCATTATGGACAGCGATGGTCAATCCAATCATTGATGGAATGATCATTGAACGACGGGACCAAGTCTTAATAGGCTTTTTGTCTCCGCTTTCCACCGCTTTCTCTACCTTCTTCAGCAAGTGTAGGTCAATAAATGGACCTTTCTTGAGAGAACGTGGCATGGCTTATCCTCTTTAATAGATTACTTATTACGACGACGTACAATGTACTTGTCAGTGCGTTTGTTCTTACGTGTCTTGAAGCCTTTAGTTGGCATACCCCAAGGAGATACTGGGTGACGACCACCAGAAGTACGACCTTCACCACCACCGTGTGGGTGGTCAACCGGGTTCATTACAACACCACGTACAGTTGGACGAACACCTTTCCAACGTTTAGCACCAGCTTTACCTAGTTCACGTAGCATGTGTTCATGGTTACCAACTTCACCGATAGTTGCACGGCCTTCAGAAAGAACTTTACGCATTTCACCAGAACGTAGACGGATAGTAACGTATGCACCATCACGAGCAACGATTTGAGCGTATGCACCAGCAGAACGAGCTAGCTGAGCACCTTTACCTGGTTTCAATTCAACGTTGTGAATTGTAGAACCAACAGGGATGTTACGCATTGGAAGTGCGTTACCTGCTTTGATTGGCGCATCAACACCAGACTGGATTGCATCACCAGCTTGAATGCCTTTTGGTGCGATGATGTAACGACGTTCACCATCTGCATATAGTACTAGAGCGATGTTCGCACTACGGTTTGGATCGTATTCGATACGTTCAACCTTAGCTGGGATACCATCTTTAGTACGTTTAAAGTCGATCACACGGTAGTGTTGTTTATGACCGCCACCAATGTGACGAACAGTAATACGACCGTTGTTGTTACGACCACCATTCTTAGAATTTGTTTCTAGAAGAGGTGCGTAAGGCTTACCTTTATATAGGTCAGCGTTAACAACTTTAACTACGTGACGACGACCAGCCGAAGTCGGCTTACATTTAACAATAGCCATTTTTCAACTACTCCTGTTATTCCGCGCCGCCAACGAAGTCAAGATCTTGACCTTCTTTCAAAGTAACGTACGCTTTTTTAACGTCGCTACGGCGACCCTGGCGCATACCTTGACGTTTGGTCTTACCCTTAGTGATAAGAGTACTTACAGACTTAACTTCAACTTCAAATAGCTTTTCTACAGCTGCTTTGATCTCTTTTTTAGTCGCATCAGTTGCTACTTTGAAAACAACAGTGTTTGCTTTCTCAGCAACCATAGTTGCTTTTTCAGAGATATGTGGAGCACGTAGAACTTTTAGTAGACGCTCTTCACTGATCATGCCAGCATCTCCTCAACTTGCTTAACTGCAGCAGCAGTCATAAGAACCTTGTCGAACGCGATTAGGCTAACAGGGTCGATAGCAGCAACATCACGTACGTCAACTTTATAAAGGTTACGCGCAGCTAAGAATAGATTCTCGTCTACTTCGCCAGTAACGATAAGAACATCGTTAAGTTCAAGTTCTTTAAGCTTAGCTACTAGCTCTTTAGTTTTTGGTGCTTCTACTGAGAAGTTGTCTACAACAACTAGACGTTCTTGACGAACAAGCTCAGATAGAATTGCTTTCATAGCACCGCGGTACATTTTTTTGTTTACTTTTTGGCTGTGATCTTGTGGTTTCGCAGCAAAAGTAACACCACCTGTACGCCAGATTGGGCTACGAATTGTACCAGCACGAGCACGGCCAGTACCTTTTTGACGCCATGGTTTAGCGCCACCGCCAGAAACTTCTGAACGAGTTTTTTGAGCACGAGTACCTTGACGAGCACCTGCTGCAAATGCAACAACTACTTGGTGAACAAGGGCTTCGTTGAACTCACGTCCGAAAGTAGTTTCGGAAACAGTTAGTGCATCAGCACCTTTAACCATCAATTCCATTACTTACTCCTAGACGTTATGCTTTTACAGCTGGTTTAACGATCACGTTAGCACCAGTTGATCCTGGTACTGCACCTTTAATAAGAAGCAGATTACGTTCAGCATCAACACGTACGATCTCAAGGTTTTGAGTCGTTACACGCTCAGCACCCATGTGACCTGCCATTTTCTTGCCTTTAAATACGCGACCTGGAGTCTGACATTGACCAAGAGAACCAGGAGCACGGTGAGACAATGAGTTACCGTGAGTCATATCTTGGGTACGGAAATTCCAACGCTTAACAGCGCCTTGGAAACCTTTACCTTTAGATGTACCAGTAACGTCTACTTTCTTGATTTCATTGAAAAGTTCTACTTTTAGCTCTGCGCCAACTTCAAACTCTTCACCGTTTTCTAAACGGAATTCCCACAAACCGTTACCAGCTTCAACACCAGCTTTCGCATAGTGACCAGCTTCTGGTTTTGTAACACGGCTTGCTTTTTTAGCGCCTGCAGTAACCTGAATTGCAGTGTAACCATCAGACTCAAGAGTTTTAACTTGAGTTACACGGTTATTTTGCACTTCAACAACTGTTACTGGGATAGAAACGCCTTCTTCAGTAAATACGCGGGTCATGCCCACTTTACGTCCGACTAGACCAATCATTATTCTAATCTCCCTTAACCTAGGCTGATTTGTACATCAACGCCAGCAGCTAGATCTAGACGCATCAGTGCATCAACAGTTTTGTCTGTTGGTTCAACGATGTCGATTAGACGCTTGTGAGTACGGATTTCGTACTGATCACGAGCTTTTTTGTTGACGTGTGGAGAGATAAGAACAGTGAAACGTTCTTTACGAGTAGGTAGTGGGATAGGACCACGAACCTGTGCGCCGGTACGTTTTGCTGTTTCAACGATTTCCGCTGTAGAAGCGTCGATTAGTTTGTAATCGAAAGCTTTAAGGCGGATACGGATACGTTGGTTCTGCATGAGACAGAGCTCCAATTCTAATTAAATTACACAAACAATATCGCCACTCTGGCTCACTTCCTTCTGAAAGTTGAGAGAATGTCGATTGATTTATGTGAAACCGTAGCACCCAAATCGGGCGCGTTGTCAGCTAATAGGTGATTAACCTGTTCTATCACGAAGATAGAGAGCTAAATTTTTATTAACTGCGAACATAAGCTGAGTTTACATTACTAGGCAGTGCCTACTCCTCGCTGCTCATTGGTTCACAACTGACCTATAGTCAGTGGGAGCGTATTATACAGACTCCAATAACACTTGCAAGCCTTGTGTGAAAATTAAACGATATATTTTTAAGAGCCAGTTTTCGCAAAGAATTCTGGCTCTGATAATGAAGAATAATAAGGAAGGATATTTAAGCTTTGATACGTTGTCTGACCGCCTCAAATAAACAAATACCTGTTGCTACCGATACGTTCAGACTGGAAACACTGCCTGCCATCGGGATTTTAATCAGGTCATCGCAGGTTTCACGGGTTAAGCGACGCATTCCATCACCTTCAGCTCCCATGACAATAGCTAGCGGTCCGGTTAACTTAGATTGATAGATATCATGAGTTGCTTCACCGGCAGTGCCTACGAACCAGATTCCCTTTTCCTGTAATGCTCGCATAGTACGAGCCAAGTTAGTCACTCGAACCAATGGCACTGTTTCTGCCGCTCCACAGGCCACTTTACTTACCGTTGCAGTCATTGGTGCTGATTTATCTTTTGGTACGATAACAGCAGCCACACCAGCAGCATCCGCATTACGTAAGCATGCACCCAGATTATGAGGATCAGTCACGCCATCCAAGACCAGCAATAAAGGTTGTTCAGCAGAAGCTAGTATATCATCAAGGTCATGCTCGTTCAGCGCTTTAGCTGGTTTAACTCTGGCAATGATACCCTGATGGTTAGCACCTTTCGCTTTGTCATCAAGCGCTTTCCGCCCCATTTGCTGTATAGAGATACCAAAACGCTGCAGTTCATTCAGAACAGGCATCAGGCGGTCATCTTGTCGACCTTTAAGTACAAACGCTTCTATTAATCTGTCAGGGCTTTTTTCCAGCACCGCATTAATAGCATGGATGCCATATATAAATTCGTTACTCATTGTTTACCTTTTTTACTGCTACTGCGGCTTTGGGTCGATTTTTTTCTTGCCTTCTTTTTGCGGGCTTTTTCTGCCGGAGACTTTTTACGACGCTTACCTTTTTTATCAGATTCTTTATCTGATATGGAAGAATCAGGTCTTACTGTCGGCTCAAGCAGAGGTACAGCTTTGTCTTTTCCTTTAAGAGCCGCTTTTTTGCCTCGTACTTTGGCTCTTGCTTCTGCTGCTCGTTTTTTGGCTGTTTTTCCTTTACCCCGAAGCTCACGACTTGTTTCAACCAATTCGAAATCGATATGGCGCTCATCAAGGTTAACTGCAAGAACTTTTACTTTGACCGCGTCTCCCAAACGATAAATATGCCCAAAACTTTCACCGATTAATCGTTGTCCGATCGGATCAAACTGGTAATAATCGTTCGCTAGTGTAGAGATATGAACCAATCCGTCAATATGTAGTTCGGTTAAACGAACAAAGAATCCGAATCCGGTAACATTTGCGATCACACCTTCTAACTCTTCACCAACGTGATCCTGCATATATTCACATTTCAGCCAGTCGGATACTTCCCGGGTGGCATCATCAGCACGTCGTTCAGTCATGGAGCACTGTTCGCCATAAAAGTTCATATCATCAAAACCGTAATGATAACCACCGGTAGGTGTCCAACGATCTCTATTACGTCCTTCATGTTTAGCAATCAGATACTTGATAGCACGATGCAGCAGTAAGTCCGGATAACGACGGATGGGCGATGTGAAATGGGCATAACGTTGTAATGCCAGACCAAAGTGACCACAGTTATCCGGGTTGTATACCGCCTGCTTCATGGAACGGAGTAACATAGTCCCGATTAGTTCGCTATCAGGACGATTCTTTATCTGCTTCATTAAGGTGGCATAATCTGTCGGTGAAGGCTCTAACCCACCAGCAAGATTTAACCCCAGCTCACCAAGGAAATCGCGGAATCCGGTAAGTCGTTCTTCTCCCGGAGTTTCATGAATTCGGTATAACGCCGGCTCTTTCGCTTTTTCAACTAAAGAGGCTGAAGCAATATTGGCCAGAATCATACATTCTTCGATCAGCTTATGCGCATCATTACGAATAACGGGTTCAATACTTTCAATTTTACGCTGAGCATTAAAAATAAATTTGGTTTCTACCGTTTCAAACTCGATTGCCCCACGGTGATCTCGTTCATTTTTCAATACCAGATACATACGATGCAGTTCTTCCAGATGACCAATCAAATCGGAATAACGTTCTCTGAGTTCTTCATCACCTTCAAGTATTGCAGCCACCTTGGTATAGGTCAGTCGCGCGTGAGAATTCATCACCGCTTCGTAGTGTTTATAGCCTGAAAGTTTACCGTTCTCAGAAACTGTCATTTCACAGACCATACATAGACGATCCACATCCGGGTTTAAAGAACACAGACCATTCGACAGCACTTCAGGTAACATAGGAACAACCTGAGAAGGGAAATAAACCGAGTTACCCCGGTTAATCGCTTCTTTATCCAGTGCCGTGTCGGTTCGGACATAATAGCTAACATCTGCAATAGCGACCCATAACCGCCAGCCACCACCTTTTTGGGCTTCACAATACACAGCATCATCGAAATCCCGAGCATCTTCACCATCAATAGTCACCAGAGGTAAATCCCGCAAGTCAACACGACCGACTTTTGCTTCTTCTGGTACTTCATCACCGAATTGTTTGATTTGCTGCTCAACACCTTCCGGCCATTCATGAGGGATCTGATGAGTTCTGATCGCTATTTTCGTTTCCATTCCGGGAGCCATATTTTCCCCGAGAACTTCAACCACTTTGCCCATCATTCCGCGTCCACGACCACCTCGGTCTGTGATGTCAATAACCACCACATTCCCCATACGAGCACCAGATTTGTTCTCATTTGGAATTAAGATGTCGTGACTAATGCGAGAGTCATCGGGAACCACATAGGAGTAGCCATGTTCAAAAAAGAAACGCCCTACGATCTGACTATTTCTTTCTTCTAAAATCCGGACTAACCGACCTTCTTTACGTCCTCTCTTATCCGTTCCGGTTGGCTGAACCAGAACAAAATCACCATGAATTAATGTTCGCATCTGATGATGAGGTAATAATATGTCGGCATCTTTTCCTGCAACACCGTCCGGACGCACCCATCCATGACCATCTTTATGTCCGATTACATAGCCTTTAACCATCTCCAGCTTATCAGGCAATGCATAGCACTGACGTCGGGTAAACACGAGCTGTCCATCTCGTTCCATGGCCCTTAAACGACGTCTTAAGCCTTCATATTGTTCTTCTCCGGAAAGCTCCAACGCCTCGAACAAATCATTTCGGTTCATTGGAACATTTGCCTGTTCAAGAAAGTTTAAAATAAACTCACGGCTCGGAATTGGATTTTCATAATTGCTAGCTTCACGATCCGCAAAAGGATCGTTTTGAATCGTGTCAGACATATAGGGTTCCAGACAGGTCTTTAATTGATATACGACTAGGTTTGAGCGTCTACTCTAAACACTAATCAGGATATATCAATAAATATAGTCCAGATAGCTGAGATTTCTGCAAAATCAGCAGCTTAATTTAGAAGAGATTTAGAAATAAAATGGTATAAGATGAAAGTAAGATAGCTGTCAGCTTACCAGAATGTTTCTCGTGTTTTGGCACGAGCAATTATATTCTGAGGCATTCTTGCAGCAAGTCCTTCTCTCAACAGGGCAATACGCTTATGAACTCTGGAATCTGCGGTGACAGAATGATAAAGCCAGCGGTAAGCATCTTCGAAATCCAGCGGACTACCATAGTCTCGAAGCAACAACTCAGCTAATAATATACGAGCATTTAAGTTACCCATCGCGGAAGCTTCTCTCAGGTAAGGAATGGCTCTTTCTTTATCTTGCTGAACAAGAATACCCTGTGCGTAATAACGACCTAACCGTTCTAATGCCGCAGGTAATCCCTGATGAGCTGCATTTTCCATATAATACAGACCAAGCTCTACATCCTGTTCAATACACACCCCCCAGGCAAGCATATCCCCGTAGAGAAACTCGTATGCCGGAAGATTGATACGGGTTGCACGGGCAACAATATCTTCAACAAGCTGACACTGATCTGCTTTGACGCGTTCCAGGTGTTTATTTTGATTAATAAGCTTAATTAGTTCAGCTTCGGAATAGATGGGAACTGGCGCTCCAACATCCGCTGCATTAGCTGAATATACCGAAGCACTAGTAATCAATAATAACGAAGCTACTACTTTCCGTAGCAACATGGCCGCACTCTTTATATGGAATTTAACACCAATTTATCCCCCAATATTCTGGGTTCAGATACTCTATCGGCGAAACCTGGTCAGACTTTAGCACAAAATACACCCGAACAAAAAACAACCAAAAAATTTATTTTCCGAACTGACAGGCACAAAAAAGCCGATGAACTAATCATCGGCTGCATCTCTTCAATATTTAGCCAGATTATACGCTAAATGGGTGTACTTTGATGATAGTTTCGTTACGGTCAGGACCAGTAGAAATGATATCAACAGGAACACCAGTCAATTCTTCAATACGTTTGATGTAGTTAAGAGCTGCCTGAGGCAATTCTTCTAAAGATTTAACACCAAATGTTACTTCAGACCAACCAGGCATTGTTTCATAAACAGGAATCAGACCTTCATATGCATCAGCAGCTAATGGAGAAACTTCAGCAACAGAACCGTCTATCATTTTGTAACCAGTACAGATTTTGATTTCTTCCAGGCCATCTAAAACATCAAGTTTAGTCAGGCAGAAACCAGTTACTGAGTTCAACTGAATTGCACGACGTAGTGCAACTGCGTCAAACCAACCACAACGACGACGGCGACCAGTTGTTGCACCAAACTCAGCACCTTTAGTAGTTAGGTGTTCGCCAACAGCATCATCAAGTTCAGTTGGGAATGGGCCAGCACCAACACGTGTACAGTATGCTTTAACAATACCCAGAATGTAACCAATGTGACGAGGACCGAAACCAGAACCCGCAGCAACACCACCAGCAGTAGTATTTGATGAAGTTACATAAGGGTAAGTACCGTGGTCGATATCAAGCAGTGTGCCCTGAGCACCTTCAAACATGATTTTATCACCACGTTTACGCGCTGCATCTAATTCATCTGTTACGTCAATCACCATTGATGTTAACAGATCAGCATAACCCATTGCCTGTTCAAGTACTTCTTCGTAACTGATTGGATCAACTTTGTAGAAATTCACCAATTGGAAGTTATGGAATTCCATGACTTCTTTTAGTTTTGCTGCGAATTCAGCTTTATCGAACAAATCACCAACACGAAGACCGCGACGAGCCGCTTTATCTTCATATGCCGGACCGATACCACGACCGGTTGTACCGATAGCTTTTTTACCGCGAGCCGCTTCTCTGGCTTGGTCTAAAGCAATGTGATATGGCAGTATCAGTGGGCATGCTTCAGAAATATACAAGCGGTCACGAACAGGAATTCCACGAGCTTCAAGCTCATCCATTTCATGAATCAGAGCGTCTGGTGAAAGAACAACACCATTAGCGATAATGCATTTAACGCCATCACGTAATACACCTGATGGTACCAAATGAAGAACGGTTTTTTCACCGTCAATGACTAGAGTATGACCTGCATTGTGCCCGCCTTGGTAACGAACGACATACTTCGCTTCATCAGTTAGCAGATCAACAATTTTTCCTTTTCCTTCGTCACCCCATTGGGTGCCTAAAACAACTACGTTATTTCCCATCTTTCCAAGTCTGATTGCTAGTTAAAAATGGATTCTAGCATCGATAGCGCTCTTATGCAGTCATTTTTTAAGCATAAATATGACATAAAAAAATAACTAATTCGTCTAACGACCATATTCAATAAGTTAAAGACACGACAAACATAAAAAAACACCTGCTGAATATAATCCCAACAGGTGTTTCATCTATATATAACCAGAAGTTTTAATAATTAAAGCTTAGTGACAGCCGCAACCGCCTTCTTTTTCATGGCCGTGTCCGCCACAACAACCTTCTTTATCATCATGATCGTGGCCACCGCAGCAGCCACCCTCTTCACCATGGCTATGACCACAACCACAACCTTCAGATTCCGCCGCATGAATATGACCATGTGCTTTTTCTTCTTCTGTTGCTTCGCGCGTCGCGACAACTTCAACATCAAATGTCAGAGTTTGACCAGCTAACATATGGTTACCGTCAACCACGACTTCTTCACCATCAACTTCAGTGATTTCAACCGGAATCTGACCCTGATCAGTATCCGCAATAAAACGCATACCAACTTCAAGTTGATCAACACCCTGGAATACGTTGGCAGGAACACGTTGAACGAGTGCGTCATTGTGCTCACCATAAGCATCTTCAGGCGCGATAACAGCAGTAAATTTATCACCTACTACTTTGCCTTCCAGCTCTTTTTCCAGGCCAGTGATCACGTTGTTGTGACCATGTAAGTAGTCTAGCGGTGCTTCAACAGTTGACTGATCGATAACAACACCATCATCAAGTTTCAGTTGATAGGCAAGGCTAACAACTACGTTCTTTTCAATTTTCATACGAGCTCCAAGGCATTCGTTGCATTTAAAGTAACTCGACAACGGCGAGTCTAAAGTAAAGCGATATTATGAAGGACTGGAGCAGAAACTCAATTCTTCTGAATGAAAAAAAACTAACAAGATGCATCTTTGTCCATTTATTCTCATTCAGGCTTATCCCAAAACTCATTTGCCTGCTTATCTTTGTCCATTTCCCGGCCGAAGATTTCTTCCAGCTCCTTACGCACTTCTTTCGCCCTCAAGGCGAGCTGTTTATCTTCGTTATGCATAGGTAACAGTTCTTTCAACATCGAGTTATCCAGCCGACGAAAGTGAGATTCTGCACGTTTAGCTTCATACGGATGCATGCCAAGTTCAATCAGAGTCTGACGCCCCAGGTCCAGAGCACCAAGAAAGGTTTCCCTTGAATACTTGGTCACGCCCTGATTCAGTAACTGATATGCTTCTATCCGGCTTCGGGCCCGAGCTAAGACTTTTAAATTCGGAAAATGCTCTTTACATATCTGGACGATTTTCATCACTTCGTCCGGACTGTCTGTACAGACCACAATGGCTTCAGCGTCTTCAGCCCCTGCCACTCTTAGCAGTTCGAGATTAGTCGCATCACCATAGTAAACGTGATAACCAAATTTTCTCAGCAGTTTTATCTGACTGGCATCACTTTCTAAAATGGTGACTTTGATTTTATTGGCATACATCAAACGACCGACAATTTGCCCAAAACGTCCGAACCCCGCGATGATAACTCTGGGTTCGGTATTTTCTACATCCACCTTTAAATCGTCTTTTTCAGCATTCAGCCCTAAAGCAAACCAGCGTTTTTGCAGGGTTAAAAGCAGCGGAGTGGTCATCATAGAGATACTAACAACAACTAACAGAAACGAAGACTGTTCCCTTTGCAACAGCCCCTGACTTTCTGCAGCCGTAAACAGGACAAAAGCAAACTCGCCTCCCTGACTCAAAATGACTGCAATGGAACTTCTGGCTTTGGTTCGAATGCCTGAAAAACGGGCCAACAGATATAAAATGCCCCCTTTGATACAGACTAATGCGACAACAGCAACAATAACCTGTATGGGCTGCTCGATTAACAATCCAAGATCAACCGCCATGCCAACCGCAATAAAGAACAAACCAAGCAATAATCCTTTGAACGGTTCAATAGCAATTTCCAGTTCATGACGAAATTCACTTTCTGCCAGTAACACACCTGCCAAAAAGGTACCTAATGCCATAGAAAGTCCCAGTGATTGCATTAAAAGTGCAATACCGATTACCAGTAATAAAGAAGCCACCGTAAAGAGCTCGCGAACTTTACTCATCACGATGTACCGAAACAACGGATTTAACAGATATCGTCCCCCTAACAATAAACCCGCAATACCACACAACATCCATATGGCATCGACCCAGTTTCCTGTCGACTTTCCCGCCAGCACCGGCAAAATGGCGAGCATAGGGATAACAGCAATATCCTGAAATAATAAGACTGCAAAACCAGAACTCCCTGTTTCACTTCTCTCCAGTTTCTGTTCTTCAATAACCCGCAGAGCAATAGCTGTAGAAGATAAAGCCAGTCCCATTCCCATAACCAGACTAGCCTGCCACGGGAACCCCAGCAGACAAATAAGTGCAGAAAACAAAGCCGATGTCACCACAACCTGAGCGCCACCCAGCCCGATAATCGGACCACGCATTTGCCAAAGTTTTTTTATGTTGAGTTCTAATCCTATGAGGAATAACAGCATCACCACACCAAACTCTGCGAAATGTAAAATCGCCCCGACATCACTAATCAACCCGAGTCCCCACGGACCAATAATTACACCGGCAATCAGATAACCGAGTACAGAACCCAGTCCTGCTCTTTGAGCAATAGGGACTGCAACAGCTGCTGAAGTCAGGAAGATTGCACCACTTTGTAGAAATTCAGATGTAAAAGCCGCCATACTAAACCTCTTCAATTTGGCTCAATGGGTCCATTAACCATTCTCTGTATTTTTGAGCGTGTTCCAGTCGTTCAACATCTGAGACATTCCTTGCCCAGTACAACACCAGAGGCTCAACCCAATGCATACAACATAGTGCAGCCGTTATTTCAAATGGTTGGAGTATTTCCGCTAATGGATATTTGTTGTACCCCATACGATCAAACGCTTCTTTTTTCCCTCCGGTTGTGATCACACTGCGCCAGATTTTTCCGGCCAAGTCGGTACGGGAGCCAAAAGAAAATCCTTTACTCAGGACTCTGTCCATCCATTCTTTTAATAGTGCCGGACAGGAATACAAATAAAGAGGATGCTGAAAAACAATGATGTCATGGTTCATCAAGCGTTGCTGTTCCGCGGTAACATCAATAAAAAAATCCGGGTAAGTAGCATAAAGATCAAGGATAGAAACATGGTCAAGATCTTGAATTGTATTAATTAAAAACTGATTGGCCACAGAATGATGAGGCTCAGGGTGGGCATAAACAATCAGGATTCTCGGTCGCTGCTTAAAATTGGGAAACGATTTTGTCATGTCACGTGACTCCTTTCACAAATAATAGCCCTAATATTCATAATAACGTAAATTGGTGAATGATCGACATTTATCCAAAATCCCTCTAATATTCCTCCAATATTCTCCCTAGCTCACTTTTTCAGATAATAAGATTTTATGATTACCTTTTCAGACATCCAATTACTGCGTGGCGGTAAGCCCCTGTTAGATAATGCTTCAGCAACCATTCATCCCGGAGATAAAGTGGGTTTAGTGGGAAAAAATGGCTGTGGAAAATCAACTCTTTTTGCCTTAATCAAAGATGAATTAAGTATTGATGCGGGTACCTTCAACTTTCCATCCAACTGGGAAATGGCCTGGGTGGCACAGGAAACCCCAGCATTACACAGACAAGCGATTGAATACGTTATTGACGGTGACAGGGAATACCGTGACTTAGAACGACAATTAACTGAAGCAGAAGAGAAAAATCAGGGAACACTGGTTGCTGAACTGCATGGAAAAATTGACACTGTCGGTGGATATACGATTCGCTCCAGAGCAGCCAGTCTGCTTGATGGCCTTGGATTCACTCAGGAGCAGATGTCATGGAATTTAACCGACTTTTCCGGGGGATGGCGGATGCGTCTAAACCTGGCTCAGGCACTGATCTGTCGCTCCGACTTATTACTACTCGACGAACCGACTAACCACTTAGATTTAGACGCGGTTATGTGGTTAGAGCGCTGGCTACAAAGTTATCCCGGCACTTTGGTTCTGATTTCTCACGACCGGGATTTTCTTGATCCTATCGTGAATCGTATCATTCATATCGAAAATCAACAGATGAATGAGTACACCGGTAACTACTCATCATTTGAAAATCAAAGAGCGGAAAAACTGGTTCTGCAACAGGCCATGTACCAGAAACAACAAAAACAAATGGCCCATATGCAAAGCTATATTGACCGTTTCCGCTATAAAGCATCCAAAGCCCGTCAGGCTCAGAGTCGAATCAAGGCACTGGAAAAAATAGAAAAAGTATTACCAGCCCAGTTTGATAACCCGTTTAATTTTGAATTTCGCGAACCTTCTGCATTACCAAATCCAATCATAATGATGGATGAAGTCAGCGCCGGTTATGGTGATGTCACCATTCTGGAAAAAATTCGTCTGAACTTAGTTCCGGGCAGTCGTATCGGTCTGCTGGGTCGTAACGGTGCCGGTAAGTCAACGTTAATCAAACTTCTTTCCGGTGAACTGACACCAAACCACGGCTCTCTTAACTATTCTCAGGGCGTTAAAATCGGTTACTTTGCCCAGCATCAGCTTGAAACACTTCATCCGGAAGAGACTCCACTGCAACATATGATGCAGATAGCTCCCGATCAGACCGAGCAACAATTGCGTGATTATCTGGGCAGCTTTGGTTTTCAGGGGGATAAGGCGCTGGAAAAAGTTGCCCCGTTTTCAGGTGGTGAAAAAGCTCGCCTGGTGCTTGCTCTGATTGTGTGGCAAAAGCCGAACCTGCTACTTTTGGATGAACCAACCAACCACCTTGACTTAGACATGCGTCAGGCTCTGACATTAGCTCTCCAGACATTTGAAGGTGCAATGGTTATTGTCAGTCACGATAGATACTTACTCCGGGCAACAACGGACGATCTGTATTTAGTTCATAGCCAGAAAGTGGAACCATTTGATGGTGATCTCAACGATTACTATAAATGGCTAACGGACCAACAAAAGATTGAACGTAAAGAATCACAACCAGAAGCTAAAACCAGCATCAATAGCGCTGCAGCCAAAAAAGAACAGAAACGAAAAGAAGCGGAATTTCGCAAACTAACAGCCCCTCTGCGCAAAGAATTAGAGAAGTTGGAAAAGCAAATGGACAAACTTAATGTTTCATTAAGTGAGGCAGAACAAGAATTGTCAGACAGTAGCCTGTATGATGCCGAAAATAAGGCTAAACTTAATCAGGTACTTGCTACGCAAGCATCTGCGAAATCAGCTTTAGAAGATGTCGAGAGTCTCTGGATGGAAAAACAGGAAGAGCTCGAGACTATGGAGCAGGAATTCAATAGCCTATGAGTAAAGAGCACGCTGAATTATCATTGACATTAGAACACCTGTGGCAATTCAGCCTGCGCTATTATAGTGTCCGGGAAGTAAAAGAAGCGTGCCTGTCTTTACAGAATCGCTTTAATGGTAATGTCAATCTGCTGCTCTCGTTAAAGTGGCTTGATGAACAAGACCTCACCATTGAAGATAACGACTTTCACCTGTTGCAGGAATGTCTCCATCGCTCCGATATGCTGCTGCATGATTTTCGTCAGCTAAGACGCCAGCTTAAAAGCCATGTCCCGGACACCATTTACCGCCAGTCATTAGAATTTGAATTACAGCTGGAAAAGCAGCAACAATCAGATTTAGTCGAATGTATAAATAGCCTGAAAACCAGTCAACGCTCTCCGGAACAATCCCGGTTAACAGATAAATATTGCATGCAGCTAACCGCAAATTGTTTAGCTGATATATTTTCCCGCTCCATCACTTAGGAGATGGTCATTATGTACATTCCGTTTGAACAAATCGATCCTGATACTTTATATAATTTAATCAAAGAATTCGTTCTTCGCGAAGGCACCGATTACGGTGAACATGAAATATCAGTCGATGAAAAAATAGAGCAGGTAAAACAACAATTAAAATCAGGCAAAGCCGTGATTGTGTATTCAGAATTACATGAAACTATCGATATTCAACAACCAAAATAGGTATTGATGTTACCCAAACGAGAGGGTGAACAATGACTTACATGTTAGTAATGTTATATAGTAATTCTTATTAGTCGTATTCCGTTCAGACAAGGGAATGTCATGTCAGCAAAACATCCCATTATTGCAGTAACAGGTTCTTCTGGTGCAGGTACAACCACCTCCTCAGAAGCCTTTCGCAAAATGTTTAACATGATGAACATAAAGCCAGCCTGGGTTGAAGGTGATAGTTTCCATCGCTTTACCCGCCCGGAAATGGATGTTGAAATCCGCAAAGCAAGAGAACAGGGACGCCACATCAGTTACTTCGGCCCTCAGGCGAATGACTTTGTCGCTCTTTCCGATTTTTTTAAAGAGTATGGTCGCTCCGGTACCGGAAAAATCCGCCGTTATCTGCACACCTTTGATGAAGCAGTACCTTATAACCAGATGCCGGGAACCTTTACTCCCTGGCAGGAGCTCCCTGATGACTCCCAGGTTTTATTTTATGAAGGATTACACGGAGCGGTTGTTGATGGTGACGTTAACGTAGCTCAGCATGCCGACTTCATTATCGGTATGGTTCCTATTGTTAACCTGGAGTGGATTCAGAAATATGTCCGGGATACCCGCGACAGAGGCCACTCACGCGAAGCCGTAATGGACTCCATTGTCCGCTCCATGGATGACTACCTGAATTATATTACCCCGCAGTTTTCACGGACTCACATTAACTTCCAGCGGGTTCCGACCGTCGATACATCCAACCCTCTCAACGCGAAAGGTATTCCGAGTCTGGATGAAAGCTTTGTCGTCATCCGCTTACGCGGCATTAAAAATGTCGATTTTCCCTATTTGTTAGCCATGATTGATGGCTCATTTATGTCGCGCCATAACTCTATTGTAGTTCCCGGCGGGAAAATGAGTTTTGCTATGGAGCTGATTGTCAGGCCCCTACTGCAACAACTTATCGAGTCAGGAAAAATTTGTTAGCCGGTTAATTAATAAGCAAACAGTAGCAAGAAAGAAATATATAGAATGCTGTTCATTTAACTTAGTTGTTATAGCGTGATGATGTGCACACTTTTGCTTAAAAAATAACGGATGTCACACGATTAAAGTCAAGAAATTAAGACAAAAAAAGGATACTATCTATTAGCGACACAGAACTTTGCTTGAAGGTTCCGTTGATAGCTTTTATTCTAAGTGTTCAAGATTTAGCTTAGCTACAACATGGAAAGCAGCAAGCGTACCCAGCAGAGGAAGAGAGATTATTATGGTTCTAGGTAAACCTCAAACCGACCCAACATTAGAGTGGTTTCTTTCACACTGTCATATTCATAAGTACCCTTCTAAAAGCACGCTGATTCATGCTGGCGAGAAGGCCGAAACTCTTTATTACATTGTTAAGGGGTCTGTTGCCGTCTTAATTAAAGACGAAGAAGGTAAAGAAATGATCCTTTCTTACCTTAATCAAGGTGACTTCATCGGTGAACTTGGACTATTTGAAGAAGGCCAGGAACGTACCGCATGGGTTCGAGCTAAATCACCTTGTGAAGTAGCAGAAATTTCATTTAAGAAATTCCGTCAGCTGATTCAGGTTAACCCTGATATTCTGATGAGATTGTCTGGTCAGATGGCGAGTCGTCTGCAGGTTACCAGCCAAAAAGTGGGTGACTTAGCGTTCTTAGATGTAACAGGTCGTATTGCACAGACTCTACTAAATCTTGCAAAACAACCAGATGCAATGACTCACCCGGACGGTATGCAAATTAAGATTACCCGTCAGGAAATTGGTCAGATTGTAGGCTGTTCTCGTGAAACAGTAGGTCGTATTCTGAAAATGCTGGAAGAGCAAAACCTTATCTCCGCACACGGTAAAACTATCGTTGTTTACGGAACCCGTTAATTGCTCATCAACAAGCTAATACTTAAACGCCACTCAATTGAAGAGTGGCGTTTTTATTTGCATTTATCCTGAATCCTGAATCCTGAATCCTGTTAACCTAAACTACCCATTTGTACTTTCAAATATCTTATCCGCAGATGCAGCTATAAATCCGGAATACAAATTTCCTTGCGCGTTTTTGTAGCGCTTAGCAAATTCATAAAAGCCACCAGGAACATAAAGCTCTCCCTCAAGAAAAGAAACCGCCACTCTGTCCGCCATTGTCGACGACTGTTCCAGTAAATCAGCAGGAGTTCCTTTCACTTCGCCTCCGGACGCATTAATTTCAAAACCATTCTGTTTCAGGAAGCTATTCACATCCCGAACTTCATTAAATCGATTTAGTTGATTCACACTCACGGTAAAATGATTAGCACCAAAACCATGGGCAGCAACCCAGGCACCATATTCCGTTTCTTTAGTCAGTCCAAGGTATTGCTCTATTCCCACATTCCACATTCTTCCTTTGGCCAGGAAGTAAGGATCAGCCAGTCTTGCTTCATCTATCTGAGCAATAAAAGAATGAATAATCCGTTGCGCAGGAAAAGAACATTGATCGACCAGTAACTCACTAATAAACACCTTCGGCAGGGTTTGATCGGGATGTTCAAAATGCTGGGCACGGAGTTTTTTTTTCTCAAACTGATAATCCCCCCCCACCCGATAACCAATATCTAAAAAAGGTTTAGCCAGAGTATCCAGACCAACAGGAGATAGATTAAACGTTCTTAAGGCAATATGGTCATTAATTAATGGTGAGTCTTCTTCAAGAAGATCATGTACTTTTAGCGCTGAAGGACACAAGCGGGATACATAGTCCTGCCACAGTGCATTAAACAAGGTTATCGCTGTCATACTCAACTCCTTAAAAATGCCCTTAAGATTTGAAAAAACCAAGTCCTGGAGATACCACTTCCGGCAGTTCTACTTGCTGACTTGCCATTGAAGCCATGGGGTAGGCACAATAATCTGCCGCGTAAAAAGCACTGGGCCTGAAATTTCCGGAAGCACCTGGTCCTCCAAATGGAGCCCCGCCACTTGCACCGGTCAATGGTCTGTTTCTATTCACAATGCCAGCCCGGATATGATCCTGGAACAATTCCCATTCACGGTCACATTCAGATATCAAACCGGCAGACAACCCAAAACGGGTGTTGTTTGCCATCTCAATCGCATGACAAAATTTATCGTAACGGATGACCTGTAACAAAGGCCCGAAATATTCTTCATCAGGTAAACTGGCAACATCCGTAACATCGATTAAAGCAGGCGAAAAGAAGGCATGTTCACCTCGTTTTCCTAATACCAGCGCCTTACCGCCTATTGATAACAGATTTTTCTGCGCCCTTGCGAGATTATCGGCGGCATCAACTGAGATAAGTGACCCCATAAATGGCTGAGGAGCAGCAAATGGCTGATCCATTTTGATCTCCTGAATGGCCTCGCAAAGGTCTTCCATCAACTTATCACCATGCTCACTATCTGGAACAAACAAACGTCGGGCACAAGTACAGCGTTGTCCGGCGCTGAGGAAAGCTGACTGGATGATCTGATACACAATCGCTTCTGTGGACTTACCGCTATGTTCAGACACAATCAGCGGATTATTGCCACCCATTTCCAGCGCTAACATTTTCTCCGGATAACCGCCAAATTGCTGATGTAGTAAATGGCCTGTATTGGCACTGCCGGTAAATAATAATCCATCTATTCCTTTAGACTGAGACAATGCGATACCAGTGTCTTTGCCTCCCTGGACTAAATTAATTACGCCTTCGGGAATACCAGCCTTCTGCCACAGTTTCACCATCAATTCACCGCAATAGGGTGTCAGTTCTGAAGGTTTAAATACCACGGTATTTCCTGCCAGAAGAGCCGGAACAATATGACCATTTGGCAAATGACAAGGGAAATTATAAGGTCCGAACACAGCCATCACACCGATAGGCCGGTGAGTCAAACTCACCTGAATCCCATTAGTATCAGCAGATTTGGCTCCTGTACGCTGATGAAAAGCATCTATAGATAAGGCTATTTTTCCGGCAACAGAAGCTGCTTCGGTTTTGGTTTCCCATAACGGTTTTCCGGTTTCTTTAGCAATCGCATCCGCTATTTCCTCACTGTTTTCTTTCACTATTTCTGCAAATTTAGTGATAACTTCAGCCCGGGTTTCAAATGGGGTTTTCTTCCAGATAACAAAAGCTTTACGCGCAGCTTGTACTGCCTCTTCCACCTGTTCAGTTGTGGCACTGTTTCCTTTCCAGATAAGAGATTCAGAATATGGTGCCACCGAAATTAATTCGTCACCGTCCCCATTTATCCATTTACCGGCAATGTATAACGACATATTCCCCCCTTAACGTACCTGCACTAACACCCGTGCTTGCTCACCATCTTCAACCAGAAGTTGTTCGGCAACTTTCTCCGTGATCACTATGTATCCCGCATTTAAGTCATAATCACTTTCAATTAATACAGCCCGGAAATTTTCAAATGATGTATTGGCAACAAACAGAGATGATTTTTTCTTGTGATGCTTATCTGAAATATAGACCTTCAGCAAACAAGAATGTCGCACTGATTCAATATTCCTTAAATCACATTCAACAGTGGGACCTGCATCAAAAATGTCCACGTAATTACGACAGGTGAACCCTTCATTCTGCAGCAATTTAAGAGCAGGCCTGGTAAATTCGTGCACCTGGCCAATCACAGCCTGAGCCTCTTCACTAAGCAAATTGACATAAATGGGCATCTTTGGCATCAGATCGGCAATAAAACCTTTATTACCAATTCCGGTTAAATAATCCGCGAGGGTGAAATCAATATCAAAGAAGTGTTCCTGCAACCATTCCCAAAACGGAGAGTTACCTTCTTTATCAGAAACCCCCCGCATTTCAGCAATAATGGTTTGAGCAAAACGCTCCGGATGTTGCGCTAACATAAGCAAACGACACTTAGATAAGAAACGGCCGTTCAAGCCTTTGCGATAATCAGGCTGCAGGAATAAAGTACAAAGTTCACTACACCCCGTATAGTTATTCTCTAGTGCCAGAAGCTTAACGACTTTGTTGACACCAAGTTTAGGAGAAGAATGAACGTGGGTACTGATGTGATAGGAATAAAACGGCTTATCCCAGCCTACAGCGGCTTCAATCGCAGTGGTTCCGACTATCTGATTAGTATCAGAATCAACCGCCACCATAAGGTATCCTTCATCACCAGGAGCGGTGACATTGAGTTTTGAAAAACTAGCTTCAGAATGCTGAATGCGTCGAGTGAGTAACTCTTCGTTAACGGGTAGAGAGGTAAATCCATGCCCGGAATCAATGGCACAACGATGCAGTGCCGAAAAATCGGACATGGTAATGGGACGAACAACCAACATAGACGGATCCCCCCTGAGCACAATTGGAGAGAAAATTCTCTCCAATCATTATCGAATGAATTTATGCCACCAATTCAGCGATCGCTTTTTCCAGTCGGGCAAAGCCTTCCTGTATCTCTTCTTTGCTGATAACAAGTGATGGAGTAAAGCGGACGACATTCGCCCCTGCAACAAGCACAAGTAACCCCTGCTTACCTGCCGCAACCAGCACGTCACGAGCTTTACCTTCGTATTTTTCACTCATCACAGCACCAAGCAATAAGCCTTTGCCGCGAATCTCACTGAAAACGTGGTACTTTTCATTAATTTTAGTCAAGCATTCACGGAAGATCGATTCTCTTTCTTTAATTCCGGCAAGTACTGATGGTTTACTGATTTCGCCGATAACAGCATTGGCAACCGCGCAAGCTAATGGGTTACCACCATAGGTTGAACCATGCACACCCACTTTAAAATGCTGAGCCAGTTCGGTCGTTGTTAGCATGGCACCAATTGGAATACCACCACCCAGTGATTTTGCCGTACTTAAAATATCAGGAGTCACACCTAATCCCTGATACGCATAAAAATCACCGGTACGACCATTCCCGGTTTGCACTTCATCAAAGATCAGTAACGCATTGTGTTTATCACAAAGTTCACGAACCGTTTTAGCAAATTCATCCGTTGGCGTAATAATACCGCCTTCACCCTGCAGTGGTTCCATCATTACCGCACAGGTTTTATCAGAAATATGCGCTTTTAGCGCTTCAATATCGTTATACGGAATATGAGTAATATTGCCCGGTTTCGGACCAAAACCATCTGAGTAGCTTGATTGACCACCAACGCTTACCGTAAAGAAGGTTCGTCCGTGGAACCCCTGATAGAATGCAATAACTTCTGATTTTTCAATACCATATTTATCAGCAGCCCAACGACGTGCCAGTTTTAATGCTGCTTCATTGGCTTCGGCACCAGAATTAGCGAAAAACACTTTTTCTGCAAAACTCAGCTCAGTTAATTTTTTTGCTAAACGTAATGCAGGTTCATTAGTCATAACATTACTTAAATGCCAGACTTTATTCGCTTGTTCGGTTAATGCATTGACCATCACCGGATGGCAGTGACCCAGACAACTTACCGCAATACCACCAGCAAAATCGATGTATTCATTGCCATCCTGATCCCATAATTTTGACCCTTTTCCTTTCACCGGGATCATAGACATAGGGCTGTAACAAGGAACCATTACTTCATCAAACAAACTGCGCTCTATAGGCGTATCAGCAGACATTACACTCTCCCTCTTCTGAATTTTTCTATTCTCTGTGCTTAAGTCTTTCTCTTATGTTGCATTTATCATCAGATATAAATGAGAATATGTACAGAAATTAAGTCAATCGAATAGATTATGGACAACTTGGATTTTTTCATTCCCCGCAACATGCCACAGCAGTATTAAAACGGGAACGGATGATAACCATAATAACTAATATGATTATTTATGCACTAAAAATGAGAAATTATTGGAGGGTATTTTCAGAATTCTTCGCCACTGAGAATATATAACAATAAAGATTTAGCTGTTTGGGGAGGAATTCAAAAAAGAATAAAAAATCACCGCGACAAGAAATTAGCTAACAATTCATGTCCCTGTTCGGTTTTTATTGATTCAGGATGGAACTGAACCGCATCAATAGGCAATGATTTATGTTGAAATCCCATTATTTCATCACGCTCACCGTCAGGCGTTTCCGTCCAGGCGGTCACATCAAAGCAGTCCGGTAAAGAATCTGGTTCCACCACCAGAGAGTGATAACGGGTTACTGTTAATGGATTATTCAGTCCTTTAAATAAGCCCTGATTTGTATGCACGATTGGCGATGTTTTGCCATGCATTACCTGCCTGGCCCGAACCACATTCGCCCCAAAAGCCTGTGCAATAGACTGATGACCAAGACACACTCCTAAGATCGGCATCTTATCAGCAAAGTGTTTAATCGCTTGCAGTGATATACCCGCTTCATTTGGCGTACAGGGTCCGGGAGAAATAACTAAATGTGAAGGTTTAAGTTTCTCAATACCACTGATATCAATCTCGTCATTACGAATCACTTTCACATCCACATTCAGCTCACAAAAGTATTGATAAAGGTTATAAGTAAAAGAGTCGTAGTTATCGATCATCAGCAGCATAAGAAAACACATCGCTATAAACAGGAGCACGTATTCTGCCCCAGTCGGGCTGATAACATCAACCAGAAAATAGTCTGATAAAGCAAATTTACTCAGCGAAAATCTGGTAGTAGAATGCGCCGAATTATAGCGTTACTCATTATTGTGATGAGTTATTTTATTGAGTGTAATCGTTGATGAACCCAGTATTTATCAGTGTCTCGTTACTTATATGCAGTAACGTGTTTATGACTTTTGCCTGGTATGCGCACCTGAAAGAATTAAATAACAAGTTGTGGATCATAGCCGCACTTGTTAGTTGGGGAATAGCATTATTTGAATATATGCTGCAGGTTCCTGCCAACAGAATTGGTTATACCGTTTTAAGTGTTGGTCAGCTAAAAATAATGCAGGAAGTCATTACCTTAATGGTGTTTGTTCCTTTTTCAGTTCTGTATCTCAAAGAACCGTTAAAACTTGATTATTTATGGGCTGGTTTATGTTTAGTCGGCGCGGTTTATTTCGTTTTTCGCAGTAAATTTGCCTGAACTAATTAAGAATATATAAATATAAATTCAACAAGGCACAACTACTGTCCTCGTTATTATTAGTTTATAAGGCGAAATAAATACCCTATTACTATACTAGCGGTGAGAAGAAAGACCACTGAGGGGGCAAATGATGGAACTACACAACAAAACCGGTGATGTGACTAAATTAGCCGATAACCTAACTCTGAAAGAAGTGGAAAACATGGGATTTACTATTGATCTGTGTGATGCCTCATTTGATCCAAATGAACACTGGACCACTAGTAAAAAAGAGCAAGATAATAAAGTCAGAAAAGAACATTCTGCAAAATAGTACAGCTCAATACCCAAGCTTACCAAACACAAGCCAACTATTGCAGTTGGCTTGTTTATTATTTGAGTTTATAACGAGTCAATTAAGGCTTAGCAACAAAACCCACTGCTGCAAAGGCTTGCTTCAGTGTTACTGACGCTCTGGCTGATGCTTTTTCTGCACCGGTTCTCATCACTTGTTCTAAATACGGTAAATCTGCACGGACACGGTGATATTCAGATTGAATCGGCTCCAGCATAGCTACAAGTGCTTCGCCAACGTCTTTCTTGAACGGGCCGTACATTTCCACGCCTTTATATTGCGCTTCTATTTCATCAAATGTCATGCCGGTAGCGGCAGAATACAAGCCCATCAGATTTGAAATACCCGCTTTTGCTTCAATATCATAAGCAATACGTGGTGGAGTTTCGGTATCTGTCTGAGCTTTGTTAATCTTCTTGATGATTGACTTAGGATCTTCCAGCAGAGTGATCACATTTTTACGGTTATCATCCGACTTCGACATTTTCTTCGTCGCATCCTGCAGGCTCATAACACGTGCATTCACCTGAGGGATATAAGGTTCCGGGATAGTAAAAATAGGCGCTTCAGGGCTATAGATATTATTGAAACGAGTCGCGATATCACGCGCTAATTCCAAATGTTGTTTCTGGTCACTACCAACAGGAACCTGATTTGCTCCGTATAGCAGAATATCAGCCGCCATAAGCACAGGATAATCATACAACCCCACGTTAACATCATTCGCGTAACGCTGAGCTTTATCCTTGAACTGAGTCATTCGGTTCAGTTCGCCCATTTGGGTGTAACAGTTAAGAAGCCAACCAAGCTGAGCATGTTCCGGTACGTGAGATTGGACGAACAACGTACTTTTCTGCGGATCTACTCCAACAGCCAGACAGATAGCCAGTGCGTCTAAAGTCGCTTCATGTAAAGCTTTCGGATCCTGCCTTACGGTAATCGCATGCAGATCCACAACGCAGTACTGGCAATCATAATCGTCTTGCATTTGATGCCATTGACGTAGAGCACCCAAGTAGTTACCAATACTTAGTTCACCTGATGGTTGAACACCACTCAATACGATGGGCTTGCTCATTTGTATGATTTCCTTGTTACATATAAAAACAATAAAAGGTCTAATCCACAATCCTATATTGTGGAATTAGAAGTGTACTCGTTCACGAGTATATTACTAGAGGCTATGATGATTTTTCGCGTTATTTGAGAACCACTTTTAGTAAATCACTAAAGTTATCCGCAATATAAGTCGGTTCAGACAGTTCAATAGGCTCACCATGGTTATAACCATAGGTTAATCCGAATGACTCACAGCCAGCATTTTTAGCGGCCAGAATGTCATTTTTGGAGTCTCCTACCATCAACATATTGGCAGCTGTTAACTGATGTTTTTCCAGCAACCAGTTAAGTGCTATCGGATCCGGCTTACGGGTTGCGAAACGATCACCACCGATAATATCGCTGAAATAATCAAGTATATCGTGTTGCTTTAAGATCTCAGGAACGAATCGAGAAGGCTTATTCGTCACCACTGCCAACGTATATCCGGCATCATAGAGTTGTTTAACTGTTTCCTGAACACCATCATAAAGCTGACTGCGTTTATGCCCGGTAGCTTCATAAAAATCATCAAACAAAACCCGGGCTTTTTTACGTAGTTCTTCGGAAAGGTTAGGGTCAACCTGAAGACTCTGACTTAAAACACGAGCAATAAGAATATCGGCACCATTACCCACATAATCACGCGCCTGTTCTTCTTTTACACCGGGGAAACCCAGTTCTTTCGCTGCCTGATCAGCAGCAATCGCCAAATCAGGTACGCTGTCGATGATTGTGCCATCGAGATCGAAAATAATCAGTTTTAATCCATCTAAAGACATCTGCAATACTTCTCTGTTTTTTTATCGCCAAATAAAAAGGCTTGATACATCCTTCGATGCTATCAAGCCCTGGCAGAAAAAGTCTAGAAAACTTTATTTCTAAGTTATGTGTTTCTAAATTAGTCGATCTTAGCTTGTGCTAATTCTGCACGCATCGCTCCGATAACTTCTTCATAATCTGGCTGGCCAAAAATAGCAGAACCCGCAACAAACATATCCACACCAGCTTCTGCGATTTCCTTAATATTATCGATCTTCACGCCACCATCAATTTCCAGGCGGATATCACGACCAGATTCTTTTATACGCTGTCTCACCGCTTTTGCTTTGTCTAATGTATGAGGAATAAATGACTGACCACCAAAACCAGGGTTTACCGACATAAGCAGAATCAAATCAACTTTGTCCATGATGTAATCAAGACAGTTCAGAGGAGTTGCCGGATTCAGAACCACACCAGCCTGACAACCACAAGACTTGATTAGCTGTAAGGTACGGTCAATGTGTTCTGATGCTTCAACATGGAAGGTAATCATTGTAGCGCCGGCTTCCGCGAAATCAGGAATGATTCGGTCGACTGGTTTCACCATTAAATGCACATCAATAGGAGCGGTAATACCGTAATCACGTAATGCTTTACAGATCGGCGCACCAAAAGTCAGGTTCGGAACGTAATGGTTATCCATTACATCAAAGTGAACAACATCTGCTCCGGCTTTCAGAACTTTCTCAACGTCTTCACCAAGACGAGCCATATCAGCAGATAAAATGGATGGTGCAATAAGGAAATCAGTCATAACAGGTCTCACAGTTTTATAGGACACTCCAGCATAGGCCGCATATTCTACCTAAGCCTTACGCGAGTTCCTAGTCTTAGCCTGTGATTACCTGTAAGGAAAGCATTAAAGATTAGAATTATTCGGAGCCGAAAAAAGCGCGAGTAATTCATCCACTTTATTACGTCCGGCACCATTACGGCTAATGGTTCTTTTGACTTTTACCACATTAAGCTGAGCACCATGGTATAGACGTCGGGTTAACACCGTATCGTGATTTGAGATAAGTACGGGAATTTCTCTTTCCGTCGCGGTTTTTTCTGCAATATTGGCCAGTCCGGCCTGATCATCGAGCGAGAATCCACCACCGGCATACGAAGTAAAGTTCGCAGTTGTCGTTAACGGTGCGTATGGAGGATCGCAATACACTACCGCGCCTTGTTTGGCCAAAGCAAAAGATTCTAAATAATTGGCACACACAAATTCCGCTTTTTGGGCTTTTTCAGAGAAAAACTCCAGTTCAGCTTCCGGAAAATACGGTTTTTTATAAGAACCAAAAGGAACGTTAAAGCCGCCTTTTTTGTTGTAACGACATAAGCCATTAAAACCAAACCGATTCATATACAAAAAGGCCAGCGAACGAAACAGCACATCGTCCGACGCATTAAATTGCTTACGGGTATCTAAATAGAATTCTTTGCAGTTATGTTCAGGTACAAACCAACGCTTTGCTTCCGAAATATACAAAGACGGATTGGTTTTTAACAGATTATAGAGATTAATCAGATCCGGATTAATATCCGCCAGAATATAGCGTTCAAAATCCGTATTTAAGAAAACAGATCCAGCTCCAACAAAAGGTTCAACCAGGACCTGAGCAGCCGGAAGGTGTCTCTTTATATCTTCAACTAAGCTATATTTACCACCCGCCCACTTTAAAAAGGCACGCTGCTTTTTCATTTACTGCTCTGATTCTTCTTCACCAAACATAACAAGGTTGCGGAATGTAACATATTTTACGCGTAAGCTCAGGTTTATTTCGCACTCTCAATGTCTCTGTGTACCTGACGTAACGATTTTGCCCATGGTCCGAGGCGCTGTAACTCTGGAGATAGCGTTTCAACCGCATCTCTGGCAACCTGAATAGTCGGATAATTGTTGTAGGTTACGATAATCCACTGAACGTTGTCCCTGACCACAGGATAAACATAGATATTGTTCTGCCCCTGCAACTGATACTGTTGGATAAATTTTTCAGTTTCTTCCTGAGAATTAAACGCGCCAAGTTGTAGGGTATAATTTCTCTCTGGCATGGCCATAAGTTCATTACTGGCATAGGTAATAGCCTGAGCCTCAGTCTTAACCGGTTGTTCGATACTTACCGGAGTCTGTGGATTATCACCTGTTTTCGTTTCCGCAGCTTCGGGCTCTGCAGTTAACCGGACTGGTTGTGATACCTGCTCAGCCAATCGAATCGGATCACTGGAAGGTGCATCCGGAATCAATTCCTCTTCGTCGGTTTCTGTCTCATTATTCTGCTTTTCACCATCAAGAAGAGCATCAACCACATCCGAACTAATGATCACTCTTTTACGATCAGAATCTTCAACCCCTACCTGCTCGACTGTTTTAGTCACTTCAGGAGGTAAGGCATCTGCGTCATCTTTAATACCGTCTTGCTCAGCGGCAGATTTCTGATTGGCCTTATCTTTTTCCTGCACATCAGGCAAAGTAGGAATCACTGTCTGCTGGTTTTCAACCGTCGCTGTTGGTTCAGGTAAACCATCCTTCAGCATCCAGTAATAACCACCACCAATCAGCATAAGCAAAAGAATGACAACAATTGCAATCTTCACCGGTGAGCCAATAATTGAGCGAATCACCACACGTTTTTCCATTTTCTGCCCCCCTAACGCCATAATATCCCCTGGCGTTTTTCTCACCTTACTGTAGGCATTGCGAACTCTTTTTTCCATATTAGGTTCGACATAGCGCATGACGTGAAATTCGAAAAACCGATCCGCATCGTCAGCAGACAAGGTATCTATTTCAACATCAACAGGTTTATGCTCCTGTCCATAACTCAAGCGGGTTAACAGAGTATCAAGCAGATTAGGCAGTGAAAATAAAATCACATTGATCGACCATTTTACCTGAGACTGGGCCTCTAGCACCAACATCCATAGTTCAGATATCAATGCTTCAGAAAGAAGCTGAGCATCATCAATGACAATAACAATGTTACAACTCTCGTTCTGGTATAATCCGGAAATGTTTTCAGCAAGAGAAGCAGAAGGATCAAAAAAAGCTTGTGAGGATATCTGAGATAAAATGGTTGCCCGGCGTTGCTCATCATCCTGATTTGGAAAGCACATCAGCAACGCCTGATTTTTTTCGTCAGCCCATGCTTCTAAGTAACGCTGGGCTATCCAGGTTTTTCCTGCTCCGGAAGTTCCTGTCACCGTTATCAGACTAGAGCCAAAATTAGAAAGTAACTGAAGTCTTTCCAGTACTTCGTTCTGAGATTCTAACTCTAATACCCGCAATGAATTTGCTGAGCTCATGATAACGTCCTTCTGTCTGTAAAAAGCAGATTGTTAGAACTAATTCTTATTGTTCTCTACAGGATTCAATTGCCTCTCTGAGAACCGATTCCGGAACATCTTTGACGACATCAGCTTTACCTAAATCTGTAGGTAATACTAAACGAAGCTGACCTGCCAATACTTTTTTATCTCTCATCATATGTTTGATGAAGTCATCGAAAGACATACTTTCCGGCGTATGAACAGGTAATTTAGCTCTTTTGAGTATAGTGACGATCCTGTCCACTTGTTCTTCAGACAGCATCCCCTGCAAGCAAGCCGTTTTAGCTGCCATCACAGTACCGGCCGCAACTGCTTCACCATGCAACCAGTTACCATACCCAAGTTCAGCCTCAATAGCATGACCAAAAGTATGGCCAAGATTTAGCAAAGCACGAATTCCTGACTCTTTTTCATCCTGAGCCACCACTTCGGCTTTAATCTGGCAGCAACGCGCAATCGCATACTTTAAAGCATCTTCGTTATGGTTATATAAGCTTTCTAAATTCTCTTCTAACCACACAAAGAAATCATAGTCATAGATGATGCCATATTTAATGACTTCCGCCATTCCGGCAGCAAATTCCCGCTCAGGTAATGTTGCCAGACAATTGGTATCAATAATAACAGCTTTTGGCTGGTAAAAAGCACCAATCATGTTTTTACCAAGTGGATGATTGACAGCGGTTTTTCCACCTACTGATGAATCAACCTGAGATAATAATGTGGTTGGAATCTGAATAAAATCTACTCCGCGCTGGTAACACGCAGCAGCAAAACCAACCAGATCCCCGATAACACCACCACCAAGAGCAACAATCACCACATCACGGTTATAATTGTTCTCGATTAGAAATGTCATCACGGTATTAAATGTATCTAACGACTTGTATTTTTCACCATCAGGCAACTGAAGCAAAGAAAATTTACTACCAACCTGAGTGAGTAAATTCTCGATTTTTTCAGCATACAAGGGAGCAATCGTCGTATTAGTGACGACAACAACATTTTGTTTGGAGTTCAGAAAAGAAAGCAGAGCCGGATCATTAAATAATCCGGCACCGATAGAGATAGGGTAGCTACGTTCACCAAGACTGACCGTAATCCGTTCCATGGTAATGCTCCAATTAATAAAAGAATTATTGATCTTCTAACATTTTTACGATCTGACCCGCTACCACTTTTGCACTTTGATCGTCAGTTTTTACAACGATATCAGCAATTTCTTCATAAAGTGGATTACGTTCTCCAGCAAGAGATTCAAGAACTTCTCTTGGTGAATCGGTCTGCAATAAAGGACGTTTTTTATCGCGGTTGGTACGAGCTAGCTGCTTTTCTATTGTTGTTTCCAGGTAAACAACAACGCCTCGAGCAGATAAGCGGTTGCGGTTCTCTTTACTTTTAACAGAGCCACCACCAGTAGCCAAGACAATACCTTGTTGCTCAGTTAAATCGTTAATAACCGTTTCTTCGCGTTTACGGAAGCCTTCTTCACCTTCTACATCAAATACCCAAGCGATATCAGCTCCAGTGCGCTCTTCGATTACCGTATCAGAGTCAACAAATTCCATGTGAAGTTGTTGAGCGAGATATCGACCAATTGTGCTTTTGCCAGCGCCCATTGGGCCAACAAGGAAAATATTACGTTTTTCAGCCATGTTCAGCAGTAGTTTCTTGCGTTAATTCAATGACATCGCCACAAGTACGCGACAGCACAAAATGTGCTGGGTAACTCTCGTGGCACCAATTCCTCACAGATATTTCGTGATAAGACCCGAAATTATCTAGATCTGAGCATCGTATTGCAACTTTATTTTTCTATTTGTCGTAAAAACATTGTTAACTTATTGAATTATAGCCCTGGGAGTAACAAAAATAACCAATTCACTTTTTCCGCTACTTTCATACGTCCGGCGGAATAATGTACCCATCACAGGTAAATCACCTAACAACGGAATTTTATCCACATTCTTCGTTGTACTCTTCTGAAAGATTCCCCCCAGAACTATGGTTTCACCGTTATTAACCATCACCTGAGTCCCGATACGCTGAGTAATGATCGCTACCGCTTCACCCGTTCCAGTTTTTACCACCTGACCGGGGCGATCCTGAGTAACCAGCAAATCAAGCGTCATTTTGTCATCGCTATTCATTGTCGGTGTCACTTTCAGGCTTAACACCGCTTTTTTAAATGCGACGGTTTGCTCCCCGTCTTTGTTTGATTCCAGATAAGGTATTTCAGTCCCCTGTTCAATAAATGCAGCTTTATGATTCATCGTCAGTAGCCTCGGACTGGAAACAACTTCCGCTTTAGATTCACTTTGTAATGCCGACAATTCCAGATCCAACAGAGTTCCGGTACCTAAAGAGGCTAATTGAAAGGCAATCGATGATGCATTTGATGATGTTGCCGGTAAGGTGACTGACATTCGATCACTATAATCCAAGCTGGCAGATGTCGTCGGCAGACGCCCGACAACAGAACCATCTTGATGCAGAGACGACAGCCCCCACTGCACTCCCATTTCATCCAGTGCACCTTCATTTACCATGACAATCCGAGCTTCTATCTCGACTAACTTCGCAGGGCGATCAATATGCTTAATTAATGAACTGATGCGCTGCAAACTTTCCGGTGTATCGAAAACAATCAAAGTATTCGTTCTGTTATCAAAAGAAACAAATCCTGATTCAGATGAAAACCCTTTCTGCTCATTAAGCATTTTATATAGCTGCTCACTGTCAGCATGCTTTAATTTAAAATAGCACGTCTTCTTTTTAACCTCCTGCGGCCCGGCTTCCTGCTCTTTTTTTAGTTTCTGTGCTGGTAACAAGGAGGTGTCCACATTAATTACGTGGAATGGATTACTGACTTCCTCACTATGCCCATCCGTTCCCAGACATAAACCGGCAAAAAAGACAGCAAAAAATACATGATAAGATTTCAAATTAAAGCCTCTCTGCAATCCATTGATAGGAATGTCCCTTTGCTATCACAACAATGTTTTCAGCCCTGTTGCTCTTTATCCACTGAGAATATGAGAATGATAACAATCGTTTCTGTTCAGCTATCGTTCGGAAAAAACGTTCTAATGATAAAAAGTCACCTGCGACCTTCAGCTCAAACGTTTTTTCTATATACAACGGGAAATTTGTTTCTTCTAACCAGCGAATATCGGCCTTTTGTATTTGTGCCGCTTTAGCCATGCTGTTTATATACTGCGTGACTTCGACACTCGATGAATTTGATGCCATGTTAAGTATCTGGTCAGATACCTGCTTATACGTTGCTATTCGGGTTGATTGTTGAGAAACATAGGAAGACGTTTGGTAATTTTTCTGACTTAACTCTTTTTGCCCGGCCAGAAGCGTTCTATTTTCGTCTGACATACGACTAAACTCGTCTTGCCAGTACAAAAAACAGGTCGCAGAAACAGCCAGATACACACTTAGCAGCATCAAAAGCACCCGTACCGAAACGCTATTGAAAAATAATGAGGAGAATTTCATAACGGATCGTTTCTGCCATAGCCATGGTTGCTGGCGTTTAAAAGAATCTGAATGCGAAACTGATAGAGGGAAGAAGGTATTCCTGAAGCACGAGATGGGGTCGTCACAGACTCAACATCGACAGCATCAATAAAATCCATTGTGCCAATTTGTTGTATAAACTGATTAAATTTATCCAGAGATAAAAACTGTCCGTTTAGTTCTATATTCAGACCTTTTTGGGTGAGTGTCTCAACAGCAACAGACGGATTAATACACAGAGTTAACCCATGAATAAACTGATAAATTATCCATCGTCCACCAGACCATGTACCAATAATTTGCTTTAATTTCTCAGTATTAGCTTGTGTATCTTCCCCTTTTTTCTTTTTCTGTTTCAGCCAGTTAAAACGAGAATCTAATATCTGATAATCTTTTTTTATTAATTCCAGTAACTGCATTTTGTGCCGTGCATACAGAAAAACACCTATTTCTGTACTCATAAACAGGACCAAAAAACATAGGAAAAATGACCACATACAGCGTTTTTTCTGTAATCGCTGATAATGCTGCCAGTCGATAAAATTAATGTTATGCAGCATATTTTTGACTTCCTATCGATTCAAACGCTCTTAAAGCACTGCCAAGCGCAATAAAAGGCTCATCAGCAACTGAATTAGAATCATCTTCAGGAGACAAAGCTTCGATCTGCAAACACGGAACCGGAATAGACTGAGCAATAAGCTGAAACAATTCGGTCGCATAATCTGGAGCAAGATGGATCAAAATAGCATCCGGAGAATAATCGACATTTAATGGTAAAAACCGCTGCCATTCATTCATGACAAAATGAGCTAATGAGCTCTCGTCGTTGACACTTTCGGATGTGATATCAAGGGTTCGGAAATGCTGTTCCCCCTTGATAAACGCTCCGAATCTTAAATAACGGCTTCCAATATCAACTAATATTGCTTCTCCACAGCTTAATGTTGCTTGCAAATAAGAAAGGCTCTGCAGATACGCCTGCTTTTGCAACTCGATCAGTCCCAGTTTCAGACCAGCTTTTTGTACGACCTTTTGTCTGACAAATACCCCTTCTTTTCTGGTTGCAAAGACCTGATACGCATTGCTATTACTGGTGTAATCAACCACCAACTCTTCCATTGGTAAAGGAACAAGTTTGGCAAATTTCTGATAAATAGCCGATTCGATATAAGAACTCGGTTCTGTCGTTGATAATGCTATTTCTTTGGAAATCACTTCAGATTCAGCTAAAGAAAGTACAATATGAGAGCAAAATCTGGGCAAGTTCTGTTTTATTTGTTTTAAAGCATCAACAATGACCTGTTGATGACAATCTATATTTTTAACCTCGATATTGTTTTTTAATGAAATATCTTGGATCATTTGTATCTGATAGATGTCATACTTTTTAGCTACAGTAATAGCAAGAATAGAATTACAACGAATATCAATACCCGTTATTATTCGTTTACTCATGTTCATGCCCTTATAAATCGACTCTGTTAAAACTTGTGATTGGTAGTACAATACGCAACCATTTCAGAGCCAATTTTGTAGCGGAAAGTCATCCGAATTGCATCTGAGCATTTCAACTAAACAGGGATTATCCGGTGAAGTTCATAAAGCGCTTATTTTTACTTGCATTAATTTGCATTGTTTTAGGATCAGGTACGATTATTGGGTTTTACTATTATGTAAAGCCAGAACTGCCTGACGTAGCAACGCTAAAGGACGTTCAGCTACAAACACCACTGCAGGTTTTCAGTGAAGATGGCAAACTCATTGCTCAATTTGGCGAGAAAAGACGCATTCCGTTAAAGCTCTCTGAAATACCACCAGAGCTTGTTCATGCGTTTATCGCGACAGAAGACTCTCGTTTCTACCAACATTATGGCTTTGATCCGATCGGTATTACCCGGGCTGCTATTGCTGTCATGATTTCAGGTAATGCGACTCAAGGTGCAAGTACCATTACGCAACAATTGGCACGTAATTTCTTTTTATCGAATGAAAAGAAAATCATGCGAAAAATCAAAGAGATTTTCATCGCTGTCCATATTGAACAACTTTTAACGAAAGATGAAATTCTGGAACTTTATCTGAATAAAATTTACCTCGGCTACCGTTCCTATGGTGTTGGTGCTGCGGCACAGGTTTATTTTGGTAAAAATGTTCAGGATTTGACTCTGAGCGAAATGGCTGTGATTGCTGGTCTGCCAAAAGCGCCTTCCACTATGAATCCGATTTATTCTTTGGACAGAGCAACAGCTCGCCGTAATGTTGTGTTAATGCGAATGCTTGATGAGCACTACATCACTCGGGAGCAATATGATGAAGCAAAATCAGAATCAATTGCTGCAACTTATCATGGTGCAGAACTTGAGTTACATGCTCCTTATGTTGCTGAAATAGCGCGGTCATGGATGGTTAAGCACTATGGAGAAGATGCTTATACATCCGGCATGAAAGTCTATATGACGGTTAACTCAAAGCTTCAGTCAGCAGCAAATCAGGCCGCAATTCATAATTTAATTGCCTATGATGAAAGACACGGGTTCCGAGGCGCGGTCCGTATTTTATGGAAAGAAGGACAACCGGCTTTATCAACTGAAGAAATAGATGAAAAACTCAGTGATCAACCTACTTATGGTGAATTTATTCCCGCAGTTGTCACTCAGGTGAATAACAATTCCGCTCAGGTCATTATTAAAGACAATGGCAGTAATGTTATCACATGGGATGAGATGAGCTGGGCGCGTCCATATATTACCGACAAACGTCAGGGGTATTCACCCAAAGAGCCTGCCGATGTATTACATGCCGGTGAACAAATTTGGGTCCGTAATGTTGCAGATAATATGCAGCAACCTGTCTGGCATCTTAGCCAGGTACCTGATGCAAACACAGCTTTTGTTGCGATGAATCCAAATAATGGCGCAGTAAAAGCACTGGTGGGTGGATTCAACTTTGTTCACAGTAAATTTAACCGGGCAACACAATCCATTCGTCAGGTCGGTTCAGGTATTAAACCTTTTATTTATTCAGCAGCATTAAATAAAGGTATGACGCTAGCGACCTTAATTAATGATGCACCGATCAACCAGTGGGATAAAAGTCAGGGTACTGCATGGCGTCCGAAAAACTCACCACCCGATTACGCAGGCCCCACCAGAATGAAAATTGGCTTAGCACAATCGAAAAACGTCATGGCGGTCAGAGTCATGCGTGAAGTCGGCCTGGAAGATACCCGTAATTATCTGACCCGCTTTGGTTTTGATCTGGATAAGCTACCAGATTCAGAAACAGTCGCATTAGGGGCTGGCAGCTTATCTCCGGTAAAACTGGTTCAGGGATATTCGGTTTTTGCCAATGGTGGCTATTACGTGCAAGCTTTTTATGTTGATCATGTCGAAGATTCATTTGGTAATCTGGAATACCAGGCATCACCAAAAATAGTCTGTCACCAGAATTGTCCACCAGAGCTTAATAGCGATGATTTAGCAAACCAGACCAGTCAGGTGATGAATCCTGCGGATAATAATGAGTCTATGGATAACCTCCAGTCTGATGGCAATCCTGCAGATAGCAGCCTGAGTCCTCTGTCTGGTGAGCAAGCAGTGGAACCACAGGAACCTCAGTATGCTCCACAGGTAATCACGGCTCAGAATGCATTCTTAGTCAGAGAAATGCTTCACAGCAATATCTGGGGTGGTGGAGACTGGCGTACCGGTAGCGGCTGGAATGGTACCGGTTGGCGAGCTCAGAAACTGAAACGTCGTGACATTGGCGGTAAAACCGGCACAACCAATGATTCTAAAGATACTTGGTACAACGGTTTTGGTCCGGACATAGTTGCAACCGCCTGGGTTGGATTTGACAATCATAACCGTGAACTGGGCAGAGCAAGCCACAACTCAAACGAGGATGACATGCTAAGTGGTGTTGAGTCAGGAGCAAAAACTGCGCAACCAGCCTGGATTGAGTTTATGGGAGCAGCACTTGACGGAGTACCGGAACACGACAAGACAGTTCCTGATCGTATCATTCAGGTTAGAATCGACAGAGCAACCGGATTACTGACCAACAAAACCGATGCCTCATCGATGTTCGAATATTTCGAGGAAGGTACTGAACCCAAAGAGTATGTTAAGAACAACATAACCAACAGTATTTCCACTTCAAACGGTAGTGAAGAGTTATTCTGATAACATTCTCTCCGGAAAATTAAAAACGGGCAGCCTCTACGTGGGCTGCCCGTTTTTTATTTAAGCGGCAGAGCTGAGACTTTTTTCTAACTGGGACTTAATCATCTGAGCAAACTGTTCAAAACGCTCTCTCAGCGGTGAGCCCGGACGGTACACTAAAACAATGGTACGCGATGGTACCGGATTTACGGCTTTGATATAACAAACCCCATCTTTTTCATGTTCAGCGGGCAAAGCTAACTGTGGCAGTAATGTAATCCCCGCTCCGGCGGCGACCATATTGCGCAGCGTTTCTAAGCTGGTTGCTTTAAAACGTTCATCATCTTTTGCACCCGCAGCAAAACAAAAGCCTAAAGCCTGATCCCGCAAGCAGTGGCCATCGCCTAATGCCAGCACTGTACGCCCCGCTAACAATGACATATCAACAACATCTTTGTTCGCCCATTCATGGTCACTTGGGACAGCGACACTAAGCGGTTCATTATAAATTTCAATTTCTTTAAATGGTGCCGTTTCTTCAACAGAGGCTAAAACTAAACAATCTAATTGTCCGTCTTCGAGCTTTTTAACTAACTGAGCAGTTTGGGCTTCATGCAAATATAACTCTAATTCAGGATACTGTGCTTTTACTGCCGGAATAATTCTTGGTAATAAATACGGTCCAATAGTAGGAATGAATCCTATATTCATCGGTCCGGTCATGTCCCCACTCTGACCACTCGCCATATCCTTGAACGTTTTCACTTCTTTGAGGATTTTTCTAGCCTGTTCAACCAACTGCATTCCAGCATCAGTAAACAGGACTCTGCGGCTACTACGTTCAAGCAACGCGGTTCCTAACTCATCTTCCAGCTTGCGAATTTGCCCACTTAATGTAGGCTGGCTCACAAAGCATGCTTCTGCTGCTTTTCTAAAATGCTTATGCTCCGATAATGCTACAAGATATTCAAAATCTCGGATGTTCATATTCTTTACCATATAGAGATTACCTATCAAAACCATAGCATTAAACGATTAGAGCTATCAAAGAGATTTTTAGATAATGAGTCTATCGAAACGAATTACAGAAGCTAAACTTCTCAAATAGTTAACCAATAAAATTAAGGAAAATGTATGTTTACATCAAAAGAAGGCCAGGCAGTACCACAGGTAACCTTTCCAACTCGTCAGGGAGACCAGTGGGTAAACGTAACAACAGATGAACTTTTCAAAGGAAAAACAGTTATTGTATTCAGCTTGCCAGGTGCCTATACACCAACCTGTTCATCAAGCCATTTACCTCGTTACAACGAACTGTTTCCTGTATTTAAAGACCACGGCATCGATTCTATTTTATGTTTTTCTGTCAACGATACTTTCGTAATGAATGCCTGGAAAGCCGACCAGGAAGCGAACAATATTACCTTCGTACCAGATGGTAATGGTCAGTTTACTGATGGCATGGGCATGTTGGTTGATAAAAATGACTTAGGTTTTGGTAAACGTTCATGGCGTTATAGCATGCTGGTTAAAGACGGCATCGTGGAAAAAATGTTTATCGAAGCAGACGAACCAGGTGACCCGTTCAAAGTTTCTGATGCAGATACTATGCTGAAATACGTGGCACCAGACTATCAGGTTCAGGAATCAATCACGGTATTCACTAAACCTGGTTGCCCTTTCTGTGCTAGAGCTAAACAGCTGTTGATTGAGAAAGGTCTTCAGTATGAAGAAATCGTCCTGGGTAAAGATGCTACAACAGTAAGTCTGCGTGCAGTATCCGGCCGTACCACTGTTCCACAGGTATACATCGGTGGTAAACACATCGGTGGTAGTGACGACTTAGAAGTTTATTTCGCTTAATTGGCCACTAATTCAGGCTCCTTCTCATAAGGAGCCTGAGATATCTTCCTATCATCCAACGCACACCAATCGCAAAGCCCATAAATCCCTTATTCATTGCAAGACCCATGCAAACTATCTAATCTATAGATCTAGATATTAAAACGATTAAAAAATCAAAAGGACTCAATTATGGGCTGCCAGACATGCTCATCTGACTGGTTTTGGAAAAAGATAGGTCGTTGTACACGCTGTATGATTCAGCTTACTGTGTTGTGCCTGTTATTCTGGCCTGTATGGCTTCTTTGGGGTAAAGAAAATCCTAAATCGATAGAATCTATTACGCTGATCTTTTTTGGAATAGCGTGTCACGGGTTGCTTCTGCTGCACTTAGTGATGACGTTTATGATTATTCCGCTCAGCAATCGCCAGTAAAAAATAAAAGCTTCCAGAAAAAGAAAAGCCCTGAAACCAATATCAAGTTTCAGGGCTTCTTAGATTCAATCTAAGAAAAAGCAGTGGTATTTTAGTAGACACTGCTTTAATAAGATGGTTCAAAAAAGATCGATCTTTTTTTGATCTTTTTTTATTCTTTTAAAACCATTCTGAATTCATCTAGTTATGCGACTTTTGTCTTATAAATTAGATCATCATCTAAATTCACTTCCAGTGCTACTTCATCACACGCATGTTGACGAGGACATTTGTCGCAGTCTTTTAATACTTTTTCTGGTAATAATGTTTTAGAGGTCGGGATGAAGTCCTGCTTCATAAAGAACTCAGGCGTACGGGTCAGGACAAATACTTTCTTAATGGCCATTTGCTTAGCACGGGAAACCAGATAGCTAACAATCGCTTTACCCTGTCCCTGTCCCTGCCAGCCAGCTTCAACACCCAGAGAGCGAATTTCAGCTAGACCTGAATCATACACATACAGAGAAGCACAACCAGTCACTTCACCCTGATGTTCCGCAACGGCGAAAGAGCCGATATCACGGATAAGCTCGTTACGTGAACGCGGTAAGTTTTCACCAATATTCGCCCAGTACGCAACCATGCCTTCTAAAGATTCAATATCGGTTAAACGCGCCGGACGCACTTTAACTGCATTGGCATTGTGCTTGCCCATACGTTTTTGCGCCTGCTCAACCGCATAAGCCACCTGTACAGGAGATACACCGCCAAGGGCACTACGTTTGTCCAGACAGGATTCGATGGTCAGAATTTCGTAAACGTCGTTTTCAATCACATCAGAGAACTCTTTCAGTTCCTCTAATGATAATTCTTCTAATGCACAACCTTTGGCAATCGCGCCAACAACGGCTACGCCGACAATATGGTGTGCTTCGCGGAATGGAATGCCTTTAGCAACCAGATAATCAGCAAGTTCAGTTGCGTTCGCATAACCCTGTTTAGCGGCTTCCAGAGTACGGTCTTCGTTAACCTTAATACCTTCAAAACACAGTGCTGCCATTTCCATGCAGTCATTCCAGGTGTCAAGAGCGTCAAACAACCCTTCTTTATCTTCCTGCATATCTTTGTTGTACGCAAGAGGCAATGCTTTTACTGTCATCATCATACCGGCAAGAGAGCCATAAACACGGCCGGTTTTACCACGGATAAGTTCTAATGCATCCGGGTTTTTCTTCTGTGGCATCAGAGAAGAGCCAGAAGTCACAGTATCGGCTAACTCGATGAAACCCGATTCACCTGAGTTATAGAAAATCATGTCTTCAGACAGACGGGATAAGTGCAGCATTGAAATAGAGGCTGTTGTCATCAGTTCCATCACATGGTCACGGTCAGAAACCGAGTCCAGAGAGTTACGCGTCGCACGACGGAATCCCAGATTATGCGCTAATTTTTCACGATCAATGGCGTATGCGGTACCAGCAAGAGCACCAGATCCCAGCGGACAAGTATCAAGACGGTTAATCGCGTCATTCAGACGAGAATAGTCACGCTCAAAACATTTCAACGTATGCCAGACACCAGTGAGCAAATGTCACAGGCTGAGCACGTTGTAAGTGAGTATAACCAGGTAGTACAGTGGTTTGATGTTCTTTGGCTACTTCAACCAATTTGCGTTGCAGTCTGTCTAAAGCAATCAGCAGTTGCTGACCCTGTTGACGACACCACAATTTCAGGTCAGTCGCTACCTGATCGTTACGAGAACGGCCAGTGTGTAATTTTTTACCCAAATCACCAACACGGTTGATAAGTTGTTGTTCCACCCATGAGTGGATATCTTCAGCATCAGAGCGGAGAATCTGCTCAGGATCTTCCATCACAGCAAGTTTAAGCTCATTAAGAGCCAGCTCTAACTTCTGTTGTTCTTCCTCAGTTAAAACATTTACTGTCAGTAACGCTTTTGACCAAGCGATAGAACCCACAATGTCTTGCTCGGCTAATCGGTAATCAAAGCGTAGCGAATCATTAAAATCTTTGAACCTAGCGTCTGCTGCTTGGGTAAATCTACCACCCCATAGTGCCATTGTGTCTCTCCTAAATACTGAAAAGGGATCTAGACCCACTTGTCTAGATCCTCACATTGCTTCTGTGCTGAAATTAGTTATTAGTTATTACTTATTTTTTTGCTGCTTTAGCGGCATTCAACGAACGAATACGGCTTGGTAAAGAGTATAGACGGATAAAGCCGCCAGCATGGCTTTGGTCATAAACGTCATCTGCACCAAATGTTGCAAACTCTTCTGAATACAAGCTGTTATCAGAACGTTTTTGTATCGCAGTTGCATGACCTTTGTAAAGCTCAATAACCACTTCACCGTTAACATCTTGTGCAAGCTCTTCAGTTGCAGCCATGATTGAACGACAAAGAGGGGTGAACCAGCGGCCATCATAAACCAAGTGAGACGCTTTGATACCTAATTCTTCACGGAATTCGAATGATGTTTTGTCCAGTACAAGTTGTTCAACCGCACGCAGAGCTTCCATCATGATAGTGCCCCCCGGAGTTTCATAACAACCACGAGACTTCATACCAACCAGACGGTTTTCAACGATATCGATACGACCAACACCGTGTTTAACACCTTTCTCATTCAGGCAAAGAAGCACTTCATAAGGAGACATTGCTTTACCATCAACAGCAACAACAGCGCCTTTTTCTACTTTAAGAGTAACTGTTTCTGCTTCATCAGGTGCTTTCTTAGGATCGACTGTCCAGGTCCAGCAATCATCGTTTGGCGCATTCCAGGTACTTTCCAGAACACCGCCTTCAGTAGAGATATGCCAAGCGTTAGCATCACGAGAATAGATTTTAGTCAGTGATGCAGTACAAGGAATGTTACGGGCAGCAAGGTAGTCAAGACATTCTTCACGGCTTTCAAGATCCCATTCACGCCATGGCGCGATAACTTCAAGATCAGGTGCCAGTGCAGCGAATGCACCTTCGAAACGAACCTGGTCATTACCTTTACCGGTACAGCCGTGAGCAAGAGCGTCAGCACCTACTTTACGAGCGATTTCAACCTGTGCTTTAGCGATAATTGGACGAGCCATTGAAGTACCCAGCAGGTATTTACCTTCGTATAGCGCACCAGTTTTTAGTGTTGGGTAGATGTAATCAGCAACAAGTTCATCTTTAAGGTCAACGACGTAACACTCAGATGCACCAGATGCGATTGCTTTTTCTTCAACGCCAACTAATTCTTCAGCACCCTGACCAACATCAGCAACGAAAGCAACAACTTCACAACCATAGTTTTCTTTCAACCATGGAATGATTACTGACGTATCAAGACCGCCAGAGTATGCAACAACAACTTTATTTACTTGTACTTTACTCATTTTGTTTTCTCCAACTTCCTGGCTCTGCACATGGCGGTCAGTGCCAAGGGGTATTATCAATATTACAATTTAAATTCGTTATTAAGCATTATTGGGAAAGAAACGGGTACCGATGCTTTCTCCTGCGAATAGCTGAGGCAATAGTTCCGGACTTTTCCATCCGGCAACGTCAATAGGGCGCCCTAACTCATTCGCTGCTTCCAGAGCTGCACGAACTTTAACAATCATGCCATCCGTAATCACTTTGGCACTGATAAGTCTCTCGGCACGCTCTGAATCAAGTTCAGGAATTAATTCTTTATGCTGGTCCAACACACCACTCACATCAGAGAGAAGAACCAAATCTGCATCGAGTGATTGTGCAACAGCTACAGCAGCATCGTCTGCGTTAACATTCATCAGTTGACCTTCATCAGTCAAACCAATAGAACTTATGATAGGAGTTCCACCAGCCAGGATAATCGCATTAACGATAGTCGGATCTCCAGCTTTTGCCAGTCCGACCGCACCAAGTTCTGGATCAAGTTCAGTCACCTTGCACAGGCCTCCGTCCCCTAAACACAAACCAATACCTTTTAATCCACTTTTTACCGCTTCACCCTGAAGCAATTTATTTGCAGTCCCTGCAAGCGCACCGGCAATAAATGGAATTTGATCATAAGGCGTGACTCTCAGACCATTTTTCTTAACTGTTTCGAACTGAAGTTTTGACATCAGATCATCAACAAGATATCCGCCACCATGAACAATCACTACCGGTTTTTGTGCCTGATATGCTGATATCGCAGAAAATAATTTCGCAAGTGTATCCGTACTTGAAAGAACAGCACCACCTAATTTAACAACAACTGGACGTTGGATTTTAGTCATGACTGTGTCCCTTAAATCAATGAAGTAAGCTCTGGATAACCATAATGGATATTCAAGCACTGCATTGCCTGGCTTGAAGCGCCTTTCAATAGGTTATCGATTGCAGACACAACAATGACATGCTCGCCACTAACTTTCCAGCCAATATCGCAAAATGGTGTAAATTGAACATCCTGCAAACGCGGCAAACCAGATTTCAGACGAACAGCCGGCTTACCACTGTAGGCTTTATCAAACGCTGCTGCTACTTGTTCTTCTGTCACCCCTTGAGCCAGCTTCATTGTTACCGTGGCCAGGATACCACGCTTAAAATTACCCAAATGCGGAGTAAAGATAACATCACGACCCAGATGAGCTGAAATTTCAGGTTGATGACGGTGGGTAAACACGCCATAAGGAGCCAGGCTTACCTCACAAAAACTGTTAGTCATAGTCGCTTTACGACCTGCGCCGGAAACACCACTGGTTGCATTAATTATTGGCCATTGAACCGTATCAAGAAGCTCAGATTCAATCAGTGGTTTAATCGCTAACTGACTCGCAGTCGGATAACATCCGGCGACAGCCACTAACTGAGCGGCTTTGATTTTGTCTGCATTCCATTCAGCAAGACCATATGCGGCATTTTCCAGCCAGTCAGAGAACTTATGTTCAAATCCGTAGTATTTGGTAAAGAATTCATCACTATTTACGCGGTATGCACCTGACAAATCAAAAACCTGACAGCCTTGCGCTAAAAATATCGGTGCTAAATCATGACTCACTTCATGTGCTGTGGCGAGAAATACAATGTCTGTCTCTTTGGCAACAGCTTCAGGGTCAGTTAAAGGTTGCACGGCCATATCAACAACACCATCCAGTTTTCCATGCAGTTGTGCAATTGATTTTCCTGCATCTAAACTGTTGGCAGAAACAAATAAACCTGATAGCGTCAACTCAGGATGTTTTTGCACCATGTACGCAAGTTCAGCTCCGGTATAACCGCTAGCTCCAATGATGGTTGTTTTTAACATATGAGGCACCCGATAAATTGATTAAAAACCAAGCAAAAAACTGACTATAAATTTTGTTAATTTCCGTTTATTTGGTTTTTTATTCATAAAAAGTGATTTAATATGTGTTTTACCTTCTCTGAATATCCCTGTCAATAGTAGGAGCCAAGTTTCTATGAATTTCCCTAAATTTAAAGACGTTTACCAAGGTTTAATATCCACATCATCAATAAGCTCCAGTGATCCGAAATGGGATGAAGGTAATACAGAAGTTATTGCCAAACTCGCTGACTGGTTCACAGCTCTGGGATTCACAGTTGAAACCATAAAAGTAGCAGAGAATAAACATAACCTCATCGCGAAAATGGGCACTGGTGAAGGTGGCCTGCTATTATCTGGACACTCAGACACCGTTCCGTTTGACGAAGGTCGCTGGAGTTGCGATCCATACGCACTAACAGAAAAAGATAATCGCTTTTATGGATTAGGCACTGCTGATATGAAAGGCTTCTTTGCTTTCATTATTGAAGCGGTAAAAAACATCGACTGGTCAAAACAAAAGAAACCTCTGTATGTTGTTGCCACCTGTGATGAAGAAACAACCATGATTGGTGCTCGTCACTTTGCTGACCATCCACCAATTCACCCGGATTACTGCATTATCGGTGAACCAACCAGCCTGATTCCTGTCTATGCACATAAAGGTCACGTAGCAAAAGCGGTTCGAATCACAGGAAAATCCGGACACTCATCTAACCCGGCGATGGGAATCAATGCCATCGAGATAATGCACGAAGTGATGTACGCATTAATGCAGGCCAGAGATATTCTGATGAAAAAATATCATCATCCTGGCTTTGAAATTCCATATCCTACACTAAACTTAGGTCATATCCATGGTGGGGACAGTGCTAACCGCATCTGTGGCTGTTGTGAACTCCATTACGATGTTCGCCCTTTACCGGGGATCAGTTTGGATAATCTGGACAACTTCCTGCGGGGAGCACTAAACAATGTTTTCGAAAAATGGCCCGGCTGTGTCGAAATGAAACCATTGCATGATTCGATCCCTGGCTATGAGTGTGACCACAACCATCCGTTTGTAAAAGAGATGGGGCATCTGAGTGGCAAAGAAGCGGAAACAGTAAACTATTGTACTGAAGCACCTTACTTACAACATGTGTGTCCAACAATTGTATTGGGTCCTGGTTCAATCGAACAGGCTCACCAGCCAGATGAATTTCTGGCTTTTGAATTTATCGACCCAACAATCGACTTGTTAACCAGGTCAATACATAAGTACTGTTTTTGATTTATTTATTAAATTGATTAATAAAATGTAAAAATCTAACACTTTATTCCATTATTGAAAGAAATGTTTTGAAACTTTCTTTCAATATTTTATTTCTATTTCTCTAATCGAAGTAGATAATGAATGAGTTTTGTAATGTTTATTTGACTTAGCAACATTTATTTAGATAAATTACGTTAGCTAACTTAAGAACACGGGATGTAATTTTATTTCAAGGCAGGAACATAACAATGAACGAAACATACGCTGCACTCAAAAGTAATGTAAGCATGTTAGGACGAGTATTAGGGGATACTATCCTGGATGCTGATGGAAGCATTATTCTTGAGAAAGTAGAAACCATTCGTAAGCTATCCAAATCTGCCCGTAACGGTAATAAGTCCGACTACGATGCGCTGGTAGAAGAAATCAAGACGTTAACGGATGATCAACTAACACCGGTAGCCAGAGCGTTTAACCAGTTTTTAAACCTCACTAATATTGCCGAGCAATATCACACGATTTCTCGCCATTGCGATACTGATGTGCATAAGCCTGACACTATTAAGGCGCTTTTTGCGAAACTAACTGATAAAAAAATAAGCAAGCTAGATACTGCACAAGCGATCCGAGATTTAAATATTGAGCTCGTACTGACTGCTCACCCAACGGAAATCAACCGCAGAACAATGATAAACCAACTCGTTAAAATTAATGAGTGTTTATCTAAATTAGAGCTTGATATCTCTGATAAAGAAAGAAAGAAAACCCAACGTCGACTAGAACAGGTTATTGCCCAATTCTGGCATTCTGATGTTGTTCGTAAACAACGTCCTACTCCTCTCGATGAAGCCAAATGGGGTCTGGCTGTCGTAGAAAATTCACTTTGGGAAGCTATTCCTGAATTTTTACGTGAATTTAATGAGAAAGTAGCAGAGTATTTAGACGAAGGGCTGCCTATTGATGCCGCTCCGGTACATATTTCTTCATGGATGGGTGGTGACCGCGATGGTAACCCATTTGTGACTCATGCTATTACCCGTGAAGTATTACTACAGTCACGTTGTAAAGCCGCTGATCTCTACCTGAGTGATATTAACGAACTCGTCAGAGAACTGGCGATGACCAAGTGTAACGATACCGTTCGTCAACTTGCCGGAGAAGATGAGCATGAACCTTATCGTGCAATTTTAAAAGGTCTGCGTAGACTGTTAAATGACACTATCGAAATCCTGGATGCGAAAGTTCATGGTCAAAATTTACCAATTAAAGCGCCGCTTAAAGAAACAAGCCAGCTTTGGGATCCACTCTACGCCTGTTACCAATCATTACATGAATGTGGTATGGGTAAAATAGCCGATGGTAACTTACTCGATACACTGCGCCGCATTAAAGCATTTGGGGTTAACCTGGTTCGTCTTGATATCCGTCAGGAAAGTACCCGTCATTCAGATGTGCTTTCTGAACTGACTCGTTATCTTGGTCTTGGCGACTATGACCAGTGGAGTGAACAGGACAAAATTGCGTTTCTGACTAATGAACTTGCATCAAAACGTCCTTTAATTCCTCGTGAATGGGAACCATCTGCCGATGTTAAAGAAGTACTGGAGACCTGTAAAACTATTGCATCGTATCCCCGTGATGCGTTTGGTGCTTATGTTATTTCGATGGCGAGAACCGCATCAGATGTACTTGCTGTACACCTACTACTGCAAGAATGTGGCTGTCCATACCGCATGGATGTATGCCCATTATTCGAAACTCTTGAAGATTTGAATAATGCGAAGTCAGTCATGACTCAGTTATTCAGTATCGATATCTATCGTGGCTTCATTCAGAACAAACAAATGGTCATGATCGGTTACTCAGATTCCGCTAAAGATGCCGGTGCACTGGCTGCTGGCTGGGCTCAGTACCGCGCAATGGAAGATCTGGTTAATGTCAGCGAAAAAGCTGAAGTTGATTTAACCTTATTCCATGGCCGTGGCGGTACAATCGGTCGTGGTGGTGCTCCTGCTCATGCAGCATTACTGTCTCAGCCACCAAAAAGTCTGAAAGGCGGTCTTCGTGTTACAGAACAGGGAGAAATGATCCGCTTTAAACTTGGCTTACCGGATGTTGCAGTCAATACACTGAACCTGAACGCGAGTGCGGTTCTTGAAGCGAACCTTCTGCCACCACCGGAACCAAAGAAAGACTGGCGTGATCTCATGGATGCGTTATCAGAGGTTTCTTGCGAAGCATATCGTAACGTTGTTCGTGGTGAACCTGACTTTGTTCCTTATTTCCGTCAGGCAACACCTGAACTGGAACTGGGTAAACTTCCTCTTGGTTCACGTCCGGCAAAACGTAACCCAACTGGTGGCGTAGAGAGCTTACGTGCGATCCCTTGGATCTTCTCCTGGAGCCAAAACCGTCTGGTGTTACCGGCATGGCTGGGAGCGGGTGAAGCGATTCAGTATTCCGTTGATAAAGGACATCAGGAATTGCTTGAAGAGATGTGCCGTGAATGGCCTTTCTTCTCCACGCGTTTAGGTATGCTGGAAATGGTTTACACCAAATGTAATGCTGATATTTCACGCTACTATGATGAACGTCTGGTTGAGGAACGCCTGCGACCATTAGGTGAAAAGTTACGAGAACAACTTGCAAAAGACATTAAGTCTGTATTGAATGTTGAAAATAACGAGAACCTGATGCAAAGAGACCCTTGGGGACAAGAATCAATTCGTTTACGTAACATTTATGTTGAACCATTGAACATGCTTCAGGCAGAACTGCTTTACCGTACCAGACAGTACGAAGAAACTCCGCCAGACTTAGAAGAAGCATTAATGATTACTATTGCAGGTATTGCAGCAGGCATGCGTAATACTGGCTAAGTAAACAATATAAAAACCTAACAATGGTAAAAAAGGTCGCTATAGTGCGGCCTTTTGTTTTTTATTTGCAATACAATACAGGATATTGTTATTAATTCATCCCAACTTGTCCTAACTCCACTGTTTATGCTTATTATTTAGTTATACAATTTCCCACCTGCAATAGATCGCTAAAACAACAGTTGCAGGCAGCAAGTTGAATATCACTCGCGGTTAGGTAGCTAGGCTAACGGCTTTAAGGTGACAGAACCAGTAACTTATACTGGAAGTTTGAATCGTTTATGATTAGGCCACAGAAGCTTAACGAGATTCAAATTGATTGTAATTTTTATTAACTTATTTTGGATTTCAGACATGTCATTACCACACGTAATCCTTACTGTTTTAAGTACTCGCGATGCGACTGGATACGATATTACTAAAGAGTTTTCCTCTAGCATCGGTTATTTTTGGAAAGCCAGCCATCAACAGGTATATCGTGAACTCAACAAAATGGGACAACAGGGTTTAGTTACCTGTGTACTAGAACCTCAGGAAGGCAAACCTGACAGAAAAGTATATTCTATTACTGCGGAAGGAAGAAAAGCACTGACCGAATGGTTCGATCAGCCAACTGCTCATCCAACGGTTCGTGATGAATTCAGTGCAAAACTTATGGCTTGTGCTGTTCAGCCAGCAGGACCATACAGAGACCAAATGGTTGACTTGATCAATGAATCAAGACGACTGGTTGCACACTTTAAAGAAATCGAAGCAGCTTATTATGCAGTTCCGGAATCACTGGATAAACGCCAGAAGTTAGAAAGGCTGACTCTACGCCGGAATATCCTTGCAAGAGAAGCCTGGATTACCTGGGCAGAAGAAGTTCTTCAGGAACTTAATGCAATATCCTAAATTAAAAACCAGATAACAGCAGAAGAGAGGCTCATGTCCTCTCTTTTTTGTCTGCTCTTAGTATTAGGGTCAGTCCTTAGATCCCGTCACCACCAATAAATGTCTGAGATTTCCCGTTAAAATTCTGATCCATATCCAGTGATGGTTTTTCAGAGAATGGTCGACCCACAATTTTTGCAGGAACCCCTGCAACAGTGGTGTGTGGCGGAACAGCTTGAAGAACAACGGAACATGAGCCTATTTTAGCCCCTTCGCCAACTTCAATATTACCCAGAACTTTAGCACCGGCACCAATCATAACCCCTTCACGAATCTTCGGATGTCGATCACCAGACTCTTTACCGGTACCGCCCAGTGTCACATCCTGCAGAATAGACACATCATTTTCGACTACAGCCGTTTCACCCACGACGATACCAGTCGCATGATCAAGCATAATACCTCGACCTATTTTGGCAGCCGGATGGATATCAACCTGACAGGCGACCGAAATCTGATTCTGAAGATAAGTAGCTAAGGCCCGTCGACCTTGTTTCCAAAGCCAGTTAGCCACCCGGTATCCTTGCAGTGCGTGATAACCTTTAAGATATAAAAGCGGAATGGAGTATTGAGCCACAGCAGGGTCCCGGCTAACCGTTGCACAAATATCACAAGATGCAGCCCCGATAATATCAGGATCCGATCCAAACGCTTCTTCAACCACTTCCCTTACTGCCATAGCTGGCATGGAAGGTGTCTGTAATTTATTCGCTAAGATGTAACTCAGTGCAGCAGCCAGACTGTCATGCTTGATAATTGTGGCATGATAAAAACTGGCCAGCATCGGCTCCTGCTCTGCAAGATCTCTGGCCTCCTTTATAATTGTCAGCCAGACTTGTTCTTTTCGACATTGACTCATTATTTCAACTTTCTCCCCATACTTGCTTTTTTATTCTGCTTTTTTATCTCTCGCAAGTAGATCTTTTGCTGCTATTTGTGCGTTTTTGCCCTGATAAAGGACTTGATAAATTTGTTCAACAATCGGCATTTCCACCCCAACCCGTTGAGCCAGCAGGTAGACTTCTTTAGTATTGCGATAGCCTTCGACGACCTGCCCAATCTCTTCCTGAGCAACATCAACCGATTTACCTGCGCCTAAAGCTAACCCAAAGCGGCGGTTACGTGATTGATTATCCGTACACGTTAACACCAAATCTCCCAGGCCAGCCATTCCCATAAAGGTTTCTGGCTGAGCTCCCAGTGCAGCCCCCAGGCGCGACATTTCAGCTAATCCACGGGTAATTAACGCCGTTCTTGCATTAGCCCCAAAACCAATACCATCAGAAATACCTGCACCTATAGCGATAACGTTCTTTACTGCACCGCCAAGTTGAAGACCAATAAAGTCGTCATTGGCATAAACCCGGAATGAACGACTACAGTGTATTTTTTCCTGCAGGTCTTCAACAAATTTGGGATCATTTGAAGCAACTGAAATTGCGGTTGGCATTCCTAAAGCAAGTTCTTTGGCAAACGTAGGTCCGGACATCACAGCATAAGAATAATGTTCACCTAACTGTTCTACAGCTACATCCTGCAGCAGCCGTCCGGTATCCGGTTCTAACCCTTTAGTTGCCCAGCAAATACGTGAATCATCCCTTAAATGCGGTTTGATCGACTGCAATACAATGCTAAATACATGGCTGGGAACAACAATCAACAAATCACGGCTTGCCTGAACAGCTTTCTGCAAATCTTTTTCAATAATAAGGCTTTCAGGAAATTTCACATCAGGAAGAAACTGTTTGTTTTCCCTGTCATGTTCCAAACGCTCCATATGCGTTGGCTCATGGCCCCATAACATAACATTCGATCCATTACGAGCCAGAGAAATAGCCAGCGAAGTTCCATAAGAACCAGCGCCAATAACACTAATCGAAATTGGTGTATTTACTTTTTGGACTGTCATTACATCTGCCATGGGATTGCCTAAATGTGTTTATTGATGTTAACAAAGTAAAAAATGCACAGTACATCTTTAGTTTATAGGTAAACACCAGATGCTCTGTGCACTTCGCTATTAATATTCCACTGAGAGAAACTCACTAAATATTAAGCTTCAGACGTTGCTCCGTCTTTTTCTGCCTGTTGTTGAAGATAATTCATAAACAATGCATCAAAATTAACAGGTGCTAAATTTAGTTGTGGGAATGTACCTTTTACTACAAGGCTTGAAATAGTTTCACGAGCATATGGGAAAAGAATGTTTGGACAGAATGCACCTAAACAATGTGCAAGCTGACCTGCTTCCATTTTCTCAGCGGTAAAAATACCAGCCTGTTGCAGTTCACAAAGGAACGCTGTCTCTTCTTCATTTTTAACTGTTACTGTTAAACGAAGAACCACTTCGTAGACACCTTCACCCAATTCTTTGCTCTGAGTATCCAGATCCAAATTCACATTCGGATTCCAGTCTTTCTGAAAGATAACAGGAGAATTTGGCGCTTCAAAAGACAGGTCTTTCAGATAAATTCGTTGGATTGTAAAATTCTGTTCAGGAGCTTGTTGTGCAGCTTCAGACATGGTGTGTTCCTTTACTTAAAATCGTCAAAATAAAAATTTAATTACTTCTTACCGCGTACAAGAGGAAGGTTTCCTTCATTCCATGCACTTAGGCCATTTTTCAAAACGGTCACATTTTCAAAACCGGATTTAATCAGTGCTACTGCACTATCCTGTGCGGTCTGTCCGTTTTTACATACAATGATGATTGGGTCTGTTTTATGTTTTTCAAGAGTAGCCAGATTACCGGATTTTATATCTGTCGGTAAAACATTGAGTGAATTCGTGATGTGGCCTTGCTTAAATTCTTCGTGAGTACGGATATCAACGACGACACCATTCTCTTTGTTCACAGAATAAGTTAACTCATTTACTGAAATAAATTTAAATTTAGCTGAAGCAGATTTCACCATATTCACAACAATAGCAACAACTATTGCCACCCAAGCGATGGATAACAGCGGATTCTGCTGAAAAAACTGAATGTACTCTTGCATATATCAAGCTCTGTCTTATTGGTTAGTTATTCAAATTAGAATGGAGTATAACGAGGTTACTGCAATGACGCGAGTGCTTCACGCCAAGAAAAACAATCCCCGTCAAAAATTACAATTACGCCCTTGGAAAATCAAAAGCAATAACATCACGAATATGCTCAGAGTTCAGCGCTAACATGATAAGACGATCTATGCCTAAAGCCACTCCGGAACATTCGGGAAAACCGACAGAAAGAGCATCAAGAAGATGTTCATCAATAGGCTGCATGTCTAAACCCATTTTTAAACGCATCGTGTTGTCGTTTTCAAACCGTTCACGTTGTTCTTGTGCATTATCCAGTTCATGAAATCCATTGGCCAGCTCAACCCCTTTGTAATAGACCTCAAATCGTTCAGCAACCCTTGAGTCATCCGGGTTTATTTTCGCTAAAGCCGCCTGTGTTGCCGGGAAGTTATAGATAAACACAGGAAACTCCTGACCAATCTTGTTTTCCACACCGACGGAAAACAGAAGTTGTAATAATGTATCCCGATTGGTTTCATATTTGGCAATATCACTCAAACCAAGTTGAGCAGCGACAAGCTTTAAGTCTTCTATAGACGCTTCAAGAGGACACACGCTTAAACATTCAACAAAAGCCTGCTGATACGTTTTACGTTCTGTCTTTGCAACTCCCAATGTTAATTGCAGAAACTCATCCATTTCATCCATTAAATCGTGGTGATTAAAGTTGACGCGATACCACTCCAGCATTGTAAATTCAGGATTATGGTAACGACCACACTCCTCATTTCTGAATGATTTACAAATTTGGTAAATGGAACCACTACCCGCAGCCAGCAGCCTTTTCATATGAAATTCAGGACTGGTCATCAAATAGACTGTTTTACCATTGGCATAACCAGGTCCGACAAAATTGGTATTAAATGTCTGTAGGTGGATATCAGTAACAGTGGCATGGCTGAGTGTTGGCGTATCAACTTCGAGCACTTCTTTGGTTTCAAAAAAGTGGCGAATTTTTTTCATTATTGCCGCTCTGACATTTAAAAATTCAATAGTTGCAGACGGTTGCCAAATTGATTGAGTCATAGATTTTTTCATCGATAACAAATAAAAAACGAGTCTACCTCGGATATCGATAAAAAAAAAGCGTGATACAGATCGCACCTAGAACAATAATCACACAAATAAAATTTTTTCTCGATCAAAAGCCTAACCGTGTCAATTTTTTAAAAAAATTGCTACCGTAAACTACGCTATAGATTCCAAAGCTTTACGCTTTTTAATGATAACAAGCGGGATTATCCCGTAATTCTTTTTTCACTGGAGGATAACTGTGCAAACATTCACCACAGATATCGCGGTCATTGGTGCTGGCGGCGGCGGTCTTCGCTCAGCGATAGCGGCAGCAGAAGCAAACCCTGATATGGAAGTCGCTCTGATTTCTAAAGTTTACCCTATGCGTTCGCACTCTGTTGCGGCAGAGGGCGGTTCGGCTGCTGTAATCAAAGAAGAAGACTCACTAGAAAACCACTTCAATGACACTGTTGGCGGTGGCGACTGGTTGTGTGAACAAAATGTTGTTGAATATTTTGTTGAAAACGCAACTCGTGAAATGATCCAAATGGAACAATGGGGCTGTCCATGGAGCCGTAAAGAAAACGGTGAAGTGAACGTGCGTCGTTTCGGCGGAATGAAAATTGAACGTACGTGGTTCGCGGCGGATAAAACCGGCTTCCACATGCTTCATACTTTATTCCAGACTTCAATGAAGTACCCTCAAATCAAACGCTTTGACGAATACTTCGTAGTTGACCTATTGGTTGACGGCGATGAAATCCAGGGTTTGGTTGCAATTCACATGTCTGAAGGTGAATTGGTTACTATCAAAGCTAAATCTGTGATTTTAGCAACTGGTGGTGCGGGTCGTGTTTACCACTTTAATACTAACGGCGGTATCGTTACCGGTGACGGTATGGCAATGGCATATCGCCATGGCGTGCCTCTGCGTGATATGGAATTCGTTCAGTATCACCCAACAGGTCTGCCAGGCACTGGTATCCTGATGACTGAAGGTTGTCGTGGTGAAGGCGGTATCATGCTGAACAAAAACGGCTACCGTTACCTGCAAGACTACGGTCTGGGACCTGAAACTCCAGTAGGTCAGCCTAAAAACAAATACATGGAACTGGGTCCACGTGACAAAGTTTCTCAGGCGTTCTGGCACGAACTACAAAAAGGCAACACTATCAAACACCCTCTTGGTGATGTCGTGCACCTTGACCTGCGTCACTTAGGTGAAGCATATCTTGAAGAACGTTTACCGTTCATCTGTGAATTAGCAAAAGCCTACGTTAACGTTGATCCTGCAAAAGAGCCAATTCCAATTCGTCCGACTGTTCACTACACCATGGGTGGTATTGAAGTTGACCCTGCTTGTGAAACTCGCATCAAAGGTCTGTTCGCGGTTGGTGAATGTGCTTCTTCTGGTCTGCACGGCGCAAACCGTTTAGGTTCAAACTCTCTGGCTGAATTCGTGGTTCTTGGCCGCGTAGCTGGTGAAAGCGCTGCAAAACACGCAACCACATTTGCTGGTTGGGATGATGCAAAAATCGCTGCACAGGTAAAAAATGTTGAAGCTCGTATCGAAGCACTTCGCACACAGGAAGGCGACGAAAACTGGGCAACTATCCGTACTGAAATGGGTAACAGCATGGAAGCCGGTTGTGGTATCTACCGTCAGGAAAACCTGATGCAAGACACTATCGACAAACTTGCAGAACTGAAAGAACGCTACAAAAAAATCAGCATTAAAGATAAAGGTAACGTATTCAACACTGACCTTCTTTACGCTATTGAAGTGGGTTACGGTCTGGATGTTGCTGAAGCAATGGTTCACTCTGCGATTAACCGTCACGAATCTCGTGGTGCACACCAACGTTTAGACGAAGGTTGCCAGGAACGAGATGACGTGAACTTCCTGAAACACTCGCTTGCATTCTACAACCCTGAAGGAGCACCTAAGATTGACTATAGTCCTGTGACTATCACTAAATCTCAGCCTAAAGCACGTCTATACGGTGATGCAGCTGAAAAAGCAGCGGCAGAAGAAGCGGCAGCAGCGAAAAGTGCAGAGGAGAAGGCATAATGACATCACAACGCACTCAAAAGGTAGACATTCTGCGTTATGACCCAGAAGTGGATGCCGAACCATATCTACAGTCTTACGAAGTGCCATTCAACGAAACCATGTCGGTTCTTGATGCACTGATGTTTATCAAAGACAACTTAGACAAACACCTTGCCTTCCGCTGGTCTTGCCGTATGGCGATCTGTGGCTCTTGCGGCATGATGATTGGTGGTGTGCCTAAGCTGGCTTGTAAAACGTTCCTGCGTGACTATCCAAATGGCGTAAAAATTGAGCCATTAGCAAACTTCCCAATCGAGAAAGACCTGATTGTGGATATGACACCGTTCATCGAACGTTTAGAAGCAATCAAACCATACATCATTGGTAACGACCGTAAACCTGAAGACGGCACTAACCTGCAGACGCCGGAAGAAATGGCGCGTTACAAACAGTTCGCTGGTTGTATCAACTGTGGTCTTTGCTATGCAGCTTGTCCTCAGTTTGGTCTGAACCCTGAATTTATTGGTCCTGCAGCGCTGACACTGGCTCACCGTTATAACCTGGATACTCGTGATAACGGTAAAGCAGAGCGTATGGATTTAATCAACGGTGAAAATGGTGTTTGGGGTTGTACTTTCGTGGGTTACTGCTCTGAAGTATGTCCAAAACACGTTGACCCTGCAGCGGCAGTTAACCAAGGCAAAATTGAGTCTTCTAAAGATTTTATGATTGCCATGCTAAAACCACAGGAGTCATAAGAAAATGAGTAATCGTAAACCTTATGTAAGAGAAATGAAGCGTACCTGGTGGAATAGCAGCCCATTCTACCGTTTTTACATGCTACGCGAAGGAACCGTATTACCACTAATTCTGTTCACTCTGTTCCTGACCTGGGGTCTGGGTGCATTAGTGTCTGGTCCTGAAGCATGGGCAAGCTGGTTGTCATTTATGTCTAACCCGATTGTCATCATCATCGATATTCTTGCGTTGCTGGGTTCACTTTTCCACGCGCATACATTCTTTGGCATGATGCCAAAAGTAATGCCTATCAAACTTAAAGGTAAGCTACTTGAGCCTAAAGTTGTGATTGGTGCTCAGTGGGCAGCAGTAGTCGTGATTTCAATCATTGTACTGGCATTGGTATAAGGAGAAGACTGTGATTAATCAACATCCAAAACGTTCAGACGAACCAGTATGGTGGGGTCTATTTGGTGCTGGTGGTACATGGTTCGCTATGATCTCACCGGTAACTATCCTTGTACTTGGTATCTTAGGTCCTCTGGGCATCTTAGATGCAGATACTCTTAGCTATGAAAATGCTGCAGATTTCGCGGGCAGCTTTATCGGCGGTATCTTCATGATCCTAACTCTTGCTATGCCTATGTGGCATGGTATGCACCGTCTACACCACGGTATGCATGACCTGAAAATTCATTCAGGCCCAATTGTTAAGTTCTTATGCTATGCAGTTGCATTTGCAGTAACAGTGCTTGGCGTTGTATTTGTATTTATGATTTAACTTTCGTTTCGAAGTTAGCTATAGATATTAAAAGGCTGAACATTTCGATGTTCAGCCTTTTTCTTTTGTCTCAATCGGTTCTTAGTTCTATGCTATTTCGAACTGTCGAACGATCTTATTTTACTCGGCTTACATACTCTGAAGAACGAGTATCAACACGAATAACTTCACCAATCTGGATAAACAGAGGAACGCGAACCACAGCACCGGTAGAAAGTGTTGCAGGTTTGCCACCAGTACCCTGAGTGTCACCTTTCAGACCTGGATCAGTTTCAACAATTTCCAGTTCAACAAAGTTTGGTGGAGTCACTGTAATTGGGTTACCATTCCAAAGAGTAAGCATACAAGTGTTGTTTTCTACCAACCATTTAGCATTGTCACCCACAGCTTTTGCATCCGCTGCGATTTGTTCGAATGTTTCATTGTTCATAAAGTGGTAGAATTCACCGTCGTTATATAGATAATCTAGGTCGATATCCATTACGTCTGCAACGTCAACGGTATCGCCGGATTTAAATGTTTTTTCTAGTACTTTACCAGAAAGCAGTTTACGGATTTTTACGCGGTTAAATGCTTGTCCTTTACCAGGTTTTACATACTCGTTTTCGAGAATGGAACAAGGCTCATTATCAAGCATGATTTTGAGACCGCCTTTAAATTCATTCGTGCTAACAGTAGCCATTTTTTCCTCTTACATTCTTCGAGTTAAATTCAATGTCCGACATAATAACCCGAAAATCTGATTCTGTTGAGCAAAACTGGCTCAAACAGTTGACTAATGCGATCTCAGATCCGCAAATTTTGCTCGAATATCTCGATATAGATCCATCTCCATGGAGTAAAGGATTTGAGGCAAAAAAACTTTTTCCCCAACGAGTTCCTTTAAGCTTTGTTGAACGAATGGAAAAGGGCAATCCGCATGACCCTCTACTCCGGCAAGTATTGCCTTTGGCTGAAGAGTTTGAGGTTCATTCAGGATATTCCCATGATCCTTTAGATGAGCACGACACGGAACAACCAGGGCTGTTACACAAATACAAAAGCAGAGTATTGCTCATTTTCAAAAGTGGCTGTGCGATAAACTGTCGCTATTGTTTTCGTCGCCATTTCCCATATCAGGAAAATAAAGGAAGTAAATCAGTCTGGTCCCAGAATATTGACTACATTAAGCAACACCCGGAAGTCAATGAAGTCATTTTATCCGGTGGAGATCCTTTAATGGCTAAGGACCATGAGCTTGACTGGTTTATTCATCAGGTTGAGTCCATTTCGCATATAAAAACCCTGCGAATTCATTCTCGTCTCCCTGTCGTCATTCCAGCTCGCATCACAACAGAGCTTGTCGAACGGCTAGCACATTCAAGACTTAACATTGTTCTGGTCTCACACATTAACCATGCGAATGAGATTAATGACGAACTAAGAAATGCTATTCAAAGACTCAGAACGAGAGCAGCTAATGTTACGTTATTAAATCAATCCGTCCTGCTAAAAGGCGTGAATGACGATGTGGATACACAGGTAGCCTTAAGTGAATCTCTTTTCTCGTGTGGTATTCTTCCCTACTACCTTAATGTTCTGGATAGAGTTCAGGGAGCAGCTCACTATTATGTATCAGATGAGAAAGCCAAAGAGATCATGGCTGGTCTTCTCACTGAAGTATCCGGTTATTTGATACCTCAGTTAACCAGAGAAATAGGTGGAAGAAGCAGTAAAATCCCGCTGAATTTAAATCTTGAGTAACCAGAGATAAGAATAAGAGAGCTAACCTAATATTTTAGAATATCGGTTGGCTCTCCCAAACATGACAAAACCAGCTAAGCGGCTTCTAATTCTTCATGATGGACAACCGGAGTATATCCCTGATCTTCATTAGGAACGAAGTCAATATAATGGCATATTGCAGAGAGCTGATCTTCTTTATGATGAGTAACATACAGCAAGTGGCTTAAATTAAACTGGGCCACTTTGTTCACAACTTTCATAATCAACTGGCGACTCAAATAGTCTAATCCCTGATAAGGTTCATCCAGAATTAATAATGCAGGTCTTTTGATAAGAGCCCTGGCAATAAGAAGCAAACGCTGTTGACCATATTCAAGCGAGGTAAAACTGGTCTTTCTGTATTCTGACATGCCTAATACTGTCAGCCACTGACTTGCAATCTGGATTTGTTTAGCAGACGGCGATTCATACAGCCCGATTGAATCAAAATACCCTGACAGCAATACTTCTAAAGCACTACAGCCAACCCGATACTGAAGATGCAACGAAGAAGACACAATACCAATTTTCTTCTTAACATCCCAGATACTCTCCCCGCCACCGCGTTTGTAACCTAACACCTGAATATCATTACAATAACACTGCGGATGGTCGCCGGTAATTAATCCTAACAAAGTACTTTTACCGCAACCATTAGGTCCCCGAATCTGCCAATGCTGGCCTGCGGTTACTGTCCAATTCAAGTCTTTAAAAATCAGCCCATCAGTATATTCAACTTTCACATCCGTCATATTCAGCAACGGAGATGGCAGCTCTGGTTGTTCATCATACTGATTAATCAGTTCAACATATTCTGCACTTTTTTGTTCAGATAAAGCATTTAACTGGCGTACTACCGGATTGTTATGCCATTCAAGTGCTGTCATTGTTTGCGTCAGCGCTCTTCCTTCAAACAAAGCAATATTTGTCAGGCATTCCGGCATTTCTTCCACCCTGGAAGCCAACACGATTAACTGACATTGCTCAGATAAATGATTGAGTGCGTGCTTGAGCGATTCTCTGTTCTGAATATCCAGTCCGGCATAAGGCTCTTCTAAAAACAACATATCAGGTTCAAGGGCAATCGCTCTGGCCAGCATAACTCTGCGAGTTTCCCCCGTGGATAACTGACGAAATCCTCTGTCCCTTAGCTTAATTAAATTGAGCAGACCGAGCAGCTCTTCAACTTTGTCACTGCTGCAGCCGATATCTTTGATCAGTTCTTCAACTGTTGACCCATAATCAATATAGTTTTGTAAGTCAGTCTCATCCTTGGCAATTTCTTCTTCAAGTAGCTTTTGTTGTTCTCCCAGAGAAACAAAACCTATCGTTGCCGGAATATCTGTCACTCCAGGCAACTGACCATGGAATAATTTTTCTAATGGTTGAGAAACTGCACCTTGAGTTACGAAAATACCCCAGTGTTGATGTGAAGAAAGAGACCAGTTACTGATATGTAACTCGGGAACATCCAATCCTTGAATTTTCATGAAAACTATCCGAAATACTGTAATAAGAGAAAAAATACGAGAAATAAAAACGTTTATAGCTCATTGTCCGAAGCAGAATGCACAGGGCTGGTAATTAGATACCCACCTTTACGCTCTCTTTTAACTTGATACATGAGTTTATCTGCATATTCAATAAGAGCAAAGAGATCATAACCACAAGCATCAGAGGTACTGACACCGATACTGGCTCCAACTTTAACTTTAATATCTGAGCTAATTTCTATTTCATCATGAAAGGCATGTTGAATACTGTCCAACATAACTTTCAACTCATCTCCTGGTTTTAAAAGAGTGGAAATAATAAACTCATCTCCCCCCCAGCGCACCACAACATCATCCGAGCTGACAGCACTGCGTAGCCGGGAGGAAATCTCTTTTAATACAATATCCCCCGCTTCATGCCCGTAGTCATCATTAACCGGTTTAAACTTGTTTAAATCAATCAGTATTAAAGCAAATGACATCTGTTGAGATTGAGCTTTCTTCAACTGTTCTGAAAAGCGAGAGTCTGCACCTCTGCGGTTAAGTAGTCCAGTTAATGGATCATGAGAAGCATTGTAAGCGAAATGTTTTTCCTTCATTGCCCGATCAGAAATATCATAGACCACGACTTCAACATATTGCTCCTGACGATTATCGTCTGCTTCGATAAGGGAAAACAAAGCCCTGAGCCAGGTATCTTTCGTCCCTTTCATTTCAAAATCACGAAAAATACTTTGTTTTTCATCCCGGACTAAATCCAGCACATGTTCAACTTCTTTCTCATCCGCAAAAGCCTGAGATATCGAAGATTCACCGGTATAAACACTGTGGTATTTTTCAAAAAAAACAGTCGCAAACGCTGAATTGGCTAAAAACACTGTATTTTCATTGGTCAACAAAGCAATTCCAGCGTATGAATTATCAAATATCATCCGAAATTGCTTTTCAAGCTCAGCAATACGAAGGTTCTTTTTTTTATCTATCGCGTAAGAATCATGAATTTTTTCAATCATGATGTTCATATTATGAGCTAAAAATCCGATTTCATCTGTAGATGATATCGTTACTTTTTGCTGTGAGCTTTTTCTACCCAAGTGAATTTCTTTGATCTGGTATACCAGCGACTGCAGCGGATGATATATCAAGATCCGGTAAGCGATGCTCAATGCAATGAGGATAGAAAAAATAAAAATTAACTCCCACATAACCAGCTCAATACCTTTATTTTTTGCTTGCTGATTGATGTATTCGGAATTTAGAAAAATATCTAGCTTCCCAACAGGAAGGGTGGAAAACTGCGTTGCCAGAACAGTATGAATTTTATCAAAAGTGGTAAGGCCAATCCCCTGCGTCAGTTTTTCGCCCGATGACAAAGTAAATTCGACACCATAGATTTCCGGGACAGTTACCAGGCCATCAACGATTTCATGACCTAACTGGATATCATTCAAATACGCCGCTATAGCGGCATTTTTCTCAATAACCGCAACTAACTCATGAACTTTGTTTTCTGCCGCATTTTGTGCATTCACGTAAGCATATTGATAAGACAGCCAGCTACCGGTCGGAACCAACACTAAACATACAAGACATAATACGCCAATGATTTTTAGTCCCAGACTTTGATTAATCAACCTGAATAGAGAAGACAATTTTAACATCTTGATTTTTATCTCCTTCAGTAATATAACCAATCGCATTCGGATTATTTTTCACCAATTGCACAATATCTTTTTCATTCGGAACCTGCATTGGCGGTGTGGCTCTACCGCTAAACATTAACCGGGCCCAATATGCGTTCACTTCCGGTAAGGTCATACTGACCAGATTTTCATAAAAGTACTGTCTTTCCTGAGAGCTTCCCGGGGCATCAATTTTCAAGGCCGCATTACCATTGGAAAAATACTGGATTCTTCCCATATAGATATCCGTCACTTCTTTTCTGGTTAAGTGACTAATGCTATTTGTTTTATTGACCACCACCAGTAATTGCTTACTCCACACAGAGCAAGGAGCAAGAAACAGTATTAATGATGTCATTAAAATAATCTTTTTCATGCTACCTTAAAAAATAAAGTTCAGACTCAGAGTAAATACATCTACCGTTTGCTTCGCTGTATAATCAGAATCCCTTCCCCATAACAAAGCCTTATTAGCTTCGACCCAACTACGGTCCCACTGGAATTTCAATGCCATTTGTGTAGCGAAGTCCCATCGAACACCAAAACTCATCGTCGATTGGTCACTATCAACAACATCAAATAACTGTTGCACAGAGCTTGATCCGGGAACACTACCGGGCACCTGATAGACATCCGATGTTGAATGACCATGGGAATACATGCCAAATAACGAATAATCATCAATCCGTCTGAATACCCCCGCATACGCAGAGAAATAGGATAAAAATAAGGCTGCATCTGAATCTAAATACGATATTTCACCTGTTACTTTCCAGTCATTAAGCCAATACACTAGCCCTGCAGAGTAAAAGTCTACGGCATAAGAATCCAAATCCAACTTTTCCAATGTATCTGCCACAGAAGAAGATGAAGCATATGGCTGGAGAAGAGATTTCAGATATTCCACATCACTATTAGAAAAATCATCAAATTCAGAATGACTAAACCCAAGTTTTGCGACCAAAGTATCTGACTCAAATCGTGTGCCAATCCCTATAATAGGAGAAAGCTTAAAGTTGGACTCAGAGTGTTGTGCCTGATAGTCCCGACGAGCTATCCCACCAAAAAGCTTCGTAGAAAAAACACCACCATCAGTATGATAGTTATAAGAAACATCCATGCCATCATATGAATAAATCGCAACCTGACTATAAAACTCACTAGGAACCCTTACTGCATCATAGGCATAACCAACAGAGCCAAAATCCCCCGCTAATGCCAAATCCAGAGCAACCCGGCCAAAACGCACAACCCAATCATCCGATGACTGATAAGTGATGTAAGCCCATTCAACGGAAGAGTTAAGATCATTACCGACTCTGTCACGACCTATCAACTGCACAGTGGCCGACAAGTGTTCAGATAATGGCGCATCAAACTGCACTCCGATTAACGAATCTGATTTCCATCCCCACCTGGTTTCACCCGTTTGTGTTAAGTTACTGCGAAATCTCAAACGATCAGAATCAGTATAAGTTGTAGCTAGCGTACCAAAGCCACTGACCCGGATTTTTTTACCCAGATCAGAAAAATCGGAGGCATTGGAGGCAGACACAGGCAACGTAGCCAGCAACAAAGCCGAAGAGCATATTAAATTCTGTAATGTTCTATACTTTCGAGTTGTCAAAAAAACACCTACCGCTTATCTGGATGAACTGTCTTTTATTAAAAGGATATCAGTTAATTTTTCGCTCATGCAAAAAAGTGCGAATTTTATACAAATATTTTTATATTTTCCACGCGGATAACAAAAAACGGAGACTTTCGTCTCCGTTTTAATATTTCATTTATTATGAAATAGATCGCGCTACATCATCCCAGGCATGCCACCCATGCCGCCCATATCAGGCATTCCAGGTGCGTCATCTTTAGGTAGGTCTGTAACCATCGCTTCAGTTGTGATCATCAGACCAGCAACAGAAGCAGCAAATTGTAGTGCGCTACGAGTTACTTTAGTTGGATCTAGGATACCAAACTCAATCATATCGCCGTATTCACCCGTTGCCGCATTGTAACCGTAGTTACCATCGCCATTCTTAATACCGTTTGCAACAACAGACTCTTCGTCACCCGCGTTAGCTGCGATTTGACGAACTGGAGATTCCATTGCGCGTAGAGCAACACGAATACCCACATTCTGATCTTCGTTATCACCAGTTAACTCAACCAGTTTTGAAGCTGCACGGATAAGAGCAACACCACCACCAGCAACAACGCCTTCTTCAACTGCAGCACGAGTCGCATGAAGCGCATCTTCTACGCGGTCTTTTTTCTCTTTCATTTCTACTTCAGTCGCAGCACCAACTTTAATTACTGCAACACCACCTGCTAGTTTAGCCACGCGTTCCTGAAGTTTTTCTTTATCGTAGTCAGAGTTTGATTCTTCAATTTGTTGACGAATCTGAGTAACACGACCACCGATAGCAGCCTGATCACCAGCACCATCGATAACAGTGGTATTTTCTTTAGTGATAGTCACGCGTTTTGCCTGACCCAGGTCATCAAGCGTTGCTTTTTCAAGATCTAAGCCGATTTCTTCAGAAATAACGGTACCGCCAGTCAGGATTGCAACGTCCTGAAGCATAGCTTTACGACGATCACCAAAGCCAGGAGCTTTAACAGCAGCTGCTTTCACGATACCGCGCATGTTGTTCACAACAAGAGTTGCCAATGCTTCGCCTTCAACATCTTCAGCGATGATAAGAAGTGGACGAGAAGCTTTTGCTACTGCTTCAAGAACTGGCAGAAGTTCACGGATGTTTGATACTTTTTTGTCGATTAGAAGGATAAATGGGTTTTCTAAATCAACAGAACCCGCTTCCTGGTTATTGATGAAGTATGGAGACAGGTAACCGCGGTCAAACTGCATACCTTCAACAACGTCTAGTTCGTCCTGAAGCGCCTGACCTTCTTCAACAGTGATTACACCATCACGGCCAACTTTTTCCATTGCTTCAGCAATGATGTTACCAACACTTTCATCAGAGTTAGCCGAAATAGTACCAACCTGTGCGATTGCTTTAGTATCTGCACATGGAACTGAAAGTGTTTTTAGCTCTTCAACAGCAGCAGCAACGGCTTTATCGATACCACGTTTCAGATCCATTGGGTTCATACCCGCAGCAACGGCTTTCAAGCCTTCGTTAACGATTGCCTGAGCAATAACAGTTGCCGTTGTGGTACCGTCACCAGCAGCATCATTTGCCTGTGACGCTACTTCTTTAACCATTTGCGCACCCATGTTTTCGAATTTGTCTTCAAGTTCGATTTCACGAGCAACAGACACACCATCTTTAGTAATCGCTGGTGCACCAAAAGATTTATCTAAAACAACGTTACGACCTTTTGGTCCAAGAGTTACTTTAACCGCATTTGCTAGAATGTTTACACCCGCAAGCATTTTTACGCGAGCATCATTTCCAAATTTGACGTCTTTAGCAGCCATCTTTTATTTCCTTTTCACAATTCTTTTCGTTAGCACAGATAATTATGAGCGCATGTCACTCAACGATTTCGTTCTTACTCAACGATTGCAAGGATATCGCTTTCAGATAAGATCAATACTTCTTTGCCATCGATCTTTTCTGTTTTGGTACCAAAACCTTCAGAAAAGATAACAGTATCACCAACTTTTACATCCAAAGGCTGAACAGAACCGTTTTCAAGAATACGGCCTTTACCAACCGCTAGGACTTTACCACGAGTTGATTTTTCTGCTGCAGAACCAGTTAATACGATTCCACCCGCTGATCTAGATTCAACTTCTTGACGTTCAACGATAACTCGGTCATGCAATGGACGAATATTCATCTGTCGTCTCTCCTGATTTAAAATTTATCCGTTTTAGTTAATGAAATGAGCGCTATTGCTTGGCTCGTGTTGATAATGTGGGGGGTAAAAATGAAGATCCAAGGGGGGTGAGTAAGAAAAATGTGATAAGTTTGGCAAAAATAACAACTTTCCACCCTACCTTCCGATAGAAAAATTCTTCCTCAGCAATAGTCAACCATTTACTTTATAAACTAGACTGGGAATAATGGAGCAGTAACTGAGGAGAACCAATGAAAACATCCGATAAGATACTTCATATAATTAAAAAAGAGGGTGCTGTGACAGCCAAGTATCTGGCAGAACAATTTGCCATGACCACAATGGGTGCCAGACAACATCTCCAGGCATTAGAAGATGATGGTCTTATCGAATTCTATGATGTCAAAGTTAAAATAGGCCGCCCGACCCGCCACTGGCAATTAACTCCGGCAGGTCATGATCAGTTTATAGACAGGCACAGTGATCTTTCCGTACAAATTATCGATGCTGTTGAATCCATTTATGGCACACAGGGATTACAAAAAATAGCCGCAGAAAGAGAACAGCGGACATTCAATACGTATAAAGAAGCGTTGCAAAACAGTCGCACGCTTGAAGACAAATTAGCCATGTTAGCCCAGTTACGCGAAAATGAAGGCTATATGGTTGAATTACAGAAAATTCCGGAAGGATATCTACTTATTGAAAACCATTGTCCAATCTGTAAAGCGGCGACCCGTTGTCCCGAGTTTTGCCAGTCCGAACTCAATATATACCAACTGCTGCTTAAAGATGCATGCACAGTTGAAAGAGAAGATCATATCGTTTCAGGTCAGCGCAGATGCACTTATAAAATCTCTCTACTATAATTATCAAAAGTGAGACATTTGAGTAATTTTTTTAGCAAGCTCCTTTTTATTACCCTATTATTACTAATGTTATTACCTGCGTTGATTGTATGCTCAACATAACCAAAATATGGAGATAAGGAGAATAGTTATGGATATACTTCCTTCTTTTGACGAGCTAATGGATTTAGCAAAAGAAAACCCTGAAGCATTTGATGTTCTAAAACAGGATATTTGTGAAGAAGCTATCATGTCTTCTTCCGATGTAATGAGAGACCGGCTATGGGCCGAGCAAAGTCACATCGACAGATTAGTGAGTTCATGCAGTAACCCACTACATTCAAATGTTAAGCTCATGCAGGAATTGGCAGCTCAGATGCATAAGTTCCAATACGCATTAGTAAAAAAAACCGACGAGGGTACTCCCCAACATACCGCAGAAATCATCCCGTTCAATCGCTACAGACGAGCATGAATTCCGTTATTTTACAAAATAGAAACCTTATAACCTTATAACCTTATAACCTTATAACCTTATAACCTTATAACCTTACACATGATGAGCTAATTTGCGAAAACTAACAGAGGCCATATCTCTGATATTTACTGTGAGAGATTCCACACTAGCTGCTTGTTCGGCCATGATATGAATGAGCATCTCTGCCAGCTGACTTTTTTGCTCATCTGTTCGCCCTTCCATTAATTCAAGCGTTACATGAATAAAGTCTTCTCGGTTTTGTGCTTCACCGACCAGCCAGTCATTCAGTCTGATCGCTCTGGACTTTATCGCCGGAACCTCAAATAAACCGCTATCAATGAGCCCCTGATGTAGCTCTTCGAGCAACAGCGGTACGCTCGCTCTTTCATCCACAGAGTTAGTATATTCCATTATCAAATTTGGCATTAATTAATCCTTCATACTTGCGCATTACATTGAGAACTGCGCTGATAAGCCATCACGGTTCTTTCTGACAAAGCATAATAAAACGAATAGCACTATTATACCCAGAGATACACAGATCCGAGAAAGACATGACAAGCATCATGATTTACTTGCACTTATCTGATATATTCTTGGGCGTGACTTTATTTATATAATTAATTTGAATATGGAGATATTCCTATGCGTCGTCCTGTAGTTATGGGTAACTGGAAATTAAACGGTAGCAAAGCAATGGTTAAAGACCTGATTAGCGGTCTTGATGCTGAAATTAAAGGTGTACAAGGTGTTGATGTAGCAGTAGCTCCACCAGCAGTATATTTAGACCTTGCTGAACGCACTATCGCTGAAGGTAATGAAAAAATCATCCTTGGCGCACAAGATACTGATCTAACAAACAGCGGCGCATTCACTGGCGATAACTCTCCAGAAATGTACAAAGAATTTGGTGTAACTCACGTAATCATCGGTCACTCAGAACGTCGTGACTACCACAGTGAATCTGACCAATACGTTGCGAAAAAATTCGCATTCCTAAAAGAAAACGGCCTTGTTCCTGTACTATGTATCGGTGAATCTGAAGCTCAAAACGAAGCTGGTGAAACTGAAGCAGTATGTGCTCGTCAAATCAACGCAGTTATCGATCTTCTAGGTGTTGAAGCATTCAACGGTGCAATCATCGCTTACGAACCAATCTGGGCTATCGGCACTGGTAAAGCGGCAACTGCAGATGATGCTCAACGCATCCATGCTTCAATCCGTGGCGTTATCGCTGCTAAAGATGCTGTAGTAGCTGAACAGGTAATCATCCAATACGGCGGTTCTGTTAAACCAGAAAACGCAGCTACATACTTCGCACAACCAGACATCGATGGTGCTCTAGTTGGCGGTGCATCTCTTGATGCGAAAAGCTTTGCTGCAATAGTAAAAGCGGCTGCTGAAGCATAAGCTTTACATTAGCTTAACTGCTTATTTTGAGGGGTCAGCACTATGCTGGCCCTTTTATTTTTTTCACTACCTTACCTTCCTTCCCCAAAAGAAAATCTGGTCGATCACAGCTTAATACCTTATTCTTGTCCCTCCAGGCACTTATAAACCTATACTATCTCTATGCATGATAAACACGGACTGCTAACCGATCCCATTTCTGACGTACTTCGCCGGATGACCATTCCCATGACATTTGGGATGATAGCAGTACTGATGTTCAACTTAGTTGATACTTTCTTCATTTCCCTGTTAGGTACAGATGCTCTGGCTGCCGTGAGTTACACCTTTCCTGTCACGTTTGGCATCAATTGTATTACGATGGGAATCGGTGTCGGATTGTCGATACAAATCGGCAAACTGCTTGGTCAGGGTCATACTTCACGAGCTGCAATATTTGCTACGCACGGAATTATTCTCGCATTATTACTTGTGAGCATAGCTTCATTTTTTGGCATCATTTCATTAGACGGCCTCTTCCATTTATTAGGTGCACAGGAACGCTTGCTGCCCTTAATCAAAGACTATATGTATATCTGGTACCTGGCTGTTCCGTTACTGGTATTTCCTATGGCAGGTAATAGTGCAATTCGCTCTTCCGGAGATACCAAAACCCCCGCACAAATTTTAATTTTATCCGGAGTGATAAATGGCGCTTTAGACCCTTTACTTATTTTTGGAATTGGTCCCTTTCCCCAACTAGGTATTCAGGGAGCCGCCATAGCGAGCGCAATCAGCTGGTTAATCGCATTACTGGCTTCGTTCTATATTCTGACGCTCAAAGCTAAAATTGCCAAACCCGATTTTCGCAATATTATTGCTGACTGGAAGTCGGTATTAACTGTTGGCACCCCGGCGGCCTTATCTACAGCCATGAACCCTATATCCGGTGCCGTTCTCATGACCTTACTGTCACAGTTTGGCACTGCTGCTATAGCCGCTTACGGAGCCGCACAAAGAGTAGAATCGATATTACTCATCGTTCTGATGTCCCTGACTTCCGCACTGACTCCGTTTCTGGCGCAAAACATTGGCGCAAATAATTATCAGCGAACCTTTGCCGGACTATTTATGAGTATGCGTTTTGCCATCGTATTCCAGCTCCTTGTCTTCATTATGATGGTTCCGATCAGCATCCCTGTTTCTCATCTTTTTTCTCAGGAAGAAGATGTAAAACAGCTTTTATGGCAATACCTGATCATTGTACCGGTAAGCTATGGATTTCAGGGAATTGTGATGATGCTGGTATCAACCATGAATGCATTCCATAAACCGATTCAGGCATTCTTATGGAATTTCTTTCGTTTGTTTGTCTGTATTCTGCCGTGCGCTTCGATTGGCGGATATTACTATAATGTTGAGGGTTTATTTGTAGGAATTGCTGTGGGTAATATTATCAGTGGAACACTTGGCTATCTTCACACATTAAAATTAAGAAAGGAAAGCATCACCTATCGGAGCATAGCCAGCTCCGATAGAGAATAACGTTAACAAATATCAGGCAGGGTTAAAAAAGATTATTGGTCGTCGAGTTCAACTTCTTCATCGACTTCTTCAATATCCTCTTCTTCGACATCATCAAGATCCGCATTCAATGCTTCCTGAGATAAAATGATACCGGTACTGTCTGCATACAGGTAATCTTCAGGTAAAAACGTTACACCACCGAAATTAACCGGAATATCAACTTCGCCAATCCCCTGAGCTATCGCCCCGACAGGAATAGAAGCCAGTGCCTGAATACCGATATTCATTTCTTCCAGCTCATCCAGTTCTCTGACTGAGCCATAAACGACAATGCCTTCCCACTCATTTTCTTCAGCCAGAGTGGCAATTTCAGCATCGACTAATGCACGACGTAAAGAACCGCCACCATCAACCAACAGAACACGCCCCAGACCATCCTGCTCCAGAGTCTCTCGAATGATACCATTGTCTTCAAAACACTTAATGGTTGTTATTTGTCCAGCAAAAGAAGCCCGGCCGCCAAAATTACTAAACATTGGTTCAACAACATCTACTTGATCTATATAAATATCACACAGTGCAGAAGTATTATATTCCATAGCCATCATTCTCTATTGGTAGTTGTATTAACGAGTATATCTTTTGATTGCGTCAATGCAATGACAATCCTCAATTAACTCAGCATAGTTTGAGCAATAACAACCCCAACAAACAAAAGGTTAGTGAGAACAGAACATTTAACAATCGAAGGTAACATTGGTGCTATATGGACCGGCTGAGTCGCGGCCTTTACCGCAAGCGCATGTTTTGTTACTACAATAATACTAATAGCAAATGGCAGATTAACCCAGTTAAAACCTGACTGAGCACACAAATAACTACCAAATGCAATCAAAGCACCAGTCAATAACACAAAATGATAGCGTTTAGCCCAGCTTTGCCCCAACCTCACAGCAACCGTTTTTTTGCCACATACCTGATCATTTTCGATGTCACGCATGTTGTTGACGTTCAGAACTGCAACCGCGAGTAGTCCACATCCAACAGAAGGAAGTAACAGATCAAATGACACTGTGCCTGTATGCAGGAAAAACGTGCCAAATACACCTAATAATCCAAAGAAAAGAAAGACAGATAAGTCACCTAATCCAACATATCCGTATGGTTTGTTTCCTATGGTATAAGCAATAGCAGCCAACATAGCCAAAACACCTAACCCCATAAAGGCCAGGATGCTTTCAACACTGTCCAACGAGATTAAGATAAGAGTTAACCCGGATATCACCGTGAAAACAATATTAATCCATATAGCCTGCTTCATGTCTTTTAGGGACACAGTACCAGACTGAATCGCCCTCATAGGCCCTAATCGGGATTCGTTATCAGTGCCTTTTACCGCATCACCGTAGTCATTGGCCAGATTTGATAGGATCTGCAACAAAGTCGCAGTCACAAAAGCCAGAACAGAAACAATCCAGGAGAACTGTCCTATTGAATACGCAAGGGCGCTCCCGGTAAAAATAGATACCAGAGCTAAAGGTAATGTTTTTGGTCTGGCAGCATCGAACCAGATAATAAGAGATCTATTCATCATTCAGGATATGTTAATGACAAGAGTGCCAGTATACGCTGAAATAATGCATAAAAAAAAGCCCGCGTTAATTTGCGGGCCTTTTTTTAGTTACAATATAAACCGACTCAAGTCTTCGTCTTCAACCAACTCTCCGAGGCGTTCTTTAACATAATCAGCATCAACTTTCATTGATTCTCCTGATTTTTCAGAGGCTTGATAAGATATATCATCCATCAAACGTTCCATCACCGTATGCAAACGACGGGCACCAATGTTTTCAGTCGTTTCATTAACACGCCATGCGGCATTGGCAATCTGTTCAATACCATCGTCGGTAAACTCGACATTAACATTTTCTGTTTTCAATAATGCGACATACTGTTCGGTGAGTGATGCTTTAGGTTCAGTCAGAATACGTTTGAAATCACCGCTGGTCAGAGCTTCCAGTTCAACACGAATTGGCAGACGCCCCTGCAGTTCAGGAATTAAATCTGAAGGTTTTGAAACCTGGAACGCACCAGAAGCAATAAACAGAATATGATCGGTACGGACCATACCATGTTTCGTCTGCACGGTACTACCTTCAATAAGAGGTAGCAAATCACGTTGCACACCTTCACGAGATACATCCGGACCAGAAGACTCACCACGCTTACAAATTTTATCGATTTCATCGATAAATACGATGCCGTTATTCTCTACATTGTAGATAGCATGCTCTTTCAGCTCATCATGATTAACCAGCTTAGCTGCTTCTTCTTCTGTTAACGCTTTTAACGCATCTTTAATCTTTAGTTTGCGTTTTTTCTTGGTATCACCAGCTAAGTTCTGAAACATACCCTGAAGTTGATTGGTCATCTCTTCCATGCCAGGAGGAGCCATGATCTCAACGCCCATTTGCGGAGCGGCTACGTCAATTTCAACCTCTTTATCATCCAGACTACCTTCACGTAATTTCTTACGGAAGATCTGGCGAGTATGAGAAGAATCTTCACTTTTCTCATTTTCGCCCCAGGCATCACGAGCCGGAGGTAACAGCGCATCAAGAATGCGTTCTTCCGCCATTTCTTCTGCGCGGAATTTCACTTTTTCCATCGCCTGATGCTTGGTCATCTTGACCGCTACTTCAGTCAGGTCACGAATAATCGTTTCGACTTCTTTACCGACATACCCCACTTCAGTGAACTTAGTTGCTTCCACTTTCATAAATGGTGCGTTGGCCAGCTTAGCCAGACGACGGGCAATTTCAGTTTTACCCACACCTGTAGGGCCAATCATCAGAATATTTTTCGGCGTTACTTCCACACGCAGACTTTCCTCTAACTGCATGCGTCTCCAGCGATTACGTAGTGCGATAGCAACCGCTCGCTTAGCATTATCCTGACCAATGATATGGCGATTAAGTTCGTGAACGATTTCACGAGGTGTCATTTCAGACATATTAAAATCCTTAAATTCGGTTACTAACGACGACGATTTAATTATCATCCTGAGGCAAAGCAGGAACGGTGCCTTCGGGAATTTCTAGTTCTTCAATCGTGTGAAATTGGTTAGTAAACACACAAATATTACCTGCAATAGTTAATGCTTTTTCCGCAATGGTTCGCGCATCTAAATCAGTATTTTCTAATAATGCAATGGCTGCTGACTGGGCAAAGTTACCACCAGAACCTATGGCAATAAGATCGTTTTCTGGCTGAACCACATCACCATTACCTGTAATAATAAAAGATGCTGTTTCATCTGCCACTGCTAAAATTGCTTCTAGTTTTCGCAATGCGCGATCACTACGCCAGTCTTTTGCGAGCTCAACTGCTGCTTTAGTTAAGTGTCCCTGATGCATTTGTAGCTTGCTTTCAAAGCGCTCAAATAAAGTAAACGCATCAGCCGTACCACCAGCGAAACCAGCCAGAACTTTGTTGTTATACAAACGACGAACTTTACGTGCATTGCCTTTCATCACTGTGTTTCCCAGTGACACCTGGCCATCGCCTGCGATGACAACTTTATTATTACGACGAACGGATACAATAGTAGTCACTAGCTGACCTCTTTCTGTTTTCTTCACTCAATGTGTTAGAAACTTATATGAGGATGCAAAAAAGGGAATTCAAGTGTTTTAGACCAGAATTCCCTTTTTCTTAACAATGACAATTATAGATGGGATAGTTTATTGTTGTTCTTTCCAAATGGCACAAGGCTCTATTTTTGCCCGTTGTAATTTATGCTTGTCTTTTTCAGCATCACGCTTAAATTTGTATGGTCCCAACACAACACGATACCAACTGCTGTCTTCTTTTTTACGCACCTTACTTACCAATCCCTGAAACGCAATTTTCGCTTTACGCTCTTCGGCCTGCTGCAGAGTTTTATAGGCACCACACTGCATGATATAAGGAATGTCTGAAACAGCAAGGTCCTTCGCTTCGACTTCCACTTCCCGATTAGGTAAGGTTTTTACGTAATCCCATTTTTCTGTCGGAGGTGGAGGCAGAACTTCTTTTTTCTTTTTAGTGACCGGATTAGACGATTTCGCCGGAACAATAACCGATGCAGGTACTGTCGGTTCGGGTTCTGGCTGACCACTTAATGTGATCAGCAAAGCACCGAAAGCACAGACCGCGATTACCGCTAACAACCCACTGCGCCACGGGAACCCGCGACGAGGGGCAGCTTTCTTACGAGGTGAATTCTTTTTTGGGGACCCGCCCCGCTTTACATAATCTCGACTAGCCACTGGAAATGATATTCTGAAATAAACAATGCACGTATGTTAAAGGAAGACATCCCCCTGACTCAACTACTGTTTGATGCTTTTTCTGATCTCATTCCCAGAATGATTATCACCCCAGACGAGGTGCAGAAACACTATCACGGACGATCAGGCGAGTTTCTAACAACCGGGAACCCGCTCTGACATCCTGGCCACGCAGCACGTCTAACATCATTAACATCGCCTGACGCCCAATTTCATAACGAGGCTGAGAAACGGTGGTTAATGGTGGATCGCAATATTCAGAAAAGACAATATCATCAAAGCCAACCACTGAAATATCCTGCGGAACCCGGAACCCGAGACGTTTTGCTTCCTGAATTGCACCTATAGCCATCATGTCATTATGACAGAACACCGCCGTCGGTGGCTCAGACAAATTCAAGAGTTTATTCATCGCCTTTGCACCAGATTTAAAGGTGAAATCACCTGCAACCTGATAGACAGGATTCATACTGATACTTGCTCGTCTTAATGCCTGCAAATATCCCTGATGACGGAAATTCACCAGTGCGGCAGTACTGGGGCCATTAATTTCAGCCACTTTCTTATGTCCCATCTGGGTCAGATAATTCACAATCTCAAATGCTGAGGTCAAATTATCAATATGCACCGTTGGTAACTCCAGCTCGGGATCATATTCACATGCCATCACCATTGGTGGGAAGTTTTTCTGTTCTGCCTTACTGGCATTAAATGGTAAATCGGTACCAAGTAGCAATATTCCATCAGCCTGCTTGGTGAAAACCAGATTAACAAAAGAGCTTTCCCGATGACTCTGATGACTACTGTCACCCAACAGAACCAAATAACCGTGTTCGACAGCCGCATCTTCAATACCGCGGATAATCTCTGAAAAATATGGGTCACTAATATCCGGAACAATCGCAACGATCGTTTTTGACTCATTACGACGCAGATTTCTAGCTAAAGAGTTAGGAGAATATCCCGATTCTAATACCGCATCTTCTACACGCTTGCGAGTCGTTGGTGACACTTTTTCAGGGTTCATCAGTGCACGGGACACTGTCGCAGTAGATACGCCGGCTAATTGAGCAACATCTTTCATTGTTGCCATAAAATTATAACCTCATAAAAAATTCTGAAAATCTGAAGCACATAAAAGATGCTTAATAATCAGGAAGCTAATCAAAACTTTGTCTAGTGTAAGCCATTCTCTAGTGAAATTTTCGGTCAACGTAGCAAAAATTACACTATAAACATGATACTCATCACATTAAAAAACAATTATCCCAGTGCTGGCTCACAATAAGACCTAAATAACGGAACCATTAAATTATTGATAATTAACTATGATAAATCCTGTGGTTCGACATCAATCGACCATCTTACCCGTTTCGATAACGGCAGCAGAGTCAGTGTATATTTGGAACCCATCAATAATTTTTGCATCACAGACCTCGATTCGACCTGTAATAACAACTGCCAGCGAAACCGACCGGCTTTTTTTGCTATTGGGGCTGGTATTGGCCCCATAATTAAACATTGCCGGTTAAATAACGGATGCACTTCCAGAGTTTGTCTGACCTGCCTTAAAAATGTTTCAGCCATATCAGACTGATTCGACTCGGCTTTAAATAAAGTCAGATAACTGAATGGAGGAAGCAAGGCCAGTTTCCTTTCTTTTAGTCCTGATACTGCAAACTGCCGATAATCATGGTTAAGCAGTGACGCTAACAACTCATGCTCCGGATGGTGAGTCTGCAAAATGACTTCCCCAGGTTTACTTGCCCTGCCAGCCCTGCCAGACACCTGAATAAAAACTTGTGCTAATCTCTCAGCGGCCCGAAAATCACTGCTATACAGCGCACTATCCACATCCAGAATGGAAACTAAAGTGACGTCAGGGAAATGATGTCCTTTCGCCAGCATTTGCGTACCAATTAATATCTGATATTTCCCATGGCGAATATCTTCTAATGCAGAATCGAGACTGCCTTTTTTTCGGGTGTTATCCCGGTCAATTCTGATCGTGTTGTATTCAGGAAATAGCTGAGCCAGTTGCTTTTCCAGCTGTTCTGTTCCCACCCCCACTGTCACCATCTGCGTCGAACCACATTCCTGACACTGATGAATGACCGGTCGCTGGCTGCCACAATGATGGCAGCGTAATTCTTTCGTCTGCTGATGATACGTATAATATGCATCACAGCGCTTACACTCAGCAATCCAGCCACATTCATGGCACATCAAAGCCGGAGCATAGCCTCTGCGGTTCAGAAATAACAGTACCTGATTCCCTGCGGAAAGATGCTGTCTCATTTTGGCTATCAACGGAGCAGACAGACCACTTTCCAGATATAACCCTTTGATATCTAAGAGCTGGTTTTTCGTCGGCAGCGCATTACCCGCTCGCTGCGTTAATTCCAGATGATAATATTTACCGGATAACGCATTCTGCAAACTTTCAAAAGAAGGCGTAGCGGAACCAAGAACAATGGGAATCTGTTCATTACTTGCTCTCATCACAGCAACATCCCGGGCATGATAACGCAGGCTATCCTGTTGTTTATAGGAGGCATCATGTTCTTCATCCACGATGATCATCCCCAGATGATGAAACGGCGTAAACAGCGCAGAACGAGTTCCGATAATAATTCCAGAACGCCCATCGCGCGCCGATAACCAGGCATTGAGTCTTTCTGTATCATTCAGCCCGGAATGCAAGACTTCGATAGGGACATTAAAACGGCGACGAAAACGTTCAATCGTCTGTGGCGTCAGCCCGATTTCTGGTACCAGCACCAGTACTTGCTGCTTTTGCTGCAACACAGGCAGCATGGCATTGAGATACACTTCCGTTTTGCCTGATCCGGTGACACCTTCCAGCAAAAAGCAGCCAAACCCACTGTTACTGTTTATGCTGGCAATCGCCACCGCCTGTTCTTCATTCAAACGCGGCTTGTCGGAAGAATTATCAATACAATCGGGCCAGGGAACGATTTTAGGCACGACTTCCGTTGAATGAATATAGCCTTTTTCTTCCAGTGTATTCAGCACAGTACGAGTAACTTCCGCTTCAAGCATAGCTTCATGAGATAAATCACCTGACTCCAGCATGGTCAGAACTTTGGCCTGCTTAACCGCGCGTCCCATTCCTGCAACCAGCTTATTTTTACCGGATTCAGTAACAGACCAAAACAGCTGTGGCTGAATTTCTGCGCTTTTGCCTTTTCTTAAGGCAGCCGGCATCGCATTAGAAAATGTCTCTCCCAGCGGGAAGTGATAATACTGACTACACCACTTCAGAAGCGAAAACAGCGAATCCGTCCATATTGGAGTCGTATCCAGCACATCGTGAATGGGTTTTAACTGTTCCGGGGCCAGCTCAGAATCAGAAGCCAGTTCAATCACGATTCCGATTAACTTCTGTCGTCCGAAAGGCACTAGTACACGCCCGCCAACGACAGGAGAACAGTGTTCTGGAATCAGGTAATCAAACATTCGATCTAGAGGAACAGGCAAAGCGATTCGGGCTATGGTGAGCTGCATCAGTAATCTAACATCACTATTTAAGAGGAAAATATAGTGTAAACGATGCCTTAATGAAATTCGAGCTGTGTCTATGGTGAAAAATACATCAGAATTAGGTTGATCCCAACTCAAGGATTCTTTAATATAGCGCGCCTTAGCAATATGCCTTAATATATTGCATATCGACATCGTTTAAACTGTACGTGTGGTGTCCGGCTTCGAATCGGATAGCGACACGGCCTAATTTTTGAGGTTATCCCATGAAAACTGGTATCCACCCAGAATACAGAGAAGTAACAGCAAACTGCTCTTGCGGAAACACTTTTGTGTTCAAATCAACTCTTGATAAAGACCAACTACACCTAGACGTGTGTGACCAATGTCACCCATTCTACACTGGTAAACAACGTATCGTTGATACAGGCGGCCGTGTTGATCGCTTCAACAAACGTTTTGGCGCTCTATCAAGCGGCAAAAAATAAGCTGTTATTTAACAGATTTACAAGAAAAAGCGCTCCCGGAGCGCTTTTTTTATGCACTTTTGAAACTTTTCTTCTCTTTTCTCCTCTATGCACCAAAGCTCGCTTGATCTAGAATGTTTTGGGAACTTATGTAGTTTAATAACAACGAAACGAGAGACAAGAAGATGTCCGATAACAATGATCAAGAACTATCTCAGGAAGAGATACTAAGAAACAAAGCGTTAGAATATCACGCAAACCCAATCCCAGGGAAAATCGAAATCGCACTAACCAAGGCAGCCGAAACAGCTGAAGATCTGGCGCTGGCATACAGTCCGGGTGTTGCTGAACCGGTTCGCGAAATCGCACAAAATCCAGAAAACGTTTACAAATACACAGGTAAAGGCAATACCGTCGCGGTTATTTCAAACGGTACAGCAATTTTAGGTCTGGGTAATCTTGGACCATTGGCATCAAAACCGGTAATGGAAGGTAAAGCACTACTGTTCAAACGTTTTGCTAACATTGATGCTATCGATATCGAAGTAAAACATCGTACTATCGAAGATTTCGTCAGCACTGTAGCAAATATTGCCGATACCTTTGGTGGTATTAACCTTGAAGATATCAAAGCACCTGATTGTTTCGAAATTGAAAAACAATTAATCGAGCTTTGTGACGTGCCAGTATTCCACGATGACCAACACGGTACAGCAATCGTAACTGCTGCCGGTATGCTTAACGCATTGGAACTTCAGGACAAAGAAATTAAAGAATGTAATATTGTTTGTCTTGGTGCCGGTGCTGCAGCGACTGCCTGTATGGAACTACTGATTAAATGCGGTGCAATGCGTGAAAAAATCTACATGTTGGACCGTAAAGGTGTTATTCATACTCGTCGTGATGACTTAAACGAATACAAACAATTGTTTGCCAACAACACAGACAAACGCACTCTGGAAGATGTTATTACAGATGCAGATCTGTTCTTAGGCGTTTCCGGTCCTAATCTGCTTTCTACGGATGAGCTAAAACTAATGGCGAAAAAACCGGTTGTATTTGCCTGCTCTAATCCAGATCCGGAAATCAAACCGTCACTGGCACATGCTGCTCGTAACGATTTAATCATGGGTACTGGTCGCTCGGACTATCCAAACCAGGTAAACAACGTTCTTTGCTTCCCATTCATTTTCCGTGGTGCATTAGATGTTCGTGCTAAAGAAATTAATATTGAAATGAAACTGGCTGCTGTAGAGGCTATCCGTCAGTTAGCAAAAGAAGAAGTACCTGCTGAAGTATTAAAAGCTGCTGGTGTTGAAAGCCTGAGTTTTGGTCCGGAATACATCATTCCAAAACCAATGGATCCTCGTCTGCTACCTCGAGTAGCAAAAGCAGTAGCACAAGCTGCTGTTGATTCAGGCGTAGCAAGAATTCCAATGCCAGAAGGCTATATGGAAGACTAATCACCCCCAATTAGAAGTATTTCTGATTAGCAACACGTAAAGCGGACCACACATTAATTGTGTGGTCCGCTTTTTTTATTGGTAACAAATAATTAACGCAGCCAGTTTGTTTTGCTTAGCTCCACAATTTCGTCACCACGTCCGTTAATAATTGCTTTCATCATATACATACTAAAGCCTTTGGCATGCTCCATCTTAATTTGAGGAGGCATTGCAAGCTCTTGTTTTGCCGTATCAACGGAAAGAACAACGGGGCCCGGATAATTAAGCGCTTCAGATATTGCTCCTGGTAATGCATCAGGTTCGGCAACATGTAGACCTTTCACCCCACAAGCCTCTGCAATTTCTGCAAAGTTAGGATTTTCTAAATCTGTATCTTCAGACAGATAACCCCCCGCTTTCATTTCCATTGCAACAAAACCCAGAGAGCGATTATTGAAGACAACAATTTTTACCGGCAGATTTAGTTGTTTCAGAGATAACAAATCCCCCATCAACATAGAGAAACCACCATCGCCACACATAGCAACAACCTGACGATTACGATCGATTGCCTGAGCGCCCATCGCCTGAGACATCGCATTGGCCATTGAACCATGGTTAAAAGAACCAATTAAACGACGTTGACCATTCATATGCAGATAACGGGCAGCCCATACGGTTGGCGTGCCCACATCACAGGTAAACACAGCATCTTCAGATGCCTGTTCACTGATAAGGCTCGCCAGATATTGAGGGTGGATTAAATTATGTGATGTTTTACCGTTAGCCAGATCATCCAGCCCTTTCCTGGCGTCTTTATAATTTTTCAGGCAACTTTCAAGGTGCTTAGCTGAGCGATCTTCACTAATGAGTGGTAACAATCCGTTCAAGGTACTTTTAGTATCGCCTAAAATACCAAGGTCGATCTGAACATGACGTCCCAGCGACGCTGGATTATTATCTATCTGAAAAATTTTCGCTTTTTCCGGATAAAATGCGCGGTAAGGGAAGCTGGTTCCAATCACTAATAAGGTATCGGCTTCACGCATGGCATAATAGCCCGAAGCAAAGCCAATTAGCCCGGTCATACCCACATCATAAGGGTTATCGTATTCCAAATACTCTTTCCCTCTTAAGGCATGCACAATCGGCGCTTTTAATTTTCTGGCCAATTCGACAACTTCATCATGAGCACCTTTCGTACCGGCACCACATAATAAGGTAACTTTCCGGCTACTATTTAATGCTTTAGCCAGTTCATCAAGATCGTTCTGCTCTGGTGTATAAAAAGCAGGCTTTGGCACATTCCACTTAGGTTTCACACCTTCCGGCACCGGTTTAAGGGCGATATCACCAGGTAAAACCAATACTGCCACATCATTATGTAATATGGCCTGACGCATAGCTGTTTCTAACAGATAGGGCATCTGTTCAGGGTTAGAAACTAACTCACAGAAAACACTACATTCTTTAAATAGTTCCTGTGGGTGAGTCTCCTGGAAGTAATTAGTACCAATTTCTGATGAAGGGATATGGGCTGCGATTGCCAGAACCGGGACTTTATTACGGTGACAGTCGTATAATCCATTGATTAAATGCATATTACCCGGCCCACAGGATCCCGCACAAACAGAAAGTTTTCCGGAAATATGGGATTCAGCACCAGCAGCAAATGCCGCAACTTCTTCGTGACGGGTACCCAGCCACTCAATTGAACCTATTTTTCTTAAACTATCACTGATTCCATTGAGTGAATCTCCGGTGACGCCCCACATGCGTTCCACACCTGCCTGACGCAGAGTGTCTGCAATAAAATATGCAATACTTGTGTTACTCATATTACTTTCCTAATTTTTTGTAGCTGACTTATAAATTATTTTTATGGTGAAGATACAGAGTAAAAATGTGTGCTCTACATCTCACTTTTAATCATCCTCTTGCAATGAAACCTGTTCAAGTAAAAATTATTTGAATTTTTGCAATATTTTTTTATAAGAGATCGATTTTTAGAATAAAGGGAGGAAAGGAAAGTAAGGAAAATAGGGGGAAAACAGGAAGGATAGGAAAAAAAGAAGAGAAGGAAGAAAAGGGAGATAAAGGAAAGAAGGGAAACAAAGGAAGAAAAGGGAAATAAAGGAGAGAAAGTAAAACAAAAACCGCCACATAAGAGTGACGGTTTAATTTTATCTGATCGATTAGTGAAAGCAGCGAAAGGTATTAATCAGCATTCTTCATCGTAAGATTCAAATTCAATGCCCATTTCTGTCATAAGTTTTTTCACTTCAGCAGGAATGTCGTCTGGCCGATCTTTACGTAAATCTTCATCGGTAGGCAAAGGCTGTCCTGTATAAGCATGCAGAAATGCTTCACATAACAATTCACTGTTCGTGGCATGACGTAGATTATTAATCTGGCGACGTGTCCTTTCATCAGTTAATACTTTCAATACTTTAAGAGGAATAGATACCGTTATTTTTTTTACCTGTTCACTCTTTTTACCATGCTCAGCATAAGGACTGATGTATTCGCCATTCCAATCCGCCATTCTAACCTCTCACTTACAAATAATACTGATTCGAAAACTGGGGGTAATTTTAGCGTTATTTACCGCTATAAGCAAAGACATATAGACGTCTAGAAGTATTGACGTCTCAATGTAACAGGTTTAAAGTATGTTGGTCTAATATAACAATAAAAATGTTTGATGGATTTTACTCATTGTCGCCAGAAAAAAGGAAGAAAACAAAATGCCAACTCATAAGCCAGCCACTATCGCAGTTCGCACCGGTATTGAATCAGACACTCAGTACCATGCCGTTGTTCCCCCCATTTACCTGTCGACAAACTACAGTTTTCCGAATTTTGGCGAAGTGCCGCAATACGACTATACTCGCTCAGGTAACCCAAATCGAGGACTATTAGAGTCAGCTTTATCCAAGCTGGAAAATGGCGCAGGGGCGGTCATCACTAACTGTGGTACGGCGGCATTAAATCTGTTGGCATCCACATTTTTAAAACCGGGTGACACCATTATAGTTCCGAGTGATTGCTATGGTGGTACTTACCGTCTGTTCAATACCCGTGGCCAGAAAGGCGATTTTAATGTGTTATTTGTGGATCAATGTGATGACAAAGCATTACAGGCTGCGTTAGAACAACAACCAAAAGTAATTTTACTGGAAACCCCATCAAACCCATTAGTCAGGGTGGTTGATATTGAAAAAATTTGTACCCAGGCGCAACAAATTGGAGCGTTGGTGGCGGTCGATAACACCTTTCTGTCCCCTATTTTCCAGCAACCGTTGTCTCTGGGTGCCGATTTTGTTATCCACTCAACAACAAAATATCTCAATGGTCACTCAGATGTGCTTGGCGGCGTAATTATTGCCAAAGCAGCTCAACATGCAGAAGAACTTGCCTGGTGGGGCAATTGTATTGGCTCCACCGGAACACCATTTGACAGTTATCTAACGTTAAGAGGTTTAAGAACGTTAGGTGCCCGTATGCGTGTACACGAAGAAAATAGTCAGGCAATTATTCAATTTTTATCTAACCATGAGATGGTGAAAAAGATTTACCATCCAAGCCTGCCAAGTCATCCCGGCCACGAAATTGCGAAAAAACAACAATCAGGTTTTGGGTGTATGCTTAGTTTTGAATTTAACGGTAGCTATGAACAGCTGAAAGGCTTTGTTAATGCGCTTCAATTATTTTCACTGGCAGAGTCTCTTGGTGGGGTGGAAAGCCTGATTTGTCATCCAGCAACCATGACTCACCGCGCAATGGGAGAAGAAGCTCTCGCTGCAGCAGGTGTTTCACACCAGTTACTACGTCTTTCTGTTGGCTTAGAAGACTCGATAGATCTGGTTGCTGATTTAGAACAAGCATTTGAGTCATCGAAGGAGATTCAATAATGACTGAAGCTCGTCACTTACATAAATTTGGCGGAAGTAGCTTAGCAAACCCGGAATGTTACCAAAGGGTGGTTGATATTCTTAAGCAGTATTCTCATACCAACGACTTAATTGTTGTTTCTGCTGCAGGGAAAACGACCAACAACCTGATTAAATTTACCGAAGAACTTGCAATTGATGTTGAAGCAGCACTTGCTATTTTAAATGAAATTAAAGAATTTCAATCTTCGTTAATTACCGATTTGATCGAAGGTGAATCATCCCAGGTATTGCTTGCTCAATTAAATGATGAGTTAAAACTTCTTTCTGAATTCAGAGCCCCGCTGTCTTCTTTCGATTATGCAGGTATTCTGGCTCATGGCGAAGTATGGTCTTCCCGCTTGCTTGCCTCTTTACTAAACCAACATGGTTTAGTCGCTGTTGCACAGGATTCCAGAGCCTTTTTACGTGCACCAGCAGGCACCCAGCCTGAAATAGAAAAAGCGAAGTCTTATCCTCTGATTAAAGAAGTGCTCGCTCAAAACGCACATCAACGAATCGTTTTCACTGGCTTTATTGCACAAAATGATAATGGCCAGACCGTATTACTCGGCCGTAACGGTTCGGATTATTCTGCGACCATTATCGGCGCCCTTTCTGAAGTAGAACGCGTTACTATCTGGAGTGATGTTGCCGGTGTTTATAGTGCGGATCCAAGAATTGTCGGTGATGCCTGTCTTCTGCCCCTGCTTCGTCTGGATGAAGCCAGTGAACTTGCACGCCTGGCAGCACCAGTACTCCATAGCCGTACATTACAGCCCGTTGCTCAGAGTGCTATCGATCTTCATTTACGTTGCAGTTACCAACCAGAAGCCGGTTCAACTCATATTGAACGTGTTTTAGCTTCAGGACGAGGGGCAAAAATTATCACCTCGCTGGAAAATGTGATGCTGATTGAATTAACCTTCGAAAAAGGTCATAACTTTAATCGTCTGCTCACGTCTGTCACTGAGCAACTGCAAAAAGCTCAGCTCACACCATTAGCCACAGATACCCATTTTGACCAGCAGCGGGTTCGCTTTGCTTACACCAGTGAAATTGCTACCGGAGCTCTTGAATATCTTCAAGAACTGAATCTTGACGCAGAAATACAAATCAAAGAGGGTTATTCACTGATTGCTGCTGTTGGGGCTGGAGTTACCAACAATGCTCAGCACTGCTTCGGTTTTTATCAACAACTGAAATCAGCACCAGTCGAATTTATTACCGAATCACAAACCGAATTAAGTCTGGTAGCAGTGCTTCGCCAGTCAGCACCTTTATCGGCATTGGTTCAGGGCATTCATCGCCAGCTATTCCAGGCACAAAAACGCGTTGGCCTTGCCCTGTGTGGGAAAGGCAATATCGGTTCAAGCTGGCTAAGACTGTTCAGTGAACAAAAGTCCGAGCTGGAAAAACGTCGCGGTATGAATTTCGAGCTAATCGCTATCATTGATAGTCAGTCTTATTGGTACGATGAAGATGGCATTGATGCTACGACAGCCGATGATACCCGCTTCGGAGATATGGCGGTCGCGAATGACGGAAATGAATGGCTGCTAAAACTGGGTAATACAGAAAAGTACGATGATATTATCGTTATGGATGTTACGGCCAGTCAGGAATTAGCAAATCAATATCTGGATATTGCCCAACAGGGACTGCACCTGATTTCTGCCAATAAAATTGCCGGTTCTTCTGCTGGTGATTACTATTACCAGGTTCAGGAATCATTTGAAAAAATCAATCGTCACTGGCTTTATAACGCAACGGTAGGTGCCGGACTTCCGATTAACCATACCGTAAGAGATTTACGCGAAAGCGGTGATGAAATCATTGCATTATCAGGCATTTTCTCCGGAACATTGTCCTGGTTATTCCAACAGTTTGATGGTTCCATTCCGTTCAGCCAACTGGTTGATCTGGCCTGGCAACAAGGATTGACCGAACCGGATCCTCGTTCCGATCTGGATGGGTCTGATGTAATGAGAAAACTGGTGATTCTGGCTCGTGAAGCTGGCCAGAAAATCGAACCGGATAGCGTTTCGGTTGAATCTTTAGTCCCTGCAGAACTGCAAGCTGTTTCTCTGGACGATTTCTTAGATAACAGCCAAAAGCTTGATGAGCTGCTTTCTGAGCGTCTGCATAAAGCGCAAAGAGAAGATAAAGTCTTACGTTATGTGGCCCGGTTAGAAAAATCAGGCAAAGCAAGAGTGGGTATTGAAGCCCTTGCTCCGGAGCACCCGTTGGCTAACTTACTGCCATGCGACAATATCTTTGCCATTGAAAGTAAATGGTATAAAGATAACCCACTGGTTATTCGAGGTCCGGGAGCCGGACGTGAAGTCACCGCAGGGGCAATCCAGTCCGACATTAATTTACTGTCATCCCTACTGTAAATGAACTATAACGAAAGGAGCTATTGGCTCCTTTCTGCTATGTATTTTCCCGCAAAAGACATAGTGAAAAAAACTCAAGCCCACATGAAAATTATTCATGTTTAGAGTGTTGACATTAAAAAGGATTCAAGACATTCTTTAGACATATAGACGTCTAAACGTCAAAAGAGCAAACACAGAGAACTATCTCAATTGGAGAATTATAATGAGTTACACGCCCGCAGGTTATATCGATGCGCTTAATCAGAATGTGGCTGAGCTATCGAACATTAATGTTTCATTCGAATTTTTTCCGCCAAGCAGTCCTAAAATGGAAGAAACGCTATGGAACTCCGTTCATCGCTTAAAAACACTGCAACCTAAATTCGTATCAGTAACTTACGGTGCTAACTCGGGTGAACGCGATCGCACCCACTCAATTATTAAAGAAATCAAAGAACAGACAGGCCTGATTGCAGCCCCGCATTTAACCTGTATCGATGCAACTCGTGAAGAGTTAATTAACATTGCAGAAGATTACTGGAATAACGGCATTCAGAATATTGTTGCTCTGCGTGGTGATATCCCTGCTGGCGGTGGCAAACCTGAAATGTATGCTTCTGACTTAGTTGAACTACTAAAATCACGCCACGATTTTGATATTTCAGTGGCTGCTTTCCCGGAAGTTCACCCTGAAGCTAAAAGCGCTCAGGCGGATCTTCTAAACCTGAAACGTAAAGTCGATGCGGGCGCGAACCGTGCTATCACTCAGTTCTTCTTTGATGTAGAAAGCTATCTGCGTTTTCGTGACCGCTGTGTTTCTGCGGGTATTGATGTTGAAATAGTTCCTGGAATTTTACCGGTATCGAACTTCAAGCAGGCAAGTAAATTTGCAGCAATCAATAATGTGAAAGTTCCTAGCTGGATGGCAAAACAATTTGAAGGGCTGGATGATGATCCGGTTACCCGCCAACTTGTTGGTGCAAGCCAGGCTATTGACATGATAAGAATTCTAAGTCGTGAAGGGGTAAAAGACTTCCACTTCTACACTCTGAACCGTGCAGAAATGACTTATGCTCTTTGCCATACCCTTGGTGTTAGACCAAAAGCGTAGACAAACACACTCTCCAATGCTCATAAAAATGCCGACTTGATGTCGGCATTTTTGATTTTGCGTAATTCAATTATTCTACGTTATCCATTTTACCTAACAGGCTACGGATTCGTTCCTGCCATGCAGAATGCTCTTCATTCATGTTGTGCATTTTCTGCTCCAGCTCTTCACGGCTGGCTTTCAGCTCATTAGCTTCGTTTGCTAATTTTTGTTTATCTTCTTTTAATTCTTCAACTTCCATTTGAAGTAAAGTAATCGTGTCAACGGCAGTTTGGATTTTCGCTTCTAATTGTTCTAACACTTCAAAAGACATTCGTCTCTCCTCAATGAATGTAGCCAGGTGAGTTCTCACTAAATACGCCCTATTCTACTCACCCATGTATTGATAAACACGCCCTATATTGGATATTCGAGCCATTCGCTTAAAAAAAAAGCGCAAATTGACAGTCTCTTTACTTTTCACAACCAATTTTTGTGTAATCACTGATGAAAATGGCCTCATTTTGATCAAATACAAGTTGGTTTAATTCAAAAGAGCAAACGTTTGACTCTGGTTATGCTAAAATTCAACAGAAATTTTTTCGATTCCCTCTTTATCTTGGAGTTAGCATGAAACGCGAATTGGCAATGGCATTCTCACGCGTCACTGAAGGTGCAGCACTTGCAGGTTATAAATGGCTTGGCCGCGGAGACAAAAACGCAGCAGATGGCGCAGCAGTTGAAGTAATGCGCAGCCTGCTCAATAAGACCGAAATTGATGGTGAAATTGTCATTGGTGAAGGAGAAATCGATGATGCTCCTATGTTGTACATCGGAGAAAAAGTAGGTCAGGGTGGCGATGCGGTAGATATCGCGGTTGATCCGATTGAAGGAACCCGTATGACAGCAATGGGTCAGTCAAATGCTCTTGCGGTATTAGCTGCAGCAGACAAAGGTGGATTTCTGAAAGCCCCTGATATGTACATGGAAAAACTGGTTGTAGGTCCTGGAGCCAAAGGCTGTATCGATCTCAATAAACCACTGAAGGAAAATCTGGTAAACGTTGCTCAGGCTCTGGGTAAATCGCTTAACGAACTGACCGTAATTACATTAGCCAAACCTCGTCATGATCAGGTTATTGCAGACATGCAAAGCATTGGTGTTCGCGTATTTGCAGTTCCGGACGGTGATGTAGCGGCGTCAATTCTTACCTGTATGCCGGATAGTGAAGTAGATATGATGTATTGCATCGGCGGCGCACCTGAAGGTGTTGTTTCTGCAGCAGTAATTCGTGCCCTTGATGGTGACATGCAAGGACGTCTGCTGGCTCGCCACGATGTTAAAGGCGCCACCGAAGACAATCGCAAGTTAGGTGAAGAAGAACTGAAACGTTGTGAAGAAATGGGCGTTGAAGCCAACAAAATACTGCTATTAGAAGACATGGTTAGAACCGACAACGTTATCTTTGCAGCAACAGGGATTACTAAAGGTGATCTACTGGAAGGCATTACTCGTCAGGGTAATATTGCAACCACAGAAACCCTGTTAATCCGTGGTCGTTGCCGTACCATTCGCCGTATCAAATCTATTCACTATCTTGATCGTAAAGATCCAGAAGAGCGCGCTGTGATTATCTAATCCATCGGCAAATAATGAATATAAAAAAGGTCGCAAATCGCGACCTTTTTTCTACTCTTCTTTTTTATCGAAAAAGAAGTGCTTAGAACAACTCTTCTGCTACTTTGTACAAATCCGTACGAACAGGACGTTTCATGTTCTCAATTGCATCGATAATATCATGGTGAACTAATTGTTCTTTCTGAATACCAACACAACGGCCACCGTAACCTTCAAGAAGAAGATGAACAGCATAGTTACCCATGCGAGATGCTAATACACGGTCAAATGCAGTTGGACAACCACCACGCTGGATGTGACCAAGAACCGTTGCACGTGTTTCACGTTTTGTTTCAGCTTCGATCTTACGAGCCAACTCATTAGCATCCATCATTAGCTCAGTCAGTGCAATAATGGCGTGTTTTTTGCCTTTTTTGATACCGTCCTGAAGGTTAGCAATCAGCTCATCCATATTCAGACCAGTTTCAGGAGTAATAATATACTCACAACCACCAGCAATTGCAGACATCAGAGTCAAATCGCCACAGTGACGGCCCATGATTTCTACAATAGAAATACGTTGGTGTGATGAAGAAGTATCACGCAGACGGTCAATCGCATCAATAACAGTATTTAAAGCTGTTAAATAGCCGATTGTGTAATCAGTACCCGCAATATCATTATCGATAGTACCCGGAAGACCAATACAAGGGTAACCCATTTCGGTTAACTTCTTGGCCCCCATATACGAACCGTCACCACCGATAACGACTAGCGCATCAATACTATGTTTTTTCAGGTTTTCGATCGCTTTCTCACGAACAGACTCTTCTCTGAATTCAGGAAAACGAGCAGAACCAAGGAAAGTTCCGCCACGGTTAATGATGTCAGATACACTTGAACGTGCCAGTTTTACGATACGATCTTCATAAAGGCCCAGATAGCCATCATAGATCCCATAAACTTCTAGACCTGCGCCCAATGCAGTACGCACCACGCCACGAATCGCAGCGTTCATCCCAGGTGCGTCACCGCCACTTGTTAAAATCCCGATCTTTTTAATCATGCTCACCCCTATGATATTGGGAACTTATTATTTAATAGTTGTTGCCATTTACCAACCTGTCAATACTAGTCAGTAAATGATGATTCGGTTTCAAACTGTGCAATATTACCTGTATTCAAAATGAATACTACTCTTATTTTGCATCGTTGATTAAGTTTTTATTATAACGAAATAGTATTACAACAAAGCCCCTATTCTTCGTTGATACATATCATTTTCGCGTACTATTATTACAAAAATTGGTTACTTTTTGATTAATTTTAGCTTACCAACCGCGATTTTTCTGGTCTATTTCTTGATCAAAAATAACTGAATAAGGGTCATGATGGACTAAAACATCAGCCCCCGGGAACTTCTCTTTCAGATTTTTTTCAACAATATCTGAAATTTCATGGGCTTCAATCAGTTTCATTCCATCATCCAATTCCAAATGTAACTGAATGAAGCGAACCGGACCTGACATGCGGGTGCGGACTCCGTGTAAACCTAAAACGCCTTCCACATCCATACATATCTGACGGATCTGAGTAATCTCATAATCAGGAAGTTTTCGGTCAAGTAGGGTCTGAGATGCGTGATACACCATTCTGCCAGCACTGACAGAGATATAGATACCAATGCCGATCGCGAAAATCGCATCGGCCTGACCAAGTCCATACCAACTGATAACTAAAGCAACCATAATCGCGACGTTCATATACAGGTCGGTCTGATAATGTAACGAATCAGCCGCAATTGCCTGACTGTTAGTTTTGTTCACCACATATTTCTGAAACACAACCAGAGCAGCGGTTATAATGAAGGCGAAAGCACTGACATAAACCCCGTATTCCGGAGACTGTAAGTTTTGGGGCCGGAAAAAACGGTCAATACCATTTAAAATAAGAAAACATGCCGATCCGGTAATAAACATCGCCTGAGCAAGAGCTGCAAGGGACTCAGCTTTGCCATGCCCAAAAGCATGCTCGCGGTCGGCTGGTTGCAGAGAATAACGCACCACGATTAAATTAATCACGGAAGCCGCAATATCAATAAATGAATCAATAAGTGATGCTAACAAGCTCACTGAGCCGGTAACCCACCATGCCGCTAATTTTACAATCAGCAACGATGTTGCGACCAATGTTGCAGACCAGGCTGCAATCGTCACTAACCGGGCATATTCTTTTTCCATATTGTGCCTTTACGTCTAAAAACCAATCTTCGATTATAAAGTCAGTTTACAGTTTGTGAATGAATCAAAAACCGAAAATTATGGCAAATACAAAAATTAAATACAACAAAGGCAGCGAGATGCTGCCTTTGTAATACCCGAATCACTATCTAAATGATGATGATTATTCACCCATTGGTGGCTGAGGGGCATCCATTGGATCTCTTGGACCATGACCTTGTCCCCGAGGTCCATTTTTAAAATCCGGGCCACCTTGCATGTGCTTAAATGGACGACATTGATCGTTATCCTGAGGACCTTTCTGGTGCAGTTCTGCCCATTTTTCTTTTTGTTCAGGAGTTAATACATTTAACACCTTATGCTTAGTTTCCAGCATCTGTGCACGATGCTCAATGCGTTCATCAGACATCTTTTTCGCCAGAGCCATTGCTTGTTTATGATCGAAATTTTTACTTAGCAACAGCTTATCCTGTTCTGCGCGAAGTGATTGCATATCGGCTCTCATCTGATCGCGTTCTTGCTGATGAATAGAACGGATTTGATCACGTTGCTCTTGCGATAGATTCAATTGTCTCATGACAAAACCTTCACCACCTTGTGACTGGCAATGTTCCATCATCGGTCTTTTACCATCTCTTGGACCCGGACCTTGTTGTCCATTGTGAGCAAAAGCACTTGCTGAACCCAGAATTACTGGAAGAGCGGCGGCAGCAATAATATATTTTTTAAGGGCTTTCATGGATGTTCCTCCAACATTAATTATTCGATTACGTATTTCTTAGCGTGTGATTATAGAATAGCGCTTCTAACGTCAAACAACGTATAGTGAGAGTAAAAGAGTGTAAAGACAGAATATTACCTACATATATTCACCTAAATTACCCTTAAAATAATAAAAAACATGCCGGAGTGACCTAAATGACTCATATACTACTCGTCGACGATGACACTGAATTAACTGGATTATTAAAAGAAATTCTTACTTTTGAAGGATTCATTGTTTCTGAAGCCAACGACGGTGAAGCGGCACTAACCTGTATAGATGACAGCATCGACCTTATCCTGCTCGATGTCATGATGCCGAAATTAAACGGCATGGATACATTAAAAAAACTGCGCGAAAAATGGCAGACACCGGTTCTGATGCTGACAGCCAAAGGTGAAGAAATTGATCGGGTCATCGGCCTGGAGCTGGGTGCCGACGACTATTTACCAAAACCATTCAATGACCGGGAACTACTGGCCAGAATCAAAGCCATTCTGCGTAGAACACAAAATAGTTCCCCCCAAAAAAGCGATCAAATCAGCTACCAGGATATTGTCTTATACCCAGGAAAACAGGAAGCATACTGCAACGATGAACTGCTTGACCTGACGACAACTGAATTCGCACTGCTTGGACATTTCATTCAGAATCCCGGAGAAACTCTGACCAAAGAAATGCTGAGTTTAGATGTATTGGGCAAACGCCTGTCAACCTTTGACCGGGCAATTGATATGCATGTGTCTAATCTAAGGAAAAAGCTACCAGAACGTCAGGATGGCAAACCTCGCATTAAAACCTTACGTGGTCGTGGCTATATGATGATTTTGGAGGATTAATGCGCTTACCTACTCTTAATAATTTATACGGCCGTATCTTTGCCATATTCTGGTTGATTATATTATTAGTATTAATCATCGTGCTGACATTGCCTCATTTGGATCCCCGACGTTCCAGTAGTCTGTCACACAGCGACATCGGCCGCTTTAATGACATGAAAAGTGATATTGAATTACAATTTTCCGGTGTCACTGATCTTACTCAGATAATTATGCAACTGAATACGCACAAGGATCATGGCCGGGATCGTATCCGCTTTTTTCTGACCGATAAAAAGAGCAATCTCCTGACTGAAAATTACCAAAGCGATTTCAGAGTTAAAGCATTAACAAACTTTATTACCTCTAGTGATTCCTTATCTGAACCACAGAAAAGGCTCTACGGACGACTTACCATTGTCGGACCATTCCCGATATATTTAGCTAATCAGGATCTTATGCTGTATGCGGCGATGCGCACGGATAATGATCCCCCTTTTATTTTCCGATTGCTTGATAATCCGGTTTCATTTTTATTATTAGCCATGCTTGTCAGTACTCCATTATTACTTTGGCTTGCGTGGGCAATCAGTCAACCTGCGAACAAATTGGCCCAGGCATCGCAACGAGTCGCCAGAGGTGAATTTAAAAGCGATCCTTCATTGGAATCAGGTACGGCCGAGTTTCGTCAGGCAGGACAAAGCTTTAACAAAATGGTGCATGCGATAAATGATATGATTTCTGGCCAGCAACGACTGCTTTCGGATATTTCTCACGAATTACGTTCACCATTAACCCGACTGACCATGGCTAATGCGCTGGCAAAACGTAAATTAGGAGAGAGCCCGGAATTAGAACGAATTGATACCGAATCGAGACGTTTAGAACAAATGATTGGCGAGCTACTGGAACTGTCCAGAATTCAAATCAATAGTCATTTAGAGCATGAAACACAGTCATTATCCAGTCTATGGGAAACCATGCTTGATGATGCCCAATTTGAAGCTGAACAACTCAATAAAGCGCTAAGCTATACAGCGATTCCGGAGCGTTCTATCTCAGGAAATCCAAAACTGTTAATCAGTGCCCTGGAAAATGTCATCCGTAATGCTATCAAATATGCCGAGGAGCAGATTGTTGTCCAGTTTTCCGTAACCGGAGAATACCTGCATATCACTGTCGAAGATGATGGTCCCGGTGTTCCGGAAGAAGAACTCAAAGATATCTTCCGCCCGTTCTACCGGGTATCAACCGCCAGAGACAGGCAAAGCGGCGGAACCGGACTCGGCCTGGCAATTACAGAAAATGCCATTCGTCAGCATAATGGTAAAATTGAAGCGGCGAAAAGCCAGCATGGCGGCCTGAAAATCAGCTTTCAGCTACCGATCTTGCCTTAAGTTTCAATCAAAGCGATGACCCGCTTTTACATTAATTGCGGGTCATTTATACTTCTGCTTATCCATTCAAAATTAACAAAGATCCTGCAATGTTTGATATTGCTTTATATGAACCGGAAATAGCACCCAATACCGGAAATATTATTCGTCTCTGTGCAAACTGCGGTGCCAGTTTACATTTGATAGAACCTCTCGGGTTTGATTTAGAAGAGAAGAAAGTTCGCCGCGCCGGGCTTGATTACCGTGATTTAATGAATGTCACCAGACATAAAAATTATCAGGCTTTTCTTGATTACCTGGAAGCAAGAGAACAACCATACCGCCTGTTTGCCTGCACAACAAAAACAACCGGTCATCACGTTGATCCGCAATATGCTCAGGGTGATGTCCTTTTATTTGGTCCGGAAACCCGGGGACTTCCGGCAGACGTCATCGAAAGCCTTCCTATGGAACAACGGATTCGTATTCCGATGATGGCAGAAGCCCGCAGTCTTAATCTGTCAAATGCCGTCGCAATTATTGCTTATGAAGCATGGCGTCAGATGGGCTTTGATGGGGCTCAGTAACTCAATATTTCCAACTGACTAATTTAACTTATGATGGTCATCATCATCTTTACGTTCGTATTCACCCTCATAGGTATTCCCATCTCCTTTTTGATGGGAATGATATGAGTGGTGAAATCCGGAATTAAACTGCCCCTGTACCACTACTTTTTTCATCAAATATTGGGCAAGCTTTGCTCTGGGACCAGGCAATAAAATAATCATGCCTAATGCATCAGTCATAAATCCCGGCGTTAACAGCAGAACGCCCGAGACCGCCAGCAGGACTCCTTCTAAAATCTGCTGTGCCGGCAACTCCCCCTGATGAAGACGTTGCTGAACACTCATTAGTGTTTGTAACCCCTGACTTCGAACTAAAGAAGCCCCAACAAATGCGGTTAACAGAACCAAAGCAATTGTTGTCCAGAAACCCAGAAAACCACCAACCTGAATAAACAGGCCAATTTCAATCACTGGGACCGCAATAAAAAGTAAAAGAATGATAGGAAACACACGACCTCCGCACCAATTAGTGCGCCTAGTCTAGCGTATTCTCAGAAAGATTCCGAATTCAGCGAAAAAAACTGCCATTAATATCCCTTAATTCTCTCATAAATCGGAATCAACCTTATAAATTCACAATTATGAAATGGCAAAACAACGATGAATACACTAGCTTTAAATCAAAAATATATTAACCTGATGGCATAGGGATGGCTAGTAAGGCATGAAGACATCAATAAATATACTAAAAAAGATGCTGTTTGTATGGCTTGTGCTATCCGTAATTCCATTGATTTACTACCGACATACAACCAATGAAACCCATCAACTTTTAATTGCCCGATTTGAAGAACAGGGTAATCAATTTTTATCTTTTGTTGATGACAGAGCAAAGCAACTTCATTCCAGAATTCGCAATATAACCAGTGATTTAAGCACATCACCACTCTTACTGGACTACGCAAAAACACAGAATCCTATCTTAAAAAGTTATATAGAACATCAATGGCTTATTACTGCCGAAAATGTCCGGTATTTTTATCAGCTTCGCTATCTGGATAAGCAGGGCAATGAGATTATTCGGATCGATTCAACACCGCAGATGGAGGCCCCTTATATTGTTCCTGACAATGAATTACAGAACAAAGAGACCAGAGATTATTTTATCTATGCCAGGCAATTAAAAACCGGTACACACGGTTCCTTCGGAATTGATCTGGAATATGAGCATGGAAAACCTTTAATCCCTTACAAACCCGGATTCCGGCTCATCTACCCTATCAATGTAAATAATGTTCGCTATGGCTATTTCATTGCAAACCTGGAAGTTCTGGAAACCATTGATTACATCACCTCAAACCAACAAAACTATTCTGTCAGTTTTATTAATTCCAGTGGTTATTTCTTACTGAGCAATGATACATCAAAGCTCTTTGGTAACCTGATAAAGGAGCGTAATAATATAAATCTGCCGAATCAAAACCCGACACTATGGCAGCAGATATCATCCTCAAAAACCCGAAGTGGGGCCGTATTATCACCAGAAGGGCTTTACATTTATAAACCTTTTTCAGCTCGTTTATTTGATACATCAGGAACACTGACTTTGGTAACGTTAATACCAATAAACCAAATCAGTAAGGTATTAAACAATCATGATAAAGAAGCTCAGGATGATGCTCTATTGCTATTGTTACTGATAGGTATTTTATCGGGTGTGACCGCTGTTTTCTGGGAAAATTATTCACGCATAAAAACAGAAAGGACATTTAATCGCAGCGTACTCGATAACAGTATTCCCGTCGCATTAACCAATGAAAAACATCAGGTTCTTATGGGTAATACTCAGTTTTGTCACCTGCTGGAATCCGAACCCAAAGAACTGAAAAGAATCAATCTATTGCGACTAAAACACATCAATTTTTCCAAAAAAAAATTACTACAGTCATTAGCTACTGATGAACAATGGCATGGAGAAGTAGAGATTTACGGCACTCCATATCAATTAGAGGTAAAAGAGCTACCAAACAGTTTCCACAAAAATAAACAGTACATCTATTCTTTCGTCGATATTTCAGAACAACATCAGGTCATTGATGAGTTAAAAGACCAGAGCCAGAAAGACCCGGCAACAGGTCTGTGGAACAAGGCAAAATTTAACGACAGCCTTGAATATTATTCAAAGTTAAGACGCCGTTATCAACGTCAACCAATCAGCTGTCTGGCTATTATCGATATTGATGAGTTCAAAAAGATTAATGATACCTACGGCCACCAGATTGGAGATGAAGTGATCAGCGGACTAGCTGAACAGCTAACCTCTAAATTACGCGATACAGATATTGTTGCCAGAATCGGTGGAGACGAGTTTGCGGTCATACTACAACACATCGATATTAAATTTGCCTATGAATTAATGCATCGTATCAACCATGCTATCTGTGCCCACAGTAAGGTTCCTGTCACCATCAGCGTTGGCATTACTGAAATTACTGATAATTCTGAACTCACTTTTTCCTATGCAGACAAGGCATTATACCGTTCAAAACATAAAGGGAAAAATTGTGTCTCCGCTCACGGGTTTGAAAATCTCACCATTGTAGAAACTGCCTCTAATCCGTAAATTCTCAGCTCGCGGTTATACTGGCATATCTCAGCCATACCTGCTAGCTTATAATTAGTCTGAATCACTTGTTGTTGTCCTGATATGCTCAGAACTTTCTCATTCATTGTCCTTCTTTTATGCCCTTTGCTTTCTTTCGCTGCATTGGAATCCGGTAGCGATGACAATCTATTTAATAATCAATCCAATCGCTTTGTTACTGTTGATGAAGCATTCCGTTTTACTGCCGTTCAGTCCGGAAATACCCTCAATGTCGACTGGCAAATTAAACAAGGCTATTACCTGTATCGAAAGAGTATCAAGATTAATGGCACCAATGTCAGCCTCTCGCCCCTTTCTCTCCCCAAAGGATTAATCCATCAGGATGAATTTTTTGGTCAGGTAGAAATATACCGGGACAGCCTGTTTCTCAATCAACAACTCAATGATATCCGGCCACAATCCAGTGTCGTCATAGAATATCAGGGATGTGCAGATAAAGGATTCTGTTATCCACCAGAAGCCCGCACCATAGTGCTGACCCCGGTCAAAACAGCCAATAACCCCCCCGTTATTTCTGAACAAAACCAGATTGCTTCCAAGTTGTCAGATAACTACTGGACGCTGTTTTTAATGTTCGCATTAGGAATCGGACTGGCATTTACCCCCTGCGTTCTGCCTATGTACCCCATTCTGACCAGTCTCGTTTTAGGACAAAAGCAACTGACCAAAAGTCAGACCTTCTCACTATCATTTATTTATGTTCAGGGCATGGCGCTTACTTACACTATTCTGGGGTTAGTTGTTGCCTCGGCAGGGGTAAAATTTCAGGCCTACTTACAACATCCGTATGTTCTGAGCACCTTAAGTATCTTATTTGTTCTGTTGGCTGTTTCCATGTTTGGTGCATTTTCTCTGCAACTGCCAAGCTCCATTCAAACCCGACTAAACGAATGGAGTAACGGGCAAAAAGGCGGAACTTTCTGGGGTGTTTTTTTGATGGGAGCCATTTCAGGCTTAGTCTGCTCCCCATGTACAACAGCACCATTATCCGGCGCTCTGATTTATGTATCTCAGACAGGTAACCTGTATGTTGGAGCTACAGCCCTTTATCTGTTGGCTTTAGGCATGGGAGTGCCATTAATTTTAGTAGCATTATTCGGACAACAGATCCTGCCCCGTTCAGGCATGTGGATGGATAAAGTCAAACAGCTGTTTGGTTTTGTCCTGCTATCTGCACCGTTGTTTTTACTGGAACGAATTCTCCCTAACATAATTTCATCCCTGTTATGGGCCATGTTATCAGTCGCTCTTATTGTCTGGTTACTGCTGTTCGTATACAAAAAAAACATCTCCAACAAGATCAAAATTCTCGGAACTCTCTTATCTGTTGGCCTGTTAGCACTAACAATACAGTACGCATTGATTCCAGCCTGGAATCAGTATCAGTCACCAAAAGAACAGGCACTGCCCTTCGTGTATATCACCAATGTTGATGAATTAGAGCAACAACTCGCCAAAGCCAAAGAGGAACACAAGCCAGTAATGATGGACTTTTACGCAGACTGGTGTGTTGCCTGTAAAGAATTTGAAAAGTACACCTTTACTAATGAGAAGGTACAACAGGCACTGGCTGACTATATACTTATCCAAGCCGATGTCACAGCCAATAATCCAAATGATCAGGCGCTACTAAAAAGGCTCAATGTGTTAGGACTTCCTACCTTAATTTTCTGGGATGATAAAGGGAATACAGAAACCACAACCAGAGTGACTGGTTTTATGGCTGCAGAAGATTTTATTGCGCATTTAGAACAACTAAAACAAAAAGACCCTCAATAATTGAGGGTCAACTATTGAAGGTCTGTTCAATCTCCAGGCATTAATCTCTGCGAACTATAACCTGATCACTGTAAACTGCTTACTGCTTACTGCTTACTATCTCAAACATTAATTCCGGCAATTTTTAATTCAGGATTTACAGCCGTTAGTTTACGCACCAGATAGTTTAGTAAGATACCGTACATAGGCACAAACAAACCCAAACTGATAAGCAGTTTGAAGCTATAATCGACCATAGCAATTTCAGTCCAGTGCTGTGCCATAAACGGATCCGGGCTTTGATAAAATGCAATACCAAAGAATGCGATAGTATCAAACGCATTACCGAATACCGTTGATGCCGCAGGTGCAACCCACCACTGTTTTAACTGACGCAGGCGGTTAAACACAGACACATCCAGGATCTGTCCCAGTAAGTACCCCATAAAACTTGCTGCCGCAATACGGAAAACAAATAGGTTAAACTCACTCAGAGGGGCCAGTCCCTGATATTCACCCTGATAAAAAATCACGGATAAACTATAAGAAAGGACCAGAGAAGGTAGCATTACCAGAAAAATAATTTTTCTTGCCAGAGAAGAACCGAAAATACGTACGGTTAAATCGGTTGCCAGAAAAATAAACGGAAATGTAAATGCGCCCCAGGTCGTGTGGAAACCAAAAATTGTAAATGGGATCTGCACTAAATAGTTACTGGATGCAATAACCAACAGATGGAATAACACTAAATAAGAAAGGGCTTTACGCTGCTGAGAAGGTGTAAATTGACTCATACTGTACCTTTTTAGTTTGATTTGGGGGCGAGGGAACCCAAACGAAGTTAAACTTCATACAACAATGTTATGTGATGCTTATGTGCTGAAATAATCATCACAGCTTCAGGGGCGGCGATTATACGCTAAGTTGCCATAAGTGCAATCCCTAAAAGATCGCTTAAAACTTGAGAAGATCGTCGGGATCGTGATACTCTTCGCCTCCATTTTCTGCCCGTCAATGATTATCCCGACAAGGCAGACAAAACTTTCTTAAAAACTCTTCAATTAATTGTGGAATAGTAACTATGGGCAAAGGTACTCTTTATATCGTTTCGGCACCGAGTGGTGCAGGTAAATCGAGCTTGATTTCTGCTTTATTAGAATCCAACCCGACTTATGCGATGAAAGTTTCTGTCTCACACACAACTCGTGGCATGCGCCCGGGTGAACAAGACGGAGTTCACTATCATTTTGTCCAGAAAGAACACTTCGAAGACCTGATCGCTAAAGGTGAATTCCTTGAATATGCAGAAGTTTTTGGTAACTACTATGGTACTTCCCGGGTCTGGATTGAAGAAAGCCTGAATAAAGGTATCGATGTCTTCCTTGATATCGACTGGCAGGGTGCTCAGCAAATTCGCACGCAAATGCCTTTGGCTAAAAGCATTTTTATTCTTCCTCCTTCAAAAGAAGAACTGGAAAGACGCCTGACTGCTCGCGGACAGGATAGCGAAGCTGTTATCGCCAAACGCATGAGCGAAGCTCAGTCAGAAATTTCTCACTTTGCAGAATATGATTACGTTATCGTCAACGACGATTTTGATGTGGCTCTTATCGATCTGAAAGCAATCCTTCGCGCAGAAAGATTGAAAGAAGAGAAGCAAGCTGCTAAATATAATCATATGCTTACTGAGCTCTTAGCAGAATAAAACTAAATCTGAAATTAATGTAGAGTCTACAACTAGCCTATCAATGTGTTAAGTTGTATACTTTACGGTCACTTGTTGTAATTAATATATTTAACTATTTGGAGTTCTCATGGCACGCGTAACTGTTCAAGACGCTGTTGAAAAAATTGGCAACCGTTTCGACTTAGTTCTTATTGCGGCACGCCGCGCACGTCAAATGCAAACTGGCGGTAAAGATTCTCTAGTGCCTGAAGAGAACGATAAGCCAACCGTTATCGCTCTACGTGAAATCGAAGAAGGTCTTATCACTAAAGACGTTCTGGATGCACGTGAACGTCAGGAACAGCAAGAACAAGAAGCAGCTGAACTAGCAGCTGTAAGCAGTATCGCTCACAACCGTTAATCGTGAGTGTAACGTCACACAACATCACGGGCCTGTAATTTGTATCTATTCGATAGCCTCAAAGACGTTGCCCAGGAATACTTGTCAGAGCCTCAAATTGAGGCTCTGCGTCACTCTTATGTGGTAGCGAGAGATGCCCACGAAGGGCAAACCCGTTCAAGCGGCGAACCTTATATTATCCACCCAGTCGCCGTTGCTCGTATATTAGCGGAAATGCGTCTTGATTTAGAAACGCTACAAGCAGCGTTACTTCATGACGTAATTGAAGACACGGAAGTAGCGAAAACAGAACTGGAAGCACAGTTTGGTACAGCAGTTGCCGAACTTGTTGATGGGGTATCGAAGCTCGACAAACTAAAATTCCGTGATCGTAAAGAAGCTCAGGCTGAAAACTTTCGTAAGATGATTCTTGCGATGGTGCAGGATATTCGCGTTATCTTAATCAAGCTGGCTGACCGCACGCATAACATGCGAACTCTGGGTGCACTTCGCCCGGATAAACGGCGCCGCATTGCACGCGAAACCCTCGAAATATTTGCACCTCTTGCCCACCGACTGGGTATCCACAACATCAAAACAGAACTTGAAGAGTTAGGTTTTGAAGCGCTCTACCCGAATCGTTATCGTGTTCTGAAAGACGTGGTCAAATCAGCCCGCGGTAACCGCAAAGAGATGATTCAGCGAATTCACAGTGAAATCGAAGGTCGCCTCAGAGATTTTGGTCTGACAGCAAGAGTGCTGGGTAGAGAAAAAAATCTGTTCTCTATCTACAACAAAATGAAAACCAAAGAACAGCGTTTCCATACTATTATGGATATCTACGCATTCCGCATCATCGTCGATACGCCTGATGCGTGTTACCGTGCTCTTGGTCAGGTCCACAGCTTGTATAAGCCGCGTCCAGGCCGAATGAAAGACTATATTGCCGTACCGAAAGCCAATGGTTATCAATCTTTGCATACATCAATGATTGGTCCACACGGTGTTCCGGTTGAAGTGCAGATCCGTACTGAAGACATGGATCAAATGGCCGATAAAGGGGTTGCAGCTCACTGGTCTTACAAAGCCAATGGTGAACGTTCAGGAACCACTGCTCAGGTGAAAGCCCAACGCTGGATGCAAAGTCTGCTTGAACTACAGCAGAGTGCAGGTAACTCCTTTGAATTTATTGAAAACGTTAAATCCGATCTGTTCCCGGACGAAATTTATGTTTTCACCCCTAAAGGGCGTATCGTCGAGCTGCCGGCTAATGCTACTGCAGTAGACTTCGCTTATGCCGTGCATACCGATATCGGTAATACCTGTGTCGGGGCAAGGGTGGATCGTAATCCTTATCCTCTGAGTAAGTCTCTGAAAATCGGTCAAACAGTCGAAATCATCAGTGCTCCGGGCGCACGTCCGAACGCCGCCTGGCTGAACTATGTAGTGACTTCTCGTGCCCGCACCAAGATCCGTCAGGTTCTCAAAACCATGCGCCGGGAAGAGTCGGTCAGCCTTGGTCGCCGTCTGCTCAATCATGCATTAGGTGAACATTCTCTGGCTAAGATTGAACCAGCAATCATCCAGCAAGTTATTTCTGAGCAAAAAATGCAATCAGTGGATGACTTACTGGCGGCTATCGGTTTGGGTGAATTGATGAGCATTGTCATAGCCCGTCGTTTACTTGGCAATGCAGATGAAATCATTATCAAAGACAAAGACACCAGCAAAACAAAACGTAAACTGCCTATCCGTGGTGCTGAAGGTATTTTGCTTAACTTTGCTAACTGCTGCCATCCGATTCCGGACGATGATATTGTCGCACATATATCGCCAGGAAAAGGCTTAGTGATCCACAGAGAAAGTTGTGCCAACGTTCGCGGTTATCAAAGAGAGCCTGAACGCTATATGGCGGTCGAATGGTCTAACGATTACGATCAGGAATTTATTACTGAGCTAAAAGTCGACCTGCTGAACAATCAGGGGGCATTAGCCGAGTTAACTAACGTCATCGCCAAAACGGGTTCCAACATTCACGGTCTTTCTACGGAAGAAAGAGACGGTCGATTATATACAGTCACCGTACTACTAACCACCAAAGATCGCGTTCATCTGGCCAGTATTATGCGGAAAATTCGCTCGATCCCCCAATCATTGAAGGTGCGACGTAAACGTAGTTAGATTCTTAACTATCGTATAACTATCATTCTCCGCCCTTGGTATCAACCAATATCAAGGGCGTTATTTTAGCTATTAATCAAGCGGCTTTAGCCCTCAATTATTATGAATATTGATCGTTACAACCGAATTCAGGACGTCCTGAAATCCCGACAACCTGACTTAACCCTCTGTTTAGAAGAAGTCCATAAACCCAATAACGTTTCTGCCATCATCCGCACAGCAGATGCTACAGGCGTCAGTAAAATCCATGCCGTCTGGCCAACAGATGACATGCGAACACTTTCCCACACATCGGCCGGAGCCAGAAACTGGGTTGAAGTGGATACGCATCAGACCATCGATGCAGCCGTATCCGAGCTGAGAAAGCAAGATATGCAGATATTAGTCACGAACCTGTCTGATACTGCAGTCGATTTTCGCGATGTCGATTACACCAAACCAACCGCGGTTATTCTCGGCAGTGAAAAAGTCGGTATCTCACAACAGGCACTTGAGCTTGCCGATCAGGATATCGTGATTCCAATGGTCGGAATGGTGCAATCACTCAATGTTTCTGTTGCCAGCGCTCTAATCCTTTATGAAGCACAACGTCAGCGCCAGTTAGCCGGCATGTATGACCGTGAAATTAGTGCCATACCTGAAGATGATATTCATCGCATCCTGTTTGAACGTGGCCATCCTGTGCTGGCAAGAGTTGCGAAGAAGAAAAAACTCCCCTATCCGCCACTGGATGAACTGGGTCAAATTGTTGCAGATAAAGACTGGTGGGCTGCGATGCAGGCCAAATAATTGGCAAAAAACCTGTACAAAAAAACAGTTCAATGGTTGAATAACATTAAATTAACCGATTGGTAGAGTCCTGTTATGTCGCAACTTTTATCTGCTATCCCTCTTACATCCCTGAGTGGTGTAGGTGCAAAAGTAGCTGAAAAGTTAGAAAAAATAGGACTCAATTCCGTTCAGGATCTACTGTTTCACCTGCCACTTCGTTACGAAGACCGCACCCGGATCTATCCGATTGTACAGCTGCATCCAGGATTATGGGCAGCAGCTCAGGGAAAGGTAATGTCGACAGACACTATCTTTGGCCGCAAAAAAATGCTGACGGTAAAAATCAGTGATGGTAACGGAACCCTCACCCTGCGTTTTTTTAATTTTAATGCAGGGATGAAAAATAACTTTAGTGAAGGCCGTCAGGTTCATGTCTATGGTGAGGTAAAAAGAGGTAATTACGGATTAGAGATTGTTCATCCTGACTATAAGTTTTTCACACCACAGCAGCAGCCAACTCAGGAAGCCAATCTGACTCCGGTTTACCCAACCACCGAAGGATTGCGTCAGCTTACTTTAAGAAATCTGACCGATCAGGCACTAGAATTACTGGATAAAAGTGCGGTTCAGGAACTCCTTCCTGCCGGGCTATACAATCACCAGATGCCCCTTGCCCGAGCTCTGCATATTATTCATCGACCTCCAGCGGATATTAATCTGGAGCTCTTTGATCAGGGACGCCACCCGGCTCAGGTATGTCTGATCATGGAAGAGTTGCTGGCGCAAAACCTATCAATGCTTGCCGTGCGCAGTCAGGGACAGACAGAAGATGCACCACCAATACAGCCGACTGATACTAGCTCACTGATAACGGCATTTTTAAGCAATTTACCTTTTGAGCCTACCGGTGCCCAAAAGCGTGTCGTCAGTGAAATTCAGACCGATTTAGCCAAACCTCATCCTATGATGCGTCTGGTCCAGGGTGATGTCGGCTCTGGGAAAACCCTTGTTGCAGCATTAGCTGCGATGGCGGTTATCGGTCAGGGTTATCAGGTTGCTTTGATGGCTCCTACCGAATTATTAGCCGAGCAACATGCCAGTAACTTTACAAACTGGCTTAAACCACTAGGACTCAATGTCGGCTGGCTGGCGGGTAAACTAAAAGGTAAAGCTCGGGAAACGGCGTTAGAAAGTATCGCCAATGGAGAAGCAAATATTGTTGTCGGCACCCACGCGCTGTTTCAGGAGCAGGTTCAGTTCGATAAGCTGGCTCTGGTTATTATTGATGAACAACATCGCTTTGGTGTTCACCAACGTCTGGAATTACGGGAAAAAGGGGCGAAAAACGGTTGGTATCCACACCAGCTAATTATGACCGCCACACCGATTCCGCGCACCCTGGCGATGACTGCTTATGCCGATCTGGAAACATCAGTGATCGATGAGCTGCCTCCCGGTAGAACGCCTATTCAGACCGTCGCCATTCCCGACACCAAACGCGACGATATCATTCAGCGCATTCACGATGCCTGTATTCAGGAAGGCAAGCAGGCTTATTGGGTTTGTACATTGATTGATGAGTCCGAAGTATTAGAAGCACAGGCTGCAGAAGAAATCTGTCAGGAGCTGCAACGCAAACTTCCGGATGCAAAAATCGGTTTGGTTCACGGTAGGATGAAAGCTACCGATAAGCAAGCCGTAATGCAGAGTTTTAAAGATAATGAACTACAGCTTTTGGTTGCAACAACGGTTATCGAAGTCGGTGTAGATGTACCAAACTCAAGCTTAATGATCATCGAGAACCCGGAGCGTCTTGGCCTTGCTCAGCTCCATCAGTTAAGAGGCCGTGTAGGGCGCGGCTCAGTTGCCAGCCACTGTGTTTTACTTTACCACCCGCCACTATCCAAAACAGCACAAAAACGCCTTGGCGTTATGCGCGAAAGTAACGATGGTTTTGTTATCGCGCAGAAAGATTTAGAAATCCGTGGCCCTGGTGAACTACTGGGAACCAAACAAACCGGCCTGGCGGATTTTAAAATCGCAGACCTGGTGCGGGATCAACGATTAATTCCTGAAGTACAGCGCATTGCCCGGCATTTACACGATAGCTACCCTAACAATGCCAAAGCCATTATTGACCGCTGGCTGGGCGAAAGGGATATGTATTCTAAGGCGTAAAATTCATACCCCATCAGACACTTGCATAATAAAACGCCAATCAATGCGATTTATTGTGATGCATATCACTTATTGTGCATATGGGACTTTTCAGGTGAATGATTTAGCAGGATATTACGCAGCACGCAGATGTGGTGGAATTGGTAGACACGCTAGCTTCAGGTGCTAGTGGCCTCACGGCCGTGGGAGTTCAAGTCTCCCCATCTGCACCAACCTTTTCCACCTTCTATTGTTCTCGATTTCCTTATCTTCCTTATCTTCTAAACCTAATTAAATCGGCACAACCAATATGTCTATCGGTGACTTATTAATTACGTTTCTGGAATAAGAAACAATGTGACTCCAGAATTTATGGTGATGGCCGCAGATCAGGATATCAAACCCATAGTCATTAATAATGTTCCCCAATTTATCCCCTAAAGTTCCGGTACCGACCAGAAAATGTTTAATTGGAAAATCGGTCATCTTTTGAACCAAATGAAGTTGTTCATTTGAATATTCATTAAGAGGTTTATCTCCGGGATGCTCCTGGATATCCATCAACTCAGGATAAATTTCCCCCAATGTTCCATCGATATGAATAAAAGACACTTCCGCATTAACGGATTTTGCAAGAGCAATCGCTTTATTAATCAGAACCTTGTTACTATCTTCAGATAATTCCAACGCAACCAGGATATGTTGGTAACACATAACGACACCTTTATTCTTTACATTGTTATATGGTTACTAACAGCATAGTCTTCATTGGAAAAAATAGCATCGTAGCGATCTCAGAAAGACAAAATCTCACTCAAAAAATCACCTTACCGGAAAACTTAACTGAACTTTAAGCCCACCTTCGGTTCGGTTATCTAATACCACGGAGCCATGATGCTGACTGACGATACGTTTAACAATCGCAAGCCCCAGTCCGGTGCCTTCACTACCACGAGCAGTATCTCCCCGGGTAAAAGGCTCGAATACTTTACTTACCTGCTCGGGCGCAATCCCCGGCCCATTATCTTCAACACAAACCCAGACTAAAGACTTATCTGCATTCATGCCGGTACTCACCCGAACCCAGCCATCGCCATAACGAATAGCATTAACCACCAAATTCGTTATAGCTCGTTTTATTGCCACCGACTGACCAAAGACAGGTTTAAGGGAATCAGAAAACTCCGTTTCAATTTGCAGTTCATAGCCACCTTCTGCCAGGGTAACCTCACTGACAAGCTCATTAAAATCGACCGCCTGAAAAGAATCCGTACTCACGGGTTTCAGGTAGTCCATAAACTGACTAATAATCTGATTACACTCTTCTGTGTCACTAATTATCCCTTCGGCCAGATAACTGTCTTCCTGAGACATCATCTCTGTCGCTAAACGAATCCGGGTTAGTGGTGTGCGTAAATCATGACTGATGCCAGCCATTAATAAGGCCCTGTCTTCCTCTACCGCCTGAATTCCTTTAGACATCTGGTTAAACGCATTAGTCACCGAACGAATTTCTGACGAACCAATCTCTTCTAACGGAGGTGGAATTTCACCTCGCCCTACCGCCTTCGCGGCATATTCTAATTTTTTTAAAGGACGATTCTGGAGACGAATAAACATCCAGCCGCCAAGAATAACCAAAATCGCCATAATCAAGCTATTGCGAAACAGTGGCGCAAAATCCTCTTCCTGCAATTCAGATAAAGGAATACGTAACAATATGTTGGGTAATTTTTCTATTTTCATCCACAACACATAATTGTCATCTTCCTGCCCCATACGGACTTCGGTCGGAGAACCGAGTTGAGCCGTCATTTCTTCACTCATCAGATCGATGCTATAACCATGCGCAAATATTTTTTCCGTCTCGCCGTTATCAGCATGTGCTGTCACGCCAAGCTTTTCCAATACCCGCCGTCGCACCGGTGCATCGAGCTTTGTAATATCCTGATCATTAGGATCATCCAGCATCAAACTAATTTCATGAGCAAGTATCTTATTGAACTGTTGCAGACTAGGCATTAAGGCGTAATTAAACACCGCGTAATAGGAGTAGACCTGATTCACTGTCAGTAAAATCAAAAATAACACGATGATTTGGGTAAAAGAACTAGGGACTTTCATTGTGAACCTTAAAATAAAAAGCTCCCGATATACAGGAGCCTGGTTTAACTATCACTTGGCCAATTGACCATCAGGAACAAAGACATAGCCCAGCCCCCATACCGTTTGAATATAACGAGGCTTACTGGGATCTTCTTCCAGCATCCGGCGTAAACGGGAAATCTGCACATCAATCGATCGCTCCATTGCGGAATACTCTCGCCCTCTGGCCATATTCATCAGCTTATCGCGAGACATTGGCTCACGGGGATTGGTAACCAGTATTTTGAGCACGGCAAACTCACCGGAAGTTAACGGCATTGGCTCATCACCATGAAACATTTCCCTGGTACCGAGGTTAAGGCGATAATCACCAAATTCGATAATTGACTCTTGCGCACTTGGGGCTCCCGGAGCTTCCTGACTCTGACGTCGTAAGACTGCATTGATGCGCGCTAATAATTCGCGGGGGTTGAATGGTTTTGGTAAATAATCATCAGCACCGATTTCCAGTCCCATAATACGGTCAACTTCATCACCTTTTGCGGTTAGCATCAGGATAGGAATATTGTTATTCGCACTACGCAATCGTCGGCAGATAGATAACCCGTCTTCTCCCGGTAACATAAGATCAAGCACCATAAGATGGAAATTTTCACGCGTTAACAAACGATCCATTTGCTCACCGTTCGCAACACTACGAACCTGAAATCCCTGCTCAGATAAATAACGCTCTAATAAAGAACGTAAACGCACATCATCATCAACGACTAAAATCTTATGGTTTTCCTGCATAATTACCTCACCAGAAAAGAGGACATCGGATCTAAGACCCGGTATTCAATAACAATAATGTATCACCGTTACAGATAGAAAGGCGTAAAGAATTGTTAACGAGTATTACTTAAAAACACAGTTTATGTTCGGATGATATAAAAAAAGCGAGACATGTTCAGCATATCTCGCTTCATAATCAGAATGTATATGGGGAAATTATTTTAGTGCAGCAAATGCCTGCGCCACTTTTTCCACATTCATTTCATTCAGACCAGCCAGACACATTCTGCCGCTGGCAATCAGATAGATTCCGTGTTCATCACGCAATTCATCCACCTGAGCAGCACTAAAACCAGTGTAGCTAAACATACCTTTTTGTTTTACTAAGAAGCTGTAGTCTTTTTCCGGACGAAGCTCTTGCAGACGCTTATATAGTGTTTCACGCATAGTCAGAATACGATTACGCATATCTGCCACTTCAGCAAGCCACATAGCTTTTAGATCATTGGTGTTCAAAACGTTTGAAACCACAACCGCACCATGTTTCGCCGGACTTGAGTAATTACGACGAACAGTTGCTTTTAACTGGCCAAGCACACGGTTTGCTTCTTCTTCATTTGCACAAATAACTGAAAGACCACCGACACGCTCACCATAAAGAGAAAAGATTTTAGAGAAAGAGTTACTCACAAAAGCAATAACGTCTTTTTCCTGTGCCAGTCTACGAATCACATAGGCATCTTCAGCCATATCATCGCCATAGCCCTGATAAGCCATATCAAAGAAAGGAATAAGCTGTTGCTGCTTAATGACGTCAATAACCTGATCCCACTGAGCATTGGTTAAATCCACACCAGTCGGGTTATGACAACATGGGTGAAGTAACACGATATCTTTCGCTGTTAATGTTTTCAGCGCAGCCAGCATGCCATCAAAATCAAGCATCTTAGTCGCCTGATCAAAATACGGATATTCACCAACTTCAAACCCAGCACCAGCAAAAATAGCTTTATGGTTTTCCCATGTCGGATTGCTTACCCATACTTTTGATTGTGAGAAATAATGATGCAGGAAATCCCCCCCGATCATCAGCGCACCAGAACCGCCCAGTGACTGAATCGTTGCAACACGCTTTTCTTTTAATGCAGAGTGATCTTCACCAAACACAAGATGCTGAACCGCAGAACGGTAAGGAGCTAAACCTTCCATTGGCAGATAGATACAAGGCTCTTCACCTTTTGCTATCAACTGTGCTTTTGACTCTTTTACAGATTTCAGGGTAGGAATTTTTCCTACCTGATCATAATAAAGACCAATACTCAGGTTCACTTTGTCAGATCGGCTATCTGCCATAAATTTTTCCATCAGAGACAGAATTGGGTCCCCTGCATACGGGGTTACATGTTCAAGCACAAAAATACTCCTTATTTAGACATGATAACGATCTGAACGATGATTTAACGCGATAATCAAATTCAAAATTAAACCACAGACTATCGATAGTATGAGTTCATATACGCCAACTACTGAAAGCGACACTAACATGATGACGACATCCACGCCCATCAAAAACCAACCGGCTCGCAATCCAAACCGATCCTGTAGAAACAACGCCAGAATATTGAAACCACCTAAGCTGGCTTTATGGCGGAATAGAATAATAAATCCGGTACCAAATAAGAATCCACCAAAAATTGCGGCATAAATTGGATTGAGGTGATCAATATGAATAAACTGACCTTGTGTATTGGTAAAAAACGACACCATTGCTACAGCAGTGAATGTTTTCAGAGTAAACTGCCACCCCATACGACGAATCGCAAGATAATAGAAAGGCAAATTAACTAAGAAAAAGACCGTACCAAATTCAATATGGGTCTTATAGTGAAGAAACAGGGAAAGTCCGGCTGTTCCCCCGGTAATCATTCCGATTTGCTTAAGAAACAGAACACCAAATGAGACCAGGCTGGTTCCCATAAGAAGTGCCATGACATCTTCAAACCACTTATGGCCTAATTTTTTGCCCACTTCTTCTTTAACTATTTTTTCATCATTCATGACAGCTGCGTCCGACATATTTACTCGTCCCTAAAGTTTTAATACCAAGAATATGAATGCATAATTCGTGCAGTATTAATATCACAGAGAAATAATCGTGCAAGATCAAATTAAAATAAGATTATATTGTGAGAATTATTTAATAATCATGCACCATTTGTGATCGTAAATATTAAAAAATGATTCTTTCTGGTGCAATTTTTAACTAGGAATTGGTCACCACACCGTACTCTTTGACTCGATCAAGTACAACTGAAGTTTTAATATGCGCGATCAATTTGGTCGTGAAAATACGATTAATCAGGCCATTAAGATTTTCGAGATCAGACACGACACATTTCAATAAATAGTCGGCTTCTCCTGTCGTTTTAAAGGCATCAATAATCGCCTGTTCTTCATTAAGAAAGGTAAGAAATTTCTCGGCTTTTTCTTCTTCATGACTTAACAGCTTTACTTCAACCATCGCAATCACTTCCTGCTGAAGTGCTCGTGGAGATAAGCGCGCATGATAACCCAGGATAAGTTTCTGGTTTTCTAAACTTATACGGCGGCGAGAGCATTGCGACGGTGACAGACCAACCAGGTCACTCAGTTCCTGATTGGTAAGACGTCCATTATCCTGTAGTAAAGTCAGTATTTTTACATCAAATTCATCTAGTTCGTTTTCCATAATGGGACCAGTTAAATCGTACTTCCAGGCGATTGAGTGTAGCAAACTCAATCCGTTTAGACCTCCCCTTTTTGTTCCACATAAAACGGAAGGTTCTTCTGTATATTCCGCTACAAATTTTAGATTGGCATAAGACTTGCTCTGTTCAATCTGCATGCAAAGAATTTATATTCAACAATAAGGTGGTAGGCCAACGACCTTATTATTGTCTTGTAGGGAAATAATAATGAAAGGGAACACTTCTTCAGATAACCTCCAACGAGGTCTGAAAAACAGACACATTCAGCTCATCGCTTTGGGCGGTGCAATTGGTACCGGATTATTCTTAGGTATTGCTCAAACCATCCAAAGTGCCGGACCATCGGTTCTATTAGGCTATGCACTGGCAGGTATGATCGCCTTTTTTATCATGCGTCAGCTTGGTGAAATGGTAGTAGAAGAACCTGTCGCAGGTACTTTCAGTCACTTTGCTAAAGAATACTGGGGTGACTTTGCCGGCTTCATGTCAGGCTGGAACTACTGGGTTCTGTATATCTTAGTTGGTATGGCAGAACTTACCGCGATTGGGATTTACATTCAGTACTGGTGGCCCGACATTCCAACCTGGGCTTCTGCTCTGGTATTTTATGTGCTAATCAATGCCGTCAACCTGACCAACGTAAAAATGTTTGGTGAACTGGAATTCTGGTTCTCAATTATTAAAGTCGTTGCGATTGTCTGTATGATCCTGTTTGGTATTTATCTTCTTACTTCAGACAGCGGTAACCCGGAATCCACCATTACCAACCTTTGGGCTCAGGGTGGCTTTATGCCTAATGGCGCGAAAGGCCTGACGATGGCAATGGCTGCCATCATGTTCTCTTTTGGTGGTCTGGAACTGATTGGTATTACCGCAGCCGAAGCTGAACATCCGGAAAAAAGTATTCCTAAAGCAACCAATCAGGTTATCTACCGTATTCTGATTTTCTATATTGGTTCTTTAGTCGTTCTGTTATCACTTTATCCTTGGCAGAAAGTTGCTGAAGGTGGTAGTCCATTCGTGATGATTTTCCATGCACTGGACAGCAACTGGGTAGCGAACATTCTTAACGTGATTATTCTGACTGCTGCATTATCGGTATACAACAGCTGCGTTTACTCTAACAGTCGTATGCTTTTCGGTCTGGCAAAACAGAAAAATGCGCCACAAGCTCTATTAAAAGTAAACAAACGTGGTGTACCAATGGCTGCACTGGCTGTTTCTGCAGTATCAACTGGTTTATGTGTGGTTATTAACTACTTTATGCCTGGCGAAGCATTTGGTTTCTTAATGGCATTGGTTGTTTCAGCTCTGGTACTTAACTGGGTTATCATCACCATCACCCATCTGAAGTTCAAACTTCATAAGATTAAAAACCGCGAAAAAACAAAATATCCTTCATGGGGTTACCCAATTACCAACTGGATTTGTCTGTTCTTCCTGTTCGGTATTCTGGTCATCATGTATTTAACTCCGGGTATGCGTCTTTCTGTTTACCTGCTACCAGCATGGTTAGTCGTAATGGGTATCGCTTTCCAAATTAAGAAAAAACGTAATACCGAGGCGCTGACTCCGGCAGAAGCGTCATAAGATTTTAAATAAAAAGTACAAAGAGCATGTAGCTATAACAGCTTGTCGTTACTGGTTGCTGCTGGCACATGCTCTTTATCTCTTCTTATATAACAAACTAAACAATGATAGTTAGATTACTCACTATCCCGCTCCTGAGCCGCTTTCTTACGAGCTGCCAGCTTTTCTTTCAAAGAAGCACTGGGCTGTACTCTTCCGTTTTTTTCATCTTCAACAGAAAACGATAATAGCTTAAGTAAAGCAATTGCTGCATTTTTCTTTACATAACTAATCGTTTCAGTTTTCATATTTACTCACCATTTAACCAACGGTCTTAACTTAACATAGTTCATATTAGAACCATCAACAAGACACCAAAAACTAAGACGACATAGTTTCTTTTTTCTGAGCAAGCTGGCGAAACAGAGTCCGCCGACTAATGTTGAGAATACTAGTGACAGTATTCTCTTTCCAGCCATTTTCAGAGCTTCAATAGCATTCTAGGAGTAACTTCACTAATCCTCTGTTGATTTTCAATTATGCTCAAATCTTCTCAAGATTTAAAAATGGCAGTATAGTTAAAACAAGTACACCGGAGCATAAAAGTTATTGAAATAATCGCAATACTCCTCAATATATTGACCGCAACTTTGGAAATTTTTAATTGAAAACTAAACTCATCACCCGAGAAGGCTACAACAAATTAAAAGCTGAACATGACCATCTTTGGAATGAAAAACGTCCAAAAATTACAAAGATAGTGACATGGGCGGCGAGTTTGGGTGATCGCTCAGAAAATGCTGACTACACTTTCAATAAGAGATTACTTAGACAAATAGATCGGCGGGTTCGTTTTCTAAGAAAGTTCTTACCAGAGGTTAAGATTGTTGATTACTCTCCACAACAAGAAGGAAAAGTCTTCTTTGGTGCTTGGGTTGAGATTGAGAATGAAGCCGGTGATGTGAAGAAATTTCGTATTGTTGGCCCTGAAGAGATCTATGGTGATGCGAAAGACTATATTTCGATTGATTCACCAATGGCTAGAGCTTTGCTCAAGAAAGAAGTAGATGATGAATTCACGGTAAGGACTCCGGAAGGTGATAAAGAATGGTTTATCAATGCTATTGAATATGAAAAAGGCAGCTAATATGCTGCCTTTTAAGCAAATTTAGTTTTTATTCTCACAATCTTTTAATAATAAAGATAGCTGATTAACGAATATCGTAATTGTAGTCATAAGTACAGATGCAATTTCTTCTTTTTCGGTAATTACAAGAAAAGTAGAAACAAAACCTAGCAGTATTGCTAGTATTACTATAGATAATCTTAAGATATTAATCATGGCAATAGCTTCCGTAGCCACATTTGTCAGATGTGGTCTAAGTTCACTAGCGTTCATACATACTTAAGATTTCTGTGATCCCGGACTATTAGTGAGGTTAAACAATAATATTCGCCCCAAAAATACAGCCTGAACAAAATTTAGTCAACAACAATCGAATATCTATAGGTGAATGATAAATAAACAATCTGATAGAATGTATTATCAGAAGTGTATTTTGTTCCGAAAATTAATTTTAATTTATGGAGTTTGCTTGTGTACAAAGGATTTTGGTATGACTCAATGGGAAAAGAGCGTTTTGATTTACGCCCTATGTCATTGGATTTTGATGAATTACGTATGGCAGTAGATGAAGTATTAAATGTATTGCCCGATGCAAATTTAGTAAATATTAACGAAAATCTGGATTGGGCTTTGATTTCTATTGAAAATACAAAAAGAATGTTAATTTGTAAAAATTAGTCGTTATTCACACAGTCGTTTTTTGAAGTGTTCATGTGCAGCATCTGAAATATCACATCCCATATATGAACGATTCAAATTTTTTGCCGCAACTAAGGTTGAACCAGAACCAAAAAAAGGATCAACAACTAACTCATGCTCCGAACTACTTTGGGATATGAGGACTTCAATTAATTCAACAGGCTTTTCTGTCGGATAACCGCGATATACGCGCTTACACTCTAGAATATCGGGCACTCCAAGATCATTTAATTTACGTTTTCCTTTTTCAAAAAACAGAATAAATTCATGACGAGCTCTATAGTGGTATCCCATACCAATACTCACTTTATCCCAAACAATTGCCTTCCAAAACTTAAAACCTATTCTTTCGGCAATGGGCTTGATGATAAACATAGTTTCTTGATCACAAAATAAATAGAAATGAGCATTTTTCTTTAAAACTCTGTGAATTTGGGTCAAAAGACTTTCAAACCGTTCATTGGGAAATATTTCGAACCATTGATTACTAGAGGATTTGCTCACTTTTAATCTGGTTGTGGTGCCTATTTTTCGATGTTTCTCTAATGACTCATACGGAGGATCTGTCACTATAAGTTCAACGCTTGAATCAGCGAGCGTTGAAAGCCAAGAAACGGCATCATCTTTAAAAATTTGCATTTATATCCTAGATTAAATCGCTACATTTACGCCCATTTTGAAACACTTGAGAAACTTCTCCCTTACCAAGATGACGGCATTCGGTACAGTAACTTTGGTCACCATCTGGATTTCGTGCGGTTTTGCGAGCGGGCGTTTTTCCAAAAGAAGATGGGTATGGGTGGAATACATGCTCTTTCCCATTAGCATCAGAACAATGAGGACATGATTTAAATTTCTGGCCAGTCACAGGATCTGTTTTATAAATTAAACCACGATTGAGAGGTTTACCACAACAGCTACATACCATACATATATCTCCACGATTAATGAAACATAGCCATCATAAGTTATTATTCATATTAAAAATGAGATACTTACATACAATTAAATAACCTAACTCATTTAAATACTCTTTTTTTGCTCTATTCTGATACTTCATTTGAACAACTTCTTAGACTTTCAATAAGCTTTTTCTTCTCAGAATCGTTTCTAGGGAAACGGTCATCGATTCATATTTAACTTACGTTACACGCCTTAGTTTATATGGTCTTTTATGCATAAAATTAAATTAAACAAATCGTTTTCCGGAAGTTTTTTCTTCAATGACAAGATGTACTTTGTGATTTTTTCATAATTATTTTTGTCAACGCTTTTTATATGTGCAATCCGACCGTTAATTGTAGGGAGCTTTGAATTGTCAGAGGTTAACATTGAATAAACCTCTGCACGTATACGACGGTACTCACTTCTTCCAATTCCAACACTATTAGGAGAGATTACTAACCCTGTTACTTCTTTTCGTTTTCTAGTTCCGCATATTTTTGTTTTTTTATGATTTATGATAAATCCTTCATCTTGGATTATTTCTTCAATCATAGGCTGTGCTTTTCTTATTTTTGCCTCGTTCCGAGCTGACAAGGTTATGTCATCTGCGTATCGTGTATACATGATACCCTTTGGTCCAGAGTAACCTTGAATCCTCGAATCTAATCGTTGACATGCTAGGTTTGAGAGTTTGGGGGAGGTCGGAGCTCCTTGAGGTAATCGACCGTTGAATGTGCATAAGCTGGTAAGAATGTAACTGATGTTTTTGTTGTAACCTATTGAATGGAATATGCTGTACACGTTAGATGCGGGAACCGAATGGAAGAAGTCTTCTAAGTCTATATTTAGTAGAACGTGAGCGCCTACATGCGGCTTAGCATTGCTTAAAATAGACTCCCCAATTTCGAATCCTTTAGAATTTTCAGATGAACTTAGACGATACAAGATTTTTCTTAAAATCCATGATTGAACCGCTTTCATAGCCCTAGATGGTTGAGCAATTTCTCTCTTACCCCCAGATTTTTTGTCTAAATAGTAAACATGATAGTGATCATCCGATTTGTAGATAAGTCGTTGAAGAAGACCTGAGGATAACCGCATTTGGCTAGACAGCTCGTTGAGGTTACTAACTGCTGGTAAGCCTAGGTTTTTTAGTTTACTTAAAGCTTGAGGATGTGCTGAAATTTCCATTGTTAGATTGCGCACCTTTACGTCAAAAGTTCTCGTTTAGACCTTGCGAGTCTGAAACGAAGTTTCAGCGAGCAAGAACTAAATGAGCCAATGTTCTGGTTTAGTTGAAGGACAGCGAATCACTACCCAGTTGTATTTCGGATTTCTCAAAAAACAACTCGCTAAAGGTGCGTTCACTCATCCTATCATAATTTATTCCTGACTTTCCACGATACTGATAGTTCATAATTTCTATTCGTACTCGATCTAGGCGATGTTGTGTAAATTTTGATAGGACATGTGATTCGCCGCTTCTGGTCATGTTATAGCCGCTAGTTGTATTCATTATCAATCTTTCCGATTGAAGTTTGCTCAACGCAGACCGAGTAGCAATGTCTGACATAACATGACTCTGATTTGTTGCTATTTCTAGTAATGTTTTCAGACTGTTAAAATCAATGTTTTCAATTAAATATATGCACGGCAGTATGAAGTTTTCCGCTTCCAAAATGTTTGTGACATTTTTCTTTACTGGATTTTGTTTTTGGATTTTTGTTATTGCATCTGAGATAGAACGAAATACTCGAGGGATAGTGTCTGGGCAATCAAGTTTGTCATAGTCTAAATTTATCACTTTCCCAGTCTCTGATGCTTTTATGAGTCTGTTTGGGCCATAGTTGAGAAAGCTTCTCTTATTTTTATATCGTTGGTTAGCGACACATATGAGCTTATTTACTAGTTGGGGATTGCTGGAGAATGCACCAAGCTCAGCGAAAGAACCTGGGCTTTCAGGAAGAAGTACTATTGCGTCTACAGAGCTTGCCAGAATGTTCTCTAGAGCTAAAAGGCTATGTTGCCCATGCCCAGCAAGTAAGTCATCGAACAAACTTTCTGGGTAGAGTAACTCATACTCAATCCGTGTTTGATTTTCCATAAATAGCTTTGCCATCTTGGAGCGACCTGTAGTTTTATCCTTAATATCAGCCCCACACAAAAAAACGGTTCTTTTTCTTTTGTAAACAGGAACATAAATACGTTCTTTTATTACCTTAGCGATGTCAGTTAGTTGTTCACTCGAAAATGTTCTTCTCACATTTAATTCCTGAAATAGCATTTATCATATGAGTACCGCAAGAAAACTATAGTTATGCTGCTTACATACCTGATACAGCCCCCACCATCTTGCTGGAAACGACTTAATATCACGGTAAACTAGATATCGCTGTAAGTAAAATACATTTAAAGGGGTTGTTCGACCGCTATCCGTTGATAATTTAACCCATACACATATATTTAATATTCTGTGAATATGGGATAAAACACTACCAGATTCATAGAAAATAAAGTCTTTATCGGTATCAATTTCAAATTCTATTTTATCGGAAAGTGATAACTTTCTGGATTCAAACTTCTGTCCATTGACTTGCCAATGACTTGAAGTACTAATAGCCCATTTTATTTCTTCAACGACTACATCTCTAGTGTCACGATTTGCTATGACTAACTTGCATGTTGGCTTATAAAGGCATTTTGGATCAGAGAAATTCACAAATAAATCTTTGTAAATATGTGGATGTTGATATTGACCCCTCTCTTTTCTCTCAATTTTCTTTAACTCCAAATCCCGCAACTTAATCGCATAATCTTTCCTTTACAACTAGCGCGATGCCCGACAACCTTTTTGAACCGTAAACTCCAATCGGTTGGAACAAAAAATGTCACACATTAGCTGTTTAATATAACAATTTGCTAGCTGATCACTCTTCCAACTTTTCCTTTATTTTTGATATTTTATCGTCAATTTTCGCAATATGACGCTCAGCATTTTCTTTATATGATGCAGAGCCAATGTACCAGTTTTTAAACAAGACCATAGCTGCAGCAGCCCAAGTTGCTAGCTCTAAGAGAAGTGAGCTTGTCATTGGAATACCTGCCATCATAATCTTACTTACTATCGGAATTATATTTGCAATACAAATGACACCTAATGCATACATAATTGTCTGAAGAGTATACTTAACGTAACTCACCCCACTAGTACTAATTTTAACTATTAGGTTTTTTTCATCTTCGAGAAATAACAATCGCTCTTTAAGCTTCTTTTTCCGACGAAGCCAAAGCCATGTAGCAAACACACTTGATGCAGTACCAAGCAGAAATGTTCCGATCAGTGTCATTATATTAATAGTCATGATATCCCCCTGTTAAGTATAAGGAAATATAACAAGGTGATAGTATCTATGGCAATGGAAAGCTAACACTAAGCAGTGCACTAACTTAGCTACAAAATAAATACACAATCATATACAGTACCTACATAGGTAATATAAAATTGCACACATATTTGTCCGTGAACAAAAATAGGTCAATTGGTGAAATGAAAAACGTGTCCTAAATTTTAGGTTGGCAAACTTCGGGGCATTTTTGATTCAGGTGATTAATTTCATAACACAAAAATGGTGGTTCACAGGTCATTGATATCGATGTCAATTTCTGGGGTGTTTTCTCTTTGCTTAACTAGCTCTCTGTCTTGTTCATCTTCCTCAAATTCAATTCGGCAAGAGTCAAAAACATCGCCACGTTGAACTAAAAAATCGCTGTCCGCCTTATCCGTATCTTCCAAATAAGATCCCCAATCTTTTTCACTTGTAGTCGCGAGTTCACTAGAATGTACTGTATGACTTGTTAATCCTTCTAAAAGGTCTTTTTCTGACAACCGTTTTTTACTCATAGCTCCCTTCTCGATTCGAAATGACATTAGATAATTTATAGCATAATGAGTAGCTAACCATAATGAAAGTTAGCCCAGAAACAAGGAATGAGGCATATATCGTTCTAGTGCAACTAACTTACTGCTTGTAACTTTGTTTTGAAATAGTTTCTTTGTTAATAAAAACAATAATTGATTTAAACGGGATGAACAACAAGAGAGGAATACCAAGAAAATAGTATATTTAAATAGTATTTATACTATTTAAAGTTATATGTAATTAAAGTTCTTTTTCTTTATTAGTATGTAAAAAACAGTTCTAACGCAGCAGGATCAGCATTTTCAGACCTATCTCCGAGACTGGCTGCCCAGGTCACTATTTTAGTCACTTCCGGACGCTGTTCATTCCAAAGATAATCCAATTCAGCTTTTAGCTTATTGTAGCCCTCGCGGGTAATCAGTTTTGTTTTCAATCTGACGTCTCACCAAAACAGTTAAAATCGATTTTGTAATTCATACCCAAGTTTACCAGATTCTATCCTGATGTTTATTTTCTGAAAAACTTCTGACAACCAATTTTGTCATTTCCTTTACGTTTTTCCCACTAGACTAGAAAAGGGGTACCAAAGCCCCCATATGAAGAGCAATTAACGCATTATTATTTGCGCCAACGAAACATTAAAAGAGAAGAGCACGGATGAGCCAAGCTATCTGTAAAATCATAGCGTCAGAACTGAATGTACGCCCTGAACAAGTTAATGCTGCAGTTACCCTTATTGATGACGGCAACACAGTCCCTTTTATCGCCCGCTACAGAAAAGAAGTCACCGGTGGACTGGATGATACCCAGCTCCGTACTCTGGACAGCCGTTTATCTTATCTGCGCGAACTTGGTGAACGCCGTCAAACCATTCTGAAATCGATAGAAGAGCAAGGCAAGTTAACTCCTGAACTGCAGAAAGAAATTGAAAACGCCGACAGCAAAACCCTGCTGGAAGATTTATATCTGCCGTACAAACCAAAACGCCGCACCAAAGGTCAGATTGCGATCGAAGCAGGTTTAGAACCTCTGGCCGATTCTTTATGGCAAAATCCCAATCAGGATCCGGAAACTGTCGCTCAGGACTATCTTGATGCAGAAAAAGGTATCAATGAAGCCAAAGACGCACTTGATGGTGCCCGCGCAATTTTAATGGAACGCATGGCAGAAGATGCTCACCTACTGGATAAAGTCCGTCAGTATCTGAATCGCAATGCACTGCTGGTATCGAAAGTGATTACCGGTAAAGAACAGGAAGGTGAGAAGTTTAAAGACTACTTCGACCATCAGGAACGAATTAGTACCGCTCCGTCACACCGGGCACTAGCAATGCTGCGTGGCCGTAATGAAGGTATTTTATCCCTGAGTTTAAACGCCGATCCGGATCAGGAAGAAGGCAGTCGCACCGAGTCTTATTGTGAAACTATCATTAGTGAACACTATGGTATTCATCTCAGTGATGCCCCTGCTGATAAATGGCGCAAACAGGTGATTAGCTGGGCATGGCGCATCAAAGTTTCTATGCATATGGAAACCGAGCTAATGGGAGCCATGAAAGAGCGCGCTGAAATCGAAGCAATTGAAGTTTTCGCCACCAACCTGAAAGACTTATTGATGGCTGCACCGGCCGGCCCTCGTGCCACACTGGGTCTTGATCCCGGTTTACGTACCGGCTGTAAAGTCGCTGTTGTGGATGCCACCGGTAAAGTGCTCGATACCTGTGCTATCTACCCTCACCAACCACAAAAACAGTATGAACAGGCCATTCAGGTCATAGGCGCGTTAGTGAAAAAGCACAACGTCGACCTAATAGCTATCGGTAACGGCACTGCTTCACGTGAAACCGACGCCTTTGCTGCCGACCTGATTAAACGTGGCAATCTGAAAGTTCAGAAGATAGTGGTCAGTGAAGCAGGAGCATCAGTTTACTCTGCGTCTGAACTGGCAGCCAAAGAGTTCCCGGATATGGATGTATCTTTACGTGGTGCAGTGTCGATTGCCCGTCGACTGCAGGACCCTCTGGCAGAATTAGTTAAAATCGATCCAAAATCCATCGGTGTCGGTCAATATCAGCACGATGTAAGCCAGACTCTGTTAGCTAAGCGTTTGGATGCGATTGTTGAAGACTGTGTAAACGCTGTTGGTGTGGATGTAAATACCGCTTCACCTGCATTGTTAACCCGTGTTGCTGGTTTATCAACAACACTGGCGCAAAACATCGTTGCGTATCGCGATGAAAATGGCCGTTTTGACAGTCGGACCACACTGAAAAAAGTGCCACGCTTAGGCCCTAAAGCCTATGAACAGTGTGCTGGATTCCTGCGTATTATGAACGGGAAAAATCCTCTCGATGCCTCTGCGGTTCACCCGGAAGCTTATCCGGTAGTGAAAAAGATCTCCGAACAAAACAGTAAAAATATTGGCGCACTGATTGGTGATACTGAATTTTTACGCAAATTGAATGCGGTAGACTATACCGACGAAAACTTCGGTATTCCGACCATTACCGACATTATCAAAGAACTGGATAAACCGGGACGCGACCCTCGTCCGGAATTCAAAACCGCTACTTTTGCGGATGGCATCACTGAAGTGTCAGACCTTGAACCGGGAATGATTCTTGAAGGCGTCGTATCTAACGTGGCTAACTTTGGTGCTTTCGTTGATATCGGTGTGCATCAGGACGGTTTGGTACACATTTCAGCCCTGACCGATCGCTTTGTTTCCGATCCTCGTGAAGTGGTCAAAGCTGGCGATATCGTCAAAGTGAAAGTGATGGAAGTCGACGTACAACGTAAACGTATCGCGTTATCGATGCGCCTGTCAGACGAACCGGGTCAGGATAATCGCAGCAGTAACAGAAATAATACCGCACCGAGAAAAGCAAAACAGTCCCATAATCCAAGAGCACAGGAATCTCAGAACAGTGCTATGGGTGGCGCTTTTGCGGCGGCATTTGCTAAAGCGAAGAAGTGATTCAGAATTCAGGAAAAAATACCCACTTGTTCACTTATTAAAAGTAAAAACAAGTGGGTATCTACAAGTACTTTACAGTACTGCTATTACTTCCGAAGGCGTATTTGGCACAATAGCATGACCATAATGATATTTTATTATGGTCCGCCTTTTAGCCATGGTTCCTTCGGCTATCGCTTCATCAATCACGTGCTTAGGTAACCGAAACCGAATCGTATATCCTTTCCCCTGATCTTTGCTGTAACTAGCTAAAGCCAATAATTTAAAAAGTCGTTCCAGCTCACTTTCTGGCGCCCTATGGTCCGTCGAAACATCAATTTCGGCTTCATCATCAATATCATACTGAGGATGATCTGAAGGATCCCATGAGGTCTGTTTACGTCTTTTTTCGTCGGCTTTTATCTTTTTTTCAGCACTGGTTTTGGATAAATGAACCGTCGGCGTAACAGGCTCACGAATTCTGTTCTCTCTCGCTACCTGCTCCGTAGGCACGTTCACCGATGGGGCGATCAATGGCACACTGACATTATTTGGTGTCACGATCATAGCCAAACCTCCTCAGAATCGCCCAACCCATCATATATTCTCAATCGAAATATTAATGGGTTATATATAACATCGGCCCATCAGTTTAAATATTTAGCATTCACTGATTATTTTTTACACAAAACTAACAGAGCTATATTTCAGAAAACCGTTTTAATTGATCAATAAAAGCATCAGGCTCTGTAATAAAAGGCGCATGCGAAGACTGAGCTAATATGAAACTTTCCGTTTGCGGCCAGAGTTTATCCAGATCTTTCGCAGCCTTAACAGGTACCAGTCCATCAAGTCGCCCATACATACGCAACATCGGCACAGACAAACAACTCATTTCATCTCTTAAGTCGATATTTTTAAGCATAGCCAATCCAGCTAAAAGTGCCTCAGAATGAGGCTGGGGACGAGCAAGAACCGCACTTTTTAGTTGTTTAACATCCTTTCTGGCTGTGGGACTCCCCATGGCCTGAAGCGCCATAAAACGCTCTATCGTCAACTGAAAATCTTCCACCAACTGTGCGGTAAAGTCACTGAGAACTTTCGGCTGGATACCCCGCCATCCAGTACTGGCTGCAAACTTTGGTGAGCTGGCAACAGTAATCAGTTTACTGACATATTCAGGGTGCTTAAGAGCAATAGTCGAGGCAACCAAACCGCCTAGTGACCATCCTACCCATATGGCATTCTTAGGTGCATCAGGAAGAATCATAGCTACAATATCATCAAGCGACATTGCCGGTGACTCGGCACTGTAACCATAGCCGGGAAGATCAACTATATGGACACGAAAATTCTCTTTAAGCGCCTCAACGGTGCTCTCCCATACAGCTCCGTTCATTCCCCAGCCATGCAGCAACACGATATCATCGCCTTCCCCCACAACCTGCCAGTAAATATTGGCTCCCATCTCGCAGACTCTCCTACTTCTTACCCACTTTAAATAGCGGTTAACCATTTAAAATACTGAAAACTTCTAATTCTTGGTTTCTATGTTATCGAAACAATGGAAAAATACCATTTCCCGTTCATTGAATCGAATTTGTCCTTTATGTCAGCTTCCGATGGACAATCCCGATCAATACTGGTGTAGTCATTGCCTGCACTGGTTTCACCCAATCCCAAGATGTAACCGCTGTGGCTTACCGCTCAAAACAGCAACCAGTCGCTGCGGGCATTGTCTGATATCACCACCACCATGGCACACTCTAACCTGTGTCGGAGATTATTCGTTTCCGCTCAATCACTATATTTATCAAATAAAACATAATCGCCAGTTTAACTTACTCGCCCCTCTGGCTGGGCTACTCTACCAACAAATAGAGCAGCGAATCGAACAGGACAACCGCATCCCGCCCGACTGTATTACCTATGTTCCCTTACACTGGCGTCGTTTTCTTATCCGCGGCTTTAATCAAAGCGAGAGATTAGCGTTTTACCTGGCTCAACAACACAATACGCCACTTAAATCACTGTTTAAAAAGCATCAATACACCCGGCCGCAACAACAACTAAACCGGATCCAACGCCTTTCCAACTTAAATCAGACTTTCTCACTAAAAGAAGAACCCGGAGAAAAACACATAGCCATTGTCGATGACGTGGTCACCACCGGAGCGACTTTGTCGGTATTATGCGAAAAATTACTTGAATTAGGCGTCGAAACCATTGATATTTATTGTATATGCCGAACTCCTGAACCAGATTAAATCTCATATCTCGTTTATGAAATGAAAAATGGTTTGATCAGAACTGTTACAGGAGTAATATATCCACAATATCCTACAGATTTACTCAGGTATTTATCGTGTCAAATATTACTAACACTATTACTATTACCGAAACGGCTCAGGAGCATTTTGCAAAACTGTTGGCTCAGCAGCCGGAAGGTACAAACATTCGGGTTTTCGTTGTTAATCCGGGAACACAAAATGCGGAATGTGGTGTGTCATATTGCCCAAGAGAAGCAGTAGAAACGACTGATGAAGAAATCTCATTTAACGGATTCTCTGCCTTTATTGATCAGGTAAGTGTGCCTTTCCTTGAAGATGCTGAAATTGATTTTGTCACAGATAAAATGGGTTCTCAGCTAACACTGAAAGCGCCAAATGCCAAAATGCGCAAGCTTGCGGACGATGCACCTCTTATCGATCGTTTGGAACATGCGATCCAAACTCAGGTAAACCCTCAGCTAGCCGGACATGGCGGCCATATTAATTTGGTTGAATTAACGGATGACGGTATTGCAGTTATCCAGTTTGGTGGCGGCTGTAACGGTTGTTCAATGGTTGACGTGACTCTGAAAGACGGTATCGAAAAAGAGTTACTTGCTCAGTTCGCAGGTGAATTAACCGCTGTTCGAGATGTGACTGAACATGCTCGCGGTGATCACTCTTACTATTAAGTCACTATAAGTAAGTAGTGAGATGTAATAAATAGATAAGCTGATGTCCTGCATCGGCTTTTTTTTCGCTTATACTTTTATAAGTTCACGAATTGTTATTTCAAACCTGTCATAATGCTCATTTAAACGAGTGCGATAAGGAGATGTGGATATGGCTGGCAAAGCTCGTCCGGAAATTTTATCTGTTGAGACTCAAGCGAAATCTCGCTTATTTACGATAGAATCGCTGGACCTTCGCTTTTCAAATGGAGAAGAGCGCACCTACGAACGAATGAAACCCGTCGGTCGTCATGCTGTTATGATGGTTCCTATAACAGAACATGGTGATATTTTACTGATCAGAGAATATGCCGCAGGTACTGAAAACTATGAGCTCGGTTTTCCTAAAGGTTTGATTGATCCGGGCGAATCACCCGAACAGGCTGCTGTCAGAGAGTTAAAGGAAGAGATTGGTTTCGGTTCCAATAGGCTCACCTATTTAAAAGAAGTCGTTGCAGCGCCATCTTATTTCTCCAGCCGCATGACACTATTTATTGCCGAGGATCTCTATCCTGAAAGTTTAGAAGGTGACGAACCGGAACCGTTAGAAGTGATTCGCTGGCCCCTATCCCAGGCAGAAGAATTATTGTCTCATCTGGATTTTAGTGAAGCTCGAAGCATAGCAGCACTCATGCTGGCATTACGTTCATTGCAACAAAATACGATTTAATAAGGGGAGTATCATGGGTGGCGACTGTTCTAATTTAATACCTGACGTAATTAAAATAGCCCGTTCAGCGGGGCAGATTATTTTGGATTATTACCAGCGTAAATGTTATGAAGAATTTACCAAACAAGATGATACCCCTGTTACATCAGCAGATTTAGCTGCACATAAATTTATTATTGAACAGTTACAGACTCTGACTCCCGATATTCCGGTTTTGTCTGAAGAAGCGGCAGATATCAGTCTGGAAACACGCTCTGAATGGTCAAAATATTGGTTAGTTGACCCCCTCGATGGAACTCAGGAATTTATCGCCCGTAGCGGTGATTTTGCTACAGTCATTGCCTTAATTGAAAATCACCATCCAATTATGGGCGTTGTGTACGGACCTGTTTCGGGGGTCACTTATTATGCCTACAAAGGTAAAGGTGCCTGGAAAATACCTGAAATGTCGGAAAGTGTAAAAATAGCCGCACATCATCACGAAGTTCCCAATCAATCTATTTCGATCGCTATCAGCCGTCGCCAGAACATTAATCGCATTACCAATCGACTCAGTACGGCCTGGAATTATGATTTAGTCCCTCTTGGCTCAGCAGCATTAAAAGCCTGCTTGGTTGCCGAAGGTGCTGTTGACTGCTATCTGCGTCTTGGCCCGACAGGTGAATGGGATACCGCAGCCACACAATGCATCGTCGAAGAAGCCGGCGGCACTATCATGAGCACCAAACTTGATCCCCTATCCTATAACCGCAGAGAAACACTGGAAAATCCTAACTTTATTGTGGTTGGTGATCCGGAACTGCCCTGGAATAAAATTTTAGAACAGTAAAATTAGAGTAAAAAGAATAAAAAGGTGTACTTTCCGCAAGGGTTGTACCATCCTACGCGTCCTGTTCATTCAACCTAATAATGAGACGAAGTGCCTGCTGAAATGTTAATCAGCCTCCCGTATCTCATTAAAGTAGTAAGGAGTTCAACTTGAACCTATTTGTAAGAGATCTTACCGTTATCGATTCTGCATACATTTCTGAAAACAGAGGGATCGTGGGAGATAGTTGGATTTTAGACGTCACCATGACGGGTGAACTGAATGAAATGAGCATGGTGTTAGACTTCGGCAAGGTAAAAAAGAAAATTAAACACCTTGTGGATGAATATGTCGATCATCGCCTCCTCGTACCAATGCAAAACTCAGCAATTGTTTTTAACGCAAGTAAGCCCGGCTATTCCACACTAGATGTTATGCGTGATGACAAAAGCATCCATCTGCGATGCCCGAATGAAGCCTATTGCTTAATTGATGCAGCAGAAATCACCATCGCAAGTATTACTGAGCACGTGTATAACATCCTCCGTAATAACCTGCCCAATAACGTTACCAGCTTGGAAGTCACACTGCGTAACGAAGAGATTAAGGGTGCGTATTACCACTACACACATGGTCTGAAAAAGCACGATGGTAACTGTCAGCGTATTGCTCATGGCCACCGTTCACCGATTGAAATATTGGTGGATGGCAAACGTGATAATGAGCGAGAAGCAGAATTCGCAAAACGTTGGAAAGATATCTATCTGGGCTCTCAAGAAGATTTGGTCAGTGTGACAGAACTCAATTTGAGTGACAATGCCAAAGCTATCACTGACGACAGCCATTATGGTTTTCGCTACACGGCGCCACAAGGTGAGTTTCAGTTAGCTATCGCCAAAAGTGAAACCGAGATCCTGCCAACCGATACCACTGTAGAGCTTCTGGCTGGCTACATTGCCGATCAGATTAAACCAAGCCTGGAAGCAAACCAGTTTCTGCAGGTTGTCGCTTATGAAGGTGTTGGCAAAGGCGCAATGGCTTTCCGCTAATCCGAAGCCATCAGATAAATTGAAACAAAGGCGCTAAAATAAGCGCCTTTGTTCCTTCTTAAAGTTCTTCTTAACATTCATTCTAAAAGAAAGTTACCAACGCCCCTGATACTTAACCAAATATCCCTGACCATTTTCAGCTTCTGGTAATCTTTTTAACTGTTCAGACAACATTGGGGGAACATCTTCGAGTGGTGCCACATAGCCTGAAATATCAGCTCTGTGATTTACCAATAAAGCGCCCGAAACCTGACTACGGAACATGCCTGATGACTGATTAGCCTGTAAGGTAATTTTTCCATCCTGACAAGAAAAAGTACTTTTTACCAAACCAAGATCGATGGATTGAGAAAAGACATTAACCATTCCCTGATCCCACTGAACTACTCCATCACCATCAATACAGCGTTCCCCCTTCAATAGGATATCTTTCACATTCACACTCCCTTGCCCCTGAATCGAAAATGGAACTGGAGACGGTATATATGGAGCAACGCTTTCTACAGGAAAACGGACCATCATGGATGAGATTTTGATGTCGGTTTGAGATAATTCAAACCGTCCTTTCCCGGATATCTGCAGCGCACTGTTCTGCCCAAAACGAGTATCAATACTTAATTTTCCGGACAGTAACGTCGTCCAGTTAATATTCCAGACGACACCACCCAGATCTATCGTTGGTGATTGTGGTTGTAGTTGCTGCCACTGCACATTCATGGCCTTACCATGCCAGATGGAACCACTCACCTGAGATATCTGTAGGTTTCTGGGCAACCTATCCTTAAAGTAATAAATAACCTGCGCCGGAGTATGAACTACTGCACTGACCACAAAAACCAGGAATAAGGAAACCGCAATAATCAGACGCTTCTTCACTGCAAACTCCCGGCACTGACCTGCAAACGTTTAATTTCAACCGTTCCCGGTTGTGTGGTTTTTGCAATATCCATAGCTTCAACACGAATTCCGTACTGCTGCTGAAGATAATCAATAAACTCAATCAAACGATTAAAGGAAACTGGTTCAAACCATACCTGATAACTGTTTTCCCGTGGCTGAATTCGTATCAACGTCAGACCATACTGCTTAGAAGATGTGGTAATCACCTGATTAAAAGGGACATCGTTTATGACAGCGCGACCAGAACCATCCCGTAATGAGATGATCTGATTGGCCTGATTTTTTACCCATGACAGCAACGCCTGCTCAGATACCAGACGGGAACGGGCTGATTGAGCTCCCTGAGATATCGGTTGCCAAACACCTAAATACAAAAAGCAGACAAGAACAGTAACAACCATGGCGGCCGTTAAATTCTGTTCACGCTTTGACAGAGCAAACCACCAGTTTTTAATTCGGGGAGAAAGTCGCTTCATCTTTAAACCTATTTTTCTGTCAGAATATATGAACCAAATACCTGGTCATTCGACTTATTTAATGGTCCCTGTTGGACTTTAAACGATTGTTCCAGAGCAATCCGGATCTCTTCAAAGGCACTAAAGTCATTACCTTTAAAATCCACTTTTACTTCTGCCCGCGCCGCATCATAGCTAAAACTTTGTATTTCAATATTGTGTTTGTCAGCTAATGCCTGAGCGATATTTTCAAAAATCGTTAGTACTGTAGCCCCCTGAGCGCCACCGGAAAGAGCTGCTAACTCATTGTTAAACTGCCGTTTCAGATAACTGGTGGTCGGTATGCGTTTCTTACCCGGAAAAATTTCTCTGAAGATACGTTCACTTTCCTGATGTAACGCCGTTATCTGCCCATTGATTTGCGTCGTTTCAAAACCAACTTTTGCCCCCCAAAGGATCAGCAGAGCCAGTAATGCATAAGCACATTTTTTCCAGACGTTCCAATACTTAAGCCCAGAAGAATGAGGCTTAAACTCACCAGTCAACAGAGAACAACGCGCAGAGATAGTCCCAGCAGATAACATGGCATATTCATCACACAGCTGATACTGAACAGATGAATTATTATCCGCCGTAGTATCCGAAGAACTATGTAAAATAACGGATGCCGGATTTTCATCATTTTCTATCTGCATATCAGACTCTGGCAGATAAAACGGTAACCAGTTTTCAGGAATGGTGGTTCCGGTCCAGGTATTTTTGCGGATCAACCATTCGCCACTCACTTTTAGCCCATGCAGTTTTCCGTCATCAGGAAGAGCAAGAACTTCAGGAATCACATTGGTCAGCTTAATCCCCCACTCTTTAAAGCGGTGTATTAAGCCAGCAAACCATGCTTTTTCCATCACGGCAGCATAAACAGTCTTACCCTGTTTAGACAACTGAGCAAAATGCAGTGCTTCTACTTCATCGGCTAAACGGTCTTCAAGCAAATAAGGTAACGCTTTATCAAGATAGCGCAGTTTAGCCGTTGGCAGCTCCAGCCTCTGCAAATTAACATCAGCCCCGGACAGCAAGACATACACTTTTTTACCTTCTGCTAGCTCGGCAAGAGAGTCTAATTCCTCATTAACATCGATATTGCCTTTATCCAGTGTCTTCTGTTCAGACTCAGACCATATCCACCATGACGAATTCACATTCTGCTGATTACTGATCCGGATGATTAAACATTCGTTCATCAACCCCTCCTAACCGGCGTCGCACAACGCGAACGCTTTTTTTATTTTTACTGTACATCAAACTCCGGATTCTCATTCGAGACTGGTTTACTTCAACTTCTGCATCTAATTCAAAAAATGAACTATCGACAGTTAAATACCCCAGTGCATTGGATAATGCGGTTGAGTCAATGTCAGCAATACCATTGGTTGCAACAAAATCATCAACCGTTTCCCAACCTTTTTTGGGTCGGTCCTGAATAATTGTTTTCGCCATATCTTCACTGAGATACGGATAATATAACGCTACTAATAACGGCCATTGTTCAACAGAGATCGTATTCACATTCAGTCGCCAGTCAGCTTCAGGCAGAGCACAAACCAAGTTCATTAATGCTGGCATACTTTTTCCCGGAACACTCTGAACAGCCCGGATCTCACTGGCATCTGCCATTAAACCATTGGGGGTAACATAAGCAGGAGACATACCTTCATAATAGCGATCTTCCACCCCATAGTTTGAATTCACCACAAAGTTACTATCTACGTATTCCCATATTGATTCTGCTGCCACTTCGGCTTCATAAGAATCTACTTGAGTTGACTCAATTAAGTGCTGCAAAACCTGAACCAGATACGGCTCTGACGATGCACTCGCCGATGCTTCAACACCGTTTAAAATATTCAGGTTAAAACAAGCCTGTTTATCAACAATACCACCGGTTATCACACCATAATCAAGCGGATACTGTTTCTTTCCGATTGCCCATGGCTGACTCATATTCACAGTGTCATCATCATCTTCAAAGCTTTTTTCCAGTGCAACTTTTGCTAGCGATTCTGCCCCTAACGCATACCAGTAAGCCTGCTGATAATCCGACTGATGAGTTGCCCGCTTAAACTGTATGAATAAACGGTCTGACATAGTAGCAACAAGAGAAACCATTAAGGCTAAAATCAGCATAACGATGATTAAAGCAACACCTTGTTGTTTTTGTTGCTTGCCTTTAGCCATTGCTACTTCCACTCTGAGAATAACTGGTCACCAGATACGTCCGTTCTATTCTGCCGTAATCATCTAATGTTAATGCAACCGAAACAGCTTCAGGAAGAATGTTGCCTTTATCTTCCCAGACACTCAGCCATTTACCTTTATAATAAAATCGCACATCAAAAGCAGATACATGCTCTAATACGGTTTCAACATTGCCCGTATCGCCAACAGTGGTATCAGGATAGCGCCACCAGATGCGCTCAAGTTTGTCGTCCTGTAAACGATAGCCGACTTTAATCACTTCACCGCGAGGGAACTGCCATTGATGATTTCCCCATCCATAACGGGTGAAGAGCAAACCATAGTGGTTCCCCCCCAGTAAACCATCCTGCCACAACAATTTCTGCTCTTCCGCTTCTGCACCGTTGGTCCGAAACTGTCGGTCGGCTATCTGACGAAAATCACTGTCTAAGACAATAATCGCTTTTTGCAGCTTATTAATCTGCTGACTCTTGTTCTCAGAGACATCATTACTTATCTGAACCTGATACAAAATCTGATAGGCCAGCAGACTTAGCATTGCCAGTATTGCCACCGCCACCAGCATTTCGATAAGGGTAAATCCCCGACTACGATGACGATTTAGGAACATAACTTCTTACCGTAACAATAGGGGAACCATTCTTCTCTGTTGCAACAGACACATCAAACGCCTGTAAAACATCATTTGCTGTCGGCACTAATTTGACTTTCCAATACCAGGTCCGATCCGCCATTTCAGCCTTGCCTGCTTTAACGGAGATACTGTCGGGATTTAGCATCAGCAACGTCATCTGATTATCTGCAACTAATGATGCAAACATTTTTTGTTCCAGATAAGACTCGGTATCGAGATTCTGATTAACCGCATGAATGACACTCAACGAAGCCGTAGCAAAAATAGCCAATGCCACCAACACTTCGAGCAATGTCATTCCTTTTATTCGGTTCATTCGGTTCACTGCCCGTCTCCCATCACTAACTGGCCATTTGCCGTTACCGAAATCGAAGATGAGCTTCCCACAGTGCCGGAAAATGACAGTTTAAACGGTGTGATCATTCCGGTTGAGTAGATAACAATTTGTGGAGTAACGATTTTTTCTTTCTCAGAAAATTCAGAATCCATTGTTCCTTGCTCTTTCTCAGGAAAATACAGTCGCTCTTTGTTAAGCCAGACGCTACCACCCTGCTGAAATGTCATCGTCACATCATCAGATAGTTTTAAATCCGGATTCATCATTGATTCAGGGACGAGCTGCCACTTTCCTTTTTCGTAAGCAAGGAACTTAACGGATGTCCGGGAATCATCTAACTGCACACCATAAGTCCGCCCGCTTAACATGGCATCTTCCTGCAGTAACTGCACTCTCTGATAGACCGTCTGAACATCATCCGTTTCTGAATGTGTTGAGCCTAAAGGGAGTGTTGAAATAACCGCAACACTCACCAGAGACAAAACAACCAGAACCAAAAGAATTTCTAACAGTGTAAATCCTTGCTGATTCTGGTTTGGCTTCAAATGGCAGTTCACTCAGAGTACCAAATTATTCGAAATCAAGGAGATTCCAGTTACCAATATCCGCATTAGCACCATCACCGCCTTCCTGACCGTCAGCACCATAAGTGAAAATATCAAGAGCACCGTGATCACCAGGGCTCAGGTAAAGATAAGGATTACCCCATGGATCGTTAGGTAAACGCTTAATATAACCACCATCACGATAGTTACGTGGTTCAGGATTAGAAGGTTTAGTTACAAGTGCTTCCAATCCCTGATCAGTAGTTGGATAAACGTTGTTATCAAGCTTATACATATCTAAGGCATTTTCTAATGCCACGACATCGGCAAGCGCTTTTTTCTGATCGGCTTTTTCTTTATTGCCCATTAAATTGGGTACCACAACACTGGCTAACAAACCGATGATGACGATAACCACCATAAGTTCAAGAAGTGTAAAACCAGTCTGACGTTTTCTATTCATATTTTTATCAACCTTAAATTACTGTGACTCTTAGCGAGACATTAAGTTATTCATTTCTAAAATCGGCATCAGCGTAGCCATCACAATAAAGAGCACAAAACCGGCCATTATCGCTATCAATATGGGGGTAAACAGCCCAAGTGTTATATTCACCGTCGATTCAAATTGGTTATCCTGATTATCTGCAGCGCTGATTAACATTTTTTCCAGCTCACCACTTTGCTCACCACTGGCAATCATATGCAGCATCATTGGCGGAAAAAGTTTTGTTGTCTCTAGTGCCTTTCTTAAACTCATTCCTTCACGAATCCGTTCTGTTGCTTCTACAACCATTTTCTTCATAAAAGCATTAGTCACAACATCTCCGGCAACATTCATTGCATCCAGAATAGGAATGTTGCTGGAAGCGCAGATAGCCAGGGTGCGTGCAAATCTTGCGGTATTCAGCCCTTTAACCACAGTTCCAATCAGAGGAAAATTAATTAAACGCTGATCATAGCTTAAGCGGTAATGCTCCTGGGCAAGGAGCCATCTAGTCCCTCCCCACAAACACACGATTAACGTCAGAATAAGCCACCACCAATGCTGAGCAAAATCACTCATTCCAATCAGGATTTGTGTTGATGTCGGCAACTGCTGCCCGGTCTGAATAAACTGACCGACAATCTTAGGCACAACTGCCGTTAGTAGAATACCGATAATTGCGACGGAAAATACCACTAATACAATCGGATAAAGTAGCGCCTGAAAGACTTTACTGCGCATTTTTTGCCGATGTTCGGTATAGCTTGCCAGACGATCCAGAATCAAGTCTAAATGCCCGGATTTTTCCCCGGCAGCAACCATCGCCCGATATAACTGATCAAACACTGAAGGAAAACCAGATAATCCTTCAGCCAGCGCATAACCTTCATTCACTTTCGCTCTAACACTGGTCACAACAGAGCGAACTTTCTGTTTTTCTGCCTGCTCAGATATCGCCTGAAGGCAGGACTCCAAAGGCATCCCGGATTTAAGCAAGGTTGATAGCTGCCGAGTAAATAACGCTATTTCATGCGCATTCATTCGACCAGAGACAGAACTCTGGGTCGACTTAGCTTCTACCGATGAATGACTTTTATTGCTGGATTCAACGGATAGAGGGATAAGCCCCTGCTCTTTTAATGACTGACGAACCAATCTGGCACTATCACCTTCAATCACGCCTTTTCTGGTTTTCCCTTTTTGGTCCAGAGCCTGATACTGAAATGCTGCCATTATGAATCCTCAGTCACTCGCATGACTTCTTCAATCGTCGTAATTCCGCGTCTCACTTTATCCAGACCGTCATGGCGAATACTTGGCGTTTGATTCCTTACGTACGCTTCGATGTCTTGTTCACTAGCATTGTTATGAATAAAGGTTTTGACTGCCTCATCCACAATTAATAGCTCATGAATACCCGTTCGCCCTTTGTATCCCTTGAAGTTACATTGTTCACAACCTTTCGCTGCGTATAATGTTAACTCTTCATCCGCAGACAAATTAAAATACGCTTTCTGTGTAGCATTCGCTAAGTAGGCTTCACGACAATCCGGACACAAGGTTCTGACCAAACGCTGCGCAAGTACTCCGATTAATGAAGAGGAAATAAGAAATGACTCAATGCCCATATCTTTTAAACGCGTCACCGCACCAATCGCGGTATTGGTATGCAGGGTAGATAACACCAGGTGACCGGTAAGCGAAGCCTGAACGGCAATTTGCGCCGTTTCAAGATCTCGGATTTCCCCAACCATCACCACATCCGGATCCTGACGCAGAATAGCTCGTAATCCACGAGCAAAGGTCATATCAACTTTAGGATTAACCTGCGTCTGACCGATACCATCAATATCAAATTCAATCGGATCTTCTACGGTAAGAATATTTTTCTCATTACAATCCAGTTCCTGAAGTCCGGCATACAAGGTAGTCGATTTACCTGAACCGGTCGGACCGGTGACCAACAAAATTCCATGTGGTCGCTGAATTAAAACTTTAAAGGCTTCATGGATACCGTCAGTCATTCCCAAACTTTGCAAATCCAGTCGGGTAGCATTTTTATCCAGTATACGTAACACCACACGTTCACCATGAGATGATGGCATAGTCGAAACACGCACATCGACAGCTCGTCCACCGATACGCAGAGAAATACGCCCATCCTGAGGAACACGTTTTTCAGCAATATCAAGCCGAGCCATAACTTTCACTCTGGAAACCAGTAATGGTGCCAGTTTGCGGTTTGGTGTCAGAACATCACGCAGCACACCATCAACCCGAAAGCGAATCGATAACGATGCCTCAAACGTCTCTATATGAATATCTGACGCACCTTCTTTGATCGCTTCACTTAACATTGCATTGATAAGTTTGATGATCGGCGCATCATCATCCGAGTCTAACAAATCCTGATTTTTAGGCAGCTCTTCCGCCAAAGAGAAAAAGTCATCATCAGAGCTGATATTCTCCATAATTTGTCTGGCTTCAGAAGCATCCTTCTGATAGACATCGGTTAATACCGCTTCAAAATCGCTTTCATCAATATTGGTTAAATTAAATGGAGCTTTAAGAAACCGATGCGCTTCTTCTAAAGCCTCTAAATTCAGAGGCTCTACATAAAACAACGTATCTGGCTCGGTATAAACAACTTTGTATCGACTGGCAAAGCTATAGGGCAAACGGTTCATCATCACTCCTGACTCTGTGCCATTTGATCGATAAATACCTGAATTTCAGGTGGATGCTGAATGCTTTTACCAAATTCAGGCAGCACCGGAATTTTCTGATCATTCATGAGTTTCAGATCATCCTGCGCTTTATAGAGCTGCTCGGCACGAATGTAGTTATATTTTCTTTGCGTAACTCCGTCTGCGGTCATGCCATCACGAATAATGGTTGGTTTGATAAACACCATCAGGTTTTTCTTTTCAACCGATGTACTGGTTGAACGGAATAAATACCCGAGCAAAGGAATATCACCAAGCAGCGGCACTTTCGATTCACTTTCCTGAGTTCGTTCATCAATTAAACCGCCCAGAACTAACATTTGTCCGTCCTGAACCATAACTGTGGTATTTAACTGACGTTTACCAAAACGAACATCCACCGCACCATCAGCAGCAAGCACATTCGATACTTCCTGCTCTATATTAAGCTGAACTGAGTCGCCTTCATTAATCTGTGGGACAACTTTGAGTTTGATACCGACTTCTTTACGATCTACCGTCTGGAATGGATTGCTGTTAGTTGAACTGGATGTGGATCCAGTTAATACCGGAACTTCCTCACCAACCACAAAAGAAGCTTCCCCATTATCCATTACGGTAATACTTGGCGAAGAAAGAATATTGGAGTTAGAGTCGGTAGAAACGGCATTAAGCAATGCGGTCCAGTCACCCATCATAATACTCACAGCGGCCCCTTCGGCACCACTTAAAGCATCAGCTAAGGTACTGTAATCACCAGATTCTGTTGTTGTATACGGTACTCTTTCATCATTACTGTTCCAATAATAACTGGTCGAGGTCTGATCTTTGGCTTCTTCCAGTCCTACCATAACATCACCGATAGATGTTCCGGTATTGCCGTACTGAATAACGGAACCACTTTCAATCGAACCCCATTGAACACCAAGGTTAATACCTTCACCTTCGTCCATTTCCACAATCAAGGCTTCAATCAAGACCTGGGCCCGACGGATATCCAGCTGAGAAATGACATCCAGCAACGACTTCATAATATTATGAGGAGCGGTTAATACCAGCGCGTTCGTGGATTCATGCGCGGCAATCATGACATCATCATTCGACGATGATCTACCTGATGATTTCTTGTCTGTGCCACTATTCTTATTCTGAGCCTGCAGATTTTCAGATACGCCTTTCAGCACATCCACCATATCTTTGGCTTTAGCATATTTAAGATAAACTACCCGGGTATTTCCTTCCGTTGCCATTTCCACATCAAGCTGATTAATAAGCTTATGGATGCGGTTCCGGACTTTAGGTTCACCTGAAATCAGAACTGCATTGGTTCTTTCATCTGCAACTAATTTAGGCTGCAGCATTTCAGGAGTATCTTTTGCGTCCGCTTTATTTAGTGCCTCAACAATTCGGACAATTTCAGATGCAGACGCATTTTTTAACGCCACCACATCGACATCAGTATTACCAACCTGATCAACCCGACGAATAATTTCAGCTAACCGGTCAACTACGGCCGATGTACCAGTGAGAAGAATGATATTAGCCGGATCGTAATGAACCACGTTACCGGAGCCAGCATTATTGACTAGCTGACGCAGCAGAGGCGACAGTTCTTTAACCGAAACATTATGCACCGCAACGACCCGGGTTATAACGCTGTCAGCATAGGTTTTGTCGCCATCACCTATCACTGGAATTGCAGACATTTTAGCGTCTTTAGCTTTAACCACTTTCAGTACGCCGCCATCCATTTCAACGACAGAAAAGCCATACACTTCTAATACATTCAGGAAAAAGCTGTAATACTGTTTTTCTGTTAACGCATCATAGCTTCTGACATCGATTTTTCCTCGCACAGAAGGATCCACAATAATAGTTTTATGTAAGTTGCGACCAACAATATTAATGAATTCCTGAATATCTGTGCCTTTAAAACTCACGTTATATTCATTCGCTAAAACCAGCGGAGAAAAAACGAGGCTTCCCGCTAATAACCAAATACTTCTACGTTGTAGCCAATGCTTCACGTCTTCTACTCCTAACTTTTAGCAAAGTTATAATTGAATATGAATGTCTTCTTGCTGACCATTCCGTTCAACAAGTAAATTAATTTCGCTTGCCTGCATCAATTCAGATGTAGCAGACATCAAAGCGCCCATGTCAGATAAACTAACACCGTTGATTTCAAGAACCACATCGCCAGGTTTCAGGTCTGTCGTTGCAAATAAAAGATTTGATTTCCCCGGACTCACCTTATAGCCGATGACCTCACCATTTTGCCGGAACTCAGAAAAGTTCACGTAATTGAGCAACTGCCCGGGCTCAGTAGTAATGGCTTCTCTGATATCATCAAGAGAACCAGCTGTATCTGTGTCAGAATCTTGGTTTGTATTTCTGAGTACTTTTGGTTCTGTTACCAAATTTTCACGTTCAGCAACCGTCAGCTTTTCATCGAGAGATAACGTTTCATCTCTGCCGGAATTATCAATAATGACTTTATCCGCGAGTACCGCTTTTAATTTAGCTCTGGTTTTATCAATAGACTCACCAATACCATAGGTATCCTGCGATCCTTTAGAAGATATGATTGCCAGACTGTTTTCAGGAGATGGCGAAAATACGAGACCAACCAGTTTTAAATCCAACTTTGTTTCTGGTGCATTGGTATTGATGACTGCAGGTGCTTCCCGTAGCGTTTTTTGCTCGATACCAAACAGATGAGCTGAACTTATTTTATTAAGATCGATAGTATTAGTCTGGATATTTGAGCTGATCGGAGCTGCAATCCATTTTGTTACTGTTGTCTGTGTTGCTGGCAGCCAAATCCAGGCACCAATAAACCAGGCAATCGATACAATAATCACTACAAATAAACCAGAACTGACTTTGTGCTGATTTGTCTGGATCTGCTGTAAAAAGTTAAGCCAACGCAAAAACGTTTTCCTTATCTGTAATTATTCACAATCCGGAGGGTAAATAACTAAAATGAATAGGTTTAAACCAAAATAGTTCCACATTGTATTTTTCACTCCACTTTAAGTAAAGCTGAGTTCCCTTGAAAAAGACAAATTCAGCACCATTTACATCTTAATATTAAGAAATAAACAGCTATTAGAGGATAAAGCCACTGATGAGTTCCCCGGAAGAGCCAATCAGACTCGATAAATGGTTATGGGCTGCCAGGTTTTATAAAACCCGTTCAGTTGCCCGAAATATGGTGGATGGAGGTAAAGTCCACTATAATGGTCAAAGATCAAAACCCAGTAAAATAGTAGAGCTTGGAGCAACGATAACACTCAGACAAGGTAATGAAGAAAAAACCGTTGTTATAGAGAAATTATCTGCGCAGAGAAGAGGGGCACCGGAAGCTCAAACACTCTATAAAGAAACAGCAGAAAGCATCAAGAAACGCGAGTTTCAGGCTATGCAACGTAAGTTGAACGCTCATAACCCAAGCCCAGATCGCCGTCCTGATAAAAAACAGAGACGTGATATCATTAAGTTCAAACATCAATAAATGCCGGAGTTTCCTTAAATGGCGAAGAATGTATTACACCGCTACCTTTTTGAAGATTTATCAGTCCGAGGAGAACTGGTTCAGCTAAACAGTACGTATAAGCAAATTATTTCCAGTACTGACTACCCAGCCCCAGTAAAAACATTACTTGGTGAATTACTAGTGGCGACAACATTATTAACCGCAACCATTAAGTTTGAAGGTTCAATAACCCTTCAGTTACAAGGTAATGGTCCGGTTTCTCTTGCCGTTATAAATGGAAACAATAACCAACAAGTAAGAGGTGTTGCCCGTTGGGAGGGTGATTTAGCTGACAACGCCTCACTTAGCGATATGCTGGGCAACGGACAATTGGTTATTACTATTGAACCGAAACAAGGCGAACGTTATCAGGGTATCGTTGGCTTAGAAGCGGATAATCTGGCTCAGGTACTGGAAAGTTATTTTGAACGTTCTGAACAACTAAAAACGAAGTTGTGGATCCGTACCGATATTACTAATCCGGATGAACCTCATGCAGCCGGTATGTTGTTACAGGTAGTTCCTGATGGTAAAGGAAGCGAAAATGACTTTGAGCATTTAGAACAATTAACTGCAACCATAAAAAATGAAGAGTTATTTTCACTGGAAGCTCAAGAGCTGCTATATCGACTCTATAACCAGGAAAAAGTACAACTGTTCACTCCAAATGATGTTGAATTCTTATGTGGCTGTTCTCGGGAACGCAGTAGTGCTGCAATTCTCAATGTAAGCAAAAATGAAGTGTATGACATCTTAAAAGAACAAGGTGAATTGGCTCTCCACTGTGACTATTGCGGTACTACCTACCACTTTACAAAAGACGATGTGGATCAAATTTTCGCTTGTCAAGAAAAAAACAGTGACACACTTCACTAAGAATAATCCACTAAATATTAAAAAGATCAGTAACAATACTGGTCTTTTTCTTTTCTAATAAACCAACAGAACAGATAAAAAACTACGTATTGGTATGTTTATTCCGTCTAAAACAAACCAAAAGAAAAATTTCACGCATTTTTCTACCTATAGTTTATTCTAGATCAATTTGTAAAAAGCAGCGGATTCAATATGTGATCTAAGGCATATTTACACAAAAAAATCATGGTTATTTTTTGAACCAGATCTCTGTTTTGGATTCAGCACGTTGATAGGATTGGCTCCAGATGAAGACAAAACTTTCAAAACTTTCATAACTTTCAAAATTAAATTCCCTACAATTTTAATAAGGAGCACCTATGACTGTTGCTGAACAAAATAAGGCTGCACAATTAGATCTTACTCAATACGGTATCACTGGCGTTACTGAAATCGTAAGAAACCCTAGCTACGATGTACTTTTTGCTGAAGAAACTAAAGATGGTTTAGAAGGCTACGAAAAAGGCGTAGTTACTGAACTTGGCGCAGTTTCTGTAGATACTGGTATCTTCACAGGTCGTTCTCCAAAAGATAAGTTTATCGTAAAAGATGACACTACTAAAGATACTATGTGGTGGACTTCTGATCACGCGAAAAATGATAACAAACCAACAACTCAGGCTGTGTGGAACGATCTAAAAGATTTAGTAACTGGTCAGCTTTCTAACAAACGTCTATTCGTTGTTGACGTTTTCTGTGGTGCTAACCCTGATACTCGCCTATGTGTACGTTTCATCACTGAAGTTGCATGGCAGGCTCACTTCGTTACTAACATGTTTATCCGTCCTTCAGAAGAAGAACTAAAAACATTTGAACCAACTTTCGTTGTAATGAATGGTGCAAAATGCACTAACAGCAAATGGAAAGAACACGGCCTTAACTCTGAAAACTTCACAGTGTTCAACCTGACTGAACGCATGCAAGTTATCGGCGGTACTTGGTACGGCGGCGAAATGAAAAAAGGCATCTTCGCTATGATGAACTACTTCTTACCTCTTAAAGACATTGCAGCAATGCACTGTTCTGCAAACATGGGTAAAGATGGTGACGTAGCGATCTTCTTCGGTCTGTCTGGTACTGGTAAAACTACACTATCAACCGATCCAAACCGTGGTCTAATCGGTGATGACGAACACGGCTGGGATGACGAAGGTGTATTTAACTTCGAAGGTGGTTGTTATGCGAAAACTATCAACCTATCTAAAGAACATGAACCAGAAATCTACAATGCAATCCGTCGTGATGCACTGCTAGAAAACGTTACTGTACTTGCAGACGGTTCTATCGACTTTGATGATGGTTCAAAAACAGAAAACACTCGTGTTTCTTACCCAATCTACCACATCGATAACATTGTTAAACCTGTATCTAAAGGTGGCGCAGCTAAGAAAGTTATCTTCCTGTCTGCTGACGCATTCGGTGTATTACCTCCAGTTTCAAAACTAACTGCAGAACAAACTAAATATCACTTCCTATCTGGTTTCACTGCTAAGCTAGCTGGTACTGAACGTGGTATCACAGAACCAACTCCAACATTCTCTGCATGTTTCGGTGCTGCGTTCCTGACTCTACACCCAACTAAATACGCAGAAGTTCTGGTTAAACGTATGGAAGCTGCAGGTGCTGAAGCTTACTTAGTTAACACTGGTTGGAACGGTTCAGGCAAACGTATCTCAATCAAAGATACTCGTGGTATCATCAATGCAATTCTTGATGGTTCTATCGATAAAGCTGACACTAAACAAGTGCCAATCTTCAACCTAGAAGTCCCAACAGCTCTTCCAGGTGTTGATCCAGCAATCCTAGACCCACGTGACACTTATGTTGACCCACTACAATGGGAAAGCAAAGCGAAAGATCTAGCAACTCGCTTCATCAACAACTTCGAGAAATACACTGATAACGCAGAAGGTAAATCTCTAGTTGCTGCTGGTCCTCAGCTAGACTAATAATCTGACTAAGATTAGCTAATTTGATAAAAAGCCCCTTATGGGGCTTTTTTTTTGATCCAAGCTATTCTATTTTTAACTATCTGTATATAAAACAGTTTAGAAGAAGGCCTCATGAAAAAGTTAACGTATCTTTTACTTATCATACTAGTATCGATGGTGACACTTTCATCAGCTTCTTTTGCTATTATTTTAACCAACTCAAACTATCTGACGACTGCCCTTAATTGGTTAAGTAAACAATACATATCTCCCGAATTATCGATAACTAACGCGACTTACATTTACCCCAGAGAGTTACAGCTAAAGCAAGTTACATTCGATGATAAACAAAATAGTAATATCTCCATTTGGTTTAATAATCAATTACCTGAGTCTTTTCGTAACTTATCAGTAGATACAATCCTGATATCCAATCTGGATATCTCCCAAAAAACACATTTATATCAATCAATAAAGTCTCTTCACCCTAACCTAATATCATTTAAGAATATTAACTATCATGAAGATGGTTTGATCTTAAAAGATGCGAATATACAAATTACACAACCTGACTGGCAAGATAATGCTTTATTACCTTATGGGCAGATACAGCTGCAAAGTGATCAACTTCAGATTGAAGGATTGACTGTAAACAATGTTCTGCTTGATGCTGATTATTATGAAGATGAAAGTAAAATTTATGGTTTGTCTTTTAAGATAAACGACGCCAGCGCGGCTATTCAGGCGCACACAGACAACAATAGCGACTGGGTAATTACCTCTCTGACCGCCAATCGTCTGGATTTATCAGCGCAGCTATTCAAGCAATTAAAGTCCATCAATAATACCGCCAGGCAACATGTCTCTTATATAGAAAGATTGGACCTGCTCAATTCTTCATTTAAAAATCCGTTACTGGAAATCAGTAACCTATCTCTTTCAGCAAAAAATATTTCTCCTTATAAAGGGAATATTTGGTCACAAAACGGACTTACTTTATCCGCATCGGCGGAAGGACTCACCTATGCAGGAAAACAATGGGTTGAACCGGCATTAACAGCTGAAATAGATGATGAAAAAATTCACATAGATGAACTATCTGCAAAACTTGCTGATGGATACTTAAATGCCAGCGCCAGTTTAACCCCAGCACTACTCAATATAGAACATCTCAGAGCTGAAAAAATAAAATACTACTTCGAATCAGACCGGGACTTTTTTACTGATCTCAAACTGCCATTCAGCAATATTTCTATCGAGAACCTACAAATCCGCAATAGCCAAATACTACAAATAGCTACCCAGCCATACTGGCAACTGTCAGGTATTACCATGGACCTAAATAAAGCGGTTCTACTCAGAGAGGGGAAGTTGCGCTTATGGAGTGGTTCTCTGGAGCTTTCTGCCAATAATGCCAGTTATGGCGATCTGAAAGGTACTCAAGCGATCATGAAGATGCACAGTCAAAATGACACCTGGTATTTGGACAGGCTATTTTCACCGTTGCAGAAAGGCTATATCGAGCTTAAAGGAGCCTGGAATTTTGCCAGGAACAATGGGCACTGGTTTGTTAATGTCAACGCGGACAGCTTCCCTGTTCAAACCATAATGCAATATTGGAATTTACCTGTTACGATTTCCGGCTTAGCGGACATATCCCTTAATTCTAAAGGACTAACAGGAAACACTAATATTTTCCGTCAGACTATAAGTGGAAAAGCAAATATTAATTTAAGGGACGGAACCCTGAAAATACCGGAACAACAACCAATAGTTAGTCATCCGTTTACCTTAAACAACCTAAACATTACCAGTCAGAGAGGACTAGTTCGAATTTCCCAGACAAACTTAACCAGCCCCTCAATGACTTCAACCCTATCTGGCAACGTTGACTTAGACGACTGGGAAAAGGGGGCTGTACAACTTACCGTGCAGCAGAACTCTTGTTCTGATATTAAGTTAAATTTACTACAAAAAAGTAACAGCAAGATAAAGTGCCACCAGCCAGATTAAGCAAGCAGCTCTTTATAATTGGGAATTAGCATATAGGTCCCAATAAATTCAACAGCAGGAACCTCTCCACTAAAAATGGTTACTTTGACAATAATTCTGGCTTTCCTTCCTGACTCTAATCGGTCTAAATCACCGCTAATATCATCTAAACTGGTTGAAGCTATCGGAACTTCCGTAATGGGGTGCCTGTAGCGAATATGACTATCAGCCAGAACGACATCTCCCTTCAGGTTTCTTTCCTTCATCAGTAACCAGGCCATACCCCATCCGGTTAATGTCCCAAGGGTAAAAGTAGAACCAGCAAACATTGTATTATGAGGATTGATATTAGGATTAATCGGTGCCGTACATTCGAATTCATACCCGGTGTACTGACTGACTTTTATTCCCATCTTATCGCTAATCGGGATCTGCTGATTCCATCTTTTCTGTAAATCAACACACCATTCTGGTTTTCTCTGGACTGTCGACATGGGATCCAAAGGCTTAACCATCTGCTGATGTCGTACCGGTCCATATTCACGGCTTAACTCACCCCGTAATTCAAAACCATTTTTTTCATAAAACGGAATGGCCTGCTCCCGTGCACTACATACGAGTCTCTTCGCCCCCTCTTTTCTTGCTAATGACTCTAGAGTGACAAGCAACAGAGATCCCATGCCTCTATCGCGTCTATTTGCTTTAACAGCCATATACCGAATCTGACCTTCACAATCAGGGGTAATATACAGTCTTCCAATGGCCATCGGCCTGCCACGGCTATCAACGATCATTCGATGGTGACTCATTGCGTCATATTCATCTCTTTCTGACCCGATAGGAAGATGCCAGGGTTCGCGCAGCATCTGCCAGCGAAACTGATAATATTTGTTTAACTGATTTTCCGTTGAAGGGCTGATAATTTTGAACATGACTGATCCTTTAAAATAATTCAGCTAATTCCGTTAGCTTTTCTATACATGAAGCCAAAAAGTCACAGGGCCATCATTGACTAACGATACTTTCATATCTGCGGCAAAAACACCATTTTCAGTTGGCAGATAATTCAGACATTGTTCAGAAAAGAACTCATACAGACGGTTGGCATCTGCTGGATCTGCTCCTCTGGAAAAGCCGGCCCTGGTGCCTTTTTTAGTATCAGCCGGTAATGTGAATTGCGAAACAACAAGTAGTTTCCCATCAACCTGTTGTACGTTTAAATTCATTTTTCCCTGTTGATCTTCAAATACCCGGTATGTTGCTACTCGTTCAGCAAGGCGTTTTGCTTTCGCTTCGTCGTCTCCTTTTTCAACCCCAAGAAGAACAAGCAGCCCTTTCCCTATTTCACCAACTATCTTATTATCAACTTTAACTGAGGCTTCACTCACTCTCTGAATCAGCGCTATCACTATTTTCCCTATCATCTATTACATCATCACTATCAGCAGAGTCTACCATGTTTGATGTCCAATGTTCCTTTTCTCCAATAGCTGCTGTTACTTCAGCGCCGATTAATACAATCATCCAGCAGAGATATACCCATACAAACAAAATTGGAATAGCTGCCAGTGCGCCATAGATCATTTGATAAGAAGGGAAGTGAGTAACATATAACGCAAAACATACCTTACTAAGCTCAAATAAAACAGCCGCAACAAATGCACCTATCGCAGCATGAGATAATTCAATCTTTTTATTAGGCACCACCAGATATAAGCCCCAAAATGCACAAAATGAAAGTAAAAACGGGAGCTTAGATAACAGTAGATGGTAAACACCTGTTAGCGTTTCGCTATCAAGTATCCTTAGAGACGTAATATATGAGGAAACAGCAATACTGGCCCCGACTAAAATAGGCCCTAAGGTTAATGCCATCCAGTACATTGAAAAAGAAAACACCCAACGCCGTTTTTTGGTGATTCTCCAAATCACATTTAAACTTTTATCAATATTTGAAATCAGCATCATTGCCGTTACAAATAAAAACACCCCGCCAAGTGCCGTCATTTTACCTGTGTTAGCAACAAAGCTTTGTAACGCGTTACTTACAGCATCTCCGGCAGCTGGTACAAAATTCTCAATAACAAATTTATGCACCACCTCACTGGTTTCACTAAATGCTGATACGGAAGAAAAAACTGAAATCAATACAGTCATCATAGGAACAAGAGATAACAAAGTGATATAGGCTAAATAACCGGCACTCACATTTATTCTGTCTTTTGAAATTCTATAATATGTATAGTTAAGGCAAGCGAGCACTTGTCGGAACTGGTATGGTATGTTCACGTTATCTCCAAATCTAAAATATTAGTTATAGTATATAAATCTTATAAGGATCATGAAATGCGCCAATTGCTAATTTGCCTGTCTCTTATCGCTGTATTATCTGGCTGCCAGTCTGCTTACTATTCCACGATGGAAAAAGTGGGCTACCACAAAAGAGAAATTATGGTAGATCGCGTCGAAGATGCTCAGGATTCCCAAAAACAGGCTCAGGAAGATTTCCAGTCTGCTTATCAACAACTACAAACACTGACTAATTATGATGGCGGTGATTTAGAAGATATGTATGACCGCATTAACGCAGAATATGAAAACAGCTCAGATGCCGTAGAAGATGTTCAAAACAGAATTGCTGCTATCGAAGACGTTGCAGATGCGATGTTTACAGAATGGAAAGAAGAATTAAGTCAGTATACCAATCAGACTTTGCGCCAAAACAGTGAAAGAAAACTGAAAGCAACCAAACAATCATATGCCACAATGCTGGCCGCTATGAAGCGAGCTGAAAAGAAAATGGTGCCAGTGTTAAATACACTCCGAGATAACACGTTGTACTTGAAGCATAACTTAAATGCTAGTGCCATTACCTCACTGAAAGGCGAATTTTCAAATTTACAGGATGATATTCAAAATGCCATAAATCAGATGAATATCGCTATTGATGAGTCAGATAAATTTATCAAAGAAATAGACCAATAAAATGAAAGGGAGCTATCTACAGCTCCCTTTCCAATTCAATCAATCTAATTTAGATATCTTATTTTTCACCGCGATATGCACGTTTACGATCGTTTTCGGTTAGATGTTTCTTACGAATACGGATGCTTTCAGGAGTTACTTCTACTAACTCATCATCATCAATAAACTCAAGAGCCTGTTCCAGAGTATATTTGATCGCAGGAGAAAGAACCTGAGCTTCATCAGTACCAGAAGCACGAACGTTAGTTAACTGCTTACCTTTCAGGCAGTTCACTGTTAAATCGTTAGAACGGTTGTGAATACCGATAATCTGACCTTCATACACTTCATCAGCATGCTCAGTAAATAAACGGCCACGTTCCTGAAGGTTAAACAGCGCATAAGTCAGAGCTTTACCAGTCGCATTAGAAATTAATACACCATTATTACGCTGACCAATAGTACCGCCTTTATGAGGGCCATAGTGATCAAATGTATGGTAAAGCAGACCAGAACCTGAAGTTAATGTCATAAATTCAGTTTGGAAACCAATCAGGCCACGAGATGGCATAACAAAGTCCATACGAACACGGCCTTTACCATCCGGAGACATGTCTTTTAGTTCACCTTTACGAATACCGATGTTTTCCATGATACCGCCCTGGTGCTCTTCAAGAACGTCGATAGTTACGGTTTCAAACGGTTCTTGTAGTTGTCCATCTACTGTCTTCAGAATAACTTCTGGACGAGAAACCGCAAGCTCAAAACCTTCACGACGCATGTTTTCAATCAGGATAGAAAGGTGAAGTTCACCACGACCTGAAACACGGAATTTATCTGGATCATCAGTTTGTTCAACACGCAAAGCAACGTTATGAACTAATTCTTTTTCCAAACGTTCAAGGATATTACGAGAAGTAACAAATTTGCCTTCTTTACCCGCGAATGGTGAAGTATTTACCTGGAATGTCATGGTTACTGTTGGTTCATCAACTGACAGAGGTGGTAACGCTTCCAGAGTATTTACATCACAAATAGTATCTGAGATTTTTAGTTCACCCAAACCCGTAATTGCTACGATATCACCGGCATTAGCTTGATCGATATCGTGACGTTCAAGACCCAGATAACCTAAGACAGTACCAACTTTACCATTACGTTTTTTACCATCAGCACCAATAACAGCAACCTGTTGATTTGGCTTAACAGTACCACGAGTTACACGACCCACACCGATAACACCAACGTAAGAGCTGTAATCAAGCTGAGAAATCTGCATCTGTAGTGGACCATCAAGGTCAACTTCTGGAGAGCTCACTTCATCTACGATAGTCTGGAATAGAGGTTCCATGTTCTCGCCTACTTCACCTTCTTCCAGTGAAGCCCAGCCATTTAGTGCAGAAGCGTAAACAACTTTAAAATCTAACTGTTCGTCTGTTGCACCAAGATTATCGAACAAATCAAATACCTGATCCATAACCCAGTCAGGACGAGCCCCAGGGCGATCGATCTTGTTGATAACAACGATTGGTTTTAAACCGTAGTTAAATGCTTTCTGTGTAACAAAACGAGTTTGAGGCATTGGGCCGTCAACTGCATCCACAATAAGCAGAACAGAATCTACCATTGACATAATACGCTCAACTTCACCACCGAAGTCGGCGTGTCCCGGAGTGTCAACGATATTGATGTGATAATCATTCCAGTTGATCGCGGTATTCTTAGCTAGAATGGTGATACCACGTTCTTTCTCGATATCATTCGAGTCCATGACTCGCTCTTCAACCTCACCACGCGACTGAAGTGTGCCAGATTGCTGTAGAAGTTTATCTACCAGCGTAGTTTTACCGTGGTCAACGTGTGCGATGATCGCGATATTTCTTAATTTCTCTATCTTTTGAGTAGTCATGGAGTATTCATCACTTTAAATATCAATAACTTACCTGAGAACATCCCAAATAAGTCGTAAATTGAATTAAAAATCGGTCAATAATGTACCAGATTTTGACGAAAAACCCAGAAATATGTGATCTTAATCAGTATTATTTTTCCCTTGTTTACTACATTGATTGACTTTAAACAAACGGATATGTAATCGTCATAATTGTGTATTGACAAGATGCCTATTCTTAGGGCTGAATAATATCCGTTTTGACATTTATTGGTGCAATAAAAAAGATATTCGCACCAATAATGGGCATACAATGATCATTTTAGTGCAATGCTTGGCATGAGACTTGTCAGAGCACAGCTAAGACATTGAATTAAAAGGATTTGATTTTATGGCACGATTTTGGCTTATTTATCAGTAGTAAACGGTTAATCAATTAGTTGCGATGTAATCGTTACCAGAATATTAAGTTTATATCTAATCGAGCTTTTACCGAATTTTTAACACTGGAGGTTATCCAAGATGTCAGCAGAAAATGTTCTATCTCTGATCCAAGAAAACGAAGTTAAATTCGTCGACCTACGCTTTACTGATACAAAAGGTAAAGAACAACACGTATCTATCCCTGCTCACCAAGTCGATGCAGATTTCTTCGAAGATGGTAAAATGTTCGATGGTTCTTCAGTTGCTGGCTGGAAAGGAATTAACGAATCTGACATGATTCTTATGCCAGATGCAGCAACAGCTGTGCTTGACCCATTCACAGAAGAAGCAACTCTGAACATCCGTTGTGACATCCTTGAACCAGCAACAATGCAAGGTTACGACCGTGACCCTCGTTCTATCGCATTACGTGCAGAAGAATACATGCGTTCAACTGGTATCGCAGATACAGTTCTATTTGGTCCAGAACCAGAATTCTTCCTATTTGAAGATGTAAAATACTCTGCAGGCATGTCTGGTGCTATGTATTCTATCGATGATATCGAAGCTGCATGGAACACTGATACTGATTATGAAGGCGGTAACAAAGGTCACCGTCCTGGCGTTAAAGGTGGTTACTTCCCAGTAGCTCCAGTAGACTCTTCTCAAGACATCCGTTCTGCTATGTGTTTAATCATGGAAGAAATGGGTCTGGTTGTTGAAGCTCATCACCACGAAGTTGCTACCGCAGGTCAGAACGAAATCGCGACTCGTTTCAACACTATGACGTTGAAAGCAGACGAAACTCAGATTCTAAAATACGTTATCCATAACGTTGCTCATGCTTACGGCAAAACAGCAACATTTATGCCTAAACCACTAGTTGGTGATAACGGTTCTGGTATGCACTGTCACCAATCTCTTGGTAAAGACGGCGTTAACCTGTTCTCTGGTGACAAGTACGGCGGCCTTTCTGAAATGGCTTTATACTACATCGGTGGTATCATCAAACACGCTCGTGCAATCAACGCATTTGCTAACGCTTCTACTAACTCGTACAAACGTCTTGTACCAGGATTCGAAGCACCTGTAATGCTTGCTTACTCAGCACGTAACCGTTCAGCATCTATCCGCATTCCAGTAGTACCAAGCCCTAAAGCAGCTCGTATCGAAGTTCGTTTCCCAGATCCAACTGCTAACCCATACCTAGCATTCTCTGCAATGCTTATGGCTGGCCTTGACGGAATTAAAAACAAAATTCACCCAGGGGATGCAGCTGATAAAGACCTTTATGATCTACCAGCTGAAGAAGCACTAAAAATCCCAACAGTTGCTGAATCTCTAGAACAAGCTCTTGCTTGCCTGGATGAAGATCGTGCGTTCTTAACTGAAGGTGGTGTCTTCTCTGATGACTTTATCGATTCTTATATCGAACTTAAGTCTCAAGACGTAGTTAAACTAAACATGTCAACTCACCCAGTTGAGTTCGAAATGTACTACTCTTGCTAAGCAAAGTAGCTTAACAAAAGTATATAAGCCCTGTGTTTGCAGGGCTTTTTTATGCTTATAAAACAATCATATATGTGAATAATTCAGTATTGTGCAATACTGAACTAGTTTCACCTTTTTAGATCAATTCAGGCAAGATAATTGCATTATTTGTAAGTATCAATCAGCGCATATTTCTAAAGTATCTCTTTTTCAGACAGATTTAGACAAAATCGTCATAAATGTCATTTATTTCTAGTATCTCTGTCTATGTAATACACCAAATTTGCGCCATACTAATATATTATAATGCACTGTATTGGTGCGATGCATTATTTTGGAACACAAGGTATATCTGGTGAATAATGAACTTAGTGCAACAATATTAAATAATATTGTCACATCCACATTAATCTTGGATGAGACTTTGTGTGTACGATATGCAAATCCAGCAGCAGAACAACTTTTCTCTCAAAGTGCTAAACGAATTATCGACCAGCCTTTATCCAATCTGATTCAACATGCCTCTATGGATCTAGCTCTTCTGTCGCAACCACTACAAAGTGGACAGAGCATTACAGATAGTGATGTTACCTTTGTCGTAGATGGCAAGCCACTGATGCTAGAGGTAACAGTAAGTCCCCTAGCCTGGGACAAACGCCTGATGCTTCTGGTTGAAATGAGAAAAATCGGCCAGCAACGCCGCTTAAGTCAGGAACTAAACCAACATGCACAGCAACAAGCGGCTAAATTATTAGTCAGAGGACTTGCCCATGAAATTAAGAATCCGTTAGGAGGACTAAGAGGTGCTGCGCAATTATTGGAAAGGATGCTCCCGGATCAATCACTAACCGAGTATACACAAATCATCATAGAGCAAGCAGATAGACTAAGAGCCCTTGTTGATAGGTTACTGGGGCCACAGAAACCAGGGAAAAAACATTCCGAAAACTTACATTTAATTCTAGAGAAAGTTCGACAGTTAGTTGAATTAGAAACCAGTACTAATCTGATTATTGAAAGAGACTACGATCCTAGCCTTCCAAATATCATGATGGATACCGATCAGATAGAGCAGGCTCTACTCAATATTGTAAGTAATGCTGCACAAATTTTATCCAGCCAGTCACATGGAAAAATCATATTACGCACAAGAACAGTGCACCAGGCTAATATCCATGGTCAACGGCATAAACTCGTTGCACGAATTGAAATTATAGATAATGGACCGGGTATACCACACGAATTACAAGATACTCTGTTTTATCCAATGGTTAGTGGTAGAGAAGGCGGAACAGGTCTGGGCCTTTCTATCTCCCAAAATCTAATAGACCAGCATAACGGAAAGATTGATGTTGAAAGCTGGCCAGGCAGAACCACATTCACTATTTATCTGCCGATTAGCTAAACAAAGTATTTGTTTTTGAGGAACGAAAATTATGAGTAAAGGATACGTTTGGGTTGTAGATGATGATAGTTCTATACGTTGGGTTATGGAAAAAACGCTCTCATCTGCAGATATAAAATGTGAAACATTTTCAGATGCTGAAAGTGTACTCATGGCCTTGGAAAGAGAGTCACCAGATGTATTAGTCTCAGATATTCGTATGCCTGGTATTGATGGTATCGAGTTGTTACACCAGGTACATGAGCGTTCCCCAGATCTTCCAGTCATTATTATGACTGCGCATTCAGACTTAGACGCAGCTGTTAATGCATACCAAAAAGGTGCTTTCGAATATTTACCAAAGCCTTTTGATGTCGATGAAACTTTAACGCTAGTTGAAAGAGCTATTGCCCACGGGCAGGAACAAAAAAAAGAACATTCATCTAATCTCGTTATTCCAGATAATGCACCAGAGATCATCGGTGAAGCACCAGCAATGCAGGAAGTGTTTCGAGCCATAGGAAGGTTATCCCGTTCATCCATTTCTGTTTTGATAAATGGTGAATCAGGTACTGGTAAAGAATTAGTCGCTCATGCTTTACATCGCCATAGCCCGAGAGCACAAAAACCATTTATTGCCCTTAATATGGCTGCAATTCCTAAAGACTTAATTGAGTCCGAACTTTTTGGTCATGAAAAAGGCGCTTTCACAGGTGCAAGCAATGTCAGACAAGGTCGTTTCGAACAAGCTAATGGCGGTACTCTATTTTTAGATGAAATCGGTGATATGCCTTTAGACATTCAAACTCGCCTGTTACGTGTATTGGCTGATGGTCAGTTTTATCGAGTAGGTGGACACTTAGCAATAAAAGTGGATGTGCGTATTGTGGCTGCAACACACCAAAACCTCGAAAAATTAGTTCATCAGGGAAAATTCCGTGAAGACTTGTTCCATCGTTTAAATGTCATCAGGATTCAGATTCCGGCGCTTAGGGAAAGACGCCAGGACATTGAAAAGTTAACTAAACATTTCCTTGCACAGGCGGCAGAAGAATTGGGTGTTGAAATGAAAACGTTACATCCAAAAACTTTAGAGATTTTAAATCGTCTGGATTGGCCAGGTAATGTCAGACAATTAGAGAACATGTGTCGCTGGCTGACAGTTATGGCCACAGGTTCAGAAGTATTACCAAGTGATTTGCCTTCAGAATTACTCTCAGAGAAGAAAAGCGTTGATCTGGAAGGAGACACAACCTGGCAACAACAACTTGAAATTTGGGCAAAAGCAGCATTAGCGTCTGGTCAAACAGAATTACTATCCTATGCGCTCCCAGAGTTTGAAAGAATCCTTCTCGAAGCCGCTTTAAATCATACAAATGGGCACAAGCAAGATGCCGCAAAAGTATTGGGTTGGGGTAGAAACACACTAACAAGAAAACTTAAAGAACTGTATTAACTTATTCTCGGTCCTCAATGGCAATCGTTAGCTCTTACTTGTTAAGGGCTGACATAGCCAGTTCCAGCCTCTATACTTGCTAGCAAGATCCAAACAAACAGCAAGCTTATGTATAATTCTCAAATCCCACTTACAGACATACATCGACATTTAGATGGTAATATTCGCCCCAAAACTATTTTTGAACACGCTCATAAATTTAATATTAAACTTCCCGCTAATACAGTAGAAAAATTAATACCCCATGTTCAGGTGATAGAAAATGCACCTTCACTTGTTGCATTCTTATCTAAATTAGATTGGGGAGTTAAAACATTGGGCGACTTGGATGCATGTAAAAGAGTAGCTTATGAGAATGTCGAAGATTTGATCAAAGCTGGTATAGATTACGCTGAACTTCGATTCTCACCCTACTATATGGCAATGACGTACCAGTTACCCTTGGAAGGTGTTGTTGAAGCAGTTATAGATGGTGTAAATGCAGGTATCAAAGATTTTAGTGTACAAGCAAACCTCATCGGAATTATGAGTAGGACATTTGGTGTGGAAGCATGCCAGCAAGAATTAAACTCCATTTTAGCCTATAAGCAAAATTTTTCGGCAATCGATTTAGCGGGTGATGAATTAGGCCAACCCGGAGATTTGTTTGTCGATCATTTTGCTGCTGTGAAAAAAGCAGATTTGCAAGTCACTGTACATGCAGGTGAAGCAGCTGGTGCTAAAAGTATTTGGCAAGCAATACAACAACTAGGAGCAACCAGAATAGGGCATGGGGTCAATGCCATTCAAGACTCAGAGCTTTTAGATTATTTAGCTAAAAATAAAATCGGTATCGAATCATGTCTAACATCAAACATTCAAACAAGTACTGTTGCGAATCTTGAAAACCATCCACTAAAACAGTTCTTGAATCATGGGATTTTAGCAACTATCAATACAGATGACCCTGCAGTTGAAGGTATTGAATTGAAACATGAATATGAGGTAGCGGCACCAAAAGCCGGATTATCCGAAGAAGAAATACTACAAGCACAAAAAAATGGTTTAGCTATTTCTTTTTTATCTGAATATGAAAAAAGTAAGTTAATAGAAAAAATTCAAAATAAATAGCTTTGAATTTTGACTAATATCGGACGATTCTGTGGTACTGCTGTGGAGTTGTCCGATACTCTATGTGGTAGGTCAGTTGGTAGTTTTTTATTGACGATCCTGACTCAAAAATCGTTTTTTATTACAGCAATAATTATCTGTATTTTCTCTAAGCTTTTTTAGCTTCTACTGCTTTAGTTTCTGCAGCGTCTTTAGTCATGTAATAAACGTTATATGCGAATGTTGCGAACATAGTATCTATCCTCTTGATTTGTTCTCTTAGTTAAGCTTTCTTTACTTCTGCTGCTTTGGTTTCAGCTGCGTCTTTTGTCATGTAGTAAACGTTATAAGCGAATGTTGCGAACATAGTGTTTCTCCTTAGTGGTTTTTTGTAAGTTTCTTTCATCTGCTGAATGAATAATAGACGCATCTCACATTTGACGCAACATTTATTTTGTTTTATTTTCACTTTAAAATTATTATTTCACTTATATTGGAGTAAGTGCTTGATTTTGGCTCTGACTGTGTAAGTTAATTACAGAATGGAATATCAGGATGTCAGAGAAAAGAATTAGAGTAGTTTTTCCGGGCAAACGAAAAAAGCCCCAACATTGCTGCTGGGGCTTAAAATAAATGGCGGAGCGGACGGGACTCGAACCCGCGACCCCCGGCGTGACAGGCCGGTATTCTAACCAGCTGAACTACCGCTCCGCACTGGTCAGACTGTTAAGTCTAAATTGGAGTCTGGCGATGTCCTACTCTCACATGGGGAGACCCCACACTACCATCGGCGCTATTTCGTTTCACTTCTGAGTTCGGCATGGATTCAGGTGGAGCCAAAATGCTATTGTCGCCAGACAAATTCTGCTATTGGTCTTCAGCTTTATACAAAAGCTAAAAGCCAAAAATCTGGAAAGCTGTTTCTTTGTATTCTCAATTCACAATCAAGTCTTCGGTTCTGAGTCCGCAAAACCCTTTCGGTGTTGTATGGTTAAGCCTCACGGGCTATTAGTACAGGTTAGCTCAACGCCTCACAACGCTTACACACCCTGCCTATCAACGTTCTAGTCTCGAACAACCCTTTAGGACACTTAAAGTGCCAGGGAGAACTCATCTCAGGGCTCGCTTCCCGCTTAGATGCTTTCAGCGGTTATCGATTCCGAACTTAGCTACCGGGCAATGCCATTGGCATGACAACCCGAACACCAGTGGTTCGTCCACTCCGGTCCTCTCGTACTAGGAGCAGCCCCCTTCAATTCTCCAACGCCCACGGCAGATAGGGACCGAACTGTCTCACGACGTTCTAAACCCAGCTCGCGTACCACTTTAAATGGCGAACAGCCATACCCTTGGGACCGACTTCAGCCCCAGGATGTGATGAGCCGACATCGAGGTGCCAAACACCGCCGTCGATATGAACTCTTGGGCGGTATCAGCCTGTTATCCCCGGAGTACCTTTTATCCGTTGAGCGATGGCCCTTCCATTCAGAGCCACCGGATCACTATGACCTGCTTTCGCACCTGCTCGAGCCGTCACTCTCGCAGTCAAGCGGGCTTGTGCCATTACACTAACCTCACGATGTCCAACCGTGATTAGCCCACCTTCGTGCTCCTCCGTTACTCTTTGGGAGGAGACCGCCCCAGTCAAACTACCCACCAGGCACTGTCCTCACCCCAGATAATGGGGCTAAGTTAGAACATCAAACATACAAGGGTGGTATTTCAAGGATGGCTCCACATCATCTAGCGACGACGCTTCATAGCCTCCCACCTATCCTACACATGTAGGCTCAATGTTCAGTGCCAAGCTGTAGTAAAGGTTCACGGGGTCTTTCCGTCTAGCCGCGGGTACACTGCATCTTCACAGCGATTTCAATTTCACTGAGTCTCGGGTGGAGACAGCGTGGCCATCATTACGCCATTCGTGCAGGTCGGAACTTACCCGACAAGGAATTTCGCTACCTTAGGACCGTTATAGTTACGGCCGCCGTTTACCGGGGCTTCGATCAACCGCTTCGAGTTACCTCTAACAGCATCAATTAACCTTCCGGCACCGGGCAGGCGTCACACCGTATACGTCATCTTTCGATTTTGCACAGTGCTGTGTTTTTAATAAACAGTTGCAGCCACCTGGTATCTGCGACTCCTGTCAGCTCCATCCGCTAGGGACTTCACCATCAGGAGCGTACCTTCTCCCGAAGTTACGGTACCATTTTGCCTAGTTCCTTCACCCGAGTTCTCTCAAGCGCCTTGGTATTCTCTACCCGACCACCTGTGTCGGTTTGGGGTACGATTTCTTACTATCTGAAGCTTAGAGGCTTTTCCTGGAAGCAGGGCATCAATGACTTCACCACCTTAGTGGCTCGACGTCGTGTCTCAGCCTTAGAAACCCGGATTTACCTAAGTCTCCAGCCTACTCACTTGAACCAGGACAACCGTCGCCTGGCTCACCTAGCCTTCTCCGTCCCCCCATCGCAATAGTAACAAGTACGGGAATATTAACCCGTTTCCCATCGACTACGCATTTCTGCCTCGCCTTAGGGGTCGACTCACCCTGCCCCGATTAACGTTGGACAGGAACCCTTGGTCTTCCGGCGTGGAGGTTTTTCACCCCCATTATCGTTACTCATGTCAGCATTCGCACTTCTGATACGTCCAGCATGCGTTACCACACACCTTCTTCCGCTTACAGAACGCTCCCCTACCCAATACGATAAATCGCATTGCCGCAGCTTCGGTTTACAACTTAGCCCCGTTACATCTTCCGCGCAGGCCGACTCGACTAGTGAGCTATTACGCTTTCTTTAAATGATGGCTGCTTCTAAGCCAACATCCTAGCTGTCTAAGCCTTCCCACATCGTTTCCCACTTAGCTGTAATTTGGGACCTTAGCTGGCGGTCTGGGTTGTTTCCCTCTCCACGACGGACGTTAGCACCCGCCGTGTGTCTCCCGGATAGTACTTACTGGTATTCGGAGTTTGCAAAGGGTTGGTAAGTCGGGATGACCCCCTAGCCTTAACAGTGCTCTACCCCCAGTAGTATTCGTCCGAGGCGCTACCTAAATAGCTTTCGGGGAGAACCAGCTATCTCCGAGTTTGATTGGCCTTTCACCCCTAGCCACAGGTCATCCGCTAATTTTTCAACATTAGTCGGTTCGGTCCTCCAGTTGATGTTACTCAACCTTCAACCTGCCCATGGCTAGATCACTCGGTTTCGGGTCTATATCCAGAGACTCAACGCGCAGTTAACACTCGCTTTCGCTACGGCTCCCCTAATCGGTTAACCTTGCCACTGAATATAAGTCGCTGACCCATTATACAAAAGGTACGCAGTCACCCCACAATGGAGGCTCCTACTGCTTGTACGTACACGGTTTCAGGTTCTATTTCACTCCCCTCACAGGGGTTCTTTTCGCCTTTCCCTCACGGTACTGGTTCACTATCGGTCAGTCAGGAGTATTTAGCCTTGGAGGATGGTCCCCCCATCTTCAAACAGGATATCACGTGTCCCGCCTTACTCGTTTTCACCTAAACAGTGCTGTCGGTTACGGGGCTGTCACCCTGTATCGCGTGCCTTCCCAGACACTTCACCTAACACTGTAAAAGCTTAAGGGCTAGTCCGATTTCGCTCGCCGCTACTTTCGGAATCTCGGTTGATTTCTTTTCCTCGGGGTACTTAGATGTTTCAGTTCTCCCGGTTCGCCTCCTTAACCTATGTATTCAGTTAAGGATACTTACTTATGTAAGTGGGTTTCCCCATTCGGACATCCCAGACTCAAGTGGTTTTTACTACCTCATCTGGGCTTATCGCAAGTTAATACGTCCTTCATCGCCTCTGACTGCCAAGGCATCCACCGTGTACGCTTAGTCACTTAACCATACAACCCGAAAAAGTTTCGAATTGCAGTTTAATCACCAAGGTGTCTGTCATTTTTATACATGTGACAGACTTGATATTTGCCGGACTCAATTTTGAATACATACATTACAGTATGATCCCAAGAACACTTGATTGTGTTGGTCTTTCTTTTAAAAAGAAAGTATTGAGAACTTTTACAAGTAATCTTCTATTTACAAAAATAAAACATTACTTTGTCAGCTTTCCAAATTGTTAAAGAGCGAATGTGCTAATGCGGGATCGAACCGCAGACCTCCTGCGTGCAAGGCAGGCGCTCTCCCAGCTGAGCTATAACCCCAAATCGTGGTGGGTCTGAGTGGACTGACCTCTCGCTTATCAGGCGAACGCTCTAACCACCTGGCCGAAACCCAAAACCATCAATCTGTGTGAACACTCGACAATAATCATCATCGTGTAAGGAGGTGATCCAGCGCCAGGTTCCCCTAGCGCTACCTTGTTACGACTTCACCCCAGTCATGAACCACAAAGTGGCAAGCGTCCTCCCGAAGGTTAAACTACCTGCTTCTTTTGCAGCCCACTCCCATGGTGTGACGGGCGGTGTGTACAAGGCCCGGGAACGTATTCACCGTGGCATTCTGATCCACGATTACTAGCGATTCCGACTTCACGGAGTCGAGTTGCAGACTCCGATCCGGACTACGACGTACTTTTTGGGATTCGCTCACTTTCGCAAGTTGGCCGCCCTCTGTATACGCCATTGTAGCACGTGTGTAGCCCTACTCGTAAGGGCCATGATGACTTGACGTCGTCCCCACCTTCCTCCGGTTTATCACCGGCAGTCTCCCTGGAGTTCCCGACATTACTCGCTGGCAAACAAGGATAAGGGTTGCGCTCGTTGCGGGACTTAACCCAACATTTCACAACACGAGCTGACGACAGCCATGCAGCACCTGTCTCAGAGCTCCCGAAGGCACACCTGCGTCTCCGCTGGCTTCTCTGGATGTCAAGAGTAGGTAAGGTTCTTCGCGTTGCATCGAATTAAACCACATGCTCCACCGCTTGTGCGGGCCCCCGTCAATTCATTTGAGTTTTAATCTTGCGACCGTACTCCCCAGGCGGTCTACTTAACGCGTTAGCTCCGAAAGCCACTCCTCTAGGGAACAACCTCCAAGTAGACATCGTTTACAGCGTGGACTACCAGGGTATCTAATCCTGTTTGCTCCCCACGCTTTCGCATCTGAGTGTCAGTATCTGTCCAGGGGGCCGCCTTCGCCACCGGTATTCCTTCAGATCTCTACGCATTTCACCGCTACACCTGAAATTCTACCCCCCTCTACAGTACTCTAGCCTGCCAGTTTCAAATGCGATTCCGAGGTTAAGCCCCGGGCTTTCACATCTGACTTAACAGACCACCTGCATGCGCTTTACGCCCAGTAATTCCGATTAACGCTCGCACCCTCCGTATTACCGCGGCTGCTGGCACGGAGTTAGCCGGTGCTTCTTCTGCAGCTAACGTCAAAATGATAAAGTATTAATTTATTACCCTTCCTCACTGCTGAAAGTACTTTACAACCCGAAGGCCTTCTTCATACACGCGGCATGGCTGCATCAGGGTTTCCCCCATTGTGCAATATTCCCCACTGCTGCCTCCCGTAGGAGTCTGGACCGTGTCTCAGTTCCAGTGTGGCTGATCATCCTCTCAGACCAGCTAGAGATCGTCGCCTTGGTGAGCTCTTACCTCACCAACTAGCTAATCTCACTTAGGCGTATCCGATAGCGCAAGGCCCTAAGGTCCCCTGCTTTGCTCCATAGAGAATATGCGGTATTAGCCATCGTTTCCAATGGTTATCCCCCTCTACCGGGCAACTTCCTAAGCATTACTCACCCGTCCGCCGCTCGTCAGCAAAGAAGCAAGCTTCTTTCTGTTACCGCTCGACTTGCATGTGTTAGGCCTGCCGCCAGCGTTCAATCTGAGCCATGATCAAACTCTTCAATTAAAGTTTTTTGTTTCCGAAGAAACGGCTCAATGAATACTGATAACATTACATAGTAATGTGAATTGACTGTGCCAAATAATCCTTCTTAAAAAGAAATCTTATTCGTTTGGTCACTCGTATCATTGATAAAATCTTTTGGATGTTTATCCGACGAGTGCCCACACAGATTGATAGGTTTATATTGTTAAAGAGCTTTGCTTTCAGTGCGTTAGCACTTAGGCAGGGCGCGTATAATACGCGACTCACTTTGAAAGTCAACATAAAACTCTAAGTATTTTGCTTCTAGATTTTTTAAATCTGGAAATAAAAGCTAAAGCTTTATGGTGACCTGTTTGATTCTTCATCAAACAAGTAAATAAAAGTCTGGCGATGTCCTACTCTCACATGGGGAGACCCCACACTACCATCGGCGCTATTTCGTTTCACTTCTGAGTTCGGCATGGATTCAGGTGGAGCCAAAATGCTATTGTCGCCAGACAAATTCTGCTATTGGTCTTCAGCTTTATACAAAAGCTAAAAGCCAAAAATCTGGAAAGCTGTTTCTTTGTATTCTCAATTCACAATCAAGTCTTCGGTTCTGAGTCCGCAAAACCCTTTCGGTGTTGTATGGTTAAGCCTCACGGGCTATTAGTACAGGTTAGCTCAACGCCTCACAACGCTTACACACCCTGCCTATCAACGTTCTAGTCTCGAACAACCCTTTAGGACACTTAAAGTGCCAGGGAGAACTCATCTCAGGGCTCGCTTCCCGCTTAGATGCTTTCAGCGGTTATCGATTCCGAACTTAGCTACCGGGCAATGCCATTGGCATGACAACCCGAACACCAGTGGTTCGTCCACTCCGGTCCTCTCGTACTAGGAGCAGCCCCCTTCAATTCTCCAACGCCCACGGCAGATAGGGACCGAACTGTCTCACGACGTTCTAAACCCAGCTCGCGTACCACTTTAAATGGCGAACAGCCATACCCTTGGGACCGACTTCAGCCCCAGGATGTGATGAGCCGACATCGAGGTGCCAAACACCGCCGTCGATATGAACTCTTGGGCGGTATCAGCCTGTTATCCCCGGAGTACCTTTTATCCGTTGAGCGATGGCCCTTCCATTCAGAGCCACCGGATCACTATGACCTGCTTTCGCACCTGCTCGAGCCGTCACTCTCGCAGTCAAGCGGGCTTGTGCCATTACACTAACCTCACGATGTCCAACCGTGATTAGCCCACCTTCGTGCTCCTCCGTTACTCTTTGGGAGGAGACCGCCCCAGTCAAACTACCCACCAGGCACTGTCCTCACCCCAGATAATGGGGCTAAGTTAGAACATCAAACATACAAGGGTGGTATTTCAAGGATGGCTCCACATCATCTAGCGACGACGCTTCATAGCCTCCCACCTATCCTACACATGTAGGCTCAATGTTCAGTGCCAAGCTGTAGTAAAGGTTCACGGGGTCTTTCCGTCTAGCCGCGGGTACACTGCATCTTCACAGCGATTTCAATTTCACTGAGTCTCGGGTGGAGACAGCGTGGCCATCATTACGCCATTCGTGCAGGTCGGAACTTACCCGACAAGGAATTTCGCTACCTTAGGACCGTTATAGTTACGGCCGCCGTTTACCGGGGCTTCGATCAACCGCTTCGAGTTACCTCTAACAGCATCAATTAACCTTCCGGCACCGGGCAGGCGTCACACCGTATACGTCATCTTTCGATTTTGCACAGTGCTGTGTTTTTAATAAACAGTTGCAGCCACCTGGTATCTGCGACTCCTGTCAGCTCCATCCGCTAGGGACTTCACCATCAGGAGCGTACCTTCTCCCGAAGTTACGGTACCATTTTGCCTAGTTCCTTCACCCGAGTTCTCTCAAGCGCCTTGGTATTCTCTACCCGACCACCTGTGTCGGTTTGGGGTACGATTTCTTACTATCTGAAGCTTAGAGGCTTTTCCTGGAAGCAGGGCATCAATGACTTCACCACCTTAGTGGCTCGACGTCGTGTCTCAGCCTTAGAAACCCGGATTTACCTAAGTCTCCAGCCTACTCACTTGAACCAGGACAACCGTCGCCTGGCTCACCTAGCCTTCTCCGTCCCCCCATCGCAATAGTAACAAGTACGGGAATATTAACCCGTTTCCCATCGACTACGCATTTCTGCCTCGCCTTAGGGGTCGACTCACCCTGCCCCGATTAACGTTGGACAGGAACCCTTGGTCTTCCGGCGTGGAGGTTTTTCACCCCCATTATCGTTACTCATGTCAGCATTCGCACTTCTGATACGTCCAGCATGCGTTACCACACACCTTCTTCCGCTTACAGAACGCTCCCCTACCCAATACGATAAATCGCATTGCCGCAGCTTCGGTTTACAACTTAGCCCCGTTACATCTTCCGCGCAGGCCGACTCGACTAGTGAGCTATTACGCTTTCTTTAAATGATGGCTGCTTCTAAGCCAACATCCTAGCTGTCTAAGCCTTCCCACATCGTTTCCCACTTAGCTGTAATTTGGGACCTTAGCTGGCGGTCTGGGTTGTTTCCCTCTCCACGACGGACGTTAGCACCCGCCGTGTGTCTCCCGGATAGTACTTACTGGTATTCGGAGTTTGCAAAGGGTTGGTAAGTCGGGATGACCCCCTAGCCTTAACAGTGCTCTACCCCCAGTAGTATTCGTCCGAGGCGCTACCTAAATAGCTTTCGGGGAGAACCAGCTATCTCCGAGTTTGATTGGCCTTTCACCCCTAGCCACAGGTCATCCGCTAATTTTTCAACATTAGTCGGTTCGGTCCTCCAGTTGATGTTACTCAACCTTCAACCTGCCCATGGCTAGATCACTCGGTTTCGGGTCTATATCCAGAGACTCAACGCGCAGTTAACACTCGCTTTCGCTACGGCTCCCCTAATCGGTTAACCTTGCCACTGAATATAAGTCGCTGACCCATTATACAAAAGGTACGCAGTCACCCCACAATGGAGGCTCCTACTGCTTGTACGTACACGGTTTCAGGTTCTATTTCACTCCCCTCACAGGGGTTCTTTTCGCCTTTCCCTCACGGTACTGGTTCACTATCGGTCAGTCAGGAGTATTTAGCCTTGGAGGATGGTCCCCCCATCTTCAAACAGGATATCACGTGTCCCGCCTTACTCGTTTTCACCTAAACAGTGCTGTCGGTTACGGGGCTGTCACCCTGTATCGCGTGCCTTCCCAGACACTTCACCTAACACTGTAAAAGCTTAAGGGCTAGTCCGATTTCGCTCGCCGCTACTTTCGGAATCTCGGTTGATTTCTTTTCCTCGGGGTACTTAGATGTTTCAGTTCTCCCGGTTCGCCTCCTTAACCTATGTATTCAGTTAAGGATACTTACTTATGTAAGTGGGTTTCCCCATTCGGACATCCCAGACTCAAGTGGTTTTTACTACCTCATCTGGGCTTATCGCAAGTTAATACGTCCTTCATCGCCTCTGACTGCCAAGGCATCCACCGTGTACGCTTAGTCACTTAACCATACAACCCGAAAAAGTTTCGAATTGCAGTTTAGTCACCAAGGTGTCTGTCATTTTTATACATGTGACAGACTTGATATTTGCCGGACTCAATTTTGAATACATACAATACAGTATGATCCCAAGAACACTTGATTGTGTTGGTCTTTCTTTTAAAAAGAAAGTATTGAGAACTTTTACAAGTAATCTTCTATTTACAAAAATAAAACATTACTTTGTCAGCTTTCCAAATTGTTAAAGAGCGAATGTGCTCTGGGCCGAAACCCAAAACCATCAATCTGTGTGAACACTCGACAATAATCATCATCGTGTAAGGAGGTGATCCAGCGCCAGGTTCCCCTAGCGCTACCTTGTTACGACTTCACCCCAGTCATGAACCACAAAGTGGCAAGCGTCCTCCCGAAGGTTAAACTACCTGCTTCTTTTGCAGCCCACTCCCATGGTGTGACGGGCGGTGTGTACAAGGCCCGGGAACGTATTCACCGTGGCATTCTGATCCACGATTACTAGCGATTCCGACTTCACGGAGTCGAGTTGCAGACTCCGATCCGGACTACGACGTACTTTTTGGGATTCGCTCACTTTCGCAAGTTGGCCGCCCTCTGTATACGCCATTGTAGCACGTGTGTAGCCCTACTCGTAAGGGCCATGATGACTTGACGTCGTCCCCACCTTCCTCCGGTTTATCACCGGCAGTCTCCCTGGAGTTCCCGACATTACTCGCTGGCAAACAAGGATAAGGGTTGCGCTCGTTGCGGGACTTAACCCAACATTTCACAACACGAGCTGACGACAGCCATGCAGCACCTGTCTCAGAGCTCCCGAAGGCACACCTGCGTCTCCGCTGGCTTCTCTGGATGTCAAGAGTAGGTAAGGTTCTTCGCGTTGCATCGAATTAAACCACATGCTCCACCGCTTGTGCGGGCCCCCGTCAATTCATTTGAGTTTTAATCTTGCGACCGTACTCCCCAGGCGGTCTACTTAACGCGTTAGCTCCGAAAGCCACTCCTCAAGGGAACAACCTCCAAGTAGACATCGTTTACAGCGTGGACTACCAGGGTATCTAATCCTGTTTGCTCCCCACGCTTTCGCATCTGAGTGTCAGTATCTGTCCAGGGGGCCGCCTTCGCCACCGGTATTCCTTCAGATCTCTACGCATTTCACCGCTACACCTGAAATTCTACCCCCCTCTACAGTACTCTAGCCTCCCAGTTTCAAATGCGATTCCGAGGTTAAGCCCCGGGCTTTCACATCTGACTTAACAGACCACCTGCATGCGCTTTACGCCCAGTAATTCCGATTAACGCTCGCACCCTCCGTATTACCGCGGCTGCTGGCACGGAGTTAGCCGGTGCTTCTTCTGCAGCTAACGTCAAAATGATAAAGTATTAATTTATCACCCTTCCTCACTGCTGAAAGTACTTTACAACCCGAAGGCCTTCTTCATACACGCGGCATGGCTGCATCAGGGTTTCCCCCATTGTGCAATATTCCCCACTGCTGCCTCCCGTAGGAGTCTGGACCGTGTCTCAGTTCCAGTGTGGCTGATCATCCTCTCAGACCAGCTAGAGATCGTCGCCTTGGTGAGCTCTTACCTCACCAACTAGCTAATCTCACTTAGGCGTATCCGATAGCGCAAGGCCCTAAGGTCCCCTGCTTTGCTCCATAGAGAATATGCGGTATTAGCCATCGTTTCCAATGGTTATCCCCCTCTACCGGGCAACTTCCTAAGCATTACTCACCCGTCCGCCGCTCGTCAGCAAAGAAGCAAGCTTCTTTCTGTTACCGCTCGACTTGCATGTGTTAGGCCTGCCGCCAGCGTTCAATCTGAGCCATGATCAAACTCTTCAATTAAAGTTTTTTGATGCCTAAGCATCGGCTCAATGAATACTGATTTAAGTTTCCAGTGTTCAGTACATAGTGTACAGAAACCAGTCACTTGAATTGACTGTGCCAAACATTCATTCTAAAAAGAAATCCTGTTCGATTGGTCACTCGTATCATTGATAAAATCTTTTGGATGCTTATCCGACGAGTGCCCACACAGATTGATAGGTTTATATTGTTAAAGAGCTCTAACTCGTGAGCTTCTCGCTCTCGGCTAGGGGTGCGTATATTACGCTTTTAAACTTTAGAGTCAAGAATTAATTTTCGTTAACCTCTTTTCTCTTTTTCCTCCGGTTTGTGAGTTACCTCTCATCCCGTTGGTGGAGCGGCATTATAGAGAGCTTTCATTGCATGGCAAGTGTTTTTTTGAATATTTTGTTTAAGTGGTCAAAAAGAATGCTAATGCCCCTAATATTAAATTCAAGCTTTGAAATCAATCACAGCAATAGGTTGGAAAAACCTCAAAGTTACACGTAATATTAAATTATCTGTTCTCTACAAAAGATTCATTTACATTATCTTTCCATCAACAAGATTAGATTTTTAACTATGTATTCAAAAAAAGTATTATTAGTAGTTGCTCTGGTAACTATCTTAGGTGTAGTCGTTCTTTCGTATGCAGAAGGTGTAAAAAACATCTCTCCTGTTCTTTCTTTCGTCATAGGAGTTATTGCTACATTCATAACAATCAGTATTTTTGGGAAACAGTCTGATGAAGACTCATCAACATCTACATTGGGAACCACAACTTTATACGTAGGTAATTTACCTTATAAAGCGAATGAGTCTAATGTAAAAACACTCTTCTCAGAGTATGGAGAAGTTTTTGCGGTCCGTCTTATGAAGGATAAGAAAACGGGTAAACGCCGTGGATTTGGATTCGTAGTCATGTCAGAGTCGGATTCATCTAAAGCTATTGATGCTTTAAACGAATATAACTATATGGACAGAACTCTTAAGGTAAGAGTTGCTAATGATCCAAAATCGACAGATACGGAAAACAATCAATAACTTCAAATCCAAAATCGTTAAGGCATTCTTTCAACGCGATACTTTTTTGATCAAGTTGAGTCGAGAATGCCTTAGTTGTTCTTTTTTCTCGATGTAACTGACATTGACCTAGTAAATTCACGACCCTTCTGGCTATAGCATCACCGGAATCAACTAACCTAACACCGGAACCCAGTACTTCTGCTATTTCTTCTCTGATAAGAGGAAAATGGGTACACCCCAATACGGCAACATCAATCTTGTTCCTGATACTTTCTAACTCAATCTTCAGTAAATCAAAATTAACTGGCAATCCTTGTAGTTTCCTCTCAGCCATATGAACTAAGTTTGTACTACCCAACATATGTACCGGGGTATTATTTGAGTACTCATTAATAAGTGTATTGATATAGTCCCTTTTTACTGTCGCTGGAGTAGCAATCAATCCAACCGCTTTTTTAGATGCAAGACATGCTGGTTTGATTGCTGGTACAACACCAACCACGGGAATCGATAATTGTTTGCGTAAACTTGGTAATGCAATAGTGCTAGCTGTATTACAGGCGATAACCACAAGATCAATCTGTTCTTGTGCCACCAGTCTGGTGACTAAATTCACCACTCTATCTATGAGAACGCCTTCAGCAAGCTCACCATATGGGTAGGCTTCATTATCATAAAGATAAGTATAATTACATTCGGGAAGCTTTAATCTGACTTGTTGGTAGACAGAAAGTCCACCTACACCGGAGTCAAAGAAAAGGATATTGGAAACTAAAAAGTCAGACACATCAAAAAGGGGCGATAATTAGAATTGTGGAAATCATACGCCGCTGTAGGGGAAACTTGAAGTATCACAAATAAAGAAGCCGCCTGACAGCGGCTTCTTATTAGTTAAAATTTATAATCAATACTCATATATACCTTACTACCAGCAGTGTTATATCCATCAGCAGTCTCGTAATCCTTATCAAATGCATTTGTTAATTTACTTCCAAGCTTAATACCATTATCGAATTGGTAAGCAACAGCAAAATCAAACAGGGAATACGCTCCTAGAACGTCAGTATTATCGACATCATCAAACCGAGTACCTTGATAAATATAAGTCATCGATAATATCCAACTATCAACTGAATATGATGAATTCCATTTAGCAGAATGCTTCGATCTTCTTCTTAATTGATTACCAGTATCTTTATCTTTAGCATCCATGTAATCATATGACACTTTGTGTGAGAAAGGCCCTGTATCAAAGTCAAACTCAAGTTCAGCTCCCTTGATAAGAACTTCATTATAACTTGCGACAGAAGTTCCCTGACCTGATATTAGATTATCAATATCATTGCGAAATCCAGAAAGGCGAATGTCAGCTAGCTCATATGAAGCATTCAAGGCAATCTCTACGTTTTGAGATTCCTCTGGTTTCAAGTCAGGATTACCATAATTCGGATAATATAGCTGATTAAATGTTGGCGCATGATACGCTGTACCGCCATTGGCTGTAAGACGGTATGTATCATTTATTTTATACCCCAAACCTAACTGCCAAGTATTATTTTCACCATATCTTTGGTTATCATCATGACGAACGGATGCTTCTGCATCATATTGTTCAGAATTGAATGTTGTCATTAAATAGGCTGCCGTGTTGTCGCGAGAGGTTTCATCGTATTTTATTGATGACTTGGAGACATCATCAACATACCATTCGATCCCCCCCCCAACAGTCCAAGAGTCAGAGACTAAGTATTGGTTCGCCCAATGAATCTCCTGTCTTAAAGTTTCGTAAGTGCTACCATATGCTGGTGTCTCTCGTTTATCTTGGTTTGCAGCAACCATAAACTGACTGTTAAACTTATCGGAACGATATTTCAGGTTTGAAACCACATTATAGTTCTGCTCAGTCGTAAAATTATCCGCACTATCAAAGTCAACTCGTCCATTATGTAACAATACAAGTAAATTGGCTTGCCACTGGTCGTTAAACTTATAGTCTACATTTGACGTGAGATTTCTAGACAAATAGCCATCATCATCTTCATTTCCCACCCCAGACTTTACCGAATAACCATCAACATCCTGAAACTCATAGCCAAGAGAAGCATGTAATTGATCAGAGATATAACCAGACGTTAGAGCCTTAACATCTCGGTAATTATCACTTCCGTACACAGCACCCAACTCAGTCTCTTCACTTGAACTGTCAGTGATAATGTTAATCACCCCACCTAGGGCGTCTGAACCATATACCGCAGCTCTTGGACCTCTTAGATATTCAATCCTGGCCACAGATACCAAAGGTATTACAGAAAGAGAGGCTGTACCTGTAGTAGAGCTACCAACTCTCGCACCATCTATTAACACTAAAGTATGCGTATCGTTAGTACCACGAACAAAAATACTTGAAGCCTGACCATAGCCACCATTACGAGCTACTTGAATTCCAGGCAGAGTATTCAAAACATCAAGTAAATCGGTTGCCTGAATATTTTCAATTTCCTGCTTAGTCACAACGACAACTGGTGCTGTTGTACTATCCAGTTTCTGCTCAAAACGGTTAGCAGTAACTACAACCGTATCATCACTTTGTTGAGTAGAAGTTTGAGCCTGAGAAATTGAGGCGTAAGAAGACAGCGGTAGAGCTACAGCTATCGCTAAAGTAGACTTTTTCATTGTTATATCCTAAATCGCGTTAATAAAAACCGAACACTCCTAACGTTCGGTTGTTGGCAGGTCTTCGGACTTTAGAGCTCGGCAATGACTTTGCCACCTTGGATTCGACTTCCCCTGTATAAAACAAAGTGTCTAACTGAATCTTCGTTCTCTATTACCGCTGCGCGTCAGTTCTGGATTTTCGCCAGATTCCCTTTTCAGTATTCGTACCTACGAAATACACCAACTTTTCGAGGGCAAGATAATATTGATCAATATCAATTTTGTCCACACTCTATTCGAGTAGATCACTTATTAAACGAATATACCTTGAATATTCGATGAATACTGGACATCAAGTGTGAATTGACTAAAATCTGCGCTCCCTTAGTTTGAACTACATAAAGGTAATATTAAGATGGCGACTTCGGATATGAACTCACAACTCTACCAAACTCAGTTAGCTGAAAAAGTTACCCGACTAACTGACATGTTTTCTTCTTTTGGTACACCAGGGTTAGAAGTATTTGAATCTCCTGAACAACATTACCGCATGCGCGCAGAATTTCGCGTCTGGCATGAAGGGGATGAGCTTTACTACATCATGTTCAATCAGGAAACCAAATCGAAATACAGAGTCGATCAATTTCCTGCCGCAAGCGAACTCATCAACCAAATGATGTCAGAGTTGGTTTCCCAATTAAAAGACAATGACATCTTAAGAAGAAAATTATTTCAGGTTGATTTTCTCTCAACACTAAGTGGAGAAATCTTAGTTTCACTGCTTTATCATCGCCAAATTGATGAAACCTGGACTAAAGAGGCCAAAAAACTAAAACAACAACTGACAGATAAAGGTTACAACGCAAACCTAATTGGCAGAGCAAGAAAAATAAAAATCGTTTTAGATCAGGACTTCGTTGTTGAAACACTGAATGTCCATGGCAAGCCTTTCATCTATAAACAGGTAGAAAACAGCTTTACTCAACCAAACGGTAAAGTAGCTGAAAAAATGTTGGAATGGACAGTAAACTGCACCACCAATAGTACCGGTGATTTACTAGAGCTTTACTGTGGCAACGGAAACTTTTCTTTAGCTTTAGCACAGAATTTCCGTCGAGTACTTGCAACAGAGCTGGCCAAACCATCCGTTGATTCCGCGCAATACAATATTGCGGCTAATAACATTGAAAATGTTCAGATTATAAGAATGTCTGCGGAAGAATTTACTCAGGCAATGGAAGGGCACCGAGAGTTTAGACGCCTGAAAGATGCCAATATTGATTTAACCAGCTATGAGTGTAATACGATTTTTGTCGATCCACCCCGTTCTGGAATGGATATTGATACCTGTAAGATGGTGCAAAACTATGAACGCATCATGTATATATCCTGCAATCCGGAAACATTGAAAGATAATCTAGAGATTCTGTCCGAAACACATAACATTACAAAATTTGCTCTATTTGATCAGTTCCCATACACCCACCACATGGAGGCGGGTGTTTTCCTTGAACGTAAGTAATCTGTAATAGTAAAAAAGCCGCAGAACGCGGCTTTTTTTGGTTATATCGTAGGAACAAAATTAATCGCGTCCAAAATATCCCATTTTCTTACCGATCCACATCATTAAGACCAGAACGATAACAATCGCAATAAAATTCGATCCTGATTGCGGATATTCTGCTTTTAAAAATGCAGAATGGCCGAACACACCAACAAAGAAACTCGCCAGTCCAACCAGAGGAAAATCTTCCGATATTGGTTTTGTAAGATATCCCTGATACAAAGATTGTACAGATAACACTAATGCAATCAGCGGGAAAATTGAAAAACTGATTTCACTCATCGTTAACCAAGATAGGATCGCATCACAGCACATCCCTGCAATTAATGCTAACACTAAGTTTTTGAGCTCTGTGTTCTTATATGTATTACTACTTTCATTCGACATGAATTGAATCCACCTTTGGTTTATTACTAACATTTTTCATGATGATAGCTACGAACCCCTTTTGCTATCATCCTCAATTGAATAATGAGACGCTCAGCCAAAGCATCTCGCTCAATTTTATCTAAATCTAAGGCTTCTGCTCCTGAACTAAAAACCAGGGTTACTGACGCTTCAGCCTGAATTAATGCATATTCCCGATCCAAACCTGTAGCCACCAGATATTCGGTCAGCTCAGCAATAAAATGCTGAATTTCACGCGCCACCGCAGCACGGAAAGCATAAGAGGATCCGGAACGTTCACGCAGCAAAAGACGAAAAATATTAGGGCTGTCCTCAATAAACTCCATGAACGTTCTCACGGATGTTTTAATCACACTCCCCTGAGCAACAATTCGTTGCCTCGCCTGACGCATTAACTGCCGCAAAAGCAGTCCACCTTCATCCACCATGGTTAAACCAAGTTCATCCATATCTTTAAAATGACGGTAAAAAGAGGTTGGCGCAATCCCCGCTTCTCTCGCAACTTCTCTTAAACTAAGGTTGGAAAAACTACGCTCAGCACTTAATTGTCGAAAGGCTGCATCGATTAATGCACGTCGAGTTTTTTCTTTTTGTTGAGCGCGAATACCCATCAGATAACATCCCGGACAAGAAACAGAATCAAACCACGATCTAACGTGAATTCAGATAAAATTTAATTTACTCACTAAATGGAGAACAAACAACATAACACTCTTCGGGTTTTTAAGAAAATAGTGATATAGCCATAAGAGTAAAAGTCTCTGAATAGAGTCACATTATGGAAAGGAAACATTAGGTTACAATCCTAAAAAATCATTTACATAATCAAAAGGAAGAGATATGTCACAAGAAAATCATTTTGATGTCATTGTTATTGGCAGTGGCCCTGGAGGAGAAGGGGCTGCCATGGGATTAACGAAGGCAGGATTCAAAGTTGCCGTAATTGAAAAAGAAAACAGTGTCGGCGGAGGCTGTACTCACTGGGGAACCATTCCTTCAAAAGCCTTAAGACATGCGGTAAGCCGTATTATTGAGTACAACAGTAACCCAATATTCCGTACGACAAATACTGAAATACATTCCACGTTCTCCACTATTCTTTCTCACGCTAATAATGTTATTGATAAGCAAACAAAATTAAGACAAGGTTTCTACGATCGAAACCAATGTACGATAATTAACGGTACGGCGAGTTTTACAGATATTCACACTCTACAAGTCATCCAGGAAGATGGCAGTGTTGAGCACTATACTGCTGAAAAATTTGTCATTGCGACCGGCTCCCGCCCATACCAGCCTAATGATATCGATTTTTCTCATGAACGAATCTATGACAGTGATTCCATCCTGAGTCTTGCCCATGACCCTCGCCATATCATTATTTACGGTGCCGGAGTTATCGGATGTGAATATGCGTCAATATTCCGGGGACTTGGGGTTAAAACAGATTTAATTAATACCCGGGATCGCCTACTGGCGTTTCTTGATAACGAAATATCGGACTCTCTTTCCTATCACTTCTGGAATAACGGAGTGATCATCCGTAATGATGAAACCTACCAATCGATTGAAGGAGTTAAAGATGGCGTTATTGTCCACCTTCAGTCTGGTAAAAAAATGAAAGCCGACTGTATATTGTATGCGAATGGCCGCACAGGTAACACGGATAAACTCAATTTAGAGGTCGTTGGTTTAGAGCCCGACTCAAGAGGTCAGTTAAAAGTTAACAGTAACTATCAAACTGCAGTCGAACATATCTATGCTGTCGGCGATGTTATCGGCTACCCTAGTCTTGCGAGTGCTGCTTATGATCAGGGCCGATTTACAGCGCAGGCAATTAGCCAGGGAAGTGCAACCAATCATCTGATTGAAAATATCCCAACCGGGATTTATACCATTCCGGAAATCAGTTCCGTTGGCAAAACAGAACAAGAGCTAACTGCAGCAAAAATCCCCTATGAAGTTGGACGTTCCGCATTCCAGCATCTAGCCCGGGCACAAATAGCCAATAAAAAAGTCGGCAGTCTAAAAATCCTCTTTCACAGAGAAACCAAAGAGATTCTTGGCATACATTGCTTTGGAAGCCGATCCTCAGAAATTATCCATATCGGACAGGCAATAATGGAACAAAAGGGCGAAGCCAACACCATTGAGTACTTCGTCAATACCACCTTTAACTACCCAACAATGGCAGAAGCTTATCGTGTAGCCGCCCTCAATGGTTTGAACCGTCTATTTTAAACGGACATATCAAGGCGCCTGACTTAGTCATTTATGGTCAGGCACTTTCCTCTTGCAAACCTAAAAATCCCTGATGCTTATGTTGTTTATAAATGACCCATAGCAAGGTAACACCTCTTGCCACCATAAAAATAAGCATGGATGCCCAAAGTCCATGATTATCAAAACGGTTCAGAAGCCCAAAAGATGAAAAGAAACACACTAACGATATAAACATGCTATTTCGCATTTCTCGGCCTTTCGTCGCACCAATAAAGATACCATCAAGTAAAAAGCACCACATGGAAATTAACGGTAATAATATTAACCAGATAAGATACCTTTCTGCGGCAGTCCGAACGCTCTCAATATCGGTAAGAAGGTTGATCAGCTCGGTCCCCCAAACAGCAAACGTCATCGTCAGCCCGGCACAGATAACCACACTCCAGAATAGCGAATTAATCAAAGACTGAATCAAACTGGAACGATCTTTCCTTCCAATGGCCCTTCCTACCATAGCTTCAATCGCATAGGCAAAACCATCCATACCATACGATATCGTCATTAAAAAACTCATTAATACAGCGTTGGCAGCCACAACAGAATCACCATAGGATGCACCACGAAATGTTATATAGCTAAATACAGCCTGCAAACATAATGAGCGCAGAAAAATATCCCGATTTAATTTCAGAAATTTGAATAGCCCTCGGGTCAGCTTACGACAAAGAGCATGGAGATCCGGAAGCTGATGTTTTACCCAGTAGATATACAAACAATAGGTTGCAAACCCAGAACCAATATAATCCGATAGTACCGATGCAAATGCAGCACCATTAACCTTCCAGTCAAAAACTAAAACAAACAAGACATCAAAAAAAATATTCACGGAATTAACAATAATGACCATCCACATTGGTGCCTTCGCATTTTGAGTGCCCAGTAACCAGCCTAGTAAAACAAAATTGGCTAATGCTGCCGGAGCCCCCCATGCCCGAATAGAGAAATAATCGGCAGCATATTTCTTCACTTCGTCACTGGCATCACTCAAAGATAATGCAAATTGCGATATAGGCTGATGAATCAATAAAAACAGAAGTGCAAAAAACAACGCCATCAGAATCCCCTGATAAAGGACCAATGCCGTTTTTTCTTTATTATTTTGTCCGACCGCTTGTGCTGTCAGGCCTGTGGTTGACATCCGTAAAAAGCCTAACAACCAAAATGACAGGCTGATCATTGTGCTGCCTAGTGCGACCCCACCTAAAAACCAGGAGTGCTCGAGATGTCCGATAACAGCGGCATCTACCAGACCAAGTAAAGGAATTGTGATATTTGATATGACCATCGGTATCGCCAGCCGTAAAACTTGCTTATGAACCGATAGATTTAAAATGGATTGATAAATAATGCTCACACTATCTCCTTTGGCTAAGAAGATAGTGTATCTGAGGGTAAATCACAGCACTAGTCTTGCTGATTACATCCAGTCCGTATTGCGGATAATACCGACCGCCAGACCTTCGATTGTTAGTTGTTGATAAGTAAGATCCACTTCGATTGGAGCAAATTCTTCATTTTCTGCATGCAGATAAACTTTTGAACCTTTTCTCTCTAATCTTTTTACTGTGACATCATCTTCAACTCTGGCAACGACGACCTGCCCATCACGTACATCTTGCGTTTTATGAACAGCGAGTAAGTCTCCATCCATAATGCCGATATTTTTCATACTTTCGCCATGAACACGCAGTAAGAAATCAGCCTGTGGTTTAAACATGGATGGATCAACCTGATAATGAGTTTCTACATGTTCCTGAGCCAGAATAGGTTCACCGGCAGCAACCTGTCCGATTAAAGGCAATCCACTTTCTTCATCATTAGCCGATTCAGAACTGGTACCTAAAATACGCAGTCCTCGGGATGCGCCCGGGACAATTTCAATCACTTGTTTACGTGCCAGTGCTTTGAGATGTTCTTCCGCTGCATTAGCAGAACGAAAACCTAATTCTTTTGCAATTTCGGCTCGCGTTGGTGGCATGCCGGTTTGTTCTATTTTAGCTCGAATTAAATCGAATACTTCTTGCTGTCTGGGAGTTAAGGGCTTCATGATTCACCTGTTTTTTTATACAGTTAACTGTGAGTATATCCAGTATTTACGAAAATGAAAAGCCAGTAACCTATTTTTTAATCACTTAGAACCAAATAATGCTGACCCAGGTAAAAATAGCTAAGCCCATGGCAATAAATACCGCAGCAGACCCCATGTCTTTTGCTTGTCCGGCTAAAGTATGATGCTCAGTACCTATACGATCCACAACAGCTTCAACCGCGCTATTAAGTAATTCCACGATTAACAAGATCAGAAGAGAACCAATCATTAATACTCGCTCAACCGTTGTAACATCCAGATACAAAGCGAGGGGAATAAATACAATACATAATAACAGTTCTTCTCTGAATGCAGCTTCGTTGGCAATAGCGGATTTTAATCCCTTGTATGAATATCCTGCTGCTTTAATGATTCGGGTAATACCCTGCGGATTTTTTTTCTGCACTTTATTTCCTTTCTGCCAAACTAATATGGCTAAACAACAAACTTAGTTCATCCTGTTAATAACACAGGTAAACTTAACAATGGTAACTAACAGGTTAGACCAGTATCTGTTATCCTGATGCTCAGTATTATGTGAACACGCTATTTGACTATTTTATATCAATAAGATGGATACCAATCTTATGTCTTATCGACAAACATTAACCCGCGCAATTCTACAATTCCCACTAACCCTTGTAACTAAGAGTAAGATTATTCCAAAGGAATATAGCGTTAATGCTGAAAAACCTATCATATATATGCTGCCATTTTCGTCCGATGTTGACCTCATCACGTTGCAAAAAAATTGTGCGCGAATTGGATTACCGGACCCTTATGACCCGGTTGTTATCGATGACGTATCTTACTCGCGCGTCATTTTTATTCATTCAAAGCCGTCAGTTTTCCCAAGGAAGAGTTTACTGCATAGTGATGCCGTTGCTCATTTAACCGACCTGTTAGAACTTCATAAAACAAAACCAGAGTTAGACATTCAGGTTATTCCCGTCGCTATCTTATGGGGAAGGAAACCGGGTAAAGAAAATCAGGCCAATCCGATGCTTCACCCTATGAGTAACCTGAAAAAATGTAAAACTATCCTCAAATATGGTCGGGACTGTATTGTTCGCTTTAGCCCTATCCTCTCTTTAAGATACATGACCGATCATCATGGCTCTGATACCAAAATAGGTCACAAACTTGCCCGTGTAGCCCAGATACATTTTGCCAGACAGCATCTGGCAGCATCTGGCCCAGCTCTGCCAAAAAGAAAAAAACTCTTACAGCGACTCATTCAATCTAATGCGATTAGAGAAGCAATAAGAGAAGAATCCAAACTACGTAATGTAAGCTATGAAAAATTACAAAAAGAAGCGTTTGCTATTTTGGATGAAATCGCTGCGGATTTTTCATACTCACTGGTAAAAAAAGGCGATAAGTTTCTGGGATGGCTATGGCACCGCATTTACCGGGGAATCAATGTCAGCAATGTAGATACCGTACGTAGGCTAGCTCAGGAAGGACATGAGATTGTTTATGTTCCCTGCCATAAAAGTCATATTGATTATCTGCTGCTGTCTTATGTCCTTTTCCATGAAGGATTAGTTCCACCTCATATTGCTGCAGGCGTTAACCTGAATTTTTTTCCGGCAGGCCCTATATTTCGTAAAGGTGGAGCTTTCTTTCTCAGACGCACATTCAAAGGTGACAAACTCTACTCCATCATTTTTAAAGAATATCTGGCGGATCTGTTTACCAAAGGATACGCGATTGAATTTTTCAGTGAAGGTGGTCGTTCCCGAACAGGGCGGTTACTTCAGGCAAAAACTGGCATGTTATCGATGACAATTCAGGCAATGCTAAAAGGATTACACCGTCCTGTTACGTTAGTTCCGGTTTATCTTGGTTATGAGCATGTACTGGAAGTTTCGACCTACGCAAAAGAATTACGCGGCAAGCAAAAGGAAAAAGAAAATGCCGGAATGGTTTTCAGAACCATCAAAAAATTGAAGAACTTTGGCCAGGGGTACGTCAATTTTGGCGCGCCGATCCCCTTAAATCAATATCTAAACCAGCAGGTTTCAGACTGGGCTGACGATATTAACAAACATACCTCACCAAACCCTAAATGGTTGAAACCAACAGTCAGCCAGATTGCGGTTAAGATGATGACCCATATCAATGATGCGGTAGCAGTAAATGGAATGAATTTATGTACTACCGCTTTATTGGCGTCAAAACAAAGAGCGCTTTCTAAAGAGAATCTGATCGAACAGGTTAATCTCTATCTGTCGTTGTTAAGAAATGTCTCTTATTCCGATTGCTGTACTATTCCGGATAAATCAGCACAAGAACTTGTTGATAACACAATTTCGCTAAATAAATTTGATATTGAAGAAGATTCAATGGGAGAGATTATCGCACTGGATCGCAAAGAATCGGTACTGTCTACATACTATCGAAATAATATTATTCACCTGTTTATATTACCGGCCATTATTGCCCAGTTAATGATCTCTCATCGAAAAATGCCTTTAGATTCGATATTCAATATAGTAAGTCAGTTTTTTCCGTTCATTAAAAATGAGCTGTTTTTAGGCCTGACGACAGAGCATCTTCCTCAGAGAGTTCAGGAATACATTGAGGAATTTAAACTGCAAAAATTAGTCACACAAAAAGATAATGGCATTTATATCAACCCGGAGAAAGCCGATAACTTAATCCTGTTTGCACAAATAGCTGTCGATACGTTACAACGCTATGCGATAACAATGCATATTTTGTGTCAAAACCCTGGTATTACGCCTAAGGACTTGCAGGAAAAAGGTCAGAATATGGCACGAAGACTGGGACGGTTATATGGAATCAATGCGCCGGAATTCTTTGATAAAAATATATTTTCCACCATGGTAGAAACCATTCAGGAACAAGGCTACATAGACAATACTGAACAAAGCAAAAAATTTAAAGATCAGCTATTAACCTGCCTATCATCAGAAATTCTACTGGCGATTAAAGAAAGTAATACCACCAGCTAAAGAATATTCTCAGGAACTCTTTACCATTCAGAATAAGAATAGGTAAAGAGTGTCTTTCTATCGTTCTACATCAGATAGGTACTGAATAAACCAAAGGTAATGATCATGCCGACATAGTTATTATTCAGAAATGCCTGAAAACACAACTCTCTTTTTCTATCCCGAATCAAATGCTGCTGATAAACAAACAGGCCACAGGCAACTAACACACTCCAGTAATAGAAAGAGCCTTGCTGATATATAGCCCCTAAACTGATGAGTAAAACGAGGGTAACCAGTTGTAAAAAACCAATAATTAACTTATCAAAGCGTCCGAATAAAATGGCGGTAGATTTAATACCAACGTGTAAGTCGTCATCCCTGTCTACCATCGCATATTGAGTATCGTAAGCAACTGTCCATAAAGCATTAATGGCAAATATCATCCACACACCAAAAGGAAGATGATTAGACTGTGCAGCCCAGGCCATTGGAATTGACCAACTAAAGGCAAGTGCTAAAAACAGCTGAGGTAAATGGGTAAAGCGTTTCATGAACGGATAAATAAACGCTAAGACAATCCCTATAAATGAGAGCTTAACAGTCAGTGAGTTCATGGTAAGAACAAGAACAAACGAAAGAACCGACAAAATCAGAAATAAGCCAACCGCTTCTCTTGAAGTGACGATACCGGACGGTAATGGCCTGTTTTTGGTTCTCTTTACAAAACCATCCACTTTACGATCGGCAAAATCATTAATAACACATCCTGCAGAACGCATAAGAAAGACACCAGAAATGAAAACAATCAGAACATCAATATCCGGAGTTCCCTGCGCAGAAATAATCAAAGCCCATAAAGTAGGCCATAAGAGCAGAAGCGAACCAATTGGTCTGTCCATCCTCATCAGTTGCCAATACGCTTTTGCTTTTATCATTGTCATTCAGATACTTCCTCAAGAATAAATTGGAGAGTCCGATAAAAATAGTTCTGTAACCAACAACGGGTGACCATTCATCCAAAGACGAGAACGGCGCACAAATAATGCGTCACCATCTGCATTTATAATTTTAGACACCTTAAGTGAATCTCGTCTTACATTATTAGCACTAAAAATCGTTTCGCCTAAAGGCAATTCACCAATAGCAGATAAATCATAATGCTGACTAAATGCAGTTGTACGGGGAATAACTGAATAGCCAATTACCCAAGGTTGATCATCCCCTTTTAATATCACCTTTCTAATCAAATACTGATCATATTCTGGTAATAACAATTTTTCATCTGTCTTTAACTGACTATCACCTACCCAGGTATTTTCTAATAACTCAACCGTCAGAGACTGACACTGTTTTTTAAGCAATACAGTTAACGAGCCTGGTTCAGACAACCAATTCTGTACCTTTTCAGAAGGAAAAGAAAAGTCTGTCGGACACATCCATTTTGTGTTGTTTATTTGAGATAAATTAAGCGAAAAAGTTCGATTCATACTAGTATTCAATTAGAAAGCGTACATATACAACATAGTCACTTATACTTTTCCTTTATCTTTATGATATATAGACTATTAGTGTATGGTGATTATTGTTACCAACAATATACTAATTGTAGCAAGGCTGACGCTATCCGAATATCAATAACCTGAAATTAAGATGATTATGCTGAAACGATACTTACCTTTTATTTTTATACTGATATCTATATTTTCATCAATAACCGTCCATGCTGAAGAGCAGGAAGAAGCCGAAGGACCTAAACTCGCTTACTTTACTTTAGAGCCAGAGTTGACTACTAACTTTTTCACCAAAGGAAAAGACTTAGGATACATACGAGTACGGATTGATATCATGGTTGCGGATAGCAAAGACCTGCCAGTCGTTGAACATAACCAACCATTAATCAGAGATGCCATTGTAGAGCTACTCGGACAACAGACAGAAGACACCATAAAATCATTAGCCGGAAGAGAAAATTTAAGAAAAACATTAGTCAAAACCATCAACGACCTGCTTTTACCAGAAACTGGCCGAGCTGTCGTGGCTGATTTATTGTTCACAAAATACATATACCAATAGAGCAGTATTTATCTACATCGCCGTTATTTTCCGTAACGGCGACAATCAAGAGCGCCATACAACACACCAACAATCAAGCCTGCTAAGTGCGCACTATTTGCAATCGCCATAAATGTTTGTATAAATCCAAGAACCAACCAAACCAGCATAAAAACTAAAACAGGTTTCTGAATAGTCAATCCTGCTTTAGGACACTTCCAGTCCATCATCCATATATAGCCAACAAGGGCATAGACCACGCCAGATAAACCACCAAAATAAAAACCTTTAACCCAATACTGAGCCAGGCCAGAACAGGCGGAGGACAGAACAAAAATACCAATCAGTTTGCCAGTACCTAACCGTTTTTCTATATCTCCCCCCAGTTGCCACCACCAAAGCATATTGAACACAATATGAATCACAGAGAAATGCAACAAGGCATGTGTTACCCAACGCCATAATTGCCACTGTTGATAAGGTGAGGCAGGAAAGTGCAATAACCCGAAAATATCCCGGGAAAAGCCAAATAGTTGTAACAAATAAATAATACTGCTGACGGTAATAATCGTCAGCGTAAACCAGCCAGCATTGCTCTTTACTAAAGACATCAGGCTTGGTGAAGAATAACGAAAAGAAACCGAGCGTTTGGTATTTAACGACCAGGATGCAGCCTGATATTTAGGTGCATGAGGTTCATTTAAGAAATGTTTAAGTTCAGCTTCAGCTTCAATAAGATGCTCATCATCCAACAATAAGAGTTCATAACTATTCTGTTCTGCCATAACCATTTTGATTGGAATATGTCTGGAAGCCATATAGTCAATAAACGCCTGCCCCATTCTGGGATTATTGAGAGTGATCAGTCTTATCATAATTTATTGTTTCTCTATCGGTAACTCAGCTTTGTGCCAGGCTTCAAATCCACCGTCAATACTGTAAACCTCTTCGAATCCCTGATTCATCAGATATTGTGCAGCACCCTGACTGCTAATACCGTGATAGCACATGACTAATACAGGTTGTTCGAAGTTAACCTGATTCATAAAGTCCACAATTGTATCATTGGTCAGATGATATGCAGATACTGCATGGCCTGACATATAAGATTGCGGATCACGAATATCAACTAATCTTGAATCTTCGTTTTCTATAAGTTTGTATGCACCATGCACATCAATATGTTTAACCTGATCCATTCAAAATTCCTCGCACTAAAACCGAGCAATCATTGTAACCTATCCCAGCGATCAGAAGTACTGATAGAAAATGAGGTTATCATAAATCGATCAAATTTACGCCAGCTGTGGGTAAGTTTGTGGATTGTGTTGATAAGGTATTTTAATCCTTTTTGATCCACTACATCTTGTGATGATCTTTATTTTTCTGTGTGTAAAAGTTTTTATATCCCCAATCAACTGCTTAGCCTGAACGCTGTATATACGCAGCTTGATGACAATCAATAAATAAATTAAGCACAGAGTTATCCACAGAAAGCAATCGTTTAAAATGCGTCTTTTTGGATCATAAAACAAAAAGGCTGAGATCTGGGGATCTCAGCCTTTTTGGTATTTTATTCATTTGATCATGTAAGCTTTGGTTAGATATCCCCAACAGCTTCTTTTAATTTCTTCATTGCATTTTTTTCTAACTGACGAATACGTTCAGCAGAAACACCATACATATCGGCAAGATCCTGTAAGGTCGTTTTGTCGTCATCCAACCAGCGTGAACGAACAATATGCTGGCTTCTTTCATCCAAACCAGCAATGGCAGAAGCTAAACGCTGATTCGTATGTGTTTCCCAGTTTTCAGCTTCAATGTTTTCCGCAACATCCGATGCTTTATCTTCAAGATATAAAACCGGTGCAGAACTTGCGCCAGTGTCATCATCATCAGATGTCAGCTCAAATGTCGCATCTTGAGCCGCTAAGCGGGATTCCATTTCTCTGACTTCAGAAGGATCGACACCGAGCTCTCTGGCAACAGTTTCCACTTCGCCATTGTTAAACCAACCCAGACGTTTTTTCGACTTACGTAAATTGAAGAATAATTTACGCTGTGCCTTGGTTGTGGCAATTTTTACTATGCGCCAGTTTTTAAGCACATATTCGTGAATTTCAGCTTTAATCCAGTGAACAGCAAAGGAAACAAGTCTTACACCGACTTCAGGATTAAAACGTTTTACCGCCTTCATTAACCCGATATTGCCTTCCTGAACCAAATCGGCCATTGGCAAACCATAACCAGAATAACCTCGAGCAATATGAACGACGAATCTCAAGTGAGATAAAATTAAACTTTTCGCTGCTTCAATTTCACCATGATAATGTAGCCGTTCAGCTAGCGAGCGCTCTTCTTCAGCAGTTAACATTGGGTATGTATTAACTGAACGAATATAGCTATCAAGGCTGTCTTGAGTCACTAGTGTCATTGGATACGGGTTAGCCATTCAATTCCTCATCACTTACGATATGGAGTATTTATTAATAAAAATCTTTACCAACAAGTATGAATATAGGATCTTGACGATAAAGTCAACCTATACTGGACCTTCTGCATTGCAGTAATATGACCAGCGAATTCTAAACTGGTTCAATTTCTTTTAAATGTCGCTGTGCAGATAACTTAGCAGCAATGCTACCGATTAAGATACCAATCATCAAAAGAATAAGAGACTCATCCCAGCTCAGACCCTGTAATCGGTACTGACTATCATAAAGCTTAGCCAGCTCTTCTACTGCTCCATTCATAAGAATAGTTAACACTGCAGTTAAAATCCAAGCAATAAATGCTCCAATACAACCAAACCACATTCCAGAATAGAGGTAAGGACGCAGAATAAAGCTGTCAGTAGCACCAATCAGTTTCATGGTCTGAATTTCATCTTTGTTTGCCAGAACATTGTATCTCAGTGTATTACCAACAATCAGAAAAACAGCAGCAAACATCAGACAAGTTAAGCTGATAACCACAATACCTGCCAGATTTTTTAGTGCATCCAGACGCGTCAGCCAGTCTTCATCCATTCTGACATCAGTAACATCATCTGACGCTCTAATCTCTCTGGCCAATGTCTGAATTTGCTGTTTATCCGCACTTTCCGGAGAAACGACAAAAACACTCGGCAATGCGAAATCATCCAGTAAACTGATCGCCTGCTCAAATCCGGATGCCTGACTCAAATCATCCAGCCCCTCCTGAGGGGAAATATAGTCAACCTGTCGGACGCCACTCATTCTCTCTATATTGTCTTTGACTACCATGACTCTCGCTTCAGGTATACCATCTTTCAGATAAACACTGATTTGAGAGGAAGTAGCAACATTACCGGCAGCAACAGCAATATTTTTACTCAATAAATAGAGGCTGGCTGGCATAGCTAAGGCCATAGAAATCACTGCAATGGTTAAAATATTTCCCATTGGTCGTTTCCACAAATCAGCAAAGGACCGTTTTGCCTGCCGATAGTGCACCATAAGAAAGCGGTCACGCTGGGCACCTTTTTTATCCCGAGACTTTGTCTGTCGTTTATTTGGCTGTCTAACGTTCATAAGTCTTCTACCTCACTGAGAAAACCCTGATTTAGTTCGAGATGACGGTATTGAGGACGGGAATTCACTAAATTGATGTCATGCGTGGCAAGTAAAATACTTACCCCGGCACGATTAAATTCTTCAAACAAACGCAATATACGATTAGACAACTCAGGGTCGAGGTTACCAGTTGGTTCATCGGCTAATAATAAAATAGGTCGGTTGACCACAGCTCGCGCAATTCCAACCCTTTGCTGTTCACCGCCGGATAATTGTGAAGGTAAACAACGCGCTTTATCTAATAATCCGGTTTTATCCAATGCAGCAGAAACTCTGCGTTTAATTTCATTTTCTGCAATCGATTCGATCCGCATCGGTAAGGCAACATTTTCATACACCGAACGATCCATCAGCAAACGGTGATCTTGAAAGACAATACCAATGTTTCTTCTTAAAAAGGGAATGTCATGATTGGGAATACGAGTAATATCGTGACCATTAAAGTGAATTTTACCATCGGATGGACGTTCAATCGCACAGATCAACTTGAGCAACGTACTTTTACCCGCCCCAGAATGCCCGCCGACAAAAGCCATTTCCCCTCTCCTGAGATGAAAATCAACTTTTTGCAGGGCCTGACGACCGCCTCGATAAGCTTTACTCACATGCTCAAACCTTATCACCCGCTGCTCCTCTTTCCCTTTGTCCTGTCAATAAATGGCGCGAGGTTAACCTTTAACCATGCGCCAATCTTTGTATGTATTTAGTATTAGTCTTCGCGACTAAATAATGCATCAATAAATTGCTGAGTTTCAAAAGGACGCAGATCATCAATTCCTTCACCGACACCAATAAAGCGAATTGGAATACCAAATTTATCTGCGATGGCAAAAATCACCCCGCCTTTCGCCGTACCGTCCAGCTTAGTTAACGTAATTCCGGTGACAGGAGCAACATCACTGAACAATTTAGCCTGACTAATCGCGTTCTGACCGGTCCCGGCATCTAAAGTCAGCATGATTTCATGCGGAGCTGAATCATCAACTTTTTTCATTACACGTACAATCTTACGTAATTCTTCCATAAGATTGCTTTTGTTTTGTAAACGACCGGCTGTATCAGCAATAACAACGTCCACACCTTTCGCTTTTGCCGACTCAATGGCATCAAAAATAACAGAGGCACTATCCGCGCCGGTATGCTGAGCTACCACTGGAACATTATTTCGTTCCCCCCAAACCTGAAGCTGTTCAACAGCTGCGGCACGGAATGTATCACCGGCAGCAAGCATGACTTTTTTACCTTCAGCCTGGAACTGTTTCGCCAGCTTACCAATCGTTGTTGTTTTACCAACGCCGTTAACACCAACCATTAAAATAACATAAGGTGTTTTCTCAGTATCAACCACTAATGGCGATTCGACATTAACCAGTATCTCAGCCAGTTCTTCTTTAAGAAGACCGTACAAGGCTTCCCCATCCTTCATTGATTTACGGGAAGCTTTTTCTGTCAGATTGTCGATAATTTTCATGGTGGTATCCATGCCCACATCGGCAATCAATAACTGTTCTTCTAACTCTTCAAACAGATCATCATCTATTTTTTTGCCTTTGAAGAGGCCAAAGAATCCAGCACCAATATTCAGTTTGGTCCGACTCAGACTACGTTTAAGACGAGCAAAGAAACTTTCAGTAGGCTTTTCCTGTTCCTGAACCCGAGCCTGGATTGGCTCTTCTTCAATTTCAACTTCATTTTCATCTTCAGTATCTGGATTTTCTTCATCAGCGACATCAGATTCTATGCTATCTGACTCTTTTAAATCATCGTTGTCGTCTTCAGATATCTCATCTGGCATCGATTCTTCAACAACAGCAACTTCAGGCTCTTGTTGTGAATCTTCAACAGCCTCTTCCGATTCAGTTTCAACCGCTTCTGGTTCTTCAACTGACTCAGCAGAATCTTCTTCCTGTTCTATTTCCTCTTGTTTAGCTGGTTCTTCATCCGCAAAACCAAGCCACGAGAGCAGACCGCGTTTCTTTTTTTCTGTCATCTGGAAATATCCTAGATTTATATATTCAATAACATACGATCTTTTCTTATAGAATTATCCCTCTAAAGAAAAGAAAAAATGACAAAGCAGTGAAAACTTTTCACCGAGGTTGGTAAACTTTAACACCACCATTAACTATTACGTATTCTTTACGCCAGCCTTATACTAGCGAATTGGATATAATAACATTTTATTTGCAGGCAAAAAATCATGGTAAAACGACGTCCTCAAAGCTCGTCACAAAAACGTTCAACTTCTGGATTCGTAAGAATCATTAGTGGCCTATGGAGAGGACGAAAACTTCCTGTCCACGATGCCGAAGGACTTCGCCCCACAACAGACCGCGTTAAAGAGACTGTGTTTAACTGGATAGCCCAGGATATTCCAATGTCTTCTTGCCTGGATTTATTTTCTGGCTCTGGATCGCTCGGATTTGAAGCCGCATCCAGACAGGCAAAAAATGTTGTCATGATTGAGTTAGATAAACAAGTCGCGAATCAACTAAAGACTAACGCAAACACACTCAAAGCAGAAAATATAGAAATCATTAATACTAATTCTCTCTCATTTTTAGAACAAAGCGTGCAACCTTTTGATATTGTTTTTATTGATCCTCCGTTTCGTAAAGGGCTAATTGAAGACGTAGTCGCAAAATTAGAAGCTCAGGGGTGGTTAGCTGAAAACGCTTTAATCTATATAGAAAGTGAAAAAGAATGGTCAGCAACCAATCTACCGCAAAACTGGGAGTTACACCGGGAAAAGTCGGCAGGACAGGTAACGTTTCGCTTATACCAGAGAACAAATCATTCCTGATAAAGCAAAATGGAAGTAAAGAAGACATTAACAGCTTTACTTCCGTTTGCATCACTAGCTCATTAAATAGCTCTTGATGCCATCTAAAAACATTTGCGTTGAAACCATAACCAGTATCAATCCCATCAGCCTTTCAACGGCTTTTAAGCCTCGCTCACCAAGAATTTTCAAGAAGAAGCCATAGAACATCAGAATGACTGATGTGGCAAACCACGCCAGTAAGACAGAAAGAGACAGATCCATAAGATAATGAGGATACTGAGACGATAATAACAGTAACGTCGCTATCAGCGAGGGGCCGGCAATCATCGGAATCGCCATAGGAACAATAAAAGGCTCTTCCCCCGCTGCAAGTCCGGTAATCGATCCTGCACTTGGGAATATCATCTTAATCGCGATGATAAATAAGATCAGTCCACCAGAAATACTTAATGTTTCCGGCTGAACATGTAAAAAACCTAAAATATTTTTACCAGCAAACAAAAATAGCATTAGGATGATAAGCGCAAAAAACAACTCTCTGATAAGTACTAATTTTCTCCTTTTAGGATCCAAATGTCTCAGGATTGAAAGCACGACAGGCAGGTTGCCTAGCGGATCCATAATAAGAAACATTAATGTGGCTGAAGATAAAATATCCAACTCTTACTCCTAACAGACCCTAGCCTTTGCTTAAAATTAAAGTATATCGATCAGGTCAAATATTTACGATTTTTGTCGACCAGAAAAATCTTTTTTCTAGCCCATTTTTTCCGCTTCTCGAACATATGCCAGAAAGACGGTATAGCAAGGGACTTACCTCTATAAACCGGTTTAAATTCAGTCTGTTGATTAAAAATATATCAACAAGTTAGTTATACCTCAAGTATGAGACAGATACGCAAAAAACAAAACAAAACTAAGACACAACATCGAATAGCAAACGTTTACTTAAACATGTAAAAATTCAAAAAAACAGATAATCACAAATATAACCAATTGTTTTTTAAGTAAATTAAATACTAAGCTTATTTAAACCCTCACATGCCATACTGAATTAAAAATCAAAACTAAAATGGCAGTTATAGATAAATACCCACTCAAAATCCCTCTTCATATCTCAGCAAAGATGTATTTTCTCAGGATTGTAAGATTAATAATTATATTTTTACCTAAAAACCACATCATGACAGACATATAACAAAAAATTGACAGTCATTAAAATAACACATAAATGTAACATTACTAACTTATTGAATATAAGACTATTTTTATAGGTAATTTGGAGAATTATCGTATTTGAGTAAATTTAAAACATCTTGTTTTTCTACATTAACTACCAAAATTTCACTTCCATACCTCGAAGAAACCTTAATATTTTAAAGAAAAATATGATGATCTATTGATCAATACATAAAAGTAATGTTATTCTTATTTCACAGAGTAAAATATCAAAAGGAGCAGTGTTATGATCACTTCATCTCAAAAACAAGGTCTGGTTATGATCGCGGTAATCTTTGGCTTAATGACACTGCCAATGTTTTACTAAGATACTAAATCAAAAAGAAAAAAGGACGCTCATGCGTCCTTTTTTATTGATAAATGCTATCGAAAAAGATGCGGTTCCAGATATTCCCAATTAATGTAATAAAAAAGTAACGAAGCAACTGTCATAATCATCATTAGCAATAAAGCAATACGCCATATAAAACGATTACTTCTTGGGGTAAGTTTTAGCATGCACTCTTTATAAACCTGAAGAAAACCCATCTCGTCCTCTAATTCAAATGCATCTTCATGCACAGCTTTGTTCCTGATGGTTGCAATATACCTTAACTGCGGAACAACATTATGGGGTAAGCGCTCCTCACAACTGGATATCAACTGATGCATCCCCTGTCCTTCTGCATGATATTGTTCCTTCAGCAACTGCTCCAGTTTTCGGGTTCTAACCACAATCGTTTCAATATCAGACATAACGTACCTCTCTCCCAGGTGCCGTGAACTATAAAAAACATACTCGCGATAAAGCCCGCTTCATCAGAATGCGCCGTCTATACACTAATTATAAGACATAAAAAAACACCCAATGCAGGATGTACATGATATGTTTCAAATTTTTGGATTAACTAAAGAAAATTGAACCTCACCTACATATGTGTTGGAATGTATTTATCAAAATATATTTTTTGAAATTTTAATTCCAATAAATTGTATTCAGAGGATAGAAATGAAAGACACCATAACACTGAACAATGGTCTCGTTATCCCAACCATTGGCTACGGCACCTTTAAAATCGATGATATTGAGTCCGAAAACCTGGTCAAAATGGCAGTAAAAACAGGCTATCGTCACATTGATACCGCTTCTTATTACAAAAATGAACTGGGCATTGGTAAAGGTATCGCTCAGGCAAGTGCGCCAAGAGAAGACATCTTTTTAGCAACAAAAATCTGGATGGATGATCTTGGCTATGAAAAAACCATGCAGTCTTTTGAAGCATCAATGGAAAAACTGGGTTTAGACTATTTAGATTTACTCTTGATTCACTGGCCGCGCCCTCTGGCTCTTGAAAGCTGGAAAGCATTAGAAGAGCTGTATCACGCAGGTAAAGTAAAAGCCATTGGTGTCTGTAACTACAATGTTCGCCTTCTTCAGGAACTGTTAGACAACTGCTCTGTTAAACCCGTAATCAACCAGATTGAATGCCATCCTAAGCTTCAGCAAACCGATGTTATCGAATTCTGTCAGAAAAATGATATCGCGGTTGAAGCCTGGTCTCCGATAATGAAAGGACAGGTTCTCGATGTTCCTTTGCTTCAGGAACTGGGTGAAAAGTATGGTAAATCACCTGTACAGATAACCCTTCGCTGGCATCTGCAACGTGGTGTTATCGTGATTCCAAAGGCATCCAGTGAACAACGCATGCTGGATAACCGCAATGTGTTCGATTTTTCTCTGACAGATGAAGAAATGGCACAGATTGCAACGCTTAATGAAGACATGCGTTTAGGGTTCGATCCTGAATACATCTACAAAAATGGCTTTGACCCAGCCCGTGATTTAAAAAATAAAAAATAAGAATAAAATAACTGGCCACTCTCCTCCTATTTTCAGGAGGAGATGTATTTTATGGCTCAAGCGTGAACCTGATGTGGTAATTTCAAAGAGATCAGTGCCGTGGTGACCAAAAATGCCAGAGAGACCCACAAACACGCAGCAAAGCCAGAAACCTGAAACACCCAACCAGATAACACCGTTCCGATCAAACGCCCCATGGCATTGGCCATATAATAGAAACCCACATCTAAAGAAGCTCCGTCTTCTTTCGCATAGCTAACAATCAGATAAGAATGCAGTGAAGAATTTACCGCAAAGGCTGCTCCAAATAATAATAATCCGGCAACAATAACCAATTGTGGATGCCACTGATATTGAACCGCAACAGCAATACTTGCCATAATAACCACCAGAATGGCAGCCCAAAGCGTCGCCACATACCCGTTAGGAACCCTTCCCGACCTTTTCCCGGTAAGGCTTGGTGCAAATCCCTGCACAATACCATAACCCACTACCCACGCAGCCATAAAGCCGCCAACCCAGTAGTAATCCCAGTTAAACACTGTGCCAAGATAAATAGGCAATGCAACCACAAACCAAACATCACGAGCACCAAACAGGAATAAGCGGGCCGCTGAAAGTATATTTACCGAAATGGATTTTGAAAATATCTCATGAAATTTAGGCTTATTTTTCGCCTTACCTAAATCCTGATCCAACCAGATAAGGCTACCGATAAAGACCAGCAGCAGCACCCCAGCCATTACAAACATGGAGTTCTGGAATCCAATCGTTGAGAGTAATACCCCGCCAAGAAAGAAACCCGCCCCTTTCAGAGCATTTTTAGACCCCGTTAATATAGCAATCCATTTATAGAGCGTTCCCTGCTGATCTCCTGCAACCAGCCCCTTAATCGAGCTTTTGGCACTCATTTTATTAAGATCTTTGGCAATACCGGATAAGGCCTGAGCGACCATCACCCAAATAACAGTGAGCCAGGCACTGGGAACAGCCATCATCAGCAGCGCAAACACCTGCAGGGCTAAACCAATGTTCATGGTTCGGTTTAACCCCAATCTGGCTCCTAACCAGCCACCAATTAAGTTGGTTACAACACCAAAGAATTCATAAAACAGAAATAGCGAAGCTATCGCAAGAGTGTCATAGCCTAACTGATGAAAATACAGCACCACCAGCATACGCAACGCGCCATCTGTTAGTGTGAAATTCCAGTAGTTAAATGTCACTACCATGTACTGACGAATTGATCTATCCATTTGAAAACCATTGAATTATGATTATATTGATCGCGATTAAAGCTTTGAGATCATTATGATCCCAAAGCGAATAAAAGATCACTGCTGAGCTATTTTGCTTATGTACTCTTTTTGCTCTGGTTTAGAAAATGCACCAGGTCTCAATGCCTTAACTTCAGTCACAATATCTTCCAGTGACCAATCCAGCTCAAGTAACACTCTGGCGGCAAGCAGCCCGGTACGACCTGAACCGCCCATGCAATGTAAAGCAACTTTTCCTGCCTTTAATAATTCAAGAATCTCGGATGAAGAAGATTCCCAGCCACGTTCAAATGATTCGTCCGGAACCGCATCATCTTCAATTGGCAGATGGAACCACTTCATTCCATGCTCTGCAACTGCATCACCAAACATAGGAATGGCTTTTTTCTCAAATTCCTCATGCGTTGTTGCCGACACAATGGCAACCACACCCTCATTTTTAAGCTGGGCAAGCGTGTCGTCTAAACTAACGTCTTTGGTCCCCGGACACGGCATTAATACCAAGGCAGAATCATTTACCGCTAATTCCCAGGTCGGATGTTTTACTGTCATGATTTATTCCTTGTTCTTTATTGAGCCAAAGTAGCCAGACCGACTTTACGAATCAGTTCTGCTGTTCGGGTGGAGTAACCCATTTCATTGTCATACCAGGCATAAATCTTAATCATGCGATCATTGATAACCATAGTCGATAAAGCATCCACGATGGTTGAACGTTGATCACCACGGTAATCGATGGAAACCAGTGGCTTTTCTTCAAAACCAAGAATGCCTTTTAATTCATTTTCTGATGCCTGTTTCAGTACCCGATTCACTTCTTCTGCTGTGACATCTTTTGCGACATCAAACACAATATCGGTCATAGAAGCATTCGCTAACGGAACACGAACCGCATGACCATTAATTTTGCCGTGTAATTCCGGGAAGATATCAATGATCGCAGATGCACTCCCGGTTGTCGTTGGGATCAAACTCATTCCGCATGCCCGGGCGCGGCGTAAATCTTTATGTGGCGCATCAAGAATGGTTTGCGTATTGGTTAAGTCATGAATTGTCGTAAACATCGACTTTTCAATACCAAAATTTTCATGAATGACTTTAACCACTGGCGCAATACAGTTCGTGGTACACGATGCCGCTGTTACGATCTGATGGTTGTCCGGATCGAAAATATCATCATTCACACCCACAACAATGTTGGCTACCGAGTCATCTTTTACCGGCGCAGAAACCACCACACGTTTTACACCCTGATCGATATATTTCTGGAGTAACTCAACTTTTCTGTGTACACCGGTCGACTCTAAAACAACATCACACTCAGACCAGTCCACCGCGCTGATATCATGTTCTTGAGTCACTTTAATTGTGTGACCATTGATGGTCATACTGTCTTCGGTACAAGATATTTCTTTATCCCAATGTCCCTGCACAGAATCAAACTCAATCAGGTGAGCTAAGGTTTCAGCTCCACCAGCCACATCATTAATCTGGATAAATTCAATCTCAGGCCAGTCAAAAGCAGCTCGAAAAGCTAAACGACCGATACGTCCAAATCCGTTAATACCTACTTTAATCGTCATTATCTGTCTCCGTTAACAACAGCAAGGGCGATCAGCCATTTTTGCTAATCGTGTTTTGTCATCGATATATTCCTGGGCTAAACAATTCGATTCAGCTAACCCATCAATAAGCTTTAAAATCCATCGAGGTAAATCGTCAGAAACCCGGTAAAAAACCCATTTACTTTGCCTTTCATCCACCAGTAATCCGGATTGCCTCATCTGGGCAAGGTGACGGGATATTTTAGGCTGGCTTTCATTAAGCGCATGTGTCAATTCACAAACACACAAACGTTTCTCTTTCGCGATAAGCAAAAGACAACGGACACGAGTCTCATCAGAAAGTAGTTTGAAGAGTTTATGAGGTAACATTATTTCGCCTCTAACATATATGGATATGCGTATATATTAGAGATGAAAAACGGTTCATCAATACACAGAGTGCATGTTTAATAAAAGATTCATAAAAATGAAATGTAAGGGAACAGGGAACAGGGAACAGGAGTTATTATTATGATAATCAGATAGTTACTATAATTTTCATCAAATAAGGGAAGAACTGTTTTGACTCCACCACTGCGCATCAAAAAGATCCTGGGTGATATCTTCGGTAGAGAGCGAGAGTTCATGACAAAGTAATTCAATATTATCCCAGTCCGCTTTTTCAAAGCTTTCCTGTATTTCTAAAAGTTTACCTAAATCACCGGTATGAAATTCAAGCGCAGATTTCACAGTGTTATCTAAAGGCAGCTTCGCAATCAATTCATTCATTGGAGAATCAAGAAAAGCATCCAGAATCGAAAACAGACCAATAAGAAACGCCTGATCGATATAAGAGTTAAAGCGCGCATTGTGGGAAATCGCCAACTGACAAAATTTCGCCCTTTGAATCGCAATGTAATACAGCTCTCTGGGTTTATTGCCGCTAATGTAGGATGCCACCGCCAAGGAAACAAACATTCTTAGCCGTTCTTCACCTAAGTACACAAGCGCCTGTTTAAAAGAAGTCAGTTTTACATGTGAACGTTCCGACATAGTATTCACGAAATGGAGCAACTTATAAGAAAGAGTCACATCTTTAGAAATAATTTGTTCAAGCTTCTTAAAGTTGATTTCTCTCTTACTCAGTTCCTGAAATAAAGCCAGCGCTGTCAGTTGTTCAGGACCTACATATTTTTTCTTAACTATCTCTGGCTTCTTAAAAAAGAACCCTTGGAAATACACAAAGCCAGATTGTTTTGCCTGCAGAAATTCTTCTTCTGTTTCAACTTTTTCCGCTAAAAATTTGTTTTTACATTTATTTGCTAATTGTTCCTGCACAAATGTACACGCTTTTTCAATTCCCCAATCCATAATATCAATCTTGATAATATGAGCATAAGGTATGAAACGTTCCCAACGTGGATCATAAACAAAATCATCTAATGCAATCAGATAACCGTTTCGGTACAGTTCTCTTATTGCTTCAAATAATTCATCCGTTGGCTCACAGGTTTCCAAAACTTCAATGACAATTGATTGTTTAGGCAAAGATAAAGGTAATCGTCTGATCAGACAATTGTATGGGAAATTAATAAAACACCGGGAATAATCAAGATTCTGGTTTTGTCCCAGCATCATGAAGTTTTCAATAATTAAACGATAAGTTGCTCTGTCTGCACTGATATGAGTCGGAAACGAATTGTCTTCGCCATCCCGAAACAAAAGTTCATAACCCAGAGTCATTAATTTTTTATTCAGAATCGGCTGTCTTGCTACATATGTGTATGTGTGTTCCATGCCTATTCCTTTTTATTATACCCAACCAATTTACCTATCATTCTATGAAATTCATTTTATATAAATGTATGTTATGTCTTAATTTCGAGAATGTATAAAATTACCTGACAAAAGTAAAGGGAAGATCCCTTATACATAAAATGTTAGCAGGTATTGAGGGAGTCATTGAAATTTCAAATAACTGATTTAATCTATACATGTTAATTCCATTCAGAAAAATCAAAATAATGCATGACGATTTATCACAACTTCAGTTAGTTACTTCAGAAACAAACTTCGACCAAACCATGAATAAGGAGATCCGGGAATTCTGGAATAAAATGGAAACGGGAACGGTCCGAACAAAAGATAAAAAAAAACTGCAATGGTGCCGTTTTGTCGATCAAAAACACTCCAAATCTCTGTTGGTACTGAATGGAAGAGTTGAAAGTTTTGAAAAATATCGGGAATTATTTTTTGAATTATTCAAACAGGGCTATAACATTTATTCCTATGACCACCGGGGACAAGGCTTATCAAGCCGTTTGCTCCCAGACTCTCAGATTGGTTATATAGAATGGTTTGATGATTACGTCGATGATCTTCACTGCATTGTTGAACATTTTGCTTTTAAAGAAAATTCAAATGTCTCCATTCTGGCTCACTCGTTGGGATGTGCCATCGCGTTAAGATACCTGCAAACTTATCAGTCACATTCAATATTTAAGGCCCTTGTTTTAGCCAGTCCGATGCTGGGCTTTAATATACCGTGGAAATTACGTCCCTTCGCAATTTACTATTCACAAATATTAAGCAGCTTTTCAGCAACACCTAAGTATGTGAAAGGTTATGGGGAATACTCGGATAAGCCATTTGAAAACAATCCATTAAGTCACAGTAAAATCCGTTATCAATGGTACCGCCAGCTATATCAGCAACGCCCGGAATTACAACTCGGAGGACCAGGTTACCGCTGGGTCTGGCAAAATCTGATGGCTGTTAAGCAATGCTACCTGATGACCAGACAAATCCAGCTACCAGTGTTAATCATGCAGGCAGGTAATGATTTAATCGTTAATAACTCAGCCCAAGATCGATTTGTCTCAAAACTCAAGCGCACAAATCCTCAAGTACAATTGCAAGCGATTAGTGGTGCTAAGCATGAATTGTTTTTTGAAAGTGATGAATACCGGAATCAGGCATTAACACTGACATTAAATTTCCTCAATCCGCAAATGGACCAATAAAAACAGGAAAAGAGGAAAAATAATCGATGTATTTTTACCCTCTTTTCCTTATTTAATATTACGTACAATATACTGCATGTAAGAGCGCCCGTAATATCTGTAAACATCAGCCAAGAGAGTGACATGACTTCATTAACCAAACACTACAGTATTGTAGCTTCTGATTTAGATGGAACATTGCTTAATGCAGACCATCAGCTCAGCGATTTTACCAAAGCCACTCTGCAAGAGTTACACCAAAAAGGTTTTACATTTGTCTTTGCTACTGGCCGCCATCATATCGATGTGGCAGGTATCCGGGAAATGACAGGAATTCCGGCTTTTATGGTGACATCAAACGGCGCTCGCATTCATACTCCTGAAAACCAATTGTTAACAAGCCACAACGTACCTGACCATCTTATTCAGGAAATCGTTGACCTGTTAAAAGACGAAGATGATGTCTTTGTTAATATTTACCAGAATGATTCCTGGTTTATCAGTAAAGATAATCCCGAGTTACGCCACTATCACAGAGAATCCGGTTTTTCCTTCGATATTTTCAATGTTAATCATGCTCCTACAGACGGTGTGGCAAAAATTTTCTTCACCCATCGCCATAAGAATCATGAGTTCCTGGCAAAATATGAAAATATTCTTAATGAAAAATTCAAAGGACAAGTATCCGTTGCTTTTTCTACCCCCTGGTGTCTGGAAGTGATGGGTGCTGATATATCCAAAGGTCATGCCCTTAAAATCGTTTCAGAATCACTGGGTAAATCTTTGAATGATTGTATTGCATTTGGCGATGGAATGAATGATATAGAAATGCTGTCTATGGCAGGGAAAGGCTTAGTCATGGGAACAGCCCATGAAAAAGTATTTAATGCTATACCAACCATTGAACGTATCGGCAGCAGCTCAGACGATGCTGTTCCTCACTATCTGCAAGAATATCTCTTTAAATAACGTCCATAATTAGCCGGAATAATTCCGGCTAATTATTTCAGTTACCAACAATGACACATTTTCCGCAACAAAACCTTCACGCTCCATGTCATTCTCTTTACTTCTCTGAATTTTAATTCCTATTTTTCTTTACCTGCCTAACTCCATATGTATAATTTATATGATAACAATTATCAATATCGTTTGTATTTTAGAGTATTTAAATGAAAGGATTCACTGGTTTTTCTATGGCTTTAATTAGTCTATTTGCATCACATCTTACTCATGCCGTTGATTTTAATCAGGACATTAATGTTACACGTGAAACATCAGTACCTGTCCGCATAGATGCACCACAATACTTCAGAGGTTATATTTCAAGTAATATTCCTCTCGAGCGTGTGATGATTATTGACCCACAAGGGCAAGTAGAAAAAAACTTATCCGGAACCAATGCACAAGAAAAAGAAGTGTTTTGGTTGGCAAACAAATCGGGCAAATACCATCTTTACATTAAGCCAAAAGATAACGATACGGGAAACGTATCAATTACACTGCATACACTACCATTGAAAAAAAACCAGTTCGTTTCTCCTCCCCAAACGATTAACAGCCCGCTGATCAAAAAAACTGCAGAAAAAATACAACAAGGAATGCCAGCGGCAGAAGAACATTTCTGGGAAGAAATCCAGATGCAAGGAACGCCATTAATCGAAAATTCTCCACAGCCCAATACCGTTTTTCTCACCTTCCTTTATAAAGGCGATAGTAATATTAAAAACGTTCGGGTTCTTGGGGCTCCTTATGATGGACACGCACATCTCTCTCAGCTCCCGGGAAGCAATATCTGGTTTAAAACTTATCAGGTTCCTGAGAACACCCGCTTCTCTTACCGTATTGCTCCTAATGTTCCACAGCTAGATGAAGATAACTGGCAGGAACAACGTCGGGCAGTATTAGCCACGGCCCAGCCCGATCCATTAAACAGTTCACCATATTTCGGCTTAAGTGATGACTTATTTGGATCAGCATCAACCATCACACTGAATAAAGCACCAAGTGACCATTACACACAGGCATTAGGTAATGCCAGGGGCACCATAACTCACTATCGCTATTCAAGTCAGGTACTGAATAATAGCCGCAAAATCAGTATTTATTCTCCAAATAATATCTACCGTGTGAATAAACACTCTCCTGTAGTAATCCTATTTGATGGGGACGATTACCTTTCGAAAGTTCCAACTTCCCTAATACTGGATAATCTGATTGCCGACGCAAAAATTCCCCCGATGAGAGCCGTTTTTATCAATACTCCTATTCCAAGTATGCGGGAAAAAGAACTCACCCCCAATAAAGAATTTGCTGATTTTCTAGCTAATGAATTTAAGCCCTGGTTATGTACCGAACACGATATTTGCTCGTCAGCCGAAAATACCATTCTATCCGGTTCAAGCTATGGTGGACTTTCTGCCATGTATATCGCGTTCAAACACCCGGATGAATTTGGAAAGGTGCTTAGCCAGTCCGGTTCTTTCTGGTGGTCACCCAATATTCAGAAAAAACCCGGAACCAAACTGCATAACTGGATGGCTGACCAATTCGAAGCAGCACCTCATAAGGCCATTGATATTTATATGAATGCCGGTTCATTCGAAACCAAACCGGAATTCTCCAATATTCTCGGAACTAACCGATATCTGTACAACATCCTAAAAAACAAAGGTTATCACGTTGATTTTATAGAAGTATCCAGTGGACATGACTACTTCAGTTGGCGGGTCATGCTAGCCGATGGGCTAATAAAACTATTTAATCACAATAACCCCACTTAAAGACAAAGAGTAACTCGATAAAACCTCGACGATAATAAACAGAATTTGCCATAATAAGTGATGCCAATATAACTGCAGGATCCGGATATAACATGAAGCCATTAAGAGTTCTGTCACTTTTATGCACCAGTTTATTGCTGCAAGCTTGTTCATCACCAGAAGTACACACGGTAGCTGATGAACCGGAATTCTCCGATCAGTTTGCCAGCCATTTTAATGGCCAACTAGTTTTAGGGGCGAAAACCCAAGTATTCTCACCATGCGACAGTCACATTCAATATCAGATAAAACTATCAGAGACTCAGATAGAAAAAATATTACCTCATCTGAAACATCCTTATGATGAACTCAATGTTGAGCTTACCGGCTACCTTAGTGTCCCAAGCAAGACAGGCTATAACGCTGACTACCTGGCCATTTTACATACTCAAAAAATCGACACCGTGAAACCGTCAGGTTCAACATGTCAGCCTGTCAATGACAATTTATCAAAACACTGGATTGGCCATTATGCTGCGCAATCAACAACCTCTAATTTAATTACCTCACTCGAACTGAACCCGGATCATAGTGCCCGTACCATTTACCGCTATAACAATGGCGATTTACCTATCGTTGAAAGTGGCTTCTGGCAGCCAGTAAACAACCATCAGGTGCAGGTAACAATGACCTTACATCAGCAACAGTATCTGGTCACAGAAAGAATCTTCACGCAAAAAGATAATGCTTTGTTTACTGATAAAGAGAAAATTGGTGAGAAAGAATATGCTATTTCGCAGGGTGGTCTGCTGTTATTTCGGGAAGAATGATGCCGAGTATAAAACCTTGTCCTGATTGCGGGCTGATGCACCAGTGTATCTGCGGTGACATACCTAAGTTAGACAGCAAACTGCATATAGCATTACTCACTCATGAGAAAGAAATGGACCGGGAAACCAATACCGGACGGTTTATTACTCATTCGTTAGTAAATGCTCACATTCATCTCTGGCAACGTACGACACCACCACAGGAACTGACAGAGGTTCTGGAGAATAAAGACTATCTGCCACTATTACTTTATCCTGCCGAACAAAGTATTCCCGTTAGTGATGCGATAAAACTGGCAGACCAAACCAATAAGATCCCCTACTTCATTGTGCTGGATGGTACCTGGCAGGAAGCCAAAAAGATGGAAAGGAAAAGTCACTGGTTGTCTTCGATACCACGAATTGCTTTATCACCCACTCATTCTTCTCAGTTTCATTTAAGAAGAAATCAGAAGGAAAATGCGTTGTGTACCCTGGAAATAATCGCGGAATTATTAGATGAGTTTGATTCAGGTAATGACGGTGAAAAACTCAGGCTATTTCTAAATCGTTTTATGGATGTCTTTCAGGCCGATAAAAGTGGCCATAAGCTACACTCAAACCACACCAGAAATAAAGCTTAATGACCCCAGTTAATGAATCAAGCTGAGAAGTTCATGTAAATGACGGATTTCAATGTCAGGCAACACTTTAAGCTTAGCAAAGGTACGGGCGGTATAGTCCTGATCATTAAACCAACACGAACTTAAGCCATGGTTTCTGGCTCCTAATACATCCGTTCTCCCATGATCACCAACATGCAAGACAGAAGCTGGCGGAAGACCTAAATGCTGTATAGCCACCTCAAACATATCCGGATAAGGTTTAGCTCGTCCGTCCGGACCTGCCCGTAACTCCAACTGAAAATACTGACTCAGACCAATTGCTTCCGGGCTGGCATTACCATTAGAGATAGCAATCAAGGGGATCTTTTGTGCCAGCTCACTTAACACCTCATGCGTGGATGGTGGAACAGTGATTAAATTTCTTAGCCGCAGCACCTCTTGCATCGCCACATCAGCAGCCTGATGAGCTTTAGGTCTATCATAACCCAAATGCATCAAACCAGTTTTAAGCTGTGTGTGTCGCCATAGAGTCACATCATGCACAATATCCGGCTCATCAATTAACACGGCACGTTTAATATTCAGCCACCAATTATGATCCCGCTCGCCACTGACCGGATGCGTTGCCACCAGCCACTCCCGAAATTTCACTTCCAGATTATCGATCACCGGACGATTGTTATACAAGGTATCGTCCAAATCGAATGTCATCGCTTTGATTTCTGGAATTCGGCGAAAGAAATGCATACCAGGTTAATCCTTTTTTTTCGATTTCTTAGCTCTGGGGTGGGCCTGATCATAAACCTGAGCAAGATGCTGGAAATCCAGGTGTGTGTATATCTGAGTGGTAGAAATGTTTTCGTGTCCCAACAGCTCCTGCACTGCGCGCAAATTATTGCTCGATTCCAGAATATGCGTCGCAAACGAGTGTCTCAGTTTATGCGGACTAATATGACTGTTTACTTCCTGTTTTTGTCCCCACTCAGCCATTCTTTTCTGCACATTACGGTGAGAAATACGCATGCCCCGTTGCGAAACAAATAATGCACTTTCATCAGCAGCGGCAAACTGACCACGAACTTTCAGCCAGCGGGCGACCCATTCTCTGGCCATCCCGGAAAAAGGCACTTTGCGTTCTTTGTCCCCTTTACCGATAACACGGATTTCACCGCGACTCAGGCTGATATCTTTGACATTGATACTCACCATTTCAGCCAAACGTAACCCAGCTCCGTACATTAATTCCATCATGGCCCGATCACGAATGGATAAAGGTTCATCGTCTTTGACTTCCAGTAGCTGAGCCACTTCATCGACATCGAGGTTTTTCGGCAACGGACGTTGTTTTTTCGGAGCCGATACCCCTTTGGCCGGATTAGCGGCAAGGATTCCCCGCATAATCAGGAAATCAAAAAAACTGCGCAAAGAAGATAGGTGCGTGGCAATACTGCTGGCCTTCATTCCTTTACGCATCAGCTTACCGGTTAGCTGACGAACCCAGCCGGCATCAACATCTTTCCAGTTCAACACATGCAGATCTGCTAACTGCACAGCCATCGCTTCAAGATGTTGTTTATAATTGCGTTGGGTATAAAGACTCAGCCCCTTCTCACTACGAAGATATTCGTAAAATGCCAGAAGAGGCTTACTTAAACTGGATGGAATTTCTGCCGGGTTCTGTTCCATGGACTAATCCCTCCAGGGAAGAGTATTGACCAGATGTGTCAACACCACAGAAAGATGTCTCAGAAACAAGGTGTCCATACAAGGTTGAAAATGACCGCCGTCATCACTTGAAAATGCCATGATGCCATGTCCTAACTGAGTAGAAACAGGTAACACTGCATAAGAACCAAATTCAGGCGCACGCGCAGCTTCACCAAACAAAGTATCTCTGTCAGCCTTTTTCAACCGCCCCAAAAATACCTGCTGGCCATTAAAATGATTGGTAGAAAAACGCTGCAGGTTCAGTTTTTCGATACAATATGAATCTTCAGGAGCATCAAGAAATCGAATATACGCACGTAAATTTAAATCTGCAGCCGTCTGACTGATCGCTTTCAGAGCATTAATGACGGTTTTCTGCTGCAACATCGTATCCTGCAAATCCATAAATGCGTGGAATGTGCGATCATTTGATGAAGCCAGAGACATCAGCGTTGTGATTTCTTCTTCCAGCTCTTCGATACGTGTTCGTTGACGATTCAATTGTAAGTGCACAAGGGAAACTGCTCCTGCATCAGGACGGGGCAGTTTAATTTTATCCACCAGCTCTGGTCTGTGATAAAAAAAATCAGGATGTTCTCGCAGATATTGTTCAATCATATCTGGAGTGAGCATTATGGTTTCTGTTTGTGACACAATATTACCAATTTAATTAACAAGAAAGCTGACCATCATAAACATGGGTCGCCGGACCAGTCATATATAACGGTTTACCCGGACCTTTCCAACGAATATGCAGATCACCACCAGGTAAATGAACCTTAACGGAATCATCCAAAAGTCCCTGAATAATCCCCACAGCAACCGCACCACAAGCACCGCTACCACATGCCTGCGTTTCACCCGCACCACGTTCATATACGCGTAAACGAATATCTTGGCGATTCACAACCTGCATAAATCCGGCATTGACCCGTTCAGGGAAACGCTCATGAGATTCTAATAACGGCCCCAGTCTATCAACATCTGCAGTATCAACATCATCGACAACAGTCACGACATGGGGATTTCCCATACTAACCGCACCACAGAATAACGTTGCATCGTCGGCTCTCAAAATGTAGGTTTTTTCAGTCTGTTTAGCTTTAAACGGGATCTTAGCTGGTTCAAACTCAGGAACGCCCATATTGACGGTGATTAAATCGTTTTCTTCAACGTTGAGCACCATCTTTCCTTTCTTGGTACTCACACCGATACTGTATTTATTGGTCAGCCCCTTCATACGGACAAACCGGGCAAAACAACGGGCACCATTACCACACTGCTCTACTTCGCTGCCATCCGCATTAAAAATACGGTAGTGGAAATCAGTTTCCGGATCATAGGGAGCCTCAACCACCAAAAGCTGATCAAAGCCGACTCCGGTATGTCGATCCGACAGGCGTCGGATCAACTCTGGAGAAAAAAAGACGTTTTGAGTAATGCAGTCCACCACCATGAAGTCGTTACCCAAACCATGCATTTTTGAAAAGTGAAAGTGCATATACTTAATTACTCCGGCAGTACGCTTTCAAGAGCCCACAAGCTGGATAACTCTTCTCTCTTACGCACAACATAATGTTTATCACCATCCACCATAATTTCAGCCGCACGCAGACGGGAATTATAGTTAGAAGACATCGAGAAACCATACGCGCCAGCCGAACGAATCGCCAGTAGATCACCTTCTTCCAGAACAAGTTCACGATCTTTACCCAGCCAATCCCCTGTTTCGCATATTGGACCAACTAAATCGTATGTCTTAGCTTCTCCCTGACGCGGTGAAACTGGGATAATTTTTTGCCATGCCTGATACAAAGCAGGACGCATTAAATCGTTCATCGCAGCATCAATAATAGCAAAGTTCTTGAATTCAGTATGTTTCAGGAATTCCACTTTTGTGACCAACACACCAGCATTCGCAGCGATGGCACGACCAGGCTCAAAAATCAGCTCTAGATCTTTATGGTTAACCAAACGCGACATAAGTGCTTGAGCATATTCCGCTGGCTGCGGAGGCTGCTCTGCATCGTAGGTCACACCAAGGCCACCACCAACATCAAGATGTTTAATATGAATTCCCTGTGCTTTCAGGTTATCAATCAAAACAAGAAGACGATCAACAGCATCAATAAATGGTGAAATTTCGGTTAACTGAGAGCCAATATGGCAGTCGATACCTTTGATTTCCAGGTTTTCCAGAGTGCTGGCAAATTTGTAGACTTCAGGAGCACGCTCATAAGAAATACCGAATTTATTATCACGCAAACCAGTAGAAATATAAGGGTGAGTTTTTGCATCCACATCCGGGTTAATCCGTAATGAAATCGGTGCTTTGACACCCAACTCAGCGGCCACTTTGTTGATACGGCCCAATTCAGGTTCCGACTCTACATTAAAGCATTTGATTTTCAGCTCTAACGCACGTTTGATCTCTACCTCTGTTTTACCTACACCGGAAAACACCACTTTCGAAGGATCAGCACCGGCAGCAACAACTCGTTCCAGTTCCCCAACAGAAACGATATCAAAACCAGAACCCAACTTAGCCAAGGTATTTAACACACCCAGGTTAGAGTTCGCTTTAATGGCATAACAGATTAGGTGTGGATGTTCTGCAACAGCCTGATCAAAGGCTTTCCAGTGACGTTCCAGTGTGGCTCTTGAATAAACATAAAGAGGAGTGCCGTGCTCTGCAGCCAGTTCACTTAAACTAACATTCTCTGCCCAAAGCTGGCCATCGTCCTGATAATTAAAATAATCCAAAATCTACTTCCTTAAAAATCATCAATAATTATGGTTGTGTTTGTTCATCTTGTGGCGCGTCTTTGGGCATATATAATGGACCTGTCTGACCACATCCAGCTAAAGCTAACATGCTTAGCATAAAAAGTGCAGTGATAACCTTTTTCATTTGCATATACGTGATTATTAAATCAATGCCCCCTATAATCGCATCACAACCAAGAAAAGCAATAGGACATTCAGATGAACGACACCGAATTTCATCAACTAGTGGATATTCAATTTAATAGATTGGAAGAATTGATCGACAATTCCGGCGCAGATATTGATTATGAGGCCATCGGCAACGTCATGACTCTCGAGTTTGAGAATCGCAGCCAGATTGTCATTAACCGCCAGGAACCCATGCATGAGATCTGGTTAGCATCAAAATCAGGTGGTTACCATTTCCAGTTGCAAAATGAACAATGGATTTGCTCAAAAACAGGCAAAGAATTTTTGCAACTGGTAAAAGAAGAATGTGAAAAGCAGTCCGATGAAGAAATTGACTGGGAATAATCCGCTCAGTTAAGCATTAACCACTTCATCAGAACGAGAATTAGAGGATGAGTCACTACGATAAGGAATAATGTAGTCTGCACCTTCCTCTACTTGGACTATCTGGTAATACTGAGGCAAATTGAAGTTAATAAACTTCGATGCTACTTGGTTATCATGTTTTACCGAAGTGTAAAACGTATTAACGTTAGCAATCATCTCATCTTTGCTACCGCGGAACTGGTGGTAAACTTCAACTCGATTAGCTTCATCCAGCACATAGATATTAAAGCCTTTTTCACCGTCTTCGAAAAAGAACTGCACTAAACCTTCACTGGCAAAGCCATCAATCACTTCAGGTAAATGATAAGCCTGCTCTTTATCGAGCATCAACAGCGGAGAACCGGTCAATTTATTGGTTGAAATACTACGGTAGAAATCAACAGAGTTTTCCAGTTTCTGCACAGATACAGAACGTCTCTCAAAAAACAAGCCATACATTTCTTCGCCGATCTTTAACGCTTTAAAACGACGGCGACGCTGTTGCTCTACCGGTTTCAAACGCAGATCGATACATTCTGCCAGTAACTGGTAGATTGCATTGCGCATCACACCACGTAAATTCTGGCTATAACAGAATACATCCACAGATTCTGGCGGTATAGCATCCTGGTGCATCTTACATAAAACAGTTTTTAACGCATCCAGCATTGCGGTCTGGCCCCTGAAGTGCAGCGTACGGACTTCCTGCCAGGAGTTTTTATACACAAGATCGACACTACCAATCAGACAACGGGATTCTTCACCAAAGCTGAGCATATCAACATTTTTCAGATCCACTTTCAGAGCCCGACCTTCTATATCTATCGTTGGATCATTTTCAAAGTTAATAAACATTGCCAATTGGCGGATTTCACACGGACTTGCCAACGCCTGCATAGTAGGACGGCTTTTATGCATTGAGAAGGTATTACGCAGATCGCTCACCATCTGATAGAACTTATCAATATCAAGGTCAGCATCCCGAACAATTGCATGTAAACGGGTAGATTCGGTAATTAACCCATTAAAGAATGCCCAGGCAACTATTTTACTTAAATACTCGTTCTGTTCTAAAACCTTCTGGCCGAACATACGATGAGGAGCTATCGGCGCTTTATACAGATACCAACCAGCCGGATTAGTTCGGCCGGGACGGACCTCAACAAAGGTTAAATCCGGTTCGTGCAAATCAGGAGATATCTGTGGATTTAATAAGGTCACTTTCCCTGGAAGCACTTCAAATGCTGCATATAATTTTCTGGCGAGAATAGAAATGTCCTGAGGACTGATGGATGAGGTAATATTGTTGCGGCGTGCATACTGAATCAAATTACGGTAACTTTGCATTAATGCATCCAGTAAGCGGGTATGCATTACTTTAACCTGTTCCACTTTCCAGTTACGACGATTATCTAAACTTTCAATCGTATCAGTGTCCCATTGCCATTTAGATATCAGATCGTCCAGAGCTTCGCGACGCCAGGCAACAGAGCCAGAGCCTGGCTGGCGTGATAATTTTTCGTGCGTTTTCAGATAAAAGCAACGACGAACCAAATCCAGTCTGGCCAAATCCCCGGTCCGTTCTAAGTAACGGGTTACTTTTTCCAGCATGAGATAATAAGCATCCAGACTGTAAAGGTCAGGTTCATGAGTAAAGAAACGGCGTTTGGTGTCAATACTTAATAACTGAGTATGAGGATATTCCCAGGAATAGGATTCAAGCAAAATCGCTTTTAATACCGATTTGTAAGGAGAGTCGATACTTTTATACAGTTGCCATAAACTGGCACCGAAATATTCTTCTGCAGGAATATGATTTAAACGACCAAAATCAATCCAGTCATTACAGTTGATATAATCTTTGCTGCACAGTTCCTGAATATATTCGTCATAGCAACCTTCCATTTCAGGCGGAACAATTTGCCATAACAAACGCTTACCTGCTAAACGAACGGCCGAGCGATAAAACTCGTCAAGCAATAACAAATGCTGGGAAGAACCACAGTTATCCCCGGTCATTTCATCAGACTGATTATGACGAAAACGCTCTTCATCCATCAAAAAGAAATTAGCTTCAACCCCCTGAGTCTTAGCCCAGTCAGTAATCAATGCGCATTTATTAGAAAGACGTTCTCTGTTTGCTTCGCTCATTGACGGAGATACGCAGACCCAGATATCTAAATCGCTCGATGTACTCTGACCAATAGAAGATGTACTTCCCATCGTGTACAGAGCAAGAATCTGTGGTTCACCAGCAACCGTTAGTTTTTGCCCTAACGTTAGCTCCATATCATCAATCAACTGTTGCTGAACATCTTCAGGCTCAAATCCCCAAACACCAGAAGGTACTTGTGAGTTATAAAAGCCAGGAATCAGCGGGTGATTAAAATGAAAAAGGCTGGGAATTAAGCGAAAAACACGCTGACTTTGTAAATCCATTACCGCCAACGCACGTTCTGTACGCTGTCGGTTAAGATTATCTAATCTTTGAATCAAAATCTGCGTGTAAGCTTGCAAGGGATATGTCCTTGATTGATGACTAACTGTAAGAATTGGTTACAGTTTACTCAAAATAACTATAAAAACGTGATCAGTTTAACATTTTTTGAGCACTACCGTAAAGCAAATTCATATCGAGAACTCACTCATTTGGGGCAACTCATCACGCGTTTCGCCAAGGGGCCTATAGTTTCTTATTTCATCAGCCCGATTAATAACATCTCGTGCCATAAACAAGATCTATCTCACATAATTTTAGCGCATGATTAACTTTTTACATAAAACAAAATGGCATATTGTTACTAATTTCAGCACTTGTGCTTTAGAATGATACGATATTGATGAATTAAGCAAAGTAACCGGATTTAGATGACACATTCAGCCCCAATTCGCATAGCAACCAGAAAAAGCCCTCTCGCCCTGTGGCAGGCAAAATTTGTAAAAAGACAATTAGAACAAGCCCACCCGGGAATACAGGTTGAACTGATCACTATGGTAACCAGAGGCGATGTTATTCTGGATACCCCACTAGCCAAAGTTGGTGGTAAAGGGCTGTTTGTAAAAGAGCTGGAACTTGCCATGCTCGAGGGTCGCGCCGATTTAGCCGTGCATTCTATGAAAGATGTTCCGGTCGATTTCCCAGAAGGACTGGGTTTGGTCACGATTTGTGAACGAGAAGACCCCACCGATGCTTTTGTTTCTAATAAATATGACAATGTTGAACAACTGCCTGAAGGTGCCATTATTGGTACATGCAGCTTACGCCGGCAATGTCAGTTAAAAGCTCGTCGTCCGGATATTATTATCAAAGATTTGCGCGGCAATGTTGGCACTCGTCTGAGCAAATTAGACGCAGGTGAATTTGATGCAATTATCCTGGCATCTGCAGGATTGAAACGACTGGGTTTAGAAGCAAGAATTGCATCATCTTTGACTCCGGAAGAATCCCTGCCAGCAGTCGGACAAGGCGCGGTCGGTATTGAATGCCGACTGAACGATACGAAACTACTCGAATTACTTAAACCTCTTAATGACCAAGATACCTCGGACAGAGTGCTGTGTGAACGGGCAATGAATAATACTTTGGAAGGTGGTTGTCAGGTTCCTATCGGTAGTTATTCGGAATTACAAGGGGATGAACTGTGGTTACGGGCTTTGATTGGACAACCGGATGGTAAACGTATCATCAGTGGCGAAATTAAAGGACCAAGAACGCAAGCAGAAGAATTGGGACAGCGCCTTGCGAAGCAATTACTGGCCGATGGTGCGCAAGAAATCCTGACTCAACTCTATAAGTAAATCCAAATGTCGACTGTATTGATCACCCGTCCGCATCCTCAGGGAGAAGAGCTTAGCTCTCTCCTTGAATCAGAAGGGGTATCAGCAGTTTATCATCCGCTTCTGGAATTTCAGCCAGAAGAAGCAATCCCTAATTTAGGTCAAACAATCTCTCAGGCTAACATTATCATCGCAGTTAGCCAGCCTGCTGTTCAATTTTGCGATCAGCAACTTAGGAAAAACTCGTTAATTTGGCCTCAAACACCCCGATATCTTGCCATCGGTCAAAAAACCGCACGACTTTTAAGAAAATTATCTCAACAACAGGTAGACTATCCACCACATGGTGATAGCGAACACCTGTTGTCTCACCCATTATTGCTCAATGTTAAAGGACTAAATATTGTCATTTTGAGAGGTAATGGAGGCAGGGAATTTCTTGCAGAACAACTTTCGTTAAGAGGCGCTTACGTAAAATATTGCGAGTTTTATAGACGAAAGTTTATTCCATTTGATGCAAGTGATAAGGTTGCACAGTGGCAAAAACAAAATGTAAGTCATATGGTCTTTACCAGCGAAGAACAACTTCGCTTTTTCGTTAGTCAGATATCACAGAACGATATGCTCTGGATAGTAAACTTACAGATTTTTGTTCCTAGCCAACGCATAGCTCAAGTGGCAAAAGAAATTGGATTTCAGAATACCATTGTTGTCGGTAGCGCCAACAATTTCGATTTAGTGGCTGCCATTCAGCCGAAAGTGATAGGAATACTTAATGACAACCAACAACACAACGCCAGAAACTAATAAAAAGGATCAAGCTCATCCAGCTATAGATGACAAAAATACATCCACAACGGCGACTGAAAAAGCCCAAACTTCAGCGGATTACGACCAATTACAAAAGCAAGCTAAAAAAGGCGTTAAGCTTGGTGGCTTAGCGATCATTATTTCTATCTTGTTGAGTGGTGGAGTAACGGTTTATACCCAACAGCAATACCAATCTCAAATTGCTGCGTTACAAAATCAGCTGTTACAAACTCAAGAACAACTAAAAACTCAATTAGATGCATCTCTACAGCAGACTAAAGATGTAGCAACTCAAGTGGTTAATAAGACCGAAACTGAGATGGCGCAACAACATAAAAGCATTGAAAGTCTGCAGCTCGCATTAGCGGAAGTCAAAGGCAGACGTCCGAATGACTGGCTATTGGCGGAATCAGATTACCTGGTTAAGTTAGCCGGACGCAAACTGTTCCTTGAGCATGATCCGGAGAGTTCCACTCTTCTGATGGAAAGTGCGGATCAGAGAATCGCAACCCTAAACGACCCAAGTTTAGTCCCGCTAAGAAAAGCAATGGCAGAAGACATTACTACGCTTAAATCTATTCCGCTGATAGACAAAGATGGTTTAGTCCTTCGACTGACCAGCCTTTCTCAGGTTATTGATAAGATGCCACTGGCAAATGCAATCCTGCCGGATGCAGTGGAAGAGAAAAAAGAAGAAGTATCAGACGATATTAATAACTGGCAAGACAACCTGTTAACGTCTGCGAAAAACTTTGCCGATAAATTTATTACCTTCCGAACCCGTGATGGTAATGCCATCCCTCTTTTGTCTCCGGAACAACATTTCTTCCTGAGAGAGAATCTCAAAATGAAACTTGAGACAGCCATTAAAGCCGTTTTTGATGAACAGCAAGAGATTTACACAACAGCACTGACTACTGCTGAGACATGGTCTAAATCTTATCTGAATCAAACAGATAATGGTGTTATTGAATTCAATAAAGCACTTGAAACTCTGAGCAAACAAAATATTCAGGTTACTTATCCGGTAAAACTGAAATCTCAGTCTCAGCTTACAGAAGTCATTCATGAACGTTTACGCCGTGAAGTAACAAGCTTAATTAAGGAGGATAAAGAATGATCCGTATTATCTTTCTTTTCCTTGTTCTTGGTTTAGGACTGTTTGCCGGAACTGAATATGCAGGTGAACAGGGCTACGTACTGATCTCTGTTGCCAACAAAACACTGGAAATGAGCGTAACGACACTGGTTATTTTTGTTGTTGTTGCTTTAGCGGTCTTATTTTCCGTTGAGTTTATCGTTAAAAGAATTCTTCGCGCTACTTCTGACACCTGGAACTGGTTCAGCATCAGAAAACAGAAACGTTCTCGTCGTATGACGAATGAAGGTATGCTGAAACTGATGGAAGGTGACTGGAAACAGGCAGAACAGAAAGTAGTTCGCTGGGCTAAACATCACGACATGCCTGTACTTTGTTATTTAATTGCAGCTCAGGCGGCTCAGGAACAAGGTGACAGTCAGAAACGGGATAAGTACCTGGAACTGGCGACTCAACAGGACAGCTCTTCGCTTGCCGTTGATCTTACTAAAGCCAAACAATATGTTCAGGCAGAACAGTATGAGAAGGCTCTAAGTTCCCTGAGTACCATCGCAAATGATTACCCACAAAATCCGGTCCTTCTTTCTTTGCAAAAAGTGATTTATGTGAAACTGGGTAAGTGGGATGAACTGCTTTCATTAGTTCAGGATCTGAAAAGCACCAAGATGGCAAGTGACCACGAGCAGGAACAACTGACTGAACAGGCATATTGTGGGTTACTTTCTGAAACTTCTGAGCACCGTGGTATCGAGGGGTTACTTGATCGCTGGAGTGACTTACCGAAAAGTGCTCGTTCATCATCCGTTATTTGTGGCCATTTAGTGCGGTTACTTTTAGCTCGTAATGCAGATGAAGAAGCCTATACTCTGATTAAAGAGCATATCAAAAAACATCCAAATTCAGAGCTGTATGGGTTGCTGCCAGATTTAAGTTTAGCAGACGCAACATCAGCAACATCGTTACTTGAAGATGCGTTGAAAAAAGATGCCAATAATGCCGAAGCACTCAGTGCATTAGGACGGCTCCATCTTAAGAAAAAAGACTGGTCAAAAGCTGAAAGTGAGTTTGAAAAAGCGCTGTCTATCAGACCAAGCGTAAATGATTTTGGTTATCTGTCTAAAGCACTAGAAAACCAAAACAAACATCAGGCAGCTCATGATGTGAGTAAAAAAGCTCTTAAGTTAATTACCACTCATTAATTAACACACAATAAGAATAAAAAAACCAAGCTCAATGCTTGGTTTTTTATGTCCATACGATAACAGAAATCGAGATTATTAAATCACACGCGAAAACTGCTGCTGTCTGGCCCGGGTTCGCAAATATTTATCAAAACACATACAAATATTGCGAATCAACAGACGTCCTCTTGGCGTCACTTCAATCACATTTTCTTTATCAAGGACCAGTCCATCTTTAATAAATGGCATTAACAGCTCAAGATCTTCAGCAAAGTAATGACTAAAATTAAGCTGAAATTGTTTTTCAACTCCGGGTTTATCTAGTCTGAAGTTACAAATAAGCTGCTTAATAACCTCTCTGCGAATTAAATCATCCTGCTCCAGAGATAGTCCTTTCCATAATGCATGGCAGTAAGTATTTACCGATGAATAATAGGCTTTTAGCTCTTTCTGATTCTGGGCATAAGTATCGCCCACCATTGAAATAGCCGATACACCAAAACCAATTAAATCATTGTTACCATGAGTGGTATATCCCTGAAAATTACGATGCAGAACGCCCTGTCTCTGAGCTATTGCTAACTCATCATCAGGCAACGCAAAATGGTCCATACCAATAAACTGATAACCAGCCTGCGTCAGCTTTTTAATCGTCATCTGCAGTATGGCCATTTTCTCTGACGCATCGGGTAAATCATGATCTTTAATTTTGCGCTGTGCAGCAAACAACTGCGGCATGTGGGCATAATTAAACACCGACAAACGATTCGGCCGAATCTGTAATACCTTATCTAATGTTTCAGCAAAACTTTCTTGAGTCTGAAATGGTAATCCATAAATCAGATCCAGGTTTATCGAGTCAAAACCAAGTTCATTGGCTTTGTCTATTAACTCAATAATAAAGTCTTCGTCCTGCTCGCGATTGACCGCTTGCTGAACCTGTTTATTAAAGTCCTGAACACCAATGCTGAGACGGTTGAATCCTTCTGAGTGTAGATGTGCAATCAATTCCAGTTCTATTTCCCGGGGATCGACTTCAATGCTAATTTTAGGATCATCAGCAAAAGAAAATTCCTGTCTTAACAGCGACATTACCCGGCTGATTTGATCTTTAGTCAGAAATGTAGGTGTACCTCCACCAAAATGTAACTGATCCACCTGGCGACCAGCAAGCAGAGAAGCACGCTGAGAGATTTCATATTCTAAAATATCAAGGTATTCGTCAGCTTTATCACTATGACGAGTCACGACTTTATTACAGCCACAGTAGTAACAAAGCTTGTGGCAAAAAGGGATATGAATATATAAAGATAACGGACGTTCCGGATACTGCGTATACGCCATATCAAGCTCAGCGATAGTGAATGCTTCATGAAATTCTACCGCTGTCGGATATGACGTATAACGAGGACCAGAATAATTATACTTATCCAGTATATCCTGGTCCCACTCTATTTGCTGACTGTTCTCCAATTCGTACATCATCTTTTCTATCCAACAGAAAAACTACTGGTTACTATTTTGCCATATAGAAAGAAAAAAACGTGAATTAGAAGAAAAAAGTCAGTAATGATGAATAAAAGTGTAAAGTGGATCACTATTTGATCGAAAAATTACACCATTTAAGCAGTCACACTATTATCAGCTAGCTGTGAATGCTGCTGTAATGCCTTCAGCTCATCTTTAATTAAATCACTTAAGCGACTTTCCGCTTTCATGCGCTGCATATTCTGCTGCATGCGTTCTTTCTTAGCTAACTCCTGTCTTGCATCCCCCCGAGCCATATCTTTAACAACATGATATAGCTCCGAGATAGCCGGATAGGTCTTATCAAAATCTATTTTAGCATCACCTTGTAAGTACTCCATGATGCTGTAAACACGAATGGTGATTTCTGACAGATCACACTGTCCCTGAATCCCAACGCGACATAGAGTGACCACATTTTCAAAAATATTGGCATTTCTTTTATGCAGTGCTTCTAACTCCAACTCGGCTTGTTTTGCCTGTGCCTCTTTTTGCAGTTGTCCCTGTTTTTTCAAACGAAAAAGCAGAGATGCTGCATATGAAGCCAACCCAAGAATAATGACACCACCAATAATCATGGCTAATACGGTTAAATTCATCCTAACTTACCTTTTTAGCTATCCAATTTATCTATATCCATGTCTTCAAACCTGGACAGTAACTCTTCATCTGAAGACACTGAGTTCTTAACTGATTTTTTCTTCGGCTGAGGAATAATCAATTCTTCATCTTCTTCCATGTCTTCGTCTTCAACGTCGTCGTAGATACCCAGTTGTTTCATAAGCTGTTCGATACGATCTAACTTTTCATCCACGTATTTCTGTAGTCCAGCCCCCAGATTTTCACCGTTGTCTAAACGCTCAAGCAACACATTAAGTTGCGCATCATTTTCCAGCATCGCTAACTCTTGCTCAGCATTCAGCTTACGCTCTTGTTTAGCAGCTTTTTTTGGAGCTTCGACAACTAAAGGTATTTTCTTTTTACTACCGATACGAGGATCTTTCGCTTTGGTACCTGAATTTACTATATGAGCCTCTTCTTTAGAATGACGACTGCCTGATTTCAGGCCTTTGCGTTTCTTCTGTTTTTTCAGCTCACGACCTAGCTGGTCCGATTCTGAACGTTGGCGAACAACAATCACATCTGACATACCAGCTGATCTGACTTTTTTATTACGACTCATAACTTGGGAATCCTCAGTAAAATAACGTCGTTGCCTATAAATTCTAGTTCGAGCTTATCCCGCTCAGCCAAATATTGAAATGTACTACGACTATAAAATCTTACGTGTGTAAAATCATTCTTGTAATGCCATTTCGCAAATGCATCTACATCTTTAACCATCTTGGTCATAAGACCAATCCAGCCACCAGGCTTAACTAATTTTAGCCACGATTTCCAGACTGTATCTGGATCATAAATATGTTCAATAACTTCCGTTGACACCATAAAATCATGTTGTTGCTGCAACGGAGCTTCATCAGGAAAATAATATATATCGTACAGGGACATCTGCATTCCAGCTTCTTTCAACATATGAGCAAGTGCAGGCCCCGGACCACAACCGAAATCTAACCCTTGTGCATTAGCAGGCACGCGGCTGCAAATGGGGTCAGCGACTCGGGATAGAAAACGACGGTATCTTTCATCATATATGTCATTTTCATGCAAATCATAAAAAGATTTTTCATCTTCGGTTTTTAACAAAGAGTCGTTTCCGACAAAGACAAGCTTGCAACGCTGACATTGCCAATATGCACGGTATTTATCTGTATGATAGTGACTTACCTGTTCACTATCGCAAAGTGGGCAACAATGCATGTAAAACTCCTCTGATTAAAGGAAGCGCAAGATACCAGAAATGGCCAATATAGTGGAGGGGTTTAGGTGAATTTTTCATCGATTAATGAAAAATGACAGATAAAAAAAGCGATAGACGAATCTATCGCTTCCAAAACTAGCACCTGAGTGCAAAAGAAATAGCACAACTGATTTGTGCACAATACTCCATTTGTTTTAACTGCTTCCGCTGCAAATCTCGTTTTTCATCATCCTAATGAATTTTACTGTCCATGAATAACGTCACTGTCTCAGGGCACATCCTGAGCCTGGTCCTTTTCACGCTATATCCTATAGCTTAAAGTAACCATCCTTATTCAAACAGGCATCCTGCCTGTTTATTGTCCCCCGCAGTCTTACTTCATTGTGATACACAATTAGGTAGATACTCTGCCAATGCGGATATATCATACACCCAAAATACCCAGCGGCAACAATACGCAACAAGACACAGATCACGAACAGAAAAATCAGCTAAAAATGATTCGAATAATCAGAATGTTATTCTGAATTTATTTCTAATACAAATAGTCAAAATGCCATATATCTCACATTCCTGTCTGCGTAATACTCAGGGCATGATATAATTTAGTTTTCCCCGGGGTCTGTTACCCTAATCAATTACTATTCGCAAACCAACGCGATGGAGTTAATTTTGAGCGTAAAAATTCATTATCAAAACACGCACTTTATTACCAGTGCACCAGATATTCGCCACCTGCCTGCAGACCAAGGAATTGAAATAGCCTTTGCCGGACGCTCAAATGCGGGAAAATCGAGTTCTCTTAATAAACTGACTAATCAAAAAAGTCTGGCCAAAACCAGTAAAACGCCTGGACGAACTCAGCTAATCAACTTGTTTGAGGTGATGCCAGGATGCAATATTGTCGATCTCCCTGGATACGGATTTGCCCAGGTTCCTGTGGAAATGAAACTGAAGTGGCAAAAATCTTTAGGTGAATACTTACAAAAAAGGGAATGCCTGAAAGGTCTGGTTGTTTTAATGGATATTCGCCACCCGATGAAAGATTTAGATCAACAGTTAATCTTCTGGGCCATCGAAAGCCGTATTCCGGTTCAGGTCCTGCTGACCAAAGCCGATAAGCTCAAAAGTGGTGCCCGTAAAGCTCAGGTTCTGCAGGTGAGAGAAAAAGCATTGTCATTTGGTGGCGAAGTCTATGTGGATGCTTTCTCTTCACAAAACGGTCTTGGTGTCGATATCCTGAGAAACCGACTCGACCAATGGTTCGCTCCTGCTCTTATCGTTGCAGAAGCAGACGATAATGAAGAAGCCACGGAAGAATAACCATTCATAATTCATAGCCCGGAGGTATTCCCCTTTTCTTCTGGGCTACAAACAAAAAACCCCACCATCCTGGTAGGGCAACGGGAGAGATATTAAAATTTCTTTTTTATTCTTAGTGTTATTAGCTTCGTCCATAATCTCTGATTTAGCAAATATTTAATCCATCTTTTAAAATGAGTAAAATTCCTTATTTATTAATGAATTACAGAAATACCCTTGTGTTTCTTACTTTATTTATGCCAAAAAATAAGAATTTTGTGATGGGCGTTTAATTACAAATAAGTGGTATTTATTCAATAAAGAGAAATGGATCTGAATAAGTATGAATAAGAAAATGAAATGTTAGAGCAAATAAATCAAAAAAGTTAATTATTTGAAATAATTTATTTTTTACATGAAAAAACGCCCCGCTCAAAAACTGAGCGGGGCGGCTGAATCAGCCTAATCCAATAACGTGAAACAAAAGGTCTGAAAGATAGAACATCTTACCTCTGTACCCTACGAGTATTAATTTACAACAACTCGACTGAAAATCAAACTCTTTTTGTAGTTTTTTTTCATCTTTTTTCGATTTAGACCAACAAGAGCATGATCTGAAACAACTTTGTTTGGTTAAAAAAAAAGCTAGCGTTTGTGCGCTAGCTCATACTAAACATGGCAGTTTCATTAAAAAATGTCTAATGGGCCTGATCCCAGTTGTCACCATGTCCAACTTCAGCCACTAATGGGACAGATAAATCGGCGGCGGACTCCATCAAATTTTGTATTTTACTTTCAATTTCGGTTAAAGATGACTCTTCGACTTCCAGCACGAGTTCATCGTGTACCTGCATCAATAAACGAACCCGGCCATGGCCTTCGCTCTCGATCCACTCATCAACCAGTAACATTGCTTTTTTGATAATATCCGCGGCGGTTCCCTGCATCGGCGCATTAATCGCAGCCCTTTCTGCCGCTTTGCGTCTCATACCATTACTTGATTTGATTTCAGGAAGATGCAAACGACGTCCAAACAAGGTTTCTACGTAGCCCTGCTCACTGGCATGAGTACGTGTATTTTCCATATACTGCATCACACTTGGGTAGCGTTCAAAATAGGTATCCATGTACTCCTGAGCTTCTCTTCTTGGTATACCAAGCTGTTTAGCAAGTCCAAACGCACTCATACCGTAAATAAGACCAAAGTTGACCGCTTTTGCCCGTCTACGCTGTTCACTGGATACCTGATCAATTGAAAGTCCGAGAATTTCTGCCGCAGTAGATGCGTGGATATCCTTTCCTTCCTTAAATGCATCCACTAATGCTTTATCGTTAGACAAATGAGCCATAATCCGTAACTCGATCTGAGAATAGTCAATGGCAACGATTTTCCATCCCTGAGGTGCAATAAATGCCTGACGAATTCTGCGACCTTCCTCATTTCGGATCGGAATATTTTGTAAGTTAGGATCTGTCGAAGACAAACGACCCGTCGCGGTTACAGCCTGATGATAAGACGTATGAACCCGACCAGTGGCCTTGTTAATCATGCGGGGTAATTTATCGGTGTAGGTCGATTTCAGCTTGGCCAGCCCACGATACTCCAGAATTACTTTTGGCAAAGGATAGTCCAGCGCGAGTTCCTGCAGAACTTCTTCATTGGTAGATGGCGCACCTGATGGGGTCTTTTTCACAACCGGCAAAGACATTTTCTCAAACAGAATCGCCTGTAACTGTTTTGGCGAACTCAGATTGAACTCTTCGCCAGCCATGTCATACGCGTTTTTTTCCAGTTCAGCCAAACGCGCTGTAATTTCCACAGATTGCGTCTTTAATTTCGCCGCATCAATAAGCACCCCCGTTCTTTCCATGCGGGATAATACCGGGACCAGTGGTACTTCAATAGATTCATAAATGGATTTCAGTGCTGCATCTTTTTCAATTTCACCATAAATAGTATGGTGTAGACGCAAGGTTACATCCGCATCTTCTGCCGCGTACTCACCAGCCTGCGCTAAATCGATTTGGTTAAAGGTCAGCTGGTTTTTTCCTTTTCCGGCCAGCTGTTCAAATGAAATACAGCTATGTTGTAAAAAGCGCAGAGCCAGACTGTCCATATCATGCTTGCCACCCACACTATTCAGCACATAAGAAGCCAGCATGGTATCGTGTTTAATACCTTGCATCTGAATGTCATAACGAGCCAGGATGCTGGCATCAAATTTCAGGTTCTGGCCGACTTTGGCTTTATTTTCATCTTCCAGAAGCGGCTTAAGACGAGCTAATACCTCGTTTCGGTCCAGTTGCGAAGGAGCATCTAAATAATCGTGTGCTACCGGTAAATAGGCCGCTTTACCCTCTTCAACCGCAAAAGACAGACCAACCAGATTGGCTGTCATGTAATCCAGACCATCAGTCTCGGTATCAAACGCGATCAGTTCAGCACTCTCTAACACATTCAGCCACTGGTTAAACGCTTCTTCTGTGGTAATCGTTTCATATTGGCTACGATCGATTTTCACTGCAGAAGCAGCCGAAGACGAAGCTTGAGCTGAACTCGGCGAGTTTTTCGGTTGCGTCAGTTTTTTTGCAGCTTCAGCATCTGCTTTGATGACACCATCACCACCTTCAAGCAACTCATTTAACCAGGATTTAAAGGTTAATTGCCCATAGAGTTCAATCAGAAGATCGGTATCCGGCTGCGCTTTCATCAGTTCTTCCGGTTTACAATCCAGTTCAACATCCAGTTTTATGGTTGCTAATTCATAAGATAACAACGCATTATCTTTATTCTCAGCCAGTTTCTTCGCCATGGTTTTAGAACCACGGAATCCAAGCGGAGCAATATCATCTAAACGATTATATAATTCTGTCAGCCCACCAATACCCTGCAGCAGTGCCGTTGCCGTTTTAGCCCCGACGCCAGGCACCCCAGGAATGTTATCCACTTTATCTCCCATCAATGCCAGATAGTCGATGATCAATTCAGGGGGAATACCAAATTTTTCAATGACCCCTTCTCTATCCATGATCACGTTCGTCATGGTGTTAATCAGAGTAACGTTCTCATCCACCAATTGAGCCATGTCCTTGTCACCGGTACTGATAAGTACAGGCATACCTAGCTTCGATGCCTGAGACGCCAGAGTACCAATCACATCGTCAGCCTCAACACCTTCAATTGCCAGCAGAGGCAACCCCATCGCACGAATAATATTGTGTAATGGTTCTATCTGCTCACGTAATTCGCCAGGCATTGGGGGACGATTTGCTTTATATTCAGCAAAGAGCTCATCACGAAATGTTTTTCCTTTAGCATCAAATACAACAGCAATATGGTCTGATTCCACCTGTCTTAACAGGCTGCGAATCATATTAACAACACCATAAACAGCATTAGTCTGAATTGTGCCGTTACTCATTGTGCTGGGAAATGCGTGGAATGCGCGGTAAAGGTAAGATGAGCCATCAACTAAAATGAGAGGCTTTTCAGGAATACTAGCCATATTGGTATCCAATCTATCTGGTTCAGAGAGTTTTATAGCCGACTAGAATGCCACGTTAGAGAAAAGTATTCCACGATTGCAAATAAGAATAGCTCAACGAACTGCCGTTCCAACAAGATAATATACTAACAGATACCCGACTTACAATATTGCAATTCAATTGCCTCACCACAAAAAATAAATTGTCACCATTCTTTTTCAACTATGCTAATCAGACTGATTTGCTTATTAAAGAGTAAATTCGTATTACAACTCACCAATATTCTTAGATAAAAAGCAACCAGGATGAAACAAATCAACAACAGATGCCATTCTGTGGATAACTCTGTTTATATTTTTTATCCACAAGCTATATACAAGAAAAATAGAGTAGGGCATATATTTTAAGATTATGTTTTTAATGTATTTTATATGGAATAAGATCAAAAAAAGAGGATCTTTAAAGGATCTTACGCTGTGGAAAATAAATTACTATTCGATCAATAAAACGTTCAAAAAGCAATCTTAAGGCATAAAAAAAGCGACATTAAAAAATGTCGCCTAGCAAAAGTAAGAAAGCAAAATATAGTACAATCACTTTCCCGATAAGCTATTTAAATTACACTGGAAGCAATGTGAGCAATGTCGTGTCAAAAAGAACGATTCCGATTGAAAACCACCAACCAATTGTTACCAACTGAATTGCTATTTTTAAAATCTCATCATCCCTCAAGACAAGATAACGATAACCATTCTCATTTATAATGTCAACGATTAAATGAGAAAAAGTATCATTTAAATTTATCTATTCGCTCACACTCTTATCTATTTATTCTAAATGGCTGCCTTTTTCTTTGCCTTCTTCCGCTAACCATTCAGCAACTCGTTTCGCAAAATAGGTCAGGATACCGTCAGCTCCAGCACGTTTAAAGCATAACAATGACTCTAAAATGGTCTCTTTTTCTTTCAGCCAGCCATTATTAATTGCCGCCATATGCATCGCATACTCACCAGAGACCTGATAAGCAAACGTGGGTACCTGTAATTCACTTTTTACCCGACGGACAATATCCAGATAAGGCATCCCAGGTTTCACCATAACCATATCAGCACCTTCACTGATATCCATCGCGACTTCATGCAGCGCTTCATCGGAATTGGCCGGATCCATTTGATAATTTTTCTTATTACCACCTTTAAGGTTCGCAGCTGAACCGACTGCATCCCGGAACGGGCCATAGTAGCAAGACGCATATTTAGCTGAATACGCCATAATTTGGGTATTGATATAACCCTGCTCTTCGAGAGCTTCACGAATCTTACCGATACGACCATCCATCATATCCGATGGCGCCACAACATCCGCCCCTGCCTCTGCATGTGAAAGCGCCTGCTTAATTAACACTTCGGTAGTTTCGTCATTGAGCACATAACCATTATCATTAATGATCCCATCCTGGCCATGAGTTGTGTATGGGTCCAGAGCCACATCGGTAATAATGCCCATTTCCGGTACATGTTCTTTTAATGCTTTTACCGCTCTTTGCACCAGACCTTCAGGATTATATGCTTCTGCTGCATCTATACTTTTTACATCAGGCGTAACAACCGGGAACAGTGCCATCGCCGGCACGCCTAAATCAGCTAGGTAGCGAGCCTCTTTTAGTAATACGTCAATCGAAAGACGTTCGATACCAGGCATTGATTCGACTTCTTCACGGCGATCTTTACCCATAAGAACAAAGACCGGATAAATAAGGTCACTGACTGACAACTGACTTTCTGCCATTAAACGACGGCTAAAGTCGTGTTTACGAATACGACGCATACGGCGTCCGGGAAACTGACCTTGAATCGATACTGACATTTTATCTCCTTGTTTTATTTCTTGTGTCTGGCAACACAAAATGATATTTGCTCAAAATAATACCACTGACTCACGCTTACAACATGAATTCAGCGATGAAAAATGCCAAAATGATCTAAAAAATTCATTCCATTACATTGTAGTAGTCATTCTGCAATAACAAAAAAGAGAGATTTATATGATTGATACCCACGCTCATATTTATGCCGATGAATTTGAACACGATCGGGATGAAATGATTGGTCGCGCACAAGATCAAGGTATCGAATTAATATTAATGCCTAATATAGATCTTGAATCTATTGATCCCATGCTCAAAACAGAACAACAATATCCCAAACTTTGTCGCTCAATGATGGGATTGCATCCATGTTATGTCACCGATAAGGTCAAGGATGAATTAAGCACTATTTACCAATGGTTTGATAAACATAACTTTATTGCTGTGGGTGAAATAGGCATTGATCTGTATTGGGATAAAACCTATCAGAAAGAACAGGAATATGCGTTTACCCAGCAACTTAACTGGGCAAAGGAATTGAACCTTCCTGTTGTGATTCATACCCGGGATTCAATTCAGGAAACTCTCACTCTGCTAAGCAAAGAGCAAAATGGCAGCCTGTCTGGTGTATTTCACTGCTTCGGCGGCTCGGTAGAAGAAGCCAAAGCAATTAATGATCTGAATTTTCACCTTGGACTCGGCGGTGTTTCTACCTTTAAAAATGGTGGTATGGATAAAGTAATACCTTATCTTGATATGAATTATGTGATTCTGGAAACCGACTGCCCCTATCTGGCCCCGGTTCCTTATCGGGGAAAACGCAACGAACCCGCGTACACCAGACTCGTTGCTGAGCGTATTGCCAGTTTAAGAGAAACCGACGTAGAGACCATCGATAGCATCACGACAAAAAATGCCAAAACATTATTCAGGCTATAAGTGGTAATTCCACATAAAAATACACCGCCTGATAAAAACATTATCAGGCGGTATGCATTCAGAAAAAATGAGCTTAATAGCGGTAAGTCCGCCAGCTTAACAACCAGCTTATTATTCCCAGAGAACCCGACCAGAGCGAAAAATCATCATAGCCACTCGTCATCAAAATGGTTGCACAGACAATCAGAGTCGCACCGACACCAAATAAAAACTTAGCCGTACCATGCTGGCGTTTGGTTTCCCGATAGCCTTGATAAATTTTATCCAGGCGTTCAGACATCACCCGCCCTTGTTTGAGACTGTCATAAACTAACTCGGGCAACTCTGGCAATTTTTCTGCCCACATTGGTGCTTTTTCTTTAATAGACTTGATAACAGAACCTGGGCCTACCTGATCGATCATCCAACGCTCAAGAAATGGTTTGGCAGTTTGCCATAAATCGAGCTGCGGATATAACTGCCGCCCAAGACCCTCCACATATAACAACGTCTTCTGTAGCAGAACCAACTGAGGCTGGACTTCCATATTAAAACGGCGAGCTGTATTAAACAGATTGATAAGCACATGACCAAAAGAGATTTCACACAGCGGTTTTGCAAATATCGGATCACATACAATCCGTATTGCACGTTCGAACTCATCAACGTTGGTATCAAATGGTACCCATCCGGATTCTACGTGAAGCTCAGCAACCCGACGATAATCCCGGTTGAAAAACGCCAGAAAGTTTTCAGCCAGATAGCGTTTATCTTCACTATTTAAGGTACCAACAATGCCACAGTCGAGACCGATCCATTGCGGGTTTTCCGGATGTTCCGGATTAATGAAAACATTGCCTGGATGCATATCGGCATGGAAAAAACTATCGCGGAATACCTGAGTGAAAAACACTCTGACACCACGCTCAGCCAAAACCTGCATATTGATACCATGGCTTCTCAGCCCTTCGATATCAGAAACCTGAATACCATAGATCCGTTCTGAAACCATTACGGTGCGATTACTCAGTTCAGAAATCACTTCCGGAACATAAAGCTCATCACTACCCTGAAAGTTTCGTCTGAGCTGAATCGCATTAGCAGCTTCACGCCTTAAATCCAGTTCATCAATCAGCGTCTTTTCATACTCTCTGACCACTTCAACCGGCTTTAAGCGACGCGCTTCAGGCATTGCTTTCGCCACAATATAGGCCATTCGGTACATAAGGCGAATATCGGCCTGAATGACCGGCTCAATATCAGGACGAATAACTTTAATAACAATCTCTCTTCCCGATTCTTTTAATTTGGCTGTATGTACCTGAGCAATAGATGCCGATGCTAACGGCTCTACATCAAAGTCATCAAACCAGGTTTCCACTTTACCGCCAAGTGCTTCTTCGATGTGTTTTTGAGCCAGACGACCGTCAAAAGGAGCCACATTATCCTGTAATAAGGCTAATTGATCTGCAATATGAGGAGGAAATAAATCGCGCCGGGTCGACATCATCTGGCCAAACTTAATCCAGACCGGGCCAAGTTCCTGTAAAGCTAACCGAAGGCGCTCACCTAAAGGCTTTTCCGGATATTTATTTTTCAGCCAAAACAGACATTTTCGCCCCAATAACGGCGCTTTTAAAAGCTGGTGATTAGGTAGAAGCTCATCTAAACCATATTCAAGCTGGACCCGGATAATATGATATAAGCGTTTTACTTCTGTAAGCTTCATAGTTTTTCCGCCAGAGCATTTAAGCGCGATTCCATATCAATAACCTGCTGCTTAACTGTATCAACCTGATCGCAAAAATAAGCAATTTCAAGCGGTGCCGGGACGATTTTCCACTCTTCGGTGATAACCTGAGCGGCGTTATTCTGCTGCTTTTGCATCTGTTGTTTTGCCGTTGCAAAAGCCTGCTTACCCGCATGAATAACCGTATGAGCTAATGAATCCCCAATCCACTGAGATAACCATTCTTCGATATCTGGTTTGGCTTCAGCAAGTAATGTAGAAAATTTTTGCGCCAGTTGCAGGTCACCATCCAACTCAAGTAAATCCTGTTTGATTAACTGAGTGATATTAACCTGCTCTCTGAGCTGAGGAAGTGTTTTTAGTGATAAAGAAAGATAACAGTCAGGCTGCCCCTCATAATCCCCCAGTACATCAACCTGATGACTGAACACAAAGGTAAAGGTCTTATCCAACTCTTTGATATGCAGTTGTAAAACCTTTCCTTTCAGACGCAAACACTGGCGGGATAAATCAGGATCCTCTTTAATCAGACGATTAAGACCAGTCTCTATGGCTGCATTAACTAATAAGTAAACGGGCATGATATGTATCTCTAAAATTTATATCCACGGTGTAGAGCTACAATGCCACCAGTGAGATTATAGTATGACACTTTTTCAAAACCAGCCTCTTCCATCATGCCTTTCAGGGTTTCCTGATCCGGGTGCATCCGGATAGATTCCGCCAGATAACGATAACTTTCCGAATCATTGGCAACCAGTTCCCCCATCTTAGGTAAAATATGGAAAGAATAGGTGTCATATATTTTTGACAATGGCTCAAGAATAGGTTTTGAGAATTCAAGGATCAGTAAGCGGCCGCCAGGTTTCAGCACACGAAACATAGAGCGAATCGCTTTATCTTTATCCGTCACGTTTCTCAGACAGAAACTGATAGTAATACAGTCAAAGTAATTATCAGGAAATGGTAATTCTTCCGCATTCGCCTGCACATAGTGCACATTGCCGACAATACCATTATCGCGCAGTTTGTCTCTGCCGACATTCAGCATTGAATTATTAATATCGGCTAAGACAACATGGCCTTTGTCACCCACAATGCGGGAAAATTTAGCCGTTAAATCACCGGTGCCGCCACCGAGATCCAGGATACGTTGTCCGGGTCTAACCCCACTACAATCAATCGTAAAACGCTTCCACAGCCGATGAACACCACCAGACATTAAATCATTCATAATGTCGTATTTTGTCGCTACAGAGTGAAATACCTGAGCGACTTTCTGAACTTTTTCATCCTTAGCGACCGTTTGAAAACCAAAATGCGTTGTTTCCTGGTTTTCTAATGTATTATTTGACTGCACTTGGTACCTACCCTAAATCCTGAAAATCAATAGCAAAAAATCATACGGCAATGATTATTTGAAGCCACTAGTCTACTTGATCCTGACCCCTTTGTCTTTCAACATGGATATCATTTTGGCTTGCATCTGTCAGATGCTCAGCATGTGAGAAATTACGCTTAGATTGCTCGATGAACTGAGTGGGCATTGAACGTTTTACTTCTACGCCAAGTTCCCGGAAACTTTCAGCCTGACGAATGGCATTTCCCCGCCCGGAAACCAGTTTATTCATCGCGCCCTGATAATTCTGATTGGCTTTATCCAGAGACTGACCTAACGAGTCCATGTCTTCGACAAAGAGCCTTAATTTGTCATAGAGCTTACTGGCTTTATCGGCAATAATTTTGGCGTTTTGGTTCTGGCGTTCGTTCTTCCACAGGTTATCAATGGTGCGTAAAGCAACCAGTAACGTGGTTGGACTCACCAGGATAATATTTTGTTCCAGCGCATCTTTGACCAAAGAAGGATCGGCCTGAACCGCAAGCTGGAAAGCCGGTTCCACCGGGATAAACATCAACACATAATCTAAGCTTTTTATTCCCTGTAACTGATGATAATCCTTACGACTAAGACCTTTTATATGATTTCTTATTGCAAGTAAGTGCTCACTTAATGACGAGGCTTTCTGGGCTTCTGTTTCTGCATGAAAATAACGTTCATAGGCAATTAACACCATTTTCGAATCGATAACGACCTGTTTGTCATTTGGCAAAAACACAACCACGTCTGGTTGATAACGCTTGCCAGATTCATTTTGCAAACTCACCTGAGTAAAATATTCGTGCCCTTCTCTTAAACCAGATTCTTCAAGCACCCGGGCCAAAACCACTTCTCCCCAGTTCCCCTGCTGTTTATTATCACCTTTCAGAGCCTGAGTAAGATTCACGGCTTCCTGTGCCATCTTATCATTTAACCGTTGCAGGGTTTTCAGTTCATGAACCAGCGTGTGTCGTTCTTTTGCTTCCTGAGAAAAACTGTCATTCACTTGCTTGCGGAATCCATCTAACTGATCTTTCAATGGATTGAGTAATCCTTCCAGACTCTGTTTATTCTGTTGATCGACTTTCGCCGCTTTGAGTTCAAATAACTGATTGGCGAGTGATTCAAATTGCTGTTTCAGGCGGTTTTCCGAATCTTCCAGAAACTGAATTTTGTCCTGGCCATGTTGGAGCTGCTCTTTATGCAGGGCCTGAAGTTCCCGATACTGAGCGTCAAGGTTGGCTTTCTGCTCTCGAGTATCACTCAGCTCCTGCATAAAACGCTTTCTTTCCGCTTCGATCGTTTCCAGATAACGCAGCTTTTCCATCACCGCCATAAACTTACCATGTGCCTGTTTTAACTCATGTCGGTCCTGATCCCGTTGTGTATCCAGCTCTTCAAGCTCATTATTAGTTTCAGACAATGACTGTTCTAAATACTGTATTTTCTGCTCAGAAAGTGTTTTTTGTGTATCTAACTGAGACTGTAATGCCTGAATCTCTCGCTGAGTTTTTTGCACAATCCAAAAACGAGTTATCACACCAGCACCGATGACTGATACAAGAAACTCTAATATGACCTGATGCTCAACAATCCACTGCATTTATCTAACCCAATTATCTTTAAAATCACTAGGAAAGAATATTTCACCACTGTATAAATGTCCAGATAAACACAAATAAGTACAAAAAACCCACGAGGGATTCTCATGGGCTTTACCATTGATAATGAAAGGCAGGAATAATCACTCTGTAACAGCAGCAAGGGCCTGTTTGGTTAATTCAGTAATTAACGGCCAGTTTTTCTCTTTAATCGCTGTTTTATCCAGCATCCAGGTACCACCAACAGTCGCAACACAATCTAATGCCAGATAACTTTTAGCATTCGCCGCATTAATGCCACCAGTTGGACAAAAACGCACATCAGCTAATGGAGCCGAAATAGCCTTTAGTGTATTAACACCACCATTTGCTTCCGCTGGAAAAAACTTCAGACATTCATAGCCATAAGACATCGCCGTCATTATTTCACTTGGTGTTGCCACTCCGGGAATAAATGGTATTTTTGTCGATTTTGCATGCTGAAGCAGTTCCACACTGAAACCAGGCGATAAGACGAACTGTGCTCCAGCCCCCATAGCCTGAGCATATTGTTTTGAATTAACAACGGTTCCAGCACCAACCAAAGCATCGGGTAATTCTTTAGAAATCAACTTGATTGCTTTTAGTGCACAATCGGTTCTTAACGTAATTTCAAAAACATTAATCCCACCATCGCTAAGCGCCATGGCCATTGGTAAAGCATCTTCAAGCTTTTCAATAACCATCACAGGAATAATCGGAGATGCAGAAAATACTTTTTGTGGTTCGAGTTTCCAGTTCATTATGATTTACTCTCAAATTTTTGTTTCTACAATTAATTATTTATTTTTCCATCGTAGCTCTAAAGTAAATTAACCGATATAGTTTATTAGCAAATAACGTCAAAATGCTTTCAGGGAACATAAAAATAGAGTTACGTAATCATGGATGATGAAAAAAAAGCCTTAATGTATGGACTAAGTGCCGTATTACTGTGGTCAACGGTTGCGACAGCATTCAAATTGACTTTGACAGAATTCTCACCGATTCAGATGCAAACATTCGCAAGCTATGTTTCGGTTATCGCTCTGTTTTTTATATGTAAGATCCAGAAAAAATCATCGCTTATCTGGCCGACATTTTTGTCCAACCCTAAATTTTTCATTACATTAGGATTAATCAACCCCTTTGCCTATTACCTGATCCTTTTTAAAGCCTATAACCTGTTACCCGCCTCTCAGGCTCAGTCGATTAACTACAGCTGGGCAATAACGCTCACGTTTATGGCTGCCATTTTCTTAAAACAAAAGATTCGGAAACAGGATTATCTGGCGGCTTTGCTTTGTTATGCTGGAGTTATTGTCATTGCGACACAAGGACACGTGTTTGCAATGACATTTGCAAGTCCGTCAGGCGTTGCTCTCGCTTTACTTTCCACACTTCTTTGGGCCGGGTATTGGATTCTTAATACAAAAAATACCGCAGATCCTGTGATTAGTATTCTGCTTGGTTTTTTAATTTCATTGCCTTTTTCGACGATCGTTATGCTGTACTTTGGTTTCACGTGGAACGCAATTTCCTGGCAAGGCTGGATAAGCGTTACTTATGTTGGTCTGTTTGAAATGGGAATTACTTTCTTCCTGTGGCTCAATGCATTAAAACATACTCAAAACACAGCCAAAATTAGTAATCTTATTTTTATTTCCCCATTTATCTCTCTGATTCTGCTTTCAATCATTATCAATGAACAGATACATATCAGTACTTTTGTCGGATTGGTGATGATTGTCATTGGACTTACTGTTCAGCAGGTAAAGAAGAAAAAGAGTGAAGCACAGATAGATCAGACAATTTAATGGGTAAATTGTCTGATCAGGTTTAGGTAATTTGCTCACGATAAATTTTAGGACTAACCCCAGCTTTACGCTTAAAGACCCGGGAGAAATAAAGAGGATCGGAATAACCAACAATACGTCCAATTTGATTGACTGAATGGTTGGTTGTCACCAGCAATTGTTTCGCCCGGCTAATTCTTTGATCATCGCGCCATTGCGTAATGGTCATCGCCATTTCATCACGGAACAAATGCCCCAACCTCGACGGAGATAAACACGTATAAGCAGCTACATCCTCAATTGAAAACTCCTGATTGAGGTTTTGCGTCATGAAGTTCATCGCTTCAATGATTCTGGGGTCGAGCGCTTTGGTCATAACATCTGGTTGCAAAGACTTACAACGAATTAAAAGCTGCTCCAGCAGATTAATCGCCAGATCATTACGATAAGGCGCTTCTGACTTAGATGTGTATTCGATATCAACGAACAATCGTTCAATTTGTTCAAAGGAATCTTTATCCAGACCTCTGGTGATATAGACACCATTATGGAATTCCTGCCAGCTCAGCCAGTCATGCCAAAAAGCGCGAGGACGAAAATACACCCAACGGTGAAACCAGGAAACGGTATCTTTTTTACGACGATAGTAGTGAGCTGCTGTTGGTGGAAATAGCAGAATATCACCAACCCCGACATCAAATGCATCATCGCCAGAAAACAAAGTACCCTCACCCTTACAGGTAAGATTAAGGATATACCCCTTCATTCCCGTAGGACGATTGATAAGGTAATCCAGCTCATCGCCTTCGATGATGGGAGTCAACCCTGCAACTAAATGGGCATCGAAGTTATAGCCGGGTTTTAGAGGATCATTTTGCATCTATCACCAATACAATCTATTGATTCAATAGTAGTTTAAATAAAATAGTGAATGGATAAATTTAACTAGCTCATAGTTCTTTGTTTAAAACAATCCATTGAGACGCGAAAAATGCTTCTTTGAAATCTTTCTTTCTTTGCTCAAGCAAATAATCACTTGGCTTTTCTCTATTACGGTGCTGCCATTCTGATATCTGGTCGAGCATATCTGTATTTGCCAGTTTAGAAAAATCACTTAAACCAGCCTGATGTATTTTATGTCGGATATCTAACCGGGTAGGTACACTGTTACGCGCAATGTAATCAATCACAAGAGCACCTTTATTAAAGGTGTAGGTTAAACCAATAGATAAAGTTTCAGCGAGCTGAATATTACACCATTGTTCAATCATATTTTCCTTAACACGAAAGCGCCATGGAAAACGTTGAGTCTCAATCAGCTCATCATTGTTGATAAGTTCCAGATATCCAGAAAACAGTAATTTATCTCCCTGACGTAGCTGAAAAGCATCTGGCTGGTGGGGCAAAATATCCAATCGCCAGTCCATATAACTCAAGGATGAGTTTTCTAAAACAATATCGTTATCTAATCTGTTCAAATTACCACCCGGAATCGGCTCCACTTAAATAGTGGAGCCTTATGTAGTGACTATTTTTGAGCAAAACGATAGTAGAGACTATTTTGCTTCAGGTTCATTTTAAATTGATTAAGATTGGTGGTTGTATTATCGATAAGAACAAACTCAATGCCTGCCATTTCTGCATAATCCATCAATGTATCCAGAGACACAGATTGGGTGTAGACAGTGTGGTGAGCGCCACCAGCATAAATCCAGGCAGCGGCCGCTTTTTCAAGGCTTGGCTGAGGTTCCCATAGCGCATGAGCAACCGGCAATTTAGGTAATGCTTTAGGTGGTACAACAGCATCGACAGCATTAACTATCATCCTGAAACGCTCGCCTAAATCAATAATCGTAATCGCATAAGCAGGACCAACTTCACCAGTAAAGATCAGCCGAGGAACATCACAGTCACATCCGATGGTATGACGATGAATTTCTAATTTTGGTTTATTAGCTGCGATAGAAGGACACACTTCCAGCATATGCGCACCCAGAGCCTGACTCTTTTCACCAAAGTTATAGGTATAATCCTCCATGAAAGAAGTACCACCTGCTTTACCTTTACCCATCACTTTCGTAATACGGGTCATCGCAGATGTCTTCCAGTCACCTTCACCACCATAACCATAACCTTTACTCATCAAACGTTGGCTGGCAAGACCTGGCAGATTGGTAATACCGGTTAAGTTTTCGAACGTATTGGTATAAGCGAATGCACCTACAGAGGTTAAGAATCGTTCCATACCAAGCTCTAACCGCGCTTCTTGCTGGATAATTTTAAACGTATCTGCATTGGTATACAGATCAGGACTCACATCATAAATAGATGCATATTCATCCATTAACTGAGCAACATCACCTTCACTGACGTCATTCACGCTATCACTTAATTCACCCAGACCATATGCATTAACTTCATAACCAAACTGAATTTGTGCCGAAACTTTATTACCTTCAGTAACCGCCACCTGGCGCATATTATCGCCAAAACGGGCAACTTTGAGTTGCTGACCTTCCTGAATACCAATAGCAGCACGACACCAGTCATCAATTTGACCGTGAACTTCCGGATTAGACCAGTGACCAACAACCACTTTACGATCGATATCAAGACGAGTACCGATAAAACCGAACTCACGACAACCATGCGCACTCTGGTTTAAGTTCATAAAGTTCATGTCAATGTCGTCCCATGGCAGAGCCGCATTGAACTGAGTATGTAAATGAAGAAATGGTTTATTTAACTGACTTAAACCAGCAATCCACATTTTTGCCGGAGAGAAAGTATGCATCCATAAAATCAAACCGATACAATCACTATCGTTATTTGCCAAACGACAAACATTTAAAATTTCATCTGGTGATTTTACGGTTCCTTTGTTAACAACTGATACCGAAATCGATTCGGCCTGGTTTAAACCATGCACGATTTCTTCACTATCTTTATCTACGCATTCCAGGATCTTCGGTCCATACAGATGCTGAGAACCAGTAACAAACCATACTTGTTTCTCGTTAAAAACTTTCATTAGTGACCCCTTACTCTTTCTCTGATTTTTGTCCGTAGTAAGCATTTTTTCCGTGCTTTCTTAAGTAATGCTTATCTAATAGGGCTTGATTGATATAACTAACGTTTGGATTTATTTGAAGAGTCTTCAGTGCCATTGAAGCTACTGTTTCCAAGACAACCGCATTATGAACAGCCTGATGAGGATCTTTACCCCAGCTAAATGGACCATGTTCTTTGACAATAATGCCCGGAATTGCCATAGGATCATTATCACCTATCGTTTCAATAATGACCGTACCGGTATTCCTTTCATAATGTTCGGCTATTTCTTCATTGGTAAGCGCTCTGGTACAAGGAACACTGCCATAAAAATAGTCAGCATGTGTTGTCCCTAACGCCGGAATAGGAACGCCCGCTTGAGCCCATGATGTAGCATTTGAAGAATGAGTGTGGACGACACCACCAAGCTCAGCGAACGCTTTATATAACTCAATATGAGTATCAGTATCTGATGATGGATTTAAATGCCCATCAACCACATTACCTTCCAGATCAACCACCACCATTTTTTCAGGCGACAGCTTTTCGTAATCAACCCCACTGGGTTTAATCACAATCAGTCCGGATTCACGATCGATTCCAGACACATTTCCCCAGGTAAAAGTAACTAAGTTATAACGCTGCAGGTCTATATTTGCCTGCCAGACTTGTTGTTTAAGAATGTTTAAACGGGATTTCAGTTCCAGGTCAAATTCAACCGGAGAATGAAACATTAATTCACTGTTCATAATCTATAACTCCAACAGAGTCGGGTTTCGCCAACCAATCTAATCATTGCTGATATTTCTACTGTGTTTCATTTATAGCTGTTAGAACTGAAATAGAACATGAATCCGCTCGCTAAAAACATGGACAAATACGTTACCCACATTTTTGTGTGATTCAGACTCAAAAAATCCAGTAAAGCTTATAAAACAAGCAATATGGGTGAAATGTTTACACCAAACAATGAAATATCCATTTCATTAGGGTGTATAGGATGATTAATGAGATCTACCTCATAGCCAGTTAAGCTATATACATGGATAAAAGCGCTACTTTCTTCTGGTGTGATTTGCATCACTTCAATCAAATCCATAATCAACAAATATGATTTTGAAACAAACCCTACATACCAATAAAAGTGGATGGAATAGCACTATGAAGACGATTAAAAAAACGCTCGCTGTCGCTGCTTTAACCGGCGTTGCACTGTTAAGTGCATCTGCTAACGCTTTCTTCGGAAGCGGTGATGACGAACTGAAACTTGGTTATTTGGTGAAACAGCCAGAAGAACCATGGTTCCAGACAGAATGGAGTTTTGCCGAAAAAGCTGGTGAAAAATACGGCTTTGACGTAATCAAAATGGCCATTCCAGACGGTGAAAAAACATTAAATGCTATCGATACCCTGGCTGCCAGTGGTGCAAAAGGTTTCGTTATTTGTACCCCGGATCCTAAATTAGGTCCTGCAATTATGGCCAAAGCCAAAAGCTATGATCTGAAAGTTATCACTGTGGATGACCAGTTCCTGAATGCCAAAGGTCAACCAATGACAAATGTTCCTCTTGTCATGATGGCTGCCAGCCAAATTGGTTACCGTCAAGGTCAGGAACTTTATAAGGAAATGACCAACCGCGGCTGGGATGCAAAAGACTCAGCAGTGATGGCAATTACTGCAGATGAATTAGATACAGCTCGTCGTCGTGTCGATGGTTCAGTCAAAGCACTTAAAGAAGCCGGTTTCCCAGCTGATCAGATTTATCGTGTACCAACAAAAACGAATGATATCCCGGGAGCACTGGACGCAGCAAACTCTCTGCTTGTTCAATACCCAATGGTTAAACACTGGTTGGTTGTCGGCATGAACGATAACACCGTATTAGGTGGTATCCGTGCAACAGAAGGCCAGGGTTTTGATGCTGCAAACATAATTGGTATTGGTATCAATGGAGTTGATGCAGTGAATGAACTTGCCAAAGAAAATGCGACTGGTTTCTACGGTTCTTTACTGCCAAGTCCGGACGTACACGGCTTCAAAAGTATTGAGTCACTTTACAAATGGGTTAAAGACGACGTAGAGCCTCAGACATTTGTAGAAGTAACGGATGTAGTCCTGATTACCCGGGATAACTACAAAGAAGAATTAGCGAAAAAAGGACTTTAACTGAGTTCCCGTATAGCGGCATGGACTACTCGCAAAAAAGGACATGCCGCTGCCTTAGTATACAGGAGGCTAATCATGGCTACTTCGCCCTCTTACTTAGAATTTTGCCAAATTTCAAAACATTTTCCGGGTGTTAAAGCACTATCGAAAATTAATTTTCGCGCTAACTCAAATAGCATTCACGCACTAATGGGTGAAAACGGCGCGGGTAAATCCACCTTATTAAAAATTTTAAGTGGCTTATACCAACCGACAGAAGGTCATATAGAAATTGACCAACAGCAATACTCTTTTTCATCCACAATGGATGCCCTAGAGCAAGGGATTGCGATTATTTACCAAGAATTAAACCTAGTACCGGAATTGAGTGTTGCAGAGAACATCTATCTGGGTCAATTGCCAACCAAAGGCGGCAAAGTTGATACAGATACTTTGAACAACAATGCGCGAGAACAGTTACGCCGCCTGGGTGAAGACTTCGATCCGTCCCGCCCGCTCAAAGAATTCTCAATTGGCCAGTGGCAAATGGTTGAGATAGCAAAAGCATTAAGCCGCAATGCACAAATTATCGCATTCGATGAGCCAACCAGTAGTTTATCGCAGCGTGAAATTGAAAACCTGTTTAAAGTTATTCGTGAACTGCGTGATGACGGAAAAATCATCCTTTATGTTTCACACCGCATGGAAGAAATATTCGACCTATGTGATGCCATTACTATCTTTAAAGATGGTACCCACGTCCAGACTTTTACTGATTTAAAAACATTAACTCAGGATCGCTTAGTCGAACTTATGGTTGGTCGTGAAATCAACGACATCTACAACTATCGGACGCGTCAATACGGCGAAAGCGGATTAAAAATTGATGGTATTGAGGGACCTGGACTTTCATCCCCTCTTTCTCTGGAAATCCGTCGTGGAGAAATCCTGGGCTTATTCGGACTGGTTGGAGCTGGCCGAACAGAGTTAACCCGCCTCATTTTTGGTGCTGAAAAAGCCGAATCTGGCGACGTGACAGTTTTTGGAGAGAAAACCAATATCAAATCGCCCAAAGATGCCATCAAAGCTGGTATCACACTGTGCCCGGAAGACCGAAAAGCCGATGGTATCGTACCGATTTTATCCGTGCAGGAAAATACCAATATCAGCGCCAGACCGGAATATTTAAAACTCGGTGGGGTCGTTAACAATAGCTGGGAAAAAGAAAATGCGGCAGCGCAATGTGACGCGCTCAACGTAAAAGCGGCCAACCTGACCCAGTCAATTGGCGAACTATCTGGTGGTAACCAGCAGAAAGTGATTCTGGCCCGTTGGTTATCAACTCACATGAAAGTCATCTTATTAGATGAGCCAACCCGTGGTATTGATGTCGGTGCAAAATCAGAAATCTATGAGCTGATATTTAAACTGGCAGAAAATGGCGTGGCCGTACTGGTCATTTCGAGTGATTTACCTGAAGTACTTGGTATCTCTGACCGTATTCTTGTGATGAAAGATGGCAGTGTTACCGGTGAGCTTCAGCGCTCTGAATTTAACGAACAAACAGCATTGCGCCTGGCGATGCTCGGAACAAAAGATGCGGCTGCATAAGGGGAAAGATCCTATGGCTACTACTAGTACAACTAACAAACTCGATAAGAGTGAGAAGAAATCATCTCTTGATTTCTCTCATGTTTGGGACAGATTTGGCATGCTCATGGTATTTGCAGGCTTGTTTTTACTGTGTTCATTCTTCGTTCCATATTTTGCAACGTTCATCAACATGAAAGGCTTAGGCCTGGCAATTTCAATGAGCGGCATGGTCGCTTGTGCAATGCTGTTCTGCTTAGCCTGTGGTGACTTAGACCTGTCAGTCGCATCGGTGATTGCCTGTGCGGGTGTAGTAACCGCTGTTGCCATTAACGCAACCGGCAGTGTTATTTTAGGTATCGGTGCCGGTCTGCTATCCGGTGTTGTATTTGGTCTGCTTAATGGTTTTGTTATCGCAAAATTACAGGTCAACGCTCTAATCACAACTCTGGCAACCATGCAGATTGCCCGTGGTCTTGGCTACATTATTTCTGATGGTAAAGCAGTTGGTATTACAGAAGAAGGTTTCTTTGCTCTGGGTAACTCATCAGTATTCGGTATTCCGACTCCGGTTTGGCTGACTATCATCACCTTTGCAGTATTTGCCTTCTTACTGAATAAAACCGTTTATGGCCGTAACACACTTGCGATTGGTGGTAACGAAGAAGCCGCACGCCTGGCTGGTGTGAATGTGGTGAAAACTAAGATGATAATCTTCACTGTGCAGGGCTTCATTTCCGCACTTGCTGGTGTAATCCTGGCAGCACGTATGACAAGTGGACAACCTATGACTTCGGTAGGTTTCGAGCTTGTAGTTATCTCAGCGTGTGTTCTGGGTGGTGTTTCTCTGAAAGGCGGTGTAGGTAAAGTGTCTTATGTTATCGCAGGGGTTCTTATCCTGGGTACCGTTGAAAACGCAATGAACCTGCTGAACATGTCTCCATTTGCTCAGTATGTGGTTCGTGGTGCTATCTTGTTAGCAGCGGTTATCTTTGACCGTTACAAACAAGTTTCAAGAAAAGTTTAAATATGTGGTATTTAATGCTCAAATGATGGCATTTCCCTTGGGATGATTTATCCCAAGGGATTTTTTTTAAGACTTATGCAAATGTTCAACAGTGGAAATTACTTCACCTTCTTTGATGAGTAAATTCCATTCTTTATATCTGTCTTCGCTTAACTCTTCCCAGCACCATCCTTCAGCTAACCCATTAACCGGAATAATCTCACCATTAAAAATAACTGTTGAATCATCCACTTCAATAACATTCCTCTCATCACTATTTATATCAGTCAGCAGATAGCCTGAATCATCACTATTTCGTTTAAAGATGTATTCCACATCGTCTTGTGATTCTAGTAGTTTAATTAACCGTTCACATTCGTCGATAGGAAAAACTGGCTCACGGAAACCTTTCCAGTTAACCTCAGGATTAAAGAAACCTTGTGCAATGATTTTTTCAGATAAAACAAAATACGCTTTTTGAAGGTTCATATTGGCAGACATATTCTTCTCCTTCTGTTCAGCTTGACTTAGCAGAATCGAAAGTCTTTCTAAAAGTATATGTCGTCCTGCTGAATTGTGGTTAGTTTATTAGTCAGCAGATGAGTTTTGCGCCAATCAAACATTTAGTGTTAAGCCATTGGACAAAAATTAAGCCAGATCAAAGGAACACCATTCTTTAATTTACTGCATATCGATATCTATATACTGTGTCCGTATCACGCGAGAAAATAAGCAATGGAGTGTGAGCATGTCAAACATATATAATGAAAAAAACGCTTTTAGCAATAATGTAATTACACTGGAAAAAATAGAATCAACAATAGAGTTGCTCGAAAGAGTACATCATGTTGAGTTAAAAGATATTCGGCAGTTTATAAGGGCAAATCCGACTGGTGTATTAGATAGCTTTAACGATTTAATACCTTCATCAAGCATTGATAGTAAATTTAATGCTATGGAGGGAACATTTTCGAAATTACCAAACTATCGAGACTACAGTCATTACATGTTAGAAATGGCTGTGTTAATCAGTTAACCCGGAGATCATTTTTATTATGATTTCTAACCAGGTAAAATAAATAAAGCCAGATTTATTCTGGCTTTATTTTACTTTGATACTCTAAGCCCACTGTCCGGCAACCCAACCGGATGCCCACGCCCAGGTAAAATTGTACCCTCCGAGCCAACCGGTTACATCCATCACTTCACCGACAAAAAACAGCCCTTTCACGTTTTTACATTCCATGGTCTTCGATGACAATGCATCGGTATCCACTCCCCCCATGGTAACTTCAGCTGTTCTGTAACCTTCAGTCCCGTTAGGAGCGATCGCCCAGTTAGACAGCGTCTCTATCACTGAATTCATTTCCTTAAGGTTAAACTGCTTCAGCGGTTTGTCCACCAGCTCTTTACGCTCAATCAACACTTCAACAACACGTTTAGGCAACACTTTAGATAACGTATTTTTTAATGTCTGATTTGGATGTTTCTCTCGGGAAGAGTCAAGTAATGTCGCAATGTCATCGTCAGGTACCAGGTCCACGGTTACCTTCTGACCCGGTTTCCAGTAAGACGAAATTTGCAGCACAGAAGGACCTGACAGGCCACGGTGAGTAAATAACAGGGCTTCCTTAAAGGTTGTTCCGTCTTCTGCTGTCATCACAACTGGAATAGCAATGCCTGACAAAGGAGCAAAAAATTCTTTATCTTCTTTGTGTAACGTAAATGGCACAAGACCAGCCGTGGTTGGAATAACCTTAAGTCCAAAGCTTTCGGCCACCTTGTAGCCAAAAGGTGTCGCACCCAGTTTTGGCATTGATAAACCGCCTGTAGCCACGACCAAAGACTCACACTCCATCGGCTGACCATTAGCCAGAAAACGAAAACCTTGTTCTGTTTTTTCAATATGTTGGATATCTACCTGATAACGAAATTCAATATTAGGTAAACTACATTCTGCGACAAGCATATCGACAATATTTTTGGCAGAGTCGAGGCAGAACAACTGTCCATGATCCCGCTCTTCGTATTCAATGCCATATTTGCCTACCAGGCTGATAAAGTCCCAGTTGGTGTATTGTGATAAGGCAGATTTAACGAAATGTGGGTTTTTACACAAATAGTTAGCAGCGGAAACATCATAGTTAGTGAAGTTGCACCGACCACCACCAGAAATCAAAATTTTCCGGCCCGGCTTTTTGGCATGATCTAATACCAGGACATTACGACCTCTTTGTCCGGCCTGAGCCGCACACATCAAACCGGCAGCGCCCGCACCAATTACCACAACATCAACTTTTTCGCTCATACCTAAAACTATCTCAGCAGAATAAAAGAAAGGATGTGTCAGAAACACATCCTTTCCAAAACGGGCATTATTTTAATCAACAATACGTCTCTTTGCCAATACAGCCTACAACATAATCATAGCAAGCGTAACAACCAGCCCCAGAGAACAGGACAGAACAAACAAACTCCTGACTTTTTCACATTTTTTAATAAAGACCTCATCGTGATGATGTAAGTATTCTTTACTTTTCAAATAGTGGTAAAGGCGGACTTGTTTCACCATATTTCCATGAGAACTAAAGAACCCGGGCCCATCAACCTGCTGATAAAGTAACGGATGAGCTTCCCTCATAATGTATATGAGAGTTCGTAATGCAGTAAGGGCTCTTGCAATATTCACAAGAAGTATAGAAATAAGCACAAATAAAATGGTATCTCCACTTATTATCATCTTTTCCTCCCTAACTTCGTCACAACAGCCCGAGCCCGAGGAAAAGACGGTCATATCACAGTGTCTTTTCGCTGAATTTAACCAGCTGGGGCATCCATGACAGAAGATGAGCTTTGGTTTGCCATTGCTGCTAGGTCTTTATCAATGAAGAACAACGCTTTTCCATCTTCACCAACAAGCTCTAACTTATCTAAAATCCCTTTAAATAACTTTTCTTCTTCATGCTGCTCGGCAACGTACCACTGAAGAAAATTAAAAGTTGAGTAATCCTGAGATGTGAAAGCAACGTGAGCTAACTTATTAATCTTCTCAGTAATCATTTGCTCGTGTTGGTAGGTTTCTCTGAATACATCTCCTAAGCTGGTAAAATCATACTTAGGTGCCTCAATAGCTCCAAGAATAGGTAATGCACCAGTTTCACTTACATAGGTAAAAAGTCTATGCATATGAGCCATTTCTTCCTGAGCATGAGATCTTAAAAATGCAGAAGCACCGTCGAAACCTTTGTCTTCACACCAAGCACTCATTTGTAAGTATAGATTGGATGAGAAGAATTCGAGATTAATTTGATCATTTAATTGATCAATCATTGCCTTAGATAACATAACCAACTCCTGATTGGGATTTAAGCCCTTAAATTATAACATAATGTTAACAACAATCGAAAGAAAACGGTGAATCCAACAATAAAGGAATTGGGATCAGAACAACAACTTTGAAGCTCTAAGCCTGCTAAAGTGAAAATAGTTTTCTAAAGAGGAGCGCGTTATGTGTTACAAACATATTCTCGTAGCTGTTGATTTATCGGAAGATAGTCACCGTTTAATCGATCGGGCAGTGATGCTTGCAAAACCATTGGATGCAAAACTTTCCTTTATTCACATTGATGTGAATTACGCAGAACTGTATACCGGCTTGATTGACATTAATCTGGTTGACACACAAAACCACTCAATGGATATGGCGCAAAAGGAATTACAAAAATTGGAAGATTATGCTGACTACCCAATTCAACACCGTCTTGTTGGTAGTGGAGATTTAAGCAGCGAAATTTGTGATACTGTCAAAGAATATAAAATTGACTTAGTCATTCTCGGTCACCACCAGGATTTCTGGAGCAAATTACTCTCATCAACTAAGCTGATCCTTAACTGTTCTCCGGTTGATATCCTTGTCGTACCACTAAAAGATAAAGAAGACTGACGAACCAGCAAAACTTAGCTAAACTGCTGCCATTATTGTTCTGCTATTTAAAATTACAGTCATGGCATATTTATCTGCAGTAACCCTTCTATGGGCATTTTCTTTCAGCCTGATCGGTGTTTATCTTGCCGGTCAGGTTGACTCTTGGTTCTCGGTACTCATTCGTATAGCGTTAGCCAGTGTTTTATTCCTTCCATTCCTTAAAAGAAAAGGAATCCCTCCTCTATTAATCGTTAAACTGGCTGCCATTGGCGGAATCCAGCTCGGATTAATGTATGGCTTTTACTATAAGTCGTTTTTGTTACTCACCGTACCAGAGGTCTTACTTTTCACCGTATTTACTCCTATCTATGTAACCTTAATTTATGACTTACTGAAAAAACGCTTCTCAGCCTGGTATCTGGTTACTGCAGCCATTGCTGTTTTAGGTGCCGTTGTCATCAAAAATACTGCGATCAATGAAAATTTCATCGTTGGATTTTTAGTCGTTCAGGGGGCTAACCTGTGCTTTGCTATCGGTCAGGTTTGCTATAAAAAACTGATGGAGAATCAAACCATCACAATCCCGCAACACACGATTTTTGGTTATTTCTATCTCGGTGCCCTGATTGTTGCCGTTATTGCATTCCTGTTATTCGGTAACACGGCAAAATTACCCACCACCAGCACTCAATGGGGTATTCTGATTTATCTCGGGCTGATTGCTTCCGGATTGGGCTACTTTGCCTGGAATAAGGGAGCGTGTCAGGTTAATGCGGGTGCTCTGGCAATTATGAATAACGCATTGGTCCCTGCAGGGCTTATTGTGAACATCGTTATATGGAACCGAAATATTGATTTGATCAGTTTAACCATTGGTGGGGCCATCATAGTGTTCTCTTTATGGCTAAACGAAACCTGGGTAAAAAGAAAAGTAAAATCAGGACGCTAAAATAATAAATGCCTCATATTGAAGTGAGGCATTTTAATTATACACAGTAAAAGTGAGTACTTACTTTTACTGTGCTTTTTTAAGTAATTTCTGATATTTCTTCGCTAGTTTTTTCTGTTTTTTTATCAACTTATTCAGTTTTTTATCTCTTTTATTTAATACTTCTTCTTTTTTCTTGACCAGAATTGGACAACAAAACTCATCATTACTTATTTTACATCCTACTTGTGAAGCTGTTTGAAACTCAACAGGCTTGCATAACGAAGAAGAGTTGTTTGCCACTCTGGCGCAGCTTTTACATAAAAACCGGGGCTGATCGACTAACCCTTGGATTGTTTTTATCTGCCCGAGAATTTCTGCACGACGATACTTACAAAGACTTTTACTCATATATGCCTCACAACAAATACGAATAGTTATTACTTAGATCTATAGTTATTGATTTCAGAAATAGCAAGAATATTATTTCATTGCGGCTTTCACATAGACATCAAAACGGTTTTTCTTGGTCTCGATACTCATCGTTGGGATCTGCCCCGCTAAATAATCCGCATAATCGGGACGCTTAACAACCACTCGTTTCTGCGCCAGCTCCATAGCAGGAGCCAGCAATTCATCTGCATCATCGTCTTTACCGACTAGCTGCTGAAAAACCCGCATTTCTTTTTTTACTAACGCCGATTTTTTCTTGGTTTCCGGATGAGGATACATAGGATCAAGATACACAACGTCAGGTCTTTGATACTCAGAATCATTAGCAAGAGAAAGTAATGCACTATGGCTGGATGCATGAATCAGTTGAACTCGTTCTCTAATCCATGAACCAATCTCTGCATCTTCAGAAGCTCGCTTTAAGCCATCATCGAGTAAAGCAGCCACAACAGGATGACGCTCCACCATCTGCACATGACAACCAAGTGATGCAAACACAAAGGAATCCCTGCCTAAGCCCGCCGTCGCATCCAGAACTGAAGGTGTAACCCCTTTATTTAAGCCGACAGCTTTAGCTATCAACTGTCCTTTGCCGCCACCAAATTTACGTCTGTGAGCTGAACTACCAGAAAGCCAGTCAACATATATAGCCCCTAGCTTCGGCTCATCTGTTTTTCTTAATTCTAATCTTTCCCCGGTCCATACCAATGCAAAGATACTGGAATCTGAATGAATCAAAGACCAACGTTCAGATACATCATCTAAATACTTTGAATCACTTACCTCGGATATAAGTTGAATTTGCAAAAGAATAACTCCACCATGTCAGTTAGAAACTACAATATCGATATTACTTATTTTTGAATTACTCAGTGCTACACTACCCACTAAAATAAATGCACCTATAAGGATAATTATATGCAATCCAACGCTGCCAAGCTGGACGATTTGGACAGAGCTATTCTCAAAATTTTAATGAATGATGCAAGAACTCCATATGCAGAAATGGCAAAACAATTTAATGTTAGCCCGGCAACAATTCACGTGCGCATCGAAAAAATGAAATCAGCTGATATTATCCAAAAAACCGAAGTCGTTGTTAATACAAAAAAATTAGGTTACGACGTGTGCTGCTTTATTGGTATTAATTTAAATGCGGCAAGGGATTATCACTCTGCATTGGAAAAACTAAATGCATTAGATGAAGTTGTTGAAGCTTACTATACAACAGGTGCTTACAATATATTCGCCAAACTAATGTGTCGTTCCATAGAAGAACTTCAATATGTTTTAATTGATAAATTACAAGCAATTGATGAAGTGCAATCAACAGAAACACTTATTTCATTACAAAATCCAATAAATAGAAATGTAAACCCTTAGCTCAGCACATTCTAAGCTAAGGTATAGAAATAATTATTTATTTAAAAAATCTCGTAACTCATCGGCAGAAATACCCTGAGAAGCTAATTCTTTTGCCAATAATTCAACCTGTTCACCTTTACGAGATTGGATGACTTGTTCAAATTGATATACAAGATCTCTTAAAACAGCAAGTGGAACTTGCTTAGCTGCGCTTCTGATACGTTCTCCGCTCTGGTTACCAAGTTCACTTAGCAGTTTACCAAACATCACCTTTTCAGGAGAATCTTCTAGTTGCTCTAAAACACGAGCCATTTCGTAAGTTGTCATCGACATTCGTGTGATATCCATGAATAAAAAAGAAAGGAAATTATTATTTTTATAGGCGCCCAAATATACATGCATTCTGCGCACTAATAAACCAGTTTGGCACACTATTTATGGTTATCAGGTTAACTGAATGTCAATATTAACACGACGGGGTCGTATTTTTCTCATTCAGGTCGGCGTTAATGCATTAATTTGCACACTAATATAAAAAAGCGTAGCTTGGACTAATTGATTATAGATTATAATATTCACTCCCTTAATAAAAACAGCGCATTGTTTTTATATAAATAATCGGAAATATATATGGCAACGACAATACAAGATAATGTACACAAAATAAGATCGTGGCTTGAAGAAAATCAGCTTGACGCATTTATTATCCCACATGAAGACGAATTTCTTGGCGAATACCTTCCAGCCCATAATGAACGCTTACAATGGGTATCCGGTTTTACTGGTTCTGCGGGTGTAGCTGTCATAACCAAAACTAATTCCGCAATTTTTGTTGATGGGCGCTATACCGTTCAGGTAACCAAGCAAGCTCCCAAAGAGTATTTTGAATATCATCATTTAATTGAAGAACCTTTCCTTAACTGGATACAACAGGCATTACCAGCCGGTTCCAAAATAGGATTTGATCCCAAAATGCACCGGGCTATATGGGTACCTAAGGCACAGGAACAACTAAGTCCTGATTATACATTGTTACCCGTTACTCAAAATCCGATTGATTTATTATGGACTGATCGACCAGAGCCTCAGTTATCAGAAATGGTATTTATGCCTGATGAATTTTCTGGTAAATCCAGCCAGAAAAAACGTAATGAATTAGTTGCAGAATTAAATAAAGCAAAAGCTGATTGTGCGATTCTGACGCAGCTCGATTCGATCTGCTGGCTATTAAATATCCGAGGGTTAGATGTTTCCCGACTACCAGTAATCCTTTCTCATGCGATTATTTATAACACTGGAAACGTCGATTTCTTTATTGATGAAAAACGTCTGGCTATAGGCTTTCACGAACATGTTGGCCCAGGTGTAACTATCAAATCACCACAATCGCTTGAAAGAACCATTCAGAAACTACAGGGGAAAAATGTTCTTCTTGATACATCCAGCAGCAATGCATGGTTCAAGCTACAGCTACAAAATAATGGCGTTCAGATCATAGAAGCAGATGACCCCTGCACTCTTCCCAAAGCAGCAAAAAACAGTTCCGAAGTGGAAGGCATGAAACATTGCCATATCAGAGATGGCGCAGCAATGGCCAAATACCTCTGCTGGCTCGATCAACAGGTAGAGAATAACAATTTGCTTGATGAAGCCACTCTTTCCGACAAATTGGAAGTTTTTCGTCGTGAGGACCCAACACTTGTTGATTTAAGTTTTGATACCATATCAGCAGCTGGCAGTAATGCAGCTATGTGTCATTACAACCATATTAACCAACCTAAACCGGGATGTCTGAGCCTGAACACACTGTATTTAGTTGATTCTGGCGGCCACTATCAGGATGGAACAACAGATATAACCCGCACAGTTGCTATTGGCACACCGACAGATGAAATGAAGCAATTGTTTACCTTAGTATTAAAAGGGCATATTGCCTTAGCTTCTGCCCGCTTTCCTTCCGGAACAAACGGTCATCAGCTTGACGCTCTGGCAAGACAATTTTTATGGGCACATGGTTTTGATTTTGACCATGGCACAGGACATGGTGTTGGTCACTGTTTAAGTGTTCATGAAGGTCCTCAACGAATTTCTAAAGCTCCTAATACTGTTGCTTTGTTACCTGGAATGATTACTTCAAATGAACCCGGATATTATCGAGAAGATCAGTTTGGTATCCGTATCGAAAATCTTGAACTGGTTATTGAGGTAGAAACCTCTGGCGACAAACATATGTTGGGCTTCTATCCGTTAACCCGCTGTCCGATTGATACGCGGGCTATTGATCGCTCTCTGCTTACTCAGCAAGAAACTAACTGGCTAAACAATTATCATCAACAGGTTTGGCGTGATGTTTCACCTATGTTGAATGGAGAAGTTAAAAAGTGGCTCAAAGCAGCGACAGCTGAAATATAATGCACCGTTAACTTCGTTATTCTGGGGAGATATTTCCCCAGAATGCATTAGAGCTCAAAAATAAATAACTCGAAATATTCATAAAACTTTCATCTATATACTCTTACCTTAATAACATGTTTAATATGTTGATTATATTAAATAAAATATAAAAATCACCTTTTCACACACCAATTAAAGAACAAAAATCAACCTAAAATTTATTTGAGATCTAAATATTTTTTGTGTATGGTTTTTATTAATTAACTGTTCAATTAAAATAATGGAGCAATCATGCCCAAGGTTGGGATGCCTGATATTCGTAAACCACAACTGGTGAAAGCGACCATGCACGTAATCGAACGTGTTGGTCTGCATGGTGCGAGTATCTCTCTGATTAGCAAGGAGGCCGGGGTATCTGCAGGCATTATCAACCATTATTTTGGTGGTAAGCATGGTCTTCTTGAAGAAACCATGAGAGTGATTCTGCGAGAGCATTCAAAATCCATTATGGACTCGCTGTCTAAGTTACCAAAAGACGCGCATTATCAAAGAATTAACGCGATAGTTGACGGTAATTTCGAAGGGTTTCAGGCCGAAAGTGAAGTTGTAAAAACCTGGTTAGCATTCTGGTCATACTCTATGCATGATAAACAGCTTAACCGACTTCAGCGTGTTAACGAAAAACGTTTGATATCCCACTTAAAAATTGAACTCAAACAATTAATACCAAAAGAACAGGTTTGCCTTGTCGCTTCTGGTATTGCAGCTCTTATTGATGGTATCTGGATTCGGGGTGCTTTGAACCCTAAAGGAATTAATGCTTATCACGCAAGAACCATCATTAACGACTATTTAGATAAACAACTTTCATTTTGCAGTGATAATCACTGAGGTTAACCATTCAATGGAAATTAAATCACTTTATATTGACGGACAACTTACTGATACAACATCTGGTGAGACGTTTACAAGTTATAACCCAGCTACTAATGAAGCTTTAGCTGTTTTAGGACAGGCATCTGCTCAGGATGTAGAAAATGCTATAGCATCAGCTAAAAAAGGGTTTGAAGTCTGGTCCGCAATGACCGCAGTAGAACGTAGCAGAATCTTGTTAAAAGCGGTTCAGATTTTAAGAGAGCGTAATGATGAACTAGCAGAACTCGAAGTTAAAGATACGGGTAAACCTCTTCAGGAAGCTAATTGCGTAGATATTCATACCGGTGCTGATGTTATCGAATATTATGCTGGCTTAGCCCCGACCCTTTTAGGCGATCAACAGCCATTAACTGAATCTCAGTTTTTCTATACCCGCAGGGAACCTCTTGGTGTCTGTGCAGGTATTGGTGCCTGGAATTACCCAATTCAGATAGCGATGTGGAAATCTGCACCGGCATTAGCTGCCGGTAATGCAATGGTATTTAAACCATCAGAAGAAACGCCGCTAACTGCTTTAAAACTTGCTGAAATTTATACTGAAGCAGGTGTTCCGGATGGTGTCTTTAACGTTGTTCAGGGCGATTACCGTGTAGGTCAGATGCTAACCGCACACCCGGATATTGCAAAAGTATCTTTTACTGGTGAAGTGGGTACTGGCAAAACAGTTATGGCAGACAGTGCGAAAACACTCAAATCAGTCACTATGGAACTGGGTGGAAAATCGCCACTAATCATCTTTGAAGATTCAGACCTTGACGATGTAGTCTCGGCATCTATGGTGGCAAATTTCTATACTCAGGGTGAAGTTTGTACTAACGGCACTCGCGTTTTTGTTCACGAATCTATTTACGATGATTTCCTTGTTCAGTTAAAAACACGTACTGAAAAATTAGTTATTGGCAATCCTTTAGACATTGAAACACAAGTTGGAGCGCTTATCTCTAAAGGTCACTGTAGTAAAGTTATGGCTGCTATTGAAGAAGCTAAACAAAGCGATGCTAAGCTTTTAGTCGGTGGATATAAAGTCACAGATAATGGTCTTGATAAAGGGAACTTCGTCGCACCCACTGCATTTTATGATTGTAACGAAAACATGGCCCTCGTTCAGAATGAAATTTTTGGCCCAGTCATGGCAATCATCAAGTTTAAAGATGAATCAGACGCAGTAGAAAAAGCAAACAATACCCGTTATGGCCTTGCTGCTGGTATCTTTACTAAAGATATTTCCAGAGCTCACCGTGTTATTCACAAGCTACAAGCTGGTATTTGCTGGATTAACACTTGGGGGAACTCTCCTGCAGAAATGCCGGTTGGTGGTTATAAAGATTCAGGTATAGGTCGTGAAAACGGTGTCGAAACTCTTTCACACTATACACAAACCAAAAGTGTATTTATTGAACTGGGCAAATTTGACAGCCCATATAATTAATAGATTAAACAACAAAATTCAGATTATCTAAAAAATCAGGAGAGCATTATTTGCAATGCTTTTTTCATAAAATGAATGATTTTATAGACAGATAAATACCGCAGCAAAACAGTAATTATCGAGAAACTAAAGGATTGAATATGTTGAATAAGAAATTCAAATTTTTGGCTCTTGGATTGGGAGCTCTAACCAGTGTAAGTGCATTTGCAAACCAATGCTCTACGGTTCGCTTTTCTGATGTAGGCTGGTCAGATATTACCTCCACCACAGCGGTAACCACCCAGATTCTTAAAGGACTTGGTTACCAAACAAAAACAGATCTTCTTTCTGTTCCTGTTACTTATTCATCAATGGCAAATAAAGATATTGATGTGTTCTTAGGTAACTGGATGCCGACTATGGAAGGCGATATAAAAAAATATCGTGACAATGGGTCTGTTGAAGTAATCAGAGCAAATTTAACGGGTGCCAAATATACACTTGCAGTACCAAAATACGTTTATGATGCGGGTGTTAAATCCTTTGCTGATATAGAAAAATACGCTGATAAATTTCACGATAGAATTTATGGCATAGAACCTGGTAACGATGGTAATCGCCTTATCCAATCCATGATTGATAAGAACGCGTTTGGCTTGAAAAACTTTACTGTAGTAGAGTCCAGTGAGGCTGGTATGGTTTCTCAAGTTAAACGTGCGATCAGACGCAAACAATGGATTGCATTCCTTGGCTGGGCACCACATCCAATGAACAGCAACTTTGATATGGAATATCTGTCTGGCGGAGATGACTACTTCGGACCTAACTTCGGTGGTGCCAGTGTTTATACCAACGTGCGTAAAGGTTACACAGAGCAATGTCCAAACGTTGGAAAACTTCTAACTAACTTAGAATTCGGTTTACCGATGGAAAACCAGATCATGGATTCCATTCTTAACCAAAATAAACAACCTTCTAAAGCTGCGATCGAATGGCTTAATACCAATCCACAAGTACTTGATAAGTGGCTTGAAGGAGTCAAAACAATTGATGGCAAGCCTGCAAAATCAGCTGTAATCAATTATCTCAAAGATCATTCGTAATTTATAAAGTCAATAAGGATAAGGGGAAGACATTATTTCCCCTTTTGAATAGGTACTATTGTGAACATTTTTACAGAACATAAAATTCCACTCGGTCATTGGATGGAGTTTATCGTTGATTGGTTAACACTGCATGCATCCGGATTCTTTGATGCGGTAGCATTCACTCTCGAGAACTCAATCATGTTTCTCGTCGATCTGTTTAAGTGGATGCCACCACTCGCTTTCATCGCTCTGACAGCATTATTAGCTTGGTGGTTACACCGCAAAGTTTCTATGGTCATATTTGTCATCGCTTCCCTTCTTATCATTTTAAATCTTGGCTACTGGCCGGAAATGCTGGAAACCTTTGTTCTCGTATTCTCAGCAACAATGATTTCCGTATTAATAGGCGTACCAATGGGAATAATGGCAGCACATCGTCCATGGCTATATACTTTCATGCGACCTGTTCTCGACTTAATGCAAACAGTACCAACATTCGTTTACTTAATTCCTACTCTTGTCCTGTTTGGGTTAGGCGTCGTCCCTGGTCTAATATCAACCATCATTTTTGCAGTCCCTGCACCAATTCGTCTAACATATCTTGGTGTAATTCGTGTACCAGAGGAATTAGTTGAGGCAGGCAAAGCGTTTGGTGCCAGTAGAATGAAACTTCTGTTTAAAGTAGAACTACCTGCAGCGATGCCAAGCATTATGGCTGGTGTATCCCAATGTATTATGTTGTCGCTTTCTATGGTGGTCGTAGCTGCTCTTGTTGGTGCCGACGGCCTTGGTAAACCAGTAGTCAGGGCCCTGAATACAGTAAATATTTCTCAAGGATTCGAGGCTGGATTAGCTATTGTTCTTGTTGCAATCATACTTGATCGCATGTGTAAAACACCAAGTCAGAGTAAGGAGCACTAATCATGTCTGAACAAACAAATGCAATCTCTATTGAAAATCTGGATGTTGTCTTTGGAGATAATCCGAAAGAAGCACTTGATTTACTAGATAGTGGTAAATCACGCCAGGAAATTATTGATGAGACAGGGTTAGTTGTTGGTGTTAATAACGTTTCACTTAATGTTAAAGAAGGTGAAATTTGCGTTCTTATGGGACTTTCTGGTTCAGGTAAATCCAGCTTACTCCGTGCAGTTAATGGATTAAATACCGTTTCCCGTGGTGCTTTAAAAATAAAGAATGGTGAAGAACAAGTCGATGTTTCTGAATGTAATGACCAAACACTTCGCCATCTTCGTACAGAACGTGTTTCAATGGTTTTCCAGAAATTTGCCCTGATGCCCTGGCTTTCTGTCTTGGACAATGTTGCATTCGGACTAGAAATGAAAGGTGTACCTCGTAAACAACGAAGAGCACAAGCAAGGGAAAAATTGGAAATGGTTGGCCTTGCTGAATGGGCAGACCAATTCCCACATGAGTTATCTGGTGGCATGCAACAACGTGTTGGCTTAGCCAGAGCTTTTACAATGGACACCGATATTTTGCTAATGGATGAACCATTTTCGGCATTGGATCCATTAATTCGTGCTCAGCTTCAGGACGAATTACTTGAACTTCAGTCTAAGCTGAATAAAACCATTCTTTTTGTCAGCCATGATTTAGATGAAGCTTTAAAAATCGGTACAAACATTGCCATTATGGAATCTGGAGAATTGATCCAACATGGCAAACCTGAAGAAATCGTATTGAAGCCAAAAACACAATATGTCAGAGATTTTGTTGCTCATACTAACCCGCTTAATGTTCTTAAGGGACGTTCACTAATGAAGCCTGCGAATGAACTTGTACAGGAAAGTGACCGTTGGCAGTTATGTCATAGCTCTGATGTATGGATTGAAAAGGAAAATAAAGATTGGGTCGTCTCTGGCCATTCTCCATTAAAAATGGTCGATTGCACTGATTATGATGACTTTGATGTTGAGGACTTATGCAAAAATAACATCGTCATTGCATCTCCAGATATAGACATGAGAGATGCCATTGAAATCCGATATCATACTGGCCATCCAATAGTCTTGATTGAAAATGGTCGTCTGGTTGGTACATTAAGTGACGATAATTTCTATCATGCTCTACTTGGAATGTATAACGACCCTAAGCATAAAAACAATGCGGCCTAGCCCCTTTATATAATAAAGAAATTTCTTATAGATAAAAAAACAGACTATGTTTCACGTGAAACATAGTCTGTTTTTTATCGTAAAATAGTAAGCTGTTTAACCAGAATAAGCCAAATCCCAATCTTTCCAGACAGTCTCCAACCCTCTTTTTCTCATCGCAAGAACAACATCATTTACACTACGATCATCATTTACGGAAAACTGTTCAAGCTCAGGTTCATTATTAGCATAACCACCTGGCTGTGTTTTTGATGCAGCGGACAATGAAGTGATAGCAATAGGTACAACATTATTTCTAAATCGTGGTGACTCTCGCGTTGAAAGCGAAAGTTCAACCTCAGGATCAAATAGCCGATAGGCACAAATTAACTGTAATAATTGTGCATCAGTCATGATTGACTTAGGTTCAATAGAACCGGTACAAGGTCTTAGTCTTGGAAATGAAATAGAATACCTGGACTTCCAATACGTTTTTTCCAGATAATCAAGATGTGTTGCGGTAAAAAAACAATCGGTACGCCAGTCATCCAGTCCAATTAAAGCACCAATTCCGATCTTGTCCATCCCTGCTTTTCCTAAACGATCAGGGGTCAATAAACGATACTCGAAATCCATCTTATGACCGCGCAAATGGTGTTTACTATAAGTCCTTCTATTATAGGTCTCCTGATATACCATCACCCCATCTACACCAAGCATTTTAAGTTCAGTATAGTCTTCCTGATTGAGAGGCTGAACTTCCATGGCTACATAATTAAACAGCTCTTTTACCAGAGGAACTATTTGGCGAAAATAATCCATTCCACCCTTAGTTTGATGCTCTCCGGTAACAAGCAGCAAACTGTCAAATTTCATTTTTTTTATTGCTTCGATTTCCGCATTCACATCTTCTTTTTTGAGTATCTTACGCTTGATATGATTACTCATAGAAAATCCGCAATATGTACAATCATTAGAACACAGGTTAGATAAATACAAGGGAATATACATGGACACCGTATTACCGAATCTCTGACGGGTTAGCTTCCTGGCTTTTTGAGCCAATGGCTCGATGTATTTCTCAGCGACCGGAGAGATTAACGCCATGAAGTCATCTAAGCTTAATCTGTTTTTTGCTAATGCCCGTTCAACATCAGCTTCCGTTTTGGCATAAATAGAAAGCCGAACATCATCCCAATCATATTCATTTAATCTATCGACAAAACTCATTTTTCACCTTCCTATACCTTATCCAGGAACGATGTAAGAGGGCTTGATGCCTGTGCATAATTCTCTCTTTCAGCAAGACCCGACTCAAAAGCCAGCCTACCACTTTCAACAGCTTTTCTGAAAGCAATGGCCATCTGAACCGGATTCTGTGCAGATGCAATCGCTGTATTAACTAAAACAGCATCAGCCCCAAGTTCCATAGCCAGAGCAGCGTGAGATGGAGCCCCAATGCCTGCATCGACAACAACTGGAACTTTGGACTGATCGATAATAATTTTCAGAAATTCCACCGATGCTACACCCTTGTTGGAACCGATAGGAGCCCCCAAAGGCATGACAGCAGCACATCCAGCTTCCTCTAAACGTTTACATAAAACAGGGTCTGCATGACAATACGGTAAAACAACAAATCCCTCTTTCACCAATTGTTCAGTCGCTTTTAATGTTTCGATTGGATCTGGCATTAAATATTTTGGATCAGGATGTATTTCGAGCTTGACCCAATTCGTCCCTAATGCTTCTCTGCCCAGTTCTGCAGCAAAAATAGCATCAGCTGCATTTTTAGCTCCAGAGGTATTTGGTAGTAGATTTAAATTATGTGTAATTAATGGAGCTAAAATATCATCATCTCTGTTACCTGTATCTACACGTTTAAGCGCCATAGTAACCAACTCAGAGCCACTTGCTTTAATGGCCTCTATCATCGTCTCACGGCTTGCAAACTTACCGGTTCCTGTGAATAAACGAGATTTAAAATTTTTATCAGCTATCTGTAACATGGCTATTAGCCTCCTGCTATAGCTTGAAATAGTGAAATCTGGTCGCCAGTATTCAACTGATATGACGGCCACTGACTCTTTGGAATAATTGTATTGTTGATAGTAAAAACACATCCAACCTGAGGAAACTCTAGCTTTTCGATAATGTCAGCTAATGTCATACTATTTACGAAAACCTGGTGCTGGCCATTTATTAATATTTCAAGACTCACATTGATTCCCTTCTTTTCCACAAACAGGACAATCAGGATCCTTTTGTATTACATATTTTTTCAATGACAGTGTTTTTCCATCAAAGACCAAAAGTTGTCGATGTTTTTTATCAGACTCAGATAAAGCAGGTATCAGTTCTTTAATAACTTCCAGAGCCTGCAGAGATCCAATAAGTCCAACGACAGGCCCTAGTATGCCGAGAGAAGAACAACTGATATTTTGTTTTACTTCCTCGGGATAAATACACCGATAACAAGGTGAGTTTTCTTGATAGTCATAAGTTGCAAACTGTCCATCAAGTCCAATTGCAGCACCGGACACAAGGCTCTTTTTGTGCCGAAAGCAAATTTGATTTATAAGCTGACGAGTGGCAAAGTTATCACTGCAATCCACAACAACATCCACCATCATAACTTCAAGGCTTAGCTGCTCTTCTCCAAGTCGATAATCAATAGCACGAACCTGAACATTATTATTAATATTCTCAAGCTGGAACTTCATTGCTTTCGCTTTGTTCTGACCTAAGTCACTAGAACGATATACAAGTTGTCGGTGTAGATTTGAGATAGAAACAGAATCATCATCAACAATAACCAGTGATCCCACCCCCGCACCAACCAGATATGGGGCTACAATAGAACCTAATCCCCCACAGCCGATCATCAAAACTCTACTCGACATTAATTGAGATTGCCCTTCTTCTCCAATTGTTGATATGGCAACTTGTCTTTGATATCGCAATAAATCTTCATCACCTAACAAGTTCATACCACACACTCCTGACATTTTTGGGCATCAATAAGAGAATGAAACTTTGCAATACTCTCAGTTAAATTGTCAGCCTTCGTTATAGCTCTCACAACAGCAATTGAACTAACACCGGTATCAAGAACGCTTTCAGCATTCTTCAAATCAATTCCCCCGATTGCAACTGTGGGTATATCTGTACTTAGAGCTCCAATAGAATTAATTAATTTTTGATATAATGCTAACCGAATAATGCCTTGTGGCTTTGATGGCATATCTTTAGTTGTTGTTGGATATATATGTCCAAGAGCGATATAAGAAGGAGATACAGATTCGGCCTTCAAAATTTCATAATAACCGTGCGTTGAAATCCCCAGACGTAAATTAGCATTACGTATCAAATCCAAATCAGTAGTATCCAAATCCTCTTGTCCGAGGTGAACGCCATAGGATCTATATTTAATTGCTGCTTGCCAGTAATCATTAATAAACAGCTGCTTTTTACTTGTTCTGGATAATTCGCTAACTTGTTCTATCTGAGATTCTAATTCTGGTGACTTAGGATCTTTAATTCTTAACTGTGCTGTTTGAATGTCATACTTACCTGTTAGTTTTTCAATCCATTCATAAGAATCAACTACAGGGTATAAATGAAATTTTTCAGGATCTATCGGTAGAAATGGTTGTATTTTTAGCTCTGCCTGATTAATTACTGTGGGGAAATATTTGATATCAACTGGCCATGTTTCACGTGAAACATTTATTGCAGAACGTGCAATCACCAAAGAATCATCAAATGAAAAATCATAAAGTGATAACAAGATTAGCCATGATAGATGCTCTAGAGGAACAATAGATTTCTGAGGAGTATTTCGACTATATAAAGACTTCATACCACTCTCATCATTCCATCGTTCAGAAACCTGATACGAATTGACTTGCGCTGTTCTTATAAAAACAGTAAATAAATTTTCAGGAGAAATTTTATTGGGTATATCGTGGTTATATTTAATTGAATATATTCTTTTTATACTACTATCATCAATTAATTTCGACGGCTTAAACCAATGAACATCATTTGTATAAACATCAAATTCCAGCCTTTTAAATTCGGAAAACTGGATATTAATTGATGGTTCATCCCATTGTTGAAAATCAATATTGATCTCACCCAGCGTATGACAAAAGACAGTATCAAATAGTTTTTGAAGAGAGCTCATAAGAGCACTCTCCTGTTTAGGTAACCATATTGTAGCCATAATCAGACCTCTTCTGCTGTACTGGCTACATGATAGAGTTCTGACCCCTGAGATTTAAATTCCTCAGATTTTTTACGCATCCCTTCAAGAGGATCGTCAACGAGCTTAACCTCAATTTCTCCAGGATTATTATTTGCATAATCTCGAACTTCTTTAGAGATTTTCATTGAACAGAATTTTGGACCACACATAGAGCAGAAATGGGCCACTTTACCAGTTTCCTGAGGCAAGGTTTCATCGTGATATTCACGAGCAGTGACAGGATCCAATGCCAGATTAAACTGGTCTTCCCAGCGAAATTCAAACCTGGCTTTAGAGATTGCATTATCACGAATTTGAGCTCCAGGGTGCCCTTTAGCAAGATCTGCTGCATGTGCAGCTAATTTATAAGTAATAAGCCCGGTTTTTACATCTTCTTTATTAGGAAGACCCAAGTGCTCTTTAGGTGTTACATAACACAGCATCGCACAGCCATACCAACCAATCATCGCAGCACCGATACCTGATGTTATGTGATCATATCCTGGTGCAATATCAGTTGTCAGTGGACCAAGAGTATAAAATGGCGCTTCGTGGCAATGCTTGATTTGCTCATCCATATTCTCTTTGATCATATGCATGGGTATATGCCCAGGGCCTTCGATAATGACCTGAACATCGTATTCCCAGGCTATTTTTGTCAATTCACCGAGAGTTCTTAACTCAGAAAACTGAGCTTCATCATTCGCATCAGCAACAGATCCTGGACGTAAGCCATCACCCAATGAAAGTGCCACATCGTATTGAGCACAAATTTCACAGATTTCTCTGAAACGAGTATATAAGAAGTTTTCCTGATGATGTGCTAAACACCATTTAGCAATGATAGAACCACCACGAGAAACAATCCCAGTTACACGCTTAGCAGTAAGATGAACGTAACTGAGCAACAATCCGGCATGAATAGTGAAGTAATCCACACCCTGTTCTGCCTGCTCTATCAAAGTGTCTCTCATTACTTCCCAGTTAAGGTTTTCTGCGATTCCATTGACCTTTTCTAATGCCTGGTACATAGGCACAGTACCAATGGGAACCGGGCTATTACGTAGTATCCATTCCCGAGTTTCATGAATATTACGTCCGGTAGATAAATCCATAACGGTATCAGCCCCCCACCGGGTTGCCCAGACCAGTTTTTCAACTTCTTCTTCAATAGACGAAGTTACCGAAGAGTTACCAATATTAGCGTTCACCTTTACCAGAAAATTTCGCCCAATAATCATAGGTTCTGATTCTGGGTGATTGATATTACAAGGAATAATAGCCCGACCTTCTGCAACTTCTCGGCGAACAAATTCCGGAGTTATTTCTTTAGGTAAATTGGCACCAAAGTTCAATCCAGGATGTTGTTGATTTAATTGCTCATCTACAAACTTTTGCCGCCCCATATTCTCACGTATAGCGATATACTCCATTTCAGGAGTTATAACTCCCATGCGAGCATAATGAAGCTGTGTGACTCTTTTACTGTCTTTAGAGCGTAATATCTTAGGTAGGTTACCATATCTAAGTTCATTAAGAGATGAATCATCAAGACGTTTACGAGCATACTCAGATGTAAGACCATCAAGATAATGTGTATCTTGTCTTTCTTCAATCCAACCTGATCTCAGCTTTGGTAAGCCATTATAAACATCAATATTAAACTCAGGGTCTGTATATACACCAGAGGTATCATAAACAGATATAGGCTCATTTTTCTCGTATATAGGGTTCTCTTTTGTCCCACCAATTAACGTATCTGTTAGTGATATTTCTCGCATTGGGACACGAACGTCTGGACGAGAACCCGTAACATACGTTTTTACTGAATTTGGATATGGAATAGCGGTTATATTTTCAATGAATATTTTTGCTTCTAATCTGGCTTGTTTGCGATTCGACATAGCACTTTCCTTTAATATCAATGGATAATGCTTGGCGGATTAATGCTCGTAAAAGGGAGGACGTATAGGACTCAACAAATGAGATAATAGTTAAAATACTAACTACTGGATGTCTTCTCTGTTCCCTTCGCAGGTATTAACCTGATCAGGTTCAACGGATCCCGAATTAACGGTCTCAGCCAAATGGCACTCCGACAAGTGACAGTGATTATAAAAAAAGCACTAACTAAATAGCAATAAGAATATACATAAATTTATGCTTTTGTGATCAACTGAAAACCTACCCATGCAGCAGTAATACTTAAAGCGACATTAAGAAATATATTAATCCCTAACTTGAAAAATTCCCCTTGGTCTAAAAGCAATACATTATCCATAGAAAAGGTAGAAAATGTGGTTAATGCGCCTAAGAAGCCTAAGCCAATCAACTGTCGCCATGGTTCAGCAGATAAAATCTGCCCCTGAAAAGCAGATACCAATAATCCCATAATAAACGAACCTAGAACGTTCACTGTAAGCGTCCCATATGGAAAACCACGGCCAAATAGAAATATGCACAGTTCGGAAATTAAATATCTTGAACACGCACCAAAAGCGCCACCTACAGCAACAAAACCAAGTATTGAAAATTGACCCACAATTATCCCCTTAAATATGATGATTGACGGAATGATTTTAGGAAGGAAAGTACCGAGTAAAAGAGAAAATAATTAAACGTTACAGGTGTCACTTTTATTGTTTCAAAACGAGTTTTTCAAATAAATGACCAATTCCAAAAATACACTATAAAATAATGAAACTATTTTATACCAATACGAATAATTTTCTGAATTTTTCTATAGCCTAAACGACAAAAAGCCTTAGTCTTTCGACTAAGGCTTAGTATTAATGGCAGGGGTGGAGAGATTCGAACTCCCAACACGCGGATTTGGAATCCGCTGCTCTGCCAATTGGAGCTACACCCCTTCATAAATGAAAGTACCCCAGCATTGCTGCTGGGGCTTAAAATAAATGGCGGAGCGGACGGGACTCGAACCCGCGACCCCCGGCGTGACAGGCCGGTATTCTAACCAGCTGAACTACCGCTCCGCACTGGTCAGACTGTTAAGTCTAAATTGGAGTCTGGCGATGTCCTACTCTCACATGGGGAGACCCCACACTACCATCGGCGCTATTTCGTTTCACTTCTGAGTTCGGCATGGATTCAGGTGGAGCCAAAATGCTATTGTCGCCAGACAAATTCTGCTATTGGTCTTCAGCTTTATACAAAAGCTAAAAGCCAAAAATCTGGAAAGCTGTTTCTTTGTATTCTCAATTCACAATCAAGTCTTCGGTTCTGAGTCCGCAAAACCCTTTCGGTGTTGTATGGTTAAGCCTCACGGGCTATTAGTACAGGTTAGCTCAACGCCTCACAACGCTTACACACCCTGCCTATCAACGTTCTAGTCTCGAACAACCCTTTAGGACACTTAAAGTGCCAGGGAGAACTCATCTCAGGGCTCGCTTCCCGCTTAGATGCTTTCAGCGGTTATCGATTCCGAACTTAGCTACCGGGCAATGCCATTGGCATGACAACCCGAACACCAGTGGTTCGTCCACTCCGGTCCTCTCGTACTAGGAGCAGCCCCCTTCAATTCTCCAACGCCCACGGCAGATAGGGACCGAACTGTCTCACGACGTTCTAAACCCAGCTCGCGTACCACTTTAAATGGCGAACAGCCATACCCTTGGGACCGACTTCAGCCCCAGGATGTGATGAGCCGACATCGAGGTGCCAAACACCGCCGTCGATATGAACTCTTGGGCGGTATCAGCCTGTTATCCCCGGAGTACCTTTTATCCGTTGAGCGATGGCCCTTCCATTCAGAGCCACCGGATCACTATGACCTGCTTTCGCACCTGCTCGAGCCGTCACTCTCGCAGTCAAGCGGGCTTGTGCCATTACACTAACCTCACGATGTCCAACCGTGATTAGCCCACCTTCGTGCTCCTCCGTTACTCTTTGGGAGGAGACCGCCCCAGTCAAACTACCCACCAGGCACTGTCCTCACCCCAGATTATGGGGCTAAGTTAGAACATCAAACATACAAGGGTGGTATTTCAAGGATGGCTCCACATCATCTAGCGACGACGCTTCATAGCCTCCCACCTATCCTACACATGTAGGCTCAATGTTCAGTGCCAAGCTGTAGTAAAGGTTCACGGGGTCTTTCCGTCTAGCCGCGGGTACACTGCATCTTCACAGCGATTTCAATTTCACTGAGTCTCGGGTGGAGACAGCGTGGCCATCATTACGCCATTCGTGCAGGTCGGAACTTACCCGACAAGGAATTTCGCTACCTTAGGACCGTTATAGTTACGGCCGCCGTTTACCGGGGCTTCGATCAACCGCTTCGAGTTACCTCTAACAGCATCAATTAACCTTCCGGCACCGGGCAGGCGTCACACCGTATACGTCATCTTTCGATTTTGCACAGTGCTGTGTTTTTAATAAACAGTTGCAGCCACCTGGTATCTGCGACTCCTGTCAGCTCCATCCGCTAGGGACTTCACCATCAGGAGCGTACCTTCTCCCGAAGTTACGGTACCATTTTGCCTAGTTCCTTCACCCGAGTTCTCTCAAGCGCCTTGGTATTCTCTACCCGACCACCTGTGTCGGTTTGGGGTACGATTTCTTACTATCTGAAGCTTAGAGGCTTTTCCTGGAAGCAGGGCATCAATGACTTCACCACCTTAGTGGCTCGACGTCGTGTCTCAGCCTTAGAAACCCGGATTTACCTAAGTCTCCAGCCTACTCACTTGAACCAGGACAACCGTCGCCTGGCTCACCTAGCCTTCTCCGTCCCCCCATCGCAATAGTAACAAGTACGGGAATATTAACCCGTTTCCCATCGACTACGCATTTCTGCCTCGCCTTAGGGGTCGACTCACCCTGCCCCGATTAACGTTGGACAGGAACCCTTGGTCTTCCGGCGTGGAGGTTTTTCACCCCCATTATCGTTACTCATGTCAGCATTCGCACTTCTGATACGTCCAGCATGCGTTACCACACACCTTCTTCCGCTTACAGAACGCTCCCCTACCCAATACGATAAATCGCATTGCCGCAGCTTCGGTTTACAACTTAGCCCCGTTACATCTTCCGCGCAGGCCGACTCGACTAGTGAGCTATTACGCTTTCTTTAAATGATGGCTGCTTCTAAGCCAACATCCTAGCTGTCTAAGCCTTCCCACATCGTTTCCCACTTAGCTGTAATTTGGGACCTTAGCTGGCGGTCTGGGTTGTTTCCCTCTCCACGACGGACGTTAGCACCCGCCGTGTGTCTCCCGGATAGTACTTACTGGTATTCGGAGTTTGCAAAGGGTTGGTAAGTCGGGATGACCCCCTAGCCTTAACAGTGCTCTACCCCCAGTAGTATTCGTCCGAGGCGCTACCTAAATAGCTTTCGGGGAGAACCAGCTATCTCCGAGTTTGATTGGCCTTTCACCCCTAGCCACAGGTCATCCGCTAATTTTTCAACATTAGTCGGTTCGGTCCTCCAGTTGATGTTACTCAACCTTCAACCTGCCCATGGCTAGATCACTCGGTTTCGGGTCTATATCCAGAGACTCAACGCGCAGTTAACACTCGCTTTCGCTACGGCTCCCCTAATCGGTTAACCTTGCCACTGAATATAAGTCGCTGACCCATTATACAAAAGGTACGCAGTCACCCCACAAAGAGGCTCCTACTGCTTGTACGTACACGGTTTCAGGTTCTATTTCACTCCCCTCACAGGGGTTCTTTTCGCCTTTCCCTCACGGTACTGGTTCACTATCGGTCAGTCAGGAGTATTTAGCCTTGGAGGATGGTCCCCCCATCTTCAAACAGGATATCACGTGTCCCGCCTTACTCGTTTTCACTCAAACAGTGCTGTCGGTTACGGGGCTGTCACCCTGTATCGCGTGCCTTCCCAGACACTTCACCTAACACTGTAAAAGCTTAAGGGCTAGTCCGATTTCGCTCGCCGCTACTTTCGGAATCTCGGTTGATTTCTTTTCCTCGGGGTACTTAGATGTTTCAGTTCTCCCGGTTCGCCTCCTTAACCTATGTATTCAGTTAAGGATACTTACTTATGTAAGTGGGTTTCCCCATTCGGACATCCCAGACTCAAGTGGTTTTTACTACCTCATCTGGGCTTATCGCAAGTTAATACGTCCTTCATCGCCTCTGACTGCCAAGGCATCCACCGTGTACGCTTAGTCACTTAACCATACAACCCGAAAAAGTTTCGAATTGCGATTAGTCACCAAGGTGTCTGTCATTTTTATACATGTGACAGACTTGATATTTGCCGGACTCAATTTTGAATACATACAATACAGTATGATTCCAAGAACACTTGATTGTGTTGGTCTTTCTTTTAAAAAGAAAGTATTGAGAACTTTTACAAGTAATCTTCTATTTAAACATAAATAAAACATTACTTTGTCAGCTTTCCAAATTGTTAAAGAGCTTGATTTGCTTTCTTTTAAAGAAAGTAACCATGTTTAAAAGCACTATCGCTAATGCGCTTAAAGATGGTGGGCGATACCGGGTTCGAACCAGTGACCCCCTGCTTGTAAGGCAGGTGCTCTCCCAACTGAGCTAATCGCCCATCTTTAATTGTTATGGTGGAGCTATGCGGGATCGAACCGCAGACCTCCTGCGTGCAAGGCAGGCGCTCTCCCAGCTGAGCTATAGCCCCATAACAAGTAAAATGGTGGGTCGTGCAGGATTTGAACCTGCGACCAATTGATTAAAAGTCAACTGCTCTACCAACTGAGCTAACGACCCATGGTATCCCGTAGGGGAGTCGAACCCCTGTTACCGCCGTGAAAGGGCGGTGTCCTAGGCCTCTAGACGAACGGGACACTAAGATACTCTTAAACTACATAAACCATCAATCTGTGTGAACACTCGACAATAATCATCATCGTGTAAGGAGGTGATCCAGCGCCAGGTTCCCCTAGCGCTACCTTGTTACGACTTCACCCCAGTCATGAACCACAAAGTGGCAAGCGTCCTCCCGAAGGTTAAACTACCTGCTTCTTTTGCAGCCCACTCCCATGGTGTGACGGGCGGTGTGTACAAGGCCCGGGAACGTATTCACCGTGGCATTCTGATCCACGATTACTAGCGATTCCGACTTCACGGAGTCGAGTTGCAGACTCCGATCCGGACTACGACGTACTTTTTGGGATTCGCTCACTTTCGCAAGTTGGCCGCCCTCTGTATACGCCATTGTAGCACGTGTGTAGCCCTACTCGTAAGGGCCATGATGACTTGACGTCGTCCCCACCTTCCTCCGGTTTATCACCGGCAGTCTCCCTGGAGTTCCCGACATTACTCGCTGGCAAACAAGGATAAGGGTTGCGCTCGTTGCGGGACTTAACCCAACATTTCACAACACGAGCTGACGACAGCCATGCAGCACCTGTCTCAGAGCTCCCGAAGGCACACCTGCGTCTCCGCTGGCTTCTCTGGATGTCAAGAGTAGGTAAGGTTCTTCGCGTTGCATCGAATTAAACCACATGCTCCACCGCTTGTGCGGGCCCCCGTCAATTCATTTGAGTTTTAATCTTGCGACCGTACTCCCCAGGCGGTCTACTTAACGCGTTAGCTCCGAAAGCCACTCCTCAAGGGAACAACCTCCAAGTAGACATCGTTTACAGCGTGGACTACCAGGGTATCTAATCCTGTTTGCTCCCCACGCTTTCGCATCTGAGTGTCAGTATCTGTCCAGGGGGCCGCCTTCGCCACCGGTATTCCTTCAGATCTCTACGCATTTCACCGCTACACCTGAAATTCTACCCCCCTCTACAGTACTCTAGCCTCCCAGTTTCAAATGCGATTCCGAGGTTAAGCCCCGGGCTTTCACATCTGACTTAACAGACCACCTGCATGCGCTTTACGCCCAGTAATTCCGATTAACGCTCGCACCCTCCGTATTACCGCGGCTGCTGGCACGGAGTTAGCCGGTGCTTCTTCTGCAGCTAACGTCAAAATAATAAAGTATTAATTTATTACCCTTCCTCACTGCTGAAAGTACTTTACAACCCGAAGGCCTTCTTCATACACGCGGCATGGCTGCATCAGGGTTTCCCCCATTGTGCAATATTCCCCACTGCTGCCTCCCGTAGGAGTCTGGACCGTGTCTCAGTTCCAGTGTGGCTGATCATCCTCTCAGACCAGCTAGAGATCGTCGCCTTGGTGAGCTCTTACCTCACCAACTAGCTAATCTCACTTAGGCGTATCCGATAGCGCAAGGCCCTAAGGTCCCCTGCTTTGCTCCAAAGAGAATATGCGGTATTAGCCATCGTTTCCAATGGTTATCCCCCTCTACCGGGCAACTTCCTAAGCATTACTCACCCGTCCGCCGCTCGTCAGCAAGAAAGCAAGCTTTCTTCTGTTACCGCTCGACTTGCATGTGTTAGGCCTGCCGCCAGCGTTCAATCTGAGCCATGATCAAACTCTTCAATTAAAGTTTTTTTGATGCCTAAGCATCGGCTCAATGAATACTGATAACATGCACTACTTTATAAAAAGTAATGTAATGTTGAATTGACTGTGCCAAACATTCATTCTAAAAAAGAAATCCTGTTCGATTGGTCACTCGTATCATTGATAAAATCTTTTGGATGTTTATCCGACGAGTGCCCACACAGATTGATAGGTTTATATTGTTAAAGAGCAAATTCGTTTTGAGCTTCTCTCAAAACGGAGGACTATTCTATCTATTTAAAACCAAGTGTCAAACACTTTTTTTAAATCGCCTTCTAAAAGAAGGCCACCTCTTAACCAACATCGATATTTGCTTCGTATTACCGTGTCAGCGAGGGGCATTATAGGCAGGAATGATTAATTGGCAACTATTTTTTTAGCTTTTTTTTAAATTTCAATTTAATTGTACAAAAACATAGCAAGATGCTGGTTTTATTTACAATTTTTTAAATTCAGAACCAAAATAATTAACTTTTTCCCAGTTGGTATACTCTATTTCTTTACTTGTATCCGTTTCACCTCCAGTAAGCTTCATAATAAATTGAATCATCAGTTTATCGAAAAACTTATAACGAGGATAAAGAAGAGCACCTGCAAAAACACCTATCAATTGAGGTTTCCAGAGAGATTTTTTAAGGAACGTTTGGATATATACACTGCCTTCTGGAGTATCTTTACCTTCATGCTCTTTTCTAGCTGTAAGATTCACACAGACAAATGCAGATTTAGCGTTTGCAAGAGCTTCGTAATTTCTTTCAATATATTGATATAATTTTTTATTCAAGCGTCCATAGCGGATAGATGCTCCCACTAATACCTTTTCATACTGGGAAAAATCAACAACAGGCATGTCATGAATATTAAAAAAATCACACTCAGAACCATCAAGTTGACTTGCTATATGCTGTAATATCTTTTTTGTTTGTCCTTCTCTTGTTGAATACAAAAATAATATTTTAGCCACAAACTCTCCTTTAACTTCTCCAGAACGCAGGTGTAAATAATACTAATAAAGTAAAGATTTCCAAGCGTCCAAACAGCATAGAAGCGATAAGAACCCACTTTGCCATATCATTTATATCTTTAAAGTGAACAGCAACCTCACCTAACCCCGGCCCTAAGTTATTCAGAGTCGCAACAACAGCAGAGAAAGCACTTAGCTCTTCCATTCCAGTAGCAATTAATGCCAGCATACAGACAACAAAAATTAATGCATATGCAGCAAAGAACCCCCATACAGCATCAATAACTCTCTGGGGCAGCGCATTGTCACCTAGTTTGATTGGGTAAATAGCTCTAGGGTGAATTAATCTTTTCAATTCCCGAAAACCTTGCAATGATAATAAAAATATTCTTATTACTTTTAACCCTCCACCAGTAGAACCGGCACATCCACCAATAAAAGATGAAAATAACAACAAAACGGGTAAAAACAGTGGCCATTGTGAAAACCCGGTCGTTGTAAACCCAGCTGTCGTAGAAATAGAAACCGTTTGAAACAAAGCCTGATCAAATGCATCAAAAATGGATAGTTGCTGACTATGTTTTAATAAAAGTAAAAAACAAATAATAAACAAAACAACCTGAATAAAAATAAATGCTTTAAACTCTTTATCTTTCCAATAGTATTTAGGATGGATACCGCCATTAGCAAATGCAGCATAATGAAGCGTAAAATTGCAACCAGAGATAATCAGGAAAACAACCGTAATAAGATTGATTGTATAACTATCAAAATACCCCATACTCGCATCATGCGTAGAAAATCCTCCTATTGCTATCGTAGAAAAACTATGGCAAATAGCATCAAAACCAGACATGCCAGCAAACCAAAAAGAGATGGCACACATGATAGTGAGAGAAAGATAGATGTACCAAAGTATTTTGGCTGTTTCTGCTATTCTGGGAGCAACTTTCGTATCTTTAACCGGTCCGGGAATTTCTGCACGATAAAGCTGCATACCACCAATGCCTAACATAGGCAGTATGGCTACAGCTAAAACAATAATACCCATCCCCCCAAACCATTGTAAAAATTGTCGATAAAACAAAATGGCTTTAGGGAGATAATCTAACCCAACAAGAACTGTAGCGCCTGTTGTTGTTAATGCAGAAAAGGACTCAAAAAAAGCATCTGTCAATGATACTTTAGGAGTGTCGGTTAAGAAAAATGGCAACGACCCTGCACTTCCAATAACTAACCAGAATAAAACGACTATCAGAAACCCATCCCGTGCTTTTAATTCTTTTCTATAATCACGATTAGGAAACCAACAGGAAAAACCGGCCCCAAGAAGAAGGAAAAAAGTCGTTATAAATGGCACTCCTCCTCCATCCCGGTAAACTAAAGCCACTAGGGAAGGAGCTAACATAGATACACTAAAAAGAGCTAGCAACAGACCTATAATCCGAATGATCGAGCGAAATTGCATATTATAACGACCAATATTTATTATTTGTTTATTGGCGATCCTTCTTGTGATGAAACCATCACCTTAGCGCCACTTCTATTAATGATAGTTTGTGTAAAAGAGTCTATATGATTAACTTCTAACTCAACCACAAGCATCACATTCTCACTATATTCAGATTCAACTTCTTTGACATCATATTGAGCCATAATAGATTGCAGTGTAGGTAAAAAGGAATATTCCAGTGTAATCACCAGTTGGCTGGTTATTTTTTTCTCTATCGTTTCCAGTTGTTTTAAAGCTTGCTGAACACCACCACCATAAGCCTTAACCAAACCACCAGTCCCCAACTTTATTCCGCCAAAATAACGCGTTACTACTGCTGTTATCTCTCCAACATCAGAACCAGCAAGTTGAGCTAACATTGGTTTACCTGCAGTACCAGACGGCTCTCCGTCATCACTGAATCCCCACTTCATCGAATCTTCCGGCCTGCCAGCCACATATGCCCAACAATTATGCCGGGCATCAGAATGACGACTTTTAATCTGGTCAACAAATGCTTTTGCCTCTTCAATTGATGAAGTATGAGCCAGATAAGTTATAAACAAGCTTTTCTTAATTTCTTCTTCAAAAATTAATGGGGACTTAGGGATTAAATAAGGGTCAAAATTCATTAAGTTACATTAGCTACTAATTAGAAATTTTTCCCAGTGTACCATGATCATCTTCATAAAAATGTTGTACTTTCGAAAAGCTAAAACGTTCATATTTAAATTTTGTTTAAACTCAATATAAAGGCGATTTAGATGCTAAAAGAGCAGCCAGTAGCTGCTCTTATGATTTGACTCGATAAGCAAATAGATTACTTTGTCTTTTTAACAGGTCGTTTCCAACCATCAATCCGACGCTCTTTAGCCCTGGTAATAACCAACTGATCTTTTTCAGTAATATTACGGGTAATAGTAGAACCAGCACCAATTGTAACACCATCAGCAACCTGAACTGGTGCAACTAATTGAGTGTCAGACCCCACAAAGACATCATCACCAATAATAGTTTTAAACTTGTTCGCACCATCGTAATTACAGGTAATAGTTCCAGCACCAAGATTAACACGCTTACCGATTTCAGCATCGCCAACGTAAGTCAGATGGTTAGCTTTAGAACCTTCGCCTATTTTTGAGTTTTTAACTTCAACAAAATTACCGACATGGGCATCATTTTTCATTTCAGCACCAGGACGCAGACGAGTAAACGGACCAACAGTACAATCTTCACCAACTGTGGCACCTTCAATAATACTGTAAGGACGAATCAGCGTATTATCATCAATTTCACAATCAATCAGCACACTTCCAGCCCCGACAGTAACGTTATTACCCAGAGACACAGTACCCTCAATAATCACATTTACATCGATTTCAACATCAGTACCACATTGCAGTTGACCACGTAGATCAAAACGTTGAGGATCTCGCAACATTACGCCCTGCGCTAGTAACTGTTCAGCTAATGACTCCTGATATTGTCTTTCCAGACGAGCAAGCTGAACCCTATCATTCACGCCTTCTACTTCCATTGTCTTCTGAGGATGAACCGTTGAAATGATACCGCCCTCTTTATGCGCTGCAGCAATAATATCGGTCAGATAATATTCTCTCTGAGCGTTATTATTCTCTAATTTCGATAACCAACGTTTAAGATCTTTACCTGAAGCAACTAACACACCGGTATTCACTTCATTAATTGCCAACTGTTCTTCTGTTGCATCCTTCTGTTCAACAATCGCAATTACATTGCCATGTTTACGAACGATGCGTCCGTATCCGGTCGGATTATTCTGAATCACGGTTAAGAGAGCAATACCACCTTCAATATGGGCATCTAACAATCCCTGGATGGTATTATCAGAAATCAAAGGCACATCACCATAAAGCACAATGATTTTTTCATCATCATTAAAAAGGTGTGAAGCCTGATCGACCGCATGACCCGTACCCAATTGTTCATTCTGCAGTACCCACTTAACATGCTCATTTTTTAATGTATTTTTCATTAAGTCGCCACCATGGCCGTAAACCAGGTGAATATTTTCGACACCGACAGAGTGACATGTATCAATAACATGTTTCACCATTGGTTTACCTGCTAACTTATGCAGTACTTTAGGTAACTGAGAGTACATACGGGTTCCCTTACCCGCAGCAAGAATAACGGCACTGAATTTCATGCAATGACCTTTTGGTTGTATTCGAAACTGATATTAATTCTATCTTTTAAACACAGAATAGTTAAACAATGCCCGTGTTTTTTTCCTAAAAATCAAAAAAGGTGGCATTGCTGCCACCTTTTTACTTACACGTTTATCCGTTAATGATTATTAACGACGTTTTTTCACTAGCTCAATCACTCGAAGCTGAGCAATTGCTTTCGCTAGTTCACTGGCCGCTTTGGCATAATCCATACCGCCCTGCTGCTGCTTAATATTTTCCTCAGCATGACGTTTGGCTTCTTCTGCTTTCGCTGCGTCAAGTTCCTCACCACGGATAGCTGTATCAGCCAGTACAGTTGATGTACCAGGCTGAATTTCAACCATACCACCAGAAACATAAATAATTTCTTCGTGGCCGTGCTGTTTCACAATACGCACCATACCAGGTTTAATTGCGGTCAGCAGCGGAGTGTGTCCACGGTAAATACCAAGTTCACCTTCGCTACCAGTCACCGTAAATGTTTCAACCATGCCTGAGAAAATTTTCTTCTCCGCACTTACAACATCCAGGTGAAAGGGCATTGATGCCATATCGCCTCCTAGTCAGCCTTAAAGCTTCTTAGCTTTTTCCAGAACTTCTTCAATTGCACCGCAGTACATGAATGCCTGTTCAGGAATATCATCGTAATCACCGTTTAGCAGGCCTTTAAAGCTACGTAATGTATCTTTAAGTGATACATAAGCACCAGACATGCCTGTGAAGACTTCCGCTACGTGGAAAGGCTGAGTAAGGAAACGTTCAATCTTACGAGCACGGGCAACAACCAGCTTATCTTCTTCTGATAGTTCATCCATACCTAAGATAGCAATGATATCCTTAAGCTCTTTATAGCGTTGAAGCGTAGACTGAACGCCACGAGCAACATCATAGTGCTCCTGACCAACAACAAGTGGGTCAAGCTGACGAGATGTAGAATCAAGTGGGTCAATCGCTGGGTATAGACCCATTGCAGCGATATTACGGCTGAGTACCACAGTTGCATCCAAGTGAGCAAACGTCGTTGCGGGAGATGGGTCAGTCAAGTCATCCGCTGGTACGTATACCGCCTGAATAGACGTGATAGAACCAGTTTTAGTCGACGTAATACGTTCTTGTAGAACACCCATTTCTTCAGCAAGTGTTGGCTGATAACCTACCGCAGAAGGCATACGACCAAGAAGAGCCGAAACTTCCGTACCTGCAAGTGTATAACGGTAGATGTTATCGATGAACAGAAGTACATCACGACCATCGTCACGGAACTTCTCGGCGATAGTCAAACCAGTCAACGCAACACGAAGACGGTTGCCCGGTGGCTCGTTCATCTGACCATAAACCATCGCTACTTTTGATTCTTCTGGTTTTTCAACGTTAACAACGCCAGCTTCCTGCATTTCGTAGTAGAAGTCGTTACCTTCACGGGTACGTTCACCTACACCAGCAAATACAGACAAACCTGAGTGTTGAATTGCGATGTTATTGATAAGTTCCATCATGTTAACGGTCTTACCAACACCCGCACCACCGAACAGACCGATTTTACCACCTTTCGCAAATGGGCAAACCAAGTCGATTACTTTAACACCCGTTTCAAGCAGTTCAGTTGCGTTTGACTGATCTTCATAACTTGGCGCTTCACGGTGGATTGAGTAAACCTCATCCGTACCGATATCACCACGTTCATCAATCGTATCACCAAGTACATTCATGATACGACCAAGAGTCTTAGTACCAACTGGAACTGAAATTGGAGCGCCAGTATTTTCTACTGCAACTCCACGACGTAAACCATCAGAGCTACCCATAACGATACAACGAACAACACCACCACCTAGCTGTTGTTGAACTTCAAGAACTAGACGTTCTTTTGCATCGACTACGTTCAGAGCGTCATATACTGAAGGAACTTCGCTCTGAGGGAACTCTACGTCGACTACCGCACCAATGATCTGTACGATCTTACCTGTAGCCATCGTTAATCCTCTAAACTATTTCGTTTTACCAATGCTAAACCGCAGCAGCACCCGAGACGATTTCTGTAAGTTCTTGTGTAATTGCGAACTGACGTTCTTTGTTGTACACAAGTTCTAAATCATCAATCAAACTACCAGCATTATCTGTCGCAGATTTCATCGCAATCATTCGCGATGCCTGCTCACATGCCTGGTTCTCTACAACACCCTGATAAACCTGAGACTCAATATAACGCTTCAATAGCATATCAAGTAAAGGCTTAGGCTCTGGCTCGTAGAGATAATCCCAGGAATGTTTATGCTGGCTCATCTCTTCACTATCCGCTTTTGGCAATGGTAGTAATTGATCGATCGTTGGTTCCTGAATCATTGTGTTAACAAACTTGTTAAACACAACGTAAAGGCGATCTAATTCGCCTGCATCATATTTCTTAAGCATTACACTTACAGAACCGATTAAGCTGTCAAGTTCAGGGCTATCACCTAAACCTGCAACCTGAGCTGAAATTTTCGCGCCATAGCTTTTGAAAAAGGCAGCAGCCTTTGAACCTATTGCGGCAACTTCAACATCAGCACCTTTATCGCTCCATGATTTCATATCAAGAATGGCTTTTTTAAACACATTGATGTTTAAGCCACCACACAAACCACGGTCTGTTGAAATAATGATATAACCAACTCGTTTAGCATCACGCTCATCTAGGTAAGGATGACGATACTCTAGATTTGCATTTGCTACGTGACCGATCACTTTACGCATTGTTTCTGCATATGGACGTGTCGCTTCCATCGCATCTTGACTACGACGCATTTTTGAAGCGGCTACCATTTGCATTGCTTTCGTAATTTTCTGAGTGCTTTTCACACTCGCGATTTTATTACGTATCTCTTTTGCGCCGGCCATCGTCACTCTCCATTAGCTGGTGGCATCACTGCCACCGACTTCATTACCAAGTTTGGTTTGCTTTAAAGTCTTCGACAAGCTTTTTCAATTTAGCTTCAATGTCGTCGTTATAAGCACCTGTCTTGTTGATTTCATCTACAAGATCTGCGTGTTGGTTATGAGCGAACGATAGTAGAGCAGCTTCGAAATCAAGCAATTTGTTGATATCAATGTCTTTTAAGAAGCCACGCTCTGCAGCAAAGATAACTACAGCCTGATCAAACACTGACATAGGAGCATATTGTTTCTGCTTCATCAGTTCAGTTACTTTTTGACCATGGTCTAGCTGAGCTTTGGTTGCATCATCAAGATCTGAAGCAAACTGAGCGAAAGCCGCAAGTTCACGATACTGTGCAAGAGCAGTACGAATACCACCAGACAGTTTTTTCATAATCTTAGTTTGCGCAGCACCACCTACACGAGATACTGAAATACCAGGGTCAACCGCAGGACGAACACCAGCGTTGAATAGTTCAGTTTGTAGGAAGATCTGACCATCCGTAATCGAAATTACGTTTGTTGGTACGAATGCCGATACGTCACCAGCCTGAGTTTCGATAATAGGTAATGCAGTTAAAGAACCTGTTTTACCTTTCACTTCTCCGTTAGTGAAACGTTCTACATAATTCGCATTTACGCGAGCTGCACGTTCTAGAAGACGTGAGTGCAAGTAGAATACGTCACCAGGGAAAGCTTCACGACCAGGTGGGCGTTTTAGAAGTAGAGAGATCTGACGATACGCTACGGCTTGTTTAGACAGATCATCATAGATAATCAGTGCGTCTTCGCCGCGATCGCGGAAGTATTCACCCATTGCACAACCCGCATATGGAGCCAGGTATTGCAACGCCGCAGATTCAGAAGCAGATGCAACAACAACAATTGTGTTTTTAAGTGCACCATGCTCTTCAAGCTTACGTACTACGTTCGCAATAGTTGACGCTTTTTGGCCAATTGCAACATAGATAGAGTAAATACCCGAATCTTTCTGGTTAATAATCGCATCGATCGCCATCGCTGTTTTACCAGTCTGGCGGTCTCCGATGATAAGTTCACGCTGACCACGACCGATTGGGATCATTGAGTCAACAGACTTATAACCAGTTTGAACAGGTTGATCAACTGACTGACGATCGATAACCCCTGGTGCGATAACTTCTACAGGAGAAGTTAATTTAGCATCAATCGGGCCTTTACCATCAATAGGTTCACCTAGTGTATTAACAACACGACCAAGCATTTCAGGACCAACTGGCACTTCAAGAATACGACCAGTACCTGTTACTTTTGTGCCTTCCTTAAGGTCAGCATATGGGCCCATTACAACCGCACCTACTGAATCACGTTCAAGGTTAAGTGCTAAGGCATAACGGCCACCCGGTAATTCAATCATTTCACCTTGCATCACGTCAGATAGACCGTGAATGCGAATGATACCATCGCTTACCGATACGATAGTACCTTCATTACGAGCTTCACTAACAACGTTGAAAGATTCAATACGCTGTTTGATTAGTTCGCTAATTTCCGTGGAATTAAGTTGCATGCTCCAATCCCCATCAAGACTGCAATGCATCGCTCAGGCGGTTCAAACGACCACGAACTGAGTCATCGATGACTAGGTCTCCGGCTCGAATTACAACCCCACCAAGTAGGGTCTCATCTATACTGCAATTCAGCTGAACTTTACGAGATAAACGCTGTTCCAGTTTGTTGCTGATCTCTGTTTTTTGTTGTTCAGAAAGTTCAGTAGCAGATGTCACTACAACAGCTACTGTTTTTTCATGTTCTGTTTTCAGAACTAAGAACTGTTCAAAAACATCAGGCAGAGCCTGTAATCGACCATTTTCAGCCATTACTTTTACAAAGTTCTGACCAAATTCATCAAACTGTTCACCACAAACAGAAACAAAAATTTCAGCAAGTTTATCTGCTGCCATAGAGCTGTTTAACAACTCATGCATTTGTTCGTTTTTGGCTACTTCAGCACCAAAGGCCAACATCTCTCCCCATTGATCGAGTTGCCCTTTTTCTACTGCAAAGTCAAATGCTGCTTTAGCATAGGGGCGTGCGATTGTTGTCAACTCAGACATGCGCCCCCCCTATTAAAGTTTCGCAGTAATGTTATCGAGAATATCCTTGTGTACGTTTTTATCTATAGAACGTTCAAGAATTTTCTCAGCGCCAGCTACAGCAAGAGCTGCTACTTGTTTACGTAAATCGTCACGCGCTTTAACACGCATAGAATCGATTTCTGCCTGAGCTTGAGAAACAAGTTTTTCACGTTCAACTAATGCTTCTTCGCGAGCTTCTTCAATAATTTGAAGCTTGCGTTTGTTCGCTTGTTCAACGACTTCACTAGCTGTCCGTTTAGCTTCTTTCAAACGCTCAGCAGCGTTAGCTTTAGCTAGGTCAAGATCTTTATCTGCTCTTTCAGCAGCAGATAAACCATCAGCAATTTTTTTCTGACGTTCTTCGATTGCTGACATCAATGGTGGCCATACATATTTCATGCAGAACCAAACAAAGATTACGAAGGCAATAGCTTGACCTAACAGAGTTGCGTTAATATTCACCGCAGACTCCTCTATGTTTGCAAGTTAAAAAAAACACCGATTATTTAGTGCTATTTAATACTACCCGGCAACCGCAAACATCACGTACAGACCTAGACCAACAGCGATCATAGGAATTGCGTCCACAAGACCCATAACGATGAAGAACTGAGTACGAATTAGTGGGATAAGATCTGGTTGACGAGCAGCACCTTCTAGGTATTTACCACCAAGCATACCGATACCAATTGCAGCACCGATTGCCGCTAAGCCCATCATGATTGCTGCTGCAAGATACAGCAGGTCCATGTTCAAGTTTTCCATTATTGACTCCAAATATACTAATTGAGTTTTATGTTTAATAAATTTTTAAAATTAGTGATCTTCTGATGCTTGCGATAAATAAACTATCGTCAGTACCATGAAGATAAATGCTTGTAGCGTGATGATTAATATGTGGAAAATAGCCCAAGGAACGGACAGAATCCACTGTGACCACCATGGTAACAACCCAGCAATCAAGATGAAGATCAACTCGCCTGCATACATGTTACCGAACAAACGAAGACCTAAAGATACTGGCTTCGAAATCAATGTCACCATTTCCAATATAAAGTTAATTGGAATGAATGCCCAATGATTAAACGGTTGTAAAGTAAGCTCTTTCACAAATCCTAATGGACCTTTGATCTTAAAGCTGTAGAACAAGACCAATAGGAATACGCCCAGCGACATTGACATTGTTATATTAACATCAGCCGAAGGAACGACGCGAAGATGAGAAATTCCCAACATGCCTGCGACATGCGGAAGGAAGTCTATTGGGATCAAGTCCATTAAGTTCATCAGGAACACCCATCCGAAAATGGTTATTGCTAATGGAGCAATTAACGCACTTTTCCCGCTAAATACATCCCTCACCGTACCATCTACAAACTCGACGATCATTTCGACGAAACATTGTAGTTTGCCAGGAACTCCTGTGGTTGCATTTTTAGCAACGCGACGGAAAATCCACAGCATAAAGGCACCCAAAAGAACAGAGAAAAACATGGAGTCAATATTAAAACTCCAGAATCCGTCTCCGGAACTTAAGAATGTCAAATGGTGAGAGATATATTCTTGAGAGGTTTGAGTGGTTTCACTTGAACCAGACATAGAATATCCTATCTATTCACGGTTGATTGACAAAAACGACATCACAACATTCACCACCCCAGCCAGGCAATAACAAACGATAAATGCCCCAGCATTAACATCCATGTTTTTAAAAACAAAAACAATAACGCCAGCAGACATCATCAATTTAAAAATATTGCTCATATATGCTCTGCCCACCACTAAATGAGACATAGAATCATCTATTGGTTTATGCATGTATATATTGGCTAGCAAAGTAGGCACTATGTACGCAATGCCCCCTAAAAAAGCAGATAGACTGCTTTTCTCTCCCAGAAAATAGAAAACAATGGCACTTATTACAATAAAAACGCCCATCTGTCCGATAAATGACAGAAAAAACCATTTATTTAGCATAAGTTCCCATCCGTTAACTACTCGCCGATTATATATTCACCTTTATTTGATTAAAATAAAGCCAAATGTATAATTTTCTCTTAAATATTCACGCAGATTATAATAAAGAAAACTTTGATTTCAAAAATGATCTACTAAATACTTATTTTGTGCAAGCTAAGAATCAAGTTTAGAAGCTAAAACCTTAAGTATTTCCTCTAGTTGAGCTTCATTGCTCACATCAATGCTTATCTTGCCCTGTCCTTTGTCAGTCAACTGAACTGAAACTTTAGTTTGCAAAAATTGTGCTAACTTTTCAGACAGTTGGAGTGTTTGTTCTGTTACTTCCGGCTTTTCTTTTACCGATTTTGGTGCAAGTGTTTTCTTAATGAGCTGTTCAGTTTGTCTTACCGTCAGTTGCTTTTTAGCCACTTGTTCAGCGACAGATACCTGAATATCACCTTCCAGCATCAATAATGCTCTGGCATGTCCCATGTCCAGTAATTTATCGACAACAAGTGCTTTTACCTGGTCTTCTAACTGATTCAGTCGCAGTAAATTACTAACGGTTGCCCGTGACTTACCAATAACATCAGCAACTTGCTGATGAGTAAGTGATAACTCACTTTGAATACGGGAAAGAGCCTGAGCTTCTTCTATTGCATTAAGATCTTCTCGCTGAATATTTTCGATTAAAGACATTGCAATAGCGGCTTTATCATCAACACTTTTAATCAGGCATGGCACGCTGGTTAAACCTGCGTGTCTTGCCGCTCTCCAGCGTCTTTCACCGGCAATAATTTCGTAAGATTCAGTACCTAATGGTCTAATGACTATGGGTTGAATAATACCCTGGGACTGGATTGAAGCAGAAAGTTCTTCTAATGCCTCTTGGGACATTTCTTTCCTGGGCTGATATACACCAGGCTTCAGCTGATTAATTGAGATATCGGCAAGTTCGCCATCGGAGGATAAACTTTGACTGTGTGTCGCCAATTGTTGTTTTTCTCTCGCCATCGAACTTGTGGACAACAAAGCATCCAATCCTTTTCCTAAACCACGTTTAGACATGTTCAGAGAATTCCTATTTTTTATGATGTTAGGCTAGTATTTCATCTCGGCGAAGCATTTCTCCGGCCAATGCTAAGTATGCCTTGGCACCGACAGAATACTTATCATAATACATGGCAGGTTTGCCATGACTCGGAGCTTCCGCCAGACGAACGTTACGAGGAATAACGGTTCGGTACACTTTATCACCAAAGTGTTTTTTCAGTTGATCAGAAACCTCATTAGATAAACGATTTCGAGGATCGAACATAGTACGAAGTAAACCTTCAATTTTCAGATTGCTGTTCACTACAGCAGCCAGTTTACTGATCGTATCCATCAATGCCGTCAAGCCTTCCAACGCGAAATACTCACATTGCATCGGAACCAAAACAGAATCCGCAGCGGCCATAGCATTGATTGTAAGGAGGTTCAAAGAGGGAGGACAATCGATAAAGATGAAATCATAGTTATCGCGAACAGTGTCTAGAGCATTTTTAAGGCGCACTTCTCTGGCAAAAACTTCCATCAGTTTTATTTCAGCCGCAGTGACGTCCCCATTTGCTGCAATTAAATGATAATGGCCTGCAGTTTTCTTACACACAACATCATCAAATGGCAGCCCTTCAACCAATAAATCATAAGCAGTGTAATCGACCTGATATTTATCGATACCACTGGCCATTGTTGCGTTCCCTTGCGGGTCTAAGTCAATTACCAATACATTGCGTTTTGTCGCAGCCATTGATGCTGCTAAATTGACACACGTTGTTGTTTTGCCGACACCACCTTTCTGGTTGGCAATTGCTACTATTTTACCCACAGTACGCCTCGCTGATTATCCCTTACGCGATAAAATTACAAGATGACGCTCTCCTTTTAACTCAGGAACGGTTAAATGTTTGATATCCATCACAGAACACCAAGCAGGAAGCTGATCTATTTCATCGGTTGGCATCTGTCCCTTTAACGCAAGAAAAACTCCCGATTCTTCTTTAGGGAGATGCTTGCACCAATTTACCATATCTATCATAGATGCGAATGCCCGGCTAATCACTGCATCGAACTTTTCTTCAGGTTGATACTCTTCTACTCGACTTTGTACAGCAGTAACGTTCTGAATCTTAAGTTCATGTAACACCTGCTTGATAAAACGAATTCGTTTACCCAAACTATCTAACAAATGAAATTCTTTGTCAGGATTCATAATAGCAAGTGGGATCCCCGGTAAACCAGGGCCAGTACCAACATCAATAAAGCGCTGTCCATTAAGATACGGAGCAACAACAATGCTGTCCATGATATGACGGACCAGCATATCTTCCGGATTACGTACCGACGTTAAATTATACGCTTTATTCCATTTATCAAGCATAACGACGAACCCAACCAGTTGGGTTCGCTGTTCATCCGACACAATTAACGAAGTTTGTTCAATAAGTTTGTCTAACTTAGCTCTCAAAGCTTCCATTATGCGGCTTCCCCTTTCTTCAATAATCCATTTTTCTTCAGATAAACCAGAAGAATAGAGATTGCGGCAGGCGTTACACCAGAGATTCTGGAAGCAATACCAATAGTTTCCGGTTGTGTGTCTCTCAATTTCATAACGATTTCATTTGAAAGGCCAGAAATTTTACTAAAATCAACACCTTCAGGAATTTTGGTATTTTCATAACGTAATGATTTTTCAATTTCTTCACGCTGACGCTGAATATACCCTTCGTATTTAACCTGAATTTCAACCTGTTCTGCGGCCTGTTGATCTTCCAGAGCCGGCCCAAATTTAGGTAACTGAACCAATTGATCATAGGTCATTTCAGGACGACGCAGTAAGTCTTCGCCACTTGCTTCACGAGAGATTGGCGTTTTAAGAAGATTGTTTAACTCTTCGACACCTTCTGATTGTGGGTTTATCCATAAAGAACGTAAACGTTGGTGCTCGCGTTCCGTATTTTCGATTTTCTCATTGAATCGAGCCCAGCGAACATCATCAACCAAACCAAGCTCACGGCCTTTTTCGGTTAAGCGAAGATCTGCGTTATCTTCACGTAGCATCAAACGATATTCAGCTCGAGAAGTAAACATACGATAAGGTTCTTTGGTCCCCAAGGTTGAAAGATCGTCAATCAATACGCCCATGTAAGCCTGATCACGACGAGGACTCCAGCCTTCTTTGCCCTGAGAAAACAAACTTGCATTCAACCCAGCCATCAGACCCTGAGCAGCCGCTTCTTCATAACCGGTAGTACCGTTAATCTGACCAGCAAAGAACAGTCCACGCATATGTTTGGTTTCATACGTTTGTTTTAAGTCACGAGGATCAAAGAAATCATACTCAATCGCATATCCGGGACGAATAATGTTCGCGTTTTCAAAGCCTTTCATGGAACGGACAATTTGCATTTGAACGTCAAACGGTAAACTGGTTGAAATACCGTTGGGATATAACTCCGTGGTATTTAATCCTTCAGGTTCGATAAAAATCTGGTGACTGTTTTTATCAGCATAACGCATCACCTTATCTTCAATTGACGGACAATATCTCGGTCCAATACCTTCAATAACCCCGGCATACATTGGACTGCGATCGAGATTATTTCTGATGACATCATGCGTTTTTTCGTTTGTATGAGTGATATAACAAGGCATTTGACGAGGGTGCTGCTCCCGGGAACCTAAAAACGAGAAAACGGGTGCAGGATTATCACCATGCTGTACAGCTAAAACGGAAAAGTCGACGCTATTGCCGTCGATTCTTGGTGGTGTTCCCGTTTTTAAACGATCAACCCGGAACGGTAATTCTCTTAATCGATCAGCAAGTGCAATTGATGGTGGATCGCCTGCACGGCCACCAGAGTAGTTTTCCATGCCAATATGGATCTTACCCCCTAAAAAGGTTCCAACGGTTAATACAACCGCTTTGGTGCGGAATTTGAGGCCCATTTTAGTGATAACACCAACAACTTGATCATTTTCAACCATAAGATCATCTGCTGGTTGTTGAAATAACATTAAATTCGGTGTGTTTTCTAATTTACTACGTACATACGCTTTGTATAACGCACGATCTGCCTGAGCTCTGGTTGCCCGGACAGCCGGACCTTTTGAACTGTTTAGTGTTCTGAACTGAATACCTGCATGATCAATAGCTTCAGCCATTAAACCACCAAGGGCATCTACTTCTCTAACTAAATGCCCTTTTCCAATCCCACCAATAGCTGGGTTACAGGACATCTGACCTAGAGTATCAATATTGTGTGTTAACAATAATGTTTTCTGACCCGTACGAGCGGAGGCGAGAGCGGCTTCCGTTCCTGCATGACCGCCACCTACGACGATGACGTCAAATGTTTCGTGATATAGCATGAACCGACCTCAGATATTCATTTAAGGATGTAAATAATTAAAGGACGCGTATTCTACCTTCTTTCTATTCCCTAGAAAATCGGTTTTGTGATTTTTAGCAAGTTTGATTAGTAATATAAATATATAAGATCTTTATATAGATCTTTTATTAGATCTACTATTAGGATCTATGATCTATGTGGATAACAGATAAATGATCAACAAGATCATGAGCTTTAGGAAGATCAGTTTCTGTGATCACTCATTGATCAGTTCGGGGATTTGTTGGGATCAAAATGCTGTTTTATCCACAAGAGAAAATTTTAATAAAGTTATTATTTGGATAACTATAGGATATACACCGAATAAATATGTTTTTATCCACAACTGTTGTTTTTTTGTGGATAAGATATTAAAAAAGGGCTGATAACTTCTTTTAAGCCAGATTGAATATGATCAACTAAAAATGTGGATATTTTTTTATTTACTTTAATGGTAAGAATTTATTATCAGACTTTCTTCAATTCTTTTTTCCTTCCCACAGGGCTGTGGTCATTACTCAATCGTATTTATATTCAACTAATATCATTTTGGCGTAATATTTGCGTTATATTATTGTTGGTTACTATCTTTTATTAAGAAAAGCGTAACTCATTAAAAATAAAATAAATTTTAAAGCTTATGATTTTTGTCTTAGGACAACATGCACCAATTTGGATAAAAAAAGCAGGATTGTCTGTTAAGAGGCATTAACCATGGTTGTTTATAGGATGGAACACCGATGGAAAAACTCACAGAAAGTTATAAGTCAGATGGTTTTTTTGATGAACTGATCGATCAGCACGGAAAACCAAGAAAGTCTTCAGCTCAACTACTTGATTATTTAACCCAGCTTTCGACCGATGAATTAGAAAAAAGACGGTTAATGGCTGAGGCAACGATTCAGGAAATGGGGATCAGCTTTACGGTTTATACTGATGAAGGAAATATAGATCGATCCTGGCCATTTGACATTATTCCCAGAACCATTGATGCAACAGACTGGAAAGTGATTGAAAAAGGGCTGACCCAGAGACTTATCGCGTTAAATAAGTTTATTGATGATCTTTATCATGAGCAAAACTGCATCAAAGATGGTGTGATTCCCGAGCATATCATCAAAGAATCTAAGAATTTTCGTCCTGAGTGCGTCGGTGTATCCCCTGCATTTGGAGTATGGGCTCATATCTGTGGTACTGATCTGGTTCGGGCTGATGATGGTCAATTCTATGTACTGGAAGATAATTTACGAGTTCCCTCTGGTGTGTCATACATGCTGGAAAACAGGGCGATTACGAAACGAGTTCTTCCGGAATTATTTGAAAATGATGACATTTTACCCGTTGATTCTTATACATCTCAGCTGTTTGAAACCTTATCGGCTCTGTCACCCCGAAAAGTTGAACGACCTGAAATCGTCGTATTAACACCCGGAATTTATAATTCAGCGTATTTTGAGCATGCATTTTTAGCACAGCAAATGGGCGTTGAATTAGTGGAAGGGAGCGATTTGTTTGTCGATGACGACAATTGTGTATATATGAAAACCATTTATGGTCCGGAACGGGTGGATGTTATTTATCGCCGTATTGATGACCTGTTCATTGATCCTGAAGCATTTAATCCGGATTCTATGCTGGGCGTTGCCGGGCTGATGCAAGCCTGGAAAGAAGGAAATGTCGCATTGGCGAATGCACCGGGGGCCGGTGTCGCTGATGATAAAGTTGTTTATTCTTATGTCCCGGATCTTATTCGTTATTATTTGAATGAAGACCCCATTCTTTCTAATGTGAAAACGTATCTGTGTGAAGATGAGCAGCAGCGTAAGTATGTTTTAGATAATTTGGATAAATTGGTGGTTAAACCCGCGAATGAGTCTGGTGGCTATGGAATGTTAGTCGGACCGCATTCAAGCAAAAAAGATCAGCAAAAGTTTGCCAAACTAATTCAGGAAAACCCTCGTAACTATATTGCTCAGCCAACCCTAAAATTATCGACTGCGCCGGCATTGATTAGCAAAGGATGTCTTGAACCTCGTCATCTGGATTTACGGCCTTTTATTTTGCAAAGCGATAAAACCTATGTAACAACCGGCGGATTGACCCGGGTCGCGATGAAAAAGGGGTCTCTGGTGGTGAATTCCTCACAGGGTGGGGGCAGTAAAGATACATGGATTGTGGCATCTAAGGGGGAATAACTTATGCTTTCAAGAGTTGCTGAACGTTTATACTGGAGTGCCCGTTATTTTGAAAGGGTAGAAAATACAGCCAGATTACTTAGTGTCTATGATGATCTACTCTTTGATTTACCAAGGAATATAAAAGTTTCCTGGTACAACCTGATTGAAATTAATGGCAGTGTGCCTCTTTTCAGTAAGCTGTACCAGGATAAAAGAGAAAAGAGTGTGGTTAAGTTTCTCTTAGCGGATGAAGAGAATCCCAGTTCTATGGTTTCTTCGCTAAAAATGGTCCGGGAAAATATCCGAACAACACGGGATGTTATGCCTGATAAGACCTGGGAGTTGGTGAATGAGCTTGTCTTATATGTGAAGAGCCATATTCAAAAAGGGATCAATCGCTCTGAACGCCATGAGTTTCTTAGTTCGGTTATTGAAGGGTGTCAGACCATTACTGGTTTGCTTACTGGTGCTATGAGCCGTGATGATGGGTGGAACTTTATTATTATGGGACGTCATCTAGAACGTGTGGATATGAATACCCGGATTGTCGATTCTGCTGTGACACTGATTCTTCAGTCTGAAGAGGAAGAAAGAACCCAGCTCAGTCAAGTCCTGTGGGCAAAAGTCTTACGTTCCCAGAGTGCAGATTTAAATTATCGTCGAACGGTCCGAACGGCTATTAATGGCGCAAAAGCGGTGACGTTTTTGCTGACCGATCCCTATTTCCCGCGTTCCCAGTATTACTCTCTGCAGGAACTTAAGGTCGCGGCTGACAATCTTCCTCGTTCGGACGGGTTGGCTACTCAGATTAATCAGCTTCTTGATAACACTCATGGTATTGAACGTTCGGAAGACCTTAATCAAGAATTCAGCGCTTATCTTAATGACGTTCAGCTTGCGATTATCGCGTTGAATCAGAAGATAGGAGAGAACTGGTTCCATTTTGAACATACTCAGTTACAGAGTCAGGGAGCATTGGCATGACTATCCGTGTCGCAATAAAGCATACAACAAGCTATGAATTTGATCGTTTAATTACTGTCTCTCCGCATATTTTAAGATTGCGTCCTGCTCCTCATTCACGTACGCATATCCACGGTTATTCACTGCAAGTGACGCCTGATGATCATTTTATTAACTGGCAGCAAGATCCGTTTGGTAACTATCAGGCGAGGCTGGTTTTTCCGGAAAAAATGAAAAAGCTTGAGTTTTCAGTGGAAGTCATTGCGGACATGACGGTAATTAATCCCTTTGATTTTTTTATTGAAGAATATGCAGAACACTATCCGTTTCACTATGACCGACAGCTTGAGGAAGAGTTATCTCCGTATTTGAAAACCTCGCAGGATTGCCCTGAGCTGGATGAATGGATTGAAAATATAGATAAAAGCAAAACGCAGATAGTGACTTTTCTGGTGGGGATTAATAGTCGGTTATCTGAAGACATTGGTTATGGAATTCGCTTAGAACCAGGTGTTCAGACCTGTAAGGAAACACTTACATTGCGTAAAGGCTCCTGTCGGGATACGGCCTGGTTATTGATTCAGATTTTACGCCGTTTGGGATTAGCCGCTCGTTTTGCTTCGGGATACCTTGTTCAGCTAACCTCGGATGTTAAAGCTCTGGATGGGCCATCCGGACCGGAAAAAGACTTTACCGATTTACATGCCTGGTGTGAAGTTTATCTGCCAGGGGCTGGTTGGGTCGGGTTAGATCCTACCAGTGGCTTATTTGCCGGGGAAGGGCATATTCCATTAGCCTGTACCCCTGATCCTATCTCGGCAGCGCCTATCAGTGGTTTTACTGATGAGTGTGAATGTGAGTTCAGTTATTCGAATGAAGTCATTCGTATCCATGAAGATCCTCGGGTAACGAAGCCGTATAGTGATACTGAATGGGAACATATTAAAGCGCTGGGATTTGTTGTCGACGAGCTATTAGATAAAGAAGATGTCCGGTTAACCATGGGAGGGGAACCTACTTTCGTATCCATTGATGATATGGATTCTGAGCAGTGGAATACTGAAGCCCTTGGGGCTGAAAAACTCAAACTGGCAAAAGATTTACTTCTACGTTTAAAAACGCAATTTAGTACTCGTGGTCTGCTGCATTACGGACAGGGTAAGTGGTATCCGGGAGAAGAGATTCCCCGTTGGGCGTTAGGTTGTTTCTGGCGTACTGACGGTGAGCCGTTATGGAATGATGAGAAGTGGCTGGCCAGAGTCGATCGTGATTATGGGTTTAATCACTCAGATGCCCTCTGTTTTGGTAAGCAGCTTTGTCATCAATTGCAGTTAGATGAAAAATATCTTCAACCTGCTTTTGAAGATACTCTTTATTATCTTTGGTTAGAGAGGTCGTTACCGGATGGGGTAAATCCACGTAAGGCTAATCTGAAAGATGATTTGGAACGTCGTCGCCTGGCAAAATTGTTAACGAAAGGGTTAGATACTCCCTCTGGCTATATTCTTCCTCTCGAATGGAATGGTCACCAGTGGCAAAGTTGCCTCTGGCCGATGAGGAGTGATGTTATTACTCTGATACCCGGAGATAGCCCGATGGGATTCCGGTTACCTTTAAATTCATTGCCTGCAATCAGTGAAGAAGAAATAGAGCATGAGATCGATCCTTTTGCTCCCCGTGAACCACTTCTGACCAGAAATGAGTTTTTATCTCAGATTATTCCGGGCAAGACGATACAGCCTCAACAACCCCAAAAGAAAACCGTACGGCAGGCTAAGGATGTTATCCGCACAGCTTTATGTGTGGAAGTAAGAGAAGGACGTCTGCATCTGTTTATCCCTCCAATTATGGTATTAGAGCAGTATGTTGCTTTGATGGCACATATTGAAAAGAGCGCACAACAGATAGAAAAGCCTGTCGTTATTGAAGGGTATGAGCCGCCGAAAGATCCAAGGTTACAGAAATTTTTAATTACTCCTGACCCGGGAGTGATTGAGGTAAATATTCATCCTGCCAATAACTGGCAGGAATTGATGCATAATACGGAGACGCTTTATCATGAAGCGTATTTATCCAGATTATGCGCTGAAAAATTTATGCTGGATGGTCGTCATACCGGTACTGGCGGTGGGAACCACGTTACGCTGGGCGGAAAAACGCCTGCCGATAGTCCGTTATTACGTAAGCCAGATTTATTGCGTAGCTTAGTCACATACTGGCAGCACCATCCTGGTTTGTCTTATCTGTTTTCCGGGATGTTTATCGGACCAACCAGTCAGGCACCTCGTCCGGATGAGGGAAGGGATGAAGCTCTTTATGAAATGGAAGTTGCTTTCCAGAACTTTCCTGAAGGTCTGGTAGACCAGCCATGGCTGGTGGATCGTCTGATGCGAAATCTGCTGGTTGATGTAACAGGAAATACTCACCGTTCTGAGTTTTGTATTGATAAGTTATATGCCGCAGGTACCAGTAGTGGCCGCCAGGGATTATTAGAGTTTCGTGGCTTTGAGATGCCTCCGCATGCTCATATGTCGCTGGTACAGATGTTATTACTGCGCTGTCTGATTATTCGCTTCTGGAAAGATCCTTACTATAAACCTTTAGTGCGTTGGGGAACCTTACTTCATGATCGTTTTATGATGCCTTATTTTGTGTGGCAGGATATCAAAGAGGTTGTGGATGATCTTCAGAGTCATGGATTACCATTTAAACTGGAATGGCTAGCTCCATTTGAGGAGTTTCGTTTTCCACATTACGGGCGCCATAAAATCGATAATATTGAAATGGAATTTCGCTGGGCGATAGAACCATGGCATGTTTTGGGTGAAGAAGTGACTCAGTCAGGAACATCCCGATATGTTGATTCCTCAGTGGAAAGGTTGCAGGTTCGTTTAACCGGGCTTACCGAAGGGCGTTATGTTTTAGCCTGTAACGGACGCCGTGTTCCTTTGCAATCTACTGGAACACAGGGGGAAGCAGTAGCTGCGGTTCGTTATCGAGCCTGGGCTCCGCCATCGGCATTACATCCAACATTGGGTGTGAGCACACCATTGGTGTTTGATCTGATTGATTCTTGGAATGGGGTATCCATTGGCGGATGTACCTATCATGTCAGTCATCCTGGCGGACGTCATTATGATACTCGTCCTGTGAACAGCAATGAAGCTGAAGCCAGACGTATTAATCGCTTCTGGGATCATGGTTTTACTCAGGGAGTGTTAATTCCACCTCCTGAATTTCAGGCCATACGGAAGTTTTTCCCTAATGAAACAGTGCCTTGTCCCATGTCTCCACCAGAAGAAGATATTTCACCTGAATATCCTCATACTTTAGACTTGCGAAAGCGCTATACTAGGCTCTAATTAACTGATGAACATTCATTTATTGGTATGCAAAAGTCTGCACAGATGACTCCGGATGAGCGCCAACAGGCGCTATCTTTAGAGCCTTATTCTCAACCCCAAGTTGCTTATGATGAAGTCTATGATGATTCTCGTCAGGCCCGTCCTCATTGGCAAAAACTGTTATCCAGCTTTGATAATTTATCCGGTGAAGGTATTAGCGATCGGCAGAGACGGGCTCAGCATCTTCTGTGTAATGATGGTGCAACCTATGATCTGAAAAGCGATCCTCTTTCGCCTCGAGTGTGGTCTTTGGATGTTGTTCCAAATGTATTGGATGAAACTCTGTGGAAGTTTCTTGAAAAAGGGATTGCTCAGCGTTCACAGTTGTTTGATCTGATTCTTAAGGATATCTATGGTGAGCGTCGGTTGATTAAAGAAGGCATTATTCCTTCTGAGATTATTTTTGATAATCCCGGCTTTTTGCGTCAGTGTTGTGGGTTGCAATTGCCCCATGAAAAACAGCTGATTTTTCATGCTGTTGATCTGATACGCGCGCCTTGTGGACAAGTGGTTGTGATTGGCGATCGTACTCAGTCTCCATCCGGGGCGGGATACGCACTTGAAAACCGGACGGTAATTTCAAGAGTTATTCCAGGTATGTTTCGTCAGAATCAGGTACGCCGGCTGTCGAGTTTTTTCCATACTATGCGCGCTACTCTGGCTAAATTAGCCAGTCATAACACAGATACACCGACCATTGTCGTTTTAACTCCTGGTGCCTACAGCTCTACCTATTTTGAACATTCCTATATGGCCAACTATCTTGGTTATCCGTTGGTTCAGGGAGGAGATCTGACGGTTCGCAATGGCAAAGTCTGGATGAAGTCACTGTATGGTTTGACACAGGTTGATGTCATTCTCCGTCGGCTTGATGATCAGTTTTGTGATCAGGTTGAATTAGATTCAGAGTCTCCTCTCGGCGTTCCCGGGTTGCTGGAAGTTGTTCGTACTGGTAATGTTGTTATTGCCAATGCTTTGGGATCTGGTGTGTTAGAGACACCAGCATTATTGCCATTTTTGGATGATATTAGTCGCTTTCTTCTCGGTGAGTCACTCTACCTTCCCAGTGTGAGAACCTGGTGGTGTGGTCTTGAGGATGACCATGAATATGTGAAAAAACATCTGGACTCCCTGATTATCAAACCAGCACACCGACGGGAGAATCAGCCATCGATTTATGGGGGCTGTCTGTCTGAAGACGAAAAACGACAAACATTAGCTATGATAGCCAGACACCCCGAGCAGTATGTGGCTCAGAGCTATATTCCTGGTTCATTCAATCCGGTCTGGCAGGATAATGTATTAAAGGGAAGGCCGAGTTTACTGCGTACCTTCACTGTGGCAGAGCAGGATTCTTATCGGGTTATGCCGGGAGGGTTGACCCGTACAGCAGCTTCTGAACAGGATTATATTGTCACTAATTTGTCGGGTTCCTGCAGTAAAGATACCTGGATTCTGTCTGACGGACCGGATAATACGCATCAGTCATTGTTTAGCCAAACGCTTAATGACGAGGCTCAACGTACCAATTTTCCAAGTCGGGTTATTGAAAATTTATTCTGGTTCTGGCGCTATGCCGAACGGGCAGAAATTAATATCCGTCTGTTAAGAACGGTATTTCAGCAAATTAATGGTATTGACCCTCTGCCAGATGATGCCAGACAAGTGCTGTTTGAAGCTCTTTCTTTTCAAAGTGGGTGTTTACCCGGATTTATAGAGCACAGACTGGATGATATTAAATGGGTGAATAGCGAGCTGGTTGATCTTGTTATTAATGAAAAACGTCAGGGTTCGATTAAATCCAATTTATTTGCCATGCTCTCTTGTGGAGAACAGGTTAAAGAGATGTTATCTGCTGATACCCGTATTATTTTAAACGAGTTAAGGGATCATATAGATGATGTTGATGAGGCCTATAAGCATGGCTTACCTGCTGTTCCTGAAGAGTCATTAAACAGTTTAGTCACCTCGTTACTGGCACTGTCCGGCTTAAATCACGAAAGTATGTTACGTGGCATCGACTGGACTTTCCAACAGATTGGTCGTCGTACAGAACGGGCTATTCAGACTGCAACACTATTAAAATCTACCTTAACCAAGCCATTGCCTGCAGTTTCTCAGCAGCAGATCCTTGAATCTGTGTTATTGAGTGTAGAAGCGTTAATTTCGTTTCGTCGTCGTTATCGAACCCGGACTGATGTAGCGAATGGACTGGATTTACTGATGGTAGATGAAACAAACCCCCGTTCTCTGGTTTATCAGTTAACTCACTTACTAAAATTTATTGCTGAGTTACCTCAAAGTGGCACCACTCATCCCGGTGGATTAACTGAAGAGAAAAAACTGCTTATTAAGGCATTGAATGAGGTGCAGTTGGCGGATTTAGAACAGTTGGCGAGCAGTAATGAACAGAGCAATCTGCGCGAAGATCTGAGCCAGATGATGCAGTCAGTCACCGAGCTGTTAGAGCAGTTTATGCATAAAGTAAGTGATAAGTACTTTGATCATACGGCCGGACCTCAGCAGTTGGTCAAATCAAAATGGAAATTGGATGTATGAAATATCGAGTCAGGCATATAACTGAGTATCAATACAGTGCACCAGTGACACTTTGCTATAACATGACGCACTTATTACCTCGTGATACAACCAATCAGCGTTGTTTAAGTCATAGTATTCAGATATATCCTCAGCCGGTTTATCAACGCGAAGGTACCGATTATTTTGGTAATTCCATCTATTATTTTTCATTACAAGAGCCTCATAAACGTTTATCGATTGATGTGACGAGTTATTTTGATATTCAGCACCATCCTTATGGTTCTATGGTTGATGAACACTCTCTGACTTGCGGAGAGCTAAGATTGGCGTTGAAAGAAGCGGGAACAGAAGAACTCAGATTAGCGAAAGAATATTGCCTGGATTCGATTCTTATCAGACGTTCCGATGAATTAGCCAATTATGTTGCGAAGTATTTTTATGATGAAGCGCCTGTATTATCTGCAACAAAAGAGTTTATGAGTCATATATTTACAGATTTCACTTTTGATCCAAGTGCCACAAATGTCTCAACGCCACCAGAGCAGGTGTTAAAAGAGAAAAAAGGTGTGTGTCAGGACTTTGCTCACTTTGCCATAGCCTGTTTACGCTCTGTCGGACTGCCTGCCCGGTATATGAGTGGTTATATTGAAACATTACCGCCTCCTGGTCAGGAAAAATTGGTGGGAGCGGATGCTTCTCATGCTTGGTTTGCTGTCTTTGTTCCGGAACTTGGCTGGGTAGAGTTTGATCCTACGAACGATATCATTCCGGCCTTCCAGCATATTGTCACCGCATGGGGACGTGATTATGCCGATGTAACTCCGATGCAAGGTGTTATTTTTGATGGTGGAGAAAATCAGGCACTGAACGTATCCGTTGATGTTTCCCGTGTTTAAAGGGCAGAAATACTGCCCTGTATGTAATGCAGCTAAGAAAGAATTACGTTATTAATCAAAAATGTGGATATTCTTTTCCAGCCATTCTTCTGCAGCGTCTTCAGGGACAGTACATTCCTGAATATCAATAGTAAAGCAGTCACTCAGTGGTGTGGCTCCGATATCTTCTAACAGCTGATGAGCATGGATACCAGCATAGCAGAAAGTATCGTAGCTTGAGTCTCCAATACCGATGACAGCGAATTTTAACTGTGATGTCTTAGGTGGTGTCGATTGTAATTCATTAATAAACGGTTGAATATTTTCCGGATAATCGCCAGCACCATGCGTTGATGTGATGATTAACCAGGTACTTTCCGGAGAAATATTTTTCAGTTCAGGCTGATTGTGAATGGTCGTTTCGTAGCCTTTACTTTCGAGTAACTCACTTAAATGATCCCCGACGTATTCTGCGCCACCTAGGGTACTGCCTGTTATTATATGGATCATGATCTTCCTTTCTGATTATTACTGACTCTATTGTTCAAGAATATATGAAGACTTGGTGTTTTGAAAATACCAAGAGAAGCAGATCGTATTTTAGGCTGGTTAGAGAAACGTAATAGCGTTATATCGGTTAAAAAAGGCCACGACAGAGATTCGTGGCCATAATGAAAATACAATAGAGAAAAGGGATTATTTTCCGATACAGAACGAAGAAAAAATTCGTCCCAGCAAATCATCGGAACTAAATTCACCGGTTATTTCATTGAGGTGCTGCTGGGCTAGGCGCAGTTCTTCTGCCAGAATTTCTCCAGCCATGTAACCTTCAAGCTGAGCTTGTCCTGTCTGCAGGTGCTCTGATGCTTTTTCCAGAGCATCCAGATGGCGACGACGAGCCATAAAGCTGCCTTCCTGATCTCCCTGAAATCCCATGCAGTCTTTTAAGTGCTCTTTCAGTGCATTAACACCCTGACCTGTTTTGGCAGACAAACTAATTAAAGTCGGAGTGCTGACGTGACAGATCCCAATATTTTCACCGGTTTGATCGATTTTGTTCCGGATAATCGTCATACCTATATTGTCTGGAAGGCGATCAACAAAGTCTGGCCATATTTCTTTCGGGTCAGTAGCATCCGTAGTTGTACCATCAACCATGAATAGAACCCGGTCTGCCTGTTTTATTTCATCCCAGGCTCTTTCAATACCAATGCGTTCAACCTCATCAGAAGCCTCTCGCAGCCCTGCAGTATCGATGATGTGAAGAGGCATACCATCGATATGGATATGTTCTCTCAGCACGTCACGGGTCGTTCCGGCGATTTCAGTCACGATGGCAGAATCTTTGCCAGACAGAGCATTTAATAAACTGGATTTACCAGCATTAGGTCGGCCTGCAATAACCACTTTCATGCCTTCGCGCATGATAGCGCCCTGATTGGCTTCTTTTCTGACACCATCTAATTCATTAATGATGGATTGTAAGTCTCCGGATACTTTGCCATCGGCAAGAAAATCAATTTCTTCTTCGGGGAAGTCAATGGCTGCTTCAACGTACATACGCAGATGGATAACGGATTCTACTAATGCATTCACTTTGTCTGAAAATTTACCCTGCAGAGATTTTAATGCCGAGCGGGCGGCTTGCTCTGAGCTGGCATCAATCAAATCGGCAATGGCTTCTGCCTGGGCAAGGTCGAGCTTATCATTTAAAAACGCGCGTTCAGAAAACTCACCAGGATTTGCAGTACGGATGCCTGGAATCGACAGGATGCGTTTTATCAGCATATCCATAACGACCGGACCACCATGTCCCTGCAGCTCCAGAACATCTTCACCGGTAAATGAATGAGGATTAGGAAAGAAGATAGCAATACCCTGATCGAGTTGAGTTCCATCTTCATCAGTAAATGGCAGATATTCCGCATAACGGGGACGGAGTGTCTTACCTGTAATAGTCAGAGCAATCTCTGACGCTTTAGGTCCGGAAACGCGAATAATACCAACGCCACCTCGTCCTGGGGGCGTTGCCTGAGCAACAATGGTGTCTGTAGTCATAATTAAATCGTGATTATTTAGCTTAGCGATATTTTAGCAATGAAAAATAAAAAGGCGACCATTCGGCCGCCTTTCTTCCATAATTAATGGTTAACTTTTGGCTTTCTTGGAGTGTAAGCCTTTTTTCTCCAGTGACTTATAGATCAATGTCTGTTGTACCAGAGTTACTATGTTCGAAACGAAATAGTAAAGAACCAGACCTGATGGGAAGAACAGGAAGAACACACTGAATGCCAGTGGCATAAACATCATGATCTTCTGTTGCATTGGATCAGTGACTGTTGTCGGACTCATTTTCTGAATCAGGAACATACTGATACCCATACAGATAGGCAGAATGTAATACGGATCCTGTGCGGATAAGTCATGAATCCAGCCAATGAATGGGGAGTGACGCAGTTCCACTGATTCCATTAATGCCCAGTACAGAGAAATAAAGATTGGCATCTGCAATACAATTGGGAAGCAACCGCCTAATGGGTTTACTTTCTCTTCTTTGTATAGCGCCATCATTTCCTGACTCATACGCTGACGGTCATCACCGATACGCTCTTTCATCGCCTGCATTTTAGGCTGCAACATGCGCATTTTTGCCATTGAGGTATATTGCGCTTTTGTCAGAGGGTACATTGCACCACGTACAATAAACGTCAGGCAGATAATTGAGAAACCCCAGTTTCCAATAAATGTCTGAAGGAACGAAAGTAATGCGTGGAGAGGTTTGGCAATAAACCATAACCAACCGTAATCAACCACAAGATCTAAGTTTGGCGCGGTTGCTTCCATTTGGCTTTGTAATTTTGGGCCAACCCAAAGCGTTGCATCGAATTGTGCCGTTTGGCCATTTGCGATGGTTTTATTTGGTTCCTGAACACCAATATCACCCACATCACCAATAACACGGGAGAATAGTTTTGATTCAGGTGCATTACGTGGAATCCAGGCAACAGCGAAGTAGTGTTGGATCATTGCTGCCCAACCTTCACCATTTGGAAGTGGTTCGTTAAGATTACGCTCTTGCATATCGTCGAAACTGAATTTTTTATAGCGAGTTTCTTCAGTTGAGTAAGCTCCGCCATGGAAAGTTGGCATTGCTAAGCTGCTTTTAGATTCGACTAAGCTTTGGCGTAGGTGAGCATACATACCAACCTGAGCATTCTGACCAGATTTGTTATCTACAGTGTAGTTAAGGTCAACTGCGTAGTTATTACGTTTGAATGTAAACGTTTTTGTGTAGGTAATGCCATTTTCCTGATAAGTCAGAGGTACCTGAAGTTCATCCTGACCAGCTGTTAATGAAAATGAGTCTTGTGCTACTGAGTAAGTAGGGCGACCAGTACTGCGATCCAGACCTTGTGGGCCAATTAAACCACTTTGTGCAATAAATTGATGGTCTGCTGTATCACTAAGTAAAGTAAATGGTGTATCTGAATTTAGATCTGCATCGTATTGATTTAAATCTGCAGAAACAACATCACCACCAACAGTATTAATTTTCAGTGTTAATACATCAGTTGTTACAGTAATAATTTTTCCAGCTTCTTGCGCAGCAAGAGCAGGACTCGCTAATTCCTGTGAATTAGATGAAGCAGGTACTGAGTTACTGGTTTGAGCCTGTTCAACCGCCTCTGGTGCTGGATTCTTCGCTACTTGCCACTGTTGGAATAGTAAGAAAGAGACCAGAGCCAAAGCGATTAACAGGATATTACGTTGAGAATCCATCGTTATTTATCTCTGTCTTGTTTTTGGTTTGGTGGAACGGGGTCATACCCTCCCTCATTAAGAGGATGGCATTTTAATAGACGTTTGCCTGTTAACCAACACCCTTTTACAAAACCGTGAACTTTGAACGCTTCTATTGCGTATCGAGAACAGGTTGGAGTAAAACGACACCGTGGTCCTATTAAAGGACTAATTATCCACCGGTAGAGATAAATCAAACCGATAGCTAACCACGATAAGGGCGAGATAGGCGCAGCCATAACTTGTCAAACAATTTAAACATTTCTTCATTGCTTAATTCCTGAGCACTTTTCTTTGCTATTACGACAAAGTCTTTGCTTGGGAGTTCATGCTGTTTCAGGCGAAAACTTTCACGGGCCAGGCGTTTAAAACGATTACGGCCAACGGCAGTTTTTATCTGTTTTTTGGGTACAGCTAAACCTAGTCTTGGATGAGAAAGGTTATTGTTTCTAGCAATGATGGTAAAATGAGGGGAGCCAGCACTATGAGCTTGCTGGAATACATGTTGGTAATGCTCGGGAGTTAACAAGCGTAACTCCCGATTAAAAGCGTGCTTATTCAAAATAAACTATCGATTATTTTGAAAGACGCGCACGGCCTTTAGCACGACGTGCATTAATTACTTTACGACCGTTCTTTGTCGCCATACGTGCACGGAAACCGTGAGTGCGTTTGCGCTTTAGAACTGAAGGTTGAAAAGTGCGTTTCATTGTATTTACCTTACTGATCAGTAGTTTTTAGGTTCATTCAAACCCGGCGTGGGTTCGGTGTTCTCTATTATATTAAAGAAGCACATTCCGACGCCTCTCAACAAAGAGGCGGAATTGTAATCAGAGACGCTCAATGTGTCAATGATTCCATGGTAATACTGAGTGACATATCTATGCCGCAAAGCAACCAAATTAGGCGAGGGATTATACGCGCTGCCAATAAAATCTCAAGGATCATTACTCGATCCCTTCATTATTAAGAGAAAAATTATTATATGGCTAATAGTGAATGTTGGTTAGATTATAAAAATCCCATTTTGGGGATAACTTTGCTTGATCTTTGGATATGTGGAGAACTTTGTGGGTAAATTATGATCGAAATGTGATAAACAACAAAAAAAATGCAAAAAATATGTGAATAACTCGGATCAATGTGAATATATCTAAGATCTATTGCTGGTGATCTTAGTTATCAACAGGTAAAATCGGCTCTCTTTAATGATCATTTACTTAGAGTGGGGGAAACGTGTCATCTTCTCTTTGGTTGCAATGTCTGCAACAGCTTCAAGAAGAGCTACCTGCAACAGAATTCAGTATGTGGGTTCGGCCGCTTCAAGCGGAGCTCAATGACAATACTCTCACTTTGTTTGCTCCTAACCGTTTTGTGTTGGATTGGGTCAGAGATAAATATCTGCATAACATAAATCGCTTGTTAAAAGAGCATTGTGGTAATGATGTTCCGAATCTGCGTTTTGAAGTTGGCAGCCGACCTGTTGTGGCTTCAACAAAAGCAGAACCAGTCAAAAGCAGAACGTTGGCGGATGTTGCGGCTGAATCGTCTGCACCAGCACAGTTACAGGCTCGAAAACCGGTACATAAAACCTGGGATAATGAGTCTGCGCCTGTTGTTACTAACTACCGTTCGAATGTGAATCCTAAGCATAAATTTGATAATTTTGTTGAAGGTAAATCGAACCAGCTTGGTCTGGCGGCGGCTAAACAAGTTGCTGACAATCCTGGAGCAGCTTACAACCCTCTGTTTGTTTATGGGGGAACAGGTTTAGGTAAAACACACTTACTGCATGCGGTTGGTAATGCGATTGTCGATAATAATCCCAATGCAAAAGTTGTGTATATGCATTCTGAGCGTTTTGTTCAGGACATGGTAAAAGCACTACAAAATAACGCCATCGAAGAATTTAAACGTTACTACCGTAGTCTTGATGCATTGCTGATCGACGATATTCAGTTTTTTGCCAATAAAGAGCGCTCGCAGGAAGAGTTTTTTCATACCTTTAATGCCTTACTGGAAGGTAACCAACAGATTATATTGACGTCAGACCGTTACCCTAAAGAAATTAATGGGGTAGAAGATCGTCTTAAATCTCGTTTTGGTTGGGGGCTTACGGTTGCAATTGAACCGCCGGAGCTTGAAACCCGTGTTGCGATTCTGATGAAAAAAGCAGAAGACCACCAGATCCACCTAGCAGATGAAGTTGCGTTTTTTATTGCTAAGCGCTTGCGCTCAAATGTGCGAGAACTTGAAGGGGCATTAAACCGGGTCATAGCAAATGCGAATTTCACCGGTCGACCAATTACTATTGATTTTGTTCGTGAAGCGTTGCGCGATTTATTAGCGCTACAGGAAAAGCTGGTTACTATCGATAATATTCAAAAAACGGTCGCAGAATATTATAAAATTAAGGTAGCGGATTTACTGTCAAAACGTCGTTCCCGTTCTGTGGCCCGCCCTCGCCAGCTGGCGATGGCATTGGCAAAAGAACTGACTAACCACAGTTTGCCTGAAATAGGCGACGCTTTTGGTGGTCGGGATCATACGACTGTTTTGCATGCATGCCGAAAAATAGAACAGCTAAGAGAAGAAAGTCACGATATAAAAGAGGATTATTCCAACCTTATCCGGACACTCTCTTCATAATAAACTGTATTATGAATCTGAACGAACGATTAACTAGTCGTGATTAACTCGATAGTAATAAGACCTCAATCAATATGAAATTTACAATAACAAGAAGTCATTTTATTAAGCCTCTACAGCAAGTGTCGGGTACGATTGGTGGCCGGGCAACATTACCTATACTGGGTAACTTATTGCTTAAGGTGGAAAACCAGCTGTTGTCTGTTACTGCTACAGACTTAGAAGTGGAACTCATTGCTCAAATTGAATTAGAAGGTGATAGTGAACCTGGGAGTGTGACGGTTCCTGCCCGTAAATTTCTGGATATTTGCCGTGGACTTCCTGATGAGGCAGAAATTTCAGTCGTACTGGAAAGCGATCGTTTACAGATGAAGTCCGGCAGAAGCCGTTTTTCTCTGGCAACATTACCTGCAGATGATTTTCCAAATATTGAAGACTGGCAGAGTGATATTTCACTGTCGCTGCCACAGTCTGAATTGCGATCTCTTATTGAAAAAACCCAGTTTTCAATGGCGAATCAGGATGTTCGTTACTTTTTAAATGGCATGCTTTTCGATATTGAAGATACGACTCTGCGAGCTGTTGCAACAGATGGCCACCGTATGGCTGTTTGTCAAACCAGTTTACCGCAAGCTCTGGATAACAATCAGATTATAGTGCCCCGCAAAGGGATACTGGAACTGGTTAAATTGCTTGATCAGCCCGATGAACAAGTCACACTTGAAATTGGCAATTCTAATATAAGGGCTCAGGTGAATCAGTTTGTCTTTACCTCAAAACTGATTGATGGCCGATTCCCTGATTACCGTCGGGTATTACCTCAGAATACGAATAAAACCTTGGTCTCTGAATGTGATATACTACGCCAGGCGTTTACGCGTGCGGCCATTTTGTCGAATGAAAAATTCCGTGGCGTCCGGTTGAATATTGATGGGCAGGAAATGCGCATTACTGCCAACAACCCGGAACAGGAAGAGGCGGAAGAAATTCTTGACGTAGAATTCGATGGTGCAGCAATCGAAATCGGCTTTAATGTTAGCTACGTATTGGATGTCTTGAACACATTGCGTTGTGAAAAAGTAAAAATCACAATGTCCGATCCTAATGCTAGTGCATTGATTGAAAATGTGGACGACGATAGCGCTATGTACGTGGTGATGCCAATACGTCTGTAGTATGCCTTTATCCCGTTTAATGGTTCACCAGTTTAGAAATATTAAAGCCTGTGATATCTCGTTATCATCAGGCTTTAACTTTCTTATCGGACCGAATGGCAGTGGTAAAACCAGTGTTCTTGAAGCTATTTATATGCTCGGACATGGTCGTTCTTTTCGTAGTTCGTTAACCGGAAGGGTGATACAAAACGAAGCGGCTGAATTGTTTGTCCATGGCAAATATTTGAACTCAGATCAATTTGAAGTACCAATTGGCATTAATAAGCAGCGTGACGGGTCAACTGAGGTTAAAATAGGCGGTCAGTCCGGCCAGAAGTTGGCACAATTAGCACAGGTTATGCCTTTGCAGCTGATTCATCCGGACGGATTTGAATTACTGACGGATGGCCCTAAGCAGCGGCGGGCTTTTATTGATTGGGGCGTGTTTCATACCGAACCTCAGTTTTATGAAGCCTGGATGCGATTCCGGCGTTTGAATAAACAGCGTAATGCGTTACTAAAAACAGCAACATCGTACCGGGAACTCACTTTCTGGGACAAAGAATTAAGTCAGTTAGCTGAGCAGATTGATAACTGGAGACGTTATTACATTGAGCAGTTAACCGACGTTGCAAAGCCTATTTGCAGCAACTTTTTACCTGAGTTTGATATTACGTTAAAGTACTATCGTGGTTGGGAAAAAGAAACGAATTATCAAACGCTTCTGGAAAGAAGCTTTGAACGAGATTGTGCTCTGGGATATACCTTTAGTGGTCCGAACAAAGCCGATTTAAGAATTAAAGTGAATAGTACTCCGGTTGAGGACGTACTATCCCGAGGTCAGCTTAAATTGATGGTCTGTGCATTGCGGGTTGCTCAGGGGCAACATTTAACCTCGTTAACCGGTAAGCAATGTATTTATCTGATTGATGATTTTGCATCTGAATTAGATAGTGAACGTCGAAATAGGTTGGCGACTTGTTTAAAAGAAACAGGTGCACAAGTTTTTGTAAGCTCGATTACTGAAGGTCAGGTCAGCGATATGCGAGAACCCGACAGTAAATTGTTCCATGTGGAACATGGTGCAGTTGAGCAAGGATAATAATTGAGAGAGTAACTCATGTCGAATAATTACGATTCATCGAGTATTAAAGTACTGAAGGGGCTTGACGCCGTACGTAAGCGTCCGGGAATGTACATTGGTGACACTGACGATGGAACCGGTCTGCACCACATGGTATTTGAGGTAGTGGATAACTCGATAGATGAGGCGTTAGCGGGTTACTGTAAAGATATCCATGTGATAATCCATGAAGATAATTCTGTCTCTGTACAGGATGATGGGCGTGGTATCCCTACTGACTTACACCCGGAAGAGAAAGTATCTGCAGCAGAAGTTATCATGACGGTTCTTCATGCTGGGGGTAAATTTGATGATAACTCTTATAAAGTTTCTGGCGGTCTGCATGGTGTAGGTATTTCGGTTGTAAACGCACTATCAGAAAAAGTTGTGCTAACCATTTGTCGTAACGGTTCTGTTCATACCCAGACGTATCGACATGGTGTACCGGAAGCGCCTCTTGCTGTTGTTGGTGAAACAGACAAAACAGGAACTACGATTCGTTTCTGGCCAAGTAATGAAACGTTTACTAATACTGAATTTGAATACGAAATTTTAGCCAAACGTTTAAGAGAACTTTCTTTCTTAAACTCTGGTGTGTCTATTAACCTGGTGGATGAGCGTGAAAAAGATAAGCAGGCTCACTACATGTATGAAGGTGGTATCAGTGCGTTTGTTACTCACCTGAACCGAAATAAAACACCTATTCATGATAAAGTGTTCCACTTTAATGTTGACCGTGAAGATGGCACTTCTGTTGAAGTAGCAATGCAATGGAATGATGGTTTCCAGGAAAACATCTATTGCTTTACCAACAACATTCCACAACGCGATGGCGGTACTCACTTAGCTGGCTTCCGTGCTGCGCTGACTCGTACTCTGAATTCTTATATGGACAAGGAAGGGTACTCGAAGAAAGCGAAAACTGCGACTTCTGGTGATGATGCTCGTGAAGGTCTGACTGCGGTTGTTTCTGTTAAAGTTCCAGATCCAAAATTCTCCAGCCAGACTAAAGATAAGCTGGTTTCTTCAGAAGTGAAATCTGCTGTAGAATCAGCGATGGGTGAAAAATTATCCGAATTTCTGGTAGAGCATCCAACAGAAGCCAAAACGGTTTGTTCTAAAATTATTGATGCTGCCCGTGCTCGTGATGCTGCGCGTAAAGCACGTGAAATGACTCGTCGTAAGGGTGCATTAGATTTAGCCGGTCTACCCGGTAAGCTGGCTGACTGTCAGGAAAAAGACCCGGCAGTTTCTGAACTGTATATTGTGGAAGGGGACTCGGCCGGTGGCTCTGCCAAACAAGGTCGAAACCGTAAAAATCAGGCGATTCTTCCGCTGAAAGGTAAAATTCTGAACGTTGAAAAAGCGCGTTTTGATAAAATGTTATCTTCTCAGGAAGTGGCAACGCTAATTACTGCATTAGGTTGTGGTATTGGTCGTGATGAATATAACCCGGATAAACTGCGTTATCACAATATCATTATTATGACCGATGCGGACGTCGATGGTTCTCACATCCGTACTCTGTTGCTGACTTTCTTCTATCGTCAAATGCCAGAACTGATTGAACGCGGCTATGTGTATATTGCTCAGCCACCACTGTATAAAGTGAAAAAAGGTAAACAAGAGCAATATATTAAAGATGAAGAGGCAATGACTCAGTATCAGCTTTCAATTGCTCTTGATGGTGCCTCTTTACATGTCAATCCGAGTGCTCCGGCAACAACAGGCCAGGCGTTGGAAACATTGATTCAGCACTATAACTCCGGTGTGAAACTCATTGAGCGTATGAGTCGTCGTTATCCTCATGCTTTGATGAATGAGTTAATTTATGTTCCAAGAATTTCTCGTGAGGAAGGGACTCAGGAAGCGGATGTTGCAGCATGGACGAAACGTTTGGTGGATCAGCTAAACGCAAAAGAAGTCGGTGCAAGTCAATATGATTTCTCTGTTGAACTTAACGAAGAACATCAATTGTATGTACCTCGAATCAAAGTTCGTACTCATGGTGTATCACATGAATATCTTCTGAGTGTCGATTTCTTTAATTCGAAAGAATATGGTCAGTTAGCTGCGCTTTATGATGAACTGGAAGGTTTGATTGAAGAAGGCGCTTACGTTAAACGTGGTGAGCGCACTGAACCGGTTCATTCTTTTGTTGAAGCTGTTGACTGGTTAGTTAAAGAATCTCGTCGTGGTCTGTCTACTCAGCGATACAAAGGTCTGGGTGAAATGAACCCTGATCAACTTTGGGAAACTACTATGGATCCTGAAACCCGTCGTATGATGCAGGTAACTATTGAAGATGCTGTTGGTGCCGATGAACTGTTCACAACATTAATGGGTGATCAGGTTGAACCTCGTCGTGCCTTTATTGAAGAAAACGCATTGAGAGTTGCAAACCTGGACGTATAGCCAAGGTTCGTATTTTATTTATAAACAAGCCACTCGTTTTGCGAGTGGCTTTTTTTTTGCTCTATGCCCTAAGTGTTATCTTAGTACAGTTGTGGATGATTGAATTTGCGATTGTGTTCAGCATAACTATTTTTACTGAGCTAGACTGATATCAGAATAACAATAAAATTTTTACGTCAGGGCTGTGATGAATAACAGCCCTGTTTTGTTTTGAGAGTACTATGAAGCATAATAAATTACCGTTGATATCGCCGATTCCCGGGATTCAGCGATTCATTGATAGCTTTCATTTTGGATATCCCAATCTTGGTAAAAAGATTTATATCCAATCCTCTCTTTATGCTGATGAATTTTCAGGAATACTGGTGGTATGGAAGCTCAAACAAGCATTGCAACAGCTAGAACAACAAGGACTTCTTGACGGAGAAATAATCTTAGTTCCGGTGGCTAACCCTATCCGTCAGAATCAAAATTTGCTAAATATTTGCTCAGGCTGTAATGGGATTGAATTCAGTAACCATGCTCATTGTGGTTGCTATGAGATATTAGATGATGCAGTAAAACTGATGGGGGAAAAACTGGGTGATAAGGTATTACTCAATAAGCAAAAAGTTAAGCAGGAACTTTACTCTGCGCTAGAAACCATTACTCCAAACACAGAATATCAGTCGCAACAAAAAGCATTACAAATGCTGTATTGTAATGCGGATATTATTCTCGATCTGCGTTGTAACCTTGAAGCGATTACCCATACATACTGTACCAATTATTCGTGGCAAGCCATTGAACCACTGGCTCGATTGTTGAAATCACAGATAAATATCATTACTGATGATACTGGAGGGCATTCTGTAAATTTCTTTGCTGGCGGTGATGTTATCTGGACACGACTTAAAGAACGCTTTGGTGACCGATTAGGTGATTATTCTTGCTATTCAGCAACATTAGAAATATCCGCACAGGCCGAAATTTGTCGGACAGGTGCGGGTGATGAAGTGAATGCAATTTTAATGTATCTGTCTTATCTGGGAGTTGTAAGTGACTCTTATGAATTGCCGCGAAGAAAAGCCGATGCGATAAAACAAGAGCTAGTTGAATCTTTAATAAGCCCAATAGCCGGGATCATTATTTTCCACCAACAACCAGGGGTGATTGTTTCTGAAAATCAGCTTATTGCTGAGGTGATTAACCCGCTAACGGATGATGTAGATGAAATACGCGCAACACAGGCTGGAATTTTGTTTTCTATAACCCGTCATAAAATGGCAGTGGCAGGAATGCTTGTCGCTCGCATCGCCGGTAACAATAAAATTTAAAAAAATTTTTTAACGATCTCTTGAAACAGATTTTAGCGACCTTATATAACTAATTGAAGGGGATGCCGAAAGGGCCTCTGGTGGAAATAATCACTTTCGCTCAAATGAGGTGAGTGAGTTTCCGGGAAACAAGCTGATGGATTCATGTCTTAGTGAATGAATGCCATGCAACTATTGCTTAATAAATTAGGATAGTAAGTATTATGAGAACTGTAGATTTCACTCCTTTATATCGCAACGCAATTGGTTTTGATCGTCTTTTCAATATGATGGAAGCGGCAACTTCAAAAAGTAATTCTGCGGGTTATCCTCCCTATAATATCGAACAAAAAAGTGATAACGAATATCGTATAACTATGGCCGTGGCCGGTTTTGGCGATAAAGATATTGAGATTACTCAGCAGGAAAATACCCTGATTGTTCGTGGTGAACGTAAACCGGAAGAAGACAGCAAAACTTATATCTATCAGGGAATTGCTGAACGTGATTTTGAACGTAAATTCCAGTTAGCCGATTATGTAAAAGTAGTTGGTGCAGAAATGGAACATGGTTTACTTCATGTTGATTTGGAAAGAGAAATTCCTGAAGCCATGCAACCGCGCAAAATTGCAATTAACACCAAAGGTTTATTGGAAAGCAAACAATAACGTTTAGTTAATGCGAGTAAGCCAATAAAGTAGTGAAGAGCGCCAAAAGGCGCTCTTTTTAGTTTTTATAGTCAGATATTCAGTGCCAGCGATTATTATTCGGCGTAGGCCTTTGCGACTTCTTCGGCAATGATAGTAATGCCTTTTTGCATTGACTCATCATCCTGAACGTAATTCATCCGGATACACTGTCTGGTGTGTGCCCAGTCTTGTTCTTTCTGACCAAAGAAGAAATATTCTCCCGGAATCACCAGTACGCCACGAGCTTTTAAGCGTTTATACAGTTCATTGGAGGTGATAGGTAATTCATCAAACCACAGCCATAAGAAAATAGCGCCTTCTGGTTTATGGATCCGGAAACGAGGGTCAGGAATAGCTTCCTGTAACCAGGACACTGCTCGCTGGGCTTTTTGATAATAAAATGGCTTAACAACCTCAGAGCTTAGTCTTAGCAAATCGCCATTTTCTATCATGTAATTGGCAAAGGTTGGGCCTATGCCACCAGGAGCTAAGCTGATGATGCCGTTGAGGTTACTCAGTGCCTGAGTGACTTTTTCATTGGCGATCACAATACCGCAACGTACACCCGGTAAACCGATTTTCGATAAGCTCATGCACAGAATGGTGTTTTCATTCCAGAACGGTTTTTCATCACTAAAGATAATATTCGGGAAAGGCAAACCATAGGCATTATCGATGATCAGCGGAATATTATTCTCACGGGCCAGTTGATCTAAATGCAGAATTTCTTCGTTAGTCAGAACGTTACCGGTCGGATTAGTTGGTCGTGATGCACAGATTGCAGCAACGGATTCATCAATTTCTAACTGATTAAAATCAACGTGATACTTAAACTGGCGATTTTCAAGTAATTCAATTTCCGGCTTAAATGAAACAAAAATATCTTCATCCACACCAGCGTCTGCATAGCCGATATATTCTGGTGCTAACGGGAGCAGGATTTTTTTATGCGAACCGTCCTGCTGCTTGCCCGCCAGCAAATTAAACAGATAAAAGAAACCGCTTTGGCTGCCATTGGTCAGACTGATGTTTTTTTCAGTGATATCCCAACCATAGGTTTCCCGAAACAGATTGGCCAGAGAGCGCAGAAATGCATCTTTACCTTGTGGACCATCATAGTTGGCGATGGCTGATACCAGTTCTCCATTGGCGAGAAGTTCCTGGCTTGCTCGTTCAAAGTACTGGAGCATTTCTGGAATAGCGGCTGGATTGCCTCCACCCAGCATAATTGCTCCAGGGGTTCTTAGACCATCATTTAAGTCATCCATTAATTGGGTAATACCTGAATAACGGTTAAATTTTTCACCAAAGGAAGAGAACTGCATTACTGGTTACCTAAAATGTAATTTATCTGTATTTGAAACTTATATAGGGATTTTTTTCGCATAAATAAGCAAAATTAAAACATACATGAATGTATTTGCTTCGAAAAGGACTAATTCTCTCTTTTTGGGGATTCTATTGAAATTGTTGATTATTTTTTTGCATAAAAAAGCCCGGCCGGGTGGCTGGGCTCAGTATTAACTTATCTCAGTTACGTCACTATTTTTGTAACAGCGAGATATCTGCGATTTCTAAGAATAAATTTCTCAGGTTATTTAGCAGAGTTAAGCGGTTTTTCTTAAGCGCAGCATCATCCGCCATTACCATGACGTTATCAAAGAAATCATCAACAGGCTGACGTAAAGAAGCCAGCTTGCTTAATGCTTCCTGGTAATTTCCGGTAGCAAAAGCAGGTTCAAGAGCTTCGGTCATCACATCAACTTCTTCCGCTAATGTTTTCTCCTGAGCTTCCTGAAGTAGTGATAAATCAACGTCTGCTGCCAGATCACCTTCAAATTTCGCCAGGATATTACCTACACGTTTATTTGCAGCAGCCAGTGCTTCAGCTTCATCTAAACCACGGAAGTGAGAAACGGCTTTAACACGCTGGTCGAAATCGCTTGGTTTGGTTGGGTGACGAGCAAGAACAGCCTGAATGATATCCACACTGAAGCCTTCATCCTGATACCATGCACGGAAACGGCCAAGCATAAAGTCGATTACATCACTATCAACGTTTTTGTTCGTCAGTTTGTCACCAAACAGCGATTTTGCTTTAGCAACCAGGTCAACAAGATCCAGGTGATAACCATATTCAACGATAATACGGAGTACACCAAGAGATGCACGACGGAGTGCAAAAGGATCCGAACCTTTAGGAGCCTGACCGATGCCGAAGATACCTACGATAGTATCCAGTTTGTCAGCCATCGCCAGTGCTGAAGAAACACCATTACAAGGAAGTACATCACCTGCGAAACGAGGCATATACTGTTCGTAAAGAGCGGTAGCTACTGCTTCATCTTCACCGTCATGACGAGCGTAGTGCATACCCATAACGCCCTGAGTTTCTGTAAACTCAAATACCATGTTGGTCATCAGGTCACATTTAGCAAGTAGTGCGGCACGTTTGGATTTTTCTACGTCAGCACCAATTTGCTCTGCGATATAAGCTGCCAGTTCAGTAATACGGTCGGTCTTGTCTTTGATGGTACCCAGTTGTTTCTGGAATACTGCGTTTTCCAGTAGAGGAAGACGATCAATTAATGGACTCTTACGGTCGGTATTAAAGAAGAATTCTGCATCGGCAAGACGAGGACGAACCACTTTTTCATTTCCTTCGATAACGTGGCGAGGCTCTTTAGATTCGATGTTAGAAACGAAAATAAAGTTTGGCAGCAACTGTTTGTTATCGTCGTAAATTGGGAAGTATTTCTGGTCGCCCTTCATAGTATAAACCAACGCTTCTGAAGGAACTTTCAGGAATTTCTCTTCAAATTTAGCGGTTAATACTACCGGCCATTCAACCAATGAGGTTACTTCTTCAACTAAGTCGTCTTCTAAATCCGCTGTACCGCCAAGGTATTGTGCTGCTTTTTGTGAATCAGCAATCACGATGGCTTTACGGGTTTCATAGTCAGCAATGACTTTACCGCGGGTTTCTAAGATTTCAGGGTATTCACTGGCTGAGTTGATCTCAAATTCAGGTTCGCCCATAAAACGGTGGCCACGGATAGTGCGACCAGACTGAACGCCGAGAATTTCTCCTTCAATTAGTTCGTTACCAAGTAAAACAGTTAATGTTTTTACCGGACGGATAAATTGAGTGTCTTTGTCGCCCCAACGCATTGGTTTAGCGATAGGCAGATTTGCAAGAGCCTTAGCCGCAAGTTCAACAATAATTTCCTGAACGTTCTGGCCTTTGACTTCTTCTTTGTAAAGCAGCCATTCACCTTTATCAGTAACTAAACGTTCAGCCTGTTCAACAGTGATACCATTACCACGGGCCCAGCCTTTTGCTGCTTTAGTTGCTTTGCCTTCATCATCAAAAGCAACCGCAATTGCAGGTCCGCGTTTTTCTACCACTTTATCTTGCTGGCATTCTGCAAGGTCAGCGACTTTCAGTGCCAGACGGCGAGGGGTTGCATACCATTTTACACCAGCGTGAGACAGTTCTGCTGCTTGTAGTTCTTTTTCAAAGTTACCTGCAAATGCTTCAGCAAGTGTACGCAGTTGTGTTGGTGGTAGTTCTTCTGTTCCCAACTCAATTAAAAATTCTTTAGCCATTTTTCTTCCCCTTATGCCTGTTCGTCTTGCTTTTTGCACATTGGGAAGCCCAACGCTTCGCGAGATGCATAGTAAGCTTCAGCAACTGCTTTAGTCAGATCGCGAATACGTAAGATGTAACGCTGTCTTTCTGTTACAGAGATTGCTTTGCGGGCATCAAGTAAGTTGAATGCATGTGCTGCTTTCAGAATACGTTCATAAGCAGGAAGAGGTAGTGGTTTTTCTAATGCCAGTAAGTTCTTACACTCTTTTTCACATTGATCGAAGAAGGTAAATAAGAAATCAACATCAGCATGTTCAAAGTTGTAAGTTGACTGTTCCACTTCGTTTTGGTGATAGATATCGCCATAGGTAACTTTACCTAGCGGGCCATCAGTCCATACCAGATCATAAACAGAATCTACGCCCTGAATATACATAGCCAGACGTTCAACACCGTAAGTAACTTCACCGGTTACTGGTTTACATTCCAGGCCGCCGACTTGCTGGAAGTAAGTAAACTGAGTCACTTCCATACCGTTTAGCCACACTTCCCAGCCAAGACCCCAGGCACCCAGAGTAGGGTTTTCCCAGTTATCTTCAACAAAACGAATGTCGTGAACGGTTGGGTCAATACCAAGAACTTTTAATGAGCCAAGGTAAAGTTCCTGAATGTTGTCTGGTGATGGTTTAATGACAACCTGAAACTGATAGTAGTGTTGTAAACGGTTTGGGTTTTCACCGTATCGACCATCTGTAGGGCGTCGTGACGGTTGGACATAAGCGGTTGCCATTGGCTCCGGGCCAAGAGCTCGCAGACAGGTCATCGGGTGAGAAGTACCCGCACCCACTTCCATATCCAACGGTTGAACAATAGTACAGCCTTGTTGGGCCCAATAATCCTGCAGCGCGAGGATCATACCCTGAAAGGTTTTTATATCGTATTTTTGCATAGTCGGGTTCGCGCGATTCTTTTGTAATGAATGAAATAAAATAACTACGGAGTATACCGAGTTATTGGCCTTCCGAGTAGTGGAAATCTTGTTTTATTAGAGGAGATAAAGTTTCTTTTAATATACAAGAACACAAATAAAAGAGCTTATTTTGTATCAAATTGATCTATTTTCGCTAAATATTCTTGAGATCAATAAGGCCGCCAGATAGAATTCAGCCTGTCTTTGGGGAGTAGCATACGGTTTAGTTTCATTAACCGTTCGGTCGTCAACATAATTGGTGCAAAATCACCATGGCGTTCGAGATCAAAATTGCTGATTTTGCAAGACCTTAGACAAACACCATGTTACCGAGGCGGGCGTGGCGTTTGTCTATGGTTATTATAAACCCGCCTCATTGAGCATGTCGTGAGTATTTTTATTATATCTGCTACTACGGTAGCCCTTGCAGAGATCGGAGATAAGACCCAGCTTTTATCTTTGATGCTGGCCAGTCGTTACAGGCGACCGATACCCATTATTTCTGCCATCTTTTTAGCCACCATTGCCAATCATGCCTTAGCCGCCTGGCTGGGTGTTGAAGTTGCCGAGTATCTTTCGCCCGAAATTCTTAAATGGGTTGTCGTAGTCAGTTTTATTGCTATGGCTGCTTGGGTTTTGGTACCCGATAAGGTCGATGACGACGAAAAGCTGGTGAGTAAAAGTCCTTTCGTTGCGAGTTTCATTGCGTTTTTTATTGCTGAAGTGGGGGATAAAACTCAGATAGCAACTTCCATTTTAGGTGCCCAGTTCTCACAAGGTTTAGAATGGGTCATTTTGGGGACAACCATTGGTATGTTAATTGCCAATGTTCCGGTTGTTGTGATTGGCAAACTTTCTGCCGATAAATTGCCGCTGGCATTAATCCGCAAAATCACAGCCCTGTTATTCGTTGCATTAGCTGCCGGAGCTGCATTCCTGTAAAAATACTTCCAATGGGAACTGTATACAAAGTGTGCGGTTCTCTCTTTTTCCTCTTCTCCGTGACTGAATACCCGCTTGATTTACCAGATTTATGCTACGTTATTAGTAGTTATTGCAGAGGAGGCAAGTTATGTTAGTTCGTTATATGGGGATGACTCCTAAACAACAGAGTTACTTGTTTACATTCGGTCTGGTACTAACACTTTTGGGAATGGCGCTGACTGACATGTGGTTACCTATGGTCGTCGGGGCTATTATTCTGACAGGGTTAACCGTGGAAGCTTGGATCCGGTTTGTGCATTTGGTTCCAATGCATAACGATATACGAGCGTTAAAAAAACAGGTCGAAGTCCTTCAGCACAAAATTAATCAAATGAATGAAAATGAGTAACAATCCTCTAAAAGGATTGTTATGAGGTTGATTGTATTCCTTTTACGATAAGGTATTCGTACGGACGTTCGCTGGTTTGACTTTCTAATAACTGATGATCCATAAAACGACAGAAACTGGGAATATCTCTGGTGGTTGATGGGTCATCGGCTATGACCAGTAATTTTTCTCCATCATTCATACCCCTGATAGTCTTCCTAACCATCATAACAGGTTCCGGGCAACGCAAGCCTTCGGCATTTAATGTTTGTGTTGCTTTACTAGGATCAATGCTCATGAAGTGAACTTATTTCTGATAATGAGAGCTTGATGATACTTATGACGAAAAAATATTCAATAACCTCTTGGCATTAAGTCTGTTTTGTTTTAATTTGGTTAATAGAATGTTAATGGTTGGCGGTGGTATGAAATCGATAGACAGAATGACTATTTATTCTTCTCTCAGTTTTATTTGTCTTTGTGCATTGTTATTGCGCACTGAGAATACTTTTTCATTTGTACCTGTGTTCGGATTGTTAGCTTCTATTGTCGGAATCGTATTGGAAGTGCGGTTTTGGCGGGATGTATCGGAAGACTGTAACTGAATTCGTTATGTTTAACGTTGTCCCATTTTGACTTCATCTTATATATCACCTTTTTATTATTCTTGGGCTTTCCCGCAGTTATCTGCGGGATTTTTTTATCCTTATCTGTAAACGTTTTCTTTTTGGTGCGCCATTTCCCTTATTTACTGCAATAAGCTTTGTTTGTAATAAAGTGGAAACGTTTACACATTGAGGGTTTGATCACAGATCAAAAAGTGGTTTGATTGGTAGACTCACTACCACTTAATCACAACGTATCAGTTTGAAGTCAAACGCAAGGGGTGAATGTGAACGTATTAGTAACAGGTGGCTTGGGTTATATCGGTAGCCATACTTGTGTGCAGATGTTAGAAGCCGGTATTACTCCTGTTATTGTAGATAATTTATGTAATGCCAATGTGGAAGTTCTCAACCGAATTGAAACCATTGCTGGTGCGCGCCCGCAATTTTATGAAGGTGATATTCGGGATGAGACTTTTTTAGATACGGTCTTTGCTCAGCAAAACATTAATGCAGTCATTCATTTTGCCGGATTAAAAGCCGTCGGTGAATCAGTTGCTAAACCCCTTGAATACTATGACAACAATGTCAACGGTACGTTGGTATTGCTGCGTGCGATGCGTAAAGCCGATGTGAAGTCGATTATTTTCAGCTCATCAGCAACGGTTTATGGCGATCCGGAAGTTGTTCCAATCACAGAAAATTCCCCAACCGGTAATACGACCAATCCATATGGGACGAGCAAATGGATGGTAGAACGTTGTTTACAGGACTTATTGGTGTCCGATCCAACCTGGAGTGCCACGTTATTGCGTTATTTTAACCCAGTCGGTGCTCATCCGAGTGGCTTAATGGGAGAAGATCCTAAAGGGATTCCGAATAATCTGATGCCATTTATCGCTCAGGTTGCGGTAGGACGCAGAGAAAAATTGTCTGTTTTTGGTGATGACTATTCAACTCCTGATGGCACCGGTGTCCGTGATTATATTCATGTGATGGATCTTGCCGATGGTCATATTGCTGCCTTAAAAGCGGTTAGTCAGAAAGATGGGCTGCATATTTTTAACCTCGGAACAGGTAAAGGCACCAGTGTTCTGGAAATGGTGAAAGCTTTTGCTGATGCTAGTGGAAACCCCGTTCCTTATGAAATTTGTCCTCGTCGTCCTGGTGATATTGCTGAATGTTGGGCAAGTACGGACAAAGCGGCACAGGAACTGAATTGGAAAGCAACCCGAACAGTTGTCGATATGACGCAGGATAGTTGGCGCTGGCAGTCCAATAACCCTGACGGTTACGCAAAACAATAATCAAATTATAAGAATTAAGAGTTAGGTGAATTATGTCTCAAAGTACATTTAATCCGATTGATGATCCGCATCGTCGCTATAACCCTTTAACCGGTCAATGGGTGTTGGTTTCGCCACATCGAGCCAAACGTCCGTGGAGTGGTCAGGATGAAAAACCGTCTGTCCAGGAACTCCCGTCTTATGATGAAAAATGTTTTTTGTGTCCGACTAATAGCCGGATTTCCGGGGACAGTAATCCGGATTATCAGGGCACTTATGTGTTCAGTAATGATTTTGCGGCCCTCAAACCAGATACACCAGATGCTCCTGAGTCGACTAACCCGCTGTTTAAAACCCACAGCGTACGCGGGTTGAGTCGGGTCATCTGTTTTTCTCCTGATCACAGTAAAACCCTGCCAGAATTACCAGTGGAGAAAATTCGTGGTGTTATCGATACCTGGAATGAACAACTGGAAGAACTGGGAAAAGAATATCTTTGGGTTCAGGCATTTGAAAACAAAGGTGAAACCATGGGATGTTCGCAACCGCATCCACATGGACAAATCTGGGCCAACAGCTTCCTTCCTAACGAAATTGAAAGAAAAGATAACAACTTAAAAACTTACTACGAAGAATATGGCTCGAACCTGTTAGTTGATTATGTGCAGTCAGAATTAAAAAGTGGCGAGCGCATTGTCGTAGAAACTGAACATTGGGTTGCGGTTGTGCCTTACTGGGCTGCATGGCCGTTTGAGACTATGTTGCTGCCAAAAACACATATTCGTCGCATGAGTGAACTGAGCGAAGGTCAAAAATCGGATTTAGCTCTTGCGCTGAAAAAACTGACCAGCCGTTATGACAACCTGTTCCAGTGTTCTTTCCCTTATTCAATGGGCTGGCATTTTGCGCCATTTTTCAAAGATGGTAGCAGTACCGAACACTGGCAATTGCATGCGCTTTTCTATCCGCCACTGCTGAGAAGTGCCACTGTACGTAAATTTATGGTGGGCTATGAAATGCTGGCTGAAACACAGCGCGACCTTACCGCAGAGCAGGCGGCTGAACGCTTAAGAGCATTAAGTGACATTCATTACAAAGAACAATAAAGCCTTAATCCGGCGAATTGGTTGAACATCTTTGCCTTTAAGGCTTAATAAAATTGAGAACATAACAATGAAAAACCTAATCCAGACAGTTAAAACAGCATTTATACAGACACTTGGTTATGAACCTGCACATATTATTCATGCTCCGGGACGAGTAAATCTGATTGGTGAACATACTGACTATAACGATGGCTTTGTTTTACCTTGTGCGATTAATTATCAGGTGATTGTTGCTGCATCAAAGCGGGAAGACGGCCTTGTGCGTGTTGTTGCTGCTGATTATGACAACGCTGTTGATGAATTCGATTTAACCAAAGCAATTGAATTCCAGCCAGACAGAATGTGGGCAAACTACATTCGCGGAGTGGTGAAATTTTTAAAAGAACGCGGCTTTGAATTTAACGGTGCGGATATTTCTGTGAGCGGTAACGTTCCTCAGGGCGCAGGTCTCAGTTCATCTGCAGCACTGGAAGTGGTTATTGGTCAGACATTCAAAGAGTTATACGGACTAAAAATTTCTCAGGCAGATATTGCTCTGAATGGTCAGCAGGCAGAAAACCAGTTTGTTGGCTGTAACTGCGGCATTATGGATCAGTTGATTTCAGCTGAAGGCCAGCAAGACCATGCATTACTAATTGACTGCCGTAGTCTGGAAACAAAACCAGTAGCAATGCCAACTAACATGTCGGTTGTGATCATAAACTCCAATAAGAAAAGAGGGCTGGTGGATAGCGAATATAATACCCGCCGGGCTCAGTGTGAAGAAGCTGCTCAGATCTTTGGCGTAAAAGCTTTGCGTGATATTACCATTGAACAATTTGAACAAGGCTGTGATCAGTTAAGTGAAGTTGTCGCTAAACGTGCTCGTCATGTGGTGACAGAAAATGAGCGCACACTAGAAGCAGCAAAAGCGCTTGAAAGTGGTGATATGGAACTCATGGGTCGCTTAATGGCTGAGTCTCATCAATCTATGCGAGATGACTTTGAGATTACCGTGAAAGAAATTGATACGCTGGTTGACATCGTGAAACAGGTTATCGGTGAACAAGGGGGCGTTCGCATGACTGGTGGTGGCTTCGGTGGTTGTGTTGTCGCATTAGTTCCTGATTTCATGGTTAATGACATAAAAGGTGCAGTAGAAACTCAATACGAAGCAGCAACAGGATTAAAAGAGACCATCTATGTGTGCCAGGCTCGTGATGGTGCAGGACTGGTCGAATAAGAATAGGATGACATCATGACTCTCTCTATATTTGAAACGTTAGATAATACTATGGGACAGACACCATCATATGATGGTAAACCCGCTAAGCTTGTTCATCTGAAAAATACCAACGGGATGACGGCAACTCTGATGGATGTCGGGGCAACCTGGCTAAGCTGTTCTGTGCCGGTAAAATCTGAGCAAAGAGAAGTAGTACTTCATGCGAAAAATATGGAGGAGCATGTTCGTCAGACTGCTTTTCTTGGTGCGGTGGTCGGTCGTTTTGCGAACCGTATTAAATCTGGTCAGTTTGAAATAGCGGGAAATACCTTTAAAGTGAGCACCAATGAAGGGGAAAATACCCTGCATGGCGGTGTTGAAGGTTTTGATAAACGCCGTTGGTCTATTGCAAAACAATCCGAGCAGGAAGTGACTTTTACATTAAGTTCTCCTGACGGTGATCAGGGATTTCCTGGTGATTTTTCGACTTCTGTTCGTTATTGCCTGACTGATGATAACAGCCTGGAAATTCATTATCAGGCTGACGTTGATAAAGATTGTCCGATTAACCTGACCAACCACGCTTATTTTAATTTATCCGGCCTGAATAGCCTTCAAAGTTGTCTCGATCATTCAATGCAGATGAGTGCGCCTTATTATTTACCGACGGCAACCGATATGCTGCCAACCGGTGAACTTAAAGCAACTGAAGGTACCGTCTTTGATTTTTCTGCACAAAAACGCATTGGTAATGACTTCCTGGAAGATGCTGATCAGAAAATTGCCAGTGGATTTGACCATGCTTTTGTTCTGGATAAGGAAAAAACCGATGGCCAGCAGGCGGTGATTACTCTGGTAAGTCCGAATGGCGATCTGGAAATGCAGGTCAAAACAACCAAACCGGCTGTACAGGTTTATTCAGGAAACTTTTTGCAGGGGGTTGTTGGGGTGAATGGTGAATATGCCAATCATGCCGGGATCGCTCTGGAAACCCAATACCTTCCTGACGGACCAAATCATCCTGAATGGCAGGGTATGAACGGAGTGATTCGCGCGGGAGAAACCTACGCTCATCAAACCACATATTCCTTTAAAGCTAAATAAGCTATTGCAGGAATCAGCTATTCAGCTAATTTAATCACAGAATCTCGCCTTACTACGGTAGGCGAGAATCTTAACACTTCCGTATCTACACTTTCATCATTGGCCAGTTTTAACGCCAGATTGATTGCTTTTTCTGCCATCATTTCAATCGGATACCTTACCGTTGTCAGCCTTGGGTAAACATAGCGGGCAATCAAAACATCATCGAAACCTATGACGGATAAATTTTCCGGAACAGTGATTCCGTTATCATGAGCGACAGATAGCACACCGGCAGCCATATTATCGTTATAACAAACGACACCTGTCATCGGAACGGATTTGGTCAGCAGATTGGTCATGGCTTCTTCACCGCCTTCACTGCTTGGTGAACCATAATCAATGTAGCTGGTAGGTAGCTCAATGTCATTGTCTTTTAATGCTGCTTTATAACCCTGAATACGTTCAGCAACGTCTTCAATATCGTGATTAGAGCTGACATAAGCGACCTTGGTATGGCCATGACGGATCAGGTATTGAGTGGCGAGGTAAGCGCCTCTGAAGTTGTCGAGCGAGATACAACGATCGGCAATAGCATCGATATGGCGGTTGATTAGCACCATACTTTTTACTTCGTTAGCATAACTAATTAATTCCTCATCACTCAATGCTTTCGAGTGAATAACAAAAGCATCGCAGCGGTTGTTAATCAGCAGTTCTATGGCTTCTCGTTCCTTTTTCGCATCATGGTGTCCGTTACCAATCAGAGTGTGCTTGCCATGTTCATTGGCAATAGCGTCAATTGATTTGATTAAAGTACCAAAGAATGGATCGGAAACGTCACCCACTAACACGCCAACGGTATTGGTGTTTTGACTGACTAATGCTTTTGCGGCGGCATTAGGACGGTAACCTAATTTACACATAGCTTCCGTTACAGCATCAATGGCTGTCTGGCTTGCTTTGGGGGATTTATTGATGACACGAGAAACCGTGGCGATAGAAACCCCGGCTTCCTTGGCTACATCTTTTATCGTTGACATTCTTTACCTCATGGCGTTGTTGCCGATCATTATAATTGAAATGGATGTAATGATTGCGTTTCCATTTCCTAACTGTGCGCTACTACAGATTTATTTTTATCTATTTATATTTTTAGTTCCGGAAGTCTTTAACTTTGTGGAATTGTTTTCATATAATCACGAAAATTCAGATAATTATGCTTATTTTTAATATTGTTCTTTTATTAACCAATTGTTTTTATTCATATGTATATAGTGACATAATAATCATTTGAAAGCGTTTACAAAACGGGTGATATCCGGGATTTTGGCGGAAAAAGTGAGATATTCCTAGCAAAAATAGATCAAAAAGGAATTATTAGGATCATTTTCTATAGATGTGATTGGGATTACATTATCTACTATTGGAAACGTTTACAATCAATCCCGTAAAATTATTAAAACGGGAACAAAATGATGTCAAACATAGAACAAGGGTTGAGTTTTATAGATATGATGGTGTTTGCCATTTATGTCTTAATCATTATCGGGGTGGGACTCTGGGTTTCACGAGATAAAAAAGGTGCAGAAAAAACCACGGAGGATTATTTCCTGGCCGGGAAATCATTACCTTGGTGGGCAGTTGGTGCATCTTTGATTGCTGCTAACATTTCTGCTGAACAGTTTATCGGTATGTCCGGATCGGGTTATTCTATTGGCCTGGCAATCGCTTCTTATGAATGGATGTCAGCACTGACTTTGATCATTGTTGGTAAATACTTCCTGCCGATCTTTATTGAAAAAGGTATCTATACCATTCCTGAATTCGTTGAAAAGCGTTTTAACAAAAAGTTGAAAACCATTTTAGCGATATTCTGGATCGCACTTTATATTTTCGTCAACTTAACTTCAGTATTGTATTTAGGTGGTCTGGCTCTGCAAACCATTCTGGGCATTCCTCTAATGTATGCCATTATTGGTTTAGCTCTATTTGCTCTGGTTTACTCTATCTATGGTGGTTTGTCTGCCGTTGTCTGGACCGACGTTATTCAGGTGTTTTTCCTGGTGCTGGGCGGCTTTATGACTACTTACATCGCTGTTGGTTTCATCGGTGGTGCTGATGGTTGGTTCTCTGGTTTGTCTAAGATGATAGATGCTGCACCTGAGCACTTCCAAATGATTCTGGATCAAAGCAATCCTCAATATATGAACCTGCCTGGTGTTGCTGTGCTGATCGGTGGTCTTTGGGTTGCAAACCTGTACTACTGGGGCTTTAACCAGTACATCATTCAACGTACTCTTGCTGCGAAATCTGTCCCTGAAGCACAGAAAGGTATTGTATTTGCTGCATTCTTAAAAATGATTGTACCATTCCTGGTTGTTCTTCCTGGTATTGCTGCTTATGTGATTACCTCAAGTCCGGAACTTATGGCTAACTTGAGTGATATTGCAATGAACAATGTTCCGACTGCGGCACATGCGGATAAAGCATACCCTTGGTTAACTCAGTTCCTGCCTGTTGGTGTTAAAGGTATTGTATTTGCTGCTCTGGCTGCTGCGATTGTGTCTTCACTGGCGTCAATGCTTAACTCTACAGCGACTATCTTTACTATGGATATCTATAAAGAGTACATTGCTCCAGAATCTGCGGACCACAAACTGGTTAACGTTGGTCGTTTAAGCGCTATTGTTGCTTTGGTTATTGCATGCTTTATCGCTCCTATGCTGGGTAATATCGGTCAGGCATTCCAGTACATTCAGGAATATACCGGCTTAGTTAGCCCTGGCATTCTGGCGGTATTCTTATTGGGTCTGTTCTGGAAGAAAACGACCAGTAAAGGCGCTATTACCGGTGTGTTGGCATCTATTCCATTTGCGTTGTTCCTGAAATTTATGCCACTGCATATGCCGTTTATGGATCAGATGCTTTATACCCTACTGTTTACTATGGCGGTTATTGCATTTACCAGTATCAGTACATCTGAATATGATGACAGTCCACGCGGTATTAGTGTGACGTCTGAAATGGTGATGACGGATAAAGGTTTTAATATTGCGTCTTATGGTATCATGATTGTGTTGGCTGTTATTTATACCGTATTCTGGTAAACGTACATTTAGCATGATTGTTAAAAAATGATTATTAAGAAATCATAGTTAAAAAAGCCCCGGTTGGGGCTTTTTTGTCTTCTGGAGCAAGTCTGGAGTAAAAAAATGGATGATACTTTGTTACCCAATGTCGTGTCCTTCCTAAAACCTATTTCGCCGTTTCACTTATTACCCAATGATGTTTTAGATGCCATTGCTGCGGAAGCAGAAATCCTGTATTTAGCTAAGGGGGAAAGTCTCCAACCTCACGAAGATAAGCAACATTTTTTGTATATATTGCGCTCTGGTGTTGTGGAACAGCGCTTAGATGATGGTAGTTTGCGGGCCCGGCTTGGTGAAAAGGATGTCTTTGGTTTTAGTTTGCATAGTCAGCCTGCGGCGGAGAACTATCAGGTCAATGCGCTAGAAAATACCTTGTTGTATCGTTTTGATTATGTGGCTTTGTTGCGTTGTGTGGCCGATTATCCTTTGGTTTCTGAGCAACTGGCTTTGAATGCGAGTCAACGCATGAATTCGACCGTCAATGTTAAATATTCACAGGGTGATAAAGGACTGTTCTTTCAGCGGGTCGGGAGGGCTGCCAGTCAGGATATTGCAATAGCAACGCCGAATATGACGATTAAAGAGGTGGCGTATTTAATGCGTCATGAGAAAGCCTGTTCCTGTTGCGTTATTGTCGATGATGGCGTGTTACTGGGGATGGTTACCGACAAAGATATGACCAAGCGGGTCGTGGCCTGTGGCGTTGATATATCTTTGCCGATAACGGCAGTGATGACCCGGCAACCGCATACGATCAATGATGATGCTCTGGTTTTATCGGCAATGAATATGATGATGCAGTACAAAATGCAGAACATTCCGGTCTTAGATAATCATAAACAAGTCATTGGATTAATTACGCCGCAGCAATTGGTCCATAAACATAGTATTCAGGCGGTGTTCTTAATAGAAAAAATCGCGCATGCAAAAAACACTGACGAGCTTGAAGCTTTATCTCTGGAACGACAGGCCATTTTTGAAGCCATGGCCGAAAGTGATTTGCCGGTTCAGATAATCGGGCAGGTAATGAGTATGATTTATGATGCCTTTACCCAGCAACTATTACGGATGGCGGAAGAAGTTTTTGGTCGCCCCCCTTGTGATTATGTCTGGATTGCTGCCGGTTCTCATGCGCGTAATGAAGTGCATCTAGGATCTGATCAGGATAATGCCTTAGTTCTCGACGATAACGCGAGTGAATCGGATAAAACGTATTTTCAGCACTTTGCTATGTATGTCTGTAAGGGACTGGATCAATGTGGTTATCCGCTGTGTTCCGGCCGATTTATGGCAGCAGTGCCAAAGTGGTGTCAGCGGCTGACCGTCTGGCAACAATACTATCGCAAATGGGCAACCAATCCCGAGTACGATATGTTGCTTAATTTAACTGTCTTTCTGGATATCCGGCCGGTGCACGGTTCATTGGCTCTGTTTAATGATCTGGATACTTATCGCTTAAAACAAGTAACCGGTAATCGTCAGCTAATGGTTGCTCTGGTGAGAAACACCTTGCGTACCCGACCTCCTCTGGGGATTTTTAATAATGTCGTTCTGGAGAAGAATGGCAGTAATGAGAACAAGTTAAACATCAAACGCTCATCGATTGGCTGCCTGGTGGATCTGGCCCGTATTTATATTTTATTTGAAGGCGGCGATAAGCTTAATACCGAAGATCGGATTCAGTTTGTCTGCGATAAAGGCGTTATCAATGAACGCTCTGCTCAGGATCTGTTGGGTACATATCGGTTTATTAACCAACTGCGTTATTCTCATCATCTAAGTTGTTTACGCAGTGGAAAAGAGATTTCTAATTATCTTGATCCGAATGAGTTTGGTAGTTTTGATCGCCAACATCTCAAAGATGCGTTTCGGATTATCAGTGCTTTTCAGGACTCAATCAAAATGAAGTTTGGTTGTTGATTATGTTATCTGACTGGTTCGCTTCACCCACAACCAAATGGTTTAAACAGCGCGATAGTTATCCGCTGGATAACTTGCCTGATGAACTGAAAACACTGCTAGCGTTTTCTGAATTAACACCAAAAACGAATTTAGAAACGTTAGATATTGTGGTTGTTGATTTTGAAACAACCGGGTTTGACGCTCAGAGCGATCAAATATTAAGTATGGGGTGGGTGGTCATTGAGCGAGGTGTTATTCGTTTGAACTCGGCCCGGCATTTGTTGATTAAAAATCGTGATTATGCGGATATAACTGCATCAGATGCTGTGAAAATTCATCAGCTATTACCTGAAACGCTGGATAAAAAAGGCATTCCCTTATCGTCTGCTTTTCATCAGTTATTCTCAGTAATGACGGATAAGTTAGTTCTGGCACATGGGACTGTGATGGAAGAACGATTTTTTAATCAATATATTCAGAATTGTTACCAGTTAGCACCACTACCGATTCCCTGGTTAGATACATTGCAGATAGAAAAAGCAAGAAATCAGATTTTTAAACACACAGCAGTTGAAAAAGACTGGCGACTTGGGCCGACCAGACAGCGGTATGGGTTACCGCAATACCCGGCTCATAATGCATTGATTGATGCTATTGCTACTGCAGAGTTATATTTGGCTCAATTAAAAATGATGTTTGGCGAGGATGACTGTGATTTTGAGATGTTGTTTAACTTATCTCGTCGAGCTGCGTGAATAGAAAAAGAGCAGCGAAATGCTGCGCTGCTCTTTATGATATCTCTCTTACGAAAGGAAAAAACGATAAGCGGGGTTATCAGTTTCGTCTTTATAACTATAGTCCAGTTCGACCAGATGTGCAGAAAAACGAGCCAGATCTTCATCCTGTAGTTCAAACCCACACAATACCCGGCCGTAGTCAGCACCATGGTTACGGTAGTTGAACATACTGATGTTCCAGTGAGTTCCCAGAGTACTTAAGAATTTAAGTAGCGCTCCAGGATATTCAGGAAACTCAAAGGAATATATGCGTTCTTTGAGTTGCTTCGATGGTTTTCCGCCGATCATATAGCGAATATGTTGTTTCGCCATTTCATCGTCAGACAGATCAACAACCGGATAGCCTGCTTTGTGCAAGTCCTGAATGATTTGACTGAGCTCTTCTTTACCGCCCATTAAGCGTAAACCAACAAAGATATTTGCCAGTTCATCATCGTTGTAGCGGTAGTTAAACTCAGTAACAGCCCGGTTACCAATAATCTGACAAAAATCGAAGAAAGCCCCTTTTCTTTCCGGGATAGTGACACCAAGTAAACCTTCGCGTTTTTCACCCAGCTCACAACGTTCAGAGACATAGCGCAAGCCGTGGAAATTGGTATTCGCACCGGACAGAATCGTGCCCAGCTGTTTGCCTTCGAGCTTATTAACCTGAGCGTATTTTTTCAAACCAGCCAGACCAAGAGCCCCGGAAGGTTCGGCAATCGCACGGGTATCTTCAAACAAATCTTTTACCGCAGCGCAGATTTCATCACTGGAAACACAGATGTGTCCGTCGATGTATTGCTGGCACAGACGGAAGGTTTCATCGCCAATGCGTTTTACTGCTACACCATCAGCAAACATGCTGACCTGATCCAGTACCACTGGTTCACCCGCATCCAGAGCCGCTTTTAAGCAGCAGGAATCTTCTGGTTCAACAGCAATGACTTTCACTTCCGGCATAAGCTGTTTGACCAGAACCGCGACACCGGCGGCCAGACCACCACCACCAACAGGGACAAAGATATAATCTAAGTGACCATTCTGCTGGAGCATTTCCATACCAATGGTTCCCTGACCGGCAATGACTAATGGATGGTCAAATGGAGGAACGAACGTATAGTGATGTTCTTCAGCCAGTCTTTCTGCCTCGGCTTTGGCTTCGTCGAAGTTAGCACCGAATAAAACCACTTTACCGCCGAAACCGCGCACCGCATCGACCTTGATTGATGGGGTCGTTTTTGGCATTACGATGGTGGTTTTGATTCCAAGTTTTGTACCGGAAAGTGCCATGCCCTGTGCGTGGTTTCCCGCAGAGGCTGCAATCACACCTGCCACTTTCTGTTCTTCTGTCAGAGACGATACCATATTGTATGCTCCTCTTAACTTGAAGGAGTTTACCGGCTGGCGATCTTCACGTTTTATCTGTACTCGGTTACCTAACCGTTCTGACAGTGTCGGCATGTCCTGCAGCGGCGTTACAGTGGCAACTTCATAGACTGGTGCTCTGAGAATCTGGCGCAGATAATCTGCGCCTGTTTGGATTTTAGAGGTCATGACTTAGCCCTCTAGTTTGGATTTGTCTCTTACTGCGCCTTTGTCAGCACTGGTTGCCATGCTGGCATACGCTTTAAGAGCGAATGACACTTCACGTTGGCGATTAGCTGGTTTCCAGCCTAATTCGTCTTGTTTAACGCGACGTTCTGCAAGTTCTGCTTCAGAAACATTCAGGTTAATGGTGCGTCCCGGAATGTCGATAGTAACGATATCGCCATCTTTAACCAGACCAATAGCACCACCATTTGCGGCTTCCGGAGAAGCGTGACCAATTGACAGACCTGAAGTACCACCAGAGAATCGACCATCAGTCAGTAACGCACACTCTTTACCAATTCCCATGGATTTCAGGTAAGTTGTCGGGTACAGCATTTCCTGCATGCCCGGACCACCTTTTGGTCCTTCGTAGCGGATAATCACGACGTGGCCGGCTTTGACTTTGCCACCCAGAATGCCTTCCACGGCATCTTCCTGGCTTTCAAATACAATGGCAGGACCCTGGAATTTCAGAATGCTTTCATCAACACCTGCGGTTTTTACGATACAACCATCCAGTGCGATGTTACCGGAAAGAACTGCGAGTCCACCATCCTGACTGTAAGCATTTTCTTTTGAGCGGATACAACCTTCAGCACGGTCATCATCCAGTGTGTCCCAACGAGAATCCTGAGAAAATGCAACAATTGAAGGAATTCCGGCAGGGCCTGCGCGATAGAAGTCTTTGACTTCCTGTGACTGAGTTTGCATCACATCGTATTGAGCCAGCTGTTCTCCTAGTGAAATACCAAGAACAGTTCGTGTGTCACTATTGATAAGACCAGCTCGGTTCAGTTCTCCGAGTATTCCCATCACACCACCGGCGCGGTGAACATCTTCCATATGATATTTTGGTGTGGAAGGTGCGACTTTACATAAATGTGGTACCCGGCGGGACATTGCATCAATATCGGTCATGGTGAAATCGACATCACCTTCCTGAGCTATAGCAAGCAGATGCAGAACGGTATTGGTTGAACCGCCCATGGCGATATCCAATGCCATTGCATTTTCAAATGCCGCTTTAGTCGCGATATTACGTGGCAGAGCTGATGCGTCATCTTGTTCGTAGTAGCGTTTAGTCAGTTCAACAATACGTTTACCAGCATTGATGAACAGTTCTTTACGGTCGGCGTGAGTGGCTACAAGAGAGCCGTTGCCTGGTTGGGCAAAGCCCAAAGCCTCAGCCAGACAGTTCATTGAGTTTGCAGTGAACATACCGGAACAAGAACCACAAGTAGGGCAGGCAGAACGTTCAACTTGTTCACTCTGTTCATCAGACACTTTAGGATCGGCACCCTGAATCATAGCATCAACAAGGTCGAGTTTGATGATTTGATCGGATAATTTTGTTTTACCGGCTTCCATTGGGCCACCGGAAACGAAGATCACCGGAATGTTCAGACGCATAGACGCCATTAACATCCCCGGAGTGATTTTGTCACAGTTAGAAATACACACCATGGCATCAGCGCAGTGAGCATTAACCATGTACTCAACTGAGTCTGCAATTAATTCTCGGGATGGAAGAGAATACAGCATGCCTCCATGCCCCATGGCAATACCATCATCAACTGCAATTGTGTTGAATTCTTTTGCGATACCGCCGGCAGCTTCGATTTCCTTCGCAACCAATTGTCCCATATCTTTTAAATGCACATGACCCGGAACAAACTGGGTAAATGAGTTAACTACAGCAATAATGGGTTTACCGAAATCCCCCTCTTTTACTCCTGTTGCACGCCATAATGCACGGGCACCCGCCATATTACGGCCATGGGTTGTGGTTGCAGAACGATATTTAGGCATTTTTTTAAATCCTCATCCTTAAGCGCAAATTTTTTGCTGTAAATTGTTGTTGGGTAATTCGTTGTTGTTAATTTTGGTTACGTCAACCGAACGAATGTCCCATAATTTTTCTATTTGATTAATCAGTGTTGTGATCGGACGGTCACTGTCAACAATGATCTCCACACTCGCGATTTTACTCTCATGATTCTGCGTTGCAGCGACTTGTTTGATAATAAAACCCCGGTGTCTGACGACACGTAATACTCGCTCCAGGAGAACGGGCTTATCGTCAGCTTTGATGTCGAGAAGATATCTATCCATTACTGTGTCTCCTAGGTGTTTTCTAACATGTCATTATTGGATGCACCGGGTGGTACCAGTGGCCATACATTTTCTTCTTCATCAATGACAACCTGAAGAAGGTAGGCGGTTTTACTGGCCAGCATTTCTTTTAATGCGGGTTCAACTTCTTCTTTTTTCGTGATGGTTTTGCCAGGAATTCCAAACGCCTGCGCTAACATGATGAAGTCAGGGTTATCGTTCAGAATGGTTTCACTATGACGGCCATCAAAGAATAGGGATTGCCACTGGCGAACCATACCTAAACGCTGGTTGTTGAGTAGCACCATTTTTACCGGAATCTGGCGACGTTTCAGTGTACCTAATTCCTGAATGTTCATCATGAATGAGCCATCACCGGTAATGAGTATTGACTGATCTTCTGGTCGGGAAACTGCGGCACCCATTGCTGCTGGTAAACCAAAACCCATGGTACCAAGACCGGCAGACGTGATGTAGTTTTGTGGTTCACGAGGCTGAATATGCTGTGCTGCCCACATTTGGTGTTGGCCAACATCTGTCGATACTATCGAAGAGTCTGGCATCATATCAGAAAGTTGTTTTAGCAGTAATGGTGCATAGATTAATTCACCCGGGTGGTCATAACGCCATTTGAAGCCACTACGTAAACTTTCACTGTGGTGTAACCATGGAGTGATATCGTTGGTCAGTTCAAGCTGAGGTAAAATTGTATTGATATCACCACGTAGGGCGGAGTTAACGCAACGCAGTTTGTTGAACTCTGCTGCGTCGATATCGATATGAATCACTTCTGCATTTGAAGCAAATGTATCTAATTTACCTGTCACACGGTCATCAAAACGAGCACCGACCACGATTAACAGGTCAGATTCCTGCACGACGAGGTTTGCCGCTTTAGTGCCGTGCATGCCCAGCATGCCCAAATAATGCGGATCGTGTCTTTCTACTGTGCCCAAACCTTTCAGTGTGCTAACCGATGGCATTGGGTTTAGTTTTAAAAACTCTCGAACCGTTTTTGTTGCATGAGCGATTTGGGCACCGCCACCCACATATAACACCGGCCGCTTACTTTGTTGCAGCATCTGTTGGGCTTTTACGAGTTCTTGTTGGTTAACGGTTGGGATTGCTGGAGGAGTGAAATCTGGTAATTGTGTAACTGGGGCCTGAGCAAGTTGTACATCTTTAGCGATATCAACGATAACAGGACCAGGGCGCCCATTTTTTGCTACTTCAAACGCTTCTGCAAGTGTTGGGGCTAGTTCGTTAATATCGGTAACGAGGTAACTGTGTTTGGTACAGGACAATGACATACCAATAACGTCCATTTCCTGAAAAGCATCGGTACCAATAAGAGGGCTTGCTACCTGACCGGTGATTGCAACAAGAGGAACAGAGTCTAAAAAGGCATCTGCAAGTCCGGTTACCAGGTTTGTTGCGCCAGGACCTGAAGTGGCCATACATACGGCAACATCCTGAGTGGCCCGGGCCATACCAATGGCTGCCATTGCAGCTCCCTGCTCATGGCGACACAGAATATGCTCTACACCTCCATCATAAAGAGCATCGTAGATTGGCATGATTGCCCCGCCAGGATAACCAAAGATGGTGTTGATGCCCTGCTGTTTTAATGCTGCTACGACAAGTTGTGCTCCATTCATCGCAACCCTCCCGTGCAGCAAGGCATTATGCTGCGAAATTGTTTATTGTTGTGTTTGCACGTCATGTGCTACTCCCATACTTCCCGCTTTTAACTCATATGAGCGTTAGCGCTTTTTTAGTCTCTAATACAGTAAAAAAAACCCCCGGACTTTTCAGTGCGGGGGTTTTTTGAATCTGTTGTTTATTTTGCGTCCACAAGCCCCCGCGTGGAGTCAATAATGACCACGACAATAATCAGGCTAATGAGTGATAGGACGCTTCTAATCATAATACGAATTTAATGTTGTGTTTGACGAATTATTCTACGCCCATAGTGGTATCACATATATCTGTTACATGACAAGTAAAAACTCATTCTTTTTTCATATTATTTCAAATTAACTATCAGCTATATATGTAAATCAATCTGTTAATTACATTTTTATATTGTATATGAATGTTTGGTTTTTATAGCAAAGGACAAGCATGAGCTTAGCGATAGTACATAGTCGGGCCAGTGTCGGCGTTGAAGCACCGGAAGTGACGGTAGAAGTTTATATTAGTAAGGGAATGCCCGGATTTAATCTGGTGGGATTACCGGAAACGACAGTCAAAGAATCACGCGATCGGGTCAGAAGTGCGATTATTCATTCCGGTTTTGAATTCCCCTCCAAACGAATCACGGTGAACCTAGCCCCGGCAGATTTGCCTAAAGAAGGCGGACGATTTGATTTGCCGATTGCTTTGGGTATTCTTGCCGCCTCCGAACAGATACCGGAAGAGGTGCTGGGTCAGTATGAGTTTTTAGGTGAATTGGCATTATCAGGTGAGCTTCGCCCGGTAAAAGGTGTGATACCAGCGGCTCTTTCCGCCAGCAATATGTCCCGTTGTCTGATTGTTCCCCGTGATAATGGTGATCAGGCGGCTTTGGTTGCGCCTGACACTCATAAATCGGCTGAGTCACTAATCCAGGTTTGTCAGGCTTTGTTTGGTGAGCATCAATTGGGACTTCATCGAGATAAACCGATAGAGGCTACTACACACTCTGAGCGAGATTTAAGGGACATCATTGGCCAGCAACAAGGGAAGCGGGCGTTAGAAATTGCGGCAGCTGGTGGACACAATGTTTTGTTTTTAGGGCCACCAGGAACTGGTAAAACCATGCTGGCTTCTCGTCTGTGTGATTTATTACCGGAAATGAGTGATGGCGAAGCGATGGAAACGGCTGCGGTAGCATCCCTGGTTCAGCAGGAAATAAATCAGCAGAACTGGAAAACCCGGCCTTTTCGGGCACCGCACCATTCGAGCTCTATGGCGGCACTGGTGGGTGGTGGCTCAATTCCCAGACCTGGTGAGATATCTCTCGCTCATAATGGCCTCCTCTTTCTCGACGAAATGCCCGAATTTGAGAGAAAAGTCTTGGATTCACTGCGGGAGCCTTTGGAATCAGGAGAAATTATTATCTCCCGGGCGCAGGGGAAAACCCGCTTTCCGGCTCGGTTTCAGTTAGTGGGTGCATTAAACCCCAGTCCCAGCGGATATTATGAAGGCGAAGCCGGAAGGTCTAATCCTCAGGTGATTTTACGTTATCTGGGACGCTTATCCGGGCCGTTGTTAGACCGGTTCGATATGTCGATAGAAATACCAGCCTTACCGAAAGGCACTCTGGCTCAGGGAGGGGAAAGAGGTGAGTCCACGGCTGTTGTGAAAGAGAGGGTTCACAATGCCAGAGAATGTATGTTACACAGAGGAAAGAAAATCAATGCGTTGCTGGGCAGTCGGGAAATAGAAAAGCATTGTCCTCTGTTACCTGAAGATGCTGAGTTTCTGGAAAATGCCTTACATACATTGGGGCTTTCTATCCGGGCCTATCATCGTCTGATAAAAGTGGCTCGTACGATTGCGGATTTAGCCGGAGAAGAACAGATAGTTCGGCGACATTTGGCGGAAGCATTAGGGTACCGGGCAATGGATCGCCTTCTGCGGGAAGTCAGTGCTCAGATGATTTAAAACATGTTTTGAGACAGTCTATGTGTCTTCTGGTGTACATATTTGTATAATGCCCGGCAGTGTGTTGTTCTTAATATTACATTTTTTACTATGTTGGGTTATTTACTCTTTATTATCAATGTGCTGCTGGTGTTACTTAACACGGCGGTATGTTCTGTATGTATTTGTTTGTGTGCTTTGGTTAAGGCTTTGATCCCAATTCCGGTTATTCGTGATGGTGCAACCAGAGCGGCAAATTATTTTATGTGGGTCTGGGCGACCGTTAATCTGGGTATTCTTTCTTTAACCAATCGTGTTCAATGGGACATTCGCGGTGGTGAGACCCTTAAGCGTGATGGTTGGTATCTGATGATTAGTAATCATATCAGCTGGACCGACATTGTAGTGTTATGTTGTGTGTTTAAAAACAAAATTCCAATGCCCAAATTTTTCCTAAAACAGCAATTACTCTATGTTCCATTTGTTGGTATGGGGTGTTGGGCTTTAGATATGCCATTTATGCGCCGTTATTCCAGAGAATATCTGATTCGACATCCGGAAAAACGTGGTCAGGATTTAGAAACGACCCGCCGCTCTTGTGCCAAATTTAAAACACATCCTACGACGGTAGTAAATTACGTTGAAGGTACGCGTTTTACGGCAGAAAAGAAGAAAAAAACCAAGTCACCTTATCAACACCTTCTTACCCCTAAGTCTGGTGGTATAGCTTATACCCTGGCTGCGATGGGGGAACAGTTTAATAGTATTCTCGATGTGACGCTTGCTTATCCTGATAATCAGGGAACACCGTTTAAAGATCTATTAATGGGCAAGATGGGACGAATTGTGGTGAACATTAGGGAATTACCAGTTGGTGAACAGGTGACGGGTGATTACTTCAATGACAAACCCTATAAACGCCAGTTTCAAAAGTGGCTGGGTGATGTCTGGCAGGAAAAAGATGCTTTCTTAAGTGAACTCTATCAAGACCAATAAATACCAGAAGAGGAGCAGTTGAGCTCCTCTTCTTCGTTTTCTATAAATTATGAGTGTTTATTTTTTCAATAAATAATCAATCAAATCAAAATAGTCATTAATCGTTTTCAGGTTCTTAGGTGTTGCCACATATTTGTTATTTACCACAACAGAAGGAACACCCGTCAGGCCGCTATCCTGAAAGTCTTTATCATATTTACGCGCCATTGAATCGACAGCAAAACTGTTAAATGTATCGTCGAAGTCTTTTGCACTGACACCATGTGCAACAAATATCTTTTTAAGTTCCTCAACATCTTCAGGTGGTTGACGTTTTACATGAATTTGATTGAACATGACGGGAATCATTTTGTTTTGAACTTCCAGAGATACCATTGTCGCATAGGCTTTGGACATGTTCAGGCCCATATCTCCTCCCATGAATGAGACATGACTTTTGGTGAATTCTGCTTTACCGGCAATATGTGTTTCCAGTTGCTGAATTATTTCGTCAAAACGAAAACAGTGAGGGCAGTAAAATGAGAAGAACTCATTGACCACTGGTTGTTCTGAATGAGGAAGGTCTAATACTTTATAATCGACCCCTTCTTTAAATGTTGCTGCATGAGCAGATAAGCTGACTAAAATTGTTGCAAAAAGTGCAAACAGTTTTTTCATTATGAACTCCATTTTTTTATTTTCCCTAACAGTTCATTAAGGCATCAGGGTTAGGGGTGGTTCGCTAAGAGCGGCAATTTGCTCTTTAATTGCCAGGACTTGTCCTTCCCAATATTTCGGATCATTGAACCATGGAAATGCAATTGGAAATGCCGGATCGTTCCAGCGTTTTGCTAACCAAGCCATATAGTGCACCATACGTAGACCACGTAATGGCTCAATAAGTTTCAACTCTGAGTGATTAAAATCGCAAAACTCTTGGTAACCTTCAAGTAAAACATCCAATTGAGCCAGTTTTTCATGGCGATCACCACTCAGTAACATCCATAAATCCTGAACAGCAGGACCGTTGCGGGAATCATCAAAATCGACAAAGATAGGTTCATCGCGCCATAAAATATTACCGGGATGGCAATCTCCGTGCAGCCGGATTGATTGCCAGTCCGTGTTCCATTGCGATTCAATTTGTTGAATAAGCAGGTTTAAGTCATTGAAAAAGCTATTTTCTATATGAGCAGGGATGAAATTAGAGGTTTCCAGCGTTGCCTTGGCATCATAAAGATATTCCTGTAATCCGATAGTTGGACGGTGAATAAATGGCTGACTCATGCCTAATTTATGAATACGTCCAAGATAGCGCCCAACCCATTCAAGATGATCGTAATTGTCGACTTCAAACTGACGTCCGCCCATACTAGGAAACACGGCGAAAAAGAAACCTTCATAGTGATGCAGGGTTTGACCATTCACCTCCAGAGGAGAAACAACCGGGATTTCCTGTTCGGCTAATTCCTGAGTAAAACCATGTTCCTCCAGGATCTGCTCCTGGCTCCATCTTTCTGGTCGATAAAATTTCGTGACAAAACGGCGGTTTTCTTCATCAGTAAATTGATAAACACGGTTTTCATAGCTGTTGAGTGCTAAAAAACCTGATTCAGCCCGAATGCCGATGCTTTCCAATGCAAACCATAATAAATCTGGTGTCAGGCTATCAAAGTGAAAGCTGGATTGAGTCATACTATTTCCTAATGATGAAAGATTACTGTTTTTGTTGAGCCGTTGGAGGCCTAATGCAAGAGTATAAACTGATTTGGCAGGGTATGGTAAGACAGCCAGAATTATTCCGGCTGTAAAACGGGTTTATTTAATTATTCCACGAGCTTTGAGAATGGCCGTTTTAAAGTCTTCCTCGTAGTCTTTTTTGATGCCTGGAATGACTTCATCTTTAGCGCTGTTACGCATTTTCAGATGATAGATAAGAATATCGTCAGTCAGCTCTTCTAACTTTCCTTCATAACCCGCTTCTTGGGCAAGTTTAAGGATAAACTGAATTAAGTTTAGCTCTGAATCTTTGTGCCATTCCGGCTCCAAAAGTTCCAGAAGTTCTTCTACTCGATGGCATTTCATGGCTTTCTCCGTAATTTTATAATGGTTTTTGCTAAACCTATCAAAATGTACTGTGAATACCAATGAATTTATTTGGCTGGAATAGAAAAAGCGCAGTCTGGTCAAACTGCGCTTTTTCTATCATTATGCAGCATCAGGAGTTTTGTGAGAATCCAGTGTGGTATGTGGATGTCTTTCAACTGGGCTTTCTGCTACTGCATTTCTTTTATGGTACTGTTGTGTTGCATAGCTACAACGACGGCGTGAAGCACTGCCGTGGGCGCGCGAACATCTGGCTGCTGTTGGGTGCATTACTACTCTTTTTACCTAACGGTCGAACAATTCCTTTGCCAAATAAATAACCTAGAATAACTATTGAGTCACTCTTAAAAACAAAAAGAGGTTCTGCTCATATTGGCAATATGCCGTTCCAAATAATCATCCAGGGGTAGAATACTATTTCATATTCACGGTGGTTAGAATACCACCAACATATATAGAAATCGATAGGGATCGGGTCAATAATTGCGAGAAATTTTTGAATCTGGCATTTCTGTAATTGTGTTTATCTCTGAAAACTGTTTAGTATGAGTTATGTCGGCAAAGGAGGCGTCTATGTCGTTTATCAAGAAAACCCTCGCTACATTTGGAATTGGTTCTGCCCGAGTTGATTCGGTACTTCAGCAGGACGTACTTTATCCTGGCGATAAAGCCAAAATTGTTGTCCATGTTTATGGTGGCTCAACTATGCAAGCCATTGATAACATAGAAATGCGGTTGTGTTGTCGTTATGTTGATGAAGAAGTAGCACCGAATAAAGATCGTAACAGTAGCGCTCCTAAACGTAGGGTCCATAAAACCTATGCTTTAGCAAACTGGTCACTGCCTTATGCGTTTACGATTGAGCCTGGAGAAACTCGGGATTTTAATGTCGAATTTGATTTACCACTGAATATGCCGATTACTGTCGGTGATTCACAAGTCTGGCTGGAAACCGGACTGGATATATCAATGTCATTAGATCCTAGTGATAAAGACATGTTAACGGTTCGGCCTGAACCCATGCTGGATGCTGTTTTTTCTGAATTTGAAGAACAAGGACTGCGTTTGCGACAGGTTGAATGCGAGGCTGCAAAAGGGTTTGAATTACCGTTTATTCAGGAGTTTGAATTTGTTCCTACCACCGGGCCGTATCATGGACGTTGGCGAGAATTAGAAATTATTGCCTATCGGGATGAAGATAAGCTCAAACTCTGGTTTGAAATTGATCGCTCAATGAGCAGTGGTATGGGGGGAATGTTGGTTAGCCTGCTGGGTAAAGGTAAGTTAAAACGTCACCTGGAAATTCCTGTTGCAACTCCGCTGGATAAAATTGGCCCACAGGTTTTAGAGTATCTGGAAGAAACGTCTTAGTTTCTTATCTTTGCTGTAGTCTGCAATAGCGGCTCGACTTTACTCTTATATAGAATATGGGAGTCAGAGCCGCTGTTAAGTTTGGATGAATGTTTATCCTTTCCAGAAGGCCGGAAAGAAAAGAACCAGTATGGTCAGAATTTCCAGTCGTCCCATCAGCATGCCAAAACTTAAAATCCACTTTGCTGCAGCAGGAAGAGATTCAAAGTTGCCTGTGGGCCCAATGACATTTCCCATTCCCGGTCCAACGTTTGATACCGCTGTTATTGCGCCTGACACGCTGGTCATGGGATCGATTCCCATCGCACTGAGTGCTCCGGCAATGACAATAATAGTGATAAAAAAAGTGATACCAAACGCGACAACAGAACTGATGATGTCATCCGTTAGCGGGCGCTGATTATAGCGGTGAACGAAAATACCATTAGGGTGAATCAGCTTCATTATCTGTTTGTTTAACAGAGTAAATGCCACCTGAAAACGGAAAATTTTAATCCCGCCGGCAGTGGAGCCGGAACAGGCGCCAATCAGCATCACAAACGCAAAAATAACAGTTGGTAAGGCGCCCCAAGAGGTAAAGTCATCCAACCCAAATCCTGTCGTGGTAATTACCGACACGATATTGAACATCGATACCCGAATAGCATCAATAGCCGCATAGCCATTATGGTAATGCAGCCAACTTGCTACAACGCCACTGGCGATGATGAAAATAAAGAAAAACCCCCGGACCTGAGCATCCATATAAAGCTCTTTTGCCCGGCGTTTTCTCAACGCAGTCACAAAGAGTAAAAACGGCATACCACCCAGGAACATAAACACAATCGCAACCCAGTGAGCCCCATGAGAGAAGTGATTCATTGAACCATCTGATGTGGAATAGCCACCAGTTGAAAGAGTGGTAAAAGAATGGTTGATAGCTTCAAATGTTGTCATGCCGGTAAGGATATAGCCAATACAGCACAGCAGCGTTAACACAAAATAGACAGATACAATATTCTTTGCCACCGTTTTAGCCCTTGGGCTGCTTTTATCTGACCAATCTGAGGATTCGGTCTGGAACAGTTTCATCCCACCAACGTTAAGCATAGGTAGTATTGCCACCGCCATCACGATGAAACCCACACCGCCCAACCATTGTAAAATAGAGCGCCACAACAATATGCTCGGAGCCATATTATCTAAACCACTCAGAACGGTAGAGCCGGTGGTGGTAATTCCTGACATGGTTTCAAAATAAGCATCGGTAAAGCTGATATGGTTAATAAAGACAAAGGGTAATGCGGCAAAAATACTGGCGACACTCCATACCAGGCTGGTAATTAGGAACATATCGCGGACGTTAAGCTTAAAGTTCGCTGATCGCCCAAGTGATAGCAGAATAAATGCAGCAATGTGAGTAATGATAACGGCTTTTGAAAAGTCCAGAAAACCAGGTGTACCAGAAAAAAATGATACCAGTGTCGGGACATACATAAACAGGGCCAGTTTTGATAAAACTAACCCTAATACAAATAATATAGGCTTGAAATTTAGCATAGTAACAGAGACAACTATAAGAAAAATGGACTCGGTTGAAACAGCGCTTCAACATCAGGTACATATTTTTTATTCACTAAGAACATCACAACATGATCATCCTGAGCAATAATGGTTTTGTCATGGGCGATAATCACTTCATCACCACGCACAATTGCCCCGATAGTAGTACCCGGAGGTAATTTCAATTCACCAACGGATTTACCGACGACTTTAGAGGTATTCTCATCCCCGTGAGCTATTGCTTCAATTGCCTCTGCCGCGCCACGGCGTAGTGAAGATACATTCACGATATCTGCTCGGCGGACATGGGTTAATAGTTCAGAAATAGTGGCCTGTTGTGGCGAAATAGCAATGTCAATCACACCGCCCTGAACCAGATCAACATAAGCACCTCGCTGAATCAGTACCATCACTTTTTTTGCGCCGAGCTGCTTGGCCAGCATTGCGGACATAATATTGGTTTCATCTTCATTAGTTAATGAGATGAAAACATCAATTTGTTCGATGTTTTCTTCGGTAAGTAATTCCTGATCGGCGGCATCGCCACAGAAAACGATGGTATTTTCCAGTTCTTCAGAAAGCTGTTCTGCACGTTGGTAATTACGTTCGATAAGCTTAACGCTATAGATATGTTCTAAACGTTTGGCCAGACTTGAACCTATATTACCACCACCAACAATCATGATGCGACGATAGGCTTTTTCCAGTCGTTGCAGTTCACTCATGATGGAACGAATGTGCGGGCTGGCCGCAACGAAGAAAACTTCATCATCCGCTTCGATAACAGTACTGCCCTGAGGACGAATTGGACGTCCCTGACGGAAAATAGCGGCTACACGGGTGTCAATATGAGGCATATGCTCACTTAAAGTGGAAAGAGCATTACCAACTAACGGCCCGCCATAATACGCTTTAACTGCTACTAAACTTACCTTCTCATCAGCAAAACTGACAACCTGTAATGCCCCCGGATACTGGATCAAGCGTTCTATATAGCTGGTGACCAGTTCTTCCGGAGCAATCAGGTGATCGACCGGAATCGACCCGGTCTGGAAAAGTGCTTCTTTTTCTGCCAGATACTGTGGTGAGCGAATTCGGGCTACACGGTTTGGAGTATTAAAAAGAGTATAGGCAACCTGACAGGCCGCCATATTGGTTTCATCGGTATTGGTTACAGCTACAAGCATGTCCGCATCTTGCGCTCCAGCTTCTCTGAGAACATCGGGATGGCTTGCATGGCCTGTTACAACACGTAAATCGTATTTATCCTGAAGTTCTCTTAAGCGGTCACTGCTCTTATCAACGATAGTGATATCGTTATTCTCACCAACCAGATTTTCCGCAAGGGTGCCACCAACCTGACCTGCCCCAAGAATGATGATTTTCATACCATTTTCTCTATATTAAACTCACTATAGTCATCGTAGATCTTAAGATTATTGTTTTTTTAAGACCGCGTAATAGAAACCATCCATATCATTCTCTCCGGGTAAGATTTGTCTGCCCGGTGAATCAGGATTTGAATCAACCAATACAGCATCAGAAGTGTCTGCTAAAAATTGGCGGATTTGTTCTTTGTTTTCCTGTGGTGTAACAGAACAGGTCGCATACACCATGGTTCCGCCTGATTTTAGCTGTAGCCACATTGCCTGCAGGATCTCTTTTTGCAGTATGGCCAGTTGTTCTATATCGTCGGCGCGTCGTAACCATTTGATATCCGGGTGGCGACGAATAACGCCAGTCGCAGAACAAGGAGCATCAAGTAAAATACGATCGAATTTTTCGCCTTGCCACCATTGTTCTGGGTAGCGGGCATCTCCCTGAAGGACCTCTGCATGAAGATTCAGTCGGGTCAGATTTTCTTTAACTCTTTGTAAGCGATTATTGTCACAATCGATAGCAACGACTTTCGCTGTTGGCTGCCGTTCTAAAATATGTGCCGTTTTTCCGCCAGGAGCTGCGCAGCAATCGAGTATTAATTCTCCGGGTTGAGGCGTCAGATACTCAACAGAAAGCTGGGCCGCACCATCCTGAACTGAAACCCATCCCTCACTAAAGTGAGGTAGTTTGCTTACATCACATGGTGCGACTAATTTTATGGCGTTAGGGGTTTCTTCATGTAGATACGAATCAATATTTAGTTCATTAAGCAGGGCTTGGTAATCCTGGGTACTGATGTACTTTTGATTCACGCGCAGCCACATTGGTGCCTTGTGGTTATTGGCATCCACTATAGCTTCCCATTGCTTCGGATAGGATTCTTTGAGTAATTTTAATAACCAGTTTGGATGTCCATATTTTCCTGCATCGTGACTGGTTGCCTGAGTATTTAACTCTTCCTGATTGCGCTGGTAATTTCGTAATACTGCGTTGATTAGGCCTCTTAAGCGAGGACCTTTCAGGGCTTTAGTTGCTTCAACGGTTTCACCAACAGCGGCATGGTCCGGTATGCGCATAAAGCTGATTTGATAAACCCCCACCAGAATCAGGTGATGAAATACCCGTTGTTTGCCTTTGAGTGGTTTGTCCATTAATTCATTAACAATGGATTCCAGTCTCGGAAGATAGCGAAGAACACCAAAGCAAATTTCCTGGAGTAAAGCATAGTCACGAGCGTGAATATGTTGTTGAGCTTCAGGCAGAGCAGAGGACAGAGACGCTCCTTTATCAACAACCTGAAAAATTACATTGGCAGCAGCTGCACGAACATTCATTTTAGAACCTAAACATTAATGACGAAACAAGGCTGAATTAGCCTTGTTTGTTTTTCATTTTTGAAAATTAAGCCAGTTGGTTATCGATCTTAAACCAATCTGCTCGCGCATTGAGAATATCTTGTACCGGGAGTGCTTTTTTCCCCGGGATCTGTAGTGATTCTAACGCTAAAATGCCTTTCCCTGTGGCAACATAAATTCCCGTTTTATCCGCTTTTACGATTGTGCCCGCCGGTTTGTCTGTCGAGTCGTCTGATACACGGGCTTGCCATACTTTTACATTATTGTCAGCAACCTGAAAATAACTTATGGGCCATGGATTAAATGCACGAATACAACGTTCAATAAACTCAGCATCGCATGACCAGTCGATGAGTGCTTCCTGCTTACTTAACTTCTGAGCATAGTTAGCCAGTTCATCGTTTTGTTTCACCGGGGTGATATTGTTCGCTGCGATATCTTTTAAACAGTTAATCAGAGCATCAGGACCTAATTCGGCTAATTTTTCATACATGGATGCGCTGGTATCTGTCGGATCTATTGGTGTTGTGGCAACACTTAACATGTCTCCGGTATCCAGGCCGACATCCATTTGCATAATAGTGACACCCGTCTCTTTATCTCCAGCCCAGATTGAACGTTGAATTGGTGCCGCGCCGCGCCATCTTGGCAGGATGGAGCCATGCACATTAATACAACCTAGTTTTGGTGTATCTAATACCGCTTTAGGTAACAATAACCCGTAAGCTACCACGATCATGATGTCCGCATTTAGCTCTTGAAGTTGTTGTTTCGCTTCATCTGATTTGAAGTTTTCAGGCTGATAAACCGGAATATCGTTTTCTAAAGCAATATTTTTTACTGGGCTTGCAGTCAGTTTTTTACCTCTGCCAGCAGGGCGATCCGGCTGAGTATAGACTGCAATAATCTGGTGCTCCGAAGACAACAACGCCGCCAGGTGTCGGGCGGCGAAATCTGGAGTACCTGCAAAGACAATACGTAGTGATTGACTCAAGGTATTACCTCACTTGTTATTTATTTTTTTCGTTAAAGCGTTTAGCTTTCTCTAGCTTATCTTTGATACGCTTTCTTTTCAGAGGCGACAGATAATCGACAAAAAGTTTGCCTAGTAAATGGTCAAGCTCATGTTGCACACAAATGGCCAGCAGATCATCCGCTTCAAATGTGTACTCTATGCCATCACGATTCAGTGCTTTAACAGTGACTTCTGCCGCTCGTGATACAAATGCTCGTGAACCGGGAACAGAAAGACAGCCTTCTTCAATACCATCTTCTCCCCTTTTTTCAAGGATTTCCGGGTTGATTAAGACTATAGGTTCATTACGGGTATCGGAGATGTCGATAACCACAATTCTCTGATGAACGTTTACCTGCGTTGCTGCTAAACCGATACCTTCTTCTTCATACATGGTATCAATCATGTCATCAACAATTTTTTGAATTTCCGGGGTGACGGCCTCTACTGGTTTAGCTACCGTTCTGAGACGATCATCGGGAAAAGTTAATACTTCTAAAACAGCCATATACACTCAGATGTTGAAATGTGTCGAAACAAAATAAAGTTATTGAATCAATTCTAGACATTTTAGATCCTAAATGACAGCATTCTGACCAGATAAATCTTACTGATTCTTAATTCGTTCAATATAAATACGCCCTATATCATAAATTTAATATGGTTTTTTTCTTATCTTTCTGTGGGTTATTTTCATTATGGAGCGAATGGCTGTTTTTTTACCAGGAAATATTTTCTGTCGGAGAAAGTTATAAAAATGAACGAGAAGGAATTAACTTTCTGGCTCACCCTGTGTCTTACTCCTCGGGTTGGTATAAAAAAAATTCGTCAATTATTAAGTAAATTTTCACTTAATGAATTGCAGGCATTTCAGTTAAACGACTGGTTAGCTGTTAAGTTTCAGCCATATCAGGCCCAATTTTTAATGAACTCCTCTCATAAAGAGGTGGCCTATTGTTTAGAGTGGCGTAACAAAGCTCCCGATCATGCAATTATTACTTATCTTGATGAAGATTATCCCTCCTTATTAAAGGAAATATCTTCGCCTCCTCCGGTTTTGTTTGTTCAGGGTGATGCCGGTGTTCTTTCAAAGCCGCAGATCGCGGTTGTAGGTAGTCGTAATGCCAGCCATTATGGGCAAAAAAATGCATTTAGCTTTTCTTACGGTTTATCCGAACAACAATTTGTGATTACCAGTGGTCTGGCTTTAGGTATTGATGGTTATGCTCATGATGGTGCATTGAAAGCTGGTGGTGAGACAGTTGCAGTTCTTGGCTGTGGATTTGATCATTTATATCCGAAAAGTCATCAATACCTGGCGCAACGCATCAGGGAACAAGGCGCATTAGTCTCGGAATTTATTCCCAGTATCAGGCCGAGGGCAGAATATTTTCCGCGGCGTAATCGAATTATCAGTGGTCTTTCTCTGGGTGTGCTAGTCGTTGAAGCAGCAGAAAAAAGTGGCTCTTTAATTACGGCTAAATTTGCCGTTGAACAAAATCGTGATGTTTTTGTGATTCCCGGTTCGATTCATTTTTCTAACTCGATAGGTAGTAATGAACTAATTCGCTCGGGTGCCTGCTTGGTGCAAAATACGCAGCAAATCGCGGATGAGATAAAACACTTAGTTACTTGGTCAGATAATCCAGATAGAATAGACGCACAAGTGGAAATTTCTCCTGCAATAAATGCTCAGGAACAATTGCCATTTGCGCAACTCTTAGCTAACGTAGGAGATGAGGTGACACCCGTTGATATTATTGCCAGCAGAACCCATATACCAGTACATGAAGTAACGATACAGCTTCTTGAACTGGAATTAAGAGGTTTGGTTGTTGCGGTGTCCGGTGGATATATTCGTAATGGGAGGGGCTAGCTATGATGATGGATATACTTATGTATCTGTTCGAAACTTACATCCATAGCGATGCTGAGTTACAGGTAGATCAAGATGAACTGGAAGATGAATTGCTTCGTGCTGGCTTCCATCAAAAAGAGATCTTTAAAGCCCTTAACTGGTTAGAAGAGCTTGCGACTTTGCAACAGACGGATGAGCTTTCTGCGCTTGCTACCAGTGCGACAACTGCAATGCGGATGTATACGCCTGACGAATGTGCGCGTATTGATGTGGAATGTCGGGGTTTCATTCTTTTTCTTGAGCAAATTAAAGTTCTTACTCCTGAAACAAGAGAGATGGTGATCGATCGGGTGATGGGGTTAGAAACAAACCAGTTTGAACTCGATGATCTCAAATGGATTATTTTGATGGTTCTCTTTAATGTTCCTGGAAATGAGAGTGCTTATACTGTGATGGAAGAGTGGTTATATACCAAAGAACAAGGTCTTCTTCATTAAGGCAACTGCAGTTTTAAATGAGTAAGAAGATCGATCAAACATTATTTTCAGCGCATGAACAAGCGCTAAATTCACAGTCTGCTTGTCCTAAATGTGGTGGACGGCTTGAAATGCGTTACGGCAAGCGTGGTGCATTTTTAGGATGTGAAAATTACCCATCTTGTGATTATCTCCAGTCTTTACAACAAAATGACGGTCATATTATTAAGCACCTTGGTGTTGCATGTCCTGAATGTGGTCATGAGCTAGTACTGCGTCAGGGTAAATATGGCATGTTTATCGGATGCAGCGATTATCCAAATTGTCATCATATCGAATCAACCGATAATAGTAATGATGAAGAAAAAGATCATACCCGCGAGTTGATTTGTCCTGAGTGTGGTAAAGGACATCTGGTTGAAAGGAAATCTCGTTTTGGCAAGCAATTCTGGGCTTGTGATCAGTACCCTAAATGTAAATTTGCCGTGAATTTTCTTCCTTTACAGGGAAAATGTGAAAAATGTGGTTATCCACTGTTGTTAGAAAAAAAAGTGGCTGCAGGGAATAAACAAGTCTGCGCGGATCGTAAATGTGGGCACATTCAGGGACAACTCGGCGATCCAGAATAAAAAAATAGCGCGATAGAAATCGCGCTATTCAAAGTACTAATGTAAGCCTGATTACTTCAGTTTATCGGCAAATTCATGGATTGCAGGATACGCTGTCTGATCCAGAATCTCTGCCAGAGAACATACCAGACGTTGCAGTTCTGCACTGTAATCTGCACTGACATTTATATGTCCCATCTTTCTGCCTGGACGTTTGGTTTTACCATACCAGTGCACATGGCATCCTTCTGTTGCCAGAATAGCTTCAGGTAGTGTGTCTTCACCAAGAATATTAATCATACATGTAGGACGGATAAGCTTGGTACTGCCAAGAGGAAGACCACATACAGCGCGTAGGTGGTTTTCAAACTGACAGGTTTCCGCACCTTGTTGTGTCCAGTGACCAGAGTTATGAACGCGCGGCGCTATTTCATTCACAAGTAAACTTCCGTTTACATCGAAGAATTCAAGAGCTAAAACACCGACATAATCCAGACTATTGGCAACAGCAGTAAACATCTGTTTTGCCTGTTCCTGCAGCGCGCTATCATCAATGGCAGTTGATAAGCTAAGTACGCCGTTAACATGGATATTTTCTGCCAGTGGATACACGACAACATTACCGTCTTTTCCGCGAGCTCCAACCAGAGAAACTTCCCGGTCAAATGGAACAAATTGTTCAGCAACAATCGCCTGATTGTCAGATGCTGCAATGCACTGAGCCATCTCAGTCCAGATAGTATCTACCTGATCCATGGATTTAAGACGCCATTGTCCTTTACCGTCATAGCCACCTAAAGCACTTTTCAGTATCATTGGCAGACCGACATGTCGGATAGCATCATCAAAGTCCTGACGGGTATTAATCACAAAATACTTGGCATTTTTAACGTTCGCTTTGTCAAGTAATGCTTTTTCTAAGCGGCGATCTCCGCCAGCTTTGATTGCATCTGTGCTAGGAAGGAATTTTCCACTTTTTTCACAAATCTCAAGAATATCATGAGGAATATGTTCAAATTCGGCAGTGATGACATCAGCAGTTGCAATAGCTTGTTCTAAGCCGTGGCCAATAATAGCCTGAGTAAGTGGGTGGACTACATTGCCTGATACAACATCAAATGCGCTGGTTTCGATATTGAGAGGAGCGCCGGCCAAAGACATCATTCGTGCCAACTGGCCTGCACCTAACACCAATACATGCATGAATTACTCCTCCGCAGGATTTGGATTTGCCAGAACAGTATCAGTTTGTTCCTGACGGAAGGCTTCAACTTTGGCCATGACTGCTGAGTCATGAACACCAATAATTTGCGCGGCAAGAATACCTGCGTTTGCCGCTCCTGCTTCGCCAATAGCCAGAGTACCAACCGCAATGCCTTTAGGCATTTGTACTATAGACAGAAGTGAGTCCATACCTTTAAGTGCACGAGACTGAACCGGAACACCAAGGACTGGAATGCTGGTAAATGCTGCAGTCATACCTGGTAAGTGCGCTGCGCCACCTGCACCTGCAATAATGACACTAATGCCGCGCTCTTTGGCACTTGAAGCATAGTCTGCAAGAAGCTGTGGAGTTCGGTGTGCTGACACAACTTTTGTTTCATACTCAACGCCAAATTGTTCTAGCATATCTGCGGCAAGTTTCATCGTAGGCCAATCTGATTTAGAACCCATAATGATTCCGACTTTCATCTCCAAACTCCTTCACTGTGAATTTTGTAGTGCACATATATTTTCGGCGCATTATACGGGGAAAATTCCCAAAGGAAAACGTTTGCGTCGGTCCTAATATCCGAATGATGTTATTTAGACATAAATAGATTTAGGTTTCACGATCGATAATTTGTACACTATGCCCCAAAATAATAGTAAATAAAGTCAGAGGAAGTGTCGTGAATAATTTTGAGCAAGCCGTAATGGCACTCCAAAGTGGTGAGGTAATCGGTTATCCCACTGAAGGGGTTTTTGGTGTGGGATGCGATCCTGACGACATTAAAGCAATAGAAAAACTCTTGTATATCAAACAAAGACCAGTAGAGAAAGGTTTAATCCTTATTGCTGCAAGCTATGAGCAGCTATTGCCATATATTGATGAAAGCCAGTTGACCGCTGAACAAATCAGCCATGTTAAAGAGTCCTGGCCTGGCCCTGTCACCTGGATTATGCCAGCGAGCAAGCGGGTTTCAACCTGGCTGAGTGGTCAGTTCGATACCATTGCGGTACGTGTTACCGATCATGAGTTGGTTCGGCGGCTATGTAATGCCTTTGGTAAACCAATTACATCGACCAGTGCGAATTTATCTCAGCAACCTTCATGTATGACTACTGAAGAAGTTCAGGAGCAGTTAGGTAATAAGCTGGCTGTTGTTCTTGATGGTCAAACCGGAGGCCGAAACAAACCCAGCGAAATTCGTGATGCCCGGACGTTAGCGGTGTTGAGGAAAGGCTGATAATAATGACGTCGATAGATAAAAATGCAGTAAAAGAATTCCTGCTAAATTTACAGGACCATATTTGTCAGCAATTAGAAGCTGTAGACGGCGGAGACAATAAATTTGTTGAAGATGCCTGGCAAAGAGAACCTGGAGAACGTTTGGGTGGCGGTGGCCGTTCGAGAGTATTAAAAGATGGTCTGGTTTTTGAGCAGGGTGGAGTCAATTTTTCTCATGTTATGGGACATTCAATGCCTGCCTCTGCAACAGCGCATCGTCCTGAACTAGCGGGGCGATCATTTGAAGCAATGGGCGTTTCGCTCGTAATTCACCCTAAAAACCCTTATGTACCGACTTCTCATGCTAACGTGCGATTTTTTATTGCAGAAAAAGAAGGTGAAACGCCTATCTGGTGGTTCGGTGGCGGCTTTGATTTAACGCCGTTTTATCCTTTTGACGAGGATTGCCGCTTTTGGCATGCAAAAGCCAAAGAAATTTGTCAGCCTTTTGGTGACAATGTCTATCAGGAACACAAAGACTGGTGTGACCAATATTTCTATTTACCACACAGGGAAGAAACTCGCGGTATTGGTGGTTTATTTTTTGATGATTTAAACCATTGGGAATTTCAAACGTGTTTTGAATATATCAAAGCCGTTGGTAATGGTTATGTTCAGGCATATGTACCGATCGTCGAAAAGAGAAAATCCAATCCTTATGGTCAGAGTGAACGAGAATTTCAGCTATATCGTCGTGGTCGTTATGTAGAATTTAATCTTGTTTATGATCGAGGTACTCTGTTTGGACTGCAAAGTGGTGGACGTACCGAGTCTATTTTGATGTCTATGCCTCCTTTAGTGCGCTGGGAATATCAGTATCATCCGGAGAAAGGCAGCCCGGAAGCTAAATTGCAAGAGTATTTAGTTCCCAGAGATTGGTGACAGGTTGAGTTTCTGGTGGTAGGGTCGGGTAAGGAATAAGCAAAACTTTAAATGCAGTAAGGCAAGGAAATGTCCGAATTATTAGATCGATATGCGGTATTTGGTAATCCAATCAACCACAGTAAGTCTCCCTATATTCATACGCTATTTGCCCGACAAACTAATCAGCATATGGAATATACCGCTGAACAGGCTCCTCTTGACCAGTTTAAGGAAATGGTAGAGCTGTTTTTTGCTTCTGGTGGAAAAGGGTGCAATGTTACCGTGCCATTTAAAGAAGAAGCATTTCAGCTTGCAGACCGACTGACGGAAAGAGCCAAATTAGCCGGTGCTGTAAATACCCTCAAAAAGCTGGATGATGGTGGCATTCTCGGTGATAATACCGATGGAGAAGGTCTTGTTCAGGATTTGTTGTTACACCGGGTACCTCTGAAGGGGGCAAGAGTTCTCATTATTGGTGCCGGTGGAGCGGCCAGAGGAGTAGTCAAACCTCTTTTGGATCAGCAACCTCTTAGCATTACCATAACGAACCGAACTTTTGCAAAAGCAGAGCAGGTAGCTTCGATGTTTCAGCAGTTTGGTAAAGTGAAAGCAGAACCGATGATAGATATCCATGAAGGGTATGATGTAATCATCAATTCTACGTCTGCAAGCCTGGGTGGTGAACTGCCACATATTTCAACTGCCATATTTACAGATAAAAGTGTTGCATACGATATGATGTATGGGAAAGGTCTGACTATTTTTAATCATTGGGCTGTGGAAAATGGCTGTGCACATGCTTACGATGGTTTGGGAATGTTAGTTGGACAAGCTGCTGAAAGTTATTTGTTATGGCGTGGATACCGTCCCGGAACCAAACAAGTGTTGAGTGAACTAAGACGAAATTTAGAAGGCTTGTAATGAATCAGTCTATTTTGTTTCCTGATATGCAATCCTGGGATGAAGAAAAGCAGGTTGTGATTTTTCCAGCTCAGAGTCAGGGTGCATTAATTGAATGTGTAGTGAGTAAATGTTATCTGGAACGTTTACACGGAAGTGAACTTAAAGATGAAAAGGCTATTTTGTCTGCCTTTGTTCAATTGCGGTTTGATCTTGAAGAAGAAGCTGAAACATTAATTGAAGATGAAATGTTCAGCTCTTCAGGACAAATAGCAATTACCGACTAAGTTTACATATCGATATATTCAGCTAGATATTCATTTTTGGTATTTACGTAGTTATTGGCCGACTTAGTAAAATAGGCGCGTTCTTTATCAGTCAGAGGACGTGCTTGTTTAACCGGAGAGCCAATATAGAGAAAGCCACTTTCCAAAACTTTATTTGGCGGAACTAGACTTCCGGCTCCTATCAGCACCTCATTTTCAATTACAGCACCATCAAGAACAATCGACCCCATACCAACCAATACTTTATCTTTTATAGTACAACCATGAAGCATGACTTTATGACCGATAGTCACATCATTACCAATGATAAGTGGGTGGCCATCTGGATTGTCTGCATTTTTATGAGTCACATGCAACACACTGCTATCTTGTATGTTGGTCCTGCAGCCAATTTTTATATAGTTTACATCTCCGCGCGCAGCAACGAGTGGCCAGACACTGGAATCATCGCCAATTTTAATTTCACCAACCAAAACTGATGTTGGATCAATATAAACATTATTACCGATTGAAGGGTGTATCCCTTTGTAGCTTCTTAGTGCAGTCATGCGTATCCCTTATTGTAATTTAGTCATATATTACCGCCTAGTGATTGGAAAAATGGAATATTTGTTCATAAAATATTCAAACAGTAAGAAAATTAAAAAAAAATGGAAAAAGGACTTGCCAACGTGATGTGGATCTCTATAATGCCGCCTCACTGACACGGCAACGGTTCGAAAGAAGCGCTAAGCCAGTGACAATAAGGTCTGAAAGCAAAACAGATTATTTTAAAAAAGTGTTTGACACTGAAAATTATCTGGCTAGAATGACCGCCTCTCCAGTGAGTTATCACTGAAGAGTAGCTCTTTAACAATATAAACCTATCAATCTGTGTGGGCACTCGTCGGATAAACATCCAAAAGATTTTATCAATGATACGAGTGACCAATCGAACAGGATTTCTTTTTTAGAATGAATGTTTGGCACAGTCAATTCAAGTAACTGGTTTTCTGTACACTATGTACTGAACGCTGGAAACTTAAATCAGTATTCATTGAGCCGTTTTTCTTTTCTAAATAGAAAGGGGAAACAAAAAAACTTTAATTGAAGAGTTTGATCATGGCTCAGATTGAACGCTGGCGGCAGGCCTAACACATGCAAGTCGAGCGGTAACAGAAAGAAGCTTGCTTCTTTGCTGACGAGCGGCGGACGGGTGAGTAATGCTTAGGAAGTTGCCTGGTAGAGGGGGATAACCATTGGAAACGATGGCTAATACCGCATATTCTCTATGGAGCAAAGCAGGGGACCTTAGGGCCTTGCGCTATCGGATACGCCTAAGTGAGATTAGCTAGTTGGTGAGGTAAGAGCTCACCAAGGCGACGATCTCTAGCTGGTCTGAGAGGATGATCAGCCACACTGGAACTGAGACACGGTCCAGACTCCTACGGGAGGCAGCAGTGGGGAATATTGCACAATGGGGGAAACCCTGATGCAGCCATGCCGCGTGTATGAAGAAGGCCTTCGGGTTGTAAAGTACTTTCAGCAGTGAGGAAGGGTGATAAATTAATACTTTATCATTTTGACGTTAGCTGCAGAAGAAGCACCGGCTAACTCCGTGCCAGCAGCCGCGGTAATACGGAGGGTGCGAGCGTTAATCGGAATTACTGGGCGTAAAGCGCATGCAGGTGGTCTGTTAAGTCAGATGTGAAAGCCCGGGGCTTAACCTCGGAATCGCATTTGAAACTGGGAGGCTAGAGTACTGTAGAGGGGGGTAGAATTTCAGGTGTAGCGGTGAAATGCGTAGAGATCTGAAGGAATACCGGTGGCGAAGGCGGCCCCCTGGACAGATACTGACACTCAGATGCGAAAGCGTGGGGAGCAAACAGGATTAGATACCCTGGTAGTCCACGCTGTAAACGATGTCTACTTGGAGGTTGTTCCCTTGAGGAGTGGCTTTCGGAGCTAACGCGTTAAGTAGACCGCCTGGGGAGTACGGTCGCAAGATTAAAACTCAAATGAATTGACGGGGGCCCGCACAAGCGGTGGAGCATGTGGTTTAATTCGATGCAACGCGAAGAACCTTACCTACTCTTGACATCCAGAGAAGCCAGCGGAGACGCAGGTGTGCCTTCGGGAGCTCTGAGACAGGTGCTGCATGGCTGTCGTCAGCTCGTGTTGTGAAATGTTGGGTTAAGTCCCGCAACGAGCGCAACCCTTATCCTTGTTTGCCAGCGAGTAATGTCGGGAACTCCAGGGAGACTGCCGGTGATAAACCGGAGGAAGGTGGGGACGACGTCAAGTCATCATGGCCCTTACGAGTAGGGCTACACACGTGCTACAATGGCGTATACAGAGGGCGGCCAACTTGCGAAAGTGAGCGAATCCCAAAAAGTACGTCGTAGTCCGGATCGGAGTCTGCAACTCGACTCCGTGAAGTCGGAATCGCTAGTAATCGTGGATCAGAATGCCACGGTGAATACGTTCCCGGGCCTTGTACACACCGCCCGTCACACCATGGGAGTGGGCTGCAAAAGAAGCAGGTAGTTTAACCTTCGGGAGGACGCTTGCCACTTTGTGGTTCATGACTGGGGTGAAGTCGTAACAAGGTAGCGCTAGGGGAACCTGGCGCTGGATCACCTCCTTACACGATGATGATTATTGTCGAGTGTTCACACAGATTGATGGTTTATGTAGTTTAAGAGTATCTTAGTGTCCCGTTCGTCTAGAGGCCTAGGACACCGCCCTTTCACGGCGGTAACAGGGGTTCGACTCCCCTACGGGATACCATGGGTCGTTAGCTCAGTTGGTAGAGCAGTTGACTTTTAATCAATTGGTCGCAGGTTCAAATCCTGCACGACCCACCATTTCCTTCCACAGGAAAACTATATTTTGCTTCTGCTTTTTAAAAAGCAGAGACAAATATGCTGTGGGCGATTAGCTCAGTTGGGAGAGCACCTGCCTTACAAGCAGGGGGTCACTGGTTCGAACCCGGTATCGCCCACCACTCTTTAAATATTTTTGGAAACGGATTCCAAACCACTTCAGTAAGACGTACGTGGTTGGAATAAGTGACGCTGAGAATCTTTAAAAAGTGGTTTTCTTTAAGTAGAAAATTGCGTAGCTCTTTAATAATTTGGAAAGCTGACAAAGTAATGTTTTATTTTTGTAAATAGAAGATTACTTGTAAAAGTTCTCAATACTTTCTTTTTAAAAGAAAGACCAACACAATCAAGTGTTCTTGGAATCATACTGTATTGTATGTATTCAAAATTGAGTCCGGCAAATATCAAGTCTGTCACATGTATAAAAATGACAGACACCTTGGTGACTAATCGCAATTCGAAACTTTTTCGGGTTGTATGGTTAAGTGACTAAGCGTACACGGTGGATGCCTTGGCAGTCAGAGGCGATGAAGGACGTATTAACTTGCGATAAGCCCAGATGAGGTAGTAAAAACCACTTGAGTCTGGGATGTCCGAATGGGGAAACCCACTTACATAAGTAAGTATCCTTAACTGAATACATAGGTTAAGGAGGCGAACCGGGAGAACTGAAACATCTAAGTACCCCGAGGAAAAGAAATCAACCGAGATTCCGAAAGTAGCGGCGAGCGAAATCGGACTAGCCCTTAAGCTTTTACAGTGTTAGGTGAAGTGTCTGGGAAGGCACGCGATACAGGGTGACAGCCCCGTAACCGACAGCACTGTTTGAGTGAAAACGAGTAAGGCGGGACACGTGATATCCTGTTTGAAGATGGGGGGACCATCCTCCAAGGCTAAATACTCCTGACTGACCGATAGTGAACCAGTACCGTGAGGGAAAGGCGAAAAGAACCCCTGTGAGGGGAGTGAAATAGAACCTGAAACCGTGTACGTACAAGCAGTAGGAGCCTCTTTGTGGGGTGACTGCGTACCTTTTGTATAATGGGTCAGCGACTTATATTCAGTGGCAAGGTTAACCGATTAGGGGAGCCGTAGCGAAAGCGAGTGTTAACTGCGCGTTGAGTCTCTGGATATAGACCCGAAACCGAGTGATCTAGCCATGGGCAGGTTGAAGGTTGAGTAACATCAACTGGAGGACCGAACCGACTAATGTTGAAAAATTAGCGGATGACCTGTGGCTAGGGGTGAAAGGCCAATCAAACTCGGAGATAGCTGGTTCTCCCCGAAAGCTATTTAGGTAGCGCCTCGGACGAATACTACTGGGGGTAGAGCACTGTTAAGGCTAGGGGGTCATCCCGACTTACCAACCCTTTGCAAACTCCGAATACCAGTAAGTACTATCCGGGAGACACACGGCGGGTGCTAACGTCCGTCGTGGAGAGGGAAACAACCCAGACCGCCAGCTAAGGTCCCAAATTACAGCTAAGTGGGAAACGATGTGGGAAGGCTTAGACAGCTAGGATGTTGGCTTAGAAGCAGCCATCATTTAAAGAAAGCGTAATAGCTCACTAGTCGAGTCGGCCTGCGCGGAAGATGTAACGGGGCTAAGTTGTAAACCGAAGCTGCGGCAATGCGATTTATCGTATTGGGTAGGGGAGCGTTCTGTAAGCGGAAGAAGGTGTGTGGTAACGCATGCTGGACGTATCAGAAGTGCGAATGCTGACATGAGTAACGATAATGGGGGTGAAAAACCTCCACGCCGGAAGACCAAGGGTTCCTGTCCAACGTTAATCGGGGCAGGGTGAGTCGACCCCTAAGGCGAGGCAGAAATGCGTAGTCGATGGGAAACGGGTTAATATTCCCGTACTTGTTACTATTGCGATGGGGGGACGGAGAAGGCTAGGTGAGCCAGGCGACGGTTGTCCTGGTTCAAGTGAGTAGGCTGGAGACTTAGGTAAATCCGGGTTTCTAAGGCTGAGACACGACGTCGAGCCACTAAGGTGGTGAAGTCATTGATGCCCTGCTTCCAGGAAAAGCCTCTAAGCTTCAGATAGTAAGAAATCGTACCCCAAACCGACACAGGTGGTCGGGTAGAGAATACCAAGGCGCTTGAGAGAACTCGGGTGAAGGAACTAGGCAAAATGGTACCGTAACTTCGGGAGAAGGTACGCTCCTGATGGTGAAGTCCCTAGCGGATGGAGCTGACAGGAGTCGCAGATACCAGGTGGCTGCAACTGTTTATTAAAAACACAGCACTGTGCAAAATCGAAAGATGACGTATACGGTGTGACGCCTGCCCGGTGCCGGAAGGTTAATTGATGCTGTTAGAGGTAACTCGAAGCGGTTGATCGAAGCCCCGGTAAACGGCGGCCGTAACTATAACGGTCCTAAGGTAGCGAAATTCCTTGTCGGGTAAGTTCCGACCTGCACGAATGGCGTAATGATGGCCACGCTGTCTCCACCCGAGACTCAGTGAAATTGAAATCGCTGTGAAGATGCAGTGTACCCGCGGCTAGACGGAAAGACCCCGTGAACCTTTACTACAGCTTGGCACTGAACATTGAGCCTACATGTGTAGGATAGGTGGGAGGCTATGAAGCGTCGTCGCTAGATGATGTGGAGCCATCCTTGAAATACCACCCTTGTATGTTTGATGTTCTAACTTAGCCCCATAATCTGGGGTGAGGACAGTGCCTGGTGGGTAGTTTGACTGGGGCGGTCTCCTCCCAAAGAGTAACGGAGGAGCACGAAGGTGGGCTAATCACGGTTGGACATCGTGAGGTTAGTGTAATGGCACAAGCCCGCTTGACTGCGAGAGTGACGGCTCGAGCAGGTGCGAAAGCAGGTCATAGTGATCCGGTGGCTCTGAATGGAAGGGCCATCGCTCAACGGATAAAAGGTACTCCGGGGATAACAGGCTGATACCGCCCAAGAGTTCATATCGACGGCGGTGTTTGGCACCTCGATGTCGGCTCATCACATCCTGGGGCTGAAGTCGGTCCCAAGGGTATGGCTGTTCGCCATTTAAAGTGGTACGCGAGCTGGGTTTAGAACGTCGTGAGACAGTTCGGTCCCTATCTGCCGTGGGCGTTGGAGAATTGAAGGGGGCTGCTCCTAGTACGAGAGGACCGGAGTGGACGAACCACTGGTGTTCGGGTTGTCATGCCAATGGCATTGCCCGGTAGCTAAGTTCGGAATCGATAACCGCTGAAAGCATCTAAGCGGGAAGCGAGCCCTGAGATGAGTTCTCCCTGGCACTTTAAGTGTCCTAAAGGGTTGTTCGAGACTAGAACGTTGATAGGCAGGGTGTGTAAGCGTTGTGAGGCGTTGAGCTAACCTGTACTAATAGCCCGTGAGGCTTAACCATACAACACCGAAAGGGTTTTGCGGACTCAGAACCGAAGACTTGATTGTGAATTGAGAATACAAAGAAACAGCTTTCCAGATTTTTGGCTTTTAGCTTTTGTATAAAGCTGAAGACCAATAGCAGAATTTGTCTGGCGACAATAGCATTTTGGCTCCACCTGAATCCATGCCGAACTCAGAAGTGAAACGAAATAGCGCCGATGGTAGTGTGGGGTCTCCCCATGTGAGAGTAGGACATCGCCAGACTTTTATTTACTTGTTTGATGAAGAATCAAACAGGTCACCATAAAGCTTTAGCTTTTATTTCCAGATTTAAAAAATCTAGAAGCAAAATACTTAGAGTTTTATGTTGACTTTCAAAGTGAGTCGCGTATTATACGCGCCCTGCCTAAGTGCTAACGCACTGAAAGCAAAGCTCTTTAACAATATAAACCTATCAATC
>CAXXNB010000005.1:0-5450 GCA_963676525.2 uncultured Vibrio sp.
TGTTGTTGCAGGTATGATTATTGAAGAAAAGGAAGACAATGAAATTGCCTCTGAGCTGGCTGCTTTGTATCCGATTGATCCAGAAAGCCTTACAGAGCTGCTTTCAATACTCAGGGAACATGTTGAAGGAGGATATCCGCTTCCAGACAAAAATTTGTTTGTTATTGAGAATGACGGCGATGCAGTGCTGATAAATACATGCATTGGACACAATGCCAACGAAACACTTGCAAAAGTGCTAACATCACTTCTTGCAGCAAGATATGGAAGCAGTGTGGCTCAGGAAATAGATCCTTACAGGATAAAAATGACATTGCCACGCAGGATAAGAGCTAAGGAAATAGAGACTCTGTTGCAGGATATTCAGCCGGAACATATTGAACCTATTATAGAGATGACCCTGAAGAACACTTCGCTGATGAAGTGGAAAATGGTACATATCGCAAGAAAATTCGGTGCTTTGAGCAAGGATATTGATTATGACAGGATAAGCATGAAGAAGTTGCTTGAAATCTATCGTGATACTGCAATGTATGATGAAGTTATCAGGGAAATTTTCCATGATATGCTGGATGTCAAAAGAGTCACGGAAATACTTGCGAGAATGGCTGAAGGTGATATCCGGCTTGTGGTGAGCAGGTCAACACCAATAGGCAGTTCAGGATTCGCCATGAAACGTGATCTTGTGGCTCCTGAAAAAGCTGACAGGTCCATTGTTATGGCTTTGAAGGAACGTATTATGAATGACAGAGTGATTCTTTTCTGCGTTCATTGTAAGAAATGGACATCAAGAAGGCAGGTGAAAAATGTACCTGATGAGATTATATGTCCTGTTTGTGATTCCGGGATGGTGGCAGCACTCAAGCCATGGGAAGATGAGGAAATCAAACTTGTGAGAAAGCAGGATAAGGTAACTGCAAAAGAGGATATTAAACGTATACGCAGGGTTTACAGGAATGCGAATATCGTTATGACCCATGGAAAGATGGCAGTTATAGCACTTGCAAGTAGAGGTGTTGGTCCTGAGATGGCAACCCGTGTTATACAGAAAATGAGGCATGATGAGGAAGCATTCTATCGCGATATACTGGTTGCCGAAAGGAATTATGCTAAAAACAAGAGATTCTGGAGCTGAATTGCTTTTACGTGTAAGGTAGCTAGTATAGACAATCTTAATATAAATACAGTACAAATTTAATATGGTTGAAGATTAATGATCTTAAGCCGGGAGGAATATAATGCAATCTTTTATCGTAGAGCACTATTTACAAAAGAAGATCGACATTTACTGTGGTGGTCCTGACAGGTTTTATGGAGTTGTTGAAGCATGCGCAGATGGTGTACTGACCATCAAGGATGAAAACAAATACACACATATTGCTATTGATAAGATAATTGCCATATGGAGCGATGAGAAGAAATAAGCAGATTTAATTCTGAATGGCAGTTTTATTAGCGTTTTTCTTTTCTTATTTTTAATAAATCTGTTGTATTTCGATGACATTTGTTTACTAAATTTTTTATTTGTTAATGGTTATTAATTCGAATTATTTTTCATTTTCTGCATCCCCTGCTTTAATCCAATAGTTTTATATCTGATGTAACGCAAATCAAGGTGACTAAAATCTACTCAACAGAGAAGGATTCATTATGAACATGAAAGAAAGATTACTCAAAGCATTAAAAGGTGAAGAAGTAGACAAAGTACCTGTGTGCACAGTAACACAGTCCGCTATTGTTGAGCTCATGGACCAGACAGGTGCAGCATGGCCAGAGGCACACACCGACGCACAGAAGATGGCAGACCTTGCAGTCGCATCATACGAAGTATGTGGTCTTGAAGGTGTAAGAGCTCCATACTGTCTTACAGTACTTGCAGAAGCAATGGGCTGTGAAATTAACATGGGTACAAAGAACAGACAGCCTTCAGTCACAGGTCACCCATACCCAAAGGGTGTTGAAGACCTTGCTATGCCAGAGGATCTCCTTAGCATAGGCAGAATTCCTGCTGTAATGGAAGCAATGAAGATCATCAGAGAGAAGGTAGGAGACGACGTACCAATCATCGCAGGTATGGAAGGTCCAGTTACCCTCGCATCTGACCTTGCAAGTGTAAAGAAGTTCATGAAATGGTCCATCAAAAAGCCAGAAGACTTCGAAAAGATCCTCGACTTCGCATGTGAGGCATGTACTGCATACGCAAACGCACTCTTCGACGCAGGAGTAGACGTAATCAGTGTACCAGACCCAGTAGCATCCCCAGACCTTATGGCTCCTGACACATTCGACAAGATGCTCAAGCCAGTTCTCCAGAAATTTGCTGACGGTGTAAAGGGACCAATGATTCTCCACGTTTGTGGTGACGTATCCCCAATCATCGAAATGATGGCAGACCGCCACTTCGAGTCCATCAGTATCGAAGAGAAGGTAAAGGACCTCGCAGGCGCAAAGGCAAAGGTAGGAGACAAGGTTACTATCTGCGGTAACGTATCCAGTCCTTTCGTACTTCTTGCAGGCGACGAAGCAGCTGTCAAAGAAGCAGCAAAAGACAGCTCTTGACAACGGAATCGATGTCCTCGCACCAGGCTGTGGAATTGCACCTGACACCCCAGTTGCAAACCTTAAGGCAATGGTCGAAGCAAGAGACGAATACTACGCATAAATTCTTTAACAAAGCATGCCATAGTTTACTATGGTCATGCACTATTCTTTTTTTGCATAATTTAAATTGATTTTGACGTTTATTGCTTTCGTTTTTAGTCTTCGGCGTTAACATAAATCTTTAATATAACCTGAGCACATCTTTTATTGATCAAAGGTTATTTGCACATTTCATACGTCTTTTCAAATTTAACTTTGGTTCTTTTGCATTGTAAAACAGGAGATATATTATGCACTATAGTCTAGGAATTGATGCTGGTGGCACATATACTGATGCGATTCTTGTAAGAGATTCAGATGGAACGGTAGTAGGTTCAGGGAAAGCACTTACAACATACCCGGATCTTGTTGAAGGAATAAAAAATGCCATTGATACCCTCGATTCTGAATATGTAAAAAAAGTAAATCTGGTGTCTGTTTCAACAACTCTTGCTACCAATACAGTACTTGAAGGAACAGGAAGTCCTGTTGCTCTTATTCTTGTGGGTGAACATCCTGTAAAAGGAGATTTTCCTGCAAAACATGTGCTTTCAATCTCCGGAGGGCATAGTTACAATGGAGAAGAAATTCAAAAACCAGATATCGCTGCAGTAAAAGAGTTTGCTGAAAAGTATAAGGATGATGTTTCAGCTTTTGCTGTATCTTCATTTTTCAGCATCAGAAATCCGGAACATGAACTTGAAATTACCGATGTTCTACACAAAATTACAGGACTGCCTGTGGTCTGCGGTCATGAACTCTCCCAGGATCTTGGAGCATATGAACGTGCTGTTACAGCATCCCTTAATGCGCAACTTCTTCCAATATCCCATAAATTTATCCTTTCTGTAATAGACGAAATAAAAAGAAGAGAAATAGATGCACGTCTATTAATGTTGAAATGTGACGGAACAGTTGTTGGTTTAAAAGATGCGCTGGAAAAACCAGTTGAAACGATATTCTCAGGTCCCGCTGCAAGTCTTGTGGGAGCTTCCTTCCTTTCTGGATTTGACACATGTGCAGTTGTAGATGTTGGTGGAACCAGTACTGATGTATCTGCCATTAAAGACGGTATTCCTGAACTTTCAGACACGGGTGCAGTCGTAGGAGGATGGAAAACCCGTGTCCGTGCAACCAGGATGGAGACATCTGCCATGGGTGGCGACAGTCATGTCTGGACACGCAACAAAGTAATCCATATCGGACCACGAAGAGTAATTCCTCTCTGCCTTGCATCATCAAAATTTCCGGGATTTCTGGACAAACTTAAAAGAAATCTTATTCCTAAAAGAAGTGTTCTTGACAGGAATATCCAGCCTACAAAGTTTTTCATGAGATCCGGTTTTGAACCTAAAGGACTTGAAGATTCTGAAGCTGAAGTCCTCAAAGCTATTGCTAATGAACCAATGAGTCTGGATGAAATTGCTGCAATTTCAACTCGCTATCCTTCTACTGTTATACTGGACTCACTTATACAGAAAAGGCTAATTCAGGCTATTGGATTTACATCATCGGACGCACTTCATGTTTTAGGAGAGTACAACTCATGGGATACAAAAGCATCAGTAATTGGGGCTGAAAAGCTTGGAAAACTGAATAAAATGACTGACGTTGAATTCAGCACAAAAGTAAAGGAAATAGTTGCAAAGAACATGGCTTTCAACCTGATGACTTACATCTTGCCTGATATAGAGATAAATGGCATTAAGAAAATTGTTGATGGAAAATTCAATGCCAGATTTAAAGTGGATATTCCGGTTGTTCTTCTTGGTGGTCCCGTTGTAGCGTATAAAGAAATTATGGAAGGCATAATTGATGCGGAAATTGCTGTCCCTGAACATGCCCAGGTTGGCAATGCTGCCGGAGCTCTGTTTGGGAAAGGAATCCGAAGAATAGAACTTATCGTAAGACCGGTATCTATCAACGATCTTGATGCAGGGTATTATGTATTCTCTCCTGAAGGAAGAAATAGTTTTTCAGATTATCGTGAAGCTGTGGAATATGCGGAAATGCATGGAAAGAATATGGTTGTCGAATACATGGGAGAATGCGGAGTCAGCAGAGACAACCTTGATATAAAGATGACAAAAAAAACATTTTCTCCAGAGGACTGGAAACATGATCCTGTTGAAACAGTGATACAGATAACGGGCATAGGTTATCCCAAGAGATTCATAAAATAACCCATTTATTTTTTATATTAAATTGGATTTGAGAAACTAATTTCAGAATTGATTCGTACTATAACTAGTTTCAAAATTCTATATTCTAAAAATAAAATATACTTAACAGTAAGTGAAACTCAAATAACTAAAAAAAGAAAAAAGGAACAAGTTCCTTAAGAACTTGTTTCGCTTTTAGACTTAGAACTTGTAGTTGTCGTCTGGTCTGAATACAGCGACTTCTGCCTTGTACTTCTCGAGGCTGTCACTCATGAAGGTGTCAGCTTCGTCAGTCATTGCGTCAAGTGCTGCCTTTGCATCGTTGAGTGCACCGATCTCGAACTTGGACATGACAAGTTTCTTGCTGTCAGCATCGTTCAGGATGTCACAGCATGAGATTGCTGCGTTCTTTGCACGGAGGTAAAGGTCGTCTCCGTCCTTTGCGATTGATTCAGCTACCTTGTATGCGTTGTCGTATGCGAGGACGTATCCCTGTGGGTCTCTGTACTTGTCAGAGAGTACGAGGATGTCACGGAGCATCTTTGCGTTTCCGGTCTCGGTTGCTACGTTGAGCATTGCTGCATCGTAGTTAAGGGACTCGGACCAGCACTGTACTGAGGTACCACCGAATTCACCGTGGTATTCTAC
>CAXXNB010000006.1:0-7498 GCA_963676525.2 uncultured Vibrio sp.
ACATGCCAGGAGATCGCCTCGCCCCTCGCGGTCGGGGTCGGTCGCCAGATAGAGCTTGTCGGCCTTGCGGCAGGCTCGGCGATGGCTTTGACGTGCTTCTCCGACTTGGGGTCGATCTGCCAGTCCATCTCGAAGCCGTCCTCGGGCCGCACGGAACCGTCCTTGCGCGGCAGGTCCCGGATGTGCCCGTAGCTGGCCAGCACGGTGTATTCACTGCCCAGATACTTGTTGATGGTTTTCGCCTTGGCCGGCGACTCGACGACGACGACGTTCATGGATCCCCACACTGGATTTAACGACTATTCGGCGGCAGGCAACAGGGACATCCGGTTTCCCGGATGGCGTTCCAGACGGCCCGCGAGCTCGAGTTCGAGCAGGGCTGCCGCCGCCGAGGCAGGGGAGAATTGGCAATTACGGATGATTTCGTCAACAGTTACCGGAACCGGACCGAGGGCCGAAAGAATGCGTGAACGGGCCTCATCGACCTCTTTCTTGTCCGGCGGGGTAAGGTGTTTCCCCTTGAAAACCGGGGCTTTGCGGTTCTTGAAGCAGGGGCGCGGTGGGGGTGCTCAGGCACTGCAAAACATCATCGGCCGATTCCGTTAAAATCGCACCTTGGCGCAGCAGGTTGTTGGTTCCACGCGATCGCGGATCGAGCGGAGAGCCGGGAATCGCGAACACGTCGCGTCCCTGTTCGCCCGCCATCCGAGCGGTAATCAGCGAACCCGAGCGCAGGGTTGCCTCGATCACCAGGACCCCGCGCGCCATGCCTGAAATGATACTGGTTGCGGCGCGGGAAATGACGCGATTGCGGCACCGTGCCGGGTTCGGCCTCGGAGATCAGCACACCACGTTCCTGGATGGATTCGTAGAGCCCGGCGTTCTCTTTGGGATAGATCACGTCGACTCCGCCGCCCAGGACGGCCGCGGTGCCGGTTTCCAGCGCGCCCGTGTGGGCCGCGGCGTCGATTCCGCGCGCCATGCCAGACACCACCATCATGCCGCCGCGACCGAGTTCCGCCGCCAGGTCGCGCGCCAGACGGCATCCGGCGGTCGAGGCGTTGCGCGCGCCGACCACCGCCACCGACCGTCTTGGTCAGAAGATGGGTGTGACCGAGCGCCAGGATCAGCGGTGGCGCATCCTCGATCTGGGCCAACAAGGGCGGATATTCGGGTTCGCCCCACCCGATGATCCGGGGCGCCGATCGCCTGTGCCCGTTCGGCTTCGCGTTCGGCGGTGGCGCGCGGACAGACTGCGATGGTTCGTCCGCGTCCGCCGCGTTGCGCCATATGGGGCAGCGCGTCGAGTGCCGCCGCCACCGAGCCGAAATGCTCGAGTAGTTTGAAGAACGTGATCGGTCCCACGTTCTCGCTGCGGATCAGTTTTCACGGATCGTCATATTTGATGAAATTTTGTAAGCAAGGGCCTTTCACAATGAAAACGTTCCGATGCCGTTTTCACGATCATTAGTTGTTGTCATTTAAGAGAGAATTCCTGGCTCGATGTTAGCCTATGGTTTTGGATGGCGGTTTTTGTGTCGATCGACGTTGAACTAAGATTGGTGCCCAAATTTATCGCCCTTGGTGATGGGGGAGTAGGTCGTCCCGGTAGTCCATAGGAGGGACCCGCGCGCGGACCGACGCGCCGATCACAGGGCTGGCGGCGGGGCCGCGCGCGGGGGGTTCCTGTGGACCCACCGGGGCGAACGGTCCATGCACGATATCTACCGACACACAGAAATAGCAATTCGATGACGGCCAAAGGGATTGATCCACTAATATAAATTAAAGATGTATCAAAGAGTGGAAAATCAATCGGTATGGCCGGCCTTTGGCAAGCGCTCAAAGCGCCCTTTTGCAGCAAATAACTTCGTGATTTTTTCTGCAAAGTCGGGCGCGCGAAAGGCCGCCTTCAGGGGCGCAGAATAGTCTCGCAAAATCTTTTCAAGCCGCTTTACGTCGTAGTTTTTGCCGTCGGTCATGTGCGTAGCCTATAAGCTATTGGCGTTTTTGGTAATGACGACATCTGGCACGAAGAAATGGGGCCGTAGGAATACGCGTTAGTCCTGAAGCAGGCGTCTCGAACGGAGATGGATCGGGTCTATTCCTTCCTGCCCAGGAGCTGGATCATCTTCTTAAAATGCCGCATTAGGATCCCGTCCTCTTCGTCGGGATTGATCTGCCTCTTTCTCAAATCGCCGAGCCCCAAAGGCGCGGTCATCATCGAGAATCACCACAGCTTCTTTTCCGACGTTAGGATGCTGTTTCAGCCAGCCTCGGATCGCCGTCCGCTTTTGGCAATCCGGGCCGAAAGAGCACTGTGCTGTCGACATGGAAGTGATCGGAATCAATCCCGGTCCTGAGCAGCCAGTCCACGGTGTATGCCGGCCCGACCGTGTAAAGCCAGGTGCTGCAGATGACGAGTTTCGCGCCCGTGGTTTCACATACGCGATTGATCAAGCGGGCGCCGATCGGGTCTCCGCGGTCGGGGATCCTGAACCCGGGGCACGCCTGGTCGTCGTATGCGGACGCGACCGTAGCAGAGCGGTCGGTGTTTACGATACCGTCTACGTCCAGCATGATCACCTTGTTCACGCTTTCTCCCTCATCGGATCAGCACCACAAGATCTTCGGGCTTGCTCCTGGGGTTCTTGCTGAGCCAGCCAGACAATTCGATCTCGACGTTCGACTTCTCAGGATCCTGTGGGCGTTTCTTGACGTGCCAGTCGACCTCAGGGTTCTTCATGTTCACCTTGTGGCCATGAGGTTGCTCAGAAGGGGTAGCGCGTAGGACGCATCCAGTTCCGGCAGCTGGGTGTCCAGATCGTAGATCGAATTGAGAGTCCTGACGCGGGTTCTCTCTGGATTTATGGCAACCACTTTGCTCGTCCTTCGGAGCTTCGTCGGGTTGCCATCGGGTATTCCTGCGATGACGAACCACGGTGGGTCGGGCTCGTTGGGTGTCACCATGACCCAGTTCGAGATGGTTCCCTTGTAGATTCCCTCGTCGACTTTTCCGGTCAGCGCAGCAAATTCCGCAGGTGTTGCCATTCGAATCATTCCGGATTGCCCTACAGCGCATCGGCGTGGAATTTGTCGTCCCCGGGGCTCACCCCAACAGGCGCGCAACGGCCTTCCCCATCGTTATCACGATAGGTGAACGGAACGAGCATCTCCGGTTTGTTGCTGGGGTGCATGGCGACCCACCCGGCGATTTCCACCTCGACATTAGTTTTCAAGTGCGGCTTTTTGCCGTGCCCTACGGCCATAGGGTTCTTCATGGCTTCTCTCCTGCCTTCGGCGGGTTCTCTATCCGGCCCGTTTGTCGAACATCTTGGCGACACGCCGGCCGTTCATTCATATGGCAAAACGGCTTTCACCCTCGTGACCACTCGTCGACAAGTCGTTGGGCAAGCTTTCCATAGGAATCGGTCGCCAGAAATGTGGCTCGCTCACTTTCCGTGCAGGCTTTAAGAACCGCGCCGATACAGCCCGCAACGAACTTCAGGGCATCTGCTTCAGTGGCGGTGGATGACTACGTGGATTTCCGTATTGACCGACCATTCGACGGTCCATCGATCATTATGTTCGAACAAACGGAAGGCTGTTCCGGATGGTCCGTCGATGCTGTCGACGTGAATACCCTTGCAAAGAGACTCGTCCTTGCTTTCGATGGGCTCGATTTCCATCGCCAGAAAGCCACCGGTCAGACTCTGACGAACGATTTCAGGGGCTACGGCGTTTGGGGAAAGGTTGGTATCGCTGGACATCAGAATATCATGGACGCGACATATGCAAGACGGTTCTCCGTTTGAGTCTTCGTCCCCGAGGCCGATTCGTTTTGCCTTCTTCATCAAGGTCGGGCGGTAAGTTTCTTCAAATGGCGATCGGAACGTTGAAAGTGTGACCCCTCAGTGGTCACATGACCACTGAGGGGTCACACTGTAGCAATTTCTCGCTGATTGTCCATTCTAATCGAATGATCTCAGCGAGACAGTTGCGTGCTGCGCGGGCCTCGGTGGGTTGGACCCGACGGGAATTGGCCGACAAAGCACTCGTATCAGAGGCTTCCATCAAACGCATGGAGGTTGGAAAAAGTGCGGCTATTTCTGGCCAAACAGTTGAACAGAATACGGAGGGCATTCGAGGAAGTCGGTATTCGATTTGAATCAAATTCGGTTGCTGAAACAGAAGGTGTTCTGTGGCGGCAGAATGACAATGCATGAGGACATACCCTTGTTACCCCTTTCGGGTTCAATCTCGGTCTAAAGCTGATTTCATCCCGTAGTTAGAGATCTTTACGATTCTTTCCGTAATGGCAGTTCGATTGTCGAGGTTGGAAAAGTGGTGTCTTCGGCGTCTATTTGCTGAAAACTGCCAATAGACGAGCTCACGCAAATATCGTGCGACCTGAGGAGTTGTCCTCACCAGAAGCTAGCTGACTAGTGCTGTTTCGAGCATATCCAAGCCAAGTTAAGAAACCCAAAGCGGCAGGCTTGTCGGCTCCATTCAGCCCTGGGTGGATAGGCGTCAGCCGAGGCGTATCTTCTAACGAAGTTGATACGATCAGTGCGTGCAATTTCCTTGCTTAAGACATAAAACTGTAGAAGTCTTGTCATGCTGGAGCTTTTGGCAGGGGCGGATGAGGATTTCGGAACCGGAACAAGGGCCGCTATGATCGTCGCCGACAACGAGACATCTATTGATCTTCTCTACTATGAGGCCATAGCGCGTACGGTTGTGCGTCTTGTCAACGAGAAGTCGGACGAGCCGCTCACCGTGGGCGTACACGGCGACTGGGGCGCCGGAAAATCGAGCGTGCTGATGATGGTGGAGGAGGCATTCGCGAAGAAGGATCGCGTCCTCTGTGTTCGATTCAATGGATGGCTGTTTCAGGGGTTCGAGGACGCGAAGGCTGTCCTGATCGAGACGATTGTCGAGGAACTGCTTCGTAGCCGTTCAACATCGACCAAGGTCATCGACCAGGCGAAGAAGGTTTTACGCCGGGTGGACTGGATGAAGCTCGCGCGCAAAGTGGGGGGCTTGGCTTTCACGGCGGCGACAGGCATCCCGCACCCGGATACCCTGAAGGATCTCTACGACGCAGCGGTCAAGTCTACTCGGCAAGTCGGTCGAGGCGATCACGCAGGCCGACCTACAGTCCGTCACCGTGCAGGCCGGACAATATCTGAAAGAGGCCGAACTTGAAACCGCCCCGGAGCAGATGCATGCGTTCCGGGAGGAGTTTGAGGAGCTTCTGCGTCGCGCAGATATTGATCGTCTGGTGGTTCTGGTTGACGATTTGGATCGCTGTCTGCCCGAAACTGCGATCGAGACGCTCGAGGCGATCCGTCTGTTTCTGTTCGTGCCGAAGGCAGCGTTTGTGATCGCGGCCGACGAGGGCATGATCGAATATGCGGTACGGCAGCATTTTCCCGACCTCCCGGTCGCCGCGGGACCTGCCACATATGCTCGCAATTACCTTGAGAAGCTAATCCAGGTGCCGTTCCGGCTGCCGTCGCTCGGATTATGCCGAAACCCGCATCTATGTCACGCTCCTGCTTGTGTTGAACGAATGCGGCGAGGCCTCGGACGTATTTCAGAAACTGGTCGCGTTTGCCCAAGAGGTGTTGCAGCGACCGTGGAAGGGGCCAGGCCTCGACCGCAAGGGGAGTTACGGAGGCTCTAGGGTCTGTATCGGCGCCGGTCGAGCGCGCCCTTGATCTCGCCTACAGAATCGCACCGATCCTAACCGATGGCGCGCGTGGCAATCCTCGACAGGTGAAGCGCTTCATCAATACCATGGCGTTGCGCCTGGCGATCGCACAGGAACGGGGGTTCGGTGACGATCTCAATCCAACGGTCCTCGCAAAGATCATGCTGGCAGAGCGTTTCGCGCCGGAAGTCTATGACGCCATCGCGCGGGGGATCGGCCGGAACGGGGGCGTCCGAGGAACTGGCCGCGCTCGAAGCCGCCGTCAGGGGTGACGGAAGCGATACGAAGAAGACGAAGGGTGGCAGGCGATCGGTGAGGGCCGGTGAGGACGATACGAAACTGCCGGTGTTGCCAGATTGGCCTAGTCTAGAATGGGCCAAGCAGTGGGCGAAGATCGATCCGGCACTCGCTGAGTACGATCTGAGGCCATACGTTTTTGTGACACGTGATCGCCGCAGCGTCTTCGGTGCAGTTACGTCGCTCGGAGAGCTCGATGAGTTGCTTGTAAAGCTTAGCGGTCCGCCGCTCCAGGTACGGCAGGCGGCTGCTGAGGTGGCTCGTCTACCAGGTTCTGAAGCCGAACAGCTCTTTGACGCGTTGCGCTCGAAGGTGACGGTGGCTCAGGATCTCGGTGAGCAACCGCCGGGCGTGCAGGGGCTCGCCGCGATCTGCCAGCACCATGTATTTTTGCAGCCGTCACTGATCGCGTTCCTCAAAGGCTTGCCGGTATCCAAGCTCGGACCATGGGTCGTTGGCGGCTGGGCGAATGCACTGACGACCGAGGCGGTGTGAAAGGAGGAGTACAGGACCCTTCTGTCGGAATGGGCTGCACAAGAAGACAACAAGCCCCTGAAAGCGGCGGCCAAGGCGACGATGCAAATGGAATGGCGCGGAGGGACACGCTAATGGGCACCTCTGGAACTTTCGGTGGCTCCAAGAGTGGCCTCGTACCAAGTTGGGTGGATGATCCGCCTTCCACACCGGTTGCTGTGCCGGGAAGCGCGGCACCCGCCAGCGGTGATGGAGGGGGCAACGGAGACGTCGGGGCCGACACCCAGGCGCCGCCAACTGCCTATCCGCCGCTGCGCCCACCTCCTATCGGTTCGGGCCTTGGCGCCGCTCGCGGAAACCTGACGCGTGGCGCCAGAACGTTCGACGGGAGAGCCATTCGTCGAGGGGCTGGCCAATATGTCTCCGCCAGTGGCGGCGGACGGGGCGCGGCGCGGCGCATGCCGAGTTCACGGGCCGTGGCCGGTGGCATCGCGGGCCTCGCACGGAATTTCGCGGAGCAAAGTCCGGCCGAGGCGCTCAGGCCATTTAACCTAGAAGGACTTGCTGGATCGCCGGCAGTCGATGTCTTCGTCGCGTTGACGGATGCGCTGTGTCCGCCCGGCGGGACGATTGACGAGGCGATTGCGCGTGATGCGATGCTCGAAACCATTGCCGCGCTGGCGGCCGAGGGCATTGGCAATTTCGACGAGATGACACCGGCTGATCTTCAGGAATTCTTCATCGGCGTCGTCAGCCGGTCGATCGAGGGAAAAATATTGAATGAGGTTGGCACGAATAGCATCCGCGTGTCCCCCGACCTCGTGGCGGTAGAGCGGGCGCAACGCATGTTGCACGAGTTCGTCGATGGCTGTGTTCGGGACAGATTTGCAGCGAGCGGGGCCAGTTTAGCGGATATCAGTAGCCAACAGATCGATGACTTCGTCTCAAACCTCTATGAGGCGGCGTTCGATCTAATGCAGACTCTGGGTGAGGCGTCATGAAGAGGTTTAG
>CAXXNB010000007.1:0-346015 GCA_963676525.2 uncultured Vibrio sp.
TTTGCCACTGCCGCCAGAAGATCGCGACCTGAGTCATCAGCAATCAGCGCATCAAGATGAATATGTGAGTGGCAGATAGGGCAACGAGTTAGTTTCACTTTATAACCCCTTCAATCAAGTTGATTAACACGTTTTTATTGTTCATTATTAATCCTTTAGCTTATGGAATTTAATTATGGAAAAGATAGAGTCATCAGAAGTTGCCAAAGTTTTATTTAATTTTGCTCAGCTTCTTCAAGCCCCAAAATCCAACTCAAAAACTGAAGAAAAATGGCTATTCAAAAGACTCAACAAAGGTAAGCCACTCACGATTAAAGAAGCACTAAGCCTACCGGACTCACAAAGAGGAACACTTGGAGAGCTGCTAACTCAATACGTTATGTTTTTAACCATGTTTAATGATCTATCTTTCCCGCCTAACTTTCTTTCTGGTTCTTCAGAGACGATTTTAGGCAATCAACTTCTTGCTTATATGCATGAAAATCAGTGGCCTTTCCCTTCTCAAGATGCGCACTAGTAATGCTCTTTAATTGATTGACCTCATCATGACTCATCTTGCGAGCTTGCTGAAATGCGTCTTGATGTTGCTTTTTCTGGCGCTCTTTGCTGCTAACTAAAAAGCGCCACAATCTGTTAAATATTCTGCTTTTCATTCTTCCCATTCCTTATCTTCTGATGCGATCGACTTAACTCGCGTAACTTTGGGGAGAGGCGTATTTCGCCAATCCCCACAATGAACATCAGCCCACTGTTCTGCTTCATGCTGAGTACACCGTTTAAACACCATGATGTACTCAATTAACGGGTCAACACTGCGCTTTACCATTGAGCTCATCCATCAAATCTTCATACTCTTCTCTGACGTTAGAACCGTGACGAGACAGAACAAAGTTCAGCGCGGCGATGTAGCCGTCTTCGAAGGTTGAGTCAGGGAAGGCCGTTCCATCATGCTCAATAAGAGACATGGCCATGTCGATTTCACGCTCAATCATTCCCATTGAATGAACGCAGACAAAAGGGCGTTGCAATTCATTTACCGCCTGAAAATATGCCATAGGTTTATTGTCTATATTTTCAGGCATGTTATTCGATTTACTCGGTTCAACCATGGTAACCACTCCTTTCTTTACGTTCGTAAACCGTCACTATCCGTTGCTTAATCAAAATGAAGTAAGCGCATTCACACATCAGAATTCGTTGCGGATAGAATGATTCACGTTTTATGATTCGTTTTAACTCTCGTTTGGATGGACGGTGGGATAGCACCACCGCTTCAATAAATTCTTCGAGAGTCCTTCCTGTTCTCTCAACCCATCTTTCAGCAGCATGATGGGTGAGACTAACTATTCCGTAGCGGGTCTCGACATCCATTCATGCCTCGCTACAACTTGGCGATATCGAGCGAAATTTGTTTGAATGCTCCGCTGTTGTCGCGTTCGTAGATTCGAAGGTAAGGCGTAGAGCCAACTACTTTGATGGAATCTGCAATGGCATCCATGGCTTCAATCCAGTCTGGATCATCAATATTTAACTGACGCAGACTCAGAACCTGATTCACATCGATAAAGCCTTGTTTGTTCACCTTGAATGCCAGTTCAACCAGCGCCTTAATATGGTCATTCGACCCTTCCGACCAGCGCTTGATACATCCGTCAATCTTGGCTTTTGCTGCCTGGATACGCTCATCGAAATTGCGGTGCTCACCAATACTGCGCTGAATCTTGTACTTGCCATCAAATGAAATCAGGGTGACGTTTCCTTTTGTGCCGCCATATTTGACATCGAATTCAGCCGCGCTTAGGTCAACGAAATCGGCTATAATTCCCATAGCCACAGCCTTGAAATCAATCATTGCCATTTGCAAATCTCTTGCTTGCGCAACCAAATCCAAAACAACATCATCACGCAGTTTGTCGATTTCCTTTACCTGACTTTCAGGAACCAAATGACCAAGCGCGTTGGTCCGGTACTCATTATTCTGTTGTGTCATGTTAAACATCCTCAAAAGTTTTTAGGCCAAAAGGCGATACTCTCTTGTGAGTAATCCCCAATGTGCTGAATAAGTTCTGATACCTGCTCCAGCTCTTTTTCTTCCCAACGAACAACACATCCGCTGAACTTAACAATGTGAGACGTAACGCTCTTATAGCCCCGACGCTCACGAACTTCGGTTGCTTTCATAGCCAACCACAAAGGCGGCATGTCAATTTCAATAACCGGACGGGCTGGGTAATAGCTGCAACCCAGCACCATGGCTCCAGCCTTATGCAGTTGCTCGATGGCGTTGACCATGGCGCGTCGCTTTTCATTCGGATACATCATCAGAATCGTCCTCTATTTCATTCCTTGTTAGTGGCGCATGAACCGGGCAATAGTGAGAGTCATTGTTATGGTCAAACCACCATTCAGAATCTGCCTCCAATTCATCAGCAATGATTTCTGTATCACCAGGATGAGAACAATCAAGTTCTATTTCCCGATAACATCCAAGTGCATCACAGCAAATAACAGCTTTAAAAGTCATTGTCTTATCTCCATACCTAACGCGAGTTTCCATATATCGCTGAGAAGGTCTGGGTACAGACACTGCTCAACCTCTCTTTCATTCTTGTGCCGTCTGGGCGATGTCGGTTTCTTCCTTGCCTTTGGCACACCAAGCGCAATTGCTTCTTCAATTGTCATGCCTCGATAGACGCGAGACTTAAGAACGGCAGGGTTAAGTCCGACACTCTCGGCGATCGCATTCAGGCCCTGGATGCCGTTATATTTATGAATGGGTTTCATGTTTGGACCCATACTGATCGCCTCTTCCAACGACATACCATAGTCTTTGATTCTTGTTCTTAGAGTGCGGCTATTGATACCGACATCCTCTCCGATATTGGCTAACCCAGACACGCCGTTGTATTCGTACTTTTCGTTGCTCATCCTTCTTCCTCCATATACTCCTTCCAAAAGATGTCTGGATTACCCCGAACTCGACCCACCTCAACGCTTTCGTAATCGCCATGAATTGCAACCACAAACAGAGTGCATTCACGCCCAGTCGGCCGCTTATTGAATCCAGTTTCCAAAACCAAGATCAAATCTTCTTCCTCGAGAAAACAGCGAACATCTTGCGTTGGAAAGATGACGGTTGGTTGCCTTGCTGTTGTCCACCAAAGTTCATTGAAAGCCTTCTCATTGAACTTAAAATAACCAACATAATTAACGTCTTCTCGTTGATACCCTTCAAACATAATCACCCCTTACACAGTTGGCTGTGAGGACATCCACTTCGGCAAGCTCGATACATTTGGACTCGCATAGGATTTGTGGTTGAGAACTTTCTAGATTGATGCCCCCGACAGACATCTAGCGTGATCTCACCAAGCATGGGGCAATCAACAACGCGCTTCATTAAAACCCCTTCAACCTGCGCCTGAACCCGTTCTATATCTCCGTTATACTTACCACTTAACACCTGACTAATTGTTGCCGAGCTGTACCCAACTCGTTTTGCAATCTCCTTTTGTCCCAACCGGGCGCAGGCCGCTCTCAGCTCTTCAATCCAGCTCATGACAAACCTCTTTATTCAGGTCGTACACGACACGTTCTTTAACCCAGTGTCTCGGCGCATGAGGTCCAGTATTTTTTAACAGCTGACAGCTGGCGAAGAGACCTGTGTCACCATGCTGACGCTTTATGTATCCGGCTCGACGCAATGTATTGATAAATGTGGATGCATAGGCAATCGATACTTCCGCTGTTTGGGCAATGTCCGACGGCGTAAAGAAGCGCATAATACGCATGGATTGCCACATCTTTTGCTTTGGTGAACCGGCCTTATATGGCTTTCTCATCCCCATTAGCGACCCCCTTTCAAATTCGGACGCTGACCAAGGAAGAAATCGCGTTTAAACTGGCTTTTACCTATCTTTGAAATGCCTTGTGCTTTCGCCTCATCTTCTATTTGAGCCAGACCTACAACCAAACGACGTATCTCACCACGAGTCATATCAATCAACTCATACAACAAGTCCTCCTCAACCTCGACATCGCACATCCCTTGAGCCATGGTGATAGCATCCTCACGGTCGCATGGAAAGAACTCAATCCAGTACATGATGCGGTTTTCAAGCTGCGCGTAACGAGCTACTTTCTTACGCATTTGTCCCATACCAATCATGATCACAGGAACTGTCGAGAGGTCATGAATGTCGCGTAACGTCTCCATCATCTGCTCATTCCCAACAATATGGTCAGCTTCATCAACGAAAAGAGGTCGCTGAGTTTCCGCCAACTTTTCGATAACCCGAACTTCAAGCGAATTTCGAGTTCCCTTTGTGTCAAGGTCGAGCTCTTCAGCAATCGCCCTCAGCATGGATGACGCATTCCATAAGGCCAACGCGCGAACATAGATGCCATTACAGCGGTTAATCAACCAAGTCGTTGCCGTTGTTTTTCCTCTCCCTGTATCTCCCCAGACAAGTCCCATGCCTGGGGTGTTTAATGGGCGAGATTCGAGAGCGCGATAGGTTTGCGCCAAGCGAGTAACATTTTTGACAGGTATAATCTTGTGTTTCATAATTAACTCCGTAGTTGTATTGGTGGCAGAGGTTGTTAGCGGAACGCTCTGTCACCAAAGTCTTCCCACACCATGTAGTTACCCTTAAATTCAGGGCTCTGTTCGTAGTTCTCTTTCCAATGCCGGTTGATTTCATCCAGCACCTCGCCAGCCTCAACCTTCTTATTCAGATCAAGCCAGCGACAGAAACGCGCCTTACCCGTATCGTCTTCTTTGGTAACAATTTTTCGCATCGCCTCTTTCTTCTCTTGCTTATCCCAGAAAGAGGGCTCATTACTTTCCAAAGCCTCTGCAGCTTCCGTTGCGCCCTCAATATTCTTGTTGGTAAATTCAGTACCAGGCTTAGGCATAGCAATCACTTTCGAAGCGTCTTCTTCAGCGCTGTCCATGATTCGGTCTGCAATTTCGCGTGTTTTGTATTTACGCTTAGCTGCTTCCATTTCGCGTTTATGCTGCTTAACCTGTTCACGCTGAATTCGACGGCCTTCAGTTGCGATTTGTTGACGGTCAATGCCTTCATATTCTGGATTCACGGCAACACAGATGAATTCACCATTAAGCGCACTCACTATTACCTTGCCCAAATCGTCTTTGTCATAACGGATCTGAATCTGCTCACCGGTATGCAAAGCAAGCTCTGGCGCGATGTAATTGATATTGTCGATCTTGATGCCTTTCTTGTTGACGGTGCGCGTTCCGCCCTGAGTAGGTACAGATAACAACTGGTCCAATGCACGCTCATTGCTGATGCGGACAATCTCACCTTTGAAGTTGTTCACCATATCGAAAGGTTTGGCCTTGATACCGCTATGAACCTTGTGCATATAGACGTTTTTCACCCAGTTATCACAAAACTCCTGCAGATCTTCTGGCGACATAGTGACGTCAATCACTTCATCTTTTTTCATAAGGCGCTCAGCGAAAGGTCTTCTTGCTTCAATAGCCTTTCTTTCTGCGACGTTATGCCCGATAAAGCCAGGTAAAAACTCCAGCAAGTCGTGACTGAATGAACGGAAAAAGCGTTCAATATGCGGTTTCTTCCAGGGACTGAAAGGAGGACAGATATCAAACTCAATATCCAGCGAATCCAACACCATCATCATTCCGCGAGAGATATAGTCACTACCGTTATCCAACTTGACTCGGTGCGGTCTTCCTTTTTCAAGAATGGCACGACGCAGTAAAGCAGCGTTCGCTTCTGTTCTTGGGGTTTCCGTCACCAACAGCATTGGTGTACGCGAATACACATCAATCAGCCCGGAGATGTGGTAACGACGTTTTGAGCCATCTGGCAATGTGACCTGCATATCGGCTGGCGTCGCATCAAGTTCCCACAACTGATTCAGCTCGCAGATACCATCACTGGCGTCACCATACGCAGTAAGGTGATTATTCTTCCATGCGTCAGGGTTACGGACTGATTCAAACAGGCTTGGGTTGTGTTCTTTCCACCAATTAAGCCAGCGCTGAACAGAACGCGAACCAGGAATGCGCAGGCCGCTTTTCTTAAACTCAACCTCAATCGCCTTTGCCAACTTTCCGCCATTGATATGCGGAAACTCATGAATCATCGCCAGCGCGAATTTTTTCATTTCAGGCTGAGTTTCAATGATGTATTGCTCTTTGGTTGGATTGGCTCTGCGATCAAGATTCGCAATACCACCCTCGGCATAATGCTTACGCCAACGGCGCAAAGAGACATGGCTCATATTGCCGATCACTCGGTAAACATCATCACTGAAAGGCAAAGAACGGGCGTTAAACATATCGCAAAAATCAGCACTGGCTTGAGTGCGCTTCACCCCAATCATCGCAACGTTGCGAATATATTCCTCGCAACCACGAATGATTTCATAGCGGATAAAGCAGCGATTCTTACGCTCTTCAGTCCAGCCATTCATCTGACTCAAAGCGTCAACTTTCTCATCAGAAGTCGCAACTTTCTTAGGCTCACCAATTGCTGCACGGGCTTCTTTGGATAGCTTGGCTTTTTCAGCCATTTCCGCTTTTGCTTGTTCATTGATCAGATACTTCTGAGTTTCCTCTGGAAGACTGTCAAAGTTGTATTCAAAAGCTCTGCCTTTAACGCCCTCAACCTGGCGCCTATCCCAACCATCGGTAACTGCCTTTCTTGATACTGACGTTACAGCTTTTGGCAAACCAGGAAGACCAGCTAAATCCTTAGCTAAATACCATTTCATGCGCAGTTCCTTGGTTGAAAGTGTTCTTTGTTTTCATATCTAGAGGGCCAAATCTGTTCAGGCTTCATCCCCAAAGCAGTTGCGATAATTTCCTCACCATTAATGTAATGCTTATCTAACGCATTCTTTACGGTAGATGATGAAAGTCCGTTCTTTCTTCCGAGCTCTGCCAAGGTGAGACCTCGCTTTCTCAATTCTGCAATAACATCAGCTCGATGCCAGTCTTTGCTTTCATTTGATGTCATTTCATGCCACCCTTTTAAGTTAACTTTCGAGCTACCTCGTAAAGTAGCTCACTGGTTACAAAAATAATAGTATGTGATTACATAGCATGTCAACACATGTAATTACATAAATTTCAATAAAAATCATAAGGCATTGAATTTTAAGGTTTTACATATTTATATTTTTGATGTCATTATGTAATTACAAAGGGCTTTTGTGATGACACAAAAAGAATGGTATCTAGCAAAGGAATTAGTTGGTCTTGAGGGGATGCCAAAATCAATATCCAGCGTTAGCAGAAAGGCATCATTGGAAAAGTGGGAAAAAAGGAAAATCGATGGGGTTAAGGGTGTGACGTATGAATACAACATTAAATCATTTCCCGAAAAAACCAGAAATGCTTTAAAGGCAACTACAGAGATTGGTGCCGAGAATAAAGGTGAGCGCGTAAAGATACCTTATTACGATATACAGGCGTCAGCAGGGCAAGGAGCACTGATTAACTATGAAGATGCACCTTCCATTATGGAGCTTAACCCTGAATACCTAATCAACCAGGGCATATCACCCAAGAACCTTTGCGCCATAACGGTTAAGGGCGACTCAATGGAGCCGACTCTGTTTGATGGTGATGTGGTTATAGTGAAGCGAGAGCCTGAGCTATCGCGAGTTCTGGAGGGTGTGTACGTCATCAGAATAGATCACCAATTATTTATTAAACGGATCCAGTACAACAAGTTTGAAGGATACATTCAGGTGAACAGTGATAACGTGTATTACCGCAGCTTCACCATTGAAGGGGATGATTTAAATGCCGTTCAAATCATCGGTGAAGCGGTTTTAACGCTAGGTAGAGTACGCAAAATTACATTTCCTCAACCATCACAACAAGATAGGGAGCTTTGATTTGCCAAGAGGTTCAGCGGTGCTACAATTACCAGGTGCCGTGATGTAAAAGAAAATGGCGCATTGTTCATCTAATGCGCCATTTTTAAAAACTCTTTTGTTTTGTGTTCATCTTTCGTGACATTCGTTTCTTAAGATCTTTTTCGATCATTTCCCTTCAAATCCCTTATTCTGCCTAGTTTGGATCCCATTTACTTCCTATAAATCCAACCAAATCCCTAATATCTTGTTTTGTTCATGTTAGTAGTCTCGTTACATTTTGGGTGCAGATAAAAAGCGTCTCAATTTGAGCTATAACCAAAAATGACTGATGGGCAGGCTCGGATTGTAGTAATGAGAAATTTGTGCCTGCAATAACTCGGCTGTTGCGATTGCATCGGTTAAAGCATGATGAGGAGGGTAATTAGGTAACCCATAGCGTCGACGGCTGAGGGCTAATCTTGTGGAGATTTTTTTGGTTGAATTAAACAGATTGAAAAAAGAGTGCTGATTTTTTTTCAGTACACGTTCTTCAATGTCCATCGTATCTATTAGCGGGAATTCAATCCCTTCTCCCAATCTGGATTTAAACGCTTTATCAAGGAAAAAGCGTTCTATATCCAGATAGTGAACAACCATTATTTTCCCTGTCATCATATTTAACAAATCCGGAATGATTGTGACTAAATCGGGTGCATTTTCGACATCGCTATGGGTAATACCGTGGATAACAATAGATTCTTCACCCAATTTTCTCTTTGGCTTAACCATCCACTCTTTAGCTTGATTCAGGTATATTCGGTTTAGTGTAAATGGGACCGCACCTACGCTGATAATGTCATCTTTGTTCCTGTTTAATCCGGTTGTTTCCAGATCGATGGCGAGAAACTCGATATTTTCAATTGGTGTGTCTGGTTGCGGCAGACCATGAAAATAAAAAGCCTTCAATAATGGATTTTCAGTACGGGCTTCCCGGGTATGAAACTTAGTTGGCCAGTCTATAGTCGGTGGTGTGAATAATTTAAAAAGACTCATTAGCTCAGTACCTTATTTCCCTGATAACGATATTTAAGGAAATTCTGCGCATTGCTCAACACTTGAAATGCATCTTTCAGATTTCTGCGTTCGAAATCAGAAAGGTTTTCTGGTTCAACGTTGTTATCGGGTTCTGTAGCATTTTCTACGTCTAAAGCCTGATGACGGATCCGAACCATGGATATAAACTCCATTGCGTCACGTAAATCTTCGCCTCTTCCTTTCGGTAAAATTCCGGCTTCAATGATATCATCGAGTCTTTCAAAGGAATTTTTAGCCCGGGAACCAACGGCTAGAGCATGAACACGGATTACATCAGCTAATGGAGCAGTACCACGTCGTTTTAAATTTATCGAATTATTGTGGCGACCGTCTTTTTCCATAACAAAATTTTTGAAAAAGCCCAGAGGAGGGGTACGGTTCAGTGCATTTCGGGCCAGACATGCCAGAAATCGATTGTTCTTTTTCGCCCGGCGAACAATAAAACTATTCAGTTGTTCAACCCATTTTGTGCGGCCGTATACGCCATCAATATCAAAGAAAATGGATGAATTTAGTAGTGCTTTAGGGTTCGGATTATCAATCCAGTCGGCGAAACATTCTTCCCATTCTTTTCTGGTCATACGCCACATTGGATTTGTCGCCATGATATCGCCAGTACAGTAACTGTAACCACATTTAGCAAGTGCGTCACAGGCAAACTTCGCTAATGCAGCAAAATAATGACCATGTTTTTTTTCATCATAATCATTATCTAAAATAATGGCATTATCCTGATCGGTAACCAGTAATTGTTCATCCCGCCCCATTGATCCCATTGCAACAAAACAATATGGAATCGGAGCCGGACCCAGTTCCATTTCTGCTAGCTCAATAATACGTTGTTTAAAACTTCGGCCGATCACTGACATGGCGGTACCAATCATATGAGAGTTAGCATCTTCGTTAACCAGGCGTACAAAACTTTCACCGACCTGTCTGGATATAGTTTCTAATTCATCAACACTGTTCTGATGATAAATACTATTGACCAGCAACAGAGAGCTTTGAGACTCGTAGCGAACAATATCGGATGTTTCAATAATGCCGATTGGTTTCCCTTCTTTCATAATAGGGAGGTGGTTGACTTTGTATCTCAGCATTGCAAATACGGCTTCGTATACATAAGCATTATGATCCAGAGAGATTAACTCAGGAGACATTACCTCTGCGATATTCTCTTCTCGGCTCATCCCGGTCGCTAATACTCTGGTGCACAAATCTCGGTCAGTGATAATACCGACTAATGAGCTGTTATCATCTTCATCAGGATCGACATCGTTATCCAATACAAGCAGAGCTGAATAGTTCTCTTCAGCCATTTTCTGGGCTGCTTCCTGAATGGTCGCTGTTTTGTCAATCCAGGGTGAATTACCGGTAAGCAGCTTTTTTAGTTTTGCTGTGGTTAAATCATTCTGTCCTTCGATTCCTGATACAGCTTGTCTCAGACGCGCGTTGTTATCCACTTCAACGTATTCAGCAAAAGCATCATTTTTAGCATAAAGTTCATGAAAATAAGCTTCTGGTAAGCAATAAAGTAAAGTGTCTTCTATCGCTTTAACAGGGAAAACGACTTTATTGTTGGTCAGTAATCCCATTTGACCAAAAAGATCACCCGCTGACAGGCGATTAAATAATTCCCCTGTCCGTCTATATACTTCGACAGAGCCACTGCGAATAATGTAAAGATCACTAATTGTGCTGTTAAAGGGAATAATGTCTGCATCACTTCTGAAATAAGAGATTTCAATCTGATAAGCAACTTCATCAACTTCCTCTTCGGGCATTTTAGAGAAAGGTGGATATTGCATTAGAAATTGTTTTATATCGAGTAGCTCAGGTTGCATGGACCAGCCTATGTATCATGGTTCTTTCAATTAACCATAGCAAAATATCTCTTTGACTTCATTATTGATTGGTTTTTGTTTGTGGTAATTTCTGGGTTAGAAAGCCAGAAGCATGTCATACCATTTTGCACCGCCATGAACAGATTCTGATACGCCTAAACAGGTAAAACCAGACTGACTGTAAAAATCGATAAGGTGGCTCTTACAGGTTAAAAACATTCCGGACAGCTTCCGGTTTCTTGATTCTTCAATAAAGTGATTCAGCAGTTCTCTGGCATAACCTTGCCGTTGAAAATCTGGATCAACCGCAAGACCAAAGACTGTTTGATAAGCTCCATTTGGATTGTGAAGAGATGCATCTTCAAATAATTCATCGGGCAAAGCCGGTTTATCATAACGACAACCATTGATGTGTCCCACCACTTTTCCATTTAGTTCCAAAACGTAAAAGCATTCGGGGAATACTTGAAATCGTGCTTTAAATGAGCTTAAAGAAGCGGCTTCTGCTTCGGGAAAACAGGCAGATTCAATGTCGGAAATTCGCAGGATATCTTGTTCTGTCGCAGATCTTATGTTTTTCATACTTTCTGAATTCTAAAAAATTAACTATATTCAGAACAATAACTTGATGGTATTTTTAATTCAAGATACAGTTTTTTTCTTACACATCAGACATGCCGTTATGAGTTCAAAATTAGTACTAATTCGTGGGTTATTCAGGGGTAAGTGCCATTGGGGTGATTTCCCGGATATGCTTAGACTTGCTTTACCTGATAAACAGATTATTGCTGTTGAAATCCCCGGTTCAGGTTCATTGCATCATCAACCGTCTCCGACAACGATTTTTGAAATGGTTGAATCTATTCGTGCACAGTTACATTTGAGCGAAAGTGTAGATGTGTTAGCTATTTCTATGGGAGGTATGATTGCTTTGAAATGGGCGGAAATGTACCCGACAGAAGTACATAGCGTTGTTTGCATTAATACCAGTTTTGGTTCTGTGAGCCCGTTTTATGAACGATTAAAACCGCAGAATTATATCAAAATAGTAAAAGCTTTGTGTGTATCCGGCATAAGTCGGGAATTAATAATCTGGGGTATGGTATCCAATCAACCTGCTAAGAATAAAATCATAGACCAATGGGTAAAATATGCAGAAAAATACCCTATGACCGTAAAAAATTTTTGGCGACAGCTTTATGCTTCTATCAGATTTAAGGTACAGAAACCAGCTTGTAGACTACTTTTTATTTCCTCAAAGCAAGATGGATTAGTTAATAGCAGGGCAACAGAAGCAATAGCAAAAAAATGGCAGTCAGAGGTGATTTATAATTTATCTGACGGACATGATATTCCGTTAGATAATCCAAAATGGTTAATAGATACAATTAAGAAATGGTTAAATAAATAGTGATTTAGAAAAAATAATGCCTGAATAATAAATATTGTTCAGGCATTATATAATTACATTTCTTGATTTGCAGGTTGTAATTCATCAGCAGGAGAATTACGTTTAGTTAAGCTTAGGATATATAAAACAGCCATAGCAGTCATTACCCAGCCTGAGATTGTAAATAAGCGGGCATAACCTGTATGTACAGCAATCATTCCGTAAACAATAGCACCACAACCATTACCAATATCTAACATGTTATAGAAAGTGGCACTCGCTGCGCTGCTTTTTTCTTCCGGTACACTATTTAAAATATGAGTTTGAAGTGCGGGGAATAAAGCACCCAATCCAAAACCATAGGAGATAGAGCAGATTAAAAATCCGGTTTGAGTTCTGACATAATATAGGGCAAAGAAAGCAACTAAAAATAGTAGGATTCCAGGGATAACAACAAACGCAGGACCATTTTTATCGTATATACGGCCTGAAAATACACGAGAAATACAAACACATACTGTTGATACTAAGAAGAAGTATCCCGCATTGCCAATACCGACATCTTTTGCAAAAACAGAAACAAAATTAAGTACGCTTCCGTAGCCAATTCCAAACAGAAGAGTTAATAAAGCAGGGAATCTGGCGCCTTTGACTGCAAATTGGTCAACAAATGAAATTTTCTGGCCATTAGTAAGTTTAGGGAAAGTATAATGTTTGCCGAAACGACAAAAATGAGTCCAGACTAAAGCAACAATCTGACAAGCGATCGCAAAATAGAACACGGCTAAAAAACTGAAATCCATTGCGAGCCACAGGCCGAAAGCGGGAGCAATTGCCATTGCGATTGTTGTGCCCAAGCCGAAATACCCCATGCCTTCACCTTTTTGGGCTTTAGGAATTATGACTGCAGCCAGTGTTGCATAAAACGTGGTCGCAATACCGAAGCCTATGCCATGTAATAAACGGATTGTTAGTATGCCTTTAACGGTATGAAATAATGAATAGCCCCAGATACATAAGAAAGACAATACAATACCAAGGAATAAACATCCTAATGTTCCAAGATATTTTTTCCCAACATCTGAAAACATTCGGATAATGATTGCAGAAAACACAAAAATACCAGCAACCAAACCTACTTGTGTTGCTGAACCACCCATTTTTGATACATACAATGGAAGTACAGGTAACAATAAGTGGAAACCGGCAAAAAATATTCCGTTTGTAACTATGAGCGAAATAAAATTCGCATTCCATAGTCGGGTATCTCCCGAGTTAATATTGTCTGACATAAATTTTCCTTGAATATCAATTCTTGATGAAAAAATAAATAAGCAATAAATATATGAGATATTTTATGCATAAAAATACCTTATTCTATTTAAGCTTTTAAATAGGGGGGTCTATAGAATAAATAAAATATCGGGTAGTAACGAAAGACTGTTAATGAAGATTTAGGCATTCAGGAACATAAATAATATTTCCCTGATATAGCTAAATAATATGATGATTAAGGTTGCTACCACCAAGATTTATATTCGATGGGTTTATTATCTGGCCGTTTACCTAATGTGTCAATAATTCCAATATGAATTTAACCAGTTTATTAATTTGATAATTAAATAGGTTCTATTTGATTATTAAATGCTATATGTGATCTAATCTCCAATTTAGAGTATAAATATGTTCTTAAGTGAGAAGCTGTCAGGAGAATTGGTGAATCATTTGTTGGGTAAGAATGCGATGAACAGACGCAACCAGATTATGATTACAAAGAAGCCACATTTTTCCTCTGGCATCACTTGAATCACTAGGTAAGTTTTTTGGTAATAGTTAGGTTAATTAGAAGCACTTAACCATGCTGAAATCATTAATTCTTCAGATAGCCCTTGTACTCGTGAGCTATTCTGATATAACAGGACACCCAAGAAGTCGTATAAGAATAAATCTGAATTATGTTGAGAAAATCGTTAGGGTGTTTGTTAGTTGTTTCATTTTTGATATTGTCAGGATGTACTACATCTACTAGTACAAATGTGACAGTAAAAAAGGAAACTTATCAGCAAATTACGATTGATCCCAATATAAAGGATAAACTCGTAAAGATTATCAATGATTCTTACGCTCCTGGTGATAAGCTGATTAATCAGCTTTTATCATCAGACGTTAATGTTGAAGATCACGGCAGTTTTTCTGTTATCACTGCGAGATACATTACACCAACCAGTCCGATTAAAATTCAGGGACAAATAGACAATTACTGTTACTCTATACATGGAGAATTGGTAAATGGTGGCTGTGAATTAAGTAAAAAGCCTGTTCTTCTGGGTTTTTTCTATAAGTTAAGTGGTTCACTGAACAGTAATTATGTTAGTGCCTATGATATTGACTTTTATGCGATATCTCCAAAAAGTGTCGATCAATCAGATGCACAGGGGCTGGCAAAAGAGCATGGATATATCAGTTCAGTAGAAGTAGCGCAACAGGACAAAGAAGTATCGAAAGAAGATCTGCAATTAGCGAAAAAGAAAGCTGAGTACGACAGAGAACTTGAACGGCAGGCCAGGCTATCTGCCATGCAGAAAGCAAGTATAGACACCAGAACGCAGGTTCTTAAACGTGGAACGAAAGTGTGCCAGGTAAGTCTGGATAATGTTGTGGTTGGCTATACAGAAGATTCTGCTAACGGGAAAGTGAAAGTTTTGGTTAATAATAGATTATTTTGGGACTGGCCGGATAACTGGTATGCCTGTGATCGTTAATCTGTAATTCATTCATTTTGATAAAACGGTGTACTTGAACAAGTACACCGTTTTTTTAATTTATCTTCTCAGGTAATCAAAATAGTGGGTTACAAAAGAGCGATTTTTTACCATTAGCCATAAAAGACCGCCGATGATGCCAACGCTAACCTGAATTGTACCGAGGTTAGTAATCAAAGAGTCGGGATAAATTGATACTAAGACCATTCCCAGAGAACCCGAGATCATCCCACAGAACTGAATTAATGCGACGGCAGAACCGGTGTCATTACTTTGCTGGTCGAGCATTAAGTTCATACCCGGTACTCGCATCATGATGACCATTAATGTCGCCGGAGCTGCAATACCGGCAAAAATCCACGGAGAAATGTCGGCAATTGTTATAGTCAGTATGCCGGCAACCGAAAGCAGGACAAAGCATCCTGTTATCAGTTTTTGGACTTGAATTTTACGAGACAGTTTTATATAGATTGTCGGTCCGGCAGAAGCACATAACGCATTAAAAGCAAAAGCATAGCTAAACTGCTGTTCGGTAAGGCCAAAGCCATTAATGTAGATGTACGAACCTGCTGCCAGAAAGGCCATCATTGCCATTGGTGTAATTGAAAAAATAGCCAGTAAAGCAACAAATCTTATATTTTTAATCACAACGCCAAGTCTGCCCCAGGAACGTATTATTGACCCGCTATATTTTGCTCCCAGTGTTTCCTTATAACAGAAGGCTAATGTTGCAGAGAAGGCTCCGAAAAAAGCGAGAGTGACGAATAGCATTCGCCATGAAGTCACCTGAAGTATCAGTGCACCAATTACAGGGGCAACCATTGGTGCAATGGTAACTAACGACATAATAGTTGCCATGACTTTTTCTCGTTCTCTGCCATCAAAGAGGTCTTTGACAATTGCGGTTGCAACGACCGTAACAGCACTGCCGACAAATGCCTGTATAATTCTGGCGCCTATCAGCTGTTCAATACTTCCGGCAAGGGAACAAAACAGGCTGGCTAACATATAACCACCAAGACCAACGAGTAGGATCGGTTTGCGTCCGAACTTTTCACTCAGTGGTCCCCAAAACAGCAGTCCGACTGCATAAGTAACGAAATATCCACTAAGAGTTAGGTTAACCATAGCCTGACTGGTATTAAAAACATTGATCATTTGTGGTAATGCAGGCAGGTACAAATCAATAGTAAGTGGTGGAAATGCACTGATAATAACCAGAAAAAATAAAGTTCCGGATTTACCCAGTATTGGTTGTGTTTTCTTCAAGTGAATTCTCTCGAGATTTACCGACGATGTAATGGTCAGAAGGGTTATAGCTATATTGTTAACTGTATGGTGGTCATTGTATCAATTAAATTTTTGTTTGGCCTGATTTTCTTGATATGCTAAAACGACTAATCGTATCTGGTTATGCCTCAAGCAATACAGGTTTTTGTGACAATGAATAAAATTGAAATCAGGGAAGCTACGATAAGTGATGCCTCTACTATCTTGAGATTTATCACTGAATTAGCGACTTACGAAAAAGCACCACAAGCAGTAAAAGCAAAAATTGAAGATATAGAGGAAAGTCTTTTTTCTAAAGAATCCACTGCTCATGCGATTCTGTGCCTGGTTAATAATGAACCCGTTGGTTTTGCTGTCTATTTTTATAATTATTCTACCTGGTTAGGTAAAAATGGACTTTATCTTGAAGATTTATACATATCACCGGAATATCGCAAAATTGGTGCAGGTAAAGCAATTCTGAAATATCTGGCGAAGCTAGCGGTATCCCGAGGATGCGGTCGTTTTGAATGGTGCGTATTGGACTGGAATGAACCGGCAATCGAATTCTACGAATCTATTGGGGCGAAGGCTCAGGACGAGTGGGTAATTTACCGTTTAACTGGTGAGTCATTAGAAACATTCGCACGCGATTAATTGTATTAACCCTCTGTTTTTCTGGGCCCTCAGGCCGTAATGGTATAATGATCAAAGCCAACATGTCATGTGCTGGCTTTTCTTTTCCCCTTTTTTCTTCCTCTTATTCTAATTAGTTACTTAGATATGCAAAATATTTATTTCATTTTTGTTGAAATGAAATAAATATTTCACTATGATTTACCTGTGACGAAGATCACCTAAAATTAAATTTCATTATTAAAAAGTCAGCCGAATCAAAAAGGAAAACAAATTATGCCATTACTAATATTTGATGTAGTCGAAGGTCGTAGTGATAAAGAGATTAAAGACCTTCTGGATACAACCCACGAAGTCGTTGTGGAATCATTCAATGTACCGCAAAGAGACCGTTATCAGATTGTTCATGAAAATAAAGCTACCCGTATGGTTATTCAGGATACCGGGTTAGGTTTTACCAGAACAGAGGATATGGTCGTGTTAAGAGTATTTACCAGTCCCAGAACTGTTGAAGAAAAAACACAGTTTATGAAGACCCTTTGTACCAAACTTAAAGAGCGCTGTGGTTTGCAGGAAACGGATCTTATGATTTCTTTCTTCGCCAATGAGCGTGGGGACTGGAGTTTCGCAGAAGGTGTTGCTCAGTACACAACAGGGGAACTGGGTGCAAAAGCAAGCAATATGACACTAAACTGATCGTTTCTCGATAACCGTATTACCTGATAAATTTAGCTCCCACTTAAAGTCTTGGGTCTTTGCATGTAAATGCACAGACCCTTTTTTAATTGTGTCAGGTTTATGAAAAGCTATTTCGGCTCGTTATCAGACTTGCTATTCTTGTATTAGCTTCTTAATTATTTAGGTTTTTAAGTATATGAAAAAAATGAGTGTTGTACTGGCCATGGTATTGGTTCTGATGGGATGCAAAAATGGCTTTGAAGGTGAATATACGGCTAAGACTGGTTCTGATAACGAAGTTCTGAGCAATATAGCTCAGTACGCTCCTCAGGATAATATTGTCATTGGTGAAGGTTATATTGATGTTGAAGGGAAAAGAACCCAGTTTGATAAGATCTTTGAGCGTAAATCCGGAGGCAAACGTTACCTGGTATTTTCAAAAGGTGGTAACGAGGAAGTCTGGAAAATTGTGGATGATAATACGTTGATACAAGAAAAAGGGCTTTTGAATATCACGTATGAACGTGTCGCGACAGGACAGTAAATCGGAATTGAGATTAAATAATTAGGGAAGAATTATGAGTAAGGCATTATTACTGGTTGATATACAAAACGACTTTTCTCCTACTGGCGCACTGCCGGTCCCTCATGGTGATGAAATCGTTCCTGTGATAAATAATTTGCTGGATAAATTTGATTTCGTTATTGCGACACTGGACTGGCATCCTGAAGATCACGGAAGTTTTGCATCGCAATATCCGGGGAAAACCCCGGGTGAAATCGTCAAACTCTCTGGTACCGACCAGATCTTATGGCCTGCACATTGTGTTCAGAATAGTAAAGGCGCTGAGTTTATTCCAACACTGAATAAAGATGTTATCGATCACGTAGTACATAAAGGCACACATGTTGAGGTTGATAGCTACAGTGGTTTTTATGATAACCAGAAGCTACATGACACCGGGCTGGCTGATTATTTAAAAACTAACAATATTACTGATGTTTATGTTGTCGGTTTAGCCACTGATTATTGTGTGAAATTCACGGCGTTAGATGCAGTGGAATCTGGTTTCAATACATTTGTTATCCGTGATGCAACCAAAGGCGTAGACATGAATTCCGGAGATGTGGAAGCTGCATTTGTTGTTATGCAGGATGCTGGCTGTAAAGTGATTGAATCAAAAGAACTCAATGATTAGAGGAATGGACTAGGAGACATAATGAAATTTGCGATTATAGGTGCGGGGGGAATTGGTTGTTATTATGGTGCAAGACTGGTTTCTGCCGGACATGAAGTAACGTTTGTTGCTCGTGGAAGCCATCTTAAGGCTATGCAGGACAGCACATTACATATTGTTCATGATGATTTTTCTTTTAATGAACGGGTATCTGCAGTAGATATTGAAACACTGATATCTGAATGTGATTGTACAGATTATGATCTTCTTATTCTTGCAACGAAAAGTGCAGCTACGGAAGACATTATGGGGCTCTTAGAAGGCTGGATGTCTAGTTGTTCTACTCCTATGTTATCAATACAAAACGGTGTTAATAATGAAGCAAAAATTGCAGCCGTTATTGGTAAAGAGCGAACAATCGGTGGTCTGGCTGTCAGAATAGGCGGACATATTGTTGCTCCGGGGGAAGTTCATGTAAACGGTATATCCGAGATCGAAATGGGCGTCTGGCCTAATCATAGTGTTTCTCCTGATTTAGCTGAATCTGTGTTTCATTTCGGAAAGGTGTTTAATGATAGTGGCATTCCTACACGTATTTATGATGATGTGGAACATGCGCTATGGAAAAAGTTAGTCATTAACAACAGCGTGAATCCATTATCAGCACTGACAGGATTAGATACCAAACGACTTACTTCGGATGAAAGTCTGCGAAAGGTTGTTCTTCAGTTGATGAAAGAAACCGGTAAAGCGGCAAATTATGCTGGTGTGAACATCACAGCAGAAGATGTTGATTCAATGTTTGAGTTAATTTCTAATTTTGCAGCGATAAAAACGTCTATGTTAGTCGACAGAGAAAAAGGTCGGCCGCTAGAAATCGAAGATATCTGTGGGCCGGTTATTCATCATTATGAAAAAAATAATGATACGGCAGAAATGACGTCATTAATAAAAACGTTGCTTGAAGCCAATATAGCCTTTCTTCCATCAGTAATAAAATAATCTTATTTTACTACTGACAATGCGTACCATAGCAGTACTGGCATGGTAACGATCGCAAGGAAGTTTCCATACAGAACCATAGATGCCACAGTCGGACCGTCAAGTTTGTATCTTTCCGCAAACAAATAATTCATTACGGCTGGTGGCAGCATGGTAAACAAGACCATCATCTGTCTTTCCAGTACTGATAAATCAAACATATTGATGATGATGAAGTACGCAATAGCTCCGCTTGTCAGTGAAGTTAGCGTACTTATTAAGCCTATTTTAATTCCAGATCTATTTAGCAGAATAAGTTGTGAGCCTAGTGAAAACAACATCAGGGGAATACAACTTTCACCTAATAATGTGGTTGCTTCTATCAGAGGTTTCCATACGTGGATTCCGCTAAAGTTAATCGCTAGCGATATCACGGTAGCATGGATAATCGGCATGCTGATTAATGTTTTTAACCCCTGTTTGTTTAATCCACTGATAATAATAAGGCCTAATGTTACCTGGAGACAGGTGGAAATAACCATCAACAAGACAGCATCGCCTTTTGCTACATCTCCAAAAGTGTACATAAAAAGTGGGATGGCCAAATTTCCACTGTTACGAAACATATGTGGGGGCACCCAGACTTTATAATCAAGGTTACGAACTTTACTGAATACCCAAATCACTATACCGGGTATGATAACTGCGAGAATACAGGCAAAGGTTAAATTAATCTGTTTGTAGCCTAAAGGCATATCGACCAGGCACGAAAATACCAGTGCAGGTGCGAAGTAATCAAGGTTTAGCCGATTTATTGGTTTCATATCTATTGCTGTCTTTTTCGCACAGATATAACCTGCGATCACAACAAAAAACATCGGGAATAAAATTTCAATGACTCGGATTAACACAGTGAATGTAAATGCATAGGAAAGAAGTGTAATTATTACAACATTTTCTTAGCTTTATAGCCAGTCTCAATACAAAATAAAATTGAGTAAACAGCGTGATATAGGTTAATTTAACTTGAATTCTTATTCACTTTCTTGTTGAATACTCCGACACTGAATAATTCTCATATTTACGACTAAAGAGGCTAGGCAATGGGACGACCTAAAATCCCCAGAAAAATATGTGGAGCTCCTGCAAATAGCTGCTTTAAGCCCAATGGCATTCAAATGGGAGATTTAGAGCAAGTTACCTTGAACCCGGATGAATTTGAAGCAATCCGACTTGTTGATTATCAAGGTATGTTGCAGTTAGAAGCTGCGTCGGTCATGGGAGTCTCAAGACAAACTTTGGCTAATCTGGTGAAGTCAGGACGGCAAAAAGTTTCTGATTGTCTGTTGAATGGTAAAGCGCTGATGATGACACCTTCAGAAGATTAATTTATCAATTTGGATATATCTAAAATAAGCCGCACGATGCGGCTTTTTTTGTCTTCACAAAAGTTATGTTTGCAAATGCTAATAAATAATACTAGCATATGCAATATAAGTGTGTTGGTTTTATATTAATACTGTGAGGGTAGGATATGATTACTGCGGTACCAGTAATGGATGATCGATTATCAAATCATTTTACTAAAGCGCATCATTTTATTTTTATAGATGATAATGGTGAACTCGTAAGTTCAGCACCAAATCCGGCATTAGCTGATGGATGTTCTGGTAAAACTCATCTGGTTGAAATGTTGAAATCGAATCGGGCTGAGAGAGTTTTAGTCAAAAACATCGGTTCGAAAATGTTATCTCGTCTATTTGATAATGAAATTAAAGTTATCATGGCTGAAAGAGGGCGTGCTGATCTGCTCAGTATGCTTCAGGGGCAGAATGTCACACCTTTGGTTGATTTATCCCGTGCTCGCATCTCTAAAAACTACGAAGAGAAAAAAGCATCAGGTCAGTCATGTTGTCATTCAGAAGGCAGTGAGTCAGGTAACTGTCATACCGGATATTCATGCTGTCATTCTAATGGTCAATCAGGCAATGGTAGCAAAAGACGTTGTTGCCACAAATGATGAATACAGAATTACCGGAAGATGATATTGATGTAAACCGTGTGCTTGAAACGCATATTAATTGTTTTGCCTGTGGTTCTTCATCTGCCGGACTTGGCTTACAGTTCTGTCCTGATCATTCTGGTGGTTTGAAAGGACAGTTTTCTGTAGATCAGGATTTTCAGGGTTATAACGGACTTTTACATGGAGGAATTGCAAGTACCATCCTTGATTCTGTTATGACTCATTGCTTGATGCAGCAGGGGATCCAAGGGTTAACGGCTGAGCTTAATATTAAATACCATAAACCTATTGAAGTTGGTCAAACAGTTTCTATATTCGGACAAATCGAGAAGAAACGCAGGAAAATTTATTTTTTATCAGCGTATCTGGAAACAGAACAAGGGATTTGTGTCAGCGCTACCGGGAAGTTCATTGAACCGAGCGTAACACCCTAGATTTATTTGGTATTTATTTTGGGAAGGTATTGATAAATAAAACGGGTATCAATACCTTTTACCCGCATTTTTAACTCAAGTTTTTTCAAAGAAGATGACACTTCTCTGAACGTATCATCTTCTTTATCGATATTGCTAATTAATTCACACAGTTTAAGTGCATGATTGCGATCTTCTAACTCTGGTGGCAGATAACCTGCGTTTTTAAGAATTCGATACCCGGCCCTTAATTCTTCCGGAATAAATGTTTCATCTTCAAATTCAAGAGGTTTACCTTTACCGGGTAAGTTATCTAATTTCCCTTCATCAATTGCAGTCTGAATGGCTTTTTCTGCAATTTGATCAATCAGCAATGTCACATTTGCCTCCCGGTCATCAAGATTGCTCTGGTTCTATCAAGCAGCTATACAATCGATGCCCACAGGGCCGAAACTGGCATGGCGATAATCAGTGCCGGGATCATATTCGCTACCGGAAACTGCAATATACCACAAATGCGAAATCCCGTTGCAAACATCACCAATCCCCCCACAGCAGAGAAGTCTGCGATCATAACATCGTTGGTTAAAGGCATAATGCTCGAAGCGGAAAAATAAAGAATGGCCTGAACCACTGTTTGTGGTATCGCAAGTGATGCGACGGGAAAGCCTAATGTGATTGCAAAGATGATGGCGGTAAAGAAATCCAGAAATGATTTTACAATCAGAAGAGTCGGGTCTCCGGTAATCCCTTCGTTCATAGAACCAAAAACACCCGTACCACTAACTGTAAATAAAATAAGCAGAGAAATAAAAGCTTCAATATATTCGTTATGACTGATACTGGAATTTGGTTTTGGAAGCGTCCGTTCGATGAAGTTTTTCAGAGAGTGGGCAAATATTTTAATTTTTTCTTCCAGATCAAAAATCTCACCAATGAGTGTTCCGATAAGCATTGAAAGGACGACTGCTGGCAGTAGTTGTACTTTTATTATCATTGCAATACCAAGTCCCATCGAAGTCAGTCCAAAGACCATAGGCATGCGATCCCGAATTCTCTGAGGAACTCTGGTTCCGCCAACTGTACCAATAACACCACCTAAGATGATTGCTGCTGCATTTACCAATGGGCCAATCATTGAATTTCCTTTTGATTTTTATAGATAAAATAAGAGGGAGATTTTTGCCAAGAAGAAAATAGCTGGCAATAATGTGAGAATTGTCACTATCTGTTTCAATTTTAGCAAGCTTTATATGCATATTGTATATTATTTAATTTGTCTATTTATACTGTCTATTGGTTCTGTTCTCCACTGTTTTTGATTTCATCGATAAGAAAATCGAGGAAGGATTGCACTGCCCTTGGTAAGGTTCTTCCTGTCAGAACCTGTACTTCGATATTTCGGATACTCATTCCTTTGTCAGAAATTGGGATGCCTTTGACAACACCATTTTGTATCAGGCGTCTGACCGATATTTCACCACAAAGAGAAATTCCACAGTGATTAATTGTAAACTGATTTAATGCTGCCATGTAATTACTGACCAGAGCCGGCTCATATTGCAGTTGTTGCTGACTGGCACAGATATCAAATAGCTGACGAACTGTTGTATCCGGATATGGAAGAGCCAAGGGGTGAGCAACAATTTGACGAAGTGATACAGATTTTTTATTTGCCAGTGGATGATCGACTGGCACTACGGCCAGAGTGGGGGCTTTTTGCAGATGCACGACCTTAATATCAGGTGTTGGTTTCAGGCTAAAAGTGAGCCCGATATCTGTATCTCCATTAATGACCGCGTTGGATACTTCCTTCGGCGGAAAGACATCAATACGAAAGTGTATACCTGGAAATATCTGACGAAATTTCGCAATAACATAAGGAAGAAATTCCATGGCAAATCCTTCCGTTGAAGCTAATGCAACATTTCCTGTTTGTAACCCTTCCAAAGCATCTATTTCACCGATGACACGATCGGTTTCCAGGAGCACTTTTCTGGCATAGGCTGCGAGCAATTCTCCGGCGGCACTTAATACCATTCCTCGGGGATGACGCTCAAAAAGCGGAGTTCCTATATGATCTTCCAGACCAGATATTTGCCTGCTAATGGCACTGGTTGCCACATTAAGGTGCATTGATGCTTCACTAATTGATCCATAACGAGCAACTTCGAGAAAATAGCGTAGGGACGGAGCGGTTAACTGGTGCTTAATAGCCATAAAAATCATTCCTTTGATTAACCAAATTGGTGACCCAAAATAAAGCAATATCCTTGCCATTTCGGCAATGATGAGTTGCTAATTCTCTAATTGTGGCAATGTAATCGCTGGCTTATAGTGAGTTATATCCTTGTTGTTTGTATGTTAATTGTTTTTATATTTGGAGCTAAAGAGGAATTAAGGCAAAGGAGTTATTCGCCGATTCACTGAATGAAACAAGTTAATTTTCAATTTCCGGAAATCAGGCGCGAATATTGCTGGTAGTACTCTTAGTAGGATTTTTAGATATTAGGTATAAGGAAATACGTATGTCGTTAATGAAACGTTGTCTTCCTCTCGCAATTGCATCTGCAATGGCATTTGGTTCAACTGCTGCTCTGGCAAATAAAGCTGATGATACGCTTGTGTATGCATCTAACAGTTGGCCGGAGAATATCAGCCCTTACCATAATAATTTGCGCGAAGGGGTTATTTTAAGCCATTTAGCATGGGATACACTAGTCTATCGAGATCCTGCTTCTGGTAAATATTTACCAATGCTGGCGACTGACTGGGAATGGAAAGATGATACTCATTTGGTATTTGATCTTCGTAAAGATGTGAAATTCCAGAATGGTGATAGTTTTACTGCTGACGATGTCGCATTTACGTTTAACTATTCATTAACTCCGGAATCTAAAGTAGTCACTCTTCAGAATATCAGTTGGATTAAACATGTGACTAAACTTGACGATTACAAAGTTGAGTTTGAACTGAAACAACCTTTCCCCGCAGCTTTAGAATATCTTTCCGGTCCTTTACCTATCTATCCTGAAAAGTACTTCAAAAAAGTTGGCCTGGTTGGATTTAACAAGGCTCCAATCGGCACCGGACCTTATCAAATTGTAAAAGTAGTGAATGGCCAGGAAGCTGTTATGGTGAAAAATCCTAACTACTTTAAAGAAAGCCCGATAGGTCAGCCATCTATTAGCAAAATTAAGTTTGTTCTTATTCCTGACCCGGATACCCGTTTAGCGCAGCTAATGACAGGGCAGGTGGACTGGATTTGGCGCGTGCCTTCTGATCAGGCAGAACAGCTAAAAACCATGCCAAACCTTTCTGTATTAAGCAGTGAAACGATGCGGGTTGGTTTCTTAACATTGAATAGTCTTGGTACTGATAGTGAAAACTCACCATATAAAGACCTTCGTGTTCGTGAAGCGATTAACTATGCCCTAAACCGCGATGGCCTAGCTCATCAGTTGGTTCGTGGTGGTAGCCGACCTTTATATACTCCATGTTTCCCGGATCAATTTGGTTGCGTACAGGAAGCAGCAGTTCAATATTCATATGATCCTGAAAAAGCGAAAAAATTACTTGCTGAAGCGGGCTATCCGGATGGATTCAGCACAGATATTTATGCATATCGCGATCGAGATTACGTAGAAGCTGTTATTGGTAATTTACGTAAAGTGGGTATCAAAGCCAAACTGCACTATATGAATTATGCCGCGTTACGAGATGACATGCGTGCCGGTAAAGTACCTATGTCTTTCCAGACCTGGGGTTCCTACTCAATCAATGATGCATCAGCAATTGTCAGTGTGTATTTCAAAGGCGGTGCTGATGACCAGGATAAAGATGCTGCCGTTGAACAGTGGTTAGAAACTGCTGATACATCCGTTGATCCAAAAGTACGTAATGAATACTACGGCAAGGCGATTAAGCAAATTACTGAAAAAGCGTACTGGGCCCCAATGTTCTCATACACCAGTAATTATGCCTTTACTTCAGACCTTAACTTTAAGGCTTATCCGGATGAACTTCCAAGATTCTGGGAAGCGAGCTGGAAGTAATTCATTGTAAGTTGTCACCATAGACAGGGAGGTTATGGATGCTGGGTTTTTGTATTAGACGTTTGCTCATGGCAATTAGTGTTGCACTGACAGTTTCGGTTGTGTGTTTTATGTTATTGCATTTGTCAGGGGATCTGGCAACTGCAATAGCAGGGCCTGAAGCTACAGCCGATCAGATTGAACAGATCCGGGTACAGTTTGGTTTGGATCAGCCGATTGTTATGCAGTATTTCAATTGGTTATGGTCTGCTGTTCATTTGGATTTTGGTGAGTCCTACTATTTTCCTGAATCTGTAATCTCTCTGATTCATGAACGTTTACCTGTAACGTTAACACTGGGTCTTATTGCTCTGACAGTAGCAACTGTAGTTGCGATTCCGCTTGGTGTTATTGCAGCAATCAAGCAGGATACATGGATTGACCGTCTTGCTCTGATGATTGCTGTGTTCGGACAGGCAATGCCAAGTTTCTTCTTTGGCCTTGTTCTTATCATTGTTTTCGCCGTTAATCTGCATTGGTTACCAGCGGGAGGAACAGGAAGCTGGCAACACTTCATCCTTCCGGCCGTTGCATTAGGTTATTACGCAACCCCTTCAATTATGCGTTTAACCCGTACGGGAATGCTGGAAGTATTAGGTTCTGACTATATTCGGACTGCGAGAGCAAAAGGGATTAGTGAAACCAAAGTGATACTCAAACATGCTCTTCGTAATGCGGTGATTCCTGTTGTTGCGCTGTTAGCCGTTGAACTTGGCTTTATGCTGGGTGGTTCAATTGTGATTGAATCTGTTTTTTCATTAAGAGGACTGGGACAACTTGCCTGGGATTCAATTGCCCGCAATGACTATCCGGTCGTTCAGGCGATTGTTCTTCTTATTGCTGTGTTTTATATCGTGTTGACGTTCTTTGCGGATCTGATTAACGCGATACTTGATCCTAAGCTACGAATCGCTTAACAAGGAGGTTATATGATGTCTGTGGCCGTATCCGATAAAATGAAATCGCCAATTCCCGAAGTTCCACCGTGGCGTAAAGCGATTCGTAAAGTATTAGGACACCATAGTCTTACGTTAGGTGCTTCTATATTAATCCTCGTTGCCTTGAGTGCCTTATTAGTGCCATTAATTGCACCGCATGATCCCTATGAACAGGATGTGATGCAGCGGATGATTCCACCAGTGTGGCATGCCAATGGTACATGGGAGCATTGGTTAGGAACCGACAAACTGGGCAGAGACTACTTCAGCCGTTTGCTTTACGGTTCTCAAATCTCTCTCTTTATTGGTCTTGCCGCTGCGTTTATATCAGGTTTGATTGGTACGACTCTGGGTATTCTTGCCGGATATTTTGGCGGCAAAACAGATGCTGTGATTAGCTATCTGATTACTACCCGTTTATCCATGCCGGTAATTCTGGTCGCTCTCGCAATGGCCTCATTAGTCGGTGGTTCATTAAATGTGGTTATTGTTCTGCTTGGTTTGTTGTTATGGGATCGCTTTGCCGTTGTTGCCCGTGCGTCAACTCAGCAGTTACGAGAATCTGAATTTATCGCATCAGCGAAAGTACTTGGTGCATCTACTCCTTATATTTTGCTGAAAGAATTACTACCTAATATTTTGAGTCCATTAATTGTTGTTGTCACTTTGGAAATGGCACATGCAATTTTGTTGGAAGCAACACTGTCATTCCTTGGACTAGGCGTTCAGCCTCCCTTACCATCCTGGGGATTAATGGTTGCGGAAGGTAAAGCCTATATGTTCTTCCAGCCATGGGTAATTGCCATTCCTGGTGTTGCATTAATGATTTTAGTTTTAGCGATTAACTTAGTTGGTGATGGGTTACGTGACCTTAACGCACCACAGAACCGTAGTTAGTTGTAAGGGAGAGGAAACATGGAAGACTCAATCCTAAAAGTAAAGAATCTTCAGGTATCTTTACCAACAGCAAATGGACCTCTTCGAGCTGTGCGTGGTATCGATTTTGAAGTTAAACGCGGAGAAATGCTCTGTATTGTTGGTGAATCTGGTTGTGGTAAATCCATGACATCAATGGCTCTGATGGGGTTATTGCCAAAACGAGCACAGTGTACTGCTGATACTCTGACATTTGACGCAACAGATCTGCTCAACATTTCAACCAGGAAACGTAATGAAATTCGTGGCCTGAAAATGTCGATGATTTTTCAGGAGCCGATGACATCGTTAAATCCGTCATACAAGCTGGGTGATCAGCTTTGTGAAGGCATCATCAAGCATAAAAAAGTTTCTAAGAAAGAAGCTGAAGAACGGGCAATATTTCTGCTAAAACGTGCAGGAGTGCCTTATGCGGAAGAACGATTAAATCAATATCCACATCAGCTCTCTGGTGGTCTGCGTCAACGCATTATGATTGCGATGGCATTGATGTGTGAACCCGATCTGATCATTGCAGATGAACCAACAACAGCACTCGATGTAACCATTCAGGCTCAAATTCTGAAGCTAATCCGTGAACTTCAGCAAGAGTTTGGCACTGCCGTTATTTTTATTACCCATGATTTGGGCGTTGTGGCACGAATAGCGGATCGCGTTGCTGTTATGTATGCCGGACAGATTGTCGAGACAGCACCGGTACAGCAGATTTTTAATCATCCTTTACATCCATACACAAAAGGGCTGCTAAGCTGCATTCCTATTCCAGGCAAAACTAAAGCAGGGCAGCCATTATCAACCATTCCTGGTGTTGTTCCTAATTTAGTCGGTGAACTGAGTGGTTGTGCTTTTGCGAACCGTTGTCCTAATGCAACACAGGCGTGCAGTAATTTTAGTCCGTCTCTGGAAGAAGCATCTCCGGTGCATCTGGTTCGTTGTCCGTCAGCTGGATATTTGTTAGAGGAGGCATGCTAATGGAATGGGCATTGGAATTGTGTGATATCACACGTCACTTCGAAATCAAAAAAGGATTATGGAAGAAACCAACTGAATTTACTGCGGTAAACAAAGTTAATTTACGTGTCAGACCAGGAGAAGTCCTTGGTTTAGTTGGTGAATCCGGCTGTGGTAAAAGTACGCTTTCTAAAATGATTCTTGGATTGTTGGAACCATCAGAAGGGAACGTCTTAATTGAAGATAAAGAGATTGATCTGAGTGACCGTTTAGCACTGGCGAAAAAAATTCAGCCGGTATTTCAGGACCCATATTCTTCACTTAACCCACGTAAAAAAATTAAAGACATTATTCGCTTACCTTTAGTTCTGCACAAAGTAGGAACGGATCAGGAACAAATCGAATCTGTAAAATCTATTGCAGAAAAAGTAGGCTTGCCGGAGCGACTGCTTGAACAGTTTCCGGGGCAGCTTTCTGGCGGCCAGAGACAAAGGGTTGCAATTGCCAGAGCATTAATTTTGAAACCACGAATTCTTATTTGTGATGAGCCAACTTCGGCTTTGGATGTGTCTGTGCAGGCTCAGATCTTAAACCTGTTACTTGAACTGAAGGAAGAGTTGGGACTTACCTATTTATTTATTAGTCATAACCTTGCTGTAGTAGAACATCTGGCCGACCGCGTTGCCGTTATGAATAAAGGACAAATCGTAGAAGAAGGAAGCTGTGAATCAATATTCCATGATCCGCAACATCCATATACGCAGGCACTACTGAGCTCAATATTAACGCCAGATCCAAGTTTAGGTCTTCCTGATGAAGATGATTTAGTTTGGCAGAAGGCCAGCTAAAAAGACCGATATAACAGCCAGAATTAACCGAATTTTAAGAATGTCTCTCCCATATCTCAGGATATGGGACAGGCATCTCTATGCCAGTTTTAAGGAGTTACCATGAGTCGCGAACAAGCTATTGATACCATTACTGAGTTTTATGAATCAGGTAAATTTCTGTCATTGCTCAATGATAGAGTGCAAATTGCCAGTGAAAGTCAAACCCCCGATGGTTATCCGAACTTAGCGCTTTATCTGGAATCGAATATGATTCCCTATTTGAAAGAAATGGGATTTGAATGTGAAATCATTCCGAATCCAGTTGCAGAGACTCCCGAAGCATGGCCGTTACTGGTTGCAGAACGTATTGAAGACCCGGATTTGTTAACTGTTCTGACGTATGGTCATGGCGATGTTGTGCGTGGTTATGATGATCAATGGAGTGAAGGGCTATCTCCATGGAAAATTATCGTTGATGGCGACAAATGGTTTGGTCGTGGTACTGCCGATAATAAAGGGCAACATTCAGTGAATCTGGCGGCATTAAAAACGGTTATTGACGAGAAAGGCGGTTCACTCGGGTTTAATGTAAAAATATTGCTCGAAATGGGTGAAGAAGCTGGCTCTCCGGGTTTGAAATCTTTCTGTGAACTGTACAAAGAAAGATTAAAAGCCGATTTATTTATTGGCTCAGACGGGCCAAGAGTTGGCGCTGATTATCCGACCGTATTTTTAGGTTCTCGTGGCTCGCTTAATTTCGATCTGAGTGTTTATTATCGTGAAGGGGCCCATCATTCTGGTAACTGGGGTGGATTACTTGTCAATCCGGCCACAAGATTAATGAATGCATGGAGTACGTTAATTGATGGCAATGGTAAGATTTTAGTTCCATCTTTGTTGCCAAAAGAAATCCCTGAAGTAGTAAAAAATGCAATTAAAGATATACCTGTAGGGACGGGAAAAGATGATCCTGAAATTTCTCTTGATTGGGGTGAACCCGGACTGACTCCAGCAGAAAAAGTATTTGGATGGAATACATTAGAGATATTAGCTTGTAAGGCTGGCAACCCTGAAGCACCAGCGAATGCTATTCCCGGTAAAGCATCGATACATGCTCAAATGCGATTTGTTGTTGATACTAATAGCGATCATTTTCTGGACGATATTCAGGACCATTTAAATAAACATGGCTTTGATGATGTGAAGGTTACACCTGCGGGTAATACGAAAATGGAAGCGACTCGTCTGGACCCTAATGACCCATGGGTTCACTGGGCAATGAGTTCAATCGAAAAAACAATTAGTAAAGCCCCAACATTATTACCTAATCTTGGAGGCTCAATACCAAACGATTGTTTTGCTCTTGCATTGGGATTACCGACATTATGGATCCCACATTCTTATCCTGCCTGTTTACAACATGGCCCTGATGAACATATGTTAGGGAGTGTTGCGCTGGAGTCATTACAATTGATGACCGGCATTTTTTGGGATTTGGCTGAGCAGGGAAAAGCTGTAAAGGAGCAGAGGGATGGTTAGTAACAAGCTGATTGAATTTGTTGATGATTGGTTGGAAGCACACCAGTCATCAATGGTCGACATGTTAGAGCGGATAGTGAATATTGACTCATATAGCCAAAATTCGGAAGGTGTGAGGCAAGTTCGAGATGCTTTTGCCGAAACGCTGGAAACCGCAAATATAGCGGTAGAGCGTCTTGATGTTCAGGAAACAACTGGTGTTCTTGCTCATGTTGGTAGTGATGGAGGTAAAATTTTTGCTCTGACAGGGCATATGGATACTGTGTTTCCTACCGGCGAACTTGAATTAAGGCCCTATTCCAGTGATGGACAAAGAGGATATGGACCTGGTGTTGCTGATATGAAAGCCGGGCTGGTAATGAATGTCCATATCTTGATGGCCTTTCGTGCTTATGAACTGGAATATAGTGAGACATTGCCGTTTCAGCTAAAACTGCTGTTTACTGCCGATGAAGAAATTGGTTCACCGAAAGGACGTAATCTGATTTTTAAATATTTAGAGTCTGTTGATGCGGTATTTAATGCTGAGCCGGGCAGAGTGTCAGGAAATGTCGTTACATCCCGCAAAGGTGGCAGTACTTACGAATTAAAAGTGAAAGGGAAAGCCGCTCATGCCGGTGTGAATCATGAGGATGGCATCAGTGCGGTTGATACCCTGGCTAAAATGATTATTGCTATTCACGGGTTAACGGATTACAAAAAAGGCATTACGACCAATGTCGGTGTTATTCAGGGCGGAACAACGCCAAATACTGTTGCTGAGTTAGCCAGCTGCAAGATTGATGTTCGATATATAGCGATTGAGCAGGGGGAATGGTTAGATTTTGCATTGCAGGATATTGTCACTACTCATGCTCAAAATGTAGAAGTTGGTCTGGCGAAAATTGCTGGTTTTTTACCATTTGAAGCGAAAATGAGTGAAAAATTAATGGATATCTATCGTTTAGAAGCCAAGTCATTAGGTCTTTCTATCGATGGTGAATTTACTGGTGGATGCTCCGATGCCGGCTGGACATCTTCAATGGGAATTCCAACATTATGTGCCACAGGCCCGGTTGGTGCATTTACACATACTGACCGAGAATATTGTTTGCTTGATTCGTTCTATGAGCGTAGCCGGATAGTTGCTCGATGTTGTATTAAAATGGCTTAACCAATTGAAAGTAATATATAAAACTTAGGGTGAGAATGTGAAATCTCACCCTAACTTATTTGAAACATAGAAATTAGTGAATTGGTCTTATTGCCAGATCGAACCAAGAGCACTAACTAATGAAGAACTTGCGCCTTGAGATTGCAGAGAATTTAGCATGATAGGTGCAAAAGTACTGACCATGGATGAATCCATACCCAGTGCAGAAAACGCAGTGTCTACAGCAGAGCTGTTGGTTATCAACGAAGTTAAACCTGTGCTTTTAAGAGTGTCATAGCCAGGAATTAAACTTCCTAATTCTGTGTTTTGCGTTGTACTCAGGTTGTTTTGCGCTAATGCTAGAAGTGAGCCTACACCTCCTGTCGCTTGTTCTGTGGTTACATTCGCGGCCTGTTGAATACTACTGGCTAAAGTTGATGCAGTACTACTGGTAGTAGTACTTTGTTGTCCCCAGACCTGAAGAGCAGTCGTTAGTGCTGCGCTGGTTAATGTGCTATAGCTGTTAGTCGTATTTGATGTTGTTGTGCTCTGTGTTTCACTGGAGGTACTTTGACAACCAACGATTAAAGTTGTCGCTAATGCAGCCAGAACGATACGGTTTTTCATTATAAATCCTTATTATATTTATAGGTACTTAGTGCTATGTATTTATTATCTATGCGATTATGTACAGATATTATATACCTGACAACTATTCAGTTCAGTAAGTAGATTGTTAAAATTATAGCTCTGCTATTATTCCCAGAATTTCCACCATTTTTTGCTATTTTCTTCTCTCATTTGCTGGCCTTGTTCAGATCCCTTACCCATTTCTTTACGTTCTTGATTTGCTTTCTTAATCTTCTGCTTTTCTAATCCAGTGGCGTTATTTTTGAGTTTATTCTTATTTTCATCCAGATCTTCTTTTCCATCTTTAACTTTCTGATGTTCTTTCTCTAACTCTTTATTGTACTTCTCACTTTTTTCCTTCTTAGTTTTTTTCATTTTCTGTTTTTCTTCTTCAATGAGTATAGATTGCTGATCCATATGCTCATTCATTTTTTGTTTTGTTGTTTGTGCTTCGGTTATAACTTCGATGTCATCAGTTTTCGGTTTATCTTTTCCTGCCCATTCAGGTTTCGCTGCAAAACTGTACCCAGAACCTAAAAGTAACGAACAAGATACTAAATATGTAAAGAGTGCTTTATTCATCATAAACTCCAACGGTGACCGATACTTAAAAGCTAGTGGTAACATTTAGATTCCGCAAGGTATTTCATCTATAATCTGGTAAACCAGTCTTCCATCAATGAATTTGCTTTCTAGTAAGGCAATGGAGCGGACATCAATTAAGTACGGGTCAATATGGATTTTTTCTAATTTAATGTTGCCATAGATATGGCGGGCAAGAGTGATATGTGGAAGGTACTTTTGTGACTCAGTAACAAAACTGCTTTCTGTTAATTTTTTCTGAAGATTAGAGTGTAATTCCATTAATTCTTGTGTTTTTGATATTCCCATCCAGACCAGCCTTCCTGACTTTTGACAAAAAGATCCTAGACGGTCAACTACCAAATGATCACAATCTGGTGTTAGCTGATGCAGTATTTCGATTAATTTGTTCTTTTGCTCTTGTGAAGATTCACCGATGAAAGCCAGAGTTACGTGTAAATTCTGTCCTCGGGTATTACGACCTTTAATGGCATGCTTACGAAGTTTCTTTTGGTAATCCATCAGATATCGTTTTGCTTTATCATTAAATGTCAGAGCGAAAAAAAACCGCATAGTTCTTTTCCCAACAATCACTGAAAATCATATTAAGTGTACGCCTGATTTGAATGATCGGTCTAAATTTAGGGGGAAAAGGAAACTGATTAGAGAAATAAAAACACACTACAGTAGCCTATAGTGTGTTTGATATTTTTACCGCGAGAATAAGTCAGCAGTAGTTGGTTACATAACCTTGCAGGCAAAACCTTTCAGATAAAACCCTTCAGGGTAGGCTGTATCGATTGGGTGGTCGGCAGCCTGTTCAAATCTTTCTACAAATTTTACCGTGCGACCAGAGTCAACCGCTGCGTCAGCAATGACTTTCTGGAACAGAACCTGATCCATTAATCCGGAACAAGAGTAGGTAAGTAACGTTCCGCCCGGTTTAAGAATTTGCATCGCCAGCATATTGATATCTTTATACCCGCGACAAGCACCATTTAACTGAGCTTTTGATTCCGCAAATTTAGGTGGATCCATAATCACGACATCAAACTTAGTGCCCTGATCTCGGTATTCTCTTAGCAGTTTAAATACATCTGCATTGAGGAAAACGGCTCTTTTCTTACTGATATCAAAGTCATTCAGTTCGGCGTTACTTTTTGCAGTATCAAGGGCTGGTTGAGAAACGTCAGCATTGATAACTCTTTTGGCATCAGCTTTTAAAGCATAAAGCCCGAAGCCGCCAGTGTAAGAGAAGCAGTTCAGCACTTCTTTATCTTTCAGATATTTCATTGCCTGAAAACGGCTGTCACGCTGGTCTAAATAAAAACCGGTTTTGTGTCCGCCTTTGATATCCACCTGAATTTTGATGCCATTTTCTTCAATGACAACAAAATGTGGTGGTTCTTCGCCACGTAATACCCCAGTTGTTTCTTTCAGGCCTTCTTTTTTTCTGACCGCAACATCGGAGCGTTCATAGATGTTATGGTCAGGGAAACATTGCAGTAATGCATCGCAAATAATTTGTTTTTGTTTATCTGCAGCCGCACTTAAAAACTGGCAAACCAGATAATTTTTATATTTATCGATAGTGATTCCCGGCATACCATCTGATTCTGCGGCAATCAGGCGATAACCTGTCAAGCCGTCACGTTCAATGATATCGTTTCTTAACAGTTTTGCCTGTTTGATGCGTTCTACAAAGAAATCATGATCGATTTCTTGTTTGGCAAAACTCCACACGCGAGCACGGATCTGAGAATTAGGAGAATATCCTGCTTTAGCTAACCATTCGCCTTTGCTACTGAAGACATCAACGGTATCACCAAGCACTGGTGAACCTTCGATTTTTTCTATCGCTCTGGAAAAAATCCAGGGATGTTTTCTAAGAAGGGACTTTTCACGACCTTTGGCTAAATAAACCGCTGCTGACATGGGATAAACTCTATGATCTTTAACAAGGGCGGCTATTTTCGTGGAACTAGCTCTGAAATGCAAATGGTTAAGTTATCTGGCGGTTAGGTAGTTTTCTGCTTCAAAGAAAAAAATGCAAAATATGGCTAAGTTAAGTTAGAGTAGCCATACTATTTATGCATTGGGTTTAGTGTTTGGGGAAACCAGTAATGACAAAAAGTGAAAAGTTTATTGTTTCTGGAATCGTACAAGGTGTTGGTTTTCGGTATTTTACTGTCAATCAGGGAATCAATTTAGGTTTAACCGGATATGCCAGAAATATGAGTAATGGTGATGTTGAAGTGGTTGCAACAGGAGAGCCGGAACAGTTAGATGATTTGTATGAATGGCTGAAAGACGGCTCGCCACATGCTTCTGTTGAGAATATTCAGCGTACAGATTATTTTCCGGAGAAGCCGTTTAAACACTTCTCCATTATGTACTAGAGCATTTACCAAAAACTATAAGCATTTGGCTGGTTTTGGCAGACCAGCTAGTTTTGTTGCCTGCTTCGCTGGTCCTTCACGAAATAGTTTAAACAGATATTTGCTGCTTCCTTTTTCCGGACCATACTCTTTTGCCATTGCCTTAACTAGCATACGAATTGCAGGTGATGTGTTGTATTCCTCATAAAATTTACGAACGAACATAACAACTTCGATATGATCATCAGTCAATTTGATTCCTTCCTGTTCTGCCAGAACAGGGATCATACCTTCATCCCATTGAGAAAAATCTAGCAAATAACCTTCGCTGTCTGTTTCTATCTGAGTTTTGTTATAGTCGAACATATTCAATTTTTACCTTTTGTGTTTCTATTTTTCTGGCAAACAATGCCTGAATCAAATTGGCTGCAAGTTTACGCCGAGGATGGATCGAATGACAAGTGCTGTCTTATCAATTGTTCGGGGCTTGACCTTACCATAAGGGGAAGCTTTAAGCTTAACTCTGAACCTTGTAATAAGACTATTTCCCAAAGATTAGAGATAAAGAGGGGGGCTGTATGAGTCAGGAGAAACATCGTTTAGGTGTATCGAAAAATAATTTGGTGACAAGACGTATAAAAATGACTCAACCAGATGAACAGACATTACATACTGCGATGGCTGAAATAGATGAGATGTTTGGTTTAGATAAAATAGCTTTCGATCAACGTAAGCAGGTTCTTTCTATTTCTTATGATGCTGGAAAACTTGGAATTGAAGATTTTGAAAAGATATTGGATCGCTACGATTTAAAACGTCTGAATAGCTGGTGGCAAAATTACAAAATCAGCTATTACAAGTTTGTTGACGGTAACGTGAAAGATAATGCAAAGCAGGAACCCTGGAGTTGCCATATGTCCCAAAAATAAATAGGGGCGAAATTGGTTACGGTGACATTGATTATTGAATATCCACCAGTTTTAAACTGGTGGACTTGATTACTTAATTATTCCTGTGCCTGAAGCTGAAGTGTATTTTTCTGGCGTAGAGAATGGACATACACAATACTCCCCACGATAAATACGACTGCTGTTATTGCGCCGATAGAATAAGTAATCGCTGTTAAATATCCGCTTTCGCTCATCATTGAATAAATTGTACCTGTAAATGCGGTACCGATGGCGAAGAATCCCTGTTGTACGGTTACCAGAGCACTGCTTGCTTCACTGGCGTGTTTTGGCTCTACTTTTGAAAGAGTGATCTTAAAGGCAGAAGTAAGCATAAAAGAGTTACCTAACCCGACAAATCCAGTCCCCAGCAGTAGCACAGAAACAGATAAGGATTGTCCATAATGCCAAAACAGGACAAGTGTGATGATGAATCCTGTACATGTACATAAAGCGCCTAACATAAAGTTCCGGTAGTTTCCCCATTTCTGACTTGTCGATTTACTTAACAAAGAACCGATAAAGAACATAATACCCAGTCCCATAAAGGTATTCCCGGATTCAAATGGCGTGAAGTTGAGGGCTTTCTGTAAACAAACAGCTGTAACAAAAAGATATCCGGCGTAGGTTGAAGTTACAGCGACTTCTGCGAGTAAGCCGATTTTTGCGGTAGGTGTTTTAAATATGGACGGCGGAATAATAGGGTTTTCCCCCAGTCGTTCTAGCCTGGATTCAATTCGGATAAGGATAAATCCTAAAAGGGGGATGGCAATAAATAACCAGAATAATGCTGGCCAGTGCTGTCCCATTGCGATCGGAACTAATAAGCATAGCATTAAGCAGGTAAACAGAAATATTCCCAACAGATCCATTTTGGGTTTTGTTGTCGATTTTGTTTCCGGAATAAAGAAGTAACCGACAACTAAAATAGCGATACAGATAGGAACATTGATCAGAAATGCCACTCTCCAGCTCAGGTCAAATAAATCAGCAGAGACAATCCATCCGCCTAATATTTGTCCGAAAGCAACAGACAAACCGGCAACAGAAGTATAGATACTTACGGCCCGGCTGTGTCTTTCTCCCGAGAGTGTGGCATGAATGGTACTCAGAATCTGTGGCATGAGTAATGCGGCAAACATGCCTTGTAATATCCGTCCAAAAAGCATGAAATAGATATTCTGAGCTGAACCGCAAATAACGGACGCCACTCCAAAGCCGAAAACGCCCAGTAAAAAGATCCTTTTGCGACCGTATCGATCACCAAGACGAGCTCCGGTAGCTATCAGCGTGGAAAAGCACAGGGCATAGAAAGCGACAATTAAAATTAATCCGGTTTCCTGAGTATGTAGTGTTTGTCCCATTAACTTTAATGCGACATTGACGATTGAAAAATCAATCTGAGGTAACAACTGGCCGGCAACGAGTAAGAGTAAGCCGAAGAAAGTGAGAGGCTTATTTAGGTTAGTCATATCAAACACGCTCTATGAAAATGTTATCATCATTATGATAGAGTATTAGCATCGTACAAGAATCAAATTTAAACTCGTATAAAAAGTAACAGGATAACGATGAACGCGGATAATTTAAGTGTCTTAGGTGAATTTTATCGTCGGAAGCGGGAATCACTTTTACCTGAATCGTTAGGTTTACCTAAATCAGTCAGAAGAAGCCGGACTCCCGGTCTGAGAAGAGAAGATGTTGCTTATCTGGCCGGTGTTAGTGCGGTTTGGTACAGTAAAATTGAAAGAGGAAAATCGAAAGGGGTTTCAGCAACAACGATAGAAGCTCTGAATACTGCGCTGCAGCTTACAAAAGATGAAGTTGGTTATGTTAACCGTCTTCTTTCTTCGGACAATTCACCATGTCCAGTTCCGCAGTGCATGAGGTTATCTTCTTATACTCATCGTGTTCTGGATCTGTTAAACCCTCTTCCTGCTTTGGTTCTTAATGATTATCTCGATATCATCTATGCGAATGATGCCTTTATCAAAATGTGTGGCTTACAAATAAATGAACTCCCAGATAAAGAACGCAATTATGTCTATCTGGCAATAATGGATAAGGTGTGGTGTAAGTTTTTAAGTATTACCGATAAAGACGCATTATTTATTTTGTTTCTCAGATTAACGGGTATTCTCCGAAGCAATCAGGCATCTCGTCCAACTGACAAAAGGATGAAAGAGTTAATCGACATATTTAACGACTTATCTCCGGAATTCAAAAAAGCCTGGCAGCAGAATACGATTCAGCATCCTAAGCTGGATCATGAAATACACCATGCCACACTGAATCAAACATTGTATTTTTCAAAGCAGATTTTACATAACGGAAGCGGAGAAAGTACTGGTCGAATAACAGTTTACCATCCAAAAAATGAGAGTGATTACGAGCGGTTAGCTGCTCTTTTAGATTAAATGGTTCAGTTTTAATTATGGATACAGTATTTCTCCTATAAATAAACATTGTGCACAATATAATTGTGTAATTGATTGTTTTTTGCTAAATTAACAAATAACAACTAAGTTAAATCCATAGCACAATAAAAGGAAAAAATAATGAGCTCAATTTATGATATAGAAGTAGTGACTATTGATGGTAAAACACAGAAATTATCAGAATACCAAGGTAAAACACTGCTTATAGTGAATACGGCTTCGGAATGTGGTTTAACTCCTCAGTATGAAGCTCTGGAAAAACTCTATGAAGCACGTAAGGATGAGGGATTTGAAATTCTGGGTTTTCCATGTAACCAGTTCGGTGCTCAGGAACCTGGTGAAGAAGCAGAAATTAAATCATTCTGTATGTCTCGCTTTGGTGTGAGTTTCCCTATGTTTAGTAAAATAGAAGTGAATGGGGAAGACCGTCATCCATTATACCAGCTACTGTTTTCTGCTATTCCTGAAAGAACAACAGCTCCAGACAGTGAGTTTGTTGAGAAATTAAAAGGATATGGTTTTGAAGCTAAAGAAGGCGATATTCTTTGGAACTTTGAAAAATTCCTGATCAATAAAGATGGAAAAGTAATTGGTCATTTTGCTCCTGATATGACACCTGATGCTCCAATTTTGATTAATGCTCTAAATGAAGTGTTAGACAAGTAAGTTTATTGTTGAGTGACATTGTCACATTATTCTTCAGCCGGTACTGAACGTCATATTTTTAGTATAAATAGCAAAGATGGCCTGTGGCCATCTTTGCTAATATATTGTCGTATTACCAGTTACTAACGGTTGTTAGCAAAAAGCGAATCGCAAGGAAGGATGAAACGATAAGAGTGATCCCCCCAAGGGTATTCAAAGCCATCGAATTTTTATTTTGGTTTTCGCCTCTGTTAAGAAGATAAAGAATAATCGCAATGATCAGTGGAGTTCCCGTAAGTCCAAGGGCCAGCATCAGAGGTAACAGAAGGAAAAAACTGCCTGTCAGAAATGGGCCAGTGATACTAATTAAGCAACCAGCCAGAATTGCCAAAGTAAATTTTCTATCTTTTGTGTTTAGTTCCCATTTCATTTTGTCTGAAATGAAATAAGCACCAGCCATAAACGTTGGCGACAAAGTGGATAGAGTCGCAGCCCATAGTCCTAACATAAAAATTCTCATAGCATTATCACCAAGCAAAGGTTGCAAGGCAAAGGCAGCATCTGTTGCTTTTTTTATTGAAATTCCATTGGGGTGAAGTACTGAGGCTGCAACCAGAAAAATTGCGACACTGTATATGCCGAACGCCAGTCCCATTGAAGTGATGGTGTCAAAACGAGCCAGAGAGAATTCATTTTTTGTCCAGCCCCTGGCGTTCGTATTGTAGGTATGCATTCCGATAATCGTTATATGGACGGCTCCACCCATAATTGCAGCCATCATCAGCGCAGAACTCATTCCATCGGGAATGTTAGGAATAATTCCTGTTGCCATATCTGGAACACTGATATCAGCCATAAACAGTGTGACTATAAAACAGATAACAACGAACATAACCAGTATTTTGCAGATAGTTTCAAATTTCCGATATCCTTTTTTGATCAGTATGAATCCGATAAACAGGGCGTAGAAAACACCCCAGAAAGGGCTCTCAATACCTGTGATCACTGATGTAATTCCGCAAAGCGCATTCATCAGAACCATGGCTGCGAGCCATGTGGCAATCAGGGCATCAATGGTTAGAATCCAGGCCCAAACTTTCCCAAGATGTTGTTCCGTAGCGGCAATAATACCTTTGCCTTTCAGTATGCCGACTTTTGCTGCCAGATACTGAGCCGTTGTACCAAAGACGGCACTGAGGATTACAACCCATAAAAGATGATATCCATAGGTTGCACCGGCAATCGAGACACTGGCTAAAGTCGCGGGTCCACAGGCCACAGCACTAATGATCCAGGCAGGACCCATTTGTTTAAAATTGGTAAAAAGATTATTTGAGTAATTGTTGATATTTGACATAAGCAAACTCACTATTCAGTTGAAAATGAAATTGCTTGTTAGGAGAGTTGAATGGTAAAACGTCATAACTTATCATCATGATCCAGTGATTAGATGATGAGCAAAAGTTATATAGCCAGAGCAAAATGACTTCTGGCATGATGTTTGTTTCCTTCGCAGGTATTAGCCTGATCAGGTTCAACGGATCCCGAATTAACGGTCTCAGCCCATAGGGCACTCCGACAAGTGCTGATAATTCAATCACGTAAATAATACGAATTCAATCTATTTATTCTGTTGTATTTCAATTTGGCATTCCTTACTAGCAGAATTGTGATTATGACGTACAATAAAGTGAGACTTACCTACATTTTTTGTATTAAGAAAAGTGTTAGCGGTGAATGGTTAATAGAAAGAGGTTTTTAAATGTCGTTTAATCACTGGTTTATTTTTGCAATGATTGGCGCTGTGATTGGTATCATCGGCGGAGGCATTTTCATTTACTTTAATGTTTTTACACCGGATCAAGCCAGTTTATTCTTCTTCGTCCTGGTTATTGCTTTGCCCGTAACAGAGCGGTTTTTTCCGTTGTTCAGAGCCAAAAGTAAGCTGTAGTAGCCAATTCAGCTTCTAACCCTGTCAGTATTTATCCTTTCAGTCATCCCATGAGGGATATTATTGTTTTTAACAATCAATCTTACCAATATATTCTTCAAAATTTTTGATTATTCCACGTTGACTTCTCTCTTATCTTTAAATCTATTAATAACTGTTTTATATGGAAAAAATTGATTTAAGGACAGGAACTAATAACGCGAAATTGATATAAAACTAATATTAACTTGGCTTTTAAAACCAGAAACAGGATTTCTGGTGGCGGTAGCGTGGGGGGACTTAGGTGCCTTGCAGAATTTTAGAGAGTGGACTCTGGACGCCATTTGCACCTCTCTCTATTACATGAGTATAGATTTGTGTTGTCTTTAAATCCGAATGACCTAACTGTTCTTGTACGGTTCGAATATCTGCCCCGGACTCTAGTAAATGAGTGGCAAAGGAATGGCGAAGTGAATGGCAGGTGACGGATTTGTTTATTTCAGCTCTTACTCTAGAACGCTTGATCATCTTTTGTAGTGATGATTCATGAATATGATGACGATACAATCCTCCTTCCAAACCATATTGACATAAATGTTGTGATGGAAATAAAAATTGCCACTCCAAACTTTTTGGGCCATCAGGAAACTTCTTTGCAAGCCTGTTTGGCATTGCGACTCCAATATATTGAGGATGTTGCAAATCATTCAGATGTAATTGTTTTACCATTGATATCTGTAGAGCTAATGGTTCGAATAGCTCCCTGGCTAAAGTGACAATGCGGTTTTTACCACCTTTGCTATTCCAGATTTTCAGAGCTCCGTAGTTAAAGTCGATATCTTTTACTCTCAGGCGAACGGTTTCCATTAATCGTAGTCCCGAACCATACATTAACTGATATGGTAATTGTGAGTGTGGTGGTATAGAACGGAATAACTGAATAATTTCATTTTGTGTAAGAACGACCGGCAACTTTCTTTGCTTATTTGAGTATTTAAAATTCATATCGATATCGAGAGGTTGACGTAAAAACTCCCGATATAAGAAGACAAGTGCATTTAAGGCAAGAGACTGAGTAGATGCCGAAACTTTTCTTTGAGTTGTTAAATGCGTGAGAAACTGTTCTACATTCTGGCTGGTCAATTTTGCAGGATGTTGGTTATTGTTGAATCGAATATATTGCACGATCCAAAAGAGATATGTCTGGATGGTTTTACGAGCATAATGCCGAACAAGCATAAATTCTTTCACACTCATTAAGAAAATTGATTTCATATCGATACCTGTTTATTTATACAGATTTAAATGAAATCATATTCAAAATAAATAGGTAGGACATTGTCGGCATTTTGTGATTACCGATATAGAAAATCATACTTTTCTATTAATAAATGATAGTGTTAGAAAGAAGTGATGAAAAATAAAATGGGATTTATAAGGACATTGTCCACGCGACAGTGTCCATATAAGAACTGTTAAATAGCTGCAAATAAACACCGCAAATTTATTAGTAGTGGGTTGGTCATTCGTTTTAATTGAATGCTTTCACCTACAAAAGAGGTGCTTTTAGTTCGGTTATTCTTTGGTGAAATTGCCGTTTGATTTCACAGCAATCGCCAATATGCCAGTGACCTAAAATTGTCCGTTTGCATCGAGCAGTGGCAATTAGCTTATTTAGCATTCTCGGGCGGCACGGTTCAACAACCACAAAATGACTTGTCGCTGTGGCGAGTTCGTCGTTGGCAACACTGACGAATGCAGCACTTGTTGTAACCGCATGACTGTCTTTAGTAAAAAGACGTTGTCATTTAATCGGTTACATTAGAAACTTTATTTAACAAGGCGCAACAGCGGACTAAATTTAGCTTCGCAGTCGCTGTTTAAAGTGATGAATTCGCTAGGGCATCGGTGGGTTGCCGCTGTGCTAAGCGTTAAATAGCTGCAAATAAACACCGCAAATTTATTAGTAGTGGGTTGGTCATTCGTTGAAAGTGAATCGATTTCCCCTACAAAAGTTGCGCTTCTAGTTCGGTTATTCTTTGGTGAAATTGCCGTTTAATTTTCTGCGTAATCGCCAATATGCCAGTGACCTAAAGTTGTCCGTTAGCATCGAGCAGTGGCAATTAGCTTATTTAGCAATATCGGGCGGCACGGTTCAACAACCACAAATCGGCTTGTCGCTGTGGCGAGTTTGTCGTTGGCAACACTGACGAATGCAGCACTTGTTGTAACCGCATGACTGCCTTTAGTGAAAAGTCGTTGCGATTTAATCGGTTACATTAGAAACTTTATTTAACAAGGCGCAACAGCGGACTAAATTTAGCTTCGCAGTCGCTGTTTAAAGTTATGAATTCGCTAGGGCATCGGTGGGTTGCCGCTGTGCTAAGCGTTAAATAGCTGCAAATAAACACCGCAAATTTATTAGTAGTGGGTTGGTCATTCGCTGAAATTGAATCGCTTTCCCCTACAAAAGTTGCGCTTCTAGTTCGGTTATTCTTTGGTGAAATTGCCGTTTGATTTTCTACGTAATCGCCAATATGCCAGTGACCTAGAATTGTCCGTTTGCATCGAGCAGTGGCAATTAGCTTATTTAGCATTCTCGGGCGGCACGGTTCAACAACCACAAAATGACTTGTCGCTGTGGCGAGTTCGTCGTTGGCAACACTGACGAATGCAGCACTTGTTGTAACCGCATGACTGTCTTTAGTAAAAAGACGTTGTCATTTAATCGGTTACATTAGAAACTTTATTTAACAAGGCGCAACAGCGGACTAAATTTAGCTTCGCAGTCGCTGTTTAAAGTGATGAATTCGCTAGGGCATCGGTGGGTTGCCGCTGTGCTAAGCGTTATGCGACAAGGCTAAATTTTAATATATCTTCAATTTCGTTCTCTTTGGTAATTCGTTTTTTGGTTTCGGCAAATCAGCGTTTTCGCCTTAAATTCTTGAATCACTCAAACCGCAAAACATGCCAAAGTTCGTGAAGTTGCCTCATTCAAAATCGCATTTGGGCGCGGGAAGTTTTTCGGGCGCAAAGTGTGGAAAGGGCAAGTTTACGGAAAGCCGGTATTTGTTGAAATATCGGCACTTTGAGTTTCTCACAATTAAAAGCCAAATCTTCGCTTTAAAGCCGCGTTTCGCACTTGTGGCGGCCCTTCAATAAATGTTGAATCCGTTGGTTCTTGAATCACAAAAAGTTATCTGCGCGTTTGTAGTTTTTCGTGTTTAAGGTAATGTTTTCGCTAGCCAATTTAGCTATGACGAAAAATCGCATAACAAACAATTTAAGCAGATTCGCAACGCGTGGCAGTTTTGGTTTTCAGTGAGTTTTGTGTTTAAGGCGCAATGCGGTGGCTTTTGTATTGCGTTGCTCACTACTTAATTGGGCGTTATGTGTAGGACTCAGTATGACGAAAATATTATTATTGATGTTAGTTTTTATTCCGTTGTTTAGCCCTGCTGAAGAGTTTGATCCTTTTGCTGAGCAAAGCCGATTGGAGGCTCTTTCTAAAGAGCAGATGAATAAAGGGCTTTACGATCAAGCCATTGAAACATTGTCAGAATTAGATGGTATGTTTCCTTATGAAACTGACGTTTTACTTCAATTAGTTACAGCTTACATAAAGGCAGGAAAGCAAGTACCAGATTGGGTTATGGAGACACCTTGGCCAACAGCAACAGATGATGACCTATTAAATAGGGAAAAAGCAGAAAAGCTCCTTGGTCAATAAACACATAACAAACAATTTAAGCAGATTCGCAACGCGTGGCAGTTTTGGTTTGCAGTGAGTTTTGTGTTTATGGTGCAATGCGGAAGCTTTTGTATTGCGTTGCTCACTACTTAATTGGGCGTTATGTTTCACTTTGATTTATAAGAAATAAAAGGTTTCTTGGCGTTTATTTCTTTGGTCTCTTTGGCAGTTCGTTCGAGTGGTTTCAGCAATTCAATATTGTCTGCCCAAGTTCATGAATCCCTCAAGCATAATCACGCTTCAAAGTTCGCGAGTTGCTTCAATTTGAAATCGCGTCTGCGTGTTGAAAATTGGGCTGGCTTTAAGTCGCTTTGGTTCTCTTCCCCAATTAGCAAATCTGTAGCGGGGTTTTTGGCAATTTGAGTTTTGTCTTTCGCTGTTTTGAGAGGGACGCAGTCGCTCGCTAAAATCCATCAAAGTTGCCTCATTCAAATTCCTGGGAATTACACACTTTGTGTTTATCGCTTTTGTTGATTAATTCCATAACATCGTGTGACGTGAGTTAAACAATTCTTTATGCAATTCAGTTCTTTGCCATGTGAGCGAGTCAGTTGTGGTAAAACATAACAAAGTGTTTAAGAGGGATTCGTCAACGCGTGGCGCTTTCACTTCAAATCGGTTTAAGTGATTAAGGCGGTGATATCCGCTTTGGCGGTAGCGTTGTCTCACCCCTTAACACGGCGTTAACTGGCTATTGTACAATCAACGTGAGGATTTAAGTTTGAACAATTTAGATGTATTCAATTTCGCTACAATGGAGATTTTTCATATTTGTTTGGAGAATTTTCCCATAGATGTAGAAGTTGAGCCTTACGATATTGCATCTGCTGTCTTTAATTACTTTCAACATCCCGAATCAGAAATAGAATTTTCTGAACAATACGAAAATATTGAACAAATATGTCTGCACTCTCTATGGTGGCTGAGAGATGAGAATTATATTCGGCTTTCAAATCAAGATATGGATGGATCTTGTAACATTGTATTAGCTGAAAAAGGTCTTATAGCTGTTAATAAAGTGCCTAAAGTATTAGATAATAAACAGTCATTTAAAGATGTTTTTTATAATGGTCTCTCTAGTTTGCCATTTAGTGTTGCATCTGGAGTAATGACTGAGTTTTTCAATAACGCCAGTTAACAAGGCGCATCAGCGGACTTAATTTGGCTCCGCAGTCGCTGTTTAAAGTTATTGGTTCGCTAGGGCATCAGTAGGTGTGCCGCTGTGCTAGTCGTTAACAAGACGGAAGAATTCAGAGTAACTAATTGGCAGTTAATCTTCTCTGATTCAGCGATCTTGCTTTACACCTGAACGTATTTCGTCAATAAGGTTCACGGTCTCAAAAATAGAGTGATCGCTGTTATTGAGTTAGTGACGGGAATTTTTGTTTAAGCAAGTTCGCGCGCGCTGTTTCTTTTTCGCTGAAAGTTCAGTGAGCACAAATAGCATTTGGTGGTGTGGTTGTCGGCATCGGCGATCATATTCTTTTGTTATTTGAATTCGGGTGAAAAATTGCAGGTAGTTCAGCGTCAATTTCTTCTTTGCCCCAGAAGTTCAGAGAGTGAGCTCGCCATATGAGTTTCCGCGCCATTGGCTCCAGAGTTCGGAGCCAAAAAGTTCAGAGAAGTCATTGCCATTTTGGTGGTTTCAGTAAGATAATCAGTAACTTGTTAACAAGTCGCTGCAATTGACAAAATAACTGTCACGCATTTTGGAAACCAAAATGACGCGCCAGTTATTTTGCAATTGAGCTCAGCGTTAAATAGCTGCAAATAAACACCGCAAATTTATTAGTAGTGGGTTGGTCATTCGTTGAAAGTGAATCGATTTCCCCTACAAAAGTTGCGCTTCTAGTTCGGTTATTCTTTGGTGAAATTGCCGTTTAATTTTCTGCGTAATCGCCAATATGCCAGTGACCTAAAGTTGTCCGTTAGCATCGAGCAGTGGCAATTAGCTTATTTAGCAATATCGGGCGGCACGGTTCAACAACCACAAATCGGCTTGTCGCTGTGGCGAGTTTGTCGTTGGCAACACTGACGAATGCAGCACTTGTTGTAACCGCATGACTGCCTTTAGTGAAAAGTCGTTGCGATTTAATCGGTTACATTAGAAACTTTATTTAACAAGGCGCAACAGCGGACTAAATTTAGCTTCGCAGTCGCTGTTTAAAGTTATGAATTCGCTAGGGCATCGGTGGGTTGCCGCTGTGCTAAGCGTTAAATAGCTGCAAATAAACACCGCAAATTTATTAGTAGTGGGTTGGTCATTCGTTTTAATTGAATGCTTTCACCTACAAAAGAGGTGCTTTTAGTTCGGTTATTCTTTGGTGAAATTGCCGTTTAATTTTCTACGAAATCGCCAATATGCCAGTGACCTAAAGTTGTCCGTCAGCATCGAGCAGTGGCAATTAGCTTATTTAGCATTAACGGGCGGCACGGTTCAACAACCACAAAACGACTTGTCGCTGTGGCGAGTTCGTCGTTGGCAACACTGACGAATGCAGCACTTGTTGTAACCGCAAGAATGTCTTTAGTAAAAAGACGTTGTCATTTAATCGGTTACATTAGAAACTTTATTTAACAAGGCGCAACAGCGGACTAAATTTAGCTTCGCAGTCGCTGTTTAAAGTGATGAATTCGCTAGGGCATCGGTGGGTTGCCGCTGTGCTAGTCGTTATGTATTTTGAGGAATAATTGTATATTGCTGTTTTCAAAAGGAGATTGCCTTGATCTTAAAATCGCTGAACTGAGCGACTTATTAGCTTTACTCGATTCACGATTAGAACAGTTAATGGAACAAGCAGAATCAAGTATAGATGCTGACAGTTTAGGTATTTTTGACAGAGCAGAATACTTTATAGGTGTTGGCTTTGTTGCTATGCAGCAATATATAAGTGATACCATGTATAAAAGTGAAGTTAGCAAGCGAGACGCATTAAACCTTGGAACGGTAACATCACTAGGATCTACTCATATCTCAGTTATCAATTCTGCTGCAAATTGGTGGAAACATGAGTCAGAGTGGAACTGGTATAGTGAAAGTGGAATTATTAATAAAACCTACCTTAGTATTTCCAATGTTGTAGACCCAGAAAACTACCCATTATCTAATGTGTTGGCTTTTCTTATTGGTGAACGAAAATTCTACTTATCGTCTGCAGTTCCATTGCTTGAACAATGGCGCGATCAATTTTCTTCGCTATCTCAGGAACATACATAACAAGCAATTTAAGAGGGATTCACAACGCTTGGCATTTTTCTACTTCAAATTTAGTGTTTATGGCACAATGCCTTAGGTTGGGTGGAGGCGTTGTTCACCCCTTAATTGGGCGTTATACGCACTCCATAAATTTAATTTCGAAGGTTAGAAAATGTTTTCCGATTTTTCAGTATGGCTCTCTGCTTGGGGAGCTATTTTATCAACAGTCTTAGCGTTTCTGAAGTTCAAGGAAACCTACAATAACCGGTTTCAAATCGGTGTTAGCCATGTATTTCGTAGTGACCCTAGAGAAGGGAATGATATTAGTATTCAGAATTTGTCGGGCACGCCAGCATTACTAACCTACATGGAAGTTTACTATCGCCCTAAAGGCCTTTTTTCATTCATAAGGTCAAATAAGTATATTTGGTCACCTGAAGACAGAATGCTGAATCAAAGAATTGAGCCTCATTCAGAGGAAACATACCATTTTTACAATGGTGATCACTTTACTTGGAACAATAGAAAAATCTATGTAAAGCTGCACTTCGCAGGCAAAGATGTGGTTGAGAAACGTGTTGGTAATTAGCGTATAACAAACAATTTAAGAGTGATTCAGCACGCTTGGCATTTTTGGTTTGGGCTTAGTTTAGTGAATACGACGTCCAGTTTGAGTGTTGTGGTAGCGTGCTTCACACCTTAATTGGGCGTTAAATAGCTGCAAATAAACACCGCAAATTTATTAGTAGTGGGTTGGTCATTCGTTTTAATTGAATGCTTTCACCTACAAAAGAGGTGCTTTTAGTTCGGTTATTCTTTGGTGAAATTGCCGTTTGATTTCACAGCAATCGCCAATATGCCAGTGACCTAAAATTGTCCGTTTGCATCGAGCAGTGGCAATTAGCTTATTTAGCATTCTCGGGCGGCACGGTTCAACAACCACAAAATGACTTGTCGCTGTGGCGAGTTCGTCGTTGGCAACACTGACGAATGCAGCACTTGTTGTAACCGCATGACTGTCTTTAGTAAAAAGACGTTGTCATTTAATCGGTTACATTAGAAACTTTATTTAACAAGGCGCAACAGCGGACTAAATTTAGCTTCGCAGTCGCTGTTTAAAGTGATGAATTCGCTAGGGCATCGGTGGGTTGCCGCTGTGCTAAGCGTTAAATAGCTGCAAATAAACACCGCAAATTTATTAGTAGTGGGTTGGTCATTCGTTGAAAGTGAATCGATTTCCCCTACAAAAGTTGCGCTTCTAGTTCGGTTATTCTTTGGTGAAATTGCCGTTTAATTTTCTGCGTAATCGCCAATATGCCAGTGACCTAAAGTTGTCCGTTAGCATCGAGCAGTGGCAATTAGCTTATTTAGCAATATCGGGCGGCACGGTTCAACAACCACAAATCGGCTTGTCGCTGTGGCGAGTTTGTCGTTGGCAACACTGACGAATGCAGCACTTGTTGTAACCGCATGACTGCCTTTAGTGAAAAGTCGTTGCGATTTAATCGGTTACATTAGAAACTTTATTTAACAAGGCGCAACAGCGGACTAAATTTAGCTTCGCAGTCGCTGTTTAAAGTTATGAATTCGCTAGGGCATCGGTGGGTTGCCGCTGTGCTAAGCGTTATGATTCATGTCAGCTCAGAAGATATTTTTCATATCGCGATAAAAATTTTCATGAGAACCTAAAGCCATAAGTTCAAGAGTAACGGTGCCATCTTCGTAACTATAACCAAGTAATGTAAGTTGTTTCACCATTTTAAATTTGTACACGCGGAGGAAGGATAAATCGCCTTTCTTTTGCTGTCCTAGAAGCGGATCTTCAATCAGTTCTTTGATCGCGTTATCTAGATCCGCTTTTTGGTTTTTGTGTAGTTTTTTGACAGCTTTTTTAAATGTAGGTGTTTGAAGAACTTGAGTAATCTTAGCCAAAGTTGTATTCCTCAAGTTTTCCGGCTTCTTTTTCGGCTTTGGCAATGATTGCTTGTTTTACGAATTCATAGGGTAAATCGGGATTATCTTCCATCATTTCACCGATTTTAGCCCAGTGTTCAATTTGTTTTGGTGTCGTGCGGTTTAGAGCTTTAGCCATAATAGTCGCTTTATCAACCAAATCTTGGTCAAGTCGAATACTTGCAGTAGACATAATAAAATCTCCTTAGTGTGGTACAAGGAGTGTAGCGGATTGCTACATTGGTGGCAATATGAATCATAACAAATCGCTGCAATTGACAAAAATACCTGTCACGAATTTTGGTTCCCAAAATGTAGCGCCAGATATTTTTGCAACTGAGCTCAGCGTTATGAGGTCGGGCTTTCTTTTTAATTTTAAGGGGTTGCCGCGTTCCGTTTCTCAGGTAATTTCCAGGTTTGTCTTTTTTGCGGCTGTAAGCTTTCGCTGGTGCAAAATGGGCCTGAGTAATCCGTGGCTCACCGCTTTATTGCCATAATCGAAAAGGGTTAAGCTGATCGAATTGCGGTGTCTTGAAGTTTGGGGATGATGCTCGTTCATTTTATTCTCCTGATTGACCAGTTTTGTTCCGTTCGGGGCCGCCGTCATAACAAACAACTCAAAGGGACAAAAACACGTGCCACTTTTGGTTCGGTTTGTTGTTGAGGTTCCGGCTGGTTTGGTTGGGTGAATGGGTTTTGGTTTTTGCCCTTTAGTTGGGCGTTAGCTGTATTGCGGAGTAAGCACAATGATTACAATTAGAAATTACAGCGTAGAAGATGCAAAAGCACTTTGGGATCTTCACTTTTATACAATTCGGAATATTAATATTCGTGACTATTCTCAATCTCAAGTCGAAGCTTGGGCTCCAGAAAGTCTAGATTTGTCAGTCTGGGAAAAACGGATGAAAGGGTTATCTCCGTTTGTTGCTGAAATAGACGGTGTTATTGTTGGCTACACAGATTTGCAAGCCAGTGGACTTATAGATCATTTCTTTTGTCACTATGAGTATCAAGGTAAAGGCGTAGGTAAAGCTTTAATGAACCATGTTTTTAAGGTTGGTGATTCGCGGGGTTTAGAGCGTTATTTTTTCGAAGTCAGCATCACTGCTCGCCCATTTTACGAACACTTTGGTTTTAAAGTAGTGCAAGCTCAAGAAATGGAAATTCGTGGTCAAAAACTACGAAACTTTGTTATGGAAAAACACAGCTAACAAGGCGCTTAAGACGGACTGCAAACGCGTGGCAGTTTTAGTTCAAATTGGTTTTATGTGTTTACGGCGGTAATTTTAGGTTGAGTGGTGCGTTTGCAGCCACTTAGCTTAGCGTTATGTGTACATCTACGGAGTTGTAAATTGACATCAAATTATATAGAAAAACTTCATTTAACTAACTTTCGACAATTCTTAAGTTTAAATGTTGAATTTAATAGTAAATTTAATTTTATAGCTGGACCTAATGGATGTGGTAAAACATCCATTCTAACCGGAATAGCTCATTGTTTCAGTCATGCAACATTACGATACTCTAGATTTAAAAATGATTCTGAACTTTGGACTGATCTGACCATTAATGGTAAAAAAGAAAGAATTGGATTCGGTAAAAATGGTATATCCGTTAATGGCTATAGAAAAGATTCAATAAATGGATGGGTTATACCTGAAAAAGAAGATGGACGAGAATCATTATCAGTAGATAAAGCTCAAAATAAGTTAAAAAATTTTTGTCCGTTATTTATTGGGGCGGAAAGAAGTATTAAATATCAACAGATCAATGGAATGACAAGAGAACAAACTAAAGATCAACAACTTAGTCAATATAAATCTAGCAGTACTCAATCATTGTATGGTGAAAAGCATCAAAATATAAAACAATGGTTTGTAAACAGATATTTTATGATTGATAAAGAGTGGGCCTTTGAAGAAAAGGAGAACTGGGAGCATATGATTAAAAATTTACCATCATTAGCCCCCTTTGATAGTAACTTTTCTTATATTCGTACTGGTAAAGAGCTAGAGCCAATTTTTTCAATTTATAATGAAGAATGTTATTTGGAAGAACTCTCTGCTGGATTTCAAGCTGTACTATCTATTATTGCTAATATATTTGAATGGATTGAAGGTACAAGAAATGATGGAGAGCGAATAGCATCGAAAGCTGAAGGGACAGTTCTGATTGATGAGTTGGATGTACATTTGCATCCAGAATGGCAGTTTACATTAAGAAATGGTTTAGAAAAATTATTCCCAAATATTCAATTTATAGTTACTACACATTCGCCTCATTTGCTTTCTTCGGCTAAAGAAAATGAAGTAATAATAATGGACAGAAACTATGGTGAAGCTGAATATAATCTAAAACCCACATCTAAACGATTTTCTGGATGGAATACAGATCAAATCCTTTCTGAAGTCATGGGGGTTGTTAGTTTAGATAATAAAGAATATGAAATATTAATTTCAGAAGCATTTGATAAATACGAAAATAGTACTGCTGAAGAATTTAAATTAGCTATTGATCGACTTGCTAAAGTAGCACATCCTAATGATTCGATACTAACAGTTCTTAATGCGAAATATGCATCTAAGGTGGCTGTATCAGATGATTAAATTAAAAAGAAAAAACAAGCCTGATATTTTAGTGAATAATGAGGAAGATTGGAAAGAAAAATTAATGGAAGCCGTTTCAATTTATGGCGGTTATTCAAAGATACCAGATGATATAAAGAATAAATTAATTGTTCACTATCGTGAAAAAAATATTAAATCTCCCTTATTTGATAGTTCATTTCAAAAATGTGCGTTTTGTGAAACTAAACCTGGTGAAAGTGGGAATATTGAAGTTGAACATTTTGCGCCTAAATCTATTTATCCGGAACTAACCTTTAAATGGGATAATTTTTTACCAGTATGCCGAAAGTGTAATGGAAGTAAGAGTACTCACGATAGTCTTGTTGAACCGATAGTTAATCCTTACGATGATGATCCTGAAGAATATTTTTATTATAAAGATATAAGAATTGCTCCAATTGATAATAAAAATAGAGAAATTGCAAAACGAACTATAGATGTTTGCAGTTTAAATTCAGTTCGTCTTATGAAACCAAGGGCAGATATACTAATAAGTCTTAATAGTTTTTCTATGGCGTTAGAAGATGCTATTGATTCCTACAAAGAAGCGGATACTGAACGAAAAAAAACCGTAAGGAAAAGGAAAATAAGTGAAGCTTTGGAAGCTATTGAGAGTCTGTCTTATCCTTCTGAAAAATTTTCAGGATTTTGTAAAGAGTATCTAAACGATAGTGATATAGTGTTGGAAGCTAAGAAAATTGCAGGGGAATCAAACACATAACAAGGCGAAGCAATTGACAAAATATATGTCACGAATTTTGCTTCGCAAAATGTAGTGCCATATATTTTGCAACTGTTCTTTGCGTTAGATTTACTAAAGAACAACAGAGTGATACTGTGAGTATGTGATATCTAGGAGTGCTTATGGCAATAATTTCTATTGGTTACAGTCGCAGAAGTATTCAGGAGTTTATAGAGGCATTAGTCGAGTACGATGTTAAGTACTTGATAGATGTTAGAACTAAACCATTTTCTAAATACCACCCTGAATTTAACAAAGACCTCCTAGAAGCAACCTTGAAAAATGCCGGAATAAAATATGTTTTTATGGGTGATAGTGTTGGTGGTCTTCCAAGTGACTCACAGTGTTACACTGAAGGAAAAGTTGACTATCGAAAAACAGCAGATAGTAATGTTTTTAAACACGGATTAGAACGGTTAATTAAAGCCAATGATTTAGATGTTAATGTTTCGATTATGTGTGCGGAAATGAAACCTGAACAGTGTCATCGTTCAAAGTTAATTGGAGAGGAACTCACAAAAAAAGGGATAAGTATAAATCACTTAGATGAAGAAAATGTTATTCGAACGCAAAAAGAAATAATAGAGAGAATTACAAACGGTCAATATTCAATGTTTGACGATGAATTTACATCAGTTAAAAAATATAGGTGACCAATGAAAATATTCACAATCGGTGCTTATGGAAAAAGTGAAGATGAGTTTTTTAACTCGATAATAGAAAACGGAATCACTTATTTTTTTGATATTAGGCAACGAAGAGGCGTCAGAGGATCAAAATATAAGTTCGTAAACAGCAAGTACTTACAAAGCAAGTTGACTGAACTTGGTATACAGTATTTTCATATAAAAGATTTAGCTCCAACAACAGAAATAAGACAGATTCAAAAAAAACAAGATTCTGTAACTAATACAATAAAACGTGAACGGCAGTTTCTAAGCAACGAGTTTTGTTCCGCATATAACCAATTAATCTTAAACAACCATCAGTTCAAAAAAGAAATTACCGCAATTAACAACGGAGAAACAGTTGTGTTTTTCTGTGTTGAAGAAGAACCCTTGGCATGTCACCGGAGCTTGGTTACAGAAAAACTTAACAAATTAAACTCTTCACTGGAGGTTGTCCATTTATGACTAAAGTTGTTGTTACATCAAAAACTCGAATGTCGCATGGTTACTGCGTTGGTGGGTATGATGTGTCAAATGGAAAATATATTCGATTATTAAAAAAAAATGGCAGCAATCAAGGTTATGATACTCAGTTTGAAATTGGTGAACTTTGGAGACTGAGTTATATACCACGTCAAGATGTTATTCCACCGCATGTTGAAGATGTATTGGTAACTAAGCAGCAATATATTAAAACTATCGATGATCTTTCGGACTATATTCAGCGTCGTATAACGCCATATAATGGGTGTATTACCGGACTTTTTGATAACACATTAGGTTTTACGAACAGCGGAGGGCCATATGTAAATGGCTCTAAAGGCTTACCTACAAACAGTGTAGGTTTTTGGTTAATTCCAGAAGAATTGAAAATGGTCAAAGGTGCTGGCGATCGTATTCGATATAAAGTTAGAAATGCATTATATGAAATGCCTTACGTTGGGTTACAGCCGGCAGTAAACTCAATTCCAGCTGGAACGTTAGTCCGAGTATCTCTCGCACGATGGTGGACACCTGACCCTGATGGTTGCGAAGAAAGGTGTTACGTTCAGTTGTCTGGTTGGTACTAAAATCTAACAAGGCGTTCCAATTGACAAAATATTTGTCACGAATTTTGGTTCCCAAAATATCCCGCCAAATATTTTGCAACTGAACTTCGCGTTAACAAGACGGAAGAATTCAGAGTAACTAATTGGCAGTTAATCTTCTCTGATTCAGCGATCTTGCTTTACACCTGAACGTATTTCGTCAATAAGGTTCACGGTCTCAAAAATAGAGTGATCGCTGTTATTGAGTTAGTGACGGGAATTTTTGTTTAAGCAAGTTCGCGCGCGCTGTTTCTTTTTCGCTGAAAGTTCAGTGAGCACAAATAGCATTTGGTGGTGTGGTTGTCGGCATCGGCGATCATATTCTTTTGTTATTTGAATTCGGGTGAAAAATTGCAGGTAGTTCAGCGTCAATTTCTTCTTTGCCCCAGAAGTTCAGAGAGTGAGCTCGCCATATGAGTTTCCGCGCCATTGGCTCCAGAGTTCGGAGCCAAAAAGTTCAGAGAAGTCATTGCCATTTTGGTGGTTTCAGTAAGATAATCAGTAACTTGTTAACAAGTCGCTGCAATTGACAAAATAACTGTCACGCATTTTGGAAACCAAAATGACGCGCCAGTTATTTTGCAATTGAGCTCAGCGTTAGCTGCCCAGAACATAGGAGGACTTTATGCCAACTTACGATGTAGTTATTTCTTTCGCAGGAGAGGATCGAGAGGTCGCAGAATCTATTGCGTCCAATCTCGTCACTAGAGGTATCAATGTCTTCTACGACGAGTATGAGCAAGCAAATTTATGGGGCAAAGACCTCTACGTACATTTAACAAAAATCTACAGGGATGAATCAAAATTTTGCCTGATGGTAATTTCAGAGAGTTATGCGAAGAAACAATGGACAAATCATGAAAGAAAGGCAGCTCAAGCCAGAGCCTTTCAGGAAAACAGCGAATACATCTTGCCTTTAAGGTTGGATGACGCAGAGATAGATGGAATATTAGGTACAACGGGGTACATAGATTACCGAAATGTATCTTTAGACCGCATCATTGATCTCCTTTCGGAAAAAGTAATTCAATATAACAAAGATAATGGTATCGCCTACGAAATCGTAAAAGCTGAAACAGTCTTCCAGAGAGCTTTAGATTTCAAAGGTAGTAGCCCATTTCGTGACAGCGACATGAATACAGAATGCCCTGCATGTAATACTCAACAAAAGCTCTCCGAAGCTACGTTATCTCTTGATGGTGATGACACAATTTATAGTTGCAAAAATGGCTGCCAGCCGTTGGTCGTGATTAGTCGGCCTGGTATGGTCGCGTGGCCAGGCAGGGGATATAGACTGCAAGATTACGTAATCCGAAATGTCAGGGACATTACAATTAAAACTGAGAGCATGGGTATGCCAATGCTTATTCCTGCAAGTAAGGCTGCGCTTATGAAGACGCGGCCAAGCAGCTAACAAACAGCTGCAGCGGATCAATTTACGCTGTGCTCCAATTGCCCGCTGAGCTGGGCGTTATGCATTCGGTGGAAATATGTGGAATATTCGAGAGTTAAAAAATCATCTGGATTTACTTGGCGAACAACCTGAACACTATATTGAATACCTTGACTCTGTAGCTCGTGTTATTGATATATTCGAGTTTCATAAAGCTGAAGCATTCAGTGTGTTCAGTAGATTAGATTCTGATGAGCCTGAAATGGCTATGAGGTTAGTTTTTTCATTGGGTTCTGAAGAAGCCGAATTAGAAAGTGAAGTTATAAGTGCTCAAGCCCATTTGCAGGCAGCTCTTCAAAATGTGCGTTCAATGTATGATATTTTAGCTCAATTACTAAATGCTCTTTTAGTACATGAACCTATAGCAATTCACTTGTGTGACATTTGTCGGGTGTGTGAATCTTTACCCGATGGGAATGTTAGAACTGAGTTAGAAAAAATCTTAGCTAGCTTTGAGTATCAGTATGTAAATAGCTTTGTTAATACAATCAAACATCGAAACCTTGTTCAATTTAATCGTCAATTAGACTTGCGTGAAGGTCGAGCATCAATAAGGATCAAACCTTTTTCTTACTCTGGCAATTTTTATGAGCAAAAATGGGCAATTGATGTGCTGAAATATGGATTGGACGTTAAAAATCAGTTAATAGAAGTTGGTAGGCTATTGAATTCCGAGTGTGGTGTTAAAAATGCATAACAAAGCGTTTAAGACAGATTCGCAACGCTTGGCATTTTGGGTTCAAATCGGCTTAAGTGTTTACGGTGCAATGGTTTAGGTTAGGTGGTAGCGTTGCTCACTACTTAACGCGGCGTTAAATGGCAGGGAAAATGTATAGATATTCAAATAGTCAATTTTCTAATCTTCTTACTGTTTTTGGCGGTATTCGGGTTGGAACTCTACATGACTTCAGAAATAGTGAGCATAAAAAAGGGATTGCAGATCCACAAGAGGGTAAAAAAACCGTTGAGCATCGGATTGGCAACGAAACTATCACATTGGGGGATCGCTCATCCAAAACGGCAAGGGCTGCTGAAGATTTTAATATCATTGGTGGTTCTGGAAGTGTGTCTTTTGAAAATGTAACGTTCGCTAAGCAGTTTAATTCCCCAGATTTTTTTGTGCTCTGTTCCTCTTATGAGAAATCGACTTCAGTTATGAGTCAATTTGAAGGTGCAGATACGTGTGTGCAAATTCATAATCCTATGGTGTTCTATAGTGAGCTAACGACACTGTTAAACTCAGTCACGCCAGTAGTATTTCTGGGTGTTCATAGAGTCACCTATAAGGAGCGCGTCGAGATGTGGAATGGTACTTCATGGGGGGCAGATCCAACACTGATAAAGGAACCTGAGTTTTCCCTGCAAAAGGAAGTTCGAGCCATTTGGGCACCGAAATTTCGACAATCTATCGAGCCACAAATTCTCGGTAGTGTAAGGCTAGGTAGAGCTTGTCGAAATATTGCCATTTAACAAACAACTCAAAGGGACAAAAACACGTGCCACTTTTGGTTCGGTTTGTTTCTGGGGTTACGGCTGGTTCGGTTGGGTGTAATGGTTTGGTTTTTGCCCTTTAGTTGGGCGTTATAGCTCAAATCCCGAACAATCTTGCCTTCTATACGCAGATAACGTACACTTTACTTATGAAAAGTGTATTTGTTGAATCGAGCATATTTGAAAAGTACCGAGAGCATTATCTTAACGATGACGAGTATAGGCTTTTTCAAGCAGAACTTATGTCAAATCCTAAGCAAGGTGATGTTATTCAGGGTACTGGAGGTTTGCGGAAAATTCGAGTTGCAAGTAAGGGTAAAGGCAAACGTGGTGGTTCACGAGTTATCTATTACTACCTTGATGAAAAGCGACGTTTTTACTTACTAACCATATACAGTAAGAACGAAATGTCGGATTTAACCGCAGATCAAAAGAAACAGTTAAAAGCTTTTATGGAGGCATGGCGCAATGAGCAATCGTGATTTATTTGCAGAATTAAGTTCAGCTCTTATTGAAGCTAAAGAGCATTCAGAAGGTAAGTTAACGCTGAAAAGTCATCAGTTTAATAATGTTGGAGAATTAGACATTTCACCAGATGAGATAGTAAATATCCGTGAACAATTTAATATGTCACGAGGGGTATTTGCCCGTTTACTTCATACATCGTCACGCACGTTGGAAAACTGGGAACAAGGGCGTAGTGCTCCCAATGGGCAAGCAATAACACTTCTAAGATTGGTGCAACGCCACCCTGAAACTCTGACGCACATCGCAGAGCTATAACAAGTCGCATCAATTGACAAAAATACATGTCACGAATTTTGGTTCCCAAAATATAGCGCCATGTATTTTTGCAACTGTGCTCAGCGTTATGTGCTAGCCATACGGTGAACAAAATTTATTAAAATTAGCAAATATTCATAGTTGGATACCAACAATAAGAAAATAAGAATCCAAACCCAAATTTTAAGTTTAAACAGTCTCCGGTGTAATGAACTTTGGAATTGTTCAAAACTACTTTTGTTGTTTGTGATAGTTGATTCTTTTTGCGCTATTGTGAGCTCTAAAGTTGAAATTTTGTGGTGTAATCGTTTATGTTCTTCACTTGATATTTGACTGGTATTTATTAACCGTACTCTCTGTTGTTCACTTTTCTTAATTTTTGACTCTAGATCTTGAATCAATAATTTATGCTGATCATTTACTGTGATTAAATCCTTCATTTTAGATTTGAGAATTTTATGTATAGATTCGTGTTTCTGCGTACTGATTGGATCAATGATCAGATCTGTATATACGCTTTCTTGTAACCAGCCCTCAAGTCTCTCTTTGTGTTTGTTACGCTCAGTTATAGAGTCAATACGGTTATTATCGCGCTCTGGAGGATATTTTCTAGAATCAGTAATCGTGAATTCAAATATTGGGATATTACATAGTTCAAATTCTAACTTTTTGTCATCTTCACACTTATGTGTATTGGTAACTTCGATTACTAATTTTCCACCCCATCTTTCGTATTCATCGGGATATTGATCTTTGTCGAATACACATAAAATATCAGGATAAAAGACCTTACCATTAGGTAACTCCAACTTTGGTTCTCGATATACATGTGTAAACCTAAAATTGAAAGTCTGACCTCTGGTAATAATGGTCATTTCTTTCATAGATGAAAGAACATCTACAGCAACTTCATGAGAGAAGGTTTCATCATAAGAACGATCCCCTGTGGTTGTATCACTTTTGGCAAATGCAAAGTGTGTGCGTATTAGCCATCACCCGATCACTGATTCCGGGCACCCGATCACCTAAATTCCGGAAGCCCCGATCACTGGTATTCTGATTTGCCCGATCAGTTGTGGCAGACCGCAGCCTGCCACTGTAGGGGTTACCTCATGCTTTGTTGTTTTCTCATCGACTCTCCAGATAGAGTAAGTCTGTGAGCGTTATGTATAAGACGATCCAGAAGTGCGTCGGCAACCGTACCGTTGCTGATCATAGAGTGCCACTGTTCAACTGGTAACTGACTACAGATTATAGTGCTGCTAACACCATGCCTGTCTTCAACAACCTCCAGTAAATCCGTGGCCTGCTTTACGTTCAGTTTTTCCAGTCCCCAGTCATCCAAGATCAGTAACTCTTGCTTTGCGATTTGCGCCAACTGTTTTGTATAACTGCCGTCAGCATGATCGATATGCAGATGCTCGTTCAGCCGGGGTAAACGCCAATATCTCACTCGCATTCCCTGACGACAAGCCTGCTCTGCAAGTGCACACGCCACGTAAGTCTTACCACCGCCAGTGGCCCCGGTAATGATGATATTCTGGTGGTAATTTAAGTATCCACCTGCCAGTAAATCGGCCATTCTGGACTTATCCAGCCCCCGGCCATTCCCATAACTAAGCTCTTCTGGTGTGGCGCTCAACCGAAGGCGTGCTTGCTTTCGAAGTCGATTGATTCGGTTAGTTCGTCGTTGATTGATTTCGTGGTCAACCAAGAGTGACAACCGTTCTTCGAAGGCCAGTTCATTGTAAGTATTGGGTTGAGCACGTTGCTGCTTTAACATATCCGCAATCCCTGTCATGCGCAGTTGCTGTAATTGTTGTATCAGTAAATCGTTCATGATGATTCCTTATCGATAGTATTTGGGGCCACGGATGTTTTGATGAGTAAGATCTGGAGTCTCAACGTCATCATCTTTCGGGGCGTTATCGAGGTGGGTTTGCAACAGTGATTTCACACTGGCACGACAGGGGTTACCGATTTCAATGGCTCGACTACATGCCTGCTCCAGACGGTTTTCACCGTACTTTCTTACCAGATTCAGCAACCCGAGGCAGGCTCGGTAGCCCTGCTCAGGATGAGGTTTGCTCCGTAGAATGGCATCGGTGACTTCAAGCGTGGAGGGGCCAATCTGCTTTGCCCAGTTTTTTAGTTTGCCGGGAGACCACTTCTGATTTTGATGGTTAGTGGGCATATGCTCATCAACGCAAGTAAATCCTCCTTTTCGTTCACTGCGAATATGTTGAGCGATACATTCCCTTTGAGAGTAAATCCGTATCAGTCGCTGTGAAGCATGAACCTCCACTGATTTGCCTACAAACTGGTGAGGGACAGAATAGAAGTGTTCTTTGTACAACACATGATAATCAATGCCCACCTTGGCAATATGGATATCGGTGTATTCCCATTGCACAGCGGGCAGTGGTGCCAGCTCTGGCCTATCAAGCGATTTAAACAAAGTTTGTCGGTTTCCCGGCAACCGTTGGAAGGGCTTGTTATTAAGCTCATACAGTAAGTCCCGTATGGCCACATTGAGTCCTGATAAGGTATGGAACACCTGATTCCTTAGCTTTGCCATTATCCAGCGTTCAACTATCAGTACGGCGTTTTCGGCTTTGGCTTTATCCTTCGGTTTCAGCGGTCTTGCTGGCATTACAGCACAACCATAGTGATTCGCCATGGACTGATATGCTGCATTTAACTGGGGTTCGAACCGACACGCTTTAGTGACAGCCGACTTAAGGTTATCCGGGACAAGCAACTGAGGAACACCACCAAAGAAGTTGAACATCGCAACATGTGCGTCCAACCAACTTTCAAGCTTCTGATTTTCTGTTGCCATGGCAAAGGTGTAATTTGAAGCTCCCAATACAGCAACAAACACCTGTACATTGCGCACTTCTCCAGTGTCAGGGTTCACTACAGGCAACGTTGGCCCACAGAAATCAATAAATACTTTTTCACCAGCCTTATGGCTGAAACGCATTGACCGCTTCTGTCGTGACTTCCATTCCCGGTAGTTCTCACAAAATTGGCTATAGGAATAGCAGGCGTCTGGGTTCGCCGCCTGATACTCTTCCCACAGCAGCAATTTGGTTACACCCTTACGGCGCAGCTCAACATCCAATAGCGCATAGTCTGGTTTAACGCGTCCCGCTTTTCTATCAGGATAAAGTGACCGATGCAGCCATGAATCAGTCACACTCTCCGGCAAAGACCAGCTGCAATTGAGGTTCCTGAATTTACCAAGTATATCGGAGATAGTAGCTGCCCCTACGTTTAGTCGTCTGGCGATATCCCGGTTTCCCAGTTTTTCGTCAAACTTGAGGCGAAGAATCGCTTTTACACGTTCAATGTCAGTTGGTTTTGACATGCTTATATCCTCTTTCAAAATTAAAAGAAGTTAATAAGCATAAAGGGGTGATCGGGTTGAGCAGAATAGTCTTATGATCGGGAGGCCGGAATGAAAGTGATCGGGTTAGTCAGAATCAGTGATCGGGTGAAGTGGAATACGCAGTGTGGGCTTTTCCCATTGCGAGGAATCAATTCGACCCTCTTGTTTGGGTTCGGGTTCCGTGTCATATACTTTCGGTGTTTGTACACTGGATCCCTATATCGCATAGGGTGATCACGAATATCTAGAGCTTCGTGTATATTTACACTTAGATGGTTATGGTGATCGACTAGATAAGTATTTGTTCTTGTGTCGAGAACATAAGCTGTTGTCTTCATTAAGTAACCTGTTTATTCATACAGTGTTATCTTGCCGTACATTTGGTGTTTATTCAACAACCAATGTAGGTTTTTGTGTATAAAAATTGCACATAACAAGTCGCATCAATTGACAAAAATACATGTCACGAATTTTGGTACCCAAAATATAGCGCCATGTATTTTTGCAACTGTGCTCAGCGTTAAATAGCTGCAAATAAACACCGCAAATTTATTAGTAGTGGGTTGGTCATTCGTTTTAATTGAATGCTTTCACCTACAAAAGAGGTGCTTTTAGTTCGGTTATTCTTTGGTGAAATTGCCGTTTAATTTTCTACGAAATCGCCAATATGCCAGTGACCTAAAGTTGTCCGTCAGCATCGAGCAGTGGCAATTAGCTTATTTAGCATTAACGGGCGGCACGGTTCAACAACCACAAAACGACTTGTCGCTGTGGCGAGTTCGTCGTTGGCAACACTGACGAATGCAGCACTTGTTGTAACCGCAAGAATGTCTTTAGTAAAAAGACGTTGTCATTTAATCGGTTACATTAGAAACTTTATTTAACAAGGCGCAACAGCGGACTAAATTTAGCTTCGCAGTCGCTGTTTAAAGTGATGAATTCGCTAGGGCATCGGTGGGTTGCCGCTGTGCTAAGCGTTATATGCCAGTGATCAAAAAATCGATAGCTGCGATGATTTCATCACGAAATGTACTAATGTCGTCTATGGGATCGCTTAATAATTTGGCAGGAACACTTGCCATTTGATGAGTTAGAATGACAAATTCGCCTTCATCAATATGAATTGTTGGACACAAATGGCTAGGAGCCTTTTTCTCCAGTAACTCAAGAGGAGTCAGAGGAATTACCAAACGAGTATTTAGTGTATCAAGCAATTCGCTCTGTACATCGACAAAGAACGGATAAGCTGTCGAAGTACTTTTATCGTTGTTTTTATATAATATGAATTGTGACATTAAAATACTCGGTGTGAATCAGCAAAAAGTCCATGTTTTTCAGTTAAATCGTTACAAGCGTCAATTGCTGCTGAGTTTTGTTCTAGCCATTCAGCTTTTAATCGTTGGCTAACTTCTTTCTCAAGAGCCTTCTCCATTGTGGCGGATAGGTTTATGTTCAACCGTTTTGCTTGAGCAAGTAATTCACTGTTAAGACTTAGGTTTGTAGCTTTTTTGGGAGCTTGCGTACTACGAGTATTCCTCATAAATTCACCTCATGCGCATAAGTATTGCGCATAAATTATAGGTGATCGAAAAGCATATAACAAGGTGCAGCAGCGGACATAGTTTAGTTGGGCACTTGTAGTTTAGAATTATAAGTTTGCTGGTACCGCGGTAAAAGTGCCGCTGTGCTAGTCGTTATGTATTTTGAGGAATAATTGTATATTGCTGTTTTCAAAAGGAGATTGCCTTGATCTTAAAATCGCTGAACTGAGCGACTTATTAGCTTTACTCGATTCACGATTAGAACAGTTAATGGAACAAGCAGAATCAAGTATAGATGCTGACAGTTTAGGTATTTTTGACAGAGCAGAATACTTTATAGGTGTTGGCTTTGTTGCTATGCAGCAATATATAAGTGATACCATGTATAAAAGTGAAGTTAGCAAGCGAGACGCATTAAACCTTGGAACGGTAACATCACTAGGATCTACTCATATCTCAGTTATCAATTCTGCTGCAAATTGGTGGAAACATGAGTCAGAGTGGAACTGGTATAGTGAAAGTGGAATTATTAATAAAACCTACCTTAGTATTTCCAATGTTGTAGACCCAGAAAACTACCCATTATCTAATGTGTTGGCTTTTCTTATTGGTGAACGAAAATTCTACTTATCGTCTGCAGTTCCATTGCTTGAACAATGGCGCGATCAATTTTCTTCGCTATCTCAGGAACATACATAACAAGCAATTTAAGAGGGATTCACAACGCTTGGCATTTTTCTACTTCAAATTTAGTGTTTATGGCACAATGCCTTAGGTTGGGTGGAGGCGTTGTTCACCCCTTAATTGGGCGTTAGGTGCTTAGGAGGTAAAATGAAACTCAATAATCTTGATAGACAAATTAGTATGTTGTGTCCAACTTGCGGTGGTAAAGATTTTATTTTCGACGACAATGACGAAAATGGGCTTGTTACTTGTTCTCAGTGTGAACGCCAACTGACTCGTGCAGAACTTGAAGCTGAAAACTCTGAATTAATACAAGAAAATATAAACGAGATCGCTAAAGAGGCAAAAAAGCAAATTGAAGATGAAATGAACAAAATGCTCAAAAATGCGTTCAGAGGGAACAAGAATATAAAATTCAAATAGAGGACATTTACCGTATGGATTTTGGCGATGGTATCGCGCTTTTGGCTCTAGTGCTTTCTGGGTATGCAACATGGCGGACGATTAAATTCAATAAAAGGCAGGATTCGCTAGTTGAAACTCAGAAAAAGCTTAATGAATTGCTCTTAGCTAAAGAAACAGAAGAAGTTATCGATGACCGTAAAGCTGATTTAGGTGCATCAATCATTAAGTTAGGGAATAACAAGTATCGGTTGAAAATTTGGAATAAAGGAAATGCTGAAGCAAAAAATGTAACAGTAGAGTTTCCAGACGGTAATGAACTAGTTCCGGAATCGGAGCTAAATAGCAAACTTCCTTATGAATCGTTAGAAAAACATGCGTCTATTGAGTTATTAGCAGCAGTACATATGCAAACGCCTAGAAAGCACAAGCTGAAACTTTGTTGGTCTGACGAACATAGAAATAAAAACGAAAAAATAGTATATCCAACACTTTAGAACGCACCTAACAAGTCGAATCAATTGACAAAAATACATGTCACGAATTTTGGTTCCCAAAATATAGCGCCATATATTTTTGCAACTGTTCTCAGCGTTAAATGATTAGTCTCACATATAGGTATATATATGTTTATTACAGATCAAATTGCACATAGTACAGTCAGAATTGAGTGCAAATTCAGTGGAAACATTATAGGTACAGGAACTGGTTTTTTTATGAACCTATGTATCGATGGTGATAAACATATTCCTGTAATAGTAACTAATAGACATGTAGTAAAAGGTGCTATTAGTGGTAAATTTTGTTTGACGAAAAAAAATCCTCATGGTTTACCTGATGTTGGTAATTTCAAATTTTTTGAAATCGCCTCATTTGCCGAACAATGGTTCTATCATCCAAGTGTTGATCTAGCGGTAATGCCTATCGCACCATTACTCAATCAAGCACAAGCTGAAGGTGATGAATTTTATATAGCACCACTAACACCTGAACTTATACCTACAGATGTAGAGTTAAAAGATATGCCATCTATGCAAGAAATTGTCATGGTTGGGTACCCAAATGGCATATGGGATTATGTAAATAATCAGCCAATATTTAGAAAAGGCATAACAGCCACTCACCCAGAACTAAATTACAATGGAAAACCTGAATTTTTAATTGATGCTGCCTGTTTTAATGGTTCCAGTGGCTCGCCAGTATTTATAATCGATATAGGTAAAATAACATCAAGAAGCCAAGGTACTACCATTGGTCCGAGCAGAGTAAAGTTATTAGGTATTTTATATGCTGGCCCACAACATGTTGCATCTGGCGAAATAAAAACCATAGAAATTGGCGAAAAAAAAGATATTGCACTTACTGCAATCCCTAACAATCTTGGCAATGTTATTTCATCTAAAGCTCTACTCGATTTTGAATCTCAATTAAGAGATTTGGCAGTAAGAGGTAAAAAGCCAAATAGAAATGACCTTTGCCCATGTGGAAGTAATTTGAAATATAAGAACTGCCATGGAAAAATCATTTAACAAAAACTTGAAACTGGACGGCACTACGTGCCGCCATTTAAGTAAAAGTTAAATGGTAGGCAAGGTCAAAGGAGAAATCGGAGATGGGATTAAGCCTTTATAAGTATAAAGAAGTCAATTTTGATTCTGATGGACAACTCTCAGATGAAACTAAGAAATATGTAATTAATCCTATACAAACCAGTCATTTTTATCTGCCAACTCGTAAGTGCCTAAATGATCCTACCGAAGGTGTATTTACTAACCACATTCAGCGTGAGTTGAATGGATATTTACAAGGCGTTACAGCTTTGGGCGAAAGGCAGGATTTACTCGACCCTATTTATAGCTCTGCAAGAGCAATAACCCAATCGTTGGACACAAGTGGTATTTTCTCTTTAACCTCAAACCATACCGATGAACTTATGTGGGCGCATTACGCTAATAGCCATACTGGAATTGCAATTGAGTATGATCTTGACTTATTAACTAGATTTACACCCAATCATCACCTAAAAGTCTTTGATGTCTCCTATGAACCACTGCCTCCGAGTTTAGGTTTGCAATCCATCATCAATAAGAATGCCATGAAGATTATGTTTGGTTACAAGTCACCTCGTTGGAAGTATGAAGGAGAGTGCCGCGTTGTAGTCGATAATATCAGCGGCCAAATGCCTCATGACTACAGAGCAGTAAAAAGCATCACATTTGGTTTGCGTTTCCCATCGGAAAAACGTCAAGAATTTATTGATTTGGTTAAAGAAAAAGTACCTACTTTTTATCAGATTGTAGAGGTTAAGGATAGCTACCAATTTGATCGAGTCATGTATCAAAGTTTAGGTAATCATAAGTGTGAGCTCCAATCGCTTGATATAGATTGGGAGCAACATTTAGCAGGTATAGAAGGAAATGAAAGAGAAAGATTAATTGAAACAATTGAAAGCGATCTTTTATCCGATCCTCATTACAAAGGGTTGGTGTCAGCAGAGGTTTCAAGTATCGAACCACAAAAAATAGCAGTCAATTATGAGCTTTCACACGGTATGGATGTACATCTTGCAACACAATATCAGAAGCTTATGGTGTAACTGCCATTTAACAATGCGCTGCAATTGACCTCGCAATGTCCCGAATTTTGCAGAGCAAAATTATGTGCCAGCGTTCGGCAATTGAGCTTAGCGTTAGTTGCTTAATCAGCTTCAGCTACTCAATTGGGAATTTTTGCTTTTGATGAAGAACACGCATAATTTGAATGTTAGAACCATCGACAAAATATGAAACGATCATTGATACTTCAGGGATAATGAGCAATCGACCTCGAATTCCATCACGTTGAACTCCCATTAAAGGTTGTTCATTTAGGTTTTCAACTTTAGCTTCAATAATATCGTCGGTTCTTTCAGCAACATCAGGGTTAAAATCGTATAGAAATTCAAAGATTTTTTCGCGGTCATTTAAAGATTCTTCTTCCCAGTAAATCATTATTGACCTCGATTACGGATTTTTGCTTTGCGTGCAGCCATGCTATTTTTGGCAGATTCATGGTCAACGAACACAGCTCGCCCAGAATCAAATTTATCAAATGCGAGATTAACTTGTTCAGTTAGCCAGGTATCATGAGATAATGCTTTACGTTGTTGTTCAGCGAGTTGTTCGGTGAGTTCGCGGCAAGCATCACTAAGAGTTCGACCTTGGCTTTCAGCCATTTGTTGGGCTAAACGTTTTGTTTCTTCATCAACACGAAATTGAATTCTGGTATCCATGAGTAACTCCTGAATTTGATGTGTGTACAAATGTTAGCACTGGCATTGGTGAAGGGCAACAACCTCATCAACATAATGATGGAGTTCCGCCTGCAATCGCCGAGAATCGGCCTAACCGTGTGTCCGGTTTTAGTTGACCTCTATAAAATGAGACTTTAGCGGAGTATTATATCCGAACTTATAAGCATTTAATCCCAAGTGATGTTGAACTTTGGGAATATGATGAGAGCACAAAATGTGCATCGAAATTGTGCATTTAACAAGGCGCTTAAGCCGGACTGCAAACGCGCGGCGATTTTAGTTCAAATTGGTTTTATGGTGGTTATTTTAGGTTTAGTGGAGCGTTTGTTAGCCACTTAGCTTAGCATTAGTTTGTTAAATGTGTGTTGTCAGCTCAGGCTGGCTCGAATATCAGCAATAGTGATAAATAGGCGGTTTTCTGCATCTTTAAATGCGGTAAAACCATATTGTTCATAAAAGTGTTTTGCGCCGTCTTTTGCATCAACGATAACAACAGGAAAAGCAACAGTGTCACTAGCGGTAAGTAGTTTGCGTAGAGCATCGATTAATAGCCATTCGCCAAAGCCTTTTCCTTTAAAATTCTCATCAACGGCTAAACGAGCAATAAGTCCGCCAGACGTTGATGAGTGGTGTTTTTTCTGTAGCTTGTCTGGTAAAGCATTCAGATCAATAGGTGTCATGGTTAAAGCATAAAATCCAATAATTCTGGATTCATCGCTATCATCTTCCAGAATAAAAGTTCTGGTGTTATCTTTCTTTGCTTGCTGACTTGCCATAACTTTAAGATAGTTATTCAGAGCACTGATACCACAGTTGAATCGGTTTCTGTCATGTTTAGATTTATCAAGGAGTACCGTATTCATTGCTGAGTTTTGCCTTCATAACGTTGAGCTGCGGTTTGCAGTTTCGCATTTGATGTAGCTGGACGATCAAGTGCATCCATTAATAACATCGCGTCAGTCTGGCTTAGTTTGAGAGTTTCTTCACGTTCGATAACTTGCATTGCTTTCTCAATAGCAGCGCTGAGAACAAATGAATTAATACTGGACATACCGGCAATAGCAGCAGCTTTAGTCAGTAAGTCTTGTGTATCAACGTCGACTCGGGCAGTGATGCGAGGTAACGTAGTTGCCATAAATAGTCTCCTTTTGTGCCAAAATGTCACATTGGTATTATGGTATCAAATGGAGAGAAAAGCAATGAGTGTGTCATTTTGGCACGCAAAACTAACAATGCGCTGCAATAGACCTCGCAATGTCACGCATTTTGCAGAGCAAAATGATGCGCCAGTGCTCGGCTATTGAGCTTAGCGTTAGCTGCTTATCGAATCCACATGTCCGTTTAACTGTACAGCTAGAGTTTTTTTGATTATACTTGTCTTGTAAGTTGTACATGTGGAGGTTCTATGAGAATTGTATCTTTTACGGAAGCGAGAAATGGTTTAAAAGCAGTTCTAGATGGTGTAGTGAATGATGCTGATACAACAGTAATCACTCGTCGTGATGCGGAGGATGCAGTAGTTATGTCCTTGGATTACTACAATAGCCTGATGGAAACGGTTCATTTACTTCGTTCTCCAGAAAACGCAGAGCATCTAAATCGTTCTATTGCTCAATATCGTGCAGGTCAAACAACAGCACGAGATTTAATTGATGAGTAGTAGCCAGCGATTGCTTTCATGGACTGATGAATCTTGGAATGATTATTTATATTGGCAAACACAAGATAAAAAGACATTAAAGCGTATAAATAAATTAATTAACGATGTAAAGCGCTCACCATTTGAAGGTATCGGAAAACCTGAGCCATTAAAAGAAAATCTAGCTTGCTTTTGGTCACGCCGTATTGACGATACTAACCGGTTAGTTTATGCGGTTGATGACCAAGCTATCACAATTATTTCATGTCGTTATCATTATTAATGAGCTATTGGTGAAGGGCAGCTAACAAATCGCTTCAATTGACAAAATAACTGTCACGAATTTTGCTTCGCAAAATATAGTGCCAGCTATTTTGCAACTGAGCTCAGCTACATGGACTCCCTCTTTTTGTCAACAATAGCTCTCTCTGACAATAGAGGATCGGACAGCAGATCTACATTCGGTATTTAACTGGCTTAATCGCCATTACCCAGATGATATTCGCTTGGTGCTTGCCTCATTCGTTAGACAGTATTTTTTACTTCTGAGCACAACAGGCTTTGGCACCTCGGTCTGACCGTATTGTCATCAATAACTATTGTGTTGACTTGGTGTGCGCTAACTTGTGATGTAGTCAGCTTGGTATTCTTTTCCCGAAGTCAGTAGTGCCCATATGATCCGGGCATTTTTAGCAGCTAAAGCGACAATGGCTCGTGTATAGCCACGCCGTTCAACCAGTTGTTGTAACCAGAGACTGTTTCTATCCGTTTTGTCTTTGCATCTGGTAATTACAGCACGTGCACCATGAATGAATAACGTCCGGATATGTTTGTCACTTCCATCCTGACTAAGCAGGGCGGTAAATTAGCGAGTAGGTCTAAGAGTTTGTTTCTTTTGACTGTTTTTTGAAGAACGCACTTGCCATATGCATCAACGCCATGAATACTGAAGATATTCTTGGCAAGGTCAATGCCAATGGTTTGAATGGTGGACATAGTCACCTCCAAATTATCAACGTGTCATTGTTTAGTATGGCACGAGGTGGTTTAGGAATAGGGAGTCCATATCATTCGCTATGCGCCGAAAATTGGATTCACATCCATGCTTTTGTGGAGGATACGGATAATCTCAATATTTTGGCTACCGATCTGACGATAAAATATTACGTGGCTTCCTTGTGGGAATTTTCTATAGCCATCGCGAATTTCGTCACAGGCTTTACCAATGTCAGGATTTTCGGCCAACAGCCAAAATGAGTCATCAAACTGTTTTAGATAAATATTTCGCTGTTCTCGACCCCAGCGTCGAGAGGTAAACAAGGCTATATCTCTTAAATCAGATTTCGCCTTGTTAGTTAACTGAAATGGTCTCATTTTCTCTCTTCGCTATCTAACTCATTGATAAACGAATCAAGGTCATAATCCGCGACTCCACTTTCTTCACCTTCAACAAGCAATTGGCGTAAAGTGTTCATTTTAGTTTCTTGAGTTTCAAGTAAACGTAAAGCGGAACGAATGACTTCACTTGCAGAGCCATAGCGACCGCTTTGGATTTGATTAGCAATAAAACCATCAAAATGGTCACCTAAAGTAATACTAGTGTTCTTAGCCATAACATAGCCCTCAATACCAACAGATACCTAATTATGGTACTAGTTAGGCTTGGATGCAAGGCGCATACAAGCATTTAAGATGGATTGGATTTCCAACGCTCGACTCCCAAAAATTGAATTTTCCAGTGATTTATTAAAAGGTGTATACTTTTGAGCATAATGTATGAGCGAGTTAGTTAAATATGTTTGTAATGGTCTAAATTGATTAGATAGTTTTTTAGCGGGTAGTGAGTTCTCTTTCTATACTTATTACGGGTATGGTAAATGCGGAGGTTGATATGACGACTGTAACCCGCCTGGACCGCTATTTGAATGAGCATAATATCCGCTATCAAACAGTGAATCACTCTCATAGTCATAGTTCATGGCAGAGCGCTAAAACAGCGAACATTCTGCCAATGAGTTTAGCGAAAGGAGTGATATTAGAAGACCATGAAGGTAAGCATTTAATGGCCGTTTTGCCATCGAATGCAAAAGTAAGCTTGTCGGTCTTAAATGAAGAACTGCAAGCTAAGTTCCATCTCGTGAAAGAGCAGGAAGTATATAAACTTTTTGAAGATTGTGAGCATGGTGCTGTGCCGCCTGTGGGAAATATTTACCACATGGCATCAGTATGTGATCAATTTCTTACTGAGTTAGATCATGTTTATTTGGAAGCCGGTGATCATGAAACCTTGATTAGGTTGGATAAGGAAGCTTTCAGAAAACTGATGAGCAACAGTAAGTGTTTGCGATTTGGTGCTCAGGTATTCCATTAAATAAAAGCCGGGCTCTTGGTGGCCCGGCTTTCTTTATCAGATATTTTCAGGTTAACAATGAATATTAGTCGTCGTTCATTACACCCAGGATGCTTAGCAGGCTAAGGAACAGGTTGTAAATTGATACGTAAAGAGTGATGGTTGCTGAAATATAGTTATTTTCACCACCACGGACAATTTGCTGTGTAGTTAGCAGAATTGCACCTGTTGAGAACAGAACAAACAGTCCGCTCATAGCCAGATATAGCATTGGCATTTGCAGGAATATATTTGCGATCATACCAACTAATAGCACCACGAAACCGGCAAGTAACATTCCGTTCAGGAAGGATAGGTCACGTTTGGTTGTTAATGCATACGCAGATGCTGCCATAAAGGTCAGAGCTGTACCACCCAGAGCAGTAACAACAACGTCTCCCATACCATGGCTAATATACATGTTCAGGATTGGTCCCAGGGTATAACCTAAGAATCCGGTGAACAGGAACGTGAAAACAACGCCCAGGCTGCTGTTACGGTTTTTTTCAGTTAAGAACAATAAACCATAGAAACCAACAAGAGTGATGATTAACCCAGGACGAGGCAAGTTCATTGCCATTGAAATACCAGCAATTACTGCAGACCACAAAAGAGTCATAGACAGTAATGCATAAGTGTTACGCAAAACTTTATTAGTCTGCAAAACACCAGTTTGAGTTGCCGTTTGTGAATACATAGGTCTGTTCATACTTTTCCTCGTAAGGTGATTACCTTTTGTTTATAAGACATTTATGGGGGTAAAAGTTCAATATTCAAGCCCTGTAAATGTTTTATATCCTTTTATACATTCTTTATATGACTATATTAATCAATTTACCTTAACAAGTAATGATTAAGTTGTAACACAATTTTTCTATGTGTGACTTAGCATAAAAAAAGAGACACTGTTATTAGTGTCTCTTGTAACTTTTATATTATCGCGCAGAAACTTAGTGAGAAAGAATCTGTGATAAGAAGTTTTTAGTACGATCAGATTGTGGGTTTTCGAAGAAATCTTTCGGATTGTTTTCTTCGATAATTTCACCAGCATCCATGAAGATAACCCGATCTGCAACTTCTTTAGCAAAACCCATTTCGTGAGTTACACACAGCATGGTCATACCTTCTTCGGCTAATTCAACCATAACGTCCAGTACTTCACGAACCATTTCCGGGTCAAGTGCAGATGTTGGTTCATCGAACAACATAACCTGTGGGTTCATACACAGTGAACGAGCAATTGCCACACGTTGTTGCTGACCACCAGAAAGCTGTCCTGGATATTTTTGTGCCTGATTTGGAATTTTTACACGTTCCAGATATTTCATAGCAATCGCTTCTGCTTCTGCTTTCGGCATTTTCTTAACCCAGATAGGAGCAAGAGTACAGTTTTCTAATACAGTCAGGTGAGGGAAGAGGTTAAAGTGCTGGAAACACATACCCACTTCACGACGAACTGTTTCAATATCTTTGAGGTCTTCAGAAAGTTCTGTACCGCGAACGATAATTTTCCCTTTCTGGTGCTCTTCAAGGCGGTTAATACACCGAATCATAGTTGATTTACCTGAACCAGAAGGGCCACAGATAACGATTTTTTCGCCTTTTTTAACATTCAGGTTAATGTCTTTCAGTACATGAAATTCGCCGTACCACTTATTCATATGTTTAATACGAATCATGTAATCTTCATTTGGAGTTTGTAGCGTCATAATACGTTCCTTTCACTTTTGCTTATCGTTTGTGGCCGGTATTTAATTTATTTTCTAGCCAGATCGAGTATCTCGAAATGCCGAAACAAAATATCCAGAACACTAACGCGACAAATACATAACTTTCTGTTGCAAAACCGAGCCATGCGGGGTCGGTGTTTGCAGCCTGACCGATACCGAGTACATCAAACATACCGATGATTAAGACCAGACTGGTATCTTTAAATAATCCCAGGAATGTGTTCACAATCGAAGGGATAGTAATTTTTAATGCCTGAGGCATGATAATCAGGATGATTTTTTTCGAGTAACTTAAGCCTAATGCATCAGCAGCTTCATACTGACCTTTAGGGATAGCCTGTAAGCCACCTCGCACAACTTCTGCCATGTATGCAGAGCTGAACATAACCACACCAATCAATGCTCGGACTAATTTGTTTGCTTCTGTGCCGTGTGACAGGAACAGCGGTAACATTACCGATGCCATGAACAGTACTGTAATTAGCGGTACACCACGCCATACTTCGATGTATACAGTTGACAGGCTACGAATGATGGGCATTTCTGAACGACGCCCCAGGGCTAACAGAATACCTATAGGTAGGGATGCAACAATACCAACTAAAGCGATAACTAAAGTGATTAATAAACCGCCCCATTTGTGTGTTTCAACAATTGGCAATCCGAATAGGCTGCCTTCAAGGAGTTCAGCTGTCAGGAATGGATAAACGGTAATTCCGAATAAAAATATCCATGCACGTTTAGGCGTTTTATCGTAGGCAAGCAATGCTACTAATATAGCCAATGATGCAAAGAACAGTTTTGGTCTCCACAGCTCAGACTCTGGATAAAAGCCAAACATAAACTGTTCAAAACGAACACTAATAAATGGCCAGCAAGCACCATCTTTAGTACAGGCATCTCGGGTAGTACCAATCCAGTTAGCATCCAAAATGGCCCAGTCAAATACAGCTACAAATCCTCTACATACAAAATAAGCAATAATAAATGTCAGAATTGTATTCAGAGGGCTATTGAACAGATTTTTTAACAACCATCCCATGATACCGCGGGTATTTGCTGGAGGTGGAAGATCTGGAAGAAATTCGTGTTTACTCATATTATCTCTCCACCAAAGCAACTTTCTTGTTATACATGTTCATTAACACAGACGTTAATATACTTAAGAACAGATAAACTCCCATGGTCATTGCAATAATTTCAATCGCCTGACCTGTCTGGTTCAGCGTCGTACCGGCAAAGACAGATACGAGATCCGGATAACCGATAGCCATTGCAAGTGATGAGTTTTTAGTTAAGTTCAGATATTCACTTGTAAGTGGTGGAATTATGATTCTCATAGATTGAGGAATAATAACCAGTTTTAGTGTTTTTGAACGAGGAATACCTAGCGACATCGCGGCTTCTGTTTGTCCGTAGTTAACAGCATTAATGCCTGAACGAACGATTTCAGCGATAAAGGCAGCCGTGTAAACACTTAATGCAACTAACAGTGCTGCTAGCTCTGGAATAATCCCGATACCACCTCTGAAGTTAAACCCTTTTAGTTGAGGATAATCAGCAGAGATTGGCATTCCAGAGATGAAGTATACAATTAGTGGCAAACCAATGATTAATCCAAGGGCAATACGCACCATTGGAGTTTGTTGGCCGGTTGCTTCCTGACGTTTGTTGGCCCAAATATTAACTAAGAAGGTAGCAATAATACCAATAACCAACGCGGCAACGACAAAACCACTCCCGGATTCGAATACTGGTCCTGGCATATATAAACCACGGACGTTCAGGAAAAATGAATCTCCAAGAGAGAAACTTTGTCTTGGTGATGGTAGTGCCTGTAGCACTGCAACATACCAGAACAAAATCTGCAGTAAGAGAGGAATATTTCGGAATATTTCAATATAAACAGCAGCAGCTCGACTCACTAACCAGTTTGAAGATAGACGAGCAATACCGACAAGAAAACCAATAATGGTGGCAAATATAATGCCTAGAACGGAAACTAATGCAGTGTTAAGCAGACCCACAAAGAAAGTCTTAGCATAAGTGTCAGCTTCAGTGTAATCGATCAGTGATAGTCCAATACCAAATCCAGCTGGCTGTTCTAAAAAGCCAAAGCCTGTTGCAATACCCCTGGCTTCTAAGTTTGATAGCGCATTATTTACTAACGTATAAACAAAAAGAGACAGAGCAGCAACGGTGATAAACTGGAAGGCAACTGATCGAAAAGTGGGATTGTATAATAAGTTTGTACTCTTAGATGGAGCTGAATCCATTTCAGAGACATGACTATTGTCAGGTTTCATACAGCTATAACCTCAAATCCATGTATTCGATAAAAGGGCGGAATAACACTCCGCCCAGTTGTTTTAAGTTTAGCTTGGGAAATCAATTAACGAAGTGGTGGCGCATACATAAAGCCGCCAGCGTTCCATAGTGCATTTACACCACGAGCAATTTGAAGAGGTGAACCTTTACCAACTGTTCTTTCGAATACTTCACCGTAGTTACCAACTTGTTTTACGATTTGATAACCCCAGTCGTCACGAATGCCAAGACCTGTACCTTTAGGGCCGTCAGCACCCAGAATACGTTTTACATTTGGATCTGAAGATTTTAGCATTTCATCAACATTTTTAGATGTGATGCCGTATTCTTCAGCGTTGATCATTGCATTCAGAGTCCATTTTGCAACGTTAAACCATTTGTCATCATCCTGGCGTACAACCGGACCCAGAGGTTCTTTAGAAATGATTTCTGGTAGTACGACAGCTGAACTAGGATCTGTTAGGTTTAGACGAAGTGCATATAGACCTGATTGGTCAGTAGTTAGCACGTCACAACGACCTGAGTCGAAACCTTTAGCTGTTTGAGCACCAGTATCGAATACAACTGGTTTGTAAGTCATACCGCTTTTACGGAAGTAATCTGCAAGGTTAAGTTCAGTTGTAGTACCTGATTGTACACAAACAGAAGCTCCGTCAAGCTCTTTAGCACTTGTGATACCAAGATCTTTTTTAACCATGAAACCCTGACCATCGTAGTAATCTACGCCGACAAAGTTCAGGCCAAGAGCCGTATCACGTTGAAGAGTCCAGGTTGTGTTACGAGAAAGAACGTCAATTTCACCAGATTGTAGGGCTGTGAAACGTTCTTTTGCTGTTAATGGCACATATTTTACTTTTGTCTTATCTCCTAAAACTGCTGCTGCAACAGCTTGACAGTATTCTACGTCAATACCTTCCCATTCGCCTTTAGCATTAGGGTTAGAGAAACCTGGTAGACCTGTACTTACACCGCATGATACGAAGCCTTGAGATAATACTTTATCTAAAGTGCTTTCAGCTGCTGAGGCTGATGTTGAGATAAGTGCAGCAGATACAGCTACAGCGGAAGCAAGAAATTTGAGTTTGTTTGCCATTTGTATCCTTCCTGTATGATCCATTTGTAAGCAGGGTAACCCTGATACAAGGTACATCAATGTTGTGTTTGTTTGTTATATTCGCTGCAATCTATTATGAGCTAGTGTTACCACTTAATATTGCTACTTAACAGTGCAGGCTTTGTAATTGTAGGTAAGGACTAAATTATTTCTCAAAAATTTGGTCTTAAGACTTATAATAGAAATCAAACCTACGTGATTTAGAATGGCCAATTGTTATTCAAATGTAAATGGTGCAGATCGGTTCCAAATTGGTGCAACAGAATGTCCTGTTTTTGGTTTGATGTCATAATGGTATAAAAATCTATTTTTTTGTTTTATTCTGAAACTAAATTTGTAAAAAGTAGTAAATATGAACGATCATTTTTACCGAACGGCATTTTAAAGAGTGCCTTGCACATTTTTAGGTAGCGTCATTTTGACCAAGTTTGAGGAGAGATTTAGGGTAAATGCGATATTTTCCACTATTTATGGATCTTGTGAATAAACCGGTGTTAGTTATTGGCGGTGGTGAAGTTGCAAGCAGAAAGGTTGAAGCGTTAATAAAAGCACAGGCAAAGGTAATTATTGTTTCACCCGAATTATCTTCTTTTTTAAGTAACCTTGTTACTCAGAATCAATGTGAGTGGATTGAAAAAACGTATGAAGAATCTCAGCTTGATTTATATTCTTTCAGTCAGGTATGGGCCACTACGGATAATAATGAACTCAATCATTTAATTCACAGCGATGCGAAAAAGAGAAATCTCCTGATTAACGTCGTGGATGATCTGCCATATTGTGATTTTATTACACCTTCTATGATTACCCGGGGAAGGATTCAGGTCGCGATTTCAAGTGGCGGTTCTTCTCCTGTATTGATTCGGAATATGAGGGAATCGTTTGAAACAGTATTACCGCAGAATTTGGGATTACTAGCGGATTTTGCTGCTGATAAACGAGACGATATTAAACAGATATATCCGAGTGTTGATTTAAGAAGAAAGTTCTGGGAAATATTCTTTGCTGATACCAGGATTAAACAGTCAAATGAACTCGCAGAGTTGGAAAATATTTATCAGGAAATGATTAATCATCCTATTCATGAAACAGAAGATGAGAATTGGGTGGTGATTGAAAAAGATGCTGAGTTATTACCAATAAAAGCGTTACGATATATGCAGCAGGCTGAAATTGTACTTTATGGCGACCACGACAGTAAATCCTATCTGGAATTATGCCGTAGAGATGCGGAACGTGAGCAATATAAAAACAGAAAAGAATTGCTTGAGTTACTGAATAAGTACCGTCAGGAAAAAGCACGTATTATTGTCTTGATTCATCCCACATTACGTTACCTGCATCAACAGTGTTGTGATGGTAATGCCTCGTTATTTCTCCATGGGAGAGAGGAAGGTTTCAGGATTTGAGGAAAATAAGGAAGATAGGGAAGAGAAGGGAGTTAGGAAGAGAAAGAAAATAGGTTTTCAGGATTTCAGTGAGTAGTGTTTAGAGAATGGAAATAATTGGAACAAAGATATTCGGTTACGGGCAACCGAATATCTGGTACTGCTTTAATAGAGGAAGTATTAATCTCGAAAGTTATTGAACTGGAATGGCTGATCGAAGTCATTTTCTTTGATCAAAGCAATTACAGTCTGTAAATCATCACGCTTTTTACCTGTAACCCGGACTTTATCGCCCTGAATAGACGCCTGGACTTTGAGTTTTTTATCTTTGATCAGTTTAATTATTTTTTTGGAAATAGCCTGATCGATACCTTGCTGGAAGCGAACATCTTTATACCAGTTTTTACCGGATTGTTCGGCTTTCTGAGGATCGGCTGAGCGGGCATCAATATTTCTTTTGGCCATATTGCCGCGCAGCATGTCCATCATTTGAGTCAGCTGGAATTCGCCTTCTGCTTTCATCTTCACTGTTTCGTCTTTTAGTTCAAAGCTGGCATCAACATTACGAAAATCAAAACGCGTTGCTAATTCTCTGTTTGCGTTATCCACTGCATTTCGCAGCTCTACGGTATCAACCTCTGAAATTATATCAAAAGAGGGCATTATTCTCTCCTTATGCGTAACCCTGATGGTTCGATATGAACTTGAATCTGGTCAGTAAGATAGCTCAGATTGTTATCCTAATAAACCCAAAGATTGATAAACCCGTAAAATCTGATAACAAAGTACCGATTTTTAATTGTAATTTTCGAGATTTGTATTGATTCCCCTTGTATTTATTATCTCCAGTCGGTATTTTTCAGTCTTAGATGATGATAATAACGAATTGGAGCAGTAATGAGCTTAGAGCATCCTCAAATTACTAACGGGAATGTTAGTAATGGAAATGTGTATCCATCTGAAATTAAAGATGCGAGTGCTAATCACTTGTATATTTCTATGTCAGAATTGGTGGCTGAAACAGTATTTTATCATCCTTCTCTTGTAAGCGAGCAAAATGGACGCTTAAGTGAGCAGGATCAGCAGGCATTTGATGCTATTGTTGGTTCCCAAGATCCCTCGGAACATTTTGTGTCTACATTAGTTACTAACATTGCTGAGCAGTTTAAGTTGCAGCCATATGAGTCTGTTAAATTATGTCTCAGTGATGCAGATAGCTATGAATACGGTGCACTGATTGGTGGTTCTCTTGCTGAAGAGAAAGAGACCAATCCTTTTATGGGCGCTCGTGGTGTATCACGTTATTCTTCTGAAAAATATTCATCTGCTTTTGCTCTTGAGTGTGAAGTGATTAAGTCACTACGTCAGCAGGGTATTGATATTGAGATTATTGTTCCATTTGTTCGTGCGCTTAGTGACGCTGCAACAATTATTGATCGTTTGGCTGAGAATGGTTTACCAAGAGGTCTGAACGGTCTGAAAGTATCGTATTCATGTGATGTTCCGTCTGCTGCTCTTTTGTCTGAAAGACTATTGCAGTATTTCGATGGTGTTGTGATTAATGTTGATCACCTGACTCAGTTTACTTTGGGCGTTGATCGTTTTAACGAACAACTGACTCATTTGTTTAAACCAGAAAATGAAGCAGTAACAACACTCATTGATACAGCAGTTAAATGTGCGCACATAGCTAAGAAATCAGCGGCTGTTGTGTATGACTCAGCAAATGATAATGCTAAATTTGAACATTATTTAACTGAACATTGTCACGCAGACATCATTTATCGTTTTTAATATTTTCTAAATGAATTAATAAAATAGAGCTCGATTAGTCGAGCTCTATTTTTTCTATATCAACAATTTTACTGCGATTTAAAACGACCTTCCAACGGTAGTAGTTGGGCGGATTAACCCGATTGTTCTCTTTTATAATCAAATTCAGTAAATGTCTTTTCTCTACTTTTTCCTTGCTGACCTGATTATTGTTCAGTACATACATATGGTTAGAACTTTTATCAAACAGTCGCGTGATTGTTCGAAAGTCAATGTAAAGGGTATCCCGTGTTTCATCATAACCACTTAAAAATTTGGATGTGCTCATGTCCGTTTCTGAGCGGTAATGAATTATCTGTTCTTCACGCTGAACAATACGCTTTTTCCGGACAAATTTAATATGGTCCGGCAATTCAGAAAGATTAACGTAATCTAGCCACTCGACTTTTTGTCCCACTAATTTATTGGTGGTTGGATCAAAATAACGGCGTTTCCACTTTGGTTTTCCTTTTCTTAACCAACGCCATAAGATTTCTCTCAAATCATCTTTAAAAATTTCTCTGACTGCATACAGTAACGACATTGCAATAATAAAGGATGCGGTGATTTCGCCTAGATAATCTCGAGCTGTTACCGCAGTAATGGTGACAAAGACCATGACAAGCCCGGTGGCCATGCCTTTTACTGCTCGTCTGATATTGTTACCCAATGACACCATTTTTTGCTTTAGTACTACGGGATGCTCGATTAATCGCCTGAGCAGACGCATTTTATTAGCCAGGCGATTGATATTCTCAGATGCTTTTTGTGAGTTGTAATGATTTAGTGTTCGATGGGCTTCTTCTTTTTCAGCCAGAGTTATCAGGCGGGTTTTTACTGTCGCATAGACTTCATTTCTTGGCATATGCGAAACCAGGCTTAAAAATCGTTGTTCTGTATACCAGGAAAGATAGTTATCGATGTTGGTGTAATAACGCTTTAAATTTTCTTCATAGGGGATGGTTCTTCTCAGACGTCTCAGAATATCGAGTGACAGCTCAATGACGTTATCTATTTCATCTTCGGTAATTGATTCGCCATGCTGGGACAAATCATGAATGGCTTTATCTAAAGCGACAACATATTGATAAGCAAACAAACTTAGACTGACACGATATTGTGTTGATGATAAACGGCCTCGTTGGGCAAGACGGCTGTGAATGAGTGGTAAGAGAGTTTTGTCACTAAAGTAGGTGCGTTTCTGACTTATGCAGTTATAAAAAAAATCGGATTCGGATAAAACATTACTGGTGAGTCCAACTTCCCCGGGAACGAATAAATAAATATCTAAATCACACGCTTTGGTTTCTGGCATGGCATTTGTGATTTTTAATGTGATTGCATCGTGTTTACCGACGTTAATCAAATGTCACTCTCCTTGGTTAATTTGACAATTAGGTGAAGATTGCGTCGAGAGATGGAGATTTCATTATTTTTATTAAAAGCATACCAGAGATGACGTATAATCGCTGCAAATTTGATGTGAGACCGAAATAGAATGGCCGAAATAGGAAGAATAAATAAATTAACTGTGACACGCATTGCTGAATTTGGGGTGTTTTTAGATGCCGATGATTATGGCAGCGTATTACTTGCTAAGCGTTGGTTACCGCATGACGATGTTCAGGTTGGTGATGAATTGGACGTTTTTATTTATTTTGATTCCGATAATCAAGTCGTCGCCACCACACAAACTCCGATAGCTCAGGTAGGTGAGTGGGGACTGATGAAAGTAGAAGGTGTTAACAACACGGGTGCTTTTGTCAATTGGGGAATAAAAAGTAAAGATTTACTGATTCCATTTAGCGAACAACGCGGGCGTTTAGCTGTAGGACAAACACGTTTAGTATATGTGTACTCGGATAAAGCGTCAGGACGTATTGTTGGAACAACTAAATTCAATAAATGGTTAGATAAGACACCAGCCAGATACACCACTAATCAGCAGGTTGATCTGTTAGTCGCGGAAAAAAGTGATCTTGGCTTTAAAGTGATTATCAATGAAAGTCACTGGGGGATGTTATTCCCAAGCGATGTGTTCGGAAAAGTTTTTGTGGGTAAAAAACTCAAAGGGTATATCAAACAAGTTCGTGAAGATGGCAAAGTCGATGTGTCGTTACAAAAAGTAGGCACCGCAAAATTTGACGATTTAAGTGAAAAAATACTCCAAAAATTAGACCGTAATGATGGTTATCTTCCATTAAGTGATAAATCTTCACCAGAAGACATTTTTGCTGAGTTTAGAACCAGTAAAGGTACGTTTAAGAAAGCAATTGGTACGCTATATAAAGCAGGAAAAATCACTATCGATCCAAAAGGTATTCGTCTTATTTCCTCGGATAACTAAGCCGTTAGTTAAAAAGTAACTAAAAAAACCCCAAATCGCAAAGATTTGGGGTTTCGGGGATTGGCTCCGGGGAAAAGAGCCAGCGCTAATCGGTTGTTGTAACGTAATTTATTTACGTCCTTTTTAGTGTAGTACAAAAATTTCAGAAATGAGAAATTTTAAAGTACACAATTCGATAATTTGATCAGTTTCAGTAAATCCAATTCAGGAATTAAAATAGATTTTTGTCCCTGACCAACTCTCTAGGCAATGCGTTTTTAACCCGGTTACTCACCCATTTACCCATTCCTATGATCATTCCATCATAGCTGACTAACACTTCACCTTTCCCCGAAGGTAAATCAGGCCGGATATCTCGTCCCATAAACCATTCTCTGGCATCGTCTTTTGATATATTGATTGTTGCTACTTCGCTGGTTAATGCTAAAGCAGTTGCGACCTGATGCTGCCAGCGGTAACCATTTTTATGGGTTTCTGCCAGTTTAATGCCAATTCTGGAAAAACGTAATTTACCAATCAGTGGTTCGAATGATTCTGGAAATAACCAGATTTCTTTGTCCCGGCTCCAAAGTTGTTTATCGCCTGGGATAGCAATATTAAATGTTTGCTGTAGTAGTCTCGCTATTTCCTCTGCTTCTTTTTTAGTTACTTTGCTGAAAGGAAACTTGCCTGCTTTTTTCATATTCTCTGGTGGTGTGACAGATTTAACTTTGTGGATTCTTGCAACAAAAAAACCTTCACTATCAAAAAGTTGAGGAAATATATGTAAAAAACCGTCTTCAGTCGTGGCTTTTGATGCTTCAGGAAAGAGTTCGCTTAAATCATCAAAGGTGACGGCGTCACCAAATATGTTTTTTAAATGATGGCAAACCTGCTGATTTTCTTCAACACTCAGTGCACAGGTGGAATACACTAAAGTGCCGCCGGTCTTCAGGGCATAAAATGCAGATTCAATCAGATCTTTCTGTGTTTGTGCAATCTCACGGGAAGATTCCTGACTCCAGTTTTTTAAGGCATCACTGTCTTTTCTGATAGTTCCTTCGCCGGAGCAGGGAGCATCTAATAATATTGCGTCAAATGTTTCAGGTAACCAGGACCCAAAAATTCTGGCATCAAAATTGGTTAATGCACAATTAGAAATACCACACCGTTCGATATTGGCGTGAAGCGTTTTGACCCGGCTAGCAGCAAATTCATTGGCAACTAATATCCCCTGATTTTCCATTAAAGCGGCTATTTGGGTGGTTTTTGAGCCAGGGGCTGCAGCCATATCCAATACTGTATCGAATTCTTGTAAATCTTCAAATAAAGCAGTAGGCGGCATCATTGAACTTGCTTCCTGAATGTAGAACAATCCGGCCATGTGTTCTGCAGTATTGCCTAACGGAGTTTCGGTTTCATCTGCTTCAATCCAGAATCCGGAATCACACCATGGTACAGCTTCCAGACTCCAGCCATTGTTTTCTGCACGGATCTTAAAATCTTCAATAGAAATCTTAAGAGTATTGACCCGAATAGATTTGCGTAGAGGCTTTTGACAGAATTCGATTAAACTTTCAATAGTTAAGGACTTAGGAAGTGAGTGTTGGATGTGTTCAATAAACTCTTCTGGTATATAGGCTTTGTTTTGCACGCGAACATTCTCGTTATAACTTTTCCGCAAATTATATACTGAATCATATGCAAGATGTAGGAATACAGTACCGTTTAACTGCAGTTACTTGGGTATCAGTACTGTATCCAAATGAAATTAAGGTTTAGGTATCGGCTGATTCCAGGTTTGCCATTCCGGTTGTTTTTGCCGGTGCAAGAAATAGGTATCGTTAGGTTTTGCCATTGGAGATAATACATTCGATTTTGGTGTGTTGAACGCAATGCCTCCGGTCATCAGTGAGTTAAGCGACCCTGTTCTGATATCTGCTCCTGTGAGTCCAACAGATACATCAACACCTGTTTCATTCCAGAAAACACTATTTTCTCTGATCAGATGACGATAGTTATTTTCGATATCTATATAAATAAGTACGCGATCTGCCAAACTTCCAAGCCGAACATTTGTCACTTCACCGACTCGAATTCCCCGAAAAGAAACTGGCATGCCAGATGTCACTGAATTTTTATCTAGGGATTGCAAAACAAGTTTCAGGCCCGGTTGCTTATATGGAGAATCATGGAGCATGAATTCCAAGTGGGGCTTTCCTGTCCCGGGATGAACCTGTATGGTTGGTTGTATTAAGTTCTTAATATCTTTTACTGTGTCGACTAAGCTAGCCTTGTTATTCCCATACCAGAAGTAACTGTTGCTTATAGCAATTTTGCCCTGATATTCAGGCAGAATATAAGCAGATATGGTGACATTATGTTTTGTGAAATCAGGGGTGACATTTGACACTTTGCCCACAACGACACCTTGATACATCAATGATGTTCCTTGTGAGATGCCATGACTTTCAGGCGATTTCAGAGTGATCATGGTGCCATATTGCTTTGCATCATCAAGACTCGTAAACAAGCGATAATGATGATCGAGTCTATTTTTAATTCCCTCAATGGAATCGAATTCGATTCCACCTTTTAAAATTGATTCCAAAGGCTTAGATTTCAGCGTGACACCGTTCAGAGACGCATTCATTTCAAAACCAGAATACTCCCAGAATACTGAATGATCTGTTATTAAATGTTGATAGTGATTTTCAACTAATATGGATACTTTGACTCCGGAAGAGGTTAAATTGTAGTTTTCAACGCGTCCCACTTTTATATTGTGATAAAGAATTGGCGCATTTACCCGAATCGCAGGGAGCGTTGGGGCAACAAGCTGAATTCTTTTTGAACCATTCTCAGCCGATTTAGCCAGATTGGCAGCGGCTGCACTACCGTATAGTTGATATGAACGTCTGGGGCCAGCTTTGCCTTCACTTATGAAGCTGATGCCACCGGAAATAACATCCGAAATAGGCGGAACAGAAACATTAATACCACTATCTGTTAATTCTGCAGTGGCTGAGCCATTAACAAAAAACTTGTTGTTACTACGAACTAAACTTGAATATTTGTTATTAATATAAGCGGTGATAAGAACCTTATCTCCATCCAGAACAACCTGACTGACAGCTCCTACCTGAAGCCCTTTGTAACGAACGACACTGCCTTCAGTTAATCCTTTAGTATTGTCTGCAATGAGTTTAATGGTGACGGACTGATCGGCTTGTTGTTTATACTGAACTTCTCTTATTGCAGTGAAAAATCGAGTTGGCTGGTGGCCGTGCTGATTTGGGATGAGAGTGAGATCATTTCCTTTGATAAGATTGGGTAACTTTTGGATATTGGTCAGAGAAACCTGTGCCTGATCAATAATAAAACGGCTGCCTTGTACAAGCATGTCACTAAAGGCAGGTTGAATAGCAACGTTGGCGATGACTTTCGTTTTGTTCTCATTGAATTCGATATCCAATACCTGACCAACTTTCATGTTTTTATACAAAACAGATGAAGATTGCTCTGTCAGACCATGATCGGTTGGCAACTCAACCTGAATGTGAACTCCACGTCCAGCGGTGCGGATATCATCATATAATTTGTATGCATGGCCTGATTCTACAGGCTGACCATTATCCGGAGAGTCAACAGAGATTGCACCGGAAAGAAGGGATGCCAGATTTTCCAGTTGGACATCAATACTGCTTAGACTGATATTTGCATTGATACCACTGACATTCCAGAAGCGGCTTTTGTCAGTAATCAGGGATTTGTATTCTTCTTTTACCGAAGCCTGAATTAACACCGACTGAGAGTCTTCTGCAAGGTGATAGCCGAAAACTTCACCGATTGGGATTTTTTTGTAGAGGATCTTAGAGCCAATATTAACCCCGCCCAAATCCTGTGATGAAAGATTGACGATCAAATCGTTAGAATTCTGTAAATTATTCGGCGCGCTTTTTAGTGCATAATACGCATCTTTCACATCTGATTCATCATTAAGTTGTGAAGGTAACAGAGCAATATAATTACCAGAGACTAAAGCATCCAATCCGGAAACGCCAGATAAGCTTGCAGATGGTTTGACTAACCAGAACTGAGTATGTGAATTTAACAGGTACTTAGCTTCAGGGTATACTTCCGCCTCGACATAAATACTGTCTGTTTCTTTATCCAGTTTAATTTCATTCACCATGCCCACTTCCAGGCCCTGATAACGAATCGGTGTCCTGCCCGCAATCAATCCTTGAGCATCATCAAAATAGATATTTATGATCTCTCCTGAACCATTAACGGTTTTAAAAATTAACCAGCCGGTAAGGAGAAGGGTAACTAAAGGTAAAATCCATAGCGGAGAAATGCTTTTTGATGATTTGATATCAGGTAGCTGGGGGTGTTGCTCATTGCTCATTCACTAGCCTTTAATTTTAAATTATTTTGCCACAATAACAGTGGGGAAAAAGTTTCTGTTGCCAACATGGTAAATACTACTACACCAGCAAATGGTATTGCAGCATAACCCGGGGTAAAATCAAGTAGTTGTCCGCGGTCAACCAAAGTCAATGTAATAGCGATAACGAATAAATCTATCATTGACCATTTACCAATCCACTTTAATACAAAGTACATTTTTGTATTTTGTTTCTGATTGCGTTGTACATTAAACTTCGTGCAGTACAGCAAATACCCTAATCCAAGAATTTTAAGTAGCGGAACAATGATACTGGCAATAAAAATGATTATTGCGATAACAGCCAGCCCATTGTGTATAAGATAAATGACACCGGAAAAAATAGTATCTTCAGTTCTTGTACCATTCGACATAAGAATCGAGATCGGGATGATATTTGCCGGAATAAAACAAATAGCAGCACACAACAATAAAATAAGGCTCAACTGATTATCACGCTGAGGTTTCTGTATTTCTATGGTCTTGCTGATTGTCAGAGGTAATTTTTCACTTATGTAGTGAGAATATACTTTGGGGTGACTACGTATGATTAATAAAATTGTCAAACCCTGCAGGATGATAAAAGAGTATAACCCTGGTGTCGTAAAAATCTGCGCATAATCCTGAAGTCTGGTACATGCAATGGCGATACTGATAAGAAATACATCAATCATTACCCATGAACGTATATGTTTTAGAATTGATAATGAGTGAGTAAGGAGCTTCATTTTATGGTGCATAAGAGAAAAATGCACAACCAGTAATGACAGACAGTAGACAATGGGTGTTACGAGGCCACAGAATCCAATTAAAATAGCCAGCAGTCCAAAACCTTCCTGAAACATCGTCACCAACATTGACGGAAATGAAGCTGAAATCTTCATACCGATAAGGTTTATGGTTAAATAATTAAGAGAATAAGCTGGAATAAATAAAAACAAACAACATATAGCCAGAATAAAATTCCCGGTCAATGATGGATAGCTGGATTTGTACAGTTGGGTTTCACATTGAGGACAATATGCCTGTGTCCCTTTGTTTAAAGGCATTTTCTGAATTATTAAACCACAGGTTGGGCAGTGTGTTTCCATTTGTTGCCTGATCTTGAATTTTCTATATAACTGTACAAGTTTACAGCAATCACCGCTGAATTTGCAAAAATTCACTTGCTCTTATTTAGGATTACTTGTTTTATGGGCGTTGGGTATAAAGTCAGTAAGAATTATACGAGAACAACTATGAAATTTGAACATTACGAACGTTTAGCAAAACAAGCCGTAGCTTTGATTGAAACTGAAACAGACCTCATCGCTAATTTAGCCAATATTAGTGCATTACTTTCTCTTGAACTTACAGATATAAATTGGGTAGGATTTTACCTGATGAAACAAGATGAACTGGTGTTGGGGCCTTTTCAGGGAAAACCGGCCTGCGTTCGTATAAAAATAGGTAAGGGTGTATGTGGTACAGCTGTTTCGGAAGACAAAGTACAGCGAATTGATGATGTTCATCAGTTTGAAGGACATATTGCCTGTGATGCTGCCAGTAACTCAGAGCTAGTTGTCCCATTTAAAATAAATGGTGAAATTGCTGGAGTATTGGATATTGATAGTCCTTTAACCGGAAGATTTAGCGAAATTGATGAGAAAGGACTGGTCCTAATGATACAACAGGTAGAGGAAGTGCTTAATTCGCACGCTAATAATGTATAATTTCGCAATTGACGGTGGTTTTTCGTATTTACCTCACTATAATACCGAAAATATTTAATAAACATATTTATACATGCTTAGCGGCATAGCCGCATAACCAGGAATCCTCATGGAAAACACTGAAAAGTTAAAAAACAGCAAAGAAGTCATTGCATATATTGCTGAATGTTTCCCTAAATGCTTTACTTTAGAGGGTGAAGCGAAACCATTAAAGATTGGTATTTTTCAGGATCTTGCTGAACGCTTGAACGAAGATCCAAAAGTTAGTAAAACTCAGCTTCGTGCTGCTTTAAGACAGTACACATCATCTTGGCGTTACCTGCATGGTGTTAAAGCTGGCGCTGTCCGTGTTGATCTCGATGGAAACGCATGTGGAGAGTTAGAACAAGAGCATGTTGACCATGCACAGACAGCACTTGCTGAAAGTAAAGCGAAAGTAAAAGCTCGTCGTAAAGAGCAGCAAGCAAAAAATGGTCAGGATGAAAAGGTTAAAGCTAAACCAAAAGCTAAAAATAACCAGTCTCGTAAGCCAAGAAATAATAACAATAAGCCAAATAACAAAGTAGCAGAAACAAAACCTCTTACTACAGATGAACTGATTGTCGGAAAAGCAGTCAATATCAATATGGGTAAAGGGAACATGCCTGCGACTATCGTAGAAATCAATAAGGAAGAAGTGCGAGTTCAGTTAGTAAATGGCCTACAAATGGTTGTGAAAGCGGAGCACTTGCGCGCCTAAAGGAGAATCTCCTACGCATGAAATGCCGTTCAAAATTGACGATGATTGCTACTAGCCTGTTGCTAGTAGCTTCTTCAGTATATGCTGTTGAGCCTTCAATAAGTGAAAAAGACTTACCTGTTCTGGTTCCGGAAGCTCAACATTCAACAGCAACCAAGAGAATCACTTCACGATTCACTCGTTCCCACTACAAACATATTGATTTAAATGATAGTTTCTCAAAAAAAATGTTTGAGCGTTATCTTGAATCATTAGATTACAACCGAAACATCTTCACTCAACAGGACATTGATGATTTTAAAAAATGGTCTGTTGAACTTGATGATCAGTTGAAGTCTGGTAGTGATCAGATTGCCTATGATGTTTATAACATATCAATGAGAAAACGCTATGAAGCCTTTAATTACGCGCTTTCTTTACTTGATCATGAAATAACATTTGATACGGATGAGTATATCGAAGTTGATCGTACCAAGGCACCGTGGCCAAGAGATCAGAGTGAAATTGCTGAGCTTTGGCGTAAACGTGTAACATATGATGCATTAAACCTTAAACTGGCAGGAAAAACCTGGCCTGAAATTAAAGAGACTCTTTCTAAGAGATACAACAATGCCATTAAACGTTTAGCTCAGACTCATAGTGAGGATGTGTTTCAGGTTTATATAAATGCATTTGCCCGTCAAATTGACCCTCACACCAGTTATTTATCTCCAAGAACAGCAGAACAATTCCAGTCAGAAATGAATTTGTCGCTTGAAGGTATTGGTGCTGTTTTGCAAATGACGGATGATTATACGGTTATTCGTTCTCTTGTTGTGGGGGGGCCGGCAGCCAAGAGTAATCAATTGTCAGATGGCGATCGCATTATTGGGGTTGGTCAGGAAGGCAGTGACATTGTTGATGTGATCGGATGGCGTTTGGATGATGTGGTTGAGCTGATAAAAGGTCCTAAAGGTACCAGCGTTAAACTGCAGATATTACCTGAAGGCAAAGACGCTAAAAGTCACGTTGTCACAATTGTTCGAGATAAGATTCGATTAGAAGACCGAGCTGTAAAATCGAATATTATTGAAAAAGACGGTAAAAAAATTGGTGTATTAGAAGTACCTAGTTTTTATGTCGGTTTATCTCGTGATACCAAACTTCTTTTGGATGAATTCAAACAAAAAGGGGTTGATGGAGTCATTGTTGATCTACGTAATAATGGTGGTGGTGCACTGACAGAAGCAACCGGATTAACGGGGCTATTTATTAAGAGTGGTCCGGCTGTTCAGGTCAGAGATAGTTATGGCAGGATTAATGTTAACAGTGATACAGATGATGTAATTAATTATTCTGGACCACTGACGGTATTAATTAACCGCTATAGTGCTTCGGCTTCTGAAATTTTTGCTGCTGCGATGCAGGATTATGGACGTGCTATTATTCTTGGTGAAAACTCTTACGGTAAAGGAACTGTCCAACAACACCGTTCTTTAAATCAGATTTATGATTTATTCGACGAGAAGTTAGGTTATGTTCAGTACACCATTCAGAAGTTTTATCGAATTAATGGTGGTAGCACCCAGAATAAAGGGGTTGTACCTGATATAGCGTTCCCGACCCCAATTGATCCTAAAGATACTGGCGAAAGTGTGGAAGATAATGCACTTCCTTGGGATAGCATTGGTAAAGCTGATTATCATAAAGTTCTTGATGAAGGCAGTTATATTGCAAAACTGCGTCGTGACCATGAAGCCAGAATTAAGAATGATATTGAATTCAAGTTCATAGCTGAAGATATTGTTCGGTATCGGGCTGAAAAAGATGATAATAAATTATCATTGAATGAAGCTAAGCGTTTGAAAAAAACGGAAGAATCAGAAAACCTGGAACTGAAACGTGTCAATATTCGTCGTGAAGCGGCAGGGGAAAAACCTTATCCTTCTTTTGAAAAAATTCCTAAAGATTATAAGGCTCCGGATGCTTATTTAGATGAAGCTGTTTCAATCACTAGTGAATTGGTTTCTTTAGAGAAAGCTTAAGTTTTATCAATTGTAGTATCATGCGGGTGCTCAATAGAGTACCCGCTTTTTTTTGGGCTACATTCGCGTAATAGATATGTCTTGCTAAGCTTATAGAAAAGTGAGGAGACTTATCATGAAACTACTTTTTCAGTGGTTATCACTGACACTTCTTTTGATATCGACTCACGTTACGTTGGCAGCTGAAAGTAAAATTACAAATGATATTACTCAGTTTGATTATCCATTCTTACTTGGAGACTGGATACTCATTAATGATTCACCGACTGATGAAAGCCAAAGCTATCAGTCTATACATTTGAAATTGCAATCTGACTACACTTTTTTTATTCAGATTCAGAAAATTGATAACACAATGGAGTATTGGGATGGTGTCTATGAAGTCAGCGGAGATACCTTGGTTTTGGGCTATGGGAGTATTGACCCACAACACTATACCTTTGTGAATACGCATAATCGTCTGATATTAAATGGTGTTTCGTTTTTCAAAATGCTATCTCGATCAGTATCTGGAGCATGGTTGAGTGAAAAACTGACTGGTAGCGAAATGACGACTTTGGGAGTCGATAAAATGTTATTGATTCTGCAGCCGGATTTCGTTTTTTATTTCAAGGCAAGTAATGCTGTTGGGAAAGAAGTACTGCATAAAGGTGTATATTATCTAGAAGATGATCATCTGATACTTGTTTATGAAAGTGGAGAGCTAAATACGACCTTTACAGTTAAAAATGATGTGATGAAGCTGCATTCGGATGATGGTGGTATGAACGCGTTACTGACGAGACTACAATAATTTATATTGTTTTAGTCTGACAACGGGTTGATTATTCTAATATTGTCCCCAAATAAGTATCTATACCCAAGGAAATATCAGCCTGGTATTGGTTGATACTCCTTAGGCGAAGCTTTTATTTTTTTACATTCTTACATCATTCTTTCTATATGATTAAGAGAAAAGGATTCCTGCCATGGCTAATACTCCGCAAGCGAAATACAGAAAAGATTATCAATCCCCTTCACATACTATTACTGATATTTCTTTAAAGTTTACTCTGGAAGAATCTAAGACCCAGGTTTTAGCCGTTTCAGTGGTTAAACAGTTAGGAGAAAGTAATGAGCTTGTTTTAGATGGCGAGAATCTCGAACTTAACTCTTTGAAAGTTGATGGAAAAGACTGGAAAGATTATCAAATCACAGAAGGGCATCTGCAATTATCGAATTTACCATCAGAATTTGAGCTAACCGTAGAAACAACAATTGATCCGCTTAACAATACTGCATTGGAAGGTTTATATATTTCTGATGGTGCATTTTGTACACAATGTGAAGCAGAAGGCTTCAGAAGAATTACTTATTATTTAGATCGTCCTGATGTGCTGGCTCGTTTTACTACAACCATTATTGCGGATAAAAATCAGTATCCTTACATGTTGAGTAATGGTAATAAAGTAGAATCCGGTTTGACCGATGACGGTAAACATTGGGTTATCTGGCAGGATCCTCATCCAAAACCTGCTTATCTGTTTGCATTGGTTGCCGGTAATTTTGATGTGTTAAGGGACAGCTTTACAACAAAGTCCGGGCGTGATGTTGCTCTGGAAATTTTTGTTGATAAAGGCAATTTGGACCGAGCAGGTCATGCAATGACTTCATTAAAAAATGCGATGAAGTGGGATGAAGAACGGTTTGGACTAGAGTATGACCTGGATATTTACATGGTTGTTGCCGTTGACTTCTTTAATATGGGAGCAATGGAAAACAAAGGGTTAAACGTATTTAACTCAAAATTTGTACTCGCTAATGACCAAACAGCAACTGATAACGATTATTTAGGTATTGAATCTGTTATCGGCCACGAATATTTCCATAATTGGACAGGTAACAGAGTAACTTGTCGTGACTGGTTCCAACTGAGTCTTAAAGAAGGTCTTACTGTTTTCCGCGATCAGGAATTTTCTTCTGATCTGGGTTCAAGAGTTGTGAACCGAATTCATAATGTTCGAATTATTCGCGGTCCTCAGTTTGCCGAAGATGCTTCACCAATGTCTCACCCTATACGTCCGGAAAAAGTAATAGAAATGAATAACTTCTATACATTAACCGTTTACGAAAAGGGTAGTGAAGTTATCAGAATGATTCATACTTTACTCGGTGAAGATGCTTTCCAGAAAGGTATGAAATTATATTTTGAACGTCATGATGGAACGGCTGCAACCTGTGAAAATTTTGTTTCTGCTATGGAAGATGCTTCTGGTGTTGATTTAACTCAGTTCCGTAATTGGTATCGTCAATCAGGAACACCGGTATTGGACGTTGAAGGATTTTATAATTCAGAAGCGAAAACCTATACGTTAAAAGTGAAGCAGAGTACTAAGCCAACATCTGATCAGATTGAAAAAGCTGCCCTGCATATCCCGTTGGATATTGAGTTGTATTCTCTTGATGGAGCTATAATTCCATTACAGTGTAACGGAGTTGAATTTTCTAACATTTTGAATATTAAAGAGTTTGAACAAGAATTTGTGTTTGAAAATATTGAAGCACAGCCAGTCCCATCATTATTGAGGGAATTTTCTGCTCCGGTTAAACTGAATTTTTCTTATACTGACGATGAACTGTCATTTCTGATGGTGAATGCAAAAAATGACTTTGCAAGATGGGATGCTGGTCAGATGTTACTCGCAAAACATATTCGTGACAATGTCACTAAATTTGAGCAGGGGCAAGATATATCATGGCCAGAATCTATCGTTAAGGCATTTAAAGGTGTGCTTTTAGATACTAATCTGGAAGCCGCATTTGTCGCTGAAATGTTTACATTACCTAGCTTAAATGAAGTTTTTGGCTGGTATGATCAGATAGATATTGATTATATTGATTCAGTATTAAAGTCTCTTAAACAAACCATTGCATCTGAGCTTAAAACTGATTTGAATAAATGTTATGAAGAATTGCTTCAAGCGGAATACACCATTGAACATGAGGCGATAGGTAAACGCGCGTTAAGAAACACTTGTCTTACATTCCTGGCTTATACAGATAAAGGTAATGATCTGGTTAGTGCTCAGTATAGTAGTTCCAACAATATGACAGATACCATCGCAGCAATGACGGCGGCAAACAGCGCACAGTTATCTTGTCGTCAGAGTTTAATGGATGATTATAGTTCTATCTGGAAACATGATGGTCTGGTTATGGATAAGTGGTTCATTTTACAGGGCACCAATCCGGCTGAAGGTGCATTATCAGTTATTATACAAAGTATGAATCATGAAGCTTTCACTATGCGAAATCCAAACAGGATCAGAAGCTTGATTGGTTCGTTCTTAAATCAGAACCCAACACAATTCCATAAAAAGGATGGCTCGGGTTATCAATTCGCATTAGAGATTTTAAAACAACTGAACTCATCCAATCCTCAGGTCGCGGCACGATTAATCGATCCGTTACTTAAGTTTAAACATTACGATGATGTACGTCAGAAACAAATTCGTACTGTGCTTGAAGAGCTTCAGTCGATGCAAGGTCTGGCGAAAGATCTATTTGAAAAAGTGTCTAAAGCTCTAGAAAATTAATTTAAACTGGATAAGGGTCATTTTTAATGGCCCTTTATTTTTTTGCGATATGAAAAGTTATTATTTTTCTGTTCACATCAGTTACAGTGAATTTCAACGTTTATACTCAGGTTCGGCATCTACCGTTGTTGTGACTACGGATGAAGGGCTAAAACTGCAGTTATCTGCGCTGAAACTACGCCCATATTTATCCCAGTTAGGTATTCGGGGACGGTTTAAATTATCTGTTGATGGTAATAACAAGTTTATTGACTTACAGGCAATATAAAATCTTCCTCGTGACTAATAATTATTTTTTAGACCTTAGTCATTAATCCTACACAAATTTTATCTGAAAAAAGCGCCTTTCTGCTATCACCAACTATCATTAGATTATGACAATAATAATTAGTCTCATAATACCAATCACAGCAATTAGATGATCTGGGATTGCGTAGGTAAAAAGCTTGAGAATCAGGCGAAAATTTTATCTTAGTAGTTGACCTACAAGTAAAATTTTCAACGCAATTATCAAGTTTTTTAACAAGCAAGGATGAACAGATAATTGCTACGATTGGTATAAAATACGAGGTGATGTATGGGAGCGAAAGATGCTTTACAACCCGTGTTAATAGAGAAAGTTCAGAAACTCATCGAAGAGAAGTTTGAATTACGTCAGCAACCATTAGTTATCAGGCTTGCACATCATCTGCTGAAGAACATTTCTTTAGATGATTTAGTCGAGAAAACCGAATCCGATTTGTATGGTGCAGTGATCAGCCTTTGGCACCATATAAATGAATCTGATCCAAATAAGCTATCTATTTCAGTTTTTAATCCCCAGGTCAGTAAAGATGGTTGGCAATCCAGTCATACTGTCATTGAAATTGTTTTACCTGATTCTCCGTTTCTGGTCGATTCAGTAAAAATGACACTGTCACGGCTTGATCTGGCAACTCATATTATGTTGCATGGACCAATCAGAATATCACGCAATGAAGATGGCAGTGTCTTAACTCTTGGTGGTGACAAAGGTTTGTTCACATCAATGTTTCACATCGAAATAGATAAACTTAATGATAAGCACAAAATAAATGATCTGAAAACTGAGTTGTCGTCAGTACTGGAAGATACTGGCTTAGTGGTTCGTGACTGGATACCAATGGTTGAAAAATTAAATCAAGTCATTGGAAATCTGGAAAAACAGAAAAAAGTAATACCACTTAGTAGTGAACGATTTGCCGAAAATATTGAATTTTTACGTTGGCTGGCGGGCCATAATTTTACCTTTATGGGATATAAAGAGTTCAATTTGGTTGATGTCGCAGGTGATATTGAACTGCAACCAACCCCAGAACAAGGTTTAGGTATATTTTCAAACAGTGAGCGGGTTCGTAGCGTAAAATTATCAGAGTTTTCTGAATCGGCCAGACTGGAAGCAACAAAACCATTTATTGTTATTCTCACTAAGGGTAATTCTCAGTCTCGAATTCACAGACCTGCCTATACCGATTATATTGGAATTAAGAAATTTGACAGCAAAGGGCATGTAATCGGAGAACATCGATTTACTGGTTTGTACACTTCTGCGGTTTACAATCAAACGGTTGATAGTATTCCTCTCATTCGGGAAAAAGTGGGACGAATTTTAGAGGCCAGTGGATATTATAAAGGGTCGTATTCTTATAAAGCATTGCATCATATTCTGGAAAATTATCCAAGAGATGAATTACTTCAAGCAACAGAAGAAGATCTTCTTGACGTCGGTAATGGCGTTGTTCAGATGCAGGATCGTGATTTGCTGAGAGTGTTTGTCCGGCGAGATCCTTTTGGTCGTTTTTTCAGTTGTATGGTTTACATCAGAAAAGATCGTCATACAACCGAACTGCGTAAAAAGACCCAGCAGATTTTGGCTGATTATTTTGGATCTACACAAGATGTTGAATACAATGTCTATTTTTCTGAAAGTTCTTTAGCCAGAACGCACTTTATTGTTCGTGTCGACAGTAACGTCATGGACATCGACGTTAAGAAAATTGAACAGAATTTATTAGAAGCTTCAACAAGTTGGGATGACAGATTATCTCATTCAATCGTTATCAGACATGGAGAAAGTAAGGGGCTGCCATTATCTAAAGAGTACATGCAGGTATTTCCAAGATCCTATAAAGAAGCCACTCTGCCAGATAGTGCGGTTGCCGATATAGAAGAACTGGAGCGCCTGACTGAAACTAATAAGTTAGGAATGCTGTTTTACCGACCACAGGAAGAGTCGAGTTCATCTAAAGTCGTGAAGTTAAAAATCTACTACCGCGACGAGCCTATCCATTTATCTGATGTTATGCCCATACTCGAAAATCTCGGTTTGAGAGTTATTGATGAAGCTCCCTATGAACTGGTGAAATTGAGTGGGCAAACTTATTGGATCCTTGATTTTTCAATGTTACACCGTAGTGATAAAGTCATCGATATCAGAGACTCAAAAGAGCGATTTCAGAATGCGTTTTCCGATATTTGGTATGGACGGATTGAAAATGATAGGTTTAATCGTCTTATTCTGAATTCTTCAATGACCGGAAGAGAAGTCTCGATCTTACGAGCTTATTCACGGTATATGCGCCAGATCGGTTTTACGTTCAGTCAACAATATATGGAAGAAACCCTTAATAGATATCCGTTGTTGGCCAGTTTACTGGTGATATTATTTTCGTACCGCTTTAAACCATCAAATGAATCTAATGATAAGCAAGAAAACTTAGTTAAACAGCTTACCGCATTGTTAGAGAAAGTAGAAAGTCTTGATGATGATCGTATTATTCGCCGCTATATGGATATGATCTTAGGAACATCAAGAACGAATTATTATCAGACAAATGCTAACGGAGATCCAAAGCCATGGATCTCATTTAAACTCAGTCCAAAACAGATCCCGGATATTCCGGCTCCCGTTCCTGAATTTGAAATATTTGTATACTCACCAGATATGGAAGGTGTTCATCTTCGTGGTGGAAAAATTGCCCGGGGTGGATTGCGTTGGTCTGACAGGTTAGAAGATTTTCGTACCGAAATTCTAGGGTTGGTTAAAGCCCAGAAAGTGAAAAATACCGTTATTGTTCCTGTTGGAGCAAAAGGTGGTTTTGTCTGTAAAAAACAGCATAACTTAAAATCAAGAGATGAGATCCAGACAGAAGGACAACGTTGCTACAAACAGTTTGTTCGTGGATTGCTGGATCTAACTGATAATATTGTCGAAGGATCCATAAAAATACCGGATCAATTGGTCAGATATGACGATGATGATCCATATCTGGTTGTTGCTGCTGATAAAGGCACTGCCACTTTTTCTGATTTGGCGAATTCAGTGTCTGCTGAATATGGTTTCTGGTTAGGGGATGCTTTTGCTTCTGGTGGATCGCATGGCTATGACCATAAATTTATGGGAATCACAGCAAAAGGAGCCTGGGAGTCAGTAAAACGACATTTCCGTGAAGTAAATATCGATTGCCAGTCAACGGATTTTACTGCTGCGGGAATCGGTGATATGTCCGGAGATGTATTTGGTAATGGGATGTTATTATCAAAACATATCAAACTATTAGCCGCATTTAATCATCTTCATATATTTATTGATCCAAATCCAGATGTTGATATTAGCTGGGCAGAGCGTAAACGTTTGTTTGATTTACCAAGATCTTCATGGGACGACTATAATTCAGAACTTATTTCTGCTGGTGGTGGCGTCTATTCCCGTAAAGCGAAAGCGATTCCACTTAGCCCGGAAATGAAATTGATGTTAGATACTTCCAAAGATTCACTGACACCAAACGAACTTATCCATTTGATACTGACCATGTCAGTTGATTTATTGTGGAATGGTGGCATCGGTACTTATATTAAGTCATCAAAAGAGTCTCATTCGGATGTAGGGGATAGGACTAATGATTCTGTACGTGTGGATGGTAGTGAAGTCAGAGCTAAAATTATTGGTGAAGGCGGTAATTTAGGTGTGACTCAACTTGGTCGTGTTGAATATTCTCTATGCGGTGGTCGAATCAATACTGATTTCGTAGATAATGTTGGCGGTGTTGATTGCTCCGATAATGAAGTGAATATCAAAATATTCCTCAATAGCCTTGTTAATAACGGGGATCTCACCTTTAAACAAAGAAATGAACTACTGCAAAAAATGCAGACAGATGTCAGTAATATTGTCATAGATGATGCGTACCAACAATCAGAGTCAATATCTGTAACTGATAGTCAGGGAATTACCATTGTTAAGGAACAAATACGATTTATCCATTATTTGGAGAAATCAGGTTATCTCGATCGCAAACTGGAATTTTTGCCAGATGACGAAGCTTTACTAGAACGAGAAAAACGAGGGGAAGGTTTAACCAGACCTGAGCTTTCTGTTTTAGTTGCTTATGGAAAAATGTATCTCAAAGAGAAACTGGCTAAAGATATTGTTGCTCAGGAACCATATCATGCCAGGTTACTCACTAAATATTTCCCGAATGAGTTACAGGGTAACTATAAAGATGATTTCGAACAGCATCCGTTAAGAAAAGAAATTATTGCGACGACATTAGCTAATCAGATTGTTAATGAAATGGGATGTAATTTTGTCGCTCGTTTGCAGGAAGAGACGGGTGCCGAATCGATTGATATTACTAATGCATATAGTGTAATAAGGGATGTGTACTCGATCGATAAAATTATTCACAACGTTCGTAATGGGGATTTGATTGCATCTTCCCGAGCGCAGTATGAAGTTTTGGTCTATTTACGAGTTGTTGTCCGTAGACTTTCCCGGTGGATTCTGAGAAATCAGAATATGCGTCAGCCGATCATTAATATGGTGGATCGCTATAAAGAAGATGTGGAAAAGATCTCAGCATGTTTAGACGATCTTTTGGTTTCTTCAGAAATTGAAGAACACAATGAACTTGCCAAAGACTGGATCCAGGCAGGGATAGATGAAAAAACAGCGATTTGGGTCTCACGACTTTCAAGCCTGAATTCAGCATTAGATATCATTGATGTAGCAAAACAGCACAATATTGATGTTGTGAACACGGCAAAACTCTATTTTCATCTGGGGGACCGTCTTTCACTTCACTGGTTCCTTAACCAAATTAATCAGCAGGCAGCAGATAATAACTGGCAGGCACTGGCAAAATCAGCATTCAGAGAAGATCTTGACTGGCAGCAAAGATCGCTAACATCTTTAGTACTTAGTTGTTCATGTCTGTTAAATGATGAACAATCTGTACTGAGTAAGCTGGAGGAATGGATTGAATCCAACAGTAAAGCATTACGACGTTGGGAAAAAATCCTTGAAGAGTTTAAAGTGGGTTCAGCACATGAGTTTGCAAAATTTTCTGTGGCTTTGCGAGAATTAACACTTTTAAATTTGAATTGTACGCCAAATAAGTGATAATAACGCCCCGTTTATACGGGGCTTTTCTTATTTCGGAGGCACAATGCTCTACCGCTTAGCCAGAACTGGCATTTTTCAACTTGATGCCGAAAAGGCACATGATCTTGCAATTGAAAACTTTAAACGATTCACTGGTACTCCTCTCGATTTATTTTATCGACAACACCTTCCTAATCGTCCTGTTGAATGTATGGGACTGACTTTTAAAAATCCGGTTGGTTTAGCCGCTGGTCTGGATAAAGATGGTGAATGCATTGAAGCGTTTGGTGCAATGGGATTTGGTTTTGTTGAAGTAGGGACTGTGACACCCCGACCTCAGCCAGGTAACGATAAACCTCGTTTATTTCGATTGATACCAGCTGAAGGCATTATTAACCGGATGGGATTTAACAACAAAGGTGTTGATTATCTGGTCGAAAATGTCAAAAAAGCAAAGTATGACGGAATCATCGGAATCAATATCGGGAAAAATAAAGACACACCAATAGAAAATGGTGCTGATGATTACCTGATATGTATGGAAAAAGTGTACCAGTATGCGGGTTACATTGCTGTCAACATTTCTTCTCCAAACACTCCGGGGCTACGTACTTTACAGTATGGACAAGCGCTGGATGATCTTCTGTCTATTTTAAAAGAAAAGCAAAAAGAATTGGCAGATAAGCATGGTAAATATGTTCCTCTTGCGCTGAAAATTGCGCCTGATTTGTCTGATGATGAATTAGTTCAGATTTGTGTTTCATTAAAGAAAAACAAAATTGATGGTGTTATTGCAACTAATACAACATTAGATCGTTCTATTGTGGAAGGAATGAAGCATGCGAATGAAGCGGGAGGTTTAAGCGGAAGACCTGTTCAGCTTAAAAGTACTGAAGTCATTAAGAAGTTATACGAGCAGCTTGGTGATGAGATTCCAATCATCGGGGTTGGGGGAATTGATTCTTTTGTTGCAGCAAAAGAGAAAATGTTAGCAGGTGCGAAATTAGTTCAGGTTTATTCCGGATTTATCTATCACGGTCCTGGTCTAGTTAAAGACATTGTTAAGAACATTTAAAAATTTTAAAATATTTAGTATTTCTCAATTTATCTTACTGAATATTGAAGAGGAAATGGGTTATCCATTTCCTCTTTTTTTTTCACCAATCGTTTATAAAATAGTTATTAACCCTTGGTGAAAGCTGTTGCTTTCACTTATTCAGCCACATAAATAAACGCGTAGAGAGTTGAAGCAATGCTAAAACCGAGCGACAAATGGAGTTGGTTCTTCTGTAATAAAGAAGGACACCTGATGCTCGATCTTGGAGCTGATATGCTCTTTAGAACGAACTTTCCGTCGAAAGTACTTGTCGATTGTGCATTCTCTGATAATGATTTTACCGTAGATGATGCTGGTGATTATCAGACATTCTGTGAATCAGTCGCTTATTTACCTCTTATCGATGCCCGTAAAGTCGAGCTTGTTTTGAACTGTGTGGCTGCCAAACGTTTTTATAAACCCATTCAGCCCAAAAGCTGGTTCTTTGATACTCAAATAAGCCATGAAATTCTATCACCGAAAGAAGGTGAACTCATTTCTTTGAGAAATGACCTAAATTGCGGCCATTTTATTGTCATAGAATCAGGTGACAGCTCAAGCATGTGTATTTGTGTTGAGTCGGATGGGTTTGCGTTAACGTCCGCAAAAGGTCTGAATTTTTCTGATGTGATAAAAGTTATGCATGACCGAATGGGGCTACCAACTATCAGTTTACAATCCGAGACGTTGTCTATGGTTAGCTAGTGAGAATTAAGGCTAGTTTTTTATATTCCATTAATGTTTTTTTATCGGCTTAGGCCGATTTTTTTTATTCCGTTCTTTCCCCTCCATTTCTTTACTGTTCCTTTATGGCGGTTTATAGCCTGTCTGCTTACCTTCCTGAGTTATCTTATTTGTGAGATATGCTGTGAAAGAAGGAAATTTGTTCGTTATTTTAAGGTAAATACAACGTAGAAAATTGGTCTTAAAAAAGGTTTTCTTCCGCTTTTATTGTCTTTGTGAAAGTATGTTACACGTTATTTTTTCTTCTGGTATATACCAATGTTTCGATGTAAATAAATACTCACTCTCGCTGAAAGGCTGATTTTATCTATCAATTTTATTGATATCAAATAAGGGGGCGTTTTACGGCTGTTTTGGGATGGATATAAACAACTAACAAGATTACTGACTGTTATCAGAGAAATTTTCGCTTAATAGTCATGTCTCGGTTATACTGTGGGCCGTTTTGATTTCTAGAAAGTAACTATGCGCCAATATTTAGCAATAACTTCGAAAGGCCTTGAAAATCTGCTGGCTGATGAATTAAAAGAACTCGGTGTAGAGGACCCGAAACCTGTCCAGGCAGGAGTAAGGTTTAAAGCCACTCAGGAACAAATATATCGTTGTTGTCTATGGAGTAGGATTGCGTCCCGTTTCGTCCTCGTATTGTCTGAATTTAATTGCAACGACGATATGGATTTATATTTAAGTTCTACTTCTATTGGTTGGCCTAGTATTTTCCATTCAACAAAACGTTTTGTTGTTGATTTTAACGGAACAAACCGTTCGATACGTAATAGCCAGTACGGTGCGATGAAAGTGAAAGATGCGATTGTCGATCACTTTGTTAAAAAGAACCTGCCGCGTCCATCGATCGATAAAGATCGTGCAGATCTTCGTGTTCATGTGCGTTTGCATAACGACCAGGCTATTCTTGGTGTCGATATGGTTGGCGGAAGTCTTCATATTCGTGGGTACCGTAGAGAAGCTGGTGGCGCGCCTTTACGTGAAACACTGGCAGCTGCACTAATTAAACGCTCTGGCTGGACTCCTGATACACCTCTTTTAGAGCCAATGTGTGGTTCTGGTACCCTGTTAATTGAAGCCTGTTTGATGGCTGCAAATATTGCTCCTGGCGCTTCCCGTCAGAAATGGGGATTTGAGTCGTTAATCGACTTTAACTCAGATCTATGGAATGAAGTGAAAGCAGAAGCGTCAGTAACGGGGCGTAGGGGGCTTAAACAAGTTACTACCGCTTTTTATGGTCAGGATGTTGATCCTAAAGTTATTGAGATAGCAAAAGCGAACGCCAGACGTGCCGGTGTGGATTCACTAATTCAATTTAGTGTCGGTGATGCGGCGAAGTTACAGCGTCCTGAAGGTTTTACTGATGGTCTTATTCTGTCTAACCCTCCGTATGGTGAGCGTCTGGGAACGGAGCCGAGCTTAATTGCTTTGTATTCTGCGTTTGGTGGGCAGTTAAAACAATTCTTCCAGGGCTGTAAAGTCGCATTGCTATCCAGTAATGATGAATTATTAAGTTGTTTGAGAATGCGCGCAGACAAGCATTTCAAAATTGCCAATGGATCGCTACAGTGTCACTTTAAAATTTACGATGTTGCTGTTCGTGAGCAAAGTGAGGCTATTCAACAATCTTCAGACAATTCTGGTAATTCAGGCAAGATGAATGAGTCTTTAATTGCTCCTGATTTTACCAATCGTCTGAAAAAGAATTTTACCAAGCTCGCGAAATGGGCAAATAAAGAAGGTTTGGATTGTTTTCGTGTGTATGATGCGGACTTACCGGAATACAATGCGGCCATTGATATTTACGGTGAGTTTGTTGTTGTGCAGGAATATGCAGCGCCAAAAACAATCGCACCAGAAAAAGCCAAACGCCGTCTAACCGATATGCTGCGTGCGATCATGAACACCCTTAATGTTGAATCGAACAATGTTATTCTGAAAGTTCGTGAGAAACAGAAAGGCAAATCTCAGTATCAGCAGCTGTCTAAGCAGTCAGAACAGTTTGTTGTGCAGGAATACGGTGCAAGCTTGATTGTGAACCTGCAGGATTACCTCGATACCGGGTTGTTCCTGGATCACAAGATCACGCGTCGTATGCTCGGCCAGATGTCTCAGGGTAAGCACTTTTTGAATTTATTTGCTTATACCGGTTCTGCAAGTGTCCATGCCGCGAATGGTGGTGCAGCGTCTACAACGACAGTCGATATGTCAAAAACCTATTTGGACTGGGCGAAACAAAATATGGAACTGAACGGGCACAGCGGTTCTAAGCACCAGTTTGTTCAGGCAGACTGTTTACAGTGGCTGGAAAAAGCGAACGATAAGTATGATCTGATTTTTATTGATCCACCTACGTTTTCAAATTCCAAACGCATGTCGGCCACGTTTGATGTGCAGCGTGACCATGTTCAACTATTCACTAATTTAGAGCGAATTTTAAAACCTGGCGGTACGATCGTATTTTCAAATAATAAGCGTCATTTTAAAATGGATCTTCCGGGTATCGATCAGTTAGGTTTTACGGCGGAAAATATCTCCGCGAAAACATTGCCAATGGATTTTGCCCGTAATAAGCAAATCCATAACTGTTGGTTAGTGACACGTAAAAATTAAAATGTAATTAGAATCAGAATAAGGGGCCGGGAGTTGGCCCCTTACTTCGTGTAGATGTAATGGTTATTTATATATGGCTTTAATTAATATTCATAATGGCTTGTTAGCCTTTGGTGATCATCCTTTGCTTGATCATGCAGATTTCACTTTAGAAGAAAATGAAAGAGTCTGTTTAGTCGGTCGTAATGGTGCGGGTAAATCAACCTTAATGAAAGTTCTGGCTGGTGATGTTTTACTGGATGACGGTAAGCTGGTTGTTACACAAGATGTGACAGTATCACGTTTAGAACAAGATCCTCCACGAAATGAATCAGGGACGGTTTTTGACTATGTTGCTGAAGGGTTAGCAGAAGCTGGCGCTTTGCTGAAAGGTTATCAGGATCAGTTGCTGAAAGTCGAAACAGATCCAACTGAATCTAATATCAATAAGCTGGCTAAAATTCAGGAACAATTGGAATATGCCGGTGCATGGCGTTTTGAAGACAGAATTACTAATGTACTGTCATCGTTAAATCTAAACGGTTCTACGCCTCTTACCGATTTGTCTGGTGGATGGCAGAGAAAAGCGGCATTGGCCAGAGCACTGGTGTGTGACCCGGATGTTTTGTTATTAGATGAACCAACCAACCATTTAGACGTAACAACCATTGAGTGGCTGGAATCGTTTCTTAAAGATTTCAAAGGTTCTATCATATTTATCTCGCACGATAGGGCGTTTATAAAATCAATGGCGACCCGTATTGTTGACCTGGACAGAGGACAACTTGCGTCATTTCCTGGTGATTATGAAGGCTATTTGCTGGGTAAAGATGAGCTGTTACGGGTTGAAGAACTGCAAAATGCAGAATTTGACAAAAAACTTGCACAAGAAGAAGTGTGGATTCGTCAGGGTATCAAAGCGAGACGAACCAGAAATGAAGGAAGAGTCCGAGCCCTTAAGAAATTAAGGGAAGAACGCAGCGATAGGCGTGAAGTTCAGGGTAAAGCAAATATTCAGATTGATGATGCTGTCCGTTCCGGAAAAATTGTCTTCGAAGCAGAAAATCTCAAATATGATATAGACGGACGGTCGATCATTGATAACTTTAGCTTTACTATTCAGCGAGGTGATAGGATTGCTCTGATTGGTCCAAATGGTTGCGGCAAAAGTACGTTGCTGAAACTGATGTTAGGTGAGTTACAGCCAACATCAGGTCGTCTGCACTGTGGTACCAAGTTAGAAGTGGCGTATTTTGACCAGTATCGGGAAATTCTTGATCCGGAAAAAACCGTTATTGATAACTTAGCTGATGGCAAACAGGAAGTGATGGTTCAGGGGCGTCAAAGACACGCTCTTAGTTATTTGCAGGATTTTTTGTTTGCGCCTAAACGGGCGAGAACTCCGGTAAAAGCGTTATCTGGTGGTGAAAAAAACCGGTTATTACTGGCAAGGATTTTCCTTAAGCCAAATAACTTATTGGTGCTTGATGAACCAACTAACGATCTTGATATAGAAACTTTGGAACTTTTAGAAGATTTGCTTGCCAATTATCAGGGTACATTACTTTTAGTCAGCCACGATCGTCAGTTTGTGGATAATACAGTGATGACCAGCTGGATTTTTGAAGGTAATGGCCATATTGAAGAATTTGTCGGTGGTTATCATGATGCCCAGCAACAAAGGCAACAGGTAAAAGCTAGTCGTGCGAGTTTAGATGACAAAAAACAAAAGTCAGAAGCTAAGCCAGTTGAAAAGTCTAAACCTGCTGCTAAGAAAGCCAGTAAAAAGCTTTCTTATAAGTTGCAACGTGAACTTGAAGCGCTTCCGGAAAAACTTGAACAGCTGGAAGCCAGAGTTGATGAACTGCAGGGTATTGTTAACGAAGCCAGCTTTTTTACACAGAGTGTTGATGTTACTCAGCCAATATTAGATGATCTTACTCAGACTGAAGCAGAGTTAGAAGCTGCTTTTGAGCGTTGGGAAGAATTAGAAGCTTTACAGGATAGTGAATAAATAATAATGAAGAATCATCCATTAAAATTGACAACGTTGGCGGTAGCAATGCTATCGTCTTTTCATGCAAGTGCTGCGCTTTATCGGGTTGTTGAGGTTACTCCTCCTGGAGATTTAACGAGTTATTATGAGGATAGTGATAATTTTGACTATACAAGCTCTTTTGGTACAGCAATAGAACCCTCAGTTGACTCTAATGGTGATAGTGATGGTATAAATTGTTTTTCTGATGATTGTTATGATGGTTCTTATAACTACATTCTTTCTGGTGAGACTCGCTACCAGGGAACAATAGCTGGACAGCCTGTAGATGGTACAAGTTTTAAAGAAGAAGTTCCTTTTGGTTTGTATAATTATAAAAGTGATATTTATTTAGATTCTAAGAGTGATTTCTCTGACTATTGTTCTGCCGAATTGGGATACACTACCTGTAGTAGTTGGGCTAAAGTCTTTTGGAACGAAAGAAATCGCGAACTTACGGGTGACACAGTTACAGCATTTCCATTTATTCAAGATGAAGATGTTACATCTGCTACTACGGTTGAATCAAAATTAGGTTTTGATTTGTCTTCAACCGATTTATATAACAGCGTTGTTACCGGAACTGATGGTTCGGAAGGCTATGGTTTTACCATCTCTATGGGCGATCAACGTAGTACTATTACTCCTAATCCAGCGCCTGCAAGTTACACAAAAGTCAGAGCGTTTAAGACCAAGACTTATGACTCTACTGCTTATACAGTAGGAAGTGTTTCTTCTGTCTACAGTTCTAGTGATAACAGCTTAACGAGTAAAGCGGCTATTTGGGCTGGAAGCGGCTCATATACAGAATTGCCGTGGAAAAACTCAACGGATACAATAGCCAACAGCTATTTACCACAAGGTAGTATCAGAGATTTTGTGTTTGTTGATACAGACAGTGATGATATTAAAGATACAATTTACGCTGTAGGTTATAACAGTTATAAGAATAGTAAATATTATATGACTGCCACTTTATTCACTGCACCTGTAAACACTTATAGTTCTGCTTCCTGGTCTCAATCTTTGGTTGATAATGCAACAGTAACCTCAGGAGATAGCAACTATTCAAATACTCGCCTTACAGGGATTAATGACAATTTAGTTGCCATCGGTGAATCGAAATTAGACAGTAGTCATACATCTGGTGGTTCTCGCACAAATAAATTATTTGTGGTTGCTGATGTATCATCTGACTTATCTGCCACTTATTTTTCCGATGGTACTGGTAATATTGGCTTTACAGGCGCTGGTGGTCATGCCACTGCTATTAACAATCATAATGAAATCGTTGGCCAGATCGATACAGAAAGCTCTCGTGAAGTGGATGGTAAGCCACGGCGTAAAAGAGGATTTATTTATCCTTATAACGATGATGACAATGGTTCCATATTTAACAATAAAGCTTGGATATTAGATGACCTGACTAATGGCGGTGATTACAGTTCTGCTAATAACGCTTTTCGTATCTTAAGTGCTAACGACATTAATGATGCCGGCGTTATAGCTGCTACTGCGATTAAATGCCCTGGTGGATATAGTTCAACAACCCACGATGCTTCTTGTAGTGGTACTGAAAGAACAGTTGCTGTTCAGTTGATTCCTATTGCCGGTGCTGAAAGTGATGATATAAGTGCCCGTGGCTATGAATCAACAACAATCGAACGCCAGGGCGCTTCATTCGGCTTATTTGGCCTCGGTGGATTATTCGGCTTATTTATGCTTCGTCGTAAAAAATAATTTTTAGTCAATAATAGGGGCGTATCACAGAACTTGATATGCCTCAAATTTGTTCTTGAGTCTGAACTGATTTTGAGCGATTCTTAATACTGTGGTCATAAAAAAGCCACATTGTTGTCATAGTTGAAATGAATCACCATAAATATGTATGAGGACTTAATTATGAAGAGACAAAAGCGTGATCGCCTTGAAAGGGCTCAGTCTCAGGGATATAAAGCGGGCTTGAATGGACGTTCAAGTGACGACTGTCCGTATCAACAAATGGATGCTAGATCCTACTGGATGGGAGGCTGGCGAGATGCTAGAGAAGAGAAACAACAAGGTCTCTATAAATAAGTTGAACTAATTTAATTTTCTACATACATCAAATAAATAGAATATAGCCCCAGGTTTGGGGCTTTTAATTATAATTCTAATGCACTATAACTAAATATTTGTTATAAAAAATAACGACACAAAGTGCCGTTACCTTTGAATACTTTGGTTTAAAACGCAGAAGTATCCTGGAAAAGACCCACTTTAAGATCTTTAGCTACATAAATTTCTTTACCATCAACTAAAACGTGACCGTCAGCCAAGCCCATTACTAGCTTGCGGTTTACTACACGTTTCATATGAATTTCATAAGTTACTTTTTTAGCAGTAGGAAGGATCTGACCAGTAAACTTAACTTCACCAACACCAAGTGCACGACCTTTACCTTTGCCGCCAACCCAACCAAGGAAGAAGCCAACAAGCTGCCACATTGCATCCAGGCCAAGACAACCAGGCATTACAGGGTCACCAGGGAAGTGACAATCGAAGAACCATAGGTCTGGAGTGATATCTAATTCTGCTAAAATTAAACCTTTACCGAATTCGCCTTCAGTTTCAGACATTTTAACGACACGGTCCATCATCAGCATATTAGGGGCTGGTAATTGAGGGTATCCAGGACCAAACAGTTCGCCACGGCTCGATGCTAGAAGATCGTCACGAGTATAAGATTCACGTTTATTTTGCATTATTAATAACTCCAATTTTTGTTAACGTGCATGTTAGTGAACAGGTGTACGCTAAACAAGTCCGATCAGTGACAAAATAGACTTTTTACTTTATTCCAGAGTGAATTATGGTCTGATAAGCCATCGATCTTGTCTATTTTTTTGATAATTTCTTCGACAATACTTATTTCGTCAGAGTTTTTCTGCGATTTAAAAGGTCGTTTTAGAATTATAGGCACAGCTTCATCAACATTGGTAACCGGCCAGATATGAAATTCATTATTTTTAATACTGGTAATGACATCAGTATGAAGTGATAAATTAATTAAATTGGTTTTTGGTAAGATAACTCCTTGAGAGCCGGTAAAACCCTGGTGTTTACAGACTCGATAGAAACCTTCAATTTTTTCATTTAATCCGCCAACAGCCTGAACCCGGCCAAATTGGTCTACCGCACCAGTCACAGCTATCTGTTGATCAATACCTATTTCAGATAAAGCACTTAGCAGAGAACATACTTCCGCTAAAGAGGCACTGTCTCCATCAACTTCACTATAAGATTGCTCAAATACAATGGAGGCAGAGTAGGGTAAAGGCGAATCTAATTTTAAAGCACTGCTGACGAAAGCCTGCATGATCATCATGCCTTTAGCATGTAGGCTACCACCCAGATCTGCTTTACGTTCAACGTCACTAATATCACCATCACCAAAATGAACAACACAGGAAATTCTGGCAGGTTCACCGTAAGAAATTGGGTGTCCTGCAATATCAATTACTGTCAGGCCGTTAACCTGTCCAATCTGAGTTCCCTGAGTTTCAATAAGGACCTGACCTTCAAGAATGTCACTTGCTGCTCGCTCAGGCAGGTAGCTTTCCCGATAATATTTTTTGTCGATAGCTTGCTGAATGTGAAAACTATTGATTTCACCAGACTCTGATAATAACCCTGCTTCTTCAATAATGGCTCTTAACCATGTAATTGAAGTTGGGACATAATTTTGATCTTCAGTGAACCTAACTCCATGAATTAAAATTAGTTTTATTGCATCTGGTGTAAGTTCATTTAATTGATAAGTGTGAGTTAACCATTTTAAATATGAAAGATAATTATCAACAGAATCATCAGTATCTAAACGATACTCAGATTCAATTTCACTATAAATAGATAAACCTTCTCTCAGATCAATATCAATATAATCCAAATTGGCTAATTGCTCTCTGTCACCGACAATAACAAGCTTAACATTATATTGTTTAGACCATTGTGCATGGATTGGTGATCGGGAGTCGCAGTTTCTGCCATTAATTGGATAGCCAAGCACAGCGGCTTTTAAATCGGGCCAGTCTTTTGAATTTGCTAAAATCCAGTTCGCAGAAATGACAAGGTAACCGCCATTCGCATGATCCAGAAATCCAGGCATTTCATTGATGATATAGCCTTTTTCCGCCTGAAGGATAGGGAACATATCATTCGAAGACAGAGATTCACTTGTAAATACTGGAATGTCTTCGTTATTGACACTTTGTGTAATCTTTTCGGCAATAAGTTCACGATAAACAGGATTATCCGGACTATTTATTAGCAGAACTTTAGGCAGCCGTTTTATATTTACGAACGTATCGATAGCCTGTGCAACTCTCGGTTGGCAAGACAAAAAATGTGAAGGTTCAATTTCTTTGTATCGATTAAACTGATTATCGTACTGTTCAAATTGTGGCGTTACCTGTTGCCAGATTTCTTTCGTCATTTATATTTTAACTGAGATGATTTTGGCAATGGATTATATAGAAAAACAGGAGATGGTCATAGATGAGTTTTGATATTCGGACAGTTATCTCTTTTTAACAGATTAAATTTGAATAAATTAGTATTTGGGGTTACGCTGTCACCCAGAAAATTGTGCATAAATAAAACAGTAAGCAGATGAAATATCAACAACTTGATAACCTGGAATGTGGTTGGAAATGGCAGTATTTAATCAATCGCTGGAAAGATGGAATTGAGATCACCCGGCATATTGATCAGAGTGAAATTGATAATGCGATTTCTGAACTGAAAAATATTGAGTATGAACCAACTAAGGTTCTTGCCTGGATTGAGCAACATATGGCTGAAGATTTGGATAACAAATTAAAGCAGGCAATCCGAGCCAAAAGAAAACGTCACTTTAATGCGGAGCAAGTTCACACAAGAAAAAAATCAATTGATCTAGACTATAGAATCTGGGAAAAGCTTTCCGTGCGTGCAAACGAACTGGGATGTACATTATCAGAAGCAATTGAATACTTGCTGTCTGAAGCAGCGAAAAGCGAAAAAGCGAGCAAAACGATGTCTTCATTGAAAGAAGACCTGAATCGTTTGTTGTCTGAATAAATAATTGAGATTTTAAAATGACTACTGTTTTATTTATTGCTGTTGTTGCTGTTGTTGTTTGGTTGACGCTTGTTGATCGACCGATTTTAAAAGTTCACATTAAGCAGGACCAAATCACTAAAATTAATGGGCATATACCTCCAAGCTTTCAACATAATCTTCAAGAAATCATTTCAAAAACGCCATTCGACGGGCAAATAAAAGCATACCGCCAACGAGCAGGTATCAAAATTATCTTTTCCTCAGATGTTCCTAAAAATGTCAGACAGAGAATCAGAAACGTTTTTCCGTTTGCATCATACAATCATAATGTCAGACATAAGCGGCAAAGCAGTTAACCAATTCATTTAACGATTACATTTAGAAGAATCAGTGCTTATTGGTAAGTGATGTGAGTGTAGCTGAACCATATTTAAGTGCGCATTATGTATATTATGTTAAATCATGATGATGTGAGTTAAGTTTCCTTTATTGATTTACACCCCTAATACCATGAATAACTACATTAAACATAATGGCTATTTACCATAAAATACTTAATAACTATCTTATTATCTAAAGATTAATCAGATAGTTATTAAGCAAACTTAAAATAATTCATAGTTCGTGTTCTAGTTCTCTTTCTGCTTTATCAATGTTAGTTTCCTGCGTCCCACCAATTATTGGAAAACCAAATCAACTGGTGCACCTTTTTCAATCGCTTCAATTGTGTTTGTTACATGAGTTAAAACGCAAGATTGTGTAGGTATTTCATATTTTTGAATCACTTCATCTAAAAGTGTTAAAAGTTTTATGGCTTGAGTTACATTATCAGTTGCAGGGTTTATCCCAATGACTGCATCACCATTTCCATAAAGTAAACCATCCAGTGTACTCGCTGCTATCCCCATTACATCATCGGTTGGATGGTTTGGTTGAAGTCTTGTGGAGAGGTTTCCACTTAAACCAATTGTGTTTCTAAAAGCTGTTACCACCTCACACTTTTTAGCGACCATGATAAGTTCTTGATTTCTCATTATCTTAGAAACAGCGGCTGTCATCTCCGGTGTAATACCATCTCTGACAGATGCAATCACACTCGGTGTTGCCTCATCACTTAAAAGCCAGTTTCTAAACTCTCCAACATTCAACCCAGATATTGGCGCGAATGCTTTTTTATCATGTTCATCGATGATAAGTCTGGTAACCTCATCTTTTTCATAAGGAATAAGCGGGTTTTCTAAAAACTCTTTTAGTGGAACCTCCGCTAATCTCATCTGAGCTATTACACGCTCCCCATCCGATTGAGCCGCCACTCCAGCCAAAATATCCCCTGGTCTTTTAGGGGTAGCTTTTGCCATAAGATCTTTTAAATCTTTAAAATGAAAGGTTCTATTTGCATAAACAAATTTATATTCTTTATTCATGTACTTCCTTTTTGGCGCGAGAAGTTTAACGAAATAAGTTATGATGCATACAATTTATTGCCTATTTTTTATACAGTTTAGTGCATTCTCTGAATTGCCCAGTCTTTTTTTTAGACATAGATGAAGGTTAGTGTTTTTTAGTGAGCAGGTTTAAGGAGTATTATTTTGCATAAGAAACAATGAGTAAGAGTAGACAATGACAAATGGATATCCGGAGTTGATCTTTAATTAATAAAACACTCAAAAATAACCCGTCAAAAACTTGATCACCGTCAATTTAATGCTACTTTTTAAGTATGGATCCCCTGTTTTTGGGAGTGCGTCCATATAAGTTGAAGTTATTTTTTTCATTTTCAGAGAGCCTAGAGCCTGTAAGATTTTGAAAAAAATTACTATCAGGATGATATGACGAACAAATGAATTGGAACTTAGTCTTAGAATGCGCCTAATATCCTGTTCATTGTGAGGTACTATTATGAAAGCGTTAATTACAATTGTATGTATGCTTTTTGCGTTTGCCGCTACCGCTGGTGAACGGATTGTCCACAGAGATACAAATTTACGTACAGATACATTTGCTAGTAAACAGGAAGCGATAAATGCCGGCTTCAATATGTATGAAGCACTGGCGAACGCAAGTGACAGCCAGTTACGTTGGAAACTGAATACTGCTGGTGAGGATGTCATCGGGAAAAGTATGGTATTAGAAAGTGCTCAAGTGAGGGTTGAGGAAATACCAGTATCCCGAGATACTATGCACTATCGTGCTGTCGTGAACGTTGACTACAACTACAAAATTAGAGAAAGCAATAACAACTAGATGTCTAGCTCTAGAGGAGATAATTAGATATTGATGTTAATTAACAATAAAAAGGTGACTAACTCAAAAATGTTCAATGAGTTACTCACCTTTTGTTTTTTATATCTGCAGAAATTTAGTTTAAGCTAACAAATTTTTGTGTATTGCCTTCTTTTTGCGCGGCTTCAAATTCTTTTGAAATACGCTCTAATTCTAAAAATGCATAACTATGTTCATTGTAATTACAGACATTGAAAGATATCGCTAATTTGTACACAGATAGAGCTCGGCTAATGTCTCCATCTTCCTTATAGTGCTTACCTAAATAAAAATACGCTTCGGTAAGTCGTTGTGCCATTATTTTATTATCTGACGTGCTATTAGTGACTAAATTGACTACATTTTCTTCAGTGACTTTGTCCAGCAGGATACCAGTCAATACCCAACCCCATTCATCGGTTCGGTTTTTATAACTCTCTTGTAAATGTGCCGTTGCTGATGTTTTATCTACATCAGATTCTATAATATATAACCACAAGGCACGGAACGGGTCATTGGGGTTTTGCTGATAGAAGGTTTTCATATCTTCCAGTGCGAGTTCTGTTCTTCCACCATAATAAAGTGCAATTGCACGGTTATATATTGCCTGCTGATTACTCGGGTCTAACTCAAGAGATGAATCAAATGCTTCATAGGCAGCATCAAATTGACTAATTTGGGTATAGTACGCGCCAAGCAAATTGTATATATCAGGTTGAGCGGGATCGATCTGCAGTGACTTGACATAGTCTATACGGGCCAAATCTCTTAGTCCTATCTCGTCGTAATTTAGACCGCGTTTTAAATAAATTTTGGCACGAGACTTTTCGCTGAGTTCCGGATTTGTCAGCAGTTGATTCAGTTTTGCGATATTAATCTCTGCCCTTGCATTCGGTTGCAATGGTACAGCCATAGCAGGATAAACTGATTGTTTTTCGTTGCGGGTTGAGTTTTCCAGGGAAATGTCTTGATCAACAGGGTTACAACCTGTCAAAACAATCAGCGCACCTAAACTATAAAACTTATACCATTTGATCATATCTTTACTCCAATTTTACTCCCGGAATCAGTTTAGGAGTAATCTGAGCACCTTTATAGCATAAAAAATAACCAGATTGCTAGTTATTAATTAAATACTCAATAAGAGACTTTGTTGTTACGGATATGGTCAGTGATAACTTTGCCTAACTGTTTTTTTCTTGCCGGTTTCATGATAGCGTCATCAAAGCCTGCACATAGATACCTGACTTTTTCATCTGCAATGCTATGCGCAGTTAAAGCAATTATTGGGATCTGAATGTTTAAATCACGAATTCTTTTGGTTGTTTCAAACCCATCCATTTTGGGCATTGAGATGTCCATCAGAATCAGATCAAAATTTTGATTTTGTAATATCTCAAGCGCTTCCTGACCGTTATTAGCTATATGGGGTTCAAACCCTAATTGAGTCAGCAATAATTTGATAACCATCTGATTTGTTTTTGTGTCTTCCACTACTAAAATCGCAGGGTTAGAAACTATGGCTTCATTACCTATAGCGAGTTCTTCGGTTGTTTGATACACGACCTCTTTGTGAAACTTGTCTATTTTACTGACAAGTGGAATTATGACTTCAAATGTTGTTCCTTTTCCTTGAGTTGAATTTATCGAAATTCTTCCGCGCATTAGGTCAACTAAATTTTTTGTTATAGTTAAACCTAACCCTGCGCCACCAAACTGTCGCTTATTGCCATTTTCAACCTGGAAAAATGGAGTAAAAAGGTTTGAAATTAATTCCTGACTAATGCCTATCCCTGTATCCTGAACTTTTATAATCAATTGGTTTGAAGAGGTATGGATATAAAGATTAACAGCCCCATTTTCCGTGAATTTAATGGCATTACCAACAAGGTTCGAGACTATCTGAACAATACGAACAGGATCAACGTAATATACGTGGTCTTTATCGACTTGAATATCCTGTTTAAATTGTAGGTTTTTCGCGTTTGCCAGTGTTTTATAATAATCAAAAGCAGTGACTAGTTTAGAACTTAAATTGCTCCATTCGTTATGCAGTCTAAAATGGCCAAATTCTATTTTACTTAAATCAAGAATATCACTGATAATGGTATGCAATAGTTCGGCTGAGCCTTCCATTTTTTCAAGCAGTGCGTCTTGATTTGAAAAAGAATTATCCCGCATTACATCGATAATCCCAAGCACAGCACTAAGTGGAGTACGGATCTCGTGACTCATCATCGCCAGAAACTCTGACTTTGTATGATTCGCTTTTTCAGCTGTTATTCTGGCTTCCTGTAATTCCTTAGTCCTCAAATCAACTAACTTCTGTAGTTCTTCTTTTAACTCAATATCTACAATAGCTCTTTCTAGTAATGGCCGGAATCGAGAAAGAGTCTGTTTTGTTTCGATGCTGAACTTTCCTGACTGATTACCAATTAATAAAAGTACAAGATCATTAATCTGTCCTCTGATACCAGCAATTAAAACAGTTTTGATCGTATTTTTAAGCTGTTGATTAAGTAGATTAAACTCCATTATTGAGGAAGGATCATACAGAAGAATACATTCTCCGGATAATACTCTGAAAAATTTGTCGCCATGACTCCAGTCTTTATTCGTAAAAACCGGATTTGAGGTTAGAAAAGTTTTGTAATGGTGACTATTGCGAGGTTTAGATATAACAACAAATTCATCAAAAGGAATGTATTTAGCAATAACTTTGTTTAGTTCATCAAAAATCTGATATTTGTTTTCTGCAGTACTTAAGGCAGATAATGCAGCCAGAATTACCCGATTTTCTTCGGCTAATCGATTTTCACGCTCTTTACTTAGTTTTAATTCTAATAAAGTTTCGGTTAATTCCTCAATGCTACCTGATTGCATAATTATTTATTAAGACTCATAGAAGATTACGGTAGAAATCATAAGGTTTCCATGGGCATTCTGCCCTCCAGGAAATCGTCCCTGTTCGCCGTAAGTGAACGGACAAACAAAAGGCTGGTTATCTAACTGTTTACAAATGTATTCATGAATTTTGTGTATTTCATCCCCTACTCTAAGCATTGCTCCGGCACAAAAGATGAGTATAGCGCCTAAAGGTAATGAATCTGCATAATTTTTAGCATTTGCTTCTTTAATAACTCTTGTTGCCCTGTTAAGTAATTGCTCTATCTGACCTGTCATTAGTGTGATTTTTTCGCCTTCTTCAATATTTGCAAACACAGCAACAGGCCCATTATCAGCAATATAGAGTGGATGAGTTAACTTATAGTATTGTTGGTCAAAGAGTTTGCCGACAACTCTTCCCAAAGGAAATTTCGTAACGTCTTTGAATGAGCCGTTTACGTTTAATATTGAGCCTGAATAGGCATTAATCCATTTTCGATATACTTCATTGGCTGGCTCATTATCTATTTGGTAGATAAGTCTTCCTTCAGATTGCGTAACAATGCCTGAATATTTGGTTGGTGAATAGCCTGCACTAAAACCCGATGAAACAGACTTTGATGGAAATAGTAAAGATATGGCAATACCATTATTTGAATACGATTTATCTGATATTACCGACCAGTTATTTGTTTGAGAACTATCAGCGGAACTACCGCCAATAATCGGAACCAGACTGCCAAACACGTTATCTATTTGTGTAATAATTTGCTCTTCATTACCCGGAGTTGAATGTAAAATTATAAGGCTTGGTACCTCACCAACTCTTTTTGCAGATATAAGTGCCTGGTTTATCGCAGATGTTACAGCTCTATCAACTTCATTATCAAAGTCTTTTAAATCAGAAAATCCAGTACCGTAAGCACTTATACCATCATCATAAATGCCCATCAACGCAATTACGGGGTCGGTAAAAACGCCTTGATCTGTCATTAAGCCTTTATAAGAACTACAGCCTATAAAAGGGATTTCTGGCAATGTCAAAGATAATGCATTCGATAACTCTTTAACATCATAATTCTCTGTATAGTAAATTACATATGTCGACAGTAACCGTATATCAAGATCATGAGTTAAGTCTTTGATTGCCGTTTCAATATCGGGAGTTTGAGAAATTTTAGAAGTTAAATTCATCAGTCTTTTTATACATCAGATTACCAAATTCAATTTATATATTATAAATGGCTTTGCAGGGGTTATTGTAAATCATTAAATTACCAATTAACTTTTGTTTGGTAGATGAATTATTAAAGAATCCGAGTCACTTTTGAGGGTTAAAGTGTCTTTTATTGGCACCTGATTAATAAATGTCAGCTGATTTTCTTCTGATGACATTAGGTTGAAGTCAGGTTCGATGCTCAAAGACAAAGTTGAATTATGTTTCAGTTTTGTGATAGTAATAGTGAAGATTTCATCTTTAGAAGAGATCTCGACCTTATTGTTTTTAAAACTCGTCACGCAAAAAGTACGGCTATTACATTGAGTATCCTGATCTTTTGTTACTGACACTGTTCGCCAGATGAAGGCGATTATTAAAATAATAAGCAGTATAATGATGTGGATAAATCTTTTTAAAGTCAGTTTTTCAGCTGGCATTGGAATTCTCTTGCTGTCTTGGTTCAGATTCTTATAAAAAAGATGAAATATGCTACGTTATTTGAGATATTTTACGCGTTTTTGAATTAAAGTGCTCCATTTTAGATACAACCAGTTTGGTTGCGTCATTAAATTGATTAAGTAGTATACATTTTTATTTATCCCATTGATTAATATAGTGATTTTTTCTCTATGAATAAGTATTAAGGAATGGTAAAATATTGATGTATATCAATATAGTGAAAGGTTATTATGATTTCTGATAAGCCAGCAGGGAAACGAGTCCAGTCAGGTGGGTGTGCTATACATTGCCAGGATTGCAGTATTAGCCAATTGTGTATTCCTTTTACTCTCAATGAGTCAGAACTAGATCAATTAGACCAAATCATTGAAAGGAAAAAACCCATACAAAAAGGCCAGGAGCTATTCAAAGCAGGTGATGAACTTCGTTCTTTATATGCTATTCGTTCTGGTACGATCAAAAGTTATACGATAACTGAGCAAGGTGATGAACAAATAACCGCTTTTCACCTGGCAGGTGATCTTGTTGGTTTTGATGCGATTAACGGGGAACTACACCCTAGTTTTGCTCAGGCACTGGAAACATCAATGGTGTGCGAAATCCCGTATGAAATTCTTGATGATTTATCTGGGAAAATGCCTAAGCTGCGCCAACAAATTATGCGTTTGATGAGTAATGAAATAAAAGGTGATCAGGAGATGATTCTTTTACTTTCTAAAAAGAATGCTGAAGAAAGACTCGCTGCTTTTCTTTATAATCTTTCTACTCGCTTCTCTCAGCGCGGTTTTAGTCCAAGAGAATTCCGTTTAACCATGACACGTGGTGATATTGGTAACTATCTTGGTCTAACTGTTGAAACAATCAGCCGTTTGCTTGGTCGCTTTCAAAAATCAGAAATTTTAAGTGTTAAAGGTAAATATATTACTATCCTTGATCACCACGCTTTAATGGAATTAGCTGGCGTAACTCAATAATTTCTAAAATAATTTATGAAGTAGATTTTCTTTGTTCTACTTCATAAATTTTTCATCAATTTCTATCCATATCTCTTCTTATTTACCAATTTAAGCTACAGTTGTAAGTGTTCCTCAGGAAAATCAGGAGTACAGGATGAGCATATACAATAGTATCTTAGTTGTTGCTGATATAAATCGCGATGAACAGCCTGCTCTTGCAAGAGCAATGCAATTAGCTGCAAAAAGTAAAAGCAAGAGTCATGTTACTTTGTTCATGACTATCTATGATTTTTCATATGATATGACATCTATGCTCTCTTCTGAAGAACGTGAATCGATGAGAAAAGGTGTCATTTATCAGAAGACTTTATGGTTAGAAAAAGTTTCACAACCCTACTTACTACAATCTGTTGATTTTAATATTAAAGTTGTCTGGCACCATCGACCATATGAGGCAATTATTGCTGAAATTTTTGAGGGTGATTACGACATTCTTGTAAAAGCCACACGCAAGCACGATAGTTTAGAATCCGCTATTTTCACACCAACAGACTGGCATTTACTCCGCAAGTGCCCTTCTCCCGTCTTATTAGTTAAAAATGCACATTGGCCTGAAAAAAGTAATATGATTGCTTCGGTTCATGTTGGTTCCGAAGAAGCTTCCCATCAGCAACTTAACACCAGAATGGCTGAGCAGCTACTTGAATTATGTAAACGATTCGACGCAACTCCATATCTTGTCAGTGCATCGCCATATACACCAACCAATATTGCTGTAGAGGTACCAGAATTTGATGCATTGGCGTACTCAGAAGCAATACGTGGCCATTACTTATCTCAAATGAAAATTTTGCGACAAAACCATGGAATTGATAGTGAAAATACGATTGTTGAGGAAGGCTTACCTGAAGATGTGATCCCAAATGCTGCTGAAAAACTTGAAGCTTCATTAGTCATTCTTGGAACCACAGGAAGAACTGGTTTGTCAGCTGTTTTTATTGGGAATACCGCTGAAAGTGTATTAGACCGCTTAACATGTGATGTACTTGCTTTAAAACCTGAAGGCTACATTAGTCCCCTGGATCCAAATAAGTAGCATAAATACAGAAAAACCTTCCTAATCCATCTTTATTCAAGGAATTAGGAAGGTTTTGTATTTTCACTTTATTGATTATATGTTGGTTACATCAATAAACATTGATTCATCTATATTTGTTGAAGCAACAGTAGCTTCACTGAATGTGTATTTTTCTCTTTCACCGTTTCTGTCAATTGGCAAATTGTCAAAATCAAAAAGATCTCTGTCAGCAAGCTGACTTGGACTCACATTTTGTAATGATTTAAAAATTGCTTCGATTCTGCCAGGTGTTTTTTTATCCCACTCCATAAGCATCGACTTGATGGCTTGTCGTTGCAGGTTTTCCTGTGAGCCACATAAGTTACACGGAATAATAGGAAATTCTTTGTGAGCTGCATATTTAATCAGATCTTTTTCACGACAATAAGCTAATGGTCTGATAACAATATTTCTTTTATCGTCGGAACGCAGTTTAGGTGGCATCGCTTTCATTCGTGAACCATGGAACATATTGAGAAATAGAGTTTCCACAATATCATCCATGTGATGACCAAGAGCAATCTTTGTTGCGCCTATTTTTTCTGCAAATGAGTATAAGGTTCCCCTGCGGAGGCGAGAACAAAGACCACAAGTTGTTTTCCCCTCTTCTATTTTATCTTTAACAATAGAATACGTATCTTTATCAACAACATAATAAGGGATACCAATACTTGCAAAATATTCTGGCAAAACATGGTCAGGAAAACCTGGTTGTTTTTGATCCAAATTTACTGCGACAACATCAAATTTAATTGGAGCTGCTTTTTGTAGATTGAGCAATATATCAAGCATTACAAATGAATCTTTACCGCCACTGATGCAGGCCATGACAAGATCATTTTCTTCGATCATGTTGTAATCGATAATTGCGTTGCCCATGTTACGGCGTAGACGCTTTTGCAGTTTATTGTATTCGTGAGTTTCTTTTCGGGGGTCTTTTTGATTCATTACAACTTCTCATGCTGCTGATTATTGAATATCAGCATCCCATTAGGATTTTACGCGAAACGCGAATTATATCGTTATTTTTCCAAGTTCCAATACTTACTATTATGCCGAAGCATCGACTGTAAGATATTCACGTAGCTTTGTCCCTTTTCTGAATAATTGACTAACCCATTGGTTAAGTCGAAGGCGGCGTTTTCAGACACCATATTCAATCCTTTGTTTCGTCTGTTTGCCCTTCTGCTTCTTAAATCTGTATAGGCAGTATTTCTGTTTACATTGAGGAAATAATAATGAATTGATCTTTGAACAGAAGCAAACTTAGCAACTTCGTGGCTCATTCCTTCACTTCTGGCGAGTGGGACTAATCCACACCCTTCTCTGTAACACCATTGTCCAAAATAGTTATTTCCTTCACGAGCAAAGCGAGATGTACCCCATGCAGACTCATTTGCTGCCTGAATTAAAACAAGAGATACAGGAAGAACATCGACTTTTTCAAGTAAGTGAGTAAGCCATTGATTGGTCACTATGTCGTTTTCAGGCCAGTCAACACGATACCTTTTGGCGAACTTCTTTAATTCAGTTAAGTCTGGTGAAGAAAGTGTGCCATCAGAAATTTTATTCTGGAACGATAGTAATGTGTTTCGCTCAGTTAGCACGACACTATTTTCATGTTCGATACCCGGTATCAAATAGTTGAAAAAAGCTTTTTTTCTATCACTGGTTTTTCTTATTGTCTTGAATTTAGGAGCATCGCCAATAGTATGACCTTGTGCAATTTGTTCCGATTCTTCACTTTGAGTCGTGATACTAATTTTGTATTGTGTAAATGTACAACTAATGAGTGTTGCAGAAAAAATTATGTAAATTATCCAGCTCTTACGCATTAAATACCTTTGTGTCTTTATCTTGTGACGTGGTAACTATCGTTAACTTAATACCAAACATGTTTCTATATAGGATCCCCTTAACATGAAGGTAAAATGGAAGGACAAGAAGCAAGCCTACGCCATAAAAGACGAAAGCAAGGGCGAATAATGCTGAACAAATTACATAAATACCAAATAAAGTAAATATTTTTTTATTTGTTGCTTTAAACGAAATAAGTAATGCCTGTATTACAGACACCCTTTTTTCGCAAATAAGCAGCATTGAATGGCTGAAAGCAATTGAAAAATAGATGGATAGTATTGATAAAACATGACTGGAAACCGCTTGGATTGCCAGGTTGATAATAGTGACCAGAATCAATGCAGTTGTGAACTGCAGCCCTTTGGTTATAAAACGTGTGCCCGTTGATAATCCAGCAGCATGACTCATCCCCATCAAACAAACACCTGCATAAATGGGGGCACTAATAACTTCATAAGTAAAATTAGCAATAAAAAAAGACCAGACAAGGTTTGCTGTTAATAAGTTAGGATCTCTGACAGCATCCAAATATATTGTGAGGTCAGGAACCTGCAATTTTAAAGCTATGTAAAAAATAAGAGCCTGGACAAAAACCATAATGACAATTGCGGGAGTAAAGGATACGAAATGCTTAATTGTCATTTTAAATGCTTCATTGAAGATTTCTACCATACTTAATTGGTAGTCTCCTTTTAGTGCTCGTTCGACTGAGCCTCCCAAATTGAAGTCTTTTTCTACGTTATTACTACTCATAACTACCTTTTATGTGTTGAGCAAAACAGATGTGATTTTGACACAAAGGACCATTATACCGGATTTTTGCTTAAGTCGAAATTAGACATCTTATTGAAATGGATTGAGAGTAATTTTTACTGTTACATAGTTGTTAAAAATTAAAAAAACTGGCATTAATATTGATAAAAATCTTTCAAAGATCCTGATGTATGATTATGATTCGCGAAATACCATTATTGTACGCTTTCCTCTTCTAAAGACTGTTGTAGGTCAGAGATATAGATAATTTTATTATGTGGAGAAATACAGACATTGCACACACTTGAACAGCATTCTCAGCCTGTCGTAAGCCTGAGTAACATTACGAAACAATTTGACGGTAAAACCATTATAGATGGATTTAATCTTGATGTTAAAAATGGTGAATTTTTGACAATTCTGGGGCCATCAGGTTGTGGTAAAACGACGGTGTTGAGAATTATCGCTGGCTTTGAAACTGCAGATAAAGGAAGCATTACTTTAGATGGTAAAGTTGTAACGGATATTCCCGCAGAATTACGTCATGTAAATACGGTATTTCAAAGCTATGCTCTGTTTCCTCATATGACGGTATATGAAAATGTCGCATTTGGTTTGAAAATGCAAAAATTGCCAAAAGACGAAATTGATGTTCGTGTTCTGGATGCTTTAAAAATGGTTCGTTTAGAATCGTTGGCCTCAAGAAAACCACATCAGCTTTCAGGTGGGCAACAACAGCGAATAGCTATCGCTCGTGCGGTTGTTAATAAACCAAAAGTCTTATTACTGGATGAATCATTATCAGCTCTTGATTATAAGCTTCGTAAAGAGATGCAGACAGAGCTTAAAGCCCTGCAGAGAAAGTTAGGAATTACCTTTATCTTTGTCACTCATGACCAGGAAGAAGCATTATCCATGTCTGATCGTATTATCGTAATGAAAGACGGTAAGATTGAACAAGACGGAACACCAAAAGAAATTTATGAAGACCCTACCAATTTATTTGTCGCCAGTTTTATAGGTGAAATCAACGTCTTTAACGCAACTGTGATTGAACGTATTGATGAAAATAAAATTTTGGCTGAAATAGAAGGTTGTAATTCGGTTTTGTATCACAAGGATCCGATAGTTAATGGACAACCACTAAAAGTACTGCTCAGACCGGAAGATATTCGTATAGAAGAAGTCAAATCTACTGTTAATGATAGCTCACTAATCTTAGGCTCAGTAAGCGACAGAACCTATAAAGGTATGACTCTTGATTCCGTGGTAGAACTGGAATCGGGTTTGCAGGTAATGGTAAGCGAATTCTTTAATGAAGATGATCCGGATGTTGACCACTCTATTGGTCAAAAAGTCTCTATAACCTGGGTTGAAAGCTGGGAGGTTGTACTTGATGAACAGCCTTAAAAATAAAGTCAGCTTACAAAACCTGATAATCTTCGTTATCGTTTCCTGGCTGGTTGTATTTGTGCTCATACCCAATTTTATGATTGTGGTAACCAGTTTTCTGACCAGAGATGAAGCAAATTTGATCAGCCCGATTTTTACTTTAGAAAATTATAGTCGGTTAATTGATCCCCTATATGCGAAAGTTGTTCTCCATTCATTTTATATGGCATTAGTGGCAACAGTTATCTGTCTGTTTTTAGGCTATCCATTTGCGTCTTTTGTGGTGAAAATGCCCCCCAAACGTCGCCCTATCATGCTGTTCCTAGTTATTGTTCCATTTTGGACGAATTCTTTGATCCGTACTTATGGTTTGAAAATCGTATTGGGTACTCAGGGTATTCTGAATAAGGGATTGATTGCAATTGGAGTACTAGATACACCGATGAGAATAATGTACAGCGAAACCGCAGTAATGATTGGTTTGGTTTATATTCTGCTTCCTTTCATGATTTTGCCCCTTTATTCCTCTATTGAAAAACTGGACAACGTATATATAGAGGCTGCCCGTGACCTGGGTGCAAATAAATATCAGATTCTTCGTAACGTTGTTTTACCTCTGACAATGCCGGGAATAATTGGTGGATGTTTATTAGTGTTATTACCTGCCTTGGGTATGTTTTATATTTCTGATTTATTAGGCGGAGCGAAAAACTTGCTGATTGGAAACATAATAAAAAGCCAGGTACTTAATGCCCGCGATTGGCCTTTCGGCTCTGCGACGAGTATTGCCCTTACTATTGCAATGGCGTTAATGTTATATGCTTATTATCGAACCGGTAAACTTCTTAATAAAAATGTGGAGTTAGAATAATGGGGAAAAGTTTTCGCTTAAGTTTTATTAGTGTCATATATGCTTTTCTATATCTCCCTATTATTGTGCTGATTGTTAATTCATTTAATGCCAATAAATTCGGTATGAAATGGGGCGGCTTTAGTACCAAGTGGTATGATGCTTTGGTGAATAATGCAAGCCTCATGCAGGCGGCCTGGCATTCAATTACTATTGCTGTTTTCTCGGCTACGGCTGCAACCTTGATAGGTAGCCTGACCGCAGTTGCTCTCTACCGCTATCAGTTTAAAGGCAAGAAACTTATTAACAGTATGTTGTTCATTGTAATGATGTCTCCCGATATTGTTATGGGCATTTCATTACTGGCACTTTTCTTGTTTATTGGACTCCATTTAGGTTTTCTTACTTTATTTGTTGCACATATTACATTCTGTCTTCCATTTGTTGTAATAACGGTTTATAGCCGTTTAAATGGATTTGATGTCAAAATGTTAGAAGCAGCAAAAGATTTGGGAGCTAAAGAGTGGGTTATTTTAAAACAGATAATTTTCCCTTTGGCTAAGCCTGCTGTCGCTTCAGGTTGGTTATTAAGTTTTACCCTTTCGCTGGATGATGTCATCATCAGCTCGTTTGTTACTGGTCCAACATATGAAATATTGCCACTGAAAATTTATTCAATGGTTAAAGTCGGTATATCCCCAGAAGTGAATGCGCTTGCGACTATCATGCTTATTATTTCGTTATTACTGGTTGTTGTCAGCCAGTTAATTGGACGAGATAAAACAAAATAATTAAAATTTTCAGGCCTCCACTAATACTAAGTACAATTCTGGAGGCCTATATTCATCAGAACACGTAAATTTACTTTACCTTATAAACCATTTTTGGAACCTAGCCCTATATTTCATATCTTTTCTGTCTCATTTTTAATAAATTATGCTTATTTAATGGCGAAATCGACTTAAGTTGATATACTCCCCAGCTCTTATTAATTGCTTTATCATCAAAGTGTTAAGTGGACAAGAAACGGATTTATTATGAAGAAAAAACTTTTTGCAGGCGCGCTATGTGCGGCAGCGTCACTTTTTGCTAGCTACACAATGGCTGAAGATCAGGAACTGTATTTTTATAACTGGTCAGAATACATTCCAAACGAAGTCCTGGAAGAATTTACCAAAGAAACAGGTATTAAAGTTATTTATTCAACTTACGAGTCGAATGAGTCTATGTACGCTAAATTAAAAACTCAGGGCTCTGGTTATGATTTGGTTGTACCGTCTACCTATTTTGTTTCTAAAATGCGTAAAGAAGGTATGCTTCAGAAAATTGACAAATCGAAGCTTTCTAATTTTGATGGGCTTGATGCAAACTATCTGAATAAATCGTTTGATCCAAATAACAACTACTCTATGCCATATATCTGGGGAGCAACTGGTATCGGTGTAAATACGGATATGGTTGATAAAAGTAAACTACATAACTGGGCAGATCTATGGGATAAAAAATGGGAAGGTCAGCTTCTTATGATGGATGATGCCCGTGAGTTTTTCCATATTGCCCTTTCTAAATTAGGTTATTCACCAAATACCACCAATCCAGATGAAATAAAAGCAGCCTATGAGGAACTGAAAAAATTGATGCCTAATGTTTTGGTATTCAATTCAGATTTCCCTGCTAACCCATTTATTGCTGGTGAAGTATCATTAGGTATGTTGTGGAATGGTTCTGCCTATATGGCACGTCAGGAAGGTGCGCCAATTGATATCGTATGGCCTGAAAAAGGTGCGATTTTCTGGATGGATAGTCTGGCGATCCCATCAGGAGCTAAAAATATTGAAGCGGCACATAAAATGATTAACTTCTTATTGCGTCCTGATAATGCAGCAAAAATTGCTTTAGAAATTGGTTATCCAACACCTGTAAAAGCAGCGTATCCATTACTTCCAAAAGAATTTATGAATGATCCAAATATCTTCCCTCCACAATCTGTACTGGATAATGGCGTGTGGCAAGATGAAGTTGGTGAAGCTAGCGCTCTTTACGAAGAATATTATCAAAAACTGCGCGTCGATAATTAATTATTGATGACGTTCTAGATTAAGGAAACGCGACTTATTAAGGTCGCGTTTCTATTTTTTAGCCTTTTAAAATCAAACTTCTGAAGCTAAAAGTTCATCGACTAGTTTAGGTACTTCAACACTCGCTTTACCATATCTTTTTTCGGCAAATTCACTTTCTACCGCACTAGGTTCTAAATTTATTTCCAGTGTGTGTGCACCATGTAATTTAGCTTCGTGTACAAATCCGGCAGCCGGATACACGACACCAGAAGTTCCGATAGAAACAAATAAATCGGCTGATTCCAGTGATTCGTAAATTTTATCCATATCAATTGGCATTTCACCAAACCAGACAATATCCGGCCGAAGTTGAGATGGTCTTTTACAGCAGTGACATAAATCTCCCTGATGAAGATCTGTTTGTTGTTCAACGACCTGTCCACTAGAACAGCACCTGGCTTTTAACAACTCACCATGCATGTGAATGATATTCTTACTTCCACCTCTTTCATGAAGATTATCAATATTCTGAGTAATGATAGTAACGTTGGCACTGGATTGATTTTCTAAATGACCTAATGCTATATGGGCACTATTTGGTTTTATTGTTGGTGTCTGTAATTGTTTGCGACGTTCATTATAGAAGTTTTGTACTAAATCGGGATTACGTGCATATCCTTCAGGCGTTGCGACATCTTCGATACGGTGGTTTTCCCACAATCCATCGTGAGAACGAAATGTTTTTATTCCTGATTCGGCCGAAATCCCTGCCCCGGTTAGTACAACAATATTTTTATATGGAAATTTCATAGCTATCCCTTCTGTTGCATTAAATAAGGTTAGCACTAATGAGATCACATATATATTGTTCATATATAAATTAAGGCGGAATAATCCGCCTTAAAGTTATAAAAAAGAGGTGACTTATTAATTTTCATCGTTGGTTGCTGAAATTTTATGAATAGCCAAATCCGCACCTTTATATTCATCTTCTTCAGACAGCCTTAATCCGGTAACTTTGTTTATAGTTCCATAAACAATAAACGAACCAATAACTGCTACTGCGATACCTGCTAGTGTCCCCAGCAACTGAACAGTAAAGCTGACACCACCTAAACCACCAAGAGAAGACTGGCCGAAGATACCACATGCGATACCACCCCATGCACCACAAAGTCCGTGCAGAGGCCAGACACCCAGAACATCATCAAGTTTGGTTTTGTTCTGTAAATACGTAAATACCCAGACAAACAATACTCCGGCGATGACACCAGTAATCAAAGCACCAAATGGATGCATTAAATCTGAACCTGCACATACAGCAACAAGGCCAGCCAGAGGACCATTATGAATAAAACCAGGGTCATTTTTACCTGCGATTAGTGCCGCTATAATTCCGCCGACCATGGCCAGTAAAGAGTTCATTGCTACAAGTCCACTAATACCAGTAATGGTTTGTGCGGACATAACATTAAATCCAAACCAACCAACGCATAGTATCCAGGCACCCAATGCCAGAAATGGAATATTCGATGGGGCAAAGTTGGTATGTTTTCCTGCACGAATACGCCCTCTGCGCATGCCAAGGAAAGAAACCGCGACTATTGCAATCCAACCACCAACGCTGTGAACAACAACAGAGCCTGCGAAATCGTGAAATACCGCACCAAATTGCTTTTCGAACCATGTCTGTAGTCCGAAGTTACTATTCCATATAATGCCTTCAAAAAATGGATAAACGAAACCAACGGTAAAAAAAGTAGCGATCAAAATTGGATAAAACTTAGCTCTTTCCGCAATACCGCCAGATATAATCGCTGGTATAGCGGCGGCAAATGTTAATAAGAAGAAGAACTTAACTAATTCATATCCATTGTTCTGGGCGAGGGTTAGCGCATCAGAGAAGAAATTTGCGCCATATGCTATCCAGTAGCCAATAAATAGGTATGCAATGGTTGATATACCAAAATCAACAATAATCTTTACTAGTGCGTTAACCTGGTTTTTTTGTCTTACTGTACCTACTTCAAGAAATGCAAAGCCGGCATGCATAAAAAAAACCATTATAGCGCCTAAGAGCAGGAATAAAGTATCAGAGCTTTGAGTTAATGCCTCAACAGCGCTCTGTACCTGGTTTGTAGATTGGATCATTCTCGGGTCTCTCCATAGATATGCACTTAATTTGTGCTAAATATAAATCTCTCCCCATTTTGGGGATGTTTTTTTATGTTTAACCGCATTAAGCAAAATACGATCCAATAATTATATTATTTTGGTGCAATTATGATTTTAGTATATCCATATGAAATAAAAGGATTTATATTGGTTATGTTATGATTTGTCTGAGTCGGGGGTGTTAGTCAAATGCACTGCAATGATTATAATGCACCAATATGGTGATTTTGGATTTATTGCTGATGTGTTAAATTTGTGCAGATTATCTTTCAGATAATAAATAAAAAGGGCAGCTACAATAATAGCTACCCTATGTAAAACAAATGCAGATTTAGTCTATGTAGTCTTCTAACCAGGTTACGACATTTTCTGGCATATCGCTTGATAGTACCAATTCACCCTTGTCAGTGTATCTATCTGCGATTTTTCTTGATGCGGTAATAGTGAGAAGTCTGTCCTGCTCACTCGTAGAATTATCAATGATAACAAACAGTTTTGGATGGCCTGTTTTTAAATTTGCTCGATAGTCCTTTTTTTCATTTGAATATAGATTGAGAATGACACTTCTATCAGATATCTTCTCTGGATATAAGTTAAAGCCAACTAATTGTTTTTGCTTTGTTACCCATGCACCAGTAATTATATTATGATCGACAAATTCACACGCTAACAACCATGTTTCATCCGTTCGAAACTTATCACTGATTTCAAATATAGTTTGTGACATAACATACCTAAATACTGTATTAACCCACATTCAAGCGAGTAAATGATACATTAGTTAATGAATCAAATATGTCTCATTATTTAGAATATGAAAGATTAATGACACTTTTAGAAGTTATCTTTATCAAGCATAAATAGATGGTATGGGTAAATAAATACTAAAAACTGTTTCTTTATCTTCATTTATTGAAACATTTATTTCTCCACCCATTTGGTTAATCAAGCTATTCGATACAGCCAGCCCCAATCCAGTACCGTCTTTCTTAGTGGTAAAAAAGGGATCAAATATTTTATTGATATGGCTATTTTCTATACCACAACCCTTATCAATAACATTGATTAAAATACCATTAATAACATTATTTTTATCAAATGAATTACTTGTTGAAATTGTGATTTCACCAATATTCCCTATCGCATCGATTGCGTTAAGCTCTAAATTTATTAAAACTTGTAATAATTGGTTTTTATCAATAAGAACTCTTTCTGTTGCATTAAGTTCTGATTTAAAAGTGATATTTTTCTTATTTGAACCTGTGTTGATTAATGTAATACTCTCAAGAATAATGGGGTTAATATTTTGAATGCTTGGTTTACAATTTGGATTCGAAGACGATTTACTATATTGAAGAAGACTATAGATAATACTTTTTATTCTATCTATTTGTTCAAATATGATTGAGATCTCACTGTCTATATCAATATTTTTTTGTGATACAGTACGCTTGATTAACTCAGTATTACCGAGAATAACTGCTACAGGATTATTTATTTCATGTGCTATTCCTGCTGTTAATACCCCCAACGCTGCAAATTTTTCCTGAGCAACTAATTTGTTCTTTGTTTGGTTTAACAAGTTAATATGGTGTTCTAATTGTTTAGTTTTGACTTTTAATTTTTCCGTACGTTCTTCGACTTTTATTTCTAAAACTGAAACTAATGATGAAATTTCATTTTTTCTGGCATCTAAGTCGTCTAACATCTGATCAAACTGATTAGATAATAACGAAAGTTCATGTTCACGATGAAGTCCTAGTTCACCTATCCTTGCATGCTCTCCATTTCTGATTTTAAGTACAACATGCCCTATTTTTTCCAATGGGGCGAAAAGTGAAAATGATTCTCTGATTACAAAAAATATAGATACGGCTAACAGGATAATAGCAGTAAGCAATAGAGTGCTGATACTGATGATATAATCTTTAAAAAATGACCATAAAGAATAACCAGTATATAAAATACCTATCACATTATTATTAGAGTCTTTTATTGGCTGATATGCTGTTATATATCGGTTACCGATTACTGTAGCCATACCAATCCATTCTTTTCCCTGACGCAACACTGTATCTGCGACTTCTTTCGAGACTTTTGTACCAATAGCTCTTGAATTATCTTTAATCCTGGTTTTCATTGATTTAGGTACATTAGTCGAAATACGTATGTCATTCATAAAGATGGTAACTGTACCAATAGCACTTTGACTGATATTTGTTGGTGGATAAATTAAATTTCTAAGATTATCTACTAAATTAACTGAATTATTTATAACTATGCCACCTTCGATGTATCCAATAATATTTATTTTTTGATTATAAACTGCCGTAACTGCTCTCAATACAAGTGCTTTACTTTCAAAGAAATCAGACTGATATAATCTTATTTTTGCTTTCAATGCTAACTTAGAATCAATTGAATTTAATTTTTCAGGAGATACAATTTCAAAACCAGAGTTATGGGTAATGCTATCTTTCTCGTTCACATCAGAAAGATAACGAAACTTTATATAGTCAAATTTATATTTTTGTTTGAGATTGTATAGCGATTTATTAATTTCTTCTTCTTTAGTGTTATTATTTAATAATTTCTGAAAATCATAAGATTGGGAAATTGATGATAAACTGGCACCTTGATTATTCTGAATAAATATAAAACTATTTTGTGCTATTTTTAATCGAGTGGAAACATCATGAAGTGTATTTTTCCAGGTATAGGAAAAAGCCCAATACAAAGTAATGAAAATTAAAATTAATAAAGTAATTAATATAGGTGCTGATGTTAGTAATAAAATTCTGTACCTGGAAGAATTAGATAAATTTTTTAACTTTGAAATAGAGTTTGTGTCAATATACCTTTTACACATAATAACTCTCTTCTTCCCATTCTTTATATTTTCTCTCTATAGTCTTTCTTGAAACCCCCAACACTTTTGCTGCAGCGGATTTGTTTCCATCAAAATAATCAACCACTTTCTGGATATGATTTTTTTCAATATCTTTTAATGACCAATCATGTGGATATCCAACCGATAAATTTTCTTCATTGACTGGAGGAATATATCCACTATTAGATACTGATATAGTGACTTTTGTTGAAAGGCCTAACGAACTATCTAATCTACGGTTCCAATATTGCAATGGTGATATATTCATCAGAAGACACCGCTCAACCAGGTTCCTTAGCTCTCTTGTATTACCTGGCCAATCATAATCGTACATATCATTATGAATTTCCCCCAGCCATTGTGGAAGGGAAAGCGATAATTCTTTACTGATACATTTTGTGAAATAAATCAGTATCTCTTTTATATCACTCTTCCGTTCTCTCAGTGTTGGCACTTCGATTTTTAGCACGGATAATTTGTAGTACAGCTCAGCCCGAAATAATCCTTGTTCTATATAATCAGAGATATCTTTGACTGTAGATGCAATGATTCGCACATCAATAGGTATTTCTTTATTTGACCCCATAGGTTTTATGGTACGTTTCTGAATGACGCTCAGTAGCAATCCCTGATGTTCATAATTAAGATCTGTAATTTCATCAAGATACAAAGTTCCGCCATTTGCGATGGTGAAAAGCCCTTCCCTATCTTTTACTGAAGAACCAAATAGTTCTCTGTCTATATCCACATAAGACAGCGTAGAACAACTGACAGAAACAAACGGTCCGGAACGTCCACTTAATTTATGAATCCGTCTGGCAACCCTTTCCTTTCCTACACCCGCTTCACCTGCTATAACAATGTTCGCTCGTGAAGGTGAAAATTGTTGAACTACCTGTTTTAATTGTTTGGTTTTTTCTGAAGTTCCGACAATGTTAGTGTCAATCAGTTGAGATAGATCGCGGGCTAATGCCTGTTCATGGCGGGTTAAAATTCGTTTATCCAGACATCTGAAGATTGAAGAAAGTAGTTGATCGAGGCTAAAGGGTTTAAGGACAAAATCAGATGCGCCCAGTTTAAGAGCTTCGATTGTCATTTCTATCGAAGCATACCCAGTCATGAAAATAACATTTGATACGGTTGGAGTTTCAAACAGCTCTTTCCACTCTAACCCTGAGCGCCCGGGTAAGTTGATATCTAACAGAACGATGTCGTAGTGATTCTGCTGTCTTAGTTCTTCGGCTTCTTCAATTGAACCGACACTGTCTATGCGATGAAAATATTCAGCCAGAGCTTTTTTTAGAAAACCTTGCATGCCTATTTCGTCATCAACAATAAGAACTGAAAAAATAGAATAGTTTTTGGTGTCTGTGATAAGGCCTGAAGATTGAGTCATGGATAAATAAACAACATTTATGGTCAATGCTACTATTGTCTCTTACCTAAGTTTTTATGTCATCAGTAATTGGTAAACAATTTGATATAAAACATTTCATACTGATTGTTTAAACCAGTGGTTTACAGGTAGAATTCAGGTCCAAATTTTTACCGGGTAATTACAGTGTCAAGAACGATTTTATATACGTTTAAAAATGAAGATAAAACGCTCCCATTCACATATGAGCGCTACAGAAATATACATGAAGCAGTTGCTGATGCAGAAGAGATTGATATTTCTGAGTATTTACGAATGGAAGCCCAGTTAGAAGCTATCTCTGACGCTAAAGCCGTAAAAAATTATCGCGATAACTACTTTAAGAAATTGGGTTTTACCCGCATAACCTTACAGTCAAAAGAAAATCGTGGCATTGGGAATAAGTAGAAAAAGGAGCACATTGCTCCTTTTCTTTATATCCAAGTAAGTGATACTTACTTATTGATATTAAGAAAAGCCGCGCCGCGCACGCCACCAGAAGCTCCATGTTTAGCTTTTTTGATTACTGGACAAATCGCTGATGGCAACAGGTATTTTGGTATCCGTTTTGGTAGTTCAGAATACAATAAATCAAAATTTGATAAGCCCCCGCCTAATACAACGGCATGAGGATCAAGTCCGGTAAATATATTAGCAAAACAAATGGCCATAAATTCCAAATAGAATTCGATAAACTGAATTTCTTCTGTTTTGTTAGATTCAAAATCAACAATGATTGCTGGTGCTGATTTTTTTATACCATACCTATAGTGGTATAGATTTTCAAAGCCTGTACCGGAAAGGTATGTTTCCAGGCACCCTTTTTTACCACATCCACATTCATACAAAGGTGGATTTTCACCAAGATACAACCAGGCATCAACAGGAAGACGCATATGGCCTAATTCACCAGCCACTCCATTCAGTCCAGAAAACACTTTGCCATTAAAGACTGCTCCCCCGCCAAAGCCAGTACCAATAATTAATCCAAGTACGGAGTTAAACTGTTTTAGCTCATCATCCCATGCTTCAGAAAGTGCAAAGCAATTGGCATCATTTTCCAGGCTGACGGGTCTGTCTAATTTTTTACTGAGGTCTCGAGCCAAGTTTTTCCCATTAACACAAGGTATATTGGCTGCGATAATGGTTCCATTAGCACTTTTAATTCCCGGAAAGCCGATACCAACCAGACCTTTTGTCTGCAGTATCAAATCATGTTGTTTTACGATTGTAACTACATTCTCAATAAATTGATCATAGTTATCTTTTGGAGTTGGAATTCTAACGGTCGCTTTTCGTTCCAGATTATCATTGAATGCACCAAACTCTATTTTTGTACCGCCGATGTCAAAACCGAAATACATTCCCTTCTCCAAATTCAACTCTGCGCTTTGTTATTAGTTATTAGTTATTAGTTATTAGAAGATATTAATTCTAAGTATTCATCCAGAGCAGGCCGTTGTTGGCTTCTCTTCATTCTGGATTTAGAAAGAAGATAACTCTCTCTGAATGCTTTGAACCACCCTTCTAATATTTCACTTTCCCGTAAGTAGCCAGCCTGCTCTAAAACCAGAGCAGATACTTCTGCCGTAGATAAGTGTTGTTCATTTTGCGATTTTCGCATTAAATATTCAGATATATTTTCCGGATTCACTGACAGCACCGGTAATAAATCCAAATAAGGCGACCGTCTGAACATTCTTCTGGCTTCTCGCCAACTTCCGTCCAGAACAACAAACAATGGCTGCTTATTTTTCTTCTGAATTTCTGTTTCCAGGTTAGTGATAACACGTTCTTTATTATCAACATATTCATCAGGAAATACGACAATTGGAAACAGTTCCGGATTGGATAATGTTTGTAATAGTTGCTCGTCAGGTTCTGTGCGTGACCAAAGATAGACTTCTGTATTTTTAATCGAATCAGCAATCAATCTGCCGGTATTGCTGGGTTTAAAAATCTCACTATCAGATACTAAAATAAGAAATCTAGCTTTGCTTTCAATATCAGGCTGATAGTCACAAAGACAAAGTTGTTCTTCGATCTGGCAATATGGGCAGCGTTTTACTTTTGCCCCCCGTGCTGTAAAAGGTTTTGTTGCTTTACTTAAACGCGCCTGATAAACGGTATGGAATTGATGAATCCTCATCTATTAATAGCCTGACTACAAAATAAATGAGGATTTTACCTATGAGGTTTAAAAATAGGAATAACTTTATCTGTTAAGCTATCTTATAACGGGTCAACATTTCCGATTGTGTATTGGTAATATCTGCTACATCTTGGGCAACATTAACCAGCATGGTGACATGTGTTGTCGTTGTTTCACCTTGTCTGGAGAGGTTAACGATTTCTTCATTAACACTAACGGTTGCCTGTTCCTGTTGTTGTGTTGCGACAACAACTTGTTCAATCTGATTCTCAATCGTTGCAATTGAATGATTGATATTGGTGAATACATCTTCGACTTGTTTACCAGAAGATAAAACCTGATTCATTTGTTCCCGGGAACTGATGATCGCATTTCTCGAATGCGTTGTTGACTCTAAAAGCTCCTTCATATTTTCTTTGATGCTTTCTGTTTGCGCTGTTGTGTCACTGGCTAACCGTCTTACTTCATCTGCTACGACTGCAAAACCTCGTCCATATTCTCCAGCACGCGCTGCTTCAATCGCTGCATTCAGAGCTAATAAATTGGTATTGTCAGCAATACCGTTAATCAGATCGACCATTCCCTGAATATTCATCACTTTTTTATCAAGCTCGTCCATGGCCTGGTTATTGATTTCCAGTGTGTTATTTAACTGGGTTAAAGATGATAGATTTTCCTGTAAAAGAGCAATACCTCGTTGAGAATTCCCTGCCCCTTCTTTACTGATTTCCAGGACATGTGAAGTTGCAGAGGATATTTCTTTAATAGATGCTTCTATTTCTATCATTGTTGAACTAACAGTAGATAATGCGATGTTTTGCTGATCCAGTAGTGAACGACTTTCTTGCGCGGCAGAATGGCTTTTATTGGATGCTTCATCTAACTTTTTTGAATTATGGATTACTTCACCAATGGAAGTTCTGATTATGTTTTCAACTTTCAATAAATCTTTAGAGATATTACGAAATTCAAAAGGCCCGCTTATCTTTGACTTCTGACCAATAAAGTTTTGTTCACTCAATTGTTCTAAATGGCTACGTATAAGTCTGAGACTTTTACTGATCCAGCGATGAATTACAAATGCGGAGACAGTAATACCCAAAATGCACAATAAGGAAATCCATACTAACGACTGAGTTGCAAAAGATATTGCGCCGTTAACCTGTGATTTCTTAGACGCGAGATTTTCCATCATGATTTGGGAAATCGATTCCAGATTAGCCAGGATTTGACCGGAAATTTTCGATGTTTCGTTGAGCTGATTTTTTTGACTGATACGACTTTCAATAAGATTCATCGCCATATCTAAAATCTGGTTTGTTTTAAAGCCCTCTTCGATAATGTCATAGCTGGATTTGAAACTGGCAAATTCGTCAATATCCGGATAAAACTCTTTAAATCCATCATAAGCAAATTGCACTCCGGCAAGTCTGTTCTTTAATTCTTTAAGAATTTTTTTCCCTTGTACCTGATCGTTTTCCATTAGCAGGGTGAGAAAAAGACTGTCCATTTTCGATACATTTGATACCAGTCGGTTAGATGCATCCATACCTTCAGGATTATCAAAGGCTAAGCTGTTAGCAATTCGACTCATTTCTGGTCCTAGTGAACCTAACCCATATCTAAAACTGGCTTTGTCGTCCTGAATTTTTTGGCTTATCCGGAGGTTTTGTTTTTGCCCGTTGATAAGTGCATTAGACTGTTTTTCAAAAGATTCCGTTAATTTCAGTATATTTGTTATTTCCTGCTCAGGAATAATTTTGTAACCATCATCACTTATATTGAGTGTTTGAAATTGCTTCAATCGTTTTGATAACTCACTGTAGTTATGAGCCAGCTGATTTTTTATTAATTCAATTTCTTTGTTCTGGCTGGCATTGATCAGTCGGGAAAGTAAGTCGTTTTGAGTAAGAACAATCTGAATAATATTGGAATGAGCTACAGACAGAGGAAAGTCCTGATTAGAAAGGTGATGAAACTGTTTTGATGTTTGCTTCAGACCCGTAATTCCCTGATAGCTGATGAAGGCTAAAATAAAAATCAACACAGTAAAAATGGAGATAAATACTTTAATCAGAGAAATATTATGTTTTATATTGAACATGTTATCGCTGTAAGAATAAAAAAGTTACAGCGATGTTACTGATGCTTGATATCACTAATGCGACATTGCCATTACACTTTTATGACAATTGATATATTAGTCATAAGCGGTAACGGCAATATCAAAGAGATTTTTTACCAGCGCTATATATTCATCAAGAAATGCAATCTGTTCATTTGTTGCTGGGCGAGTCCAGCAACCGGCAAGAACTTCACCTAAGTCTTCTACAACAATGTCTGTTTCTTTAAGTAACTGAAACCGCACACTGGAATGAAGCTCAGGGTTTTGCTCAAATACAGCCATAATATTGCTGGCTATCATATCCATCACAACGTCTTCAACGCTTTCCTGACCAGTATCACCATCGTGCGTAAAAACATCTAAATTTAATGCCAAATGCTCGATCAAAGCTGTATAGCCTTCTTTATCCACAACCACGGCGGAACTCCAATCAATAAACTTTGCTTTATTAATAAGATTCTATGAAATTCTGTAAAAGAATTCTCAGAACTAATATATAAAAAAGACATTTTTACCAAAAGAATTGATATCTGTCTAATTAAGTAAAATTTTTATTAACTTGAGTATGGCATAGGACTTTCAAAGCACAAGTTGACTTCCTTTGATAATAGAGAAAAAGAAAATAAAAAGTGCATTATTTATCCTAAACTTAAATAGTTATGGGGTTAATTTTCGAGGCGACTATGTGGGATAGCATTGCAAATCATATTGCTCATGAAACTGGACGAGAGTTTTCAATTACAAAACATCACGCCATTTCTGGCGGAGATATAAATCAGTCCTATTTTGTCACTGATGGTATTACGGATTATTTTGTGAAACTCAATAATAAGAGTGCTCTTGATATGTTTATTACTGAAGCTGAAAGTCTCAGTCAATTAGATCAATCCCAATCCATCCATGTTCCAGAGTTTGTCACCTATGGTACAACCAGAAATAACTCTTTTCTCATCCTTAAATATGATGAAATATCTGTATTAGAGGATGGTTCTGACAGCTACCTTGCGGGAGAACAACTTGCTACCCTACATTTATGGGATGAGCAAAAACAGTTTGGGTTTGAGCACGATAACTATATAGGTTTGACCTTGCAACCTAATGCCTGGAGTAAAAATTGGGCTCGATTTTTTTCGGAACAAAGAATTGGATGGCAGTTACAACTCTTAAAAGACAAAGGTATTATTCTGACAGATATTGATGGCTTCGTTGACACTGTGTATCAAACATTATCTGATCACAACCCCAAACCTTCACTGTTACACGGGGATCTTTGGACTGGTAACCTCGGAAATACAGCACAAGGTCCTTTGTTTTATGATCCGGCCAGTTACTGGGGGGACAGGGAATGTGATATAGCAATGAGTAAATTGTTTGGCCAATTCCCAAAAGAGTTTTATCAGGGATATAACCATATTTACCCATTACCTGATGACTATGAGAATAGAATCAATCTTTACAATCTATACCACATACTAAATCATTGTAACTGCTTTGGTGGAAGTTATCTTTCTCAGGCAGAAACAATGATAGAAAGACTCATAGAATAATTTAGCTATCTATTCTCTGTTTCATTACTCGTTCAACGGTATCCACAACAGCTTGGGTGTTGGCATCTATTTCTAAATTAACCCTGTCACCAACGACAGAATGACCAAATGTCGTTCTTTCCAGAGTTTCAGGGATAAGATGGACGGAAAATGTATTATCAGTTACATCACCGATAGTTAAAGAGCAGCCGTTTAACCCGACAAACCCTTTGGGCAGAATATATTTCATCAGTTGATCTGAAACTTTGAACCATAAGGTTTTGTTATTTTCTGATGTAATGATGTCGGTAACTTCAACGGTATCTATAATATGTCCGGACATGACGTGACCACCAATCTCATCTCCGAACATAGCGGCTCTTTCAAAGTTGATAAAATCACCTTCGGTTAAATCACCCAGATTCGTTAAACGTAATGTTTCTTGCATTAGATCGAAAGTGACATTGTCACCATTGACATGAGTGACAGTTAGGCAACATCCGTTGTGAGCAATAGATGAACCTATTTCTACCTGACTAGAGAAAGCTGCAGGAAGAACAATTGTGTGTGTTTGTAAGCCTGTTTTCTTTTCAATACTGACGACTTTAGCCGTACCTTGCACGATTCCTGTGAACATCTGGATTCTCCCAATAAATTAGTTGGCGATGTGCTACACAATTCATTATCATGGCAGCGTTTATCTATACTGCGGGTATATCGCAATACTACTCTATTGGAGAAATTTGTGTCTAATTATAAAAATGAGGCCAGAAAATTAATTAAGCTGGCCACACCTGTATTAATTGCATCCGTTGCTCAAACAGGAATGGGCTTTGTCGATACAATTATGGCAGGCGGTTATAATGCATTAGACATGGCTGCTGTATCAGTGGCAGCGAGTATCTGGCTGCCAACAATTTTGTTTAGCATGGGAATGTTAATGGCGCTTGTGCCTGTTGTCGCTCAGTTAAGCGGTGCTCATAAATACGATAAAATACCTTTTGAGATCCAGCAAGGTATCTATGCGGCGCTCATACTTACTTTACCCACAATGTTTGTTCTGTATCAGGCACATTATATTCTGGACTTAATGCACCTTGATAAAGATCTGGAAACAAAAACCGTACACTATTTGTATGCGATGATGTTTGCTGCACCCGCTTTTCTTCTGTTTCAGGCTTTAAGAAGTTTTACTGATGGTATGTCCAAAACAAAACCCGCTATGGTCATTGGATTCATCGGATTATTGTTTAATATCCCGTTAAACTGGATTTTTGTTTATGGCATGTTTGGGATGCCTGAATTAGGTGGTGTTGGTTGTGGTATTGCAACTGCTGCGGTCTACTGGATTATGGCCGGATTATTGTTAATATATGTACTCCAGTCTAAGTCACTCAAGAGCATTGCAATTTTCAAAACCTGGTATGCTTTAAATTTCAAAGAGCTAATGCGATTGTTCCGTTTAGGATTACCTGTTGCATCTGCACAATTCTGTGAAGTGACCTTATTCGCTGTTGTCGCTTTGCTGATTTCACCTCTCGGGCCGACAGTTGTCGCTGCTCACCAGATAGCGATTAATTTTTCTACATTAGTTTTTATGTTACCGATGAGTCTTGGTGTTGCGGTAAGTATCAGAGTCGGTCATTTTATTGGTGAGCAACATTCTGAAGGTGCTCAGATTGCAGCGAAAGTAGCGCTTATGGTTGGTGTTGTTACTTCGGTTTTTACTGCCAGTGCTACCATGTTAGGCAGTGAATTTATTGCCAGAATGTACAGCAGCAATACAGAGGTATTAAGCATGGCTATTCCTCTTCTGATTGTTGCGGGTATTTATCAGTGTACGGATTCAATTCAGGCTGTGGCTGCAGGAGCACTACGTGGCTATAAAGATATGAAAGCTATTTTTATCCGAACTATTGTTTCTTATTGGATTTTCGGTCTTCCATGTGGCTATATTCTTGGTATGACAGACTTGCTTGTCGAGCCCATGGGGGCAAAAGGCTTCTGGATTGGATTTATTATCGGTTTGTCTTCTGCTGCTATATTGCTCGGTCAACGGTTATCCTGGATGTTTAAACAAGATGGTGCTCTGGTACTAAAACTTGCCAGTCGATAATTGCTTTTGCTGATCAGTACAATGTAATCAGATACAATAAAGCCCTGAAATATCGTTAGTATTTCAGGGCTTTATTTTTTAATTACTTCTATTGTTTATTATGAATTTACCAGTTTATCCGGGCCGCTGGTTTGATTCTGGTAGCGTTTTAACTGACTGAGATATTTAACCCAGCTTTTAGTCTCTTTCGATGGTTTTAACTCATGAGCTCTTTTTGCCAGTTTCAGTGCCGGGCCTACTTTATTCAGCTTATACATAATGCGGGCTTTTTCTAATGCCAGTTTATCTGCCGGGTAATTCCCGTCTAGTTTTGCTAATGTACTGTAAGCATTCTGGTAGCTACCCTGCTGAACCTGGATCTGTGCGACATTCCATAGATATTTCTTATTCAATGTGGCAGCAATTTCCCATGATTCCCTGGCTTCATCCCATTCCCTGGCATTCTGCCAGTAGCTGGCCAGTTGTACGATAAGCCTTGTATTTTGATCAACACCACTGACTTTAGACAACACCCGTGCGGCTCGTTCCGGTATTCCATTTTGAGCATATAATTGAGCCAGAAGGACCAGATCTTCCTGTTTCAAGCTAACGTTATTCGAATGGGCTAATTCCAGACTGCTTAGCGCTGATTTTTGCTGGTTGGTTTTCAAATAGAGACTGACTAGTTGCATCCACCAGTTACGATTTTTTTGCTCCAGAGGAATGATACGTTTAACCGTTTTGATTGCTGATTTAAATTGCTCTAATTGCAATTCTGCACCAAGCTTTATGGTTAACGGTGTCAGCGCATCGGGCTGGTTAAAAGCTTCATATTTACCGATTGCAGTAAGTACCGGTTTCCATTCGCTTAACTGATAATGAATTTGTGCTACCCGTAACCAAAGATCATCCTGATTCTTAGCCTGGTCCGAGCTGAGCAAATTTTGATAATGTACTAACGATTTTTTATATTGGTGCTCATTGAGTAATAAATCTGCCAACATTTTTTCAGTTGACCAGGCATTGTCATCTGTGAGTTGATGTGAATTAACTGCTGACGCGAGATAATCAATAGCCTTTTTAGGTTCACCTGCCTGCCACGAATAAATACCAAGTATTCTGTTTATATATGCCTGCTCATAAACCTTTTGACTCTTGACTGTTTTTAATGCGCTTATGGCACTGGCATAATCACCTTTCTCCGCAACTTTTTGGGCTGAGATGATTTTTTGTGTAGCATAACTACTTAATTCAGCTGCAATTCCCTGAGTTGATAGCATACTGAGTGCTAACAAGATCTGAATGACTGGTTTTTTCATTTTGCGATCCTAAATTCCACTTTTGTTTGCTGGTCTTTTATAACCGATGCGTGTCCGTTTTCAATTCCTGGCTGGTACTTCCAGCGCCTAACTGCTCTTAGCGCTTCCCGGTCAAAAATATTATTAGGGTTTGATTCAATAATTTGGATATTAAACGGGCGTCCATCTTCATCTATGTCAAATTTAACAACAACATACCCCTCAATGTTACGACGTAACGCTCGGGTCGGGTAATTGGGCTCAACCCGATAAATAGGCATTAATTGTCTGTTATCCGAGAGTTTTCCTAAAGTCGGAGCCTGAATCGAAACCCCTTTTATTTCGGTATTAATATTTAACTGTGCGACTGGTGATTTAAATGAAGAGGTATCAATCTCCGGTGTGGCTAATTGAGCGGATGTTTGATTCACAGCAGGAGCCGGTGGTGTCTTTGGTTGTTCCGGCACTGAACGCTGACGGCGATGTGTTTCACTGTCAGTGTCCATCATAACCATATCAAACTGTAATGCTTGAGTTGTTTCTGGTTTTTGGGTCCGGCCATTATCCACCATCCAGGCCATAAAGCTAAACAGCATCATGGCTATCAATACACTGGATGGAATAGCAAACAAGTAACGCATTATTGCTTCTCCGCGGCCAGAGCAATATTTTTGATCCCAGCGCCTTTCGCTGCATCCATTACATGAACAACCGTGCCGTTATAAGCATGTTCGTCCGCCTGAATAACCAGTGAGTTTTCTGCTTTATCTGTCATCATGCGTTCTAATGTGGCCTGAACTCGCTCTTCATCCACTATTTGTTTATCAATATAAATATCGTTTGCTGACGTGATCGCGATAAAAATGCCGGCATCTTTTTGGCTGACAGCATGACTTGCCTGTGGGCGATTGACTTCAACACCAGACTCTCTGACAAAGGAACTGGTCACAATAAAAAATATCAGCATGATAAAAACGATGTCCAGCATTGATGTCAGATCAACCTGAGCTTCTTCCTGACGGTGTTGTCTGCGACCTAATCTCATGAAAAACTCCTGAGTGATTTTTCTAACTTATTTTCTAATATCTGACATTTTTTGAGCAGACGGGAATGCATAAATAATCCGGCTAATGCAGCAACCATTCCTGCCATTGTCGGTAGTGTTGCCAATGAAATACCGGAAGCCATTAGTTTCGGATCGGCAGTGCTTTTTGTTGCCATTACATCAAACACTGAAATCATTCCGGTTACAGTGCCTAGTAGCCCAATCATAGGGCAAATAGTAACTAGCAGTTTTATGAAATTCAGATTGGCAAACAGGAGTTCATGCGCTTCAGATAACCACCCTTCTTTAATTGAACGAGCAAACCAGGACTGATGTTCTGCACGAGTTTGCCAGCTATGAATCCAATTTTGTTTTTGCTGTGGAAACATAACAAAAAGATAAATCAGGCGTTCGACAATAAAAAACCATGATAGAGCAACAACACATGCAAGACCCCACAGAACCATTCCCCCTTGCTGCATAAAGTCACTGAGAGGGAGTAGTAATTTATCTATAGGTAAAAAATCAAACATTATGCCGCATTCCTCAACATAACGGATTTTCCATCTTGCTCAGCCTGATTAGCAACCAGACCAATTCCCTGTTTCTCGAGAATGTTTCTGATGGTTTCTGCCTGGGTACTTAGTACATTATGTGCAAGTAATAGTGGCATTGCCGCAACCAGACCTAAAACGGTGGTCACTAATGCCATTGATATACCGCCAGCCATGACTTTAGGATCACCATTACCAAACAGTGTAATCACCTGGAAGGTTTCTATCATCCCGGTCACAGTTCCAAGTAGACCCAGCATTGGTGCCAGTGCAGCTAACAGTTTCAGCATTGACAGTCCTTTTTCCAGATTAGTTTGTTCATCAACTACAGTTTCAAGTAAACGCAGTTCTAACGCTTCTACAGTCTGTTCTTCATCTTGCTTATAGACACTAAGAACCCGACCCAAAGGGTTATTGCCAATTTCAGTAGGTGTTTTTAGCTGACGGTTGATCTTTTGTTTACTGATAAGTAATGACACACCACGTGTTACCGCAATAAGCAAACCAATAACTAGCAGACCAATAATTATGTTACCGATGACACCGCCTGCTTTTAAACGATCCATCATAGTTGGTTCGTTTTCCAACTGGCCAATAAGTACTCCTCGTGAAGGATCAACGGTGAGATATTGGGTATTTCCATCGATAAGCGGAGTCAGATTTTTTATTGTAGGGAAATTGTCTGGTTGAGTACGATAAGATGTCGCCTGATTTTTACTGCTATCCCATTTCAGATAACCATCAGTTCCGACCATAGCCAAATTACCCAGTCGAACAACGGAATCCGTGTGTATTTCTCCCTGATTATTAATATAGGGAATTTCAACCGTTTTGATTTCATTACTGGCCTGAATCTGCTCTGCAAATGCTTGCCACAGCGTTTTTAGCTGATTTAGTGATGGTAATGATTTCGACGCTATAATTTTTTGAATTACTTGATCATATCGATGGTGATCTGCAGTAGTGACAGAATCGGTCAGATTTGACTGAAATTCTTTTGCGTTTTGGCGGACAACCCCAAAGACTTCCCCTAAGCTACCACTATCAATTCGAAGTGATTTTTCTAATTGAGCAAGTGTCGTTTCATTTTTGCTAAACAGAGCCGTTAGTTGATCAATTTCTTTTTGTAACTGGTATTTTTCATTTTCCAGTTGTTGCTTGGTCTGGCGTAGTTCTGCTTCAGTTTGTTTAAAACCGGTCTCCCGCTGAATATTGTGGCGGGCTTCCCGAGATTGTTGTTCCTGAGCAACGTGAGTTAGTGATTCAGCATTAACAGAATAGGTACTTAAAAGGCATGTTGCCAGAGCGGTTATAGCGAAAAAGCGCATCTTAATTCACCTCCACAGTGTTAAGAGAAAGAGGTAAAGTAAGCATGGTTGGAGAAACTTTCTTATTAGCTAGTTGATAAGCCTGGTTAATTTCTTCCAGATAATCATTTTCACCATCAATCCATTGGTTTTTACTTTGATCCCAGGTCCAGTAGTGCGATTTATCAATCGATCTGGCAATCAGTACCGCACGGCCCAGATAGAATATGTCGGCAACAACGTGTGTATTGTTGTTATCAGAGAGCTCAATCTCTCCTCGATATGTTGCCATTTTATTCCCGTACTGAAATTCAATTTGGTAGGCTTCAAGAATTCGCCGATATTTTTCGGCTTCACTAACATCGGCTCTGGTCATCAATGAACGCAGCTCTGTTATACGGGCTATACGCTGTTCTTTTCTTATAGGTTTATCACTATCGATAATCAGTTGCAGCTTATCAAGCATGTCATACATTAATGGTACAATGCCCTGCCGTGTCTCTTTGATGTCTGCAATCTGACTATTTAAATTCTGAATTTCACCATTTTGATTGGTAATAAGCCCATTCAGATGTTGTTTATAGATGGTTAGATTATGAAGTTCTTCATTTAGCTGACTGATTTCAGCATTCAATTGATTTGATTTCTGAACACTTGTATTAATTTTCTTTTGGCTTTGTATGGATGAACTGTTGGTTGTGTTTTGGATTGTCGTTGCACGATCCAAATCAGTCGCATAGAGAGAGAAACTCGAAATCATAGCGACAATGGCTAAACTTGTTTTCATTAATCTAATTCACTAAATATGAGTATAAACTTTATGTAATCTTAATGAGAAACGATATCATTATCAATGGATAATTGTATTATTAATTAAAATAGATGTTTATACATAAGTTGGTAGTGATAGAAAGGATTATTAGCGTGGGGACACGATTCTAACAACACCTATTATCTGGAGTTGCACCAGATAATAGGGTTTTATGAAATTAATAACTAAGTCCGGTTGCTTTAGCAACTTTGATAATTTGTTGTTTCATCTCAGCAGCAATACTGTGTAAGGTTTCCAGCTCTTCTTCGGTAAATGGGTGGATAAGTATTGATTCAGCTCCTTTGCGTCCAATCACTGTTGGTAAACTTAAAGCAACATCCTGTAAGCCATATTCTCCCCTTAGCATGGTTCCGACCGGTAAGATTGAGCGTTCATTGATTGCAATAGCCTGAATAATACGAAATACGCTGGCAGAAATTCCATGAGTAGTATTTTTCTTTCTTTTAAAGATTTCAAACCCCGCCTGTTTTACTGCATCCAGTAATTCATCAGGATCAATTCGGGGAATTTTATTCATATCACAATAGTAGTCTACAGGTTGACCACCAATACTGATCAAACTTTTAGGTGTAAAACAATGGCTACCATGCTCACCTAAAACGTAACCAAAAATATTTTTTGGATCCAAGTTAACTCTGTTTGCGACAATAGACATTAGTCTTGCAGTATCAATAACACACCCGGCACTGATCACCTGAGATGCTGAGTATCCTGTGTTTGCGACCATAAAATGTGTGACAATGTCACATGGGTTACTTACGACAATGATAATTGCATTAGGTGCCACTTTTTCAAGTTGCTTTGCAATCTCAACACCTATCTGACTGTTAATTTCTGCTAATTCTAACCGATCCTGACCATCTTTTATCTGTGCACCGGCCGTCATGACAATTATGTCAGAGCCCACTAATTCCATGAAATCATCAGTTGGTATAATTTTGGTGTTTTTAGAAAAAGTCAGTGACGTTGTATGGCGAAAATCATAGGCTTCACCCTGAGCTTTTGACACTGTTCTATCATATAAAACCAGCTCTCTGACACTGCCTAATAACATCAGATAGTTACAGACTCCAACACCAACAGTTCCCGCACCAATAACAGAAATTTTCATTTTACTATCCCCTTTTCCTTAGGAAGTTCAGTAATAAATTAATTCAATCCTAAATTTTCAGTAAGTGCTTTTATTTCTTTTAAGTCCATTTGATGTACTTTGAGTAACTGATTGATCTGACTGATTCTGGAATTTGCTGCATCCTGTTTGCTACAGGCATCTGAATGAGCGTCCCAGGAAGTCCCTTCTAAGTATGCATCACACTCTTGTTTAAAGATTTTGAGCTTTTTAATTAAGTCCGCTTTTTCGGTTTCTAAACTTTCGACTTCTTGTTTAATTTTCAATTCTTTTTGAAACAACTCTCTGGAACGTTCAAAAACAGAGGCCTGAATATCTGCCTGCTGGTTTAAACGTTCATTCTTTGTTTCCACTGATTTTAACGTGGTACGTTGCGATGATAATTGACCTTCCAGTTCTTTGTTGACCTGTTCTAATGATGTTACTTTTTCCTCCAGTTCCGTCAGTTTTAATTCCTGCTCTTTTTTGAGTGAACTAATCTGTTCTTCATAGTCACTTTTTATTTTTTCTATTTCTGACTGATTTTTTTCATTCGCTTTCGCAATAATATCCGAATTATCTTTGTCTCTTTGTTCGATACTTTTTTCCAGTTGAGTATAAGTTGCTTCCCAGTGATTACTGGCTAAGGCTCCGCCAATAAGTCCCCCTAACGCAATCCCTAATACTGCAGCAATACAAATGTACAGATACGATTTTTTATCTCGTTGCTCGATAAAAACGATATCTTCATCATCTTTATTATGGGGATTGTTTTCAGTCACTTCTTTCACGATTTCTCCAGATTTTTTAATGCGCTAGTTCAGCTATGACGACAAAGACTATGTAAATAAGTAATGATCCCAAAATAGTAACCACAACACCTTTACGAAGACGCTCATTAGAATCATATCGAATGAGAACGTATGCTACTGCTATTAATAAAATAATAGCTAATATTCTAATCATATTTCATCCTCAGGTTCTTAATATAAATAAAGTATATGGCGTTTTGGTCAGGAATTGGTGTGAAAATATAAAAACTTATGAAGTTTTTATTGTCATCAATCTTCATATGCCTTAACATCTCGTCCGCAAATTATCTTATTCATAGATAATTGTTCCGGTGAAGACTGCAGGAGAGAGGTTATTAACCTACTTTTAACAAGTTGGTTAAAATTACCCGCCGAAGAAGTAAATCTTTCAGGTGCATAACTCTGTATTAAATTTAATATTGAGTTTGCAAGGACTGTAGTTGGAGGAACCTCTGGAGAGAATCGTTTAATCGATCGCCGAAGGAGCAAGTCCCGTTTATTTATTAATAGTCGGGGTGAAACTCTCAGGCAAAAGGACAGAGGAGAGAAAGGCGACAATTTAAACCTGCCATTTGCTGTTATTGGTGGTATCTTACTTTTCCGATTTCAGTTCGACATACCTTTCCCTCTTCTCCTTAGTTTCGTTTTATAAGGGGAATATATGAACCAAATACATAATGTTTTAAATGCCATCGATAGTTTTATCTGGGGTCCGCCCTTACTGATTCTGTTAGTTGGTACCGGTGTTTTCTTTACGTTCAGACTTGGACTACTTCAGTTTCGTCATTTACCAACAGCGTTAAAGCTGGTTTTTGGCAAATCTGTAGATAAACAATCTGACGGTGATGTTTCCAGTTTTGCTGCTTTATGTACTGCATTATCAGCAACCATTGGTACTGGTAACATCGTTGGTGTTGCTACAGCGATTAAACTCGGTGGTCCAGGTGCCCTATTCTGGATGTGGATGGCGGCTTTATTCGGCATGGCTACAAAATATGCGGAATGTTTACTGGCCGTAAAATATCGCCAGGTAGATGAAAAAGGACAAATGGTCGGCGGACCTATGTATTTTCTTCTCAATGGTGTTGGCTCGAAGTTCTTAGCGACTGCATTTGCAATTTTCGCTATTGGTGTTGCCTTTTTCGGTATTGGTACGTTCCCTCAGGTGAATGCTATTGTAGATGCAGCAAACATTTCATTTGGTGTGCCTCGTGGTGCTGCAGCATTAGTTATTACTGTTTTGGTTGCAATTGTTACTATCGGTGGAATTCAGTCTATCAGCCGTGTAGCATCTAAAGTTGTTCCGTCAATGGCAGTCTTTTATGTCGTGGCTTGTTTGTCGGTAATCATCAGTCAGTCAGAACATCTGTTAGCTGCAATTAACCTTGTAATCACTTCAGCCTTTTCAACTTCGGCTGCAACCGGTGGTTTTGCTGGTGCAACGATCATGATTGCGATTCAGTCTGGTGTTGCTCGCGGTGTGTTTTCAAACGAATCTGGTTTGGGTAGTGCTCCAATGGCTGCAGCAGCGGCAAAAACATCGTCTTGTGTAAAGCAAGGTCTGATTTCTATGACGGGTACATTTTTCGATACAATCTTAATCTGTACTATGACTGGTTTGGCTTTAATTCTGACAGGCGCATGGCAGAGCGATTTCGCTGGTGCGGCTATGACAACTCATGCGTTTGCAACCGGCCTGAACTCTGAATTCTTTGGCCCGTTACTTGTTACCATTGGCCTGATGTTCTTTGCCTTTACTACGATCTTAGGCTGGAACTATTACGGTGAACGTTGTGTTGTGTTCTTAATGGGCACAAAAGCTGTACTGCCATACAAACTTATCTTTATCGCATTGGTTGCTTCTGGCGCATTCCTGCATTTAGAGCTTATCTGGATCATTGCCGATATCGTTAATGGCCTGATGGCAATCCCTAACCTAATCGGTCTGTTGTTACTGAGAAATGTTGTTATTGAAGAAACAAAAGCCTATTTTGCAAATTCAGCAGAAATGCTTGAGCCGGTAAGATCATAGTTTTTATTTGATTAACTAATAAGAAAAAGGCCGGAAAATCCGGCCTTTTCAATTTCTATATAACACTGCTACATAAAATCAGTTACGCACCATAATATGCCTGACGATAAAGTTCTTTAACGTCTTCAACCGTTGGTTTACCTGGGTTAGTCAGTGTACATGGATCGGCATGAGCTCTTGCGCTCATTCTATCCAGCACTTCTTTAAATTTAGCTTCATTGAAATCAACTTCATCACAATCTTTAAAGCATGCAGGGATACCCAGAGATTTATTTAAATCTCTTACAGACTGTGCAATGTCATCAAGACCAATTAGTGCTTCTGCGACTTTATATTTCTCAGTGAATTGTCTGTTATATTCAATGATATATGGAAGAAGAATTGCGTTTGCAAGACCGTGAGTAACGCCGAATTCACCGCCAATTTTATGCGCTAGTGAATGAACAAGACCAAGAGATGCGTTAGTAAAGGCCATGCCGGCTAATGCAGATGCATTATGCATATTATAGCGGGCTTCTTTATTATGACCGTCTTTGAATGCTGTACTGATATTTTCAATAACAAGGCGAATAGATTCAATTGCATATGGGTCAGTGAATGATGTTGCAGCGATAGATACAAGCGCTTCAACCGCATGAGTTAACACATCCATACCTGTATTTGCTGTAATGTAATCCGGCATTGTTTCAGGTAATGCAGGATCCAAAATTGCAATATCAGGAACCATGTCAGCAGCAACAATTGGGTATTTGATATGGTTTTCTGTATCAGTAATTACTGAGAATGCGGTAATTTCAGATGCAGTACCGCTGGTAGATGGAACAGCAATAAACTTGGCTTTATTACGAAGTGGCGGCATTGAACCGACTTCAATAATGTCTTCAAATTTCAGATTTGGATGTTCGTAGAAACACCACATTACTTTCGCTGCATCTAATGCAGAACCACCACCGATAGCAACAATCCAGTCTGGTTCAAAATTGATCATTGCTTCTGCGCCGCGCCATACCGTGGCTACAGAAGGATTAGGCTCCACACCATCAATAATGATACTTTCAATTCCTGCTTCAGCTAAGTGACTCTGACATTGATCTAAAAAGCCAAAGCGTTTCATCGAACTACCACCAGTTACGATAGCTGCTTTTTTACCTTTTAAATTTGCTAATTCTGCAAGAGCGTTTTCACCATAGATGATATCTCTAGGGACTGAGAATCTCATAATGCTCATAATAATCTCCGATTAGTTATAACTGTAAGATGTTCTGAGCACAGAATATTCTTCTGAAAATGAAGTAATACTGACATAGGTCAGTAAATGAAATATTTATTTCGCTGAAAGGGAACAAACCACTAAATATGATGACTTCATCACATCTACATTTATGGTTTATATTGTTTCTTTCTCAAAGAATAATTTTGCACCAAGCGCAATGAGTACCACCCCGGTAGTTCCCTCCATCCATTTCATGAATGTTCCACTTTTAAGTAATTTTTTAGCTGAATTTAAAAGTACTGATAAGCTACATTGCCAAACCATTGCTATCACGAAATGAATACCGGCCATTACCCAGGATTGCATCAAAGCAGAATGATCCGGGCTCATAAACTGAGGAAGGAATGCAAGATAAAACACGGCTGTTTTTGGATTTAGAACATTGGATAAAAAACCTTCTCGAGCGGATCTCAGTGGATTATATCCCGTAGAAGTTACAGATGAAATGTGCAATCCCTGCCTTGTTTTTAGTAATGTTTTTAAGCTGTTTAATCCAAGCCAAACCAGATAGATCGCACCTATCATCTTGACAATATGAAATAGCTCGGCTGATTGTGCTAATACCGCTGATATACCAATTGCTGAAAATGTTGCATGAACAAATAATCCACAACAAATGCCAAAGCTGGTAACACTGCCATCAAGCACTCCGCCTCTGGATGTGTTACGGATAATTAAAGCTGTATCTAACCCTGGTGTAAGAGTCAGAATTGTAATGGCAATAATGAAGGCTTCTATATTTTGAATGTACATCAGGAGTCATAATCAGTTGAAAAAAGAGTATGATCCGTTATACCTCAACTCTTTATTTTTGTCTTGTGTGAAAATAAAAAAATCGCACTGGCCAGAGAGTACAAGTGCGATTAAATACTACTAACGAAATAATGATTGTAATTAATATTCTGTTTTAAACTTCTAAAGCTTGTCTTAATTGAGCAATACAGTTCTGGTATTCTTCTTCAGAAAGATGAATTTTAGGATCCGGAGTGATTGCAAACACATCTCCCCAGCTTGGGCCATTTTCATATTTAGGAACCAAGTGGAAATGTAGGTGCGGAAGTTTGTCACCAAATGCACCATAGTTAATTTTGTCTGGGTTGAAAACTGTCTCAATTGCTTTGACAGCTTTTGCTAAATCCTCTGCAAATAGTGGTAACTCTTCTGCAGGAATATTACTAATTTCTTTAGCATGTCCTTTATAAGCAACAACACACCGACCTTTGTATGTTTGATCTTTGAAAAAGAAAAAAGTAGAAACATTTAAATCAGCGACTTCATACATTAAATTGCTAAGTCTTTCATCTCTAGCGCAATATAAGCAGCTATTGTCCATTTTATAACCTCTGACTGTCGGGTCGAATTAACTTTAAATGAACCTTATCACTTAAAATGCATGAAATACATGTTTCATGTCAAACTTTTAATAAAACAAATAATTCACAAGGGGTTTTTTGGGGCAATAAATGGTTTGCGAGATAGCTTTATTTAAGCTAGAAGTGTCAGAAAAAAAAGTTCAATATTATAATGAGTTAATATCCCGCGTAATTGTATACAGAAGGATCCTATTCATAATGCATCAGGAATTTATCGCATTCAGTTTAGCGCTTATCGGTGTTATTGGACTATTCTGCCAATGGTTAGCGTGGCAGTTAAAATTACCTGCTATTTTATTTCTGCTTATGGCCGGGATTTTGGTTGGTCCCATTTTCGGACTTTTAGACCCTCAGGCGATTTTAGGTGACCTTTTATTTCCTTTAGTTTCATTAGCAGTAGCAGTCATTCTTTTTGAAGGTAGCTTAACGCTCAATTTAAAAGAAATTAAAGGAGTGAGTAATACGGTCTGGAGCATTATTTCTTTAGGTTCGCTTATCTTCTGGAGCATAACCAGTATAACGACTCATTACCTGCTTAATTTTAGTTGGGAGCTCGCTCTCTTATTTGGTAGTTTAACCGTTGTTACAGGCCCTACCGTCATCGTTCCTTTGTTACGAACAGTCAGACCAAATGTTAAATTATCCAACCTGCTCCGCTGGGAAGGTATCTTAATTGATCCTCTCGGTGCTCTACTAGCAGTAATGGTGTATGAATTCATCATATCAAGTAGTGAAACACACAGTATTCACGTATTTGCCTTAATTATTATTGTCGGATTTGTCTTTGGTATTTCTTCCGGGTTTATCGTCGGCGTTGCATTGCGACGAAACTGGATACCAGATTATCTACAACCTATCGCTGTCCTGACAATTGTTCTGGGAGTTTTTGCTGGTTCAAATGTTCTAGAATCGGAATCTGGACTATTATCTGTCACTATCATGGGAATGTGGTTAGCAAATGCTAAGGATGTCAATATCCGTAACATTCTTCATTTTAAAGAACACCTTACTATATTGCTTATTACCGGCCTGTTTATCTTACTCGCCGCAAGAATTGAAATTAGTGATTTTTCCGCACTTGGATGGAAAGCGATAATTCTTTTTGCTGTTATCCAGTTTATTTCTCGTCCTGTTTCTATTTTCATTGCAACCTGTAAAAGTAAGCTGAGCCTAAAAGAAAAAAGTTTTCTCGCTTGGGTAGCCCCGCGAGGTATTGTTGCTGCCTCTATTTCTTCTTTGTTTGCCATAAAATTGAATTCAATAGGAGTAGCAGAAGCAAATTTGCTAGTTCCTCTAACCTTCATGGTTATTATTGGCACCGTAGTTCTGCAAAGTGCTACGGCCCGTCCTTTGGCCGTATGGTTAAATGTTGCGGAACCCGCTCCGAGAGGTTTTTTGATTATTGGGGCTAACTCTGTCGGTCGCAAGATTGCTAAAGCGATACAAAAATACGACTGCCGGGTTTTAATTTCTGATTCAAACTGGGATTACATCCGTAAAGCCAGAATGGATGGGCTTGAATGTTATTACGGAAATGCAATTTCTAACCATGCAGATGAATACCTAAACCTGATTGGCTTAGGACATGTACTCGCAATTACTCCGGATAAACATTTTAATATAATGGCGTGTATGCGATTAGTGAGGGACTTCGATGATAAACGTGTTTTCTGCCTGCATGATAATGCCAATGTTAAAAATGCAGATAAACACAGTGCTGCCGAAGAATTTCATGGTTTATCATTTCTTGGTGGTCAGGTTAGTTATAAGAAACTTGCCAGCTTATTTAATCAGGGCGGTGAAATTCGTCATACCAAAATTAATGAAACATTTAGCTATGACGATTATTTGAGTGAATACAAAAATGATTTTGTGTTACCACTATTTATTGTAGATAAGAAGAATCGAATCCAGTTATGCCACAATAATGGTGACCGGACTCCTAAAGAAGGTGAAACATTAGTATCTTTAGTAAAATTATCCTAGTTGCCATACACTTAAAGTTCAGGCAACTAAGATATTGGGCATTTTTGTTACTCAGTGGCTTTATGAATCGCTTCTTTTGTACCCTGAACTACGTCATTAGTTGTTTGCTTAGTGTCAGTCCAGATTTCAGAGGAGTCTTTCTTCACTCCTCTCCAGGTTTCTGAACATCCACTTAAAGCTAACGCTAAAATTACAAATGAAACAACTGTTTTCATTAAACCTCTCCGAAGAAATTAAAGTTAACGTATTTTAACCTTAAAATTCCAACATTAACCAGAGGCCACCATCAGTAACTTTACTACGGTAGATTAACTGCCCTTTACGAACAGCCCAATCGTGCCCCTTATCTTCGAGAAACGTTTTAATACTGTGTTTAAGTTCGATTGTTAATGGTGGTGGATTATCCGGGTCGCAAAAATCACGCAGTGACCATAATTTTTGGGGTTTTTCACCATCGAATGGCATAGGTGGACAGGTTTTCTCACAAGAACCTACGCCTTCTGGCATCCATAATAATTTACGTTGTGTCATGTAGACTTCCTCCATGAATTGTCAGGTTTTGAACATTCTTGATTAACAATGTACAAAACCTGACATTTTCTTCCTTGATCAATGACTTTAAGTATTTATGACATATATTTTGTTCTGATAATGTCAAAATCTAACTATCAATATACAACAAGATACAAAAAGCGAGCCATAAAAACTCGCTTTTTGTCTTATACAGATTGTCATGACTTTCCTGAAAATACTGTTATGACATAATTCTGGCCCGGAACGTTTTTCCTTTCATTTTGCCATTATTGATTTTTGCTAATGCTACTTTGACTAATGGCCTGGAAACTGCCACGTAAGCCCATATATCGTGGATCTGAATTTTACCGATATCATTACCAGATAGATCTTTACCAGCAGTCAATGCCCCCAGAATATCCCCAGGACGAAGCTTTTGCTTTTTACCACCATCAATCCGTATGCAGCTCATGGAAGCCTGATTTGCAAATATATCGATGTCATTGACGTTTGGCAGTGATTTCAATGACTGGGTACCGAATCGATCTTCCAGTAATGACAGTTTCATATCATCTTTAGGACCAACCAGAGTTATTGCCAGCCCTTTTTCACCGGCTCGTCCGGCTCGTCCGGTTCGTCCAATACGATGCGTATGCGTATCTGTGTCATGTGCCATCTGATAGTTGATAACTAAATCAAGAGCGTCTATATCTAATCCTCGTGCAGCGACATCGGTTGCTACCAATATAGTCACACACTTTAGGGAAAACAGAGCAAGAGCCTGATCACGTTCTCGCTGGTCCAAATCACCATGCAATGACTTCACATTAAAACCAACATGTTCCAGATAGTCAGCTACTTCTTGAGTTTCTTTTTTGGTATTACAAAAAACTACCGCGCTTTCTGGTTGCTCTTTTAGCAATAGCAATTTTGTAGCTTCTCTGCGACTTTCCATATTGGTAACAGAATAGAACTGCTGTTGAATTGTAGCCGCAGAATCTTCACTATCTTCGACTTTAACTGTGACAGGGTCACTAAGCATATCTAGAGCCATATCAGTTACCTGGTCAGGAAACGTAGCACTAAACAGTAATGTTTGACGAACCAATGGCATAAAACGATTAATCTCTTCCAAAGCTTCGGTAAACCCCATTTCAAGCATACGATCTGCTTCATCAAGAACAAATTGAGTTAAATCATCAAGATTCAATCTTCCTTTGTTCAGATGATCAAGAACTCGCCCTGGTGTACCAACAATAATGTGTGCCCCATGTTCTAATGAACCAATCTGTGGACCAATGGCTACGCCGCCACACAAAGTCAGAATTTTAATATTATGGATACCACGGGCAAAACGACGCAACTCACTTGCAACCTGATCTGCCAACTCTCGTGTTGGACATAACACTAAAGACTGAACACGGAAGCGTTTCACATTTAGATTTTCAAGGATCCCCAGACCAAATGCTGCGGTTTTTCCTGAGCCGGTCTTTGCCTGCGCGAGTATATCCTTTCCATTTAGGACATGTGGTAATGCTTCAGCCTGAATGGGTGTCATTTGCTTAAAGCCTAAATCGGCAAGCGTATTCAATAGTGATGGTTTCAGCTTGAGAGTGCTAAATTCAGTATTCGGTTGCAAAGTATTTCCTGTGTCCGTTCAACGGCGCGATTAACAATGGCGGAATTGTAGCAGGTGTTTGGTACGTATGATATCTCAGTTGAAGAAAGATAGAGATATTTGTAGCCAGATATACAACCGTTTATTTTGTTCTTTTGTCAATTATTCCTAATTACTAACTCAGTCAAATCCGTAAACTCTACAATGCCTATAGTCTCTTTGAGCATTTCGTTAATTTTCATCGCTTTTGCGGTTGCATAGTGTTTAAGGTAACTGTATTCATATGCGTAATATTTATCAAAGATGCGACCTTTTGCAGATACCTTAACTCCGATAATAGATACCGTTCCAAAAGATTTTAAGCTCTTGATAATTAATTCATTCAATATTTTATTGCTATTATCAAAAACTTTAACAATGGTTTTGCTTTCATCTTTACTATTAACTCTTCTCAATACTGCCACATAAAATTCAGAAAATGGAATGTTTGTATTGGTCATGTTAAGTGCTTTTATTGTTTCCTGCACTAACTGATTAGATTGTACTGATTGGCCAATTGATAATTGTTCATTTATTGCTCTAGCATTAAAAATGTTCTCTGAAAAAAGCATATCTCTAATAAATCGTTTGCTTCCTTGTTTAACCAAGACACCATAATACGATTGTGTATTATGCGTATAAATATTTCTTAATGCTCTTGATAAGCCTGGAATAGCGTTTTTATCTAAAAAAATAGGTTTAGATTGAAGATTATCATGGATATATTTACTTAGAACTCTTCGTCCTCGATGAGACTTAGCTCTACCTTGTATAGTTAAGTGATAAATATTACCCTCTGAAATTCTAAGTATTGTATATGGTTGATTTTTGAATAAAACACTACCATTTGAAGTTATTTTTGGTATCGTGATTAATACGATATCTCTCATTTTAAATCGATGGTTTCCGTATAACTTAATTTTCAATCCCTTAGATGAAATATTTTCTGTATAACCTTTTATTTCTGTTCCTGGGGCTGAGTTATATAGTTTTATTTCAATATCTAATACATGGTCAAATCTATCTTCACATCGAAAATCGTAACTATCACTTTCTACATCAATTATTTCTTGTTGTTTTTTTGAATTTTTCAGTGTATACAAATCAATGCAATCATTTAAAGGAAATGGTTGACTTCTCTCAAGCGTTTCCGGTAGTAAATTTAATACATTGGCTATATTTGTAATTTCTTTGAAAACAAGAATACGACTTAACTTATCTAAACATTCTTTTAATTTTAAATGTGCTTTCTCTTCTTCAATACCTAGCGATATTTTAATTGAGTCAGGTAAAGCTATTGAAATAAACGATTGTTCATCAGTATTTATTGGTTCACCTTCAATTTTATATAACTTAAGTCTAGAGTTTTCAAGGGACTCCTTTGCTGAATGTATAAGAAATTCGCTAGATGAAAGTACATCGAATGGGACACAAATATAACGCTTCTCATTCTGTGAGATATTTACTGGAAAGATAAATATAAATTCTGAAAATGAGCGACCCGAATCTAGCTTATTTTGAATAAAAGGAGTTCTGGTAACAGCATTAATAAATGATTTATTATTGGATAAGTTGTTAAAGATTCCAATGTTTGTATTGTATATTGTGTTAAATTGTGCCATAGGAACCCAAAATGACTTATCTTGGTATAAATAGATTGGGAGTGAATTTAATTTATTTATTACAAACTGTTCATTTGATTTAATATGTACTGCTTTGGCTACGTTTTCTGTAGATATTTTATGCTTTCTTCGGTTAGTGTTTATATAGTATTCTACAAACTTTGTAAATTCGCTTGTTACCATATCATCTTCATTAGATGAACTTAACATTAAATAAATAAAATCATTTTTTGTGGCTTTTTTTATCACTGTATACTTGACAATGGGCTTATGATGAAAAACAAAATCAGACTCAAGATCATAGAAATAAATATATACTTGATCAATTTCTTCGGGTAATTCTTCTTTTTTAAACCGAATTGAAATTCCCGACAAGGAAATATTAGTTGTCACTCCTTCAATACCAATTGTTTTACGTTTATTTAAACTTAAGTTATTCGGTTCTTCGAAATACAGCCTTACTTTCTTTGTAAAGTAGAGGCGTTCTTCTTTTCTGGTGAAAAATCTGGTAAGACTTAAGATATTTGGAAATGGTAGTGGCTTATTTAGTTTCTTGTCTGGTGTTTGTTGAAATCGCTTTATTGCATCTTCGATAACTAATCCTTCCGCTGCAATAGTATATCTATTTCCGTATTGGATAAACTCTGAGCGTAGAATAGACTCAGCCTTTTCATCAACCATATGTATAAAGCCACCAATTTCAACTGGCTTACAGACATCTTTGAAATATTTTCTCAAATCGATTCTGTTTGAAGAAGGAGAGGATAAGCGCATGACCTCCATTTTAATCAGAAACACATTCGAATCTGGTCCAGCTAAGTTCTTAATGTCTTTCTCAAGAGAATCGGAGGCGTAATTATGCCTGATGGATAAGATGACGTCACGGAAGGGTTCCATGTCTGAGATGATAAATGAAAAGGAGTTAGTTTGATTCAAATTCGAACATCCAAAAAGTTTAAGCTGTTGAATTTATACATTACATCAACAATATAGTATGTCTTTAATAATACTATAATTATGGTAATTTGTGATAATGTCACAATGTAAAAACTGATATTTTTATAGATATGTAATAAATTTTACAACTTAAATTCTTCAATCAACACAACCAACTCTCGATCAATATTGGCATTACCTCTTGTTTGTATTGGTTTCTATAAAGGTTGTGAAAGACTGCCAGGACTTTTCGTCCGCATCTTTTCGATAACGTTCGCTCCCCCAAACAGTAAATGCATGCGGTGCACCACCATAGGTAATCATTTCGTGTGGCACCTTATATTCCTCTAACTCTTCAGCCAGCTCAGCAAAGTCAGACATCGGTATTGCTGTATCAGCAGTACCATGAAGAATTAACATTGGTGATTTGGTTTGAGAATAACTTTGTCCCTCTGGTGTTTTAAGTCCGCCATGAAATGTAGCAAATCCTCGGGCGTTAACTCCTGCCCTTGCCGATTCCAGTACAGCTGCACCGCCAAAACAGTAACCCATGACAATCATATTATCCAAATGTCCACCCAGTTTCCCGGCCATATCGATACCGCCACTCATGAGTCGTCTTAATTTCTGGCGATCTTTGTATAATTCACCAGTGTGCTGCCTTCTATCTTCTACTTTGGTTGGTCGAACTCCCTTACCAAATAGATCAACAGCAAATACGTTGTAACCCATATCGTTTAGCATTTCGGATCTTTTTTCTTCATAACCGGTTAGCCCATCCCAATCATGAACCAATATGATAAGTGGTGCAGTATCATCTACTTTCGCCCAATACCCTTCATAAGATGCACCATCTACCTGGTATTCCACATTTTCTCCAGCAGAAGCAGCAAAATTACCAAGAAGAATTAGCGACGCGAATCCAATAAGACTGATTTTCATAATCGTTCCCTGTTACATTAGACTAAAAGATATTAATTAGCCTAGTACATACTCGAGGAAACACTAACTTAGTATTTTAAGAATTTGTAACACGATAATTGCAGCAAAATTAATTGACCATAACCCCTATGACGTACAAACTCACTGCAGAGATAAGACTTTGAGTTTCACTTTCAATAGAGATATAACATGGAGTTGGCATAGAAAATAATGACAAGGACATACAATGAACGCTTATGAAAAGTTAGTTGCCCATTCAAAAAAAGTTTCGCGATTTGAACACCTCTCCGCCATTTGTGGCTGGGACCAAGCAGCAATGATGCCATCTGGAGGATCTGAAGCCAGAGCAGAAGCCATGGCTGAATTACATGTTCATATCCATAATCTAATGACACAACCACAAATTCCGGATTGGTTAGAAGAAACAAAAACATTAGATCTTTCTGCTCAACAACATGCTGAAATAAGAGAAATCCAACGTCTTTGGGAAAATGCCAATGTTCTTCCCGAATCTTTAGTCGAAGCGAAGTCGTTAGCAGGAACTAAATGTGAACACGCCTGGCGAACACAACGCGCGGAAAACGACTGGCCGGGATTTGCAGAAAACTGGGCGGAGGTTGTTCGACTTTCTCAGGAAGAAGCGCAGATCAGGGCTGAAGCTACGGGCTTAGAAAAATACGATGCCATGATGCAATTGTATGAACCGGGTCAGAGTAGTCATCTATTAGACAATGTTTTTAAGGATATAAAATCCTGGTTGCCTGAGTTCATTGATGAAGTGATAGAAAAACAAACTTCGGAAAAAATGCTTATACCTACTGGCCATTATTCTCCTGAAACTCAGAAGATACTCGGTCTTGATGTGATGAAATTATTAGGGTTCGATTTTGATCATGGCCGACTCGATGAAAGTATTCATCCATTCTGTGGTGGTGTTCCAAGTGATGTCAGGATTACTACTCGGTATAGTTCCGAGGAGTTTGTCCAATCTCTGATGGGAATTGTTCATGAAACCGGACATGCACGGTATGAACAAGGGTTACCAAAATCTCTTGCAGGAACTCCAGCAGGAAATGCCCGTTCAATGGGAATTCATGAATCTCAGTCGCTATTTTTTGAAATGCAACTTGGACGTAATCCCCTATTCCTTTCACATTTGGCTAAATTGGCCCAACACCATTTTAACGCAACAGAAGATCCGATATTTGAAACTGATAATTTTACTAAGATTTATACACGGGTAAATAAAGGTTTTATCCGTGTAGATGCAGACGAAGTTACCTACCCTGCGCATGTCATTTTAAGATATGAGATCGAGCGCGACTTAATCAACGGAGATATTAGTTATCAGGACGTTCCTGAATTATGGGATCTAAAGATGACCGATTACCTTGGTCTGTCTACCAAAGGAAATTACAAAGATGGATGTATGCAGGATATCCACTGGACCGATGGAAGTTTTGGTTATTTTCCGAGTTATACATTAGGTGCCATGTACGCGGCACAGTTTATGGCGGCTATGAAGAAAACTGTCGATGTTGATGGTTCAATACAAAACGGAGATCTTACACCTATCTTCACGTGGTTATCTGACAATATTTGGAGTAAAGGTAGTTTACTGACCACTGATGAATTGGTTAAAGAGGCAACAGAGCAAACGCTAAATGCTGAATATTTTCGGATGCATTTAAGAAATCGTTATTTGTGAGTTAATGCGAGCTCAGAAATTAGCTTAAATAATTATGGCAAATTACTGAGAAGAAAAAGCCTGGATAAACCAGGCTTTTGAATAGAAAGATGTTTAAAAAACAACTTATTACATTGTACCATCCCAGGTAGAAGTAGTATGTTTTTTACCTTCTTCTTCGTCAAACCAAGTTGTAGTAACTGATTTAAGCTCAGTGAAGAAGCGAATACCATCTGTACCCATTGCGTGTAGATCACCGAAGAATGAATTTTTGTGACCAGTGAAGCCAAAGATACCGTTAGGAACTGGGATACCAACGTTAACGCCAACCTGACCGCCATCAGTGTAACGAGCAAATTTACGTGCATAGTAACCAGACTGAGTATAGATTACACTACCGTTCGCAAATTCGTTCGCATTCATCTGAGCAAGACCATCATCGAAGTCTTTAACACGCTTGATACATAGAACCGGGCCAAATACTTCTTTCTGACCGATTTCCATTTCTGGAGTTACATGGTCAAATAGTGTTGGACCAACGAAGAAGCCGTTTTCATAACCAGGAACTACAGCATCACGTCCATCGATTAGAAGTTTAGCACCTTCTTCAATACCTTTTGTTATCCAGTTAGTTACAAATTCTTTGTGACCAGCATTGATAACAGGACCTAATTGGCTAGTTTTATCTACTGCAGGACCCAGTTTCAATGCTTTGATTTTTTCTGAAATCATTGCAACGAATTCGTCTGCAATAGATTCTTCAACACAGACTACTGGAAGAGCCATACAACGTTCGCCAGCACAACCAAATGAAGAGTTCATGATACCAGCAATAGTACGAGGTAAGTGAGCATCTTTAAGAACTAATGCATGGTTTTTCGCTTCAGTAAGAGCCTGAACACGTTTACCGTTTGCAGCTGCAGTAGCATAGATGTGAAGACCAACTTTAGTTGAACCAACAAACGAAACACCTTTAATATCTGGGTGTCTTAGAAGTAGTTCAGATTCGTGTCTTGAACAAGTAACAAGGTTTAGAACACCTTTTGGAAGACCAGCTTCTTCCCATAGTTCAAGAATACGCATAGAAGTTTGAGGTACAAAACTAGCAACTTTAAGTACTAATGAGTTACCAGTTGCGATAGCCATTGGAGCCATCCAACCCATTGGGATCATTGCAGGGAAGTTCCAAGGTGCGATACCTGCGAAAACACCCATAGGTTCTTTGAACTGCACTGTGTCGTAACCACGACTTACTTGCATCAAAGAATCACCTTTCATTAGGTGAGGCACGCCAGCAGCAAATTCCACTACTTCAGTAACTTTTAATACGTCACCTTTTGCTTCGTTCCAGCATTTACCATTTTCAGTAGCAACAAGCTCAGTTAATTCGTCAAGATGCTCATCCAGAAGAGCTTTCATTTTAAACAATACTTGAGCACGTTTGCTAGGTGATACTTCTTTCCAACTTTCAAATGCAGTTTTTGCTGTAGAAATTGCTTCTTCAACTTCTTCAATAGTACATTTAGGAGCTTGTGCAATCACTTCACCAGTTGAAGGGTTATAACAGTCCATATACTCAGTAGTTTTGGACTCTTTCCATCCTGCAGCGTAATATTTTAGCTTTTTAGGTGTGTTATCCGACATTCTTTATTCACCTTAATCTTTGAGACATTGTTATCAGATATTTCATATCGATAAGTCAATTAAGTTTATCCGTATAACTCAATACAACTCTACTCATCACTGTGAAATATCCTCGAACAACAACTTACCTTATTATTGCGGGAGAACAATCGACACATGTCACATTTTTATTCAATTTTTAATAAAAATTAGAATATTTGTACCATTTTTTTAAAAAAACTAACCACTTCAGGTGTGCCACATTTCAAAAATAGGGTTATTTTGTGAAAAATTTCATTTTTGACACGCTTTAATGAAACTTTTGTTTCATTTTGATTTTATAGCTAAATGGATTATTTCATTTAAATTGAAAATGTATAACCCATTTTGCATATGATTTAGGCGTGTTTAGATTGCAGTAAATTAAGAACGTCAGTGAGTGTTAAGAATTGTTTATCAGCAAAACTGAATTTAGGCTCAGCACACCTATCATTTACAATGAAAGTTTTCATAGTAGCGGCTTTTGCTGCAATAAGACCGGTGAGACTATCTTCAATAACTAAACAATTTTTTGGTTCAGTAGTGAGTAATTGTGCAACTGAAAGGTACACGGAAGGATGTGGTTTTCCATAAGGTTCTAAATCTGCACTTCTGACTACATCAAAAAACTCGCGAATATTGAGTTTATTTAAAACAGTGTCAACAACCACTTCACTTGATGAAGTCGCAAGTCCGATTCGATATCCTGATTGTTTCAGGAAAGACAATAAGTCATACACTCCTGGCAACATCTCACCCTGGAGTGAAATTAATTCACATAAACGAGTAATAATTCCTTGTTCTAAATTTTTGGGGTTTGCCTTTAAACCAAACATATCACACCAGGTTAATGCTATCGCATCAATCCTCTTCCCCATGGTGTTTTTTATACAATCATCGACAGTGATCGAAATCTTATATGTCCCTAAGCACTCAATTTGAGCTTGTTGCCAAAGTGGCTCTGAATCGATAAGGACCCCATCCATATCGAAAATTACTGCTTTTACCTGATTCAAAATTATCTCTTCTTTTTTAAATAGAAAAATTAAGAGCACAGCTATTGCTGTGCTCGATGTCCCCTATAATGTGTACCCCAGATGAAACCGGTTTACAACAATGATTATTGAATAAAATCCCCCCATTATTGAACTAAAGCATAAACAGCGTCGATTTTGTCACGCAGTAACTGTTCAAACTCAGGTTTTTCAGCCAATTGACTAAACAGAGCATGATTAGTTGCATATAGATGGATCGGATCATTCGAATTAAACATTGCATGGACAGCATCTTCATCAAGAATTCCATCCTGATATTCATATGGAAGCTGACCTTTATGCCACTGTTCCATAAAGACAAAGAATAGCGCCGGTAACACGGCTGTAGCTTTAGGTGCCACACCTCTGTCATAACACTCAACTAATGTTGGAGTAATCATCGCAGGGATTTTTGAGAAACCATCCGCTGCTACACGTTGGTTTGTATCCTGAATATGAGGATTAGTAAATCTTTCTAAAACTACATCTCGATAATCCTCAAGATCAATACCATTATCGCCAAGGCATGGAATAACATCTTCAGTCACATAGTCATACGCCATTTTGTAAATAGAGTCTGTCAATGTACTTTCATGGATGTACTGGAAGCCCAGCAGCGTTCCCGCCCAGGAAATACAGCTGTGAGACGAATTCAGGATACGAATTTTCGCTTCTTCATATGGAATTACAGACTCAACAAGTTCAACACCGATGCTTTCAAAATTAGGACGGCCGGCAATGAAATTGTCTTCAATCACCCACTGAATAAAGCTTTCTCCCATTACAGGAACTTTGTCTACTTTTCCTGTTTTTTCCAGAATTCTTTGCGGTAATGTAGCAGCAGGTCTTGGCGTGATACGGTCAACCATCGTATTTGGACAGGTAACGTTATCTTTCATCCATGTAAGTATGTCTTCCCGACCTAGTTTTTGAAGAAATTCGATAAGCCCGCCATGAAAACGTTCACCATTGTGACGTACGTTATCACAACACAACAGAGTGACCGGACCAGACTTACATTCAATACGTTTTGCTAATATTTTTGTGATGGTTCCATAAATTGTTTGGTTTTCACCTTGCAGGTCAGCTTTGATCAGAGCATTGGTTTCATCAAGCTCATGTTTTGTTGTCAGATAATACCCGCCCTCTGTAACAGTAAAGGCAATAACTTTGGTATTTTCATCTGCCCCTTCATTAACAAGAGGGGCAAGATCTGCCTGCCATGGTAAGATTTTTTTGATTGAATGTATGTCTTCATAAGCACAATCACCCTTAGGGCTGATCGTTTCGAGTATATAGTGTCCCTGCTCAGCAATCGCATTTGCAACATGTTCAGCATCATTTCGAATGTTACCTGCTGCAATTGACCAGGTTGTATCCCCTTTTTTAATCAGTTCGTTCATATACCACGCCTGGTGTGCACGGTGAAATGATCCAAGCCCGATATGTAACCAAGTCAAATTATTATTCATTATATTACCCCTATTTATTGGCTTTGTTTCGTTACCTGAATAATATTAGAACAAACGACCATTAAAAGAGCCATTGATCACAAAAGAGTAAAAGACCGTGTGTAGGTCTTTTGTTCATTTGAGTTATTTAGTTGATAAAGTTAGGAATAACAACGAAAATATAGGTAAATATATTGGTTAGGATGAAAACGTGAGCGAAAATTACACAAAATCAGAATTAATGATTCGCGCTGCATGGTTATATTATGTTAATGGTAAAAACCAACATGATATTGCCAGTATGTTAGGGGTATCTCGTCCTGTAGTACAAAGACTAATTGCTGCAGCAAAAGATGAAGGAGCAATATCAGTTCACGTTCATCATCCCATCGCTACTTGTTTAGATTTTGCTGAATTACTTAAAGAAAAATACAATTTGCTTGAATGTAATGTTGTTCCATTTACAAAAGATGAAAACGTTCTTGATAGTATTTCTTATGGCGGTGCGCAGATAATCAGTAAGTATATTGATAGTGATGAAACCCATACGATCGGTATAGGTTCAGGAATGGCATTAAAGCGGTCTGTCAATCACCTGGAATCTCGAGATTATACTCATAAGCGGTGTGTTTCTCTGATTAGTGCTATCGGGTTAGATGGTCAGAGTAATTACTATGATGACGTATCCCTGATGTTAGCCAGCCGGATAAGAGCTAATTATTATCAGATAGCTGCTCCCCGGTATGCCTATGATCCCAAGGAAATGAAAATCTGGTGTAACAACCACTTTTATCATCAACACCTTTCCATGGCAGATCAGTGTAATGTGATTTTTATTGGTGTTGGTCAACTCGGAGATTCAAGCCCAATCTTAAATGATGGATTCATTTCACTTCATGAAAGTTCCGAGCTGGAGAACATCGGTGGTGTTGGCGAGATTATAGGTCGCTTTATTGATATTAATGGCGAAGTGATTGATACAAAATTCAATCAATTAATTACCAGCTATGATATCCGCAGAAATAATGGTAAGAAAATTGCGATTGCCGGCGGAAAAGAAAAACGTAATGCCATTTTAGGCGCAATTAAAGGTGGCTGGATTAATGGTCTGGTAACCGATGAGATTACCGCTAAGTGGTTATTGACCTGCTGATTATTGGGTAAATGGTAATATGCGAGCCATTATATTTCTTCGACTCGCATATTTATATCTTAGGGACAGTCTGTATTTTGATGCTTACAGGAAGTTAAAAGTACCATTAAGCATGAAGGTGCCTAAATTATCTCCGTCCATTTCATATACCTGGTAGCTGGCACCGATCGTAATTGGCCCCATTATGTAATACTCAACACCAATTCCATAGGTAAGATCAACGCCATCATCAACTTTGACACCATTTACCTTTTCATCCCATTTGTGAGCACCACCAGTCGCATATACGCGTAACGGCCCTACATCAATACTCGGTTTAAGCGCAACATAAACAGTATTCGCTTCTGTCTCCTCTCCCGGTGCAGTATTCAAACTCTCAAAACGGGTCATACCACCTTCAATGCCAATAAAAGGCAAGATTCCAGTACCCACATGAGCTGAATAGGTCATTCCCTGATCGCCTTTATAATTTGACTGACCAACAGATGCACCACCGTATATCAATGAATCCGCATTTGCAGATGCTGCAGCAACTGTTAATGCAAGTCCTACTAATAATTTTTTCATTATTCCGCCCCTATCTACGTACATTTACTTAGTACAACCACTAATAATTCAATAAGAAACTAAGCCTAGCCGGCAATACGTTGCCATTTGGAATACGATTTCCATTTTAATTATGTACAAAGCAAATAATATGCCTATATTGCCTCGATAGCATGCAAGACTCGTTTATCTGATACTGGATATGGTGTCCCCAACTGCTGAGCAAAATAGCTCACCCGAAGTTCTTCTATCATCCAACGAATTTCTTTTACACTTTCAGGAACAGCAACACCTTTCGGTATTTTATTTAATAGTTCTTTATATTTACTTGTGACACTTTCGATCTTCAACATGTGAAGTCGGTCTTTATTTGGATCCACTGGTAGTTTTTCTAAGCGTCTTTCTATTGCTTTCAGGTAACGGTGAATATCAGGCAGTTTTTTCCAACCGCATTCTGTCGCAAAACCTCTATAAATAAGACCTTCAACTTGTGCTTTTATATCAGAAAGAGCAAATGCCATGGTAAAATCAATTTTACCCTTTAGCTTTTTATTGATAGAAAAAGCGGTTGTCAGGATCTGTTCTACCTGTTTAGCCACTTCCACAACGGTATCGCCGAGTTCCGCACGAACAAACTCTTTAAGAGATTCAAATTCATCAGAATCCCAAGCTAAACCGCCTTTTTGTTCGATTAACCTATCAACACCACAAGCTATACAGTCGTCGATCAAGTCCAGAACTTTTCCATAAGGATTAAAATACAGACCAAGTTTGGATTTATTTGGCAGTTTTTCATGCAAATACTTAATCGGAGATGGAACATTCAGAAGTATTAGTCTTCTCTGTCCCTGTTTCATCACCGATAGCTGCTCTTCTTCAGTTTCAAATAACTGAATAGAAACACTGTCCTTTGTATCGACCAATGCCGGGTAAGCTTTAACTTCAAAGCCACCTTTTTTCTGCTGATACACTTTTGGTAATTCACCAAAACTCCAAGTGTGCAGATCTTTTTGTTCGATATCGTCATCAGCTACCTGAGACAAGGTTTCTTTTACCTTTTCTTTGAGGCTATCTTTGAGCTCGTAAAGATCGGTGTGTTCTTTAAGTTTACGATTACGATGATCGACTGCCCGGAACGTTATCTTTAAGTGCGCCGGAATTTGTTCTAAATTCCAGTCATCACGTAAAATTTCAACTCCGGTCATGCGTCTTAGTTCTTTTTCTAACGCATCTAACAGCGGCATCTCTAGTGCTGTTACTCGAGCCAGAAATGCATCAGCATAATTTGGCGCAGGAACGAAATTTTTCCGTAACGTTTTAGGCAGGCATTTTATTAAACTCACGATAAGTTCATGTCTTAATCCCGGTATTTGCCAGTCAAAACCATCAGGTTCAATCTGGTTCAATACCGGTAATGGAATATGAACAGTGACACCGTCACTATTTTCACCAGGCTCAAACTGGTAACTCAGTTTTAACTTAACGCCATTCTGATGCCAAAAATTAGGGTAATCCAGTTCAGTAATATGGCTGGCATCACCCTTGAGTAATTTATCTTTTTCAAAGTTAAGTAATTCGGAATTTGACTGACTTGCTTTTTTCCACCAGGTATCAAAATGTCGGCCAGAAACAACCTCTGTACCTACCCTTTGATCATAAAACTGGAAGAGTTCTTCATCATCAACCAAGATATCACGGCGACGACTTTTATTTTCTAACTCTTCGACTTCTTTCAATAACTGGCGGTTCTTTTTAAAGAAAGCATGTTTAGTTTCCCATTCACCTTCAACCAGAGCACTGCGAATAAAGATCTCACGACTAAGCGTGCTGTCGATAGAACCATAGTTAACCAGTCTTTTGGCTACGATGGGCATACCAAACAGAGTCACTTTCTCATAGGCCATAACCGCAGCACGTTTCTTCGACCAGTGTGGTTCGCTGTAACTACGTTTGATCAGATGAGCAGCCAGAGGTTCAATCCATTCAGGTTGTATTTTGGCGACTTCTCTGGCCCACAGTTTGGATGTCTCAACCAACTCTGCCGCCATCAGCCATTTAGGTTGTTTTTTAAACTGGCCGGACGCAGGAAATATACTGAAACGTGCATTTCTTGCTCCCTGATATTCACTTTTTTCAGGATCTTTAGTACCGATATGAGAAAGTAAACCAGTGAGAATAGACACATGCACACCGTGGTAACTGCCCGGTTCATCGTTTAATTTAAAGCCCAGTTCACGCATAGACTGATGCAATTGCAGATAGATGTCCTGCCATTCACGTACGCGTAAATAGTTAAGAAAATCCTGCTTGCACTGCTTACGGAACTGATTGCTACTCAGTTCTTTCTGTTGTTTTTTTAAGTAATCCCACAAATTCACAAACGTCATAAAATCCGAATCTTCATGGAAAAAACGGCGATGTTTGTCATCTGCGGACTGTTTCTTTTCTGATGGCCTTTCACGTGGATCCTGAATAGACAGCGCCGAAGTAATTACCATGACTTCTTTTAAACAGCCATATTTAGGAGAATCAAGCACCATTCTTGCCAGACGAGGATCGATAGGTAAACGTGACAGTTGTCTACCTACTTCGGTCAGGCGTTTTTTGGGATTTTCGATCAGAGGGTTTATCGCGCCCAGTTCTTCCAGCAGTCTCACCCCATCCTGAATATTGCGTTTGTCCGGAGCTTCAACAAATGGAAATGCAGCAATATCTCCAAGTCCTAACGCCGTCATCTGCAAAATAACAGAAGCTAAGTTGGTCCGTAAGATTTCCGGATCCGTAAACTCCGGACGAGACAAAAAGTCATCTTCTGAATATAGACGGACGCAGATACCTGCTTCTACACGACCACATCGGCCTTTTCGCTGGTTGGCACTTGCCTGAGAAATCGGCTCAATAGGAAGACGCTGTACTTTGGTCCGGTAACTATATCGGCTGATACGCGCAGTTCCCGGATCGATAACGTATTTAATACCCGGAACTGTAAGTGAAGTTTCTGCTACGTTGGTTGAAAGAACGATTCGACGTCCTGCGTGGGGCTGGAAAATTTTATTTTGTTCACCCGCAGATAAACGGGCATACAAAGGAACAATTTCAGTATCACGTAACTTATGTTTACTTAAAGCATCCGCAGTATCGCGAATTTCCCGTTCACCATTCATGAAAATCAGAATGTCGCCCAGCCCTTCATCGCAAAGCTCTTCTACCGCTTCGATTATGCCTTGAATTTCATCCCGATCACTATCGTCATCCTGTACCAATGGTCTGTAACGAACATCTACCGGATAAGTACGACCGGAAACTTCAATTATCGGAGCATTATCAAAGTGCTTAGAAAATCGTTCCGGATCGATTGTCGCGGAGGTAATAATGACTTTCAGATCAGGACGTCGAGGTAATAATTGCTTCAGATATCCCAAAATGAAATCGATGTTAAGGCTACGTTCATGAGCTTCATCGATAATAATGGTGTCATATTGAGTAAGGAAGCGGTCATTCTGGATTTCCGCCAGTAAAATACCATCGGTCATTAACTTTATTTGCGTCTGATCGGATACTTGATCGGTAAATCGCACTTTATAACCGACAGCAGACCCCATCTGAGTTTGCGTTTCTTCCGCAATACGAGCCGCAACCGAGCGGGCCGCTAAACGTCTTGGCTGAGTATGACCAATTAAACCATATTTCCCCAGCCCTAATTCTAAACAGATTTTAGGTAGCTGAGTTGTTTTACCAGAACCTGTTTCACCGGCTACAATCACAACCTGATTGTTGGCAATGGCTTCGGCAATATCGTCTTTCTTCTGACTAACGGGTAATATTTCCGGATAATCTATTGTGATATTTGTACTTGCCCGTGTTTGAACTACAGACATAGATTGCGCAATATCTAAGGCAATCTCATCAAAAACCGCATTCTTTGCATCGACATTTTTGATTTTAGATGCACCGGAAATCCGTTTTTCTATCCGACGCCGATCTTTGATCGCACACTCTTTTAAAGCGGATAAAAGCTGTTGTTTATTATTTGATTTTGAATCTGGTGTACCGGATATAGTAGAGGAAGAAGAAGTCAAAGCCATTCCTATGATTATCACTATTTCGTAATTGGCGCGAATTGTACCACAATCACAAAAGATAACACGTTTCCGGTATGTTCAAATTTTTCGAATAAGTTAAGCAATTTACTTGGGTTATTCTCAATTCCAGAACTGGGTACTATGTGCACATACAGACAGAATGCCTAACTTATTAAAGGAATTACCCTATGTCTCGAGTATTAGCTCTTAAATCCAGTATTCTTGGTGAATATTCACAGTCTTCTAAACTTATTGAAGAATACGTAGCATCTCTTGATGCAGACGTTACTGTTCGTGACCTGACAGAAGAACAGCTTCCGGTTCTTACTTTTGAAATCGCAACAGCACTACGTGCAACAGAAGACTTATCTGCAACACAGCAAGCATTTGTTGATCTTTCAGACAAACTGATTGAAGAAGTAAAAAGTGCAGATACTCTTGTCATTGCTGCCCCAATGTACAATTTTTCTATTCCGACTCAACTTAAAAACTGGATTGACTTAATTGCTCGCGCAGGTGTTACTTTCCGTTATACCGAAAATGGTGTTGAAGGTCTGATCAAAGATAAAAAAGCAATCGTTGTGACTACAAGAGGTGGTATCCATAAAGATTCTGCTACAGATATTCTTACACCATATCTGAAAACAGTCCTTGGCTTTATTGGTATCACGAATGTTGAATTCGTTTATGCAGAAGCTCTGAATATGGGTGACGATTATGCCGCGAAAGGTATTGCATCTGCTAAAGAACAACTAGCTAGCGTTACATTGTAACTAATTTCCATCTCTATTAATGCTAATTGAGTTTTGCCAGTGTGAATTCACTGGCTTTTTTTGTTATTTTACAAACTACTTTTTTTCTAAATTCGTTTTTTGAGTATTTTTGCATCAAACTGTCTCTATACCCACTATTTTTATTAAAGTTATGATAGGGTTGCCGTTACACTTAGTAGATAATCGATGGTGTGCTTTTGATGTGAGAAGTGAATGAAAGCTTCAGATTTACTATATAAGTTACAAACCGTTTTAAAAGAATCCGATCCTGAGATTGTAACGGGTGAAGACTGGCTGCCCGAAAGATTAACAGAAGTCCATCAAACAGATGATTTACTATTTCTTGAATTTGATACCGCACCAGAAGACAGCCAGGGAGATGAAGAAGGGCGTGGCTTTGTTGAACATGAAATCGAATTAATCAGAGAACAGATCATGGAAATTTTTCTTGAGAAAACCTCTTTGGAAAATAAAAGAGAAGCTATTCTGGCTCTGATTTTATTAGCTCATGAACAAACCCCATCAACCGTTGTCCAAGCTCTTGTGGACTTAAAAAATTCTCAGGATGATGAAGATATAGTCTAAGTTATCAGTTATATTGTCCGACAAAAGATCAGAATAGAAAGTATTAAAGTATTTAAGAGGCAAGACATGTTAAACACACTAAAGTCTTTATTCAGAGAACTGCTTGATGGACAAGACCTTGGACGCCAAAGCGGATTATCATCAGATTTGGCAATTGCATGCCTTTTAGTTGAAGTTGCAAAAGCTGACCATAATTTACACGAGAAAGAAGAAGAATATAAAACCCATCTCCTGACTAAACTGTGTGCTATTGATACAGAAACAGCCAATCAGTTACTTATTGAAGCAGAACAAAAAACGTCAGATTCCGCCTCTTTATTCGAATTCACCTCCCAGCTTAGAGCCCTCTCTCAGGAACAACGTTTCACACTGATAAAAGCAATGTGGGAAATGGCATTTGCCGATGGTCATATCGACCCTCTTGAAGACTCCGTAATTCGTAAAACAGCTGAATTGATCTACGTTGATCACAGTGAATTCATAAGAGCTAAACTTCTGGTTACAGATAATTAGAAGCATAATTACCCTGATAAACAAAAAAATGGGCGCAATACAATGCGCCCTAAATAGAACTTAAAACAAACCTACATAAAGCTAAAACGATTAATTCGTACATCAGTAAAAATATCAGTGCCATCATCTGAGTGAGTCGAAAATTCAGAAACAACAGCCCCACAGCTATGAGCCTGGAACCAATGTCTTGTATCAGGCATCAATGTTAACTGTTCACCCTTTTCTAAAATCACTTCGTGAAATACGGAGTAATATTCGCACCCATTTTGGGGCGGTTGAACCGCAGGGTTTTCTGTTTTCTCTCCTTCAATAAAAATACTTACTTTTCCATACCGACAGCGAAACGTCTCTTCTTTGCCCAAATTCGTTCCGACATTTGGATGCCTGTGTTCAGGACAAGTTTGAGCCGGTAACAAAAAGAGTTCTTTTGCACAGCATCTGTCAGTGTTTAAATAAGTATGAACCGTTAACCCTATGTGAGAAAAATCTTCTAAACCAAAATCGGTTATTTCAAGGTTTTCCACTTCTTCCTGAGTTAAAAAAATACCGGAATCAGAAAGTAATGATTGAATTTTTTCTACATGCATAGGGGTACATTTCCTAATAATCGTATTGCTGAGATAAACAGTTTTTATATGCCTGATATGACTGCTCATATAAAACAACATTATCTTTGTTTGGATGGACTTCTGTCTTCTCATCAAGGCCGACCCAAATATCACACAGATCTTTCAACGTCATATTGAGTTCATTGACCTGGTTATATGCCCACATGGCCTGAATGGCTCCACCTAAAGCAGCAGCTTCATGCTCCAGCGGACAAATAACAGGTGTATCCATTGTGTCGGCAACTAACTGTCTCCACTCGGGATTTTTTGCTCCTCCGCCAATCAAACGAATTTGTGTCGGTTGAATCCCCTGCTCGCGGAACAAATCTAATCCATAACGAATAGTAAATGTGGCTGCTTCTGTTGTTGCCCGAATGATATTAGCCTGCGTTAAGTTATCAGAGGTCAATCCATGTAAAGATGCAGATGCATTGGGTAGTGGTGGAATACGTTCACCATTAAAGAACGGCAACAATGTTATCCCGCCAGCACCCGGTTTAGTGTCTTTCAACATTTGCGTGAATGTTGCAATATCTATATCAAACAGTTTCTGCATTAATGTCGTAGAAGACGTGACATTCATTGTACATATGAGTGGCAGCCAACCATTAGAGCTGGAACAGAAACTAGCAATCATACCGTTATCATTCGACATTGGTTTATCGCTATAGGCGTACAGCGTTCCAGACGTACCCAGACTCATGGTTACTGTCCCTGGTGAAATATTACCAGTACCAATTGCGCCCATCATATTATCGCCACCACCGGATGCGACAATAACATCCGGGTTCAGACCTAACAAAGTTGCAATTTCAGGTTTAATTGTCCCAGCTTTCTCTTCAGCATCGATTAAACGTGGTAAGTGTTGTTCAATACTTAATCCAGGCGCCACTACAGCAAACACCTCGGCATCATACTGTTTGGTTACAACATTCATATAACCCGTTCCGGATGCATCACCAAATTCTGTAACGAATTCACCTGTTAACCAGTAGTTAAGATAATCATGTGGCAGCATGATTTTATCAATTTTGGCAAATAGATCCGGATGATTTTTATGTAGCCATAAAATTTTCGATGCCGTATAGCCGGTTTGTAGCTGGATACCGACTTTATCCATAAAGGCTTTACTTCCACCTAATGCCTGAACGATATCCGCATTCTCAGCACTAGATTCAGTATCACACCATAGTTTTGCCGGATATAGCGGAGTATCATCTTTGTCCAGCACTACCATGCCGTGTTGTTGCCCTGAAATTCCAATGCCTTTAATATCCGACAAATCAACATTTGATTCTTGTATTGCTTGTTTTAACGCTATTTTGAAAGCATCAATCCACCATTCAACAGGCTGTTCTTTCCGTCCATTATCATTGCTGATGATTTCATGTTTTCCGTAACCGCTACCGATTATGGTATTGGTCTGGGAATTACAAATAACAACTTTGGTTCCTTGAGTGCCGCAATCTACACCTAAAAACATAATTTCCCCTTAACGCGAGGAGATTCCCCGCGTATTTGACCAATGATTACTTAGTTTTAAAACTTTCTAAAACTACAGCAAGGATAATGATGACACCTTTAACCACCTGTTGGTGATAACCAGAAATATTCATTAAGTTCATCAGGTTAGAGATAACACACAGGATTAGAACACCAATAACAGTATTCACCACGTTACCACGACCACCGGCAAGGCTTGCGCCACCAACCACAACCGCCGCGATAGCATCTAATTCAAAGCCAAGACCAAGAACAGGAGAACCGACACCGGTACGGGTAGCAGCGATAACCCCTGCAACACCACATGCCATACCACTAATAGCATAAACAGCAAATTTGAATTGTTCGACACGAATACCGGCAAAGCGTGTTGCGGTTTCATTTGAGCCGATAGAGATAACCAGACGGCCAAACGACGTTTTCTTGTAAACAAAATGAGCCAGAATACCAAATGCAATAAACACATAAACGGGTAGAGGCAGTCCCATAAAATAACCGGAACCAAAGTTTACAAATGACATGTCATCGATAAATACCGGCTGGCCTTTCGATACAATCATGGAAAGACCACGGGCAACCGTCATCATGGCTAAGGTGGCAATAAAAGGTGCAATTTTAAAATAAGCGACTAAACCACCGCCTACGCAGCCCACCAGTGTTGCAGTCAGAACACCGATAATGATTGCCATCCATAAACCAACGGAAGGAATCATCAACGCTACAACAACAGAAACCAGAGCCATAATAGAACCAACAGATAAATCAATACCACCGGTTAAAATGACGTATAACATACCAAGAGAAATTAATCCTAGTGGCACACTTTGCCGTAATACGTTAGTAATATTATCGGCACTGTAAAATTTGTCTGATAGAACGGCTGCTGCGATCAACATAACGATGAACACAACAATGGTTGAATGATCTGCAAGAAACAACATGTATTTCTTCCAGGATGGAGTAGAGTCTTGAATCGTTTGAGTATCAGTAATAGAAGTCATGGTTATTACCTCAGTGTGAACGCTTAGGAATAGAAAGATGCATAATATTTTCTTCGGTCATTTCATCACCGATAAGTTCGCCGGTCATCTGGCCTTCACTCATGGTGTATGTCCGGTGACATAGACCAATAATTTCCGGTAGCTCAGATGAAATCACGATGATGGCATACCCCATCTTAGTTAAGTCTTGAATAACGTTATAAATTTCCGCTTTTGCACCAACATCGACCCCTCGGGTTGGCTCATCAAGAATTAACACATCACAATTTGTGTTTAGCCATTTCGCAATCACCACTTTTTGTTGATTACCACCACTTAAACCTGAAATAGGTTGTTCAATCGAACCAAGTTTAATATGCAAACTACGTTGTAAACGTTCAGAAATAGATACCTCATCAGCATGGCTAATCACGCCATAACGGGATGAGCCTTTCAGATTTGAAAGCGTAATATTTTCACGTATCGGACGACTCAATATCGCCCCCTGCTCTTTGCGACTTTCAGGAATCATTCCGATGCCCTGGCGCATAGCATCTGCAGGATGTTTTATATCAAGAACTTTTCCATGTTTTTTAACACTGCCGGTTGCCATTTTATCGATACCGAATAAACAGCGTACGATTTCTGTCCGGCCAGAGCCAACCAGACCAGCAAGACCAACAATTTCGCCTTTTCTGACATACAAATTGACATCACGTAAGAAATCTTTAGTACTTAGGTTTTCAACTTCTAACACAATTTCATCGGAAGGCGGGTGTTTCTCAGGAAACAATCCTCCAAACTCACGACCCACCATATTGCTGATAATTTCATTTTCAGTACAAATACTTGGGTCCAGCTCAGTAATAGTTTCACCATCTTTGATTACCGTAATGGCATCACACAAACGAAATATTTCTTCAAGTCGATGTGAAATATAAATAATAGAAACACCTCTATCCCGGAATTCTCGTAATTTAGTAAACAGGATATCGATTTCTCTATCAGATAAAACGGCGGTTGGCTCATCCAGAATAAGAATATTAACGTTTTTAGATAAACACTTAGCTATTTCAACCATCTGCTGATAAGCGACACTTAAATGTCCTACTTTTTCTGCCGGGTTGATCTCAAACCCCAGTTGGTCTAATGCTTCTTTTGCTTTTTCGTTTAATTGTTTTTCACTAATAATCGGTGAACCGAATCCCAGGTCACCCAGAAAAATATTTTCAGCAACGGTTAAATCTGGTGACAATGCAAGCTCCTGATGAATAATTCCCACACCACCGGCCTGACTCTCTTTGGGATTAGTAAAATTAACAACTTCCCCGTTAACGGTTATTTCACCTGCATCTTTATGGTAAATTCCAGAGATCACTTTCATCAGAGTTGATTTACCTGCTCCATTTTCACCAACAAGAGCATGGATAGAAGCCTTTTTAACCTTTAAATCAACATGTTTCAGAGCATGAACACCACCGAAACTCTTTTTGATCCCTTTCATGCATACTGCTAACTCAGACATGATAAGCCTCAATTCAGATAGATTCCCCAACAAAATGTTGGGGAATTGGTTTAACAATTAGTAAAGAGATTTAGGGTCGTAAACTTCTTTAGCATTATCTTTCGTAATTAAGACTGGCTCGATATATACATAGTCTGGGTAATCAGTCTGGCCTTTATTGTAGTTACCTACGATATCAAGAATGGTTTTAGTCAGCGTATTAGGGTTGTTCGATGCGGTGGCTTCAAGTTCTCCTCGAGTAACCGCTTCTATACCTTTTTTGTAACCATCGTGAGCATACACTTTTACTTTATCCAGTTTGTTTGATGCTTTCAGAGCACGAATAGCGCCGAGAGCCATATCATCCATTTCTGAATAAACACAGTTCATATCGTCATTAGCAATGATTAAATCTTCCATTGCTTTCAAGCCACCCTGTTGGTCCCAGTTACCCCAACCCTGACTCAAAATAGTCAGATTAGAGTGGTTATATTTACGTAACTGAGCTTCCATCACGCCACGGACAAAGTTGGTACGACGTGCTTCACCAACCAAGTTACCCTGGTTACCAGAAATGATGACGCACTTCATTGGTTTATCACCAAATTCATCCACTGCGTATTCACCAATCATAATATTGTTTACAGCATTGTTAGCCTGGACACGAGTAACAACAGGAGCATCTAATGAAATGTCACTATCTAAAATGAAAGTAGGTACACCGCGTTTTTTTGCCATTGCAGCAATACGGATACCTGCAGCAGGATCCTGAGGGTTCAGAATTAAGTAATCAATACCTTGAGAAAGCATGTCTTCCACATCTGAAATCTGTTTAGACATGTCACCACGAGCATCGGTTTCAATCAGGTCGAAGCCTTTCTCTTTAGCATGAATTTTCATGTATTCTGTCAGGCCATTAAAAAATGCACCATTTAAAGTTCGGTTAGAAAAGCCGACTTTAACTGCATCATCAGCAAGAACTGGTGTTGCTACAGCCATTCCAATTAATGTGGTAAGTAATAGTTTTTTCATGAATTACCTCAGTTTCTTAGGGTTTCGTCGTTATTGGATGTTATCGTTATCATTATTTATTGATTAAAAAATAGATATTTCATCCTGATATTTATTGTTTTGTTGGATTAATATTAACCAAATAAATGACCAATAAAAGGGCATTTGATCACAAAAGAGTAAATGATTTTTCTTGGGTCTTTTGATTTATTTGATTATCTATTTGTTTTTCAATAATTTTATTTAAAAAAGAATCATTTTGATATTGAATGTGAGATCACAGTCTTTAGAAAAAGCTATCAAATGTAATACTGATAGCTATCTGAGAACAGATAAAATGTGATATATAAAAAGACACAGAATGACAATGTGTCATTTTTAACATGGAAATAATCATTATGGCGAAGAAACGAGTTACGTTATCTGATGTAGCCAAACAAACAAATCTTAGTGCGATTACGGTTTCACGGGCATTTTCAAATCCTGAAAAAGTAAAACCAAATACATTAAGTCTTATTCAAAAAGCAGCAAAAGATCTTGGTTATGCACCTAATAGAGCCGCACGAGCGCTAAAAAGCAATCAAACCAAAACGATTGGCATAGTAAATCCAAACATGAGTAATCCATTTTTTGGCGAAATTACCAGAGAGATGGTGATCAAGTGTCAAAATCAGGGGTACGATGCACTCATTTTTGATTCTTATGAATTAGAAGAATTTGAAGAGAAAGCAATACATAACCTTATTGGATATGCAGTAGATGGCATTATTATTTCTGCTATTTCCACGGATCTCGGCTACAAGCCCAAATACATACCAGAACTGGAACGCAACGGTATTCCTTTCGTCTTACTTGACCGTGAATTAGAAGGTGAATATACAGGTATCTATATAGATAACATGGACAGCGGTTACCAGTTAGGGCAACACATAGCAAGCAGACATAATCAGTCAGAAAAAATTGAAATTATCGGAGCTTCAGACATTTCAATGGTATCCAATAATCGTATCGCAGGATTCAGGGCAGCGTTATATAAACATAACGTTACAATTCATCATGCTGATTTTAATAGTAATTTAGCTTACCAGAAAACTTGTCAGATTCTTAACAACGGCCCTGATAGCCGTATTTTTGTCGGTTTAAACAACCAAATAACGCTTGGAATTCTCAAAGCGATTATTGAGCATGGATTACGCCCGCAGATAGACGTCCAGCTCTATAGTATCGATGATATTCCATACTCAGATGTCTATGGTGTTGCTATTCCCTGCATAACTCATAATTTACAGGAAATCGCATTTCAGGCAGTCAATTCTCTTATTCGTTTGGTTAACGGTGAACAGAAAAATGGTAATAAAATCGTGATCCGAGGAAGTCTGAAGGCATGATTGCATAACTTGTTAACTTCATGGTAACTAACATGTTATGCAGTTCATTTTTCTTTATCAGCTTACGTAAATTAGGTTCTACAACATAGTCAATGCAAGTTTAGCGAGATTATAAGCATCCACATAACCTGAATGCTGACGGCCTTCCCACTCTATTTCTTTGCTTTCCTGAGCCTGTCGATGACCAATGCGTTTATCTTTCATCCGGTTCTGAATTCTGAACAAAGTGGCTAAATTAATAAATTCTTTGAATGGAAAATCAATCCCTTTTTCTTCGCACTCGGCTTTTAAAATTAGGTCATCCCGTCCCCATGCCGCATATATTTTATTTGCTCCACCGAAGTTTTTGATCATTGTTGTAATCACAGCATCTAAAGGCCTACCCTGCTTTTCTATTTTACGGGGAGTAATTCCGGTTAGCTCAACACAAAATTTTGAAATCTGATCTTGTTCTGGCTTTACATAATATTGTGCACGTTTAACGATTTCCTGTTTCACTAAATCTATTTCAGCCAGGCCAATTTCTATTATCTCACCTGTGGTACCGACGCCACCTTCATTCCAACAGCACATTTCCAGATCAAAACAGACCACTCGGTTATGGTTCATGGGTTATTACGCCTATCTATTCATTTATAAAACCGCTAATAATAACCTATACAATAGAAAAATCGAATTATTAGATTATCCAGGACTGATTATTAACAACAAGTTATCTGATAAATCATAGCAAATTGACATCCGGCACAAAAAAATCCTACGAATTATGTTTAAAAGTTCAGCTATTAAACAATTTACTGAAAAATTAGACTCTGTCAGAGTCTGTGTTTTACTTGACTTGTGGTAATATTCCTTGCAGTTTATTAATTGTTTATTCTACGTTCTGCATATATGAGTATGCTGTATGAAATAACTGACCTGATATTCGGTCATCGTCTATTTGAAGAGACCCCGTTATGAATTTCGATTTACAACTTATTCCGACAACATTCGATATGTTACATGCTGGCTTGAGCGCTACCAGCTTAGTGTTTTTAATTATCGCGATCGCAAAAAAAGGAAAAACTACCGAGAAAGTGGTCGTTAAACCTATCGAAAAAATTGTCGAAGTAGAAAAACCGGTAGAAAAAATTGTTGAAGTAGAGAAAATTGTCGAAGTAGAAAAAATCGTGGAAAAAGTTGTTGAAGTGGAATCAAACGTCACTTCTGCTCCAACCGACTCTGCTCTGCAATTGCTTTCTCTGTTCCAGAAAGAAGCCCGACTTGTTGATTTCTTCCATGAAGACGTCGCTGCATTCTCTGATGAAGAGGTTGGAGCAGCAGCACGAGTCATCCACGCAGGCGGTACAAAAGTTCTGCAAGAATATTTAACTCTTGCTCCGGTCATGGAACAGGAAGAAGAAACTAGTGTAACCATTCCTGAAGGATTCAACTCTCAAGAAATCCGCTTAAGTGGTAACGTTGTAGGCAAAGCACCATTCAATGGCATACTAATCCACAAAGGCTGGAAAGTAACCAACGTTGAATTACCAAAAACATCTCAGGATTTCGACTCAACAATTATTGCACCTGCAGAGGTTGAACTTTAATGGAAGGTAACGCACGTTTTAGTATTGGTATCGACCTTGGTACGACACATTGTGTTTTATCGTATGTCGATAATGAAAAAGACGAACCGTCTGTTGAGGTTTTGTCTATTCCCCAAATGACAGCACCGGGAACCGTTCAGTCAATTAACCAATTAGGCTCTTTTGTTTATCAGCCACATGAGCATGAGATGTCTCCTTCTTCACGGACATTGCCATGGACTAACGAGCCGTCTGCACTGGTTGGTGCTATTGCACGAAATTTAGGTGGCAAAACCCCTATTCGCTTAGTCAGCAGTGCTAAATCCTGGTTGTGTCATGGTGGTGTAAATCGCCGTGAAGCATTCCTGCCCGCGGGCAGCCCGGAAGAAGTTGAAAAAATTTCCCCCATCCGCGCTACTGAATTGTATCTTGAACATTTGCGTGATGCATGGAATCACATTCATCCGGAAAATCGAATCGAATCTCAGGATGTCACCGTAACAATTCCTGCATCATTTGATCCGGCAGCACGTGAATTAACGGCAGAAGCCGCAAAAAATGTTGGTTTTAACCAACTGACTTTATTAGAAGAGCCTCAGTCTGCTTTGTATAGCTGGATTGATAAAAGTCATGATCAGTGGCGTGATACGCTTGAAGTCGGTGATACCGTTCTTGTCGTTGATATCGGTGGTGGTACCACGGATTTATCTTTAGTTGAAGTGTCTGAAGAAGATGGCAATCTGGCATTAAAACGAATTGCTGTTGGTGAACATATTCTTCTTGGCGGTGACAATATGGATTTGGCTCTTGCCTACCGTCTGAAAATGAAACTATCACAAGAAGGAAAAGAACTGCAAAACTGGCAGGTTCAGGCAATGACTCATGCTTGTCGGGATGCAAAAGAATCTCTGCTAAGTGATTCTGAAGTTCAGTCTGTCGCGATTGTAGTACCGAGTCGTGGTTCTAAATTACTCGGATCTACCCTTAAAACAGAACTGACACGCGAAGAAGTATTACAGACATTAGTCGATGGTTTCTTCCCTAAAGTTTCTGTATCTGAGCAACCTATTCAGCGCACTCGCGGTGCGTTAACTCAAATTGGTTTACCGTATGCTCAGGATCCAGCCATCACTAAACACATTGCTGCGTTCTTAACTAAACAAGGTCAGCCTCAGGATTCTAATCCAATGCCGTTTGGTGGTATTCCCGGAATGGAAGAACCAGCATCATCTGAATTTATCAAGCCAACTGCTCTTTTATTAAATGGTGGTGTTCTGAAATCAGAATTGTTGTCTAACCGTCTGATTGAAACATTAAATTCCTGGCTGATAAGTGCTCAGGCATCACAACTAAAATTGTTACAGGGTAATGATTTGGATTTAGCAGTTGCTGAAGGTGCAGCCTATTACGGTAATGTAAAAAATGGCGAAGGTGTTCGTATCCGCGGCGGTTTAGCCAGTACTTATTACGTTGGTGTGGAAAGTGCTTTACCTGCAATTCCAGGATTCGCCCCACCAATTGAAGCCATTTGCGTAGCTCCATTCGGCATGGAAGAAGGCTCTTCCGTAAGTATTGAATCCCGCGAGTTTGGCCTTGTTATTGGTCAGCCTGTCCATTTCCAATTCTTCGGTTCAACTACCCGTAAAGATGACATTGCTGGTTCACACCTTGAGCAATGGGCAGATGATGAATTAGTAGAATTACCAGAAATCCAGGTAACATTAACTGCTGAAGAAGGTCGTCATGTTGGTGAAGTTGTTCCGGTAACGCTTGCCAGCCGGGTCACTGAAATTGGGACTCTCTATCTTGAAGCTGTCGCCACAGACAATGGTCAGACATGGCATGTTGAGTTTGATGTGCGAGAAAACGCATCCGATAACAACAACTTAAATTAATTTAACGGCACCATTTGGTGCCGTTGTTTTCCCCGAAATTCAAAACCAAATCACGTTGAGGTTGAATATGGCTAAGCCACGCTATTTAGTCGGCATTGATTTGGGTACAACTAATACAGTTGTTTCCTACTGTGAAAACAGCAAAGATTTAAAATCAGAACCCATAAAACTGTTTGAAATTGATCAGCTTATTGGTCCTGGTGAAGTTGCTCGTCGTCCTTTATTACCTTCTTTTCGTTATCACCCAGCCAATCAGCAGGTTGCCAGTAAAGATCTTTCCTTACCCTGGAATAATAGCCTTGTTTCAGGTGACATTGATACTGTCATTATTGGTGAATGGGCCAGAGAGTTGGGTGTTCAGGTCGAAGGCAGACAAGTTTCCAGTGCTAAAAGCTGGCTTTCTCACTCTCAGGTTGACCGAGAAGAAGCCATTTTACCCTGGACTGCCACTGGTGATACTGAAAAAGTTTCTCCGGTTGTTGCCAGTGCCAGTTATCTTAACCATATTCGTCAGTCATGGAACTATCATAACCCTCTCAATAAACTCGAAGATCAGGAAATTGTTGTCACCGTACCTGCATCTTTTGATGAAACTGCGCGCAAACTCACCATCCAGGCAGCCAAATTAGCTGGATTAGAGCACGTATTTTTATTAGAAGAACCCCAGGCGGTCTGTTATGACTGGTATGCACGTAACATCGATAATGTTGAAGATCTTTTGTCTGACATTCCATTATTATTGATTGCTGATGTCGGTGGCGGAACTACGGACCTGAGTTTAATTAAAATTTCCAGTGATTCTCAGGGCCTTAAACTTGATCGTATCGGTGTCGGTGACCACCTGATGCTTGGCGGGGATAATATTGACCTGGCGTTAGCGCACTTAGTTGAAACCCGACTTCACACTAACAATAAACTTACTGCAGCGAAACTGACTAAATTAGTTCAGCAAACCCGCAAAGCAAAAGAATCATTATTATCACTAAATGCTCCTGAGTCGGCAAAAATAACACTATTAGGTTCTGGTTCTAAATTAATTGGCGGAAGTAAAAGTATTCCCCTTTCTAAGGAAGAAACTCAATCAATGGTATTTGATGGATTCTTCCCTATTACCGAACTAAATGAGTTACCGGCACAGAAACGCAGCGCTGTTGTGGAATTTGGCTTACCATATGTTGCAGATGCAGCAATCAGCCGCCACATAGCAGCTTTTCTGAATCAGCACGCAGAAATATCTCAACGAGCATTAAGTACTAATCCGAATAACGGCGTTCCTGTTGCAATTCTTCTTAACGGAGGGGTATTTAATAGTGAACTGGTTCAGGAACAGATGATAAAAATCATCAATCACTGGTCCGAACGCCCTGTTACATTATTAGATAATCCACACCCTGACTGGTCAGTCGCACTTGGCGCAGTTGCTTATCTGAAAGCACGTCGTGGCGCCCAGCTAAAAATCGGTGGTGGTTCTGCCCGTTCTTACTTCCTGCATTTACAGGAAAACAAAAAGAATAAAGCGCTGTGTCTGCTGGCCAAAGGAAGTGAAGAAGGTCAGGAAGTTCGTCTGACCAGCCGTCGTTTTGCATTAACTTTAGATGAACCGGTTCGATTTAATTTGCTTTCCACAACTGCAGATGCATTGAACCAGAACGTTGAGATCCAAAACGGCCTATTGACCGATGTCGATACCGATAATCTCAAACCTCTGCCTCCTTATATTACGTCTTTAGATAGTGATAACAGCTCAGAATTAAGTGAAAACCAGAAAAACCGGATTGAAGTCTATCTTGCTTCACAATTAACTCCGGTTGGCACACTGCAACTTGAATGCGTCAGTGTTGAAGATGAACACCAGCGTTGGTTGCTAGAGTTCGAAGTTCGTAAAACACAATCAGAAGAAGAAAGTAATCAGTCAAAACTGCCGCCACGCTTTAACGAAGCTGCAGAGCAAATTGCCAAACTCTACAGTGGCAATAAACAAAGTGCGGATGACTATTCGATCAAGACACTCAATAAAGATCTTGAAAAAATGCTCGGCTCTAAAGATGAGTGGGATTTAAATACATCACGTAGCCTCTTTGATGTGCTCATCCAGGGCAGAAAGCGTCGTCGACGGTCAGAGCAACATGAAAAAAACTGGCTTCGTACTGCAGGATTCTGTCTGAGACCTGGATTCGGTGATGCAACCGACCCTTGGCGTATTGATCAAATCTGGCCTTTATATACTCAGAAAATTCAATTTCAGACTAACCAGACCTGGAACGATTGGTGGAATTTCTGGCGTCGTGTCTGTGGTGGTTTGAATCAGGATCAGCAGGAAACAATTCTGGCTGATATCGCAAAATATCTTCATCCGGGCGCTATGAAAAATGGCAAACTTTCCGATGATGCGAAAATTAAAGGTTATGAGTCCATGGTTCGCCTTTCTGCATCTCTGGAACACCTGGAAACAGAAGATAAAACGTTACTGGCAACCTGGTTTATGAATAAAGCGCTAAGACAAACAACGTTCAGGCAAGAGCACTGGTGGGCAGTTGGTCGACTATGTTCCCGTATGCCAATGTATGGTAGTCTGCACAAATTAATATCCAGAGAACAAATTGAACAGTGGTTACCAAAACTTCTGGAAATTAACTGGATTAATGAGCCTATGGCCGCATTTGCCTGCGTTATGATGTGCCGCATGACCGGAGACCGTATCAGAGATGTTTCTGATCTAAATCGTCAGAAAGTGTTAGAAAAACTTCATCAATCCAAAGTGCCGACGTCCTGGATTTTTCTTGTCAGTGACGTTATCGAACTGGATGAAACTGATTCTAAAAAAGCCTACGGGGAAAGTCTTCCGAACGGGTTAATGTTGATTAAGTAACAAACAGAATAAAGCAGTACAAATAGTAATATGACTTTTAAAAATAACTCTTTTGAATTGTTGGCTCCGGGAGGAGACATTGATTCAATCAAAGCTGCAATTGCAGCAGGTGCTGATGCCGTTTATTGCGGTTTAGATCGGTTCAATGCACGAAACAGGGCAACCAACTTGTCTCTCGATAATCTCAAAGAGATTATCGAACTTGCCCATAAAAACGACTGCAAAATTTTTGTTACTCTGAATATCATTATTCTGGAAAATGAATTTAAGGCTCTATTTAACCTGATAAATCGACTGGTTAATACAGAAATTGATGGTGTAATAATTCAGGATATCGGACTGGGATATTTACTAAAACATCATTTCCCTATGCTGGAAATTCATGCTTCTACTCAGATGAATACGCATAACGAAGGGCAAATTTTATTTGCCAAACAATTGGGTGTTAAACGATTAAACCTATCCCGCGAATTATCTGTTGATGAAATCAAGCCGTTAGCTACATTTGGCCATCAGCATGATATTGTGATGGAAGTATTTATCCATGGTTCATACTGCATCGGTTTCTCCGGCCACTGCTATATGAGTTCTGCCCGCAATGGAGCTTCCGGTAACCGGGGCCGTTGTAGTCAACCATGCCGGGATACTTATCAGAAAACGGCTGTTGGTATTTCTCATCCCCTCAATTTAAAAGACAATTGTGCATACCATGAGTTGGACAAACTAAAAGATGCCGGTGTTTATTCCCTGAAAATTGAAGGCCGGATGAAAAAGTCACATTACGTTTACACGACGGTTAAACAGTGGCGTCAACAAATGGATTATTTTGAGAAAACAGGCCAGCTACTTACTGATACCTCTGAGTTTTATTCTGTATTTAACCGTGATTTTTCAACCGGATATTTAGATAATACTCTGGGTAAAGCGATGTATATCGATAACTCCAGAGATAATTCTGCCGATTATTTGATCCAACAAGAGTCAATTGATCTATCAACGGCAAAACAAGTGGTTTATGACAAGCGAACTGAAATCATTCAGACAATGGATGAAGAGATTAACCAATTAGAGTTATCTGCATCGGCTATAGAGTCAGAACAAGAGACTGAACACCAACGAGTCCCTCATCAGCCACTTCCTCAGATAACACCAGCTTCAGATGCCAATTCAAAACGTAAATTATCTGTTTTAGTTTCGTCGCCGCAGGATCTTGCCTTACTGCTGACTCCGGATTCTGGTTTTTTTAAATCTCTCTTTGCGAAATCACCAGTCAGTCAGGCAGATATTTATTATGAACTGCCTTCATCATTGGCAAAACATTTGGATGCATTTGTTCAGCTGTTTAACGAAAATAAAGCGGTATTACCCTGGTTCCCTGCCATTTTGATTGGTGAAAACTTCACAGCAGCCAAAACCCTGTTGCAAAAAACTACCCCAAAATTAATTGTAACCAACAACTCAGGTGTGGCCATTCTGGCACAACAACTGGGAATAAACTGGGTTGCAGGTCCGGAGCTTAATATCACCAACTCATATGCACTGAAATGTCTTAAAGATGAATTTAATGCTCACGGAGCGTTTATTTCCAACGAAATCAACGCAAGTCAAATGAGACGGATAAAACGACCTGAGAATTTCCGTTTGTATTACAGCATCTACCACCCGATTACATTACTGACCAGTCGCCAGTGTCTTTTCCAACAGACGATAGGCTGCCGTAAGACTAAAATGAACAAAGGCTGTTTACCTAACTGTGAAAATCAAACGTCAATCATTAGTTTAAAAAATGATGAATTTGGTATCCAGAAGCAAAGAGGAAGTTACAACGGTATTTATGGCAGTAAACACTTTTTAAATACTGAAGTCATCGATGACTTACCGGATTTATATAGTGATATTCTGATCGATTTGCGGGACATAAAAACACAAACTGTTGTTACTCAGAATAAAAAAGAACTGGTTAACCTGTTTTATAAGTGGATAAATAACCGAGAAAAGCCAGAGACTATTCACGAATCAATTCAGCAAACAGTAAATCATCAGTACATTAAAGGATTATAAAAAATTTTCTTATGTGTTCGCTTTAATAAATCGTCTTTCAAAGTCGGTCGTTGCCAAAGGACAAGAACATAGCTCTGTATTGTCGTTCAGGCAGACGAGCCGGTGCTGTTCTAGTCCAACATTTTTGCCCCTTGTAGCCTACTCCACTTATTCATTTGGGTACCTTGGATAAGTGGAGATTGGCAATCTTCGCCGTACCAGGAGATTGTTCAGATTATTGGGTGGGTTTTATTACTCGACTTAAGTTATTAAAAAGAGCGTTTTGATTGTCCACCAACAATTAAAAGTGATCACTTTCAAACTTGTTTAATGCAAAACCTGCCACTATAGAATTATCTTTTATGTAATATCATAAAGTTATATGATGCGCATCATGATGCATTTTAAATGAATTTATGGATTAAAATGAATAAATCAAGAAAACTAATAATCACAGGTATTGCGGGAATAATCTGTATTAGCTTTCCAACAGCAGCGTCAGAACTATGGCAGCGTGTTACCCTAAATAAAAGTAGTGGAAATAGCACAACAGCTTCAGCGCTTTATCAGGTTGACAAAGAACTATTAAAAGAAAGAGTGTCTCAGACCAAATCCGGTGATAGCGCGATGCTAACTGTTCCACTACCCGATGGGGAGACACTCAATTTCATTTTGGCTTACGATTCAATTCTGTCTTCAGAGATGGAAGCTCTCTACCCGGAACTCAAGACTTTTAAGGGATACTCAACAGAAAATCCTGATTATAGTGGCCGCTTTGACTACACCCCTAAAGGCTTTCATGGCATGTTTAACTATGGAGGTGAGATCGTCTATGTAGAACCATCAACAGACGAGCCAGGCTATTACACCTCTTATACTCTTAAATCATCCGGTAGTTTTGAAGATCAGGTATTACAAGTTGAACAACAGAAGTTAAGTGCGAAAGCGGAAAAAACCTCAGCCAATGGAAACACTGAACTACGAACCTATCGCCTAATCGTATCAGCCTCAGGAGAATATTCACAATATCATGGTGGCACAGAAGCTCTGGCGCGAGCAGCTATTGTCACTGCAATTAACCGGGTAAATGAAGTATATGAAGCCGACCTTGCCGTGCGTTTAAATCTTGTGAATTTTAATATCTACACCGATCCAGATACAGACCCATTTACAAATGTCGATGCAACTACAGATATAGAACTAAATCATGCGGATTTAATTGAAAAATTTGGCAGTACTACGTTTGATGTCGGTCATCTGTTTACTACTGGAGCTGGCGGACTGGCAGGGCTAGGTGTCGTCTGTAACGACTCGAACAAGGGGCTTGGTGTTACAGGTACAGCTGAGCCTGAGAGCGATGCATATTATATTGACTATGTTGCCCATGAACTAGGCCATCAATTTGGAGCCAATCACACCTTTAATGGAACGGAATGGTCATGTTCTGGAAGTAACCGAAATGACTCAACAGCCTATGAACCTGGCAGTGGAAGTACCATTATGGCTTATGCTGGAATTTGTGGTAATGATGATCTACAAAGTCATTCTGATGCCTATTTTCATGCAGCAAGTTTGGCGGAAATTAACGGTTACTTAGATTCCGTTAGTTGCGGCTCCGCAGAAGAATTAAATAATAAGCCACCTGTAGTAGATGCAGGTAACGATTATACCGTGCCAGCAAGTACACCTTTTCTGCTATCCGGTAGTGCAACCGATGCAAACGAAAGTGACACTTTAACCTACACCTGGGAACAGGGAGATGCAGGTACCGGGAACTCAGCCCTTACAACCGATTTAGGCAGTGGTCCCCTATTTCGATCCTGGACACCCTCCACAGAGGCAATCCGTTATATACCTCGCCTGCAGGATATTATTTCCGGTAGTCTAACAACCGGAGAAACATACGCCACAACCAACAGAGATGTGAATTTCAGACTTACCGTCAGAGACGGAAATGGTGGTGTTGCACATGATGATATACTGATTACTGTAGATGCTGATAGCGGACCATTTGAAGTACTGTCTCCTTACGCAGGAGAAAACGTCTCTAAAACGACACTGGTTGAGTGGAATACAGCTGGAACAGATACTGCACCAGTAAGTTGCTCTCAGGTTGATATACTGCTTTCTGTCGATAATGGAATTAGTTTTAGTAAAACCTTATTATCAGCTGTAGATAATAATGGTTCTCAATCCATTGATCTATCTACTTATGCTTTGGATACAGCTTACCTAATGGTGAAATGTAGTGACAATATTTTCTTTGCTCTCTCGAAGCCGTTTTCTATACAAAATTCAAGTACTCAAAGCAGCAATAGTAGCGGGGGTACTATTAACTTTATGACGCTTCTGGTTTTAGTTTGCTTACTTCGGAGGAGAAATAAATGAGAAAAATACTATTTATGGCATCGTTATTTGCTCTCGGAGGATGTTCAGCCCAGGAACAAGTAAGCCTTGATGCTCAAAAATCGATAGAAGAACGTGATTTCCGGTTATATCAGCTTCCTGTACGAGGAAATGTTTTACCTGGCATCAATATAAACGAAAGAGAAAAAGCTGCCGCACTGTGTGGGGTCAAAATCATAGAGGGGGGAAGTGATTTTATTCGAAATGATACCGAAAAGGAAAAACAGCAACAATTGTATATTTACGCATCTGAATACAACAAAAAGATGTATATTGAATGTCTAAAAGCAATTGAAGAATAATTAGTTAGACCGTAGTGTCATTTTGGGGCGCTCTAAATGATGAACGCCCTTGTCTATCCCTGATAATTTTAACTAGATACCTAGTTCAACTTTTCGTAACCGCCTCATAATGTAATGGTTAGCTGAATTTGGTCACTTAGTTAGAGGTCATCTGACTTTACTACCACATATGTGGAATTACTATAAATGTAAGTCAAATTATACTTCTGTGAATTGAATTGCTAATCGGTCGTGGCTCATAATGGGACAATTTTGATTTTGGCAGTCAGCTCCGTAAACCGGAGCTGGACAGAAGCATGCTAGATGTCTGAGGCTAAGCTAGCCAGTCAGCACATAATTGGTAATTTCCCATGTGCTCACCTATCGTAAGTAACTAAGTTAACTCTCATCCCTTGTGAATACTCAACAAGTACGTTTTCTCCAATTTCTATTGAATCATCTTTAATAGATTGAATTACACGGATTATCTTTGACGACTCTAACTCTACCATATAAGCCACTGCATTCTGTGAAGTTACTGGAAACGAAACCGAGAATAAATATCCTAATGCACTACCCAATAAAGCTGAACTAGCATCATTTCCCATAGAGTATCCGGCAACGCCACCAATAACCGTACCACTCTCAATCAGTCCCTCGTGTTTTAAATCATCTACAGTAACAGTACGCTTAGATATAACAATGCCACGTCTGATCATCGCTGGGTGAGCAGCTTCATCATAAGTGAATTTATTAGATGACAAATTTGGGCTTGAACACCCTGAAAAAAGTAACATTAATAATAGAGAGTAAATTATTTTCAGCAATTTAATTACCCAAAGCATTATATTCAGATGATGATTCCATATAATTCATTTTTTTTAATACATCATTTTCAAAAACAAAAGTAATCATCTTCATTTCAGATGATGCCCCACCAACAAAAGCTCCGACAAAAGGTATGAAAGTTGCCGGATCAACCTCTGTATTAATTTTTGAATAAACGATTGTTTTTAAACCTGAACTTCCCATCGTTACCGCATTAGGTTTCCCCATGACCCCAACAACTTCTTGATATGTCGTTTTACCTTCTTCAAAATGGTCCATCATAGACATGTTTGGTTCGATTCTTGTCGACTGGCATGCAGATAAAATCAATATTAATAATGAGAGAACAAACACTTTTATCTTCATAAAACACCTTTTTCACCAACATGAACTATTTAATCTATACAAAAAAATCATAATCTTTCACCTAACCTAATAATGATAGTTGGTAATCAACAAAGCGCATAAAACACGTTGAAAAAATTTAGCCAATTTATAATTAGATTATTTAGTTAGAGAGGTAATTCTAAATGGATTTGGGGCAATTCCGTGTTAAAAATGGCAGCATCCAAATAAGAACACTGCCATTTTAGCGTGATACTTTTAACTCACCCACTCTATTTCAGTAAATAATGCGGAGTCTATTTTTCGCGTGGGTATGGCCAGCTCATAACCCCACCTTCCATTACTTTTACATTCGTCCAGCCATTAGCACGAAGTACAAGTGATGCTTCATAGCCACGAAGTGAGATTTTACAGTAACAGATAATTTCTGTGTTTTTGTCTTCGGGCAGTTCCTCAAGACGTTTTCTTAACATTCCCAGAGGGATCAAGGTTTCACCGATACCAAGGCGCATTTGTTCAAATTCATCTGGACCACGAACATCCAGAAGAAACGGTTTTTCACCGCTCTCGAGCTTATCATGTAGTTGATGAGGTGTGACACCGACCAAACGACCTTTTAGTTTATTCTGCATCAGATGACCAGTCGCAATGAAGTGGTCAATCGCTAAAGAGAAAGGTGGTGCGTAAGGCATATCCAGATTGATCAGATTTTCAACCGTAAACTGCCCTTTTAATGCCATTGCTGCTGTGGCAATTTGTTTGCTTACGTCACCAGGTCCCACACATTGCAGTCCAAGAACTCTGCCTGTGTTTTTATCAGCGACCATTTTACTGATAAGAAGATTGGCCCCCATAAATCCCGGTTTATCAGGACTCGCATTAATCACTGTTTCATAGGTATCATAACCAAGCTTTTTCGCTGTTGTTTCAGATAAACCTGTTGAACCGGCTGAAAAATCGAACACTTTGCATATACCAGTCTGGAAAACGCCATCGAATGTGACCGAATTACCCATAATAATATTTTCGCCAGCAACCCGACCCTGCAAGTTTGCCAAATCGCCCATAGGGGCATGTACTTTTTGTTTTGTAATCAGGTTAAGTGACTCAACACAGTCACCGGCAGCATAAATATCCGGATCGGAAGTCTGCATATATTTATCAACAATAATGCCACCTGTCTGGCCAATTTCCAGACCAGCGGCTTTGGCGAGATCAACATTCGGTCTGACACCAATAGAAACGACAGCTAATTCACATTCCAGTTCAGTACCATTGGCAAGTTTCACCCCGGTTAACTTACCATTTTCACCAAGAAATGCAGCCATACCATTATTAGTAATAACGTTTGTTCCTTTACTCCTAACATGGTTCTCAACAATTTTCGCCATATCCCAGTCTAAGAAGGTCAAAAGTTGAGGGGCTAATTCAACAATCGTTATTTCGATACCCGCTAACTGCAACGCTTCGCATGTTTCAATACCGATTAAACCGCCACCAACTACAACGGCTTTTTTGATTTTTTTCTCATCACGAATTTTGCGAAGAAAATCAGCATCTTTCAAAGATTGTAAAGTAGTAATCCCCTCAAGGTCAGTACCAGGAATTGGCGGAATTAGTGGCTTAGCACCCGTACAAACTACCAGTTTGTCGTATTCAAGTGTATCAATCTGGCCTGTCTGAAGATGTTTGCAAGTTACTGTATGGGCTTCCCGATCAATTGCCGTAACTTCAGTTTCTGTTCTGGCATCAATCCCCTTCGCATTTAGGAAAAACTTTGGATCCCTTACGACACCTGTTGGTGTGCTGATTAGCTCGTTTCTGTTATCAAAAACGCCACCAACGTAGTATGGATACCCACAAGATGCCATAGAAAGGTCTTTCTCTTTCTGCAGCAGAATAATTTCTGCGTGTTCATCTAATCTTCTAGCTTTCGCTGCTGTTTTAGGTCCGGCAGCAGAACCCCCAATGACAATGATTTTTTTCATATAAAATTCCAATTTTTATAGCAATACCAATCCCGGCAATATTTATTTGTGTTGCTAGTTAAGGTAATTCACATTAGTAATTAAGAATATTCTAAAATAGTTAGAAGAAAAATGTCCCGGTACTTTAGTGATATGGATCACACTATTAATATTTTATAGCATAAGCCATTTACACTAACATGCCGGGTACAATTCATCTTTGGTTAGAAATATTCGTTGGAAATCTTATTTATATGTTCAAGTTTAGCAGTTAATTTCTTGTGCTAACTGAAATTAATTGGGAGATAGGCCAAATTATTTTTAACTGTAACAATCGAAATTTACTACTGTTTAGCCAATTCAATCCACTGCCCTTCTGTCAGACTTTCCAGTTCCGCGGCTTTTAAAGAGAACATTGAATTTGGTGTACCGGCAGCTGCCCATATTTGTTCATGCTGCTGTAAATCGGGATCAAGAACCGTCAATAATTTCGTTTTATGAGCGATAGGAGGAACACCACCAATAGCATAACCAACCTGTTCTCTCACATAATCAGCATCGGGTTTACTTAATTTTATACCAAGTGCTTTTTCAACTTTTCTTACATCAACCATGTTAGAACCACTGGCAACAATCAGAATCGGCTCCTGAGACTTTTTATTTTTAAAAATAAGAGACTTGGCAATTTGTGAGACGCTGCAACCAATAGATTCTGCTGCTTCAAGGGCTGTACGTGTTGAAGACGTAAGTTGTTTTACCTGAAAGTTCTGACCATGTTGAGCAAGAAAATCCTGAACTTTTTGTGCTGACGTTTTTAATTCGTTCTGAGACATAACAATTCCTTTTGACGGCTTATCTCTTATTTAGAAGGATTAACAATATATCAACATATATTAATCGTCTAGCTTTGTTTATTTAACGCAGTTACGTCCGGCTTCTTTACCTTCATATAGAGCTCTGTCAGCACTGCGCATGATATTTTTTGCTTGTTTATGCCCGTGATCCGTAGAAGCAACGCCGACAGTGATAGTGATAGATATGAGTTTCTTCAGGTAGGTAATATTTGTGTTTTCTACAAGCTCCCTTAGTTTTTCTGCAATCTTAAACGCTAGTTTTGAGTCTGTGTTCGGCAAAATCAGACTGAACTCTTCGCCCCCGACCCGGGCAAAACAGTCTGTTTTACGAATATGATTCATGATTAATTTCGAAATAGTCTGTAAAACGATATCACCGGCATCATGCCCATATTCATCATTTATATTTTTAAATAGATCAAAATCTATGGCTAATAAACTCATATGACGTCGTGGATTTCGATGGTAGTTATATAACTCTTCATTAAGTTGTTCGATAAAATAACGTCTGTTATAAGCACCAGTCAACGGATCCACCGTGGACTCTTTTATCAATTGCAATTCCAGATCTTTCTTTTTGGAGATATCGATAAGAAAACCAATATATTTACTTCTTTTCGTATGTGATACAGGAATGGCATGCCCATAGATCCATTTAGTTACATCATTGATAACTGCTTTAAATTCACATTCCCAGTCGGCACAGGACTTCTCCGCTCTGACAATACTTATATGCACATCTTCACGATCACTTTGATCAACAAATTTTAAAAAATCTTTCAGATACTTACCTTTCTCAACAGAATCCACACCAAATAATTCCATGAAAAAGTCCGACATATAGGAAAAACACGCCGGCTTATTTTTTTCATGTTTATATTCAAACAATGCGATAGGCATTTTATTGTGAATATTTTGCAACCTTTCACATTGCATGTTTTTGGGTGTGACAGAAAGAGTGGCAATATAATGAGTATCATCAAGTCTTCTCCCTGAACATTTATACAACTTACCTACCCAGGGAATTTTAGAATCTGAAGGAAGATAAACCTGCAATTCATTGTACTTTGACATGAATTTAGGAATATCCGAAAAGTTTAGAAAGGAACCACTATCTAATTTAAAAGAGTCGAAGTGAGACATATCAATCGATATGCCATAAGTAGAAGCACAATGCCCAGCATTGTCGAATGTAATAACTAAGGTATCGTTATCCATTTCCGCTTCCACAAGATCAATGAAGTCTGTTCTAAGTATAATACTTACGTGGCAATAGAAGCTGAAAACTGATTAAAATTTTAAGTTTATGAGGTGATTACGTGAATAATCCCCCATAAATTAATTGAATCACAGCACAACAAACAGCATTATGACTGTTTAGCTAAGAATGATTGCATATATTGATCTTTATCTGACAGGTAATGCTCAAGCCCGGCTCGTCTTAAATCGCAGGAAGGACAGTTGCCACAACCATCGCCCGGAATACCGTTATAACAAGTTAACGTTTTTTTACGAACTAAGTCCAAAGCACCATAATAATCAGCCATTGCCCAGGTTTCAGCTTTGTTCAACCACATAAGCGGGGTAATAATTTCAAACTGTCGATCCATGCCTAATACAAGCGCACTATTAATCGCTTTAATAAATTCATTACGACAGTCAGGATAGCCAGAAAAATCCGTCTCACAAACTCCGGTAATCACAGCTTCAGCGCCGATTTGATAAGCATAGATACCCGCCAGAGTTAAAAATAAAATATTCCGACCAGGTACGAATGAGTTTGGTAAACCATTGTCCTGTAATTCATGTGATACAGGGATATCATCACGAGTAAGTGAACTTATAGCAAGTTCATTTAATAGTGATACATCCATAACTTTATGAGCAGCCACTCCCAGTTCACTAGCCAAATTCTGCGCAATTTTTACTTCCAGCTTATGTCTCTGACCATAATCAAATGTAATCGCATGAACTTCATCATACTCTTTAAGAGCTTTCACCAGGCAAGTTGTAGAATCCTGTCCACCACTAAATACAACAACAGCTTTTTTCATACTACAACTACCTCCTCAGGCAATATTTAAATATTTATGGGTTTGAATAGATAAACGCCAGTTACGTTTTATACAGGTATCGATGCAAATCTGGGTCGCACGGTTTTTCTGGCTAATTGGCTGTAAAGCTATAACAACATTTGACTGTAATTCTGTATCAGACAAAAGTTCATCGAGCTGCTCAATATCCTTTTCAGTTCCTACCGGATGTTTAATTTCATTCGCGCGTGTCAATGCCTGATTTAATACCGGCAACTTACCACGCATGCCGATTTTAGGTGACAACGTAACCCATGTATTTTGAGAAACCGATATTTCTGATGTACCACTCGTCTCAATCTGACACTGACACCCGATTGATTCGAACGCTTGGGTTAGTTCTGTCAGATCATAAATGCACGGCTCGCCCCCGGTAATCACGATATGTTTAGCTGAGTATTCTTGTTCCTGATATACCTTAAGTAAATCATCTGCACTGATTTCTACCCAAGATGGAGAATCTTCCTGTTTAATCAGAATATCACCTAAAGAAGCTCTATCTTGTTCATTCGCTTCCCAGGTTTGCTTGGTGTCACACCAGGCGCATCCAACCGGACATCCCTGCAGGCGAATAAATACCGAAGGAACTCCCGTAAAGAAACCCTCACCCTGAATGGTTTCAAACATTTCGTTGAGTTTGTATTGAATCAAAATACATTACCGCTTTCTACATAGACGGAGCGAACCATAATCCAAGTCAGCACTGAGATCAAATGAAAACAATTTTCACAATTAATTTAATGATTATGATTGCCAAAATCAGGTAAACTGAGCCTTTATTATTTCGTGGATCAAAAAAACGGCTTACCTTATGTATAAACTTATAGCTATCGATATTGACGGTACTTTATTAAACAGTAAACGAGAACTTACTCAAGAAACTATAGATGCGATAACTGAAGCTCGTAGCAGAGGTGTGAAAGTTATACTGGCCTCTGGAAGGCCAATAGCTGGAATGAGAAAACAGCTTAATGCTCTAAATATGACCACAGATGACGACTATGTCATTCACTTTAATGGTTCAATTGTTGAGACTGCGGCAACAGGTAAAGTCATCCATTCAGAAATATTAACCGGTGCTGATGCTAAATTAGTGGCATTAACTGCCAAAAATTTAAATGTAAATACTCACGCATTTAGCCATTCTATTGGTCTGATCACTCCTAAAGCAAGTAAATATACTAATGTCGAAGCAACCATTAATGACATTGAACTGCATGAAATGGATTTTGCAGAACTTGAAGATGATCATGCAATTGTGAAAGCGATGATTGTAGATGAACCTGATAATCTTGAAGCAGCTATTGCGCAATTACCACAAGATCTTCATGATAAATTTACCATTGTGAAAAGTGCCGATTACTTTTTGGAGTTTTTAAACCCTCGCAGCAATAAAGGGTTAGCAGTTAAAAAACTGGCTGAAACACTGAATATTCCACAAGAAAAGATAATGTGCATCGGTGATGCCGGAAATGATCGCCACATGGTTAGCTATGCCGGACTTGGCGTTGCTATGGGTAATGCAATGGAAGAAACAAAAGAAGTTGCTGATTACATTACCACTACTAATGATGAAAATGGTGTCGCAAACGCTATCAGAAAATTTGTTCTCTGCTGATTAAATTTCTGAAATTTTTGCCACTAAACATCTTTACGCAGCCAGTGGATATGGTGTTCAAACCCAAAGCTTTGATACATATCTACGGCTGTTTTGTTAAATGCCCAGACTTCAACAAAGATATGCTTTACCCCATAATCTTTAAATTCAGATTCAATTCTTTTTAGCAATGTCTGACCAACTCCCTGATTGCGAAATTGCGGCACCACATATAATTCGTCCACACTCCCCATAAAAACAGGAAGACTCACTGTTGAAGATAACTCTGAAAAATGGCCAGTCACAAATCCGATAATTTCTTTGTCTTGCCTCGCACAAAAAACAATTCCATCAGGTTGATCCAGATAAAGCTTAATCTGTTTTTCTTGTGCAATTTCATCAGCTGATTTAAAAAAGTCAGGTTGGGCTACGTGATGCTCATCATGCAATGCATGCATTAGTTTATCCAACTTTTTTACATCATGCCGTGTCGCAGAATTGATTGTTATGTCCATGATAGTGAATCAGAATATTTGCAATATTAATAATATTAAATAAGTTCTTTCATAAAAGGAATATAGGAATTTTTAAATTATAAACTCAGATATATAGTCATGTGCTACAGAATGTTCTCATTTTCCTAATAAATGACTTAACAGATTGCGAGAGTCAGGTAGAATAGTTATTAATACATGCGAGATACTTTAAGATTTGTTAGTATCTTGCATATTCAATTTAAAGGACAACAGCTATGATGACTCTTCTTATTGTTTTTTTGATTTTTTTATGCATTATCGTATTGATGGCGATAGGCGTAATGATGAAAAGAAATGCAATTCAAGGCAGTTGCGGTGGTTTAAGCTCTATTGATATTGACCGAGTTTGTAACTGTGAAGAAGTGTGTGACGAACATGCTCAGCAGCTTTATCAAATTGCAGAACCAGGACAAAGCCAACAACAATAAACAATGACTTAATTTGGCAAGACTGTTTTTGACCAAGTAACCTAAAGATGCTTATATCCTCCTGTTAGCAGGAGGATATAAATAAGACTGATTAACCTTTTACACCAATTTTTACTTTGCCACTATCCTGAAACCACAGAGCCTCTTTTCTACGGCGTCCTATTAAAATCGGGCCATCGTCATAAAATAGAAAATTTTTCCAGTAACGTCTGAAAACACTCCACTTTGTTTCAAGTATATTATATTTTTCATAGCAAAAATATACAGTTACATCGTCCTGCCAGTTTATATGTTCTGCGACTTCAATAGGTAAATCATCGTTATCAGATTCCCAACAGGACATCCAATCCACATCATTTTGCCAGTTAATGGCTTTCATCGGCCAATCGTCAGATGCAAAACGATCAGCATCAGGACTGGTACTGCTAATATTTTCTTTCCAAAATTGAGCAGCACGAGCCTGAGTCATCGGCTTGATCTGCTCCTGTATTTCTTTAGGAACTGGCATTGAAGAATGGTTAAATATCCACTTTCTTGAATATTCTTCAACAGACATATATGACATATTTTTCCTTTTATTTCTTTAACCAGCCCTGTTGTGCTGCATCTTCAATTAATGATTCAGCAAAGTCCCAAAGTGTTTCAGACCCTTTGCCTATTTTACTGTTAACTTCTAAAACCTGTTGTTTAGAAATATGGTTTTCCTGCCAGCTTTTACCATGATTGTAATAGTTAAGCATTAGCGGAGCCAGTCGATCCAGTGCTTTTGCAAAGCGAGCTTCAGCAGATATTGCATCTTCAAATTCACACCACAAATCCAGCAGTTCTTTCCCCTGCTCTTTGGGCAGTAGCCCAAATAACCGGTTTGCCGCTTTCATTTCTTTTTCTTCTTGCTCTTTCCGCGCTGCTAAATCATAAATGATCACGTCTCCGGCATCGATCTCAACTACATCATGGATAAGTAACATTTTAACAACTTTTAAGATATCAACATCTTCGTTAGAATGTTCCTGAAGAATGATAGCCATTAACGCAACATGCCAGCTATGTTCAGCACTATTTTCGGCCCGATCATCAGCCGATTTGATTTTACTTTTTCTTAAGACAGATTTTAGTTTATCTATCTCAATAATGAGCGATAACTGTTTTTCTAGATGACTGTTCATACTGACGCTTTCCAGTTAGGATTTTTCAATGCCATTAAAATATGGTCTTCCCACTGTTCGTTAATCAACAAATAATCCTCAGCTAGGCCTTCTTTTTTAAAACCGACCCGCTGTAGTACCTGTTCACTTTTATGGTTTCTTGGCATATAAGAAGCGCATATCCGATGCATATTCTGTGTTTCAAACATATACTGACAGGCCAATTTCAATGCTTCCGTCATAATCCCTTTCCCCTGAGCACCTTCCGCAAGCGAATATCCAACATTGCATGAATACATAGGAAATCTTGCCACCTGACTGAATGAAATAGTGCCAAGCATTTCTTCGGTTTCGACAGATAAAATAAGAAGATAGTATCCAAATGCTATCTTATGTAATTCATGAAGTTTAATTAAGCGTTGTTGCCAGGTAGTGATATTGAAAAAGGCTTCTTCACGAGCAGGCTCCCATGGTTTAAGAAAGTCTCTGTTTACATCAAAATAGTTCACGATAAGCTCCGCATCACCGAGGCGTGCAGTGCGAACTATAATATCTCCATTGGTTGTATAAACTTGATCTATCATGGTCATTCCTGATTACTACTTGTTAATACCGTATTCCCTTAACTTATTTGCAATGGAGGTATGTGATACATTTAAACGCTTCGCCAGCTTACGGCTGGAAGGAAACGATTGATAAAGACGTTCCAGTACCTTGGATTCATAATCTTTCATGATGTCATCAAGAGAACCATCCAGTTTTACCATTCCGGTCATATTAGAAACTTTATCTACATGAGGTAAATGGAAATACGCCAGTTTCAGAATATTCTGTTCTACTTCAGTCAAAGCACGTAATACGACGTTCTCCAGTTGTCTCATGTTTCCTGGCCACGGATATTCGCTTAATGAATCAATCACTTTCTCTTCAATCTGAGGGCGGGACATAGCGAGTTTTTCACAATGTTTTGCTACAAACAGATCCAGCAATGGCTGAATATCACTTGTACGTTCTCTAAGTGACGGAATTGATAATGTCAGTACATTTAAACGATAGTACAGGTCTTCACGGAATTTACCGGTTTCAGCGAGTTCCGCCAGATTATGTTTTGTCGAAGCTATCACCCGGACATCAACATGAATTTCTTTTTCTTCACCAACTCGTCTGAACGTTCCATCCTGTAAAAAGCGCAGTAGCTTGATTTGCAAATGCGAACTCATTTCACCGATTTCATCAAGAAATACTGTGCCTCCATTTGCCAGCTCAAAAATACCTTTATTGCCTTCTTCATGGTTAAAAGCACCCGGAGCATTACCGAACAACTCTGTCTCAGCAACATCATCCGGCATGGATGCACAGCTCAGAACTAAAAATGGATAAGGTCCACGGTGAGAACGATTGTGACACGCTTTGGCGAGCATTTCTTTACCGGTACCCGTTTCTCCTTCAATCAGCAATGGATGATCTAACATAGCCAGCTTTTTGGCCTGAACCATCAGTGATTTGTGTTTATTTGAAACACCAACAAAATGCTCAAAGCCCAGATTGTTATGGATTGAAAGTTCATCTTTGTCAGATTGGGGCTGGATCTGAGACTTAATAATCATCATTGTACTGGCAAGAGTAGACTCTTTCGATTCCCCCATGATGTACACTGGGTTCATCTCTAACTGATAATCTAATCCTTCAATCACAATATTTTCTCTGACTCTGGCTTTATTACCTTCCATCCACTTAGAAAAATTAAAATGAGGAATATAGTTAGATAAAGGCTGTCCTGTCATTTCTTCTTCAGAGGAAGAAAACAGAGATAATGCCGCGCAGTTTGCCATATCAATAAAACCACGTAAGTTAATTGATAACACAGCATCAGGAAGATTATTAAGCAGGGATATCAATTCCGTATTATGTCTTTCCATTGGCATAAACTGAATTCTTCGGACATCTTTAACCCCGGAAATGCGACGGATCTGAGCAAGCAGCTCACTAAAAACATCAAAATCAATATCAGGACAGTTCAGATATATAATTCCACTGACATCAATCTCAATACCTCTCAAATCAATGTTTTTAGAAGCAAGAATATCAAGCAATTCTCGTGTTAAACCGAGTCTATCTTCGCAAAAGACTTCTAATCTCACAAAGAGATCTCCAACAATCAGGTGTAAGGAAATGTTGACAGTAGTTTCTACGAGAAGTGGTTAAGCGTCAAGACATGTTAATGGGAAATATTGCTTAATAATTTCCAGCAATTCAGTTTTATCCATAGGTTTACCAATATGGTGCTGCATACCCGCTTCCTTTGTCAGCGTTTGATCTTTTTGCATAACAGCCGCACTAAGTGCCACAATAGGGACATCTGGATTAAAAGTACGAATCGTTTTCGATGCTTCAAAACCATCCATTACCGGCATCTGAAGATCCATAAAAATAATGTCATAGTCTTCCTGATGCGCTTTTTCAACGGCTTCTAATCCATTATCTGCTATATCTACTTCAAACCCCATTTTATTAAAAATAATCGATGCAACGAGTTGATTAGTTTCATTATCTTCCGCAACCAACAATTTTTTCGGTGATTCCAGTACCCATTGTTTTGGAGTTTGATTTTTATTATCTGGTGTTGTGATTTTCTTGTCGACAAGGATATTGCAAAGCATCGACGGTGTATAAGGCTTAGTAAGAAGGTTAGAAATGCTTAGTCCTTTTAAATTGATCTCTTCCTGCACTTCTTGTTTATCATAAGCAGTAACCATAAGGATATTATTGGTATATATATCTTTCTTTTTGAGTTCTTCAAGCAGTTCAAGACCGTTATTATCCGATATACTCCAATCAATGATTAATGTGTCATACGAGATGTTTTTCAACTTTTCCAGTGCGTTACGGGTATCTGAGGCTGTATCTGTAGTTATTCCCCATGATGTTAGCACTTCGCGAAGATAAGACCTCTTAACACTGCTGTCATCAACAATCAGGAATCGATGTGTCTGTAATTCACTCAAATCACAATGAGTATCTTGCTCTATGTAAGTAAAGGGAATTGTAAAGCAGAAAGTCGCTCCCATACCTTCTTTACTTTCCAAAAAAATTCCCCCTCCCATTATCTCAACCAGTTGTTTCGAAATCATCAACCCCAAGCCACTACCACCATATTTTTTCGTAGTTGTCTTATCACCCTGTTCAAACGGCATAAACAACTGTTTCTGTTTTTCTTCGCTGATACCAATACCACTGTCTTTTATACAAAACTGAATGGTGACCTGATGATCGTATATATCTGTTGGTTTTACATCGAGCTGAATAAACCCTTTCTCGGTAAATTTGACTGCGTTACCAATCAGGTTTATCAGCACCTGATTAACACGCAATGAATCTCCAATTAGATGAGTTGGACAATCTGGATCAACCGTGAATATAAAATCCAGACCTTTCTGACTTATTTGATGCTCAAACAGATCAGAAATGTTCTGCAGGGTATTCTCAAGAGAGAACTTAGATTTAACAATATCAAGTTTCCCTGCTTCTATTTTTGAGTAGTCAAGAATATCGTTGATAATATGCAGAAGTGCTGAAGAAGATTGTTTAACTTTATTAAGATAATCCTGTTGTAATTCATCAAGGTGGGTATTAAGAACAATATCAGTAAGCCCGATAATACCATTTAAAGGAGTACGAATTTCATGGGACATATTAGCCAGAAATACCGATTTAGCTTCATTGGCCTGATCAGCTTTTTGCTTAGCTTCTTCAAGTTCCACTAATGCGTTTTTCATAGGGGTAATATCTGTCATCACTCCAATAATTTCTGATGTATCAGCATCAATTGTTGTCATACAACCTAACAAAGTAACTGGTGTACCATCTTTTTTGGCACACCGTAATTCTCTGGTAAATACACCCTTTTCACGTAATTCCTTATATCCCTTGCCATAATCTTCATACGCATCATCATCCGCATATATAATACGCGTATCTTCACCGATTAATTCTTCTTTGGTATAACCAAGCAATTGGTCAAATGCATTATTTACCCAAATAAATTTCCTATCTTTGGCTCTCATCAAGCCGGTCGTTTCAATATTTAACAGTGCTTCTTGCTGTTTAATTCTGTCATAAAGCTGTTTTTCTGTATTTTTTTGTTTAGTGATATCTCGTACGGAGCCATAAATATATTCTCGACCGTTAATATTTACCTGGACTAAATTGCATGAGGCAACATAGGTTGTTCCATCTTTTCTGGTATGGATACGCTCCAAAACAATAGGCTCATAACATATATTTTTATTTATTTCCCGATAATCTGCTTCATCTTTAATATCTTTATCCCAGTCGAATACGGTTAAATTCTTTAATTCTTCATCATTGTATCTCAGCAGTTTTTTCACCATCCGATTGTAGTGGACCAACTTTCCATCATTCATGCTCATAATAAAAATTGCTTCAGATGATTGATCCATTAATGTCTGATATTTATCTTTTTCTTCCTGAAGCATTTGTTCATAATAATGTTTCTGAGTATTGTCCTTCGCGCTGACCAATAATCTCTGTTTATCCGGTAATAAAGCTATTGTTATATCAATATGCACAATGCGATCATCGCAGGTCAGACACAATTGCTCCATTTCCTGAACAGATTCATTGGTAAAGACCTTTTTCATTAAAACATTTACTTTTTCAACATCATCGGAAAAAGTCAGATCCAACCAGCTTTTTTGCAAAAGTTTTTGACGTTCACACCCGAACATATCAAGGAAGAAATCATTAAAATCAATAAAGTGAGCATCTTTATCTAAAATTGCGATGCCATAATTTAAGTGAAGAAAAATAGTCTCAAAATTCTCTTTTTGTTTGGTTATATTTTGAAGAAACTCTTCCCGTATCAGAGCTCTCTGAGCCTGTTCAATATAGGCAATTTCTTTTTCCTTTTTTTCCTTTTCCAGCCGTTTTTTTTCGGTTAAATCCCGGATAATACCAAGCGCATTCCATTTGTCGTGGTTTTTAATGACATTAATCGATACTTCAACAGGAATCCTATATCCCCCTTTATGTATCGCTTCGACTTCAACAACCGAGCCAATTAAAGGCCCCTTTCCTGTTCTGACAAAATTGGCAAATCCTTTTCGCTGTTGTACTTGTAATTCTTGGGGTAATAGAAGGGAATGAAGAGATTTACCTATAACTTCAGAATAGCTATAACCAAATATTTTTTCGCAGGCATGATTCCATGTCAAAATATTTCCTTTATCATCAATTACGGCAATAGCATCAAATGTTTGATCGGTAATATTCTGAAAGTAATGCTCAATATTAAGCCGTTCCTCTATCTCCTGATTAATTCGCTGTCCCATATCACTAAATGTATTTGCTAAAATACCCAACTCATCTTTTCTTTTCAGAACCTGCTGTATATTTCCTAATGCTTTTGCAGAATTACCTGAGTCTGTTGAATATTCCTGCATTGCTTTGGTCAGTTTTAGGAATGGATCCATCATCCGACGAGATAAAAAATACACAGCACCAATACCCAGCAATAATATGGCAGAGCCAATCAGTAAAACAGCTTCTACAAGGTTATTGATAGGTTCTTGAATTTTATCTACCGAAGAAATTCCAAAGGAATACAAAGGCATTCCTGGTATTTTCTTATTAATTGCAATAATAGATTCAGAAGTCAGTGTTGACGTATAATCTGATAGATTAGGAGTCCATGATCTGAGTATTTCTTTAAAATTATTTGTTGTGGAATCGGTTATATCGGGCAATGGAATCAATACCTGTCCATCATCGCTTACAGTGACAAAAGTAAAATAATTATTGTCAGATAATACATCTTTCTTATAGTACATTTGATGAAATACAGTAAGATCAATGATTGTAATAAGTGATTTATTGTTCTGCTGGGAATTTTGCTTCTGGTAAGAAGATTTCAGGAACAAAAAAGGTTGGGTAAGGTAGGAATCATACTTATGCAAATTCAAAGAAAAAATATCAGGTGCTTTATTAAAGTATTCAATTAATTCGTCAGGAAATCTTTCTTCTGCAGCCTTACCTCGAAACATGTCTTTATATTGATATAACAACCCAGAATTATCTAAAAGAAGCACATTGAAAACCCAGGGGATATTTGACAACCGATACTGTAAAAAACTATCCAATCCCGGACGATACATTGCAGAAAAATTTGGTTTCTCAAAAAAAATAGAAATAATCGGTTCTTGAGTCCATGTTGCGGTTTCTTCCTGAAATAGCTCGATACGTTCTTTGAGATTGCGACTTTCCCCTATCAGGGTAATATTCAAATTACTCTGCAATTGAGTTTTTAGGCTTTCCCCCGCATAGGAAGTAATCAGATAAATTAAACAGGATACGATTAGCACAACAAGTCCACCGGTAATCAATACCAGGCGTGATCGGAATGATATGTTGTGAAAATGCTGTAGCATCAGGCACTCCCGCTATAACATAGTAGCCATAATATGCATATAATTACTTAGCCGAATTCCACTGCGTAACCAGATTTTGTCCAATTCAGAATCTCGACGTTGCTGTTGTTTAAAGAAGACATCAATCATTTGTCCAAGGTTTTCATCTTCTTTAGAATAAGCCCAACCAATATCTGTGACAGGTCCGATCGGGAAAGCAATTGCAAGATTTTGGGTATACTGAGCCGTATTCTTAAAAACACTGTCAGCGTTTGAAACAGTAAAGTTGATTTTTCCTTCATCTACCGCCTTCCACGCATCATCCGTTTCCATAAACATGATTCTAATCGGGCTTTCTTTTAACTCATTACTATTTCTTTCTTCAAACCAAGTATGGTAAGTAGTATTTTTTGCTACTCCCATCGTTTTTCCCATCAGGTCTTTAAGACTATGATAATTGTTTTTATTGTCTTTATGAACTAATACAACCATTCTGGTTTGGTATAATACGGAAAAACTCAGCTTCTTCTTGCGCCAGTCATTTACTACCAGATCATTAGGATAGATATCACACTGCCCTGTTTTTAGCAGTTTAGGAATGTAACTAGCATCTTTAATTGTTTCCCCGGAAAAATTATGAAATTGATGATCCCATGAAGGAAGATGAGTAACTACTGGCTTAACCTTTAACCAGTCAGCAAATACCCGCCCCATGTCCTCATAGAATTGATATAGAGAACCTGCCGTGCAGATGCGAATCTCACCAGTTTGTTGGATATCATTAAGGGATCTGGCATGAGTTAATCCAGTAAATGGAAATACAACCACGAGAACCAATAAGATATAGTGAGTACATTTAGACATATCTTTTTCCATCTTTATTTTTTAATTCTGATAGCCTGTAGCTCACGTATATAGTTATCAGTTTTCTTACTGACTTACTATAAAAGCTAGTTAATAACTGTTTGACTTTCCATTTTTGTTATAAAAAATCCGCTTAATGTCAGGATTTATCCGCCACCCTGAACACATTATTGATAATATTTTTACGTACTACTGAAAGAGAGGATTTTTGATCGGTTAACCAGGGTAAAGGTCTCATTAATTTCATTGCCTGAATCCCCAGTCTAGCGGTCATAAGGCCAACGCCAACCCCCTGACCTGCTCGTGCGGATAATTTCTGCAACAAACTGGTTGTCATAATATCCATTCCGGTATCAATAGCGAGTTCTGTCGCACCGGCAAATGCCATATTAGCCAATACAAGTTTGAATAACCTAAGTCGCGCCCAATAGCCTAATTCTATTTGGTAGACTCCTGCAAGATCCTCAAGCATTTTAAGACTACGCCAGGCAACCAGCAACATATCTGCAATAGCTAACGGACTCAGCGCGACCATCACTGCAGAGTGAGAAGAATATTTTGAAATAGTTTTTATTGCCTGCTGATCCTGCTGTTTAATCACAATTGAATCGTATAACTCAAAGACCTCTTTATCGTTATATGAAGGTTCTAGTTTTGAATCCCATGATTCAACAGCCTGATTCAGGCTAACATTATTTGTGTCATAGTTAAGCGCACGGCAAAATGACTCGGCTTTTCCAAACCCATCTTCTTGTAAAATTTGTTCCGCTTTCTCTTGGGTAGAAAAATGTTTTTTCAGTCTTCTTAACGTGATTAACTCTTTCCCAAGACGGGAAAGACCGAGCCCGGCGATACAGCCAACAAACCCAGACCACCCCAACGTTAGCCAGTCACCTGTCTGATAAGCAGTATATAAAGAATCGACAGCCTGCCATCCGACTAAACTAATAAAACCAGTAACCAACCCCACACCTAACCATTTTTGTCTTTTGGGACGAAGTAAGGGCTCAATATTCAGATTCTTGTTTATAAGGTCTGGATTAGTCTCTGACGGTAAGTCCGGATGGAAAGATGTATCTTCATCAAATTGCTTTTTAAGTACTAAATCTTCATGCTCAGTCGGATTTGTATCCAAATGCTGCTCAAACTTGATTTTTGATTTGTACTCGGTCATTTCAATTTGTCTCCCAACAAAAACTCCATAGCAGTATCAACGCGGATATGAGGTAAAGGAGCATCCACATCATAAATATTGGGATTAAAAGCAGTGAAATCAAATCTTGAACGAGACCAAAAGTTAGCCGGTGGGATTTTTTTAGGTACTTCTCCCGGGTAAATAGTGATATCGTCTCCTGAGACATCAATACCTCTGATAGCGCTATGTGGCTTACCGCCAACATCTACATGCCCTGCAGTTGTCGCCCGAATGGAAGCCATACTCAAACATTTCATTGAAATATTTTCGTAAGCCACTCGCTGCCACATTGGATTAACCATTTGGTTTAAAAGATTCAGCAGGTTACCATGCTGATCCGGCGTGATATGATCGGCTTTTGTAGCAGCAAATAATACTTTATCAATTTTAGGAGAAAACAACCTACCTAACAGATTGTTCTTTCCATAATGATAGCTGTCAATGAGTTCTTCCAATGCAGCTCTCATATCCATAAAAGATTCATACCCGGAGTTTAATGGGCTAAGGCAATCAACCAATATAATTTGTCGATCAAACGTAGAAAAATAATGCTTATAAAAACGTCTGACTATTTGTGTCCGGTATTCCTCATAGCGAGAAGCAAGCATTGCATACGAACTGTGCTTATCACCTTTACAGTTTTCCTGAGGCAATGGAAAAAATTGTAAGACAGGAGCCCCTTTGAGTTCACCGGGCAAAACAAACCTGCCTGGCTGCACCCAATGCAAACCTTTATCTTTACATTTAACCAGAAACTGTGTGTATAACTCAGAAAGTTCTGCAATGGTTTTTTCGTCACTACCAGAGTCAGCATCAAAATCGACAACTCTTTCAAGCCATTCTTTTGCTAATTCTCTCCGGACACCATGCAAAGTGTTCATCTGCTTTTCGGACCACTGATCATAACTCAATTTGAGCATCGGTAAATCTAAAAGCCATTCCCCCGGATAATCGACTACATCAACATATAAAGTATGACTTTTGGACACCAACCGTTTAGTTCTGCTCTCTGGCCGATATTTAATTGCCAGTTTTATCTCGCTAACATCTCTGGTTGGTTCTGGCCATTTCGCAGGTTCGGAATGTACCATTGACATTGCCTGTTCATAGGCAAAACTGGGAACCAGCATATTTGATTGAGGGATACGTTTAGCCCCAATTAACCGTTTATCTCGCGAAGCATGAAGGAATGGAAGGTTGTCATTAGTAGAAGAATGAAGTAACTGGTTAACAAATGAAGTAATAAATGCGGTTTTCCCAGCTCGGGATAAACCAGTAACAGCGATTTTAACATGGCTATCTAAACTGCGATGCACGATGTCAGAAATTTCCTGGCCTAACCTACTCATTTACTACCCCATTTTTAATGATTTCTTAATCGTCTGAAATTAACTTATAGATAACCAATAATGAAATTTCCAGAGCAGCCCAAAGCACACCGATAAGAATTACATATGGCATTTTTTCGTTTAACACAGTAAGACCGTGTAACACGACATCATAACCAACAACAGCCAATACTATGACTACAAAAGCAATTTGTAAAAATTTTATAAATTTAACCATAATGAATATCTAATTGTAAGTAAGTGATTATACAGTAAATACAAATAGTGGCGGCAATTGCCACCACTATTGTCATGCTAAAGTAAAAGCCGCCATTAATTAAGCTTTAGCTTCTGCTTCTGCAATTTTTACTTTCCAGGTATCCGGACCAGTTTGGTGAGCATTCGCGCCAGTTGAGTCAACTGCCACTGTTACAGGCATGTCCTGAACTTCAAACTCGTAGATTGCTTCCATACCCAGTTCTTCAAATGCTAGAACTTTTGCTTTCTTAATTGCTTTAGCAACAAGGTATGCAGCACCACCAACAGCCATCAGATAAACTGATTTATGTTTTTTGATTGATTCAACAGTCGCAGCACCACGTTCTGCTTTACCAATCATGCCCATGATACCGACTTCATCCAGCATCATGTCAGTGAATTTATCCATACGGGTAGAAGTAGTTGGGCCTGCAGGACCTACAACTTCGTCACGGACTGGATCAACCGGGCCTACGTAATAGATAAATTTACCTTTAAAATCGACGCCTTCAGGTAAACCTTCACCATTTTGTAGCATAGACTGAATACGAGCATGTGCTGCATCACGACCAGTCAGAATTTTACCGTTCAGAAGTAGAGTTTCACCTGTTTTCCAGGTACGCATTTCTTCTTCAGTCACTGTATCAAGGTTTACACGACGAGTACCTTCGCCTGCTTCCCATGCGATTTCTGGCCACTCTTCCAATTTAGGTGGAGTGAATTCAGCAGGACCAGTTCCGTCAAGAGTAAAGTGTACGTGACGAGTCGCCGCACAGTTTGGAATCATACATACTGGCTTAGACGCCGCGTGTGTAGGTGCTGTTTTGATTTTAACGTCAACAACCGTAGTCAGACCACCAAGACCCTGAGCGCCAATACCCAGTTTGTTTACACGTTTGAAGATATCAAGACGAAGTTCTTCTTCCGCATTTTGAGGTCCACGTTCCATAAGATCGTAGATGTCGATATCTTCCATTAGGGCTTCTTTAGCAAGTACTGCTGATTTTTCAGCTGTACCACCAATACCTATACCCAACATACCAGGAGGACACCAGCCAGCGCCCATAACTGGGATCATTTTTTCTACCCATTCTGCAATATCGTCAGATGGGTTCAGCATAGCCATTTTGGTTTTGTTTTCAGAACCGCCGCCTTTTGCCGCGATTTTAAATTCAATTTTATCACCAGGAACCATACTAATATGGATAACTGATGGAGTATTATCTTTAGAGTTAATACGTTTACCAGCTGGATCAAGAAGAACTGACTTACGAAGTGAATTATCAGGATTGGTATAAGCCTGACGAACACCTTCGTCAACCATTTCCTGAACAGTCATACCACCTTCCCACTGAACATCCATACCGATTTCCATGAAACAGGTTACGATACCAGTGTCTTGACAAAGAGGACGATGTCCTTCTGCACACATACGTGAGTTAATTAGGATTTGAGCAATAGCATCTTTAGCTGCTTTGCTTTCTTCTTTGTGATATGCCTTTTCTAACGCTTTCACAAAATCCAAAGGATGATAGTACGAGATATATTGGAGAGCATCAGCCACACTGCTGATAACGTCCTCATTACGAATTATCGTCATTGCTTGCCTCATTTCTGTTATATTAATTCTGTTATATTAATTCGTTGCTACAGCTTATGAATGTCATAATTTTACGGAAAAAATAGCGCCGTACTATGATCTAACCCACTGATTAGCAGCTTTTCATTTGATTTTTATGATACTCTTGCTAGCAACAACACGCTATACGGCTTTCTAATTCTGTGTCACAAAATAAAGAAATGAGTAACAAACTTACACACCAGATTAATGAGATCTCTTTTATTTATGAGTCCGATTTATCATTGCAGTTTTTTGAAACTATAAAAAATCATCCCTGGGCAATGCTGTTACGGTCACCATCTCGTGCACATCCGGATAGCCGTTATGATATTTTAGTCGCAAATCCAATCGCAAAAATTGTCACAACCGGTTTTGAAACTAAAGTAACTATTGAAAATAGAAGTTATTTAACTACTGCTGATCCCTTCGATATTTTGTCCGATATTCAGGAAAAAGTATTACCTGCAATCAATGATAATAAATGGGACAAATACCCTTTTATTGGTGGTGCTCTTGGCTATTTTGCTTACGACCTTGGCCGCCGGGTGGAAAAATTACCTGAATACGCAGCTAATGACATCGCTCTCCCCGACATGGCTATTGGTATTTATCCATGGGCATTCATTGTCGATCATGAGCAAAAAACCGCTAATCTGGTCGGACTGGGTATTGCAGACGTTGCTGAATGTTTTACTGCTCATCTTACAGAAAAATCAGAGACGGCATCTTTTGCAATAACAAGCTCATGGCGTTCAAATATGAGCAAAGAATTGTACAAAGAGAAATTTGATGCGATTCAGGAATACCTGAAAGCAGGCGACTGTTACCAGATTAATCTGACACAACGTTTTCAAACCACTTATCAGGGATGCGAATGGGAAGCCTATAAAAAACTAGAAACCAATAACAATGCCCCATTCTCTGGCTTTTTGCGTTTCGACGATTATTCAATAATCAGTCTATCACCGGAACGCTTTATTAAGCTCACTGACAATCAGATAGAAACAAAACCAATCAAAGGTACGAAACCACGTTCAGAAGATAATGTGCAGGATGCTAAACTGGCTCAAGAATTAGCTGCTTCATATAAAGACCAGTCTGAAAATTTAATGATTGTTGATTTGCTTCGAAACGATATTGGTCGGGTAGCCAAACCCGGCAGTGTAAAAGTACCAAAATTGTTTGCAATAGAAAGTTTTCCCGCTGTCCACCACATGGTTAGTACAATTGAGGCTAAACTAAAAGAAGATAAGACAACCGTTGATCTTCTCCGGGCAACTTTTCCGGGCGGTTCAATTACAGGTGCCCCTAAAGTACGTGCGATGGAAATTATTGAAGAGCTTGAACCTCATCGTCGCAGCGTTTACTGCGGTAGCATTGGTTATATCAGCCGCCACGGGAAAATGGATACCAATATCGCTATCAGAACGTTAATAGCAAAAAATAACCATTTGTATGTCTGGGCTGGAGGCGCTATTGTTGCAGATAGTCAGGTTGATAGTGAGTATCAGGAAACCTATGACAAACTAGGTAAAATTCTTCCTGTGCTGAATAACTAATAACTCTGATGTAATAAAAGAGATACATATGGACTGGAACTTAGAAAATATAATCAGCCGATTCCAACTTTCAAAGCCACAGTCTTACGATGCGCATTCACTCAAGCATGTATTTCATTCGAATAATAGTAATTTTCGCAAAGCTGCAGTACTTGTTGGTTTTATCGAAAGAAACAACCGCTGCTATATATTATTTACAAAACGAGCAGCCCATCTCAAACACCATCCGGGACAAATTAGTTTTCCCGGTGGTAAGTTTGAGCATTATGATCAAAACCTTTTTTCTACAGCCATTCGTGAAACCTATGAAGAGATAGGTATCCCACACAAAAATATTGAAATTTTTGGTTCTTTACCCGAATTAATTACAACCAGTGGTTTTCAGGTAACCCCGGTACTAGCTAAGATCTCCGCTTCTTTTCCACTGGTAATTGATAAAAATGAAGTATGTGAAGTCTTTGAAATCCCCGCAGAATACCTTTTTGACCGACGTAATATGAAAAGTAACATGTTCAAAGTGCATGGGCATTTTCGTAAACTTTTTTTCTTACCTTACAATAATCATCTGATCTGGGGGGTAACCGGTCAGATTATTGATATTTTACAACGACAGTTCCAGAATCGTACTTTCCTATAAAATTTACTAAAATTCATATTAGACATAATAAATTCATTAGATAATTGAACAAATGCTTATGGTGTCGCAGCGTAATGTTCTGTATGCTACGCCAAATTTTAGTGGATTGTTTTTCCACACCAGAATTTGTTGTTTTATTATTCTTTACAGGTCATTGATATGATTAGTATTTTTGATATTTTCAAAATTGGTATTGGCCCTTCCAGTTCTCATACCGTAGGACCAATGAAAGCTGGTAAGCTATTCATTGATGATCTAAAGAGTAAAGGATTACTCAGTTCCACCACGAAACTAACCGTAGACGTCTATGGTTCGCTTTCGTTAACAGGCAAAGGCCACCATACTGATATCGCCATTATTATGGGATTGCTTGGTAATGATCCTGAATCCGTTGATATCGACTCAATTCCATCGACCATTAAAAATGTTGAAGTAACTCAACAACTTGTTATTGAAGGGAAAACGATAGAGTTTCCGGCTGAAACTGGCCTGACTTTTCATACTACTAACTTACCACTGCACGAAAATGGCATGTCGATTACTGCCTGGAATGACGAAAAAGAAATTTTCAAAAATACGTATTATTCCATTGGTGGCGGATTTATTGTTGATGAAGCTCATTTCGGAGAATCAATTGAGACTTCAGGACAATTCCCTTATCCATTTGACAGCGCGGCAGAACTGGTTTCACAGTGTCGTGAAAACGGCCTGTCTATCAGTACTCTCATTATTGAAAATGAAAAGACACTGCGTAGTGAAAGCGAAGTTGAACAGCAATGTACAAAAATCTGGGATACGATGAAAAGCTGTATTGACCGGGGAATCAAAAAAGAAGGCATTCTTCCTGGTCCATTACGTGTTCCACGCCGCGCTGCAGCATTAAGACAGCAATTACTTGCTTCTGAAAAAACATCAAATGATCCTATGGCCGTCGTTGACTGGGTTAATATGTACGCTTTTGCCGTTAACGAAGAAAACGCAGCAGGAGGCCGGGTTGTTACTGCACCGACAAACGGAGCATGTGGCATTGTTCCTGCGGTCCTGGCTTATTATGACAAATTTGTTCAGTCCATTAATCAGGAAGACTATATAAGATATCTGGCAACATGTGGTGCGATCGGTGGATTATATAAAAAGAATGCTTCAATCTCCGGCGCTGAAGTTGGTTGTCAGGGAGAAGTTGGCGTAGCCTGTTCAATGGCAGCTGCAGGATTAGCAGAACTGATGGGCGGTAGCCCTGAACAAGTTTGTATGGCAGCAGAAATTGCTATGGAACATAATCTGGGCCTGACATGTGATCCAGTTGCCGGACAAGTTCAGGTTCCGTGCATTGAACGTAATGGCATCGCAGCGGTTAAATCAATCAACGCTACCCGGATGGCAATGCGTCGCTCCTCTGCCCCTGCTGTTTCACTGGATAAAGTAATTGAAACCATGTTCGAGACCGGAAAAGATATGAATGCCAAATACCGTGAAACATCTCAGGGTGGACTGGCGATTAAAGTAATCTGTTAAAAAGAAAACTGGCCTGCTCAGAGATGAATAGGCCAGTTTTTATAAAAAAGTGACAATATTCGCTAGTATCTATACATCTGGCAATACAAGGCCCTACTCCACAGTCGCATATAAACCAAATTCATAAAAAAACCAATAAAAGATTATCCTGAATAATCAATGAGTATTAGTGATAAATAAGTTATTTATACATTTCATTAACTAAATGTCAGTTATACTTAGTTGTTCGTTGACACACAGTACTGATACTGATAAACAAAGGAAACTCCAAATAGATAATTGATTGATAAATAATATTATTTTATTCAAAAATAATCTGTGTTACATCATTTTATCCGTCTGGAGAACCTATAAATGTATAATAACAAGTAGTGGTACTATTATAAAATGGACAATAAATTCAAATATAAGCTAGGTATACTCGCCATGTCAGCAATTCTGTCTGCTTGTGGCGGTGGTGATGGCTCAAATGAAGCATCAGGATTAACAACATATAAAGCTATCGATGGCTATCTAGGCAATGCGGAAGTTTATGCTGACCGAAACTCGGACAACATTGGTACATCTGATGAACTATTGGGTACAACAAATTCAGATGGTACGATTCAAATCGAACAATCCGATACTCAATACCCAATTATTATTAAAATAGTTGCCAATCAAACAATAGACAGTGACACAGGAATACTAACAGAAAGTAAAGAGTTAATCGCACCTGCCGGAACTTCCGTTATAACTCCTTTCACAACAGTAGCCTATCTTAACGATATGGATATCAGCTCTCTTGCTGAAGAGTTAGGTGTGACTGAAGATTCCATTTCTGGAGATTTTATCGAAAATGGCAATACTGATGCACATGCCATGGCTCGTTCTATTTACAAAGTCCTTGATTCTTCAATTATTTCATCCAATGCAACGGATATTACAATCCAGGCAAAAGTGATTACTACATATGTCACAAACAATCCTGATATTGACTGGGAGAATACAAATTTAGTTTTGGACGATAACAATAGTCCAAGCACCGAAACAGTTCAGGTCCAAAATCAAGATTCTGATAGTTCAGCCGATTCCGACTCTGACACTGCCACCGATTCCGACTCTGACACTGCCACCGATTCCGACTCTGACACTGCCACCGATTCCGACTCTGACACTGCTACCGATTCCGACTCTGACACTGCTACCGATTCCGACTCTGACACTGCTACCGATTCCGACTCTGACACTGCTACCGATTCCGACTCTGACACTGCTACCGATTCCGACTCTGACACTGCTACCGATTCCGACTCTGACACTGCTACCGATTCCGACTCTGACACTGCTACCGATTCCGACTCTGACACTACCACTGATTCTGGCTGGACTATTACTCCATGGTCAGTTACAGATGTTGCGAGCAAAATGGCAGCAGTTTCAATAATCAATACCTACACCGATACCAACGATTTATGTGAAACAGGCTCAAATCACACCGTTGTTGAAACTGAAGACTTTGCCGTGACTTTCGGGGATGAAGTATCAAATTATAGCGTTACAGAACTGGAAACCACAGCACGAATCATTCAGGTTGCTCTAGACGAGCTAATCGAACAGACCGGTCTGAGCAAATCAGACGACCTTAATATATCTTCTTCTGATAAATGGACCGGTTGTTACAATGATTCAACAACTGGAGATGGTGAGGGGAAAATACGCAGATTTATTTTTTCACCGGCCAGTATTGATTCGTCATCAGACGACTTTGAAAATGGATACATACTTGCGAAACATGAACTATTCCATGTAATTCAAGCAGCACTATTGAACGAAAACGAAATTTATAATCATATTCCTCGTTGGTTCCAGGAATCATCAGCAGAACTCTTTGCTGGTAGAGATGCGTCTGAACTAAATCCTTTAACGATCACTGATTTTATGGCTGATTCAGGAGTAACTCCTTATTATATAACTAGCTGCTCTACCGATATCGGGTACACTGTATGCCCTTCTGATTCAGATACAACAAGCACTATATATGAAAGTGACATGTATAATATGTATCAAGTTTCTTTGGAATATTTGATTAGCAAAGGGCTTACTAAAGACCTATTACTTCAATTAATTAGAGATTCTTATTCAGATTCATCCGATGGGGTATCATTTCCTCAATTCAATTCAGCAATGAGTACGCTTGAAACATCACTGGATCTTCCTGTTACTTTTTCAGATCTTAGAGATAACGTATCTGATTACACTACCTATATTATCAGTGGGCTAATGGAAAATGCATATTCTAGCAGCTACGCTGATGATATTGACGATGTTGTTAAAGATCTCATCATAATGTCGTCATCAGAAGATGATGTTGAAGTCAAAGGACGAGTAAATGACTCGCAAGATACCTATACACTCGCTTCACCGCTTTCTGATGGTACCTATAAAATTTACGCCATCACACAAGAAACTGATGAAGTCTATGGTCCAGTGACACAAAGCGTAACGAGCGGAGCATTAGGTCCAATTAGTTTTTCAGGTATTGGCCTATGTACCGAATCAGCATGCACAGAAGACGATTAATAGTCTTCGCCGCTTAGACACCATTTCAGACCAGTGACTTTGTTCACTGGTCTTTTTTAGAAATGAATCCTTTCATTTGAACAATATTTAGCATCATTTACGACCAAATAAGTTATAAACCCATCCATATTACGGGTTTTATCCGTGAAATTAACATTAATGGTTGAAGCTATCGAATTCACAGGTAAACTGTGCCGTTAAAGAAAAATGTAATTACGTTCAATGATTACCTCGATGGAGAATTAAATAAACATGACTTACGTGCCTGTAGTTGACGTATTAAGCGGAAAACTTTCAGTAGATGCTGAAGTAACAGTTAAAGGCTGGATTCGCTCACGTCGAGATTCTAAAGCTGGAATCTCTTTCCTTGCCATTTATGACGGCTCTTGTTTCAACCCGATTCAGGCCGTGGTTCCTAATTCATTGAATAATTATGATGAAGTTCTGAAACTGACTACAGGTTGTTCTGTAGAAGTAGCGGGTAAAGTCGTTGAATCACCAGCAAAAGGTCAGGATTTCGAACTGTCTGTTGACGCTGTGACCGTGATCGGTTGGGTTGAAGATGCAGATACTTACCCAATGGCAAAAACTCGTCATTCAATCGAATACCTTCGTGAAGTTGCACACCTTCGTCCAAGAACCAATATCATTGGTGCGGTAGCGCGTGTACGTAACTGTCTGTCTCAGGCAATTCACCGCTTCTATCACGAAAATGGCTTTATGTGGGTTTCTGCTCCACTAATCACTGCATCTGACTGTGAAGGTGCTGGTGAAATGTTCCGCGTATCAACTCTTGATATGAACAACCTGCCTCTTACAGACAAAGGCGATGTTGATTTCGACAAAGACTTTTTCGGCAAAGAAACTTTCTTAACTGTATCTGGTCAGCTAAATGCTGAAACTTATGCATGTGCACTAAGCAAAGTTTATACATTTGGTCCGACGTTCCGTGCTGAAAACTCAAACACCAGTCGTCACCTTGCTGAATTCTGGATGGTTGAGCCTGAGGTTGCATTCGCAGAACTTGACGATGTAGCTGGCCTTGCTGAAGACATGCTGAAATATGTGTTCAAAGCAGTTCTTGAAGAGCGTCGTGACGATCTTGAATTCTTCGCACAACGTGTCGATAAAACTGTTGTTGATCGTCTGGAAAAATTCGTATCATCTGACTTCGCTCAGGTTGATTACACAGACGCTATCGATATTCTACTTAAGTCTGGTAAAGAATTTGAGTTCCCGGTTGAATGGGGTATCGATATGTCTTCTGAGCACGAACGTTATCTTGCAGAAGAACACTTCCAGGCTCCTGTTATTGTTAAAAACTACCCTAAAGACATCAAAGCATTTTACATGCGTATGAACGACGATGGTAAAACCGTGGCTGCAATGGATGTACTTGCTCCTGGAATCGGTGAAATCATCGGTGGTTCTCAACGTGAAGAACGCCTTGATGTACTGGATGCCCGTATGATTGAAATGGGTATCCAACCAGAACACATGAGCTGGTATCGTGATTTACGCCGTTATGGTACTGTCCCTCACGCAGGATTTGGTTTAGGCTTCGAACGTTTAGTGTCATATGTAACTGGCGTGGCTAACGTAAGAGACGTAATTCCGTTCCCTCGCACACCACGTTCTGCAAACTTCTAATTTTAATATTGAAGTCTGACTTTATTAAAAATGCCACTCAGTTGAGTGGCGTTTTTTTAGGTCAAATGTGCTGGAAACTATACCTGAATACGTTGTTAATACCTGAGTTATTCATCTTTTACATATCCTTAACAATTCAAGGGAAATAATTTTAGTTTTTTCTTCTGTGACGGTTGTAACATGATTAGCATAAAGGTATAAATACGTGAACCAACCCGGTTCATAGATGAATTTTTTATTCCCACCAATTTAATACATGGATGAGCATTATGTTTGAAAAAGTTGTTGCCGCTCCGGCTGACCCAATTCTTGGCTTAACTGAAGAATTCAAAAAAGATCCACGCACAGAAAAAATCAATCTGGGTGTTGGTATTTATAAAGATGAATCAGGTCAGACTCCCGTTTTAGCAACTGTTAAAAAAGCGGAAGCAGCATTGTTAGAAAACGAAAAAACAAAATCATACCTAACAATCGAAGGTACTGCTGAGTATGGTCTTGCTGTTCAAAAACTTTTGTTCGGTGCAGACTCTGCTATTGTAACTGGCAAACTTGCAAAAACAGCACAAGCTCCTGGTGGTACTGGTGCACTACGCCTGGCTGGTGAGTTCATCAAACGTCAATTGCCAACTAATAAAATTTGGATCAGCAACCCAACATGGGCAAACCATAATGGCGTATTCAAAGCTGCTGGTTTAGAAACTGTTCCATACACTTACTATAACGCAGAAACTAAAGCGAAAGACTTCGACGCTATGGTTGCTGATCTGAAAAATGCTGCTGAAGGTGATGCGGTTCTTTTCCACGGTTGCTGTCATAACCCAACTGGTATCGATCCAACTGTTGAAGAGTGGGAAGTATTGGCAAAATTAGTTGCAGAGAAAAAACTGCTTCCTCTGTTTGACTTTGCATACCAGGGTTTTGCGAAAGGTGTTGAAGAAGATGCACAAGGTCTGCGTATCTTTACTCAATATAATAAAGAGATTCTTGTTGCCAGCTCATTCTCTAAAAACTTCGGTCTATATAACGAACGTGTTGGCGCATTCACTCTTGTTTCTGAATCTGAAGAAGTTGCTACTTCTGCATTCTCACAAGTTAAAGCTATTATTCGTTCAATCTACTCTAACCCACCAGCACACGGTGCAGCTGTTGTAACTTACGTTCTTAACGATGCTGACCTTCACGCTGAATGGGAAAAAGAAGTAGCTGAAATGCGTGACCGTATTCAGGAAATGCGCGAGCTATTTGTTGCTACCTTAAAAGCAGAAGGCGTTGAACAAGATTTTAGCTTTATCTCTAACCAGAACGGTATGTTCTCTTTCTCTGGTTTAAGCAAAGAACAAGTTGCTCGTCTGAAAGATGAATTCGGTGTTTACATCGTTGGTTCTGGTCGTATCAGTGTTGCGGGTATGACTAAATCAAATATGGGTCCTTTGTGTAAAGCAATTGCTGCTGTACTTTAATTTCCCATAAATCAAATAGTAATCTTAAACGCCCTTCATTAGGGCGTTTTTTTATCTGTGGACTTACAGAACCTGTGCTATTTTTAACATGCTAGGTTAATAAATAAACAGAAGATAAAGAGGATGCTATGCTTACCGCTATCAGGGAAAGAACAAAAAGTCCGATTCAAATCAATCCAAGTGAATTTTTAGTTAAAAATCATCATCTTATTCCTTCAAAACGGGTCTTAGTAAGTAATGATGTTAGCTGCAATAATTCAATTTATTTAGCAAATCAGGGATTTGATGTCACTACTCTCTGTCCAACCAAATATGCCGTCAGAAAAAGCAGACAAATAACCAGACTTAGTCAGGTATCCGTCAATTATGTCTGTTCTGATTTAAGCGAATACGATCTTGGAAAGAGCAATTGGGACGCAATTATTGCTCTGTTCTGTGATCTTTCACCAATATCTCGTCAGTCATTTCACCATCGAATTGCACAAGCCCTGCACTGCAAAGGTATATATTTCACAGAAAGCTGCATGCATGAAGCTAATGCAGATTCTGCCAGCATAAATGCATCAACTCTCAGAAATGAGCTTAGCCAATTACAAATTATTCAGATACACGAATTAGAGAAAGAAATAGCCTTAAATGCTAAAGATACATGTAAAGCCCAGGTAATACAGGCGATAGCCATTAAGTAATCCCTGAGACAAACTTTTTACAATGGAACTAACCGTCACTTTGTAATTCGCTGACTATTTTTGATGTTCTTTCGAACGTCAAAGACATCCTTTCACACATACCTTCAAACATTTCAATATTCTGACTGCTAACATTGTTATTCTGCATAAAGGTTAATAACCGATCATTTGCCTCGGAAAAAGAAGAGGAATACTGCCCCTCCCCGGAACTCCGAAAAGATTCTGATAATTCAGAAACCCATTCATCCCAGACTTGTTTTGCTTCTTTTCCTGGAATTAAAGACGTAAATAAAGAACGCATACGCACAACGATATGGCCTAAATTCAAGCCCGTCAGTGCCAGATCTGTCATTATTCTTTTTGAACTCACCTTCGCCTTATCAAAAGCAACAATCCTTAATACTCGGTCTCCCATTCTTGCATTAAACCAGTCAACAGAGTTTGGTTGATTTGAAATATTATTTATATCTTTAATGGTTTCTGCGATTAGGTCTTTCTGTATTGATTTGGCTGATGGTGCCGTTATCAACTGAAACAACCAGTATAAAATAGTAACGCCAATAACAATGCTCATTGCATTACTAACGGTATTGTTGATTTGAAAAGACGCTGTCATATCCATACTGGGACGGACCAAAATAGTAAAAGGGATACAAAAACCTAACCCATATGGAAGTGTCGGGCGATTAGCCAATGCAAGTAACCCGAGAAAATATGGGCCTGCAAGAATGAGAATAAGGATTGGAAAATCACCAGAACTTTTGGCTAACAAGTTAAGCGCATAAAAGACGGCCACAATACAAGCGACAACAGCTCCTATGACTAATCGCTTCAAAACAATACTGACAATCACCAATGGTAATCTGGCCATCATGATTGAAAACACTACCGGAAGAATCATCATCATCATAACAGCACTAGACCCCGTACCAATCCACAAACCAGCACCAATAAAAAATACGCAGACTGTTCTTATAAGCACAGATAAACCAACTTTCCGGTTCTTATAAGGTGTGAAAGTCTTCGCTTTTAGTAAAATATCGGTTTCTTCATTTAACGCGCTAAAACTTTTTAACACGATCGTCAGTTCGGCCGCCATTTCCATAGCGACTTTGACCAACCTGACTTCAATCGCACTAGATGCCACATAAGAGTTTCTAAGCCTTAACTGGGTTCTGCGCAGATTTTGGGCAAGTTTATAACAATCGGTATAGTTCGTGGTTTGTTTCATTTTCAGAAACGCTTGTTGCATTTCATCAATAACCTGAGACAGCATCGGTGTCATTAATTCCGGATGATTTCTTTTCAATCGACCAAAAATCTGCACCACCGCAAGCAGTGACATAACTTTGTTACACAACAATGTTGCAGCCCGTGAAAGGCCGGCACCATTAGGGCCTTCATATCTGACCGCACTGGAATCATCAGTCAGAATTGTCAGAGAATCGAATATAGTATCAATTCTGGCATGGCGATCCTCATGAGATCCCTCATTAGATATTTCGAGTGAAAAATAATCGAGACATTCATTAATAACCGTTCGTGCATGGATTTGCAGGTTTTGCTTTACTTTGACCGGCCAGAATAACTGGCTTATAACCGTCGCACATAAAGAACCGACGATGAGTTCACTCACTCTCGACTGAGCAACATCAAATATATTAAAACTGTTTGCTGTCGATGGCGTCACCATAACCAGTACAACAATTAAAATTGCTGTAATACCTGCCATGGCAAATAAATAAATGAAATTGGTTCGCCGAACCATAGCAGACCAATAAGCAACCGTACCAAGCCATATACCTAAAGAACCCAAAGCCAGTAACGGATATGGCATAAACAGTTCCAGGATAATAATCCCGACCAGACCACCAACCAAAGAACCTATTATCTGACATAATCCCTTTTCAATCACCAACCCGCTTTCAGGACGCATTTGTAAAAAAACGGCTGAAATTAACGCCCAGTATGGCCTTTCCAAATTAAAATACATAGCGATATATAACGAAGCGGCCATTGCAAGAACGCCCTTAACGGCAAATATCACCGCTGATTTCTGGGGCTTAAAAAGTGCCGTTGCTAATAGTGCGGCACTCATTACTTATCTTCTTTTATTCTAATGGATACCGTCATCCCAGCACTTAGATTTTTTTGGTCAGCAGAGTTATCTAATTGAATATCAACCGGAATTCTTTGAGCTAATCTAACCCAGTTAAAAGTTTGCTGAACCTGAGGCAATAATTGATTATTCGAATTTGTGTTACTGTTCGCAATGGCCTTACCAATACTTACTACTGTGCCCTCTAATGACTGATTTCCATTCATCAAGGTTATTTCAGCTTTTTGACCTACATGGATCAGAGACAATTTTGTTTCTTCAAAATAACCTGTTATATAAAATGAATTTCTTTTGATCAGTGCTAACGTAGCCCCTCCCTGCTTAACATAATTCCCCTCTCTGAGAGTTAAATTAACAACCGTTCCATCTTCTGGTGCAAGAACAGAAGTACGTTTAACGTTTAATTTAGCTTCATCAAGTTCGGCTTTGGCGAGTTCATAATTTGCCTGTGCTACGTGAGTATTAATACGTGCGGTTTCAAGATCTTCTGTACTGATGGATTGTTTACTTGGCAAGTTCAGTCTACGCTCATAGCGGTGTTTTGCTAATTCCCACAGAGATAAGCGGTTTGCAACAGTTGCGTCTAATTGCTGCAGTTTCACTTTATAACGGGTGTCATCAACTTTAAATAACTCATCATTTTTATTTACTTCTTCATTATCAGTGACATTAACACTCGTTACAAAGCCTGAAACATCAGGTGCAATCGTTATTACCTGAGCATTAACACGACCATCTCGGGTCCATGGGGAATATAAATAGTAATCCCATATCCAGCGACCACACAATATAGCGGCAACAACAATCACTATCGTGACCAGGATACGTATACTTTGCTTCATTGTTTATACTCCAAATAACCGGATGGTAAAAAATAAAATAAATACAAATAAACTGACTTCAATCCACGCTGGCTTCCAAAACTTTGTGTAATAGCCTGTTTTATAGAGAAATAAGCGTAACAGATAAGCAATAATAAGTGCTATGGGAATAAAAAGAACCAAAGGACTAAAAAGCAAACCACCAACGGCTACTTCTTCTAACATAACTTAATCTCCATAACCGACCTTATTTTGGCATATCCAAGTAATTTCAATTCAAACATGATTAAAAATACAGTGTACATTAAAGATTAATGACAATGTAGATTAATATTTATAAATAGATCAAGCATATAGACAGTAAAAATATAAAACCAAATTAACATTATTATTAATAATTAATTGTAGATTATATTATCTGATACGCTTTTAATTAAATTCTGGATTATTGAATTAGGAAAAGAGGAAGAAAAAGAAGTGGTGGTAATAAAGGCAACCTGCTGAGATAGCAGGTTGTCCAATCAAAATCATTCAGTACAAATTAAAGCTCTTCACCGTTAGATGAAATTACTTTTTTGTACCAGTCAAATGACGCTTTTTTCTTACGTTCCAAAGTGCCAACACCATTGTTGTCCTTATCAACATAAATAAAGCCGTAGCGTTTTTCCATTTCACCCGTAGAGGCACTGACTAAATCAATACATCCCCATGGTGTATATCCCCATAGTTCAACGCCATCTTTAATCGCTTCACCCATTTGTTCAATGTGAGCTTTCAGGTAATCAATACGGTAGCTATCGTTGATAGAGCCATCCTCTTCGACTTTATCAAACGCTCCTAAACCATTTTCCACAACCATCAGAGGAATTTCATAACGGGAGTAAATTTCGTTTAGTGTATAACGCAAGCCAATCGGGTCGATTTGCCAACCCCAGTCTGATGCTTCAAGATATGGGTTTTTCACACCACCCATTAAGTTACCAGAACCTGTCGCATTTTCAGGGTCAGCAGAAACACAGTTAGACATGTAATAACTGAATGTGTAATAGTCCACAGTACCTTCAGCAAGTAATTCTACGTCGCCATCAGCCATTTGTACTTCGATACCATTTTCTTCGAAATAACGTTTTGCATAATATGGATACTTACCACGAACCTGAATATCACCACAGAAATAGTTGTGCATTTTCACGTGTTCCTGGGCAAGAATGATATCTTCCGGATTACAGGTAAACGGATAGGTTGTCATAAAGGCAATCATGCAGCCAATTTGATAATCAGGATTGATTTCATGACCAAGTTTTACCGCTTTTGCACTAGCCACAAACTGGTGATGCAATGCCTGGAAACGAAGTTGCGGATAATCAACCTGATTCATAAAATCAGTTGTACCTTCATTAAGAATACCTAAGCCTAGGTAGTTACCAATTGGAATGGTGCCCACATTAATTTCATTAAAGGTCAGCCAGTATTTTACTTTGCCATTGAAACGTTTGAACAGAGTTTCAGCGTAACGAGTGTAGCAGTCTACAACCTCACGACCAACCCAACCGTTATATTCCTGAGTAAGGCCGAACGGTAGTTCATAATGTGAAATGGTAACCAATGGTTCGATATCGTATTTTATCAGCTCATCAATAACATCTTCATAAAATTTCAAGCCAGCTTCATTTGGCTCAAGTTCCATTCCTGTCGGGAAAATACGAGTCCAGTTAATAGAAAAACGGAAAGTTTTGAAACCCATTTCAGCAAATAATGCAATATCTTCTTTGAAACGATGATAGAAATCGATAGCTTCATGAGATGGATAATGAGCCCCTTCTTCAATTGTTTTGGTAATACGACGTGCAATTGCATGAGTACCGCCAGTGAACATGTCACTTGTACTAGGTCCTTTACCGTCGGCATTCCATCCACCTTCAAACTGGTTAGCTGCCGTCGCACCGCCCCATAAAAATCCTTCCGGGAAAACAGAACTACTCATTATATACCTCTCCAATATTCATTAAATTCGTTTAATTAGCGTTCAATGTTAGGTATTCAAACTCACATTTTTCAGTCATTACCTTGAACAAACAAACTCAGACTACACTACAAACAACACAAATGTAACCGGTTTCAGAAAGAATTTTTAAAACAAGTGATCTACATCACTAACAATGTAAAACAAAAAACCCGACGTTATCCATAAGCTGAAATACGCCGGGTTATCATTTTTACCTGAATTTAAATCAGAGAATAAGACTTAAAATTTGCGCGGTGCAAACCCAGTCATCACATCTATCCGAAGTGCTTTACCCAATTTTGTCATCGGGTGAACTATAACAATACCTTTCACTGATTTTTTCAGCTTTCCGATATCAGCTTGCTCTTCTTTAGTAATTTCACGGGAAAACGGCATGTCAGATAACTTCTTACGTTCTTTATTGAGATTGTAATCCTGCTTACCTTTTAATGAATTGAGCTGTGTTTTTAGACTGTCAATCTCATCAGTAAACTTGGTTATCATCTCATCATCACCACGAGATTGTGCTGCTTCCAGCTTATGTTTACACTTATCTAATCGGTTATTTAACTGCTGGGTCTGCTCTTTAATGTTCATAAGGAATGATCTCGCTTTATCTGTGGGCGCGGATTATAGCACAGAGTATACGGATACAAGATAATTCCTAAGATTATTTTCACAGTAAAAATCCGGATAACTGAGGGAGGAATTTCGATCTTTTATTCCAAATTTCCATTAGACACAAAGATAATCGGAATCTTCAAATCCTTCATATATTCTTGTTTGTTAATAATTTTAAATTCGGTATATACACCATAATAACCGATATTAAATGGATCCTGTTTTACATAACCATACAAGTTTCCATCACGAATTTTTTGATCAAGATAATCAGAACCATCAAAACCAATATGGATAGGACGTCCCGGATAATTCAGTTGCTCTAATGTTCTTATGACGATCTCAGTGGTTGAGCCAGTCGGAGTAAAAATACCATCAATATCCTTTACATTAGAAAACACTGTCTTGGCCGGATTTCTTCCATCTCCTTTTGTCACCCCCAGATAGGTATCTAATATAATATTAAAACCTAATTTTTTTGCCTCAGCCAAAAATCCTGCTTCTCTGTCATCGGTCGAACTGATGCCTTTTTTCATGCGTAACAATACGACATTTTTTCTTTCTTTTAACCTTTTCGCCATTACCTGGGCAGCCAACACACCACCGTAGTAATTATCAGATTTCACTATGGCATCACGTTCTCCACCAGTGTCACGGTCAATATAAGTGACAGCCATGCCTTCTGCATTTAACTCTTTCACCGATTCATTAATAGAATCCCCGGCAGGGGCAATAATTAAACCGGAACAACGACTTATATTAACCATATGTTCAATAATCAGTTTCTGACGTTCTTCATCAACAGAACCGCGAAACCTGAGATCAATATTTAACTCATTACTGGCAGCCTTAGCACCTTTAATGACTTCATTCCAAAAAGGATGACTGGAATCTCTGGCTACAACAAGCCCATAACATTCTTTTGCATAACTGCTACTAACAGAGAACGCAAAAATAGCTATTATGGTAAACAAACGAAGCATACACATTCCTACTTTTTCGAACGACACCAGAAACACACAGGTTAAAAAACTCCTCATTAATAACTATAGATGACAATTGCCAATAAAATTACTTTTTACACTAATGACAGGCACACTAATAACTGTGGATGTTATGAATTCATACATCTTGCCTTTTGCTAGGCCCGTATAACCACCATTCAATTAATTTCAACTGAAAAATACTTATTGCATTGTTATGTACTAATGTCTTATTAGTGATAATTGAAGTTCTTGTGCTCAAAGTCTCTGTCAAGGTTAAATATGGGTTCACTAATAAGTAGAATTAAAGATCAACGTTTATCTCTAAAGCTATCCTTAGCTGGTTCGCTCATTATGATTCTGGGTGGAATCATCGGCGCTGTGACTCTCATTTATTATCAATACACTAATACTCAAAACGAATTGCAAAATAGAGTCAATACTATTATTTCTTCTACAGAAGAGTCTCTGGTCACTGCATTATTCAATTTTGATCAGATAACAGTACAAAAGATAACACAAGGTCTTTCTTCCTATCCTGAAATAGCAAAAGCCGAAGTATATGAGAGCAGTGGACAATTCAGAGCAATCTATATTACAAAAAAGGATGTAGGGGGAATTTGGTCAAAATTAGTCAATTCAGTATCTAATAAGCAATTAATTTTCGATAAAAACATTTATGACCCAATAAATAACAAATCAGAAATAGGAAAACTCATTCTGACAATTGAGCCAGCACTTGTTCTGGTCCCTGCACTAAAAAATGGTCTTAATTTTATAGCCATATTCATAACTATAAACATATTTCTGCTTTTAACTCTTGGCTATATGCTGCATCGTTTAGTCACCCAGCCCCTTAGTGAAATTAGCAAATTGATTTCCGATTTAGATCCGAAATCAATAACCATACAGAATCAAGTACCAACTGAAAAATTCAGTACCAAAGAATTCCTATTATTGGCCAATTCTACAAACAAGTTTCTTTCTGCACTTAAGCAACATTTACACGAAAAATCCCTGTATGAGAATAAAATTATTAATGCGGAACAAAGTGCTAAAAATGCTCATTTACAGTTAATAGATGCCATTGAGTCAATTAATGATGGTTTTATCTTACGCGATAAAGACCAAAAAATAGTACTGTGTAATTCCCGCTTTTTATCTTTGTACCCTTTTGCAACTTCATTCATTGAAAAAGGAAGTGATTATCTCACCCTACTAAGGAAAGCAGCAGAATCCGAAGTTATATTAAATGAACCCATTGAAGACTGGATAGCTGCTCGTTCCTCCACTCGTTTGCAGAAACCTACTATTTTTGAAGATACATTAAAGACAAATCAAAAGATTCGGGTAACAGAAGTAAACACGTCAACAGGTGGTATTGTCAGCATTCATAGCGACATTACAGATTTAAAAATAGCAGAAAACGAACTGCGTTATCGCGCAGATTACGATCTGTTAACTGGTATGCTTAACCGAGACCGATTGATACAACATCTAAAAGAGATGATTACTCATAGCCAACGTAACCAATCCAAAGTGGGTGTGCTATTTCTGGATTTAGACCGATTCAAAAATATAAATGATACTTTAGGCCATTCTTTTGGTGATGAATTATTAAAAGAAGTCGGTGCTCGTATTCAAAATGTTATACGTGAATCGGACTTTTGTGCCCGAATGGGGGGAGATGAATTTGCAATTGTTCTTACCGAAATCTCGAGTGAACGAGCTTGTACTGTTGTATCCCAAAAAATCATTACAGCCTTATCACAAGCGTTTAAAATTCAAAGTAATGAAATATTAGTAAGCTCAAGTATTGGAATTAGTATGTTTCCTGATGATGGTCATGATGTAAACACACTACTTCAATCTGCTGATATGGCTATGTATCAAGCCAAACAAGAAAATCGGGGAATGTTTAAATTCTATAACAAAGACATGGGGATAAAAGCAGAGAAATTTATTAATACAGAACATGAACTTGCTTATGCAATAAAAAATGAAGAATTTTTTCTCAATTACCAACCCATTATTTCTATAATCGATGGAGATAATATTCACAATAGTTCACCTTCTATTGCTGGCGTTGAGGCCCTTATCCGCTGGAATCATCCTTACCGAGGATTTGTTCCGCCAGATGAATTTATTAATGTTGCAGAAGAAACAGGACAAATAGCAGAGATTGGTGAATGGGTTTTAACAACCGCATGCCAACAAGCAATGGAGTGGATGCATGATTATCCCTGTTACTTAGGAATAAATCTCTCTTACCGTCAATTTAAAAAAGGATTTAGCAGTTCAACAGTTAAACATATCCTCAGCAAAACTGGTTTCCCAGCCCAGTATTTACGCCTGGAAATAACCGAATCACTTTTCATAAATAAAGACCAACATATGCTCGAAACACTGCATGAACTTAAAAATATGGGGATTCATATCGTTATCGATGACTTTGGTACCGGTTATTCATCTTTAAGCTATTTAAGAAAATATCCTGTAGATAGTCTAAAAATAGATAAATCATTTATTCAGGAGATGGAAACAGACCTTTCTAATCAACAGCTTGTAGAGACCATCATCGCCATGACTAAAGGGTTAAACCTCAAGGTTGTAGCAGAAGGTGTAGAGACAATCGAGCAACTTGAAATTCTTAAACAGTTTCAGTGTCAGTATGTACAGGGATTTTATTTCTCTAAGCCTTTGTCAAAAGAAGACTTTCTGATATTTCTAACAAAGAAAACAATTTAGTCAGGATTTGAACTACTAGGTATCTCGACTATACTAAAGGTGTTAATGATATTTTTGTTAATTAAATGCCATGAAAAAACTACTCATCTTATTCGCCATATTTTTCATTCCTTTGACTCTTGTAAGCCAGACTCTAAACTACGCATCAACGACAGCCATAACCAAAGAAAATAACATTAAGAACAATGTTGAAAAAATCGTATTTGCAGCAGGATGTTTTTGGGGAGTAGAAAAACACTTTGAAAATATGCCGGGAGTCATTGACGTAAAATCAGGATATGTCGGAGGAAATTTTCCCAACCCTACATACAAAAAAGTACTCGAGGTAAGAAAGTTCAAAAAAAACAATAAGCAAGGTATAGAAAACTATGCTGAAGGTGTGCTTGTTACCTATGAGACAGATAAAACCAGTGCTGAAACTCTCATCAAATCATTTTGGGAAATCCACGACCCTACTCAGCTTAATCGTCAGGGAAACGATATCGGTAACAACTATAGAAGCGCTATCTTCTATACTACAGAAAACCAAAAAAATACCGCAGATAAAACCAAAGCCATTTATCAAACTCTACTTACTGACAACGGGTACGGACAAATCGTAACTGAAATTAAGCCACTTAAAGAGTTTTACGATGCAGAAGAATACCATCAGGATTATTTACAAAAGAATCCGTCAGGCTATTGCCCGGATCATTCAACTGGCATCAGATTTAAAGATGACAAAGGTGAGAAAGCAACCAAAGCTATCACTGCTATAGATGACAAAGTTACCCCTATAGGTGGCAAAGAAATCATCGTAATAGATGCTACTTTCGACTGCCCCTACTGTAAAAAATTCAAACAGGATGTGACGTCTAAATACAATGGTACTATTCCCTTAAGAACAGCATATGCAAAAGATTTAACTGGTTTTAAAATCAAATCTCAACTGATTGCCACACCAACGATCTTATTTATAGAGGATGGGAAAGAAATATTCGCGCACTATGGATACATGGATGAAAAGACTTTTTACAAAGCTTTAGGTGCTTTTAAACTCGGTAAAGATAGTGATGGGTATGATGTCGCTTTCAATAAAAGTACTGACAACCGATTTTGTAAACAATACGATATTTTTAAAAATACTCCTGATGGTGTTTTTATCGATAAAGTCTCTGGAGACGTCCTTTTTGACACAAATGACCGCTTTAATTCAGGTACGGGATGGCTCAGTTTCTATAAAGCTGTTGACGGTTCAACAGTTGAAAAACCGGATCTCAGTTATGGAATGGTAAGAACTGAAGTTATAGCCAAAAAAAGTGGTATTCATCTTGGTCATGTCTTCGATGAAATGGGCCACAGACGATTTTGTATAAATGCGACAGTGCTGGAATTTGTTCCGAGAGACAAAATAAAAACTGAAACAAATAAATAATACGGTCAATCGCTATTTAAACTGGTCACAGGCCCTTGCATAATATTGTTCAAGTTAATTTTCAAATACACGATATTGGTTCTTACCAGAAACCTTAGCCTGATACATTGCCTGATCTGATTGATTCAGAAGTTGTTCAGAATCCACATCAACATTCTGAGGATAGAAAGTCACACCAATACTTGCTGTAACATCATGTGTCTGTTCTCCCACCTGTACTGGCACTTCTGCTGCATCGAGCAAACGTTCCAACATAGGGAAGCACATTTCAATATTTTCCAGATCAAGTAGCACTGCAATAAACTCGTCGCCACCAATCCTTGCTAACGTATCACCAGCCCTCAGGTGCGTAACCATATTTTGAGCTACGCCTTTTAATACCTGATCGCCCACTAAGTGGCCATAGTTATCATTAACCTCTTTAAATCCATCCAGATCTATGTATGCCACCACAAATCCAGCACCATTCCTCAAAGTTTGTACCATGGCATGATGGAGGCGATCTTCTAATAACAAGCGATTAGGGAGAGAAGTAAGCGGGTCATAATGGGCAATATGTTCAAGTTGTTTCTGTTGATTCTTGAGCATAGTAATATCAGAGAAAATACCGATGTAATTCTTTAGATTACCTTCATCATTTCTCACTTCACTAATACTCAGCATTTCCACATATATTTCGCCGTTCTTTCTTCGGTTCCAGATCTCGCCATGCCATTTTCCACTTTGCTCTAATTTCCCCCAAAATGACGTAAAAAAGCCCTTATCTTGTTGTCCGGAACTTAATAATCGAGGGTTTTGTCCAATCACTTCTTCACGACTGTAGCCAGTGATTCTCGTAAAAGCATCATTGACATCTATGATCTTTGAATCAGGTGTTGTAATTACAATACCTTCACTCGCATGAGTAAATACCGTAGCGTAACGCCGAAGTTGGATTGTCTGCTCATCGATTCGTTTCTGAATCAGATAATTTCTACCTGTTACGCCTAAAAGGATGACTTGAAGCATTGATATCAATAATATCCCAACAATACCAATGATCCATGCCATAATAGAACGACTGTGCTGTATGTAAGTAACATCAGGCAGAACTTTCAGTGTCCAGTTCCGGTCGGCTATAGTGAGTGATGTTTGCCAACTGAAATAAGATGAAACAGCAGAACCCGGATCTCCAGAAAAATAGAGTAACTGTTTTTCTTTAATTGCAGTTGGATCTGCAATTTCCAGACTTATGCCTTCAGGTAACAAACTATCAGTAGCAATCTGAATCAACTCATCAACTTTAATTACGGCAACTGCAAACCCCTGTATTGGTTCTTGAGCGGTATCAGTATCCCGACGATTTCCCCTCGACTTAACCGGCGTCAGAACTAACACACCCGGTTTATTTTCATGATCCTGAACCAGGTTAATTTTTGAGGTTATGGCTTGCGTGCCAGAGAGTCTGCTTCTCCTGATTGCATCAAAACGAATTGGCTCAGAAGCGATATTAAAACCAATCGCCTGTGCATTTTGCTGGAATGGTGCAATATATTTAACAACCACATAGTCATCACGTAATGGTGCCGATATTAATATTCCCTGACTATCCCGTTCCATTATTTGAGGCGCTTTTGGCGGATAATTCTCTTTTAAATTTTGTTCAAATTCCAACCTTTGGTCATTTGACAAGATTGGGTTAAAACTTAAAGCAGCAATATCAGGATGAGAGCTAAGTATTGATTGGGTAAAACGATTAAACTGATTAGCAGTTAAATCTGGTGTAACTTCTATAAAACCAGCCAAAGATGACAGTATTTCCTGAAGTGCCACAATATGGTTGCCAAGATTACGCTCAACTTTATGTGCCTGGTCTTCGATATTTCTTTTAAGGTTTTCCTGATCCCAATTGGCTATGGTCAAAAAACTCACTGCCACTGCAATCAACATCGCAATTGTCGGTAGGATAATCACTTTCAACCGACCCGACCACGCTATTTCATGCCTATTCAGCCAACCAACAATAATAGGAGAAAGCAATAAAACACCGAGAGTGTCACCAACAAACCAATTCCACCATCCGTACTTCCACTCAGATATATGGATCATTCCCACACTTAATAAACTAGAAATACCCACTGTCGCAGATATCAAGCACGAGAGAGGTCCGGCAATGAGAAGAAAATATAAGATAATCCGTTCACTCTCAAAGCTTCGCCATTTATTGCCCAGCCAATACTGTACTAATTGCTGCCCGGCTAAAGCTTGCAACATAGCTCCGGAGGCAATTACAACAGCAATAATGAAATTAACAATGGACAATGAGCCCTGACTAAAAACGATAGCAATATTTAAGATCAAGGCACCAAACCAGATTGCAGGCAGAATTCTTGGCCCAAAACAAAGGAGAACTGCTACAGCGAACCCGGCAGCAGGGAATACCGGACTGGCATAACCGGGCAAAATTGACAAGATAAAACAGATTCCACCCAACAAAGCATATATGAGAGCTACGCTCAAAAATGAAGCAACAGATATTCTGTTTAGTTGTATGTTGTTGGTAACTGACAAGGTGGACTCTGTATATTTATATGTGATTACCTGCCCCCATAAAATAGCTAAATTATGGGGAACTTAAAATAGTACCCATTGATATCACCAGCCTTGTTGCTTCTATTTATTTTTACACAAAGCCAGATATACAAAACACATCGAATTAAAAAGATACCGTTTTCTTAATTTAAATTCAAACCAGAAAAGTCAATTAATCTGAGACATATTGTTCCGAGAAATACCCATAGTCAACTATGTATTCCAAAAGATGTGATTTAAACAAAAACCAGATACGAGAGATAAATTAACCTGCACCGGGAATTAACAAACCGATACCATAAGAAATAGCAAAGGCAAAAGCACCGACCATCAACATTTCCATTCCCGATTTAAACCAGTTAACACCAGTCACGAATTTTTTTAAAGCGCCAGCTAAAAACAGCCCAAACACAGTAATTCCCGATGCAATAAAAAACATAATATCGTCATTGCCAATCATCGAGCCAAACAGCAGGTAAGGTAACGTTGGGAATGCCGCACCAAGGACGAAAGCAAAAAAAATAACAAATGTATTTTTTATTCCGTCATCTTGCTCAAGTTCCGCAACACCAAATTCATCAACCACCATTTCCTTGACCCATAATTCCTTATCCTCGGTGATCTTATTTACGATGTCATGCAGTAACTGTCCTTCGAATCCTTTACGTGCATAGATGTCTTCTAATTCTCGTCTTTCGATATGAGGACACAAATCGATTTCTAATCGTTCCTGTTCTATCTCATGACGGAAAAAATCTGCTTCACTTTTAGTGGATATATACTCTCCTGCCGCCATACTTAATGCTCCGGCGATAGTGGCAGCAATTAATGTAATAGCGATAGTCGAAACAGATTGTCCTGCCCCCGCTAACCCGGCCAATAAAGCGAAAATCGAAACCACACCATCATTCAAGCCAAAAGTAACTTGTCGTATTAAATCACCACCTTCTAAGTGGAATGATTCTCCGTAACGACTCATAAATTCCTTCCTTTTACAATTTACTCTGTTTATGCAACATGGCGGAAAAATCCATAACCATGCCCACAAATTTCACAGTCACTATCCGGTTGTTTTGTTTCATAGTGAAGGTTTCCACAAACTTCACAAACATATAAATTTTCAGGAATTAAATCTCTGCCTTCTTTTAATTCCTGCAAAGCAATTTCGATTAACTGATGATGACTCTTTTCTACACCTAAAGCCCAGTCAATAGATAAAATGGCAAGTTTACCGGCAAAGGTTGTACCGACTGACTTCTGAATTTGTTTTTTAAAATCAGGATACATTTCGGAAAATTCTTCGAACTCAGCAGAAGATGCTGTCTTTAAATTACTTTCACAGTCAGCAATTGCACTTTGCACAATCGGCTTTATATCGGGAAGAGAATAATGTTCAGTCTCTTTCTGAATTGCCCGTTTATGATTTCCAACATGCACTTTTTCAGCAAAAGCTAATGTCTTAAACAAACACGCAATACCTGGTTTGGATTCTTTAATTGCTACCGCTGCATATGCTTCATAATAGGCAACAGCTGTTTTTTCACCAATGATGGCTTGATTTAAAAGATCATGGATAATATTCATAAGATTACTAAAAAATTCAAATTATGCTCAACTAAAAGCATAATGTCGCATTCGAGAATTGAGGTCAAACTGTATTCAGGAAATAATCAAAAATTACCATAGCTTAGCTCTTTAAAAGGCAATTATCTGAGTAAATCTTCTACGGTTTAAACCACCACTTAGGATCGATAAATTTAAACCCTTCAGTAAGCGTTGGTGATTCTATACGAATTTGAACTCTGTCGTTTAAACTGGAGCGACCAAAAGCGTCGCGAGAAAAAGGATGAGATTTTAATAACGAAAGTAAACTACCATCAGATAAGGCCTGTTCCATACCTGCTTCAATTGAATGTTTTAATTTTTCATTACCTTTTCTGACATAATAAAAGCGACCAAATGGATAAATCAGCGTTACAGAATTGTCAACAACCAACTGATTGTTTTTTGGTCCATATTTGTCTAAAAGACTGTACGCTTCAGTAGCTCCAAGAGGAAGAATATCAAACCGTTTACCCTGTACCATCTGGATAAGATTTTCCAGTTTAGGTGCTTGAATTACCGTAAGACCTGCTTTCTCAAGTATTTCGATGTCTCCCCACCCCTGCCCCTGGCCAAAAGTATAGGGTTTCAAATCATTAATAGTTCGAACAGAGCTTAAGCGCTTAACCAGATCTTTACGTACGATAAAGACCCGCCAACCAAGTAATCCCATTTCTAAAGGTAAATATATTGGTTCATACTTATTATCGAGTTCCGGATTAAACCCCGAATCAAAAACATCTAACTGACCAGAATCTAACAATGATCTGGTTCTTTCTATGTTGGATGCTCTTAAATCTACGGCAAGTTGATAATCTTCTCCTGATTTATCCAATGCCAGCTTTAGCACAGCAAAACCAATCGAGGACTCACCCACCCCATCTATATTGGGGTACTTTATTTCTTTTGCTATGAGACCGAAGCTAAGCATCATAGTTATCAATATATACATAAGAAACCGCAACATATAAACACCCAATACTTATATATGGTTAAGATTTTACATAGCTAATTGTAGTTGATTACATAGTCTTCTTCAGACGATGAACTGAATTATTTGAAATGAAAATTAGCAGAATGAAAAGTTTGTCTATCTTGAAGAAAGTAATAAATACAGTGAACGTTATATCGGGTAACCAAACTAAAGATTCTGTGAAACACAAATGGGCAGTAAATTACTGCCCATTTAACTAACACTGACTAATTTAGTCTAAATTCTCACCATTGCTTTCTATTACATTTTTATACCAATAGAAGGAATCCTTTTTGCTTCTTTTTAAGCTACCCTGACCTTCATTGTTTTTATCAACATGAATAAAACCATAACGTTTATTCATTTCTCCGGTCGATGCAGAAACGATATCGATAGGTGCCCACATTGTGTAGCCCATTAAATCGACACCATCCAATTCAACGGCATCCTTCAACGCTTTAATGTGGGCTCTTAAATATTCAATTCGATAGTCGTCATGAATAGCACCATCCTCTTCGACTTTGTCATAAGCACCAAACCCATTTTCAACAATGAACATTGGTAAACGATAACGGTCATAGAACCAATTCAACGAATATCTAAGTCCGAGAGCATCAATGTTCCACCCCCAGTCAGAGTTATTTACAAATTCATTATCTGCCTTGTTCACTTCTTCAATGAAATCATATACAGAATCATTTCCTTGATATTTAGCCACTTTGGATTGGTAATATGAAAAGCCAATATAATCCACAGTTCCCTGGGATAAATCGATTTTATCCTGCTCTGTAATATCAAGGTTAATATTAGCTCGTTCCATATATTTAACAATGTACGGAGGATAATCACCACGGGTATGTACATCTGTAAACCATAGGTTTTTATGCATTGCAGATACAGCAACCATCATATCTTCCGGTTTGCATGAATGAGAATAATATGGGTTCATTCCAATCATGCATCCGATTTTAAAATCAGGATTAATTTCATGACCAATGGTTACTGCTTTGGCACTCGCAACCAGTTCATAATGAGCAGCCTGATACATCAACAGTTCACGGTTATCTGTTTCCTGGAATAGGATCCCAGAGTTGGTAAATACTGAATCACTTTCGTTGAATCTTGCCTGATTATTGATTTCATTGAAAGTCATCCAATATTTGACTTTACCTTTGTAACCGCTTAAAGCACACTTCTGCAAATTTAACAAAAAAATCAATGCATTTTCTGTTTCTGAAGCCGCCATAGTTTTTAACTAATCCATATGGCATTTCAAAATGGGCAAGTGTGATGACTGGCTCAATATTGTATTTCAAGCACTCATCGATTAGTGCATCATAAAAAACCAGACCTTCTTCATTTGGGTATTGCTCATCACCATTAGGAAATATTCTTGACCAGGCAATAGAAGTTCTGAAGCATTTGAAATTCATTTCTGCTAATAATTTTATATCTTCTTTGAAATTATCATAGAATTCGATAGCAGTATGATTCGGGTAATTTTCCCCATCAACGACTCCTTGAGTGATACGACGCTTAACGTTGTTGGCACCAGCAGTCATAACGTCAGCAATACTTACACCTTTGCCGCCTTTATTCCATCCACCTTCGCATTGATGTGCTGCTACAGCGCCACCCCATAAGAAATCACTTTTCATTTCTAAACCTTATTTAAATATTCGTTTTTTTAAAAATTTCTAATACATTGAAAAATAACGATCAATCATCAATTCATCAGCGAATATTTTCAAATAAGAGATAAAGATTGATTGTGACCTAGATCACTTAATAAAATCGAAAAATTGGTACCATTATTTTCATTAAATGAAACCAATTATATTTTTAAGAAATTAATATATTGATTTTATAAGTAAAAATAGGTTCAAAAGTGGTATACACTGACGTATTAAAAGACATAAAAAAGCGAATTAGCCTCTCAGAATTTGTTCTTGGAGATAAACTTCCAACCGAAAGAGAGCTTGCAATTTACTATCATGTTTCCAGAAATACGGTACGTAGAGCAGTTGCTAAGCTAAAAGAAGAAGGATTCGTGGAGTCAAAACATGGATCTGGTTTATTTTTGATAAAAAACAGATTATTACCGCCGACGGGACTAAATAGCCTGATTGACTATGCGAATAAAAATGGCAGGAAAGTAAAAAGTATTATTCGCCTATTTGAAATCGTTCCGGCAACAAATAAATTAACTTCATTACTTGATGTTGAAGTTGGTGAACCTGTTTATCACATTAAACGCTTACGTCTTATCGACGACTCACCGTTTCAACATGAAGAAACCTGGTTATCAGCGTTAAAATTTCCGGACCTCACTTACCAACATATGCAAAACTCAAAGTTTGCCTATATTGAGGATAACTGTGGAATAAAAATAGCCGGTTGTTATGAAACCATCACACCTTGTATGCCATCTTTAGAAATGGCTGCAATTCTGAAGGTAAATACAAAAGATCCTCTTATTTGCCTGGAAACAAAAGCGATCGATCTTGATGGCAATCCATTAGATTTTACTATTCTGTACACAAATACTTATGAATTCCAGATGCAATATTTTAAGCCGAAATAATTTATTGAATCAGTTAATCCCGCAACATAACGTCAAGCTGATCCACCAACTCCGCCCAATCAGCATCTTGATCAATAGCCTGTTTCAAAAAATCTGATTGTGAAGCCGTCCAAAAGCTCGCTTCATGTATCGGAGCTGAATCTCGTTTATGTCGATGATTCTTCACGAAGTCTTTAATTTCTTCTGGCGAATTCCCCAAGCCAAGCTGCTCAAATAATTCCGCCATTCCGTGTTGATACATTTCCATTATCTGTCTCCTGAATTGTGTTCACTTACCAGAAGTATATACGCTGTTCAGAATTTCTTCACTTTGACCCAATTTATTTAATGTACCAATATGAGAATAGTTATTTAATTTATGCGACTCAACTGATATCTACTGCGTCGGTGGTTATTCAACGTCCATCTCATACAGGGAATCAATATGTTTGTACGTATTCTAATTACTTGTTTGATTGTTACTTGTTCATTTTTCTCACAAGCAGAAATGCCTTACAAAGAGATGACGATTCAAGAATTAGAAGTCCTGGCGGAACAAGGAGATGAGTTGGCACAGTTTCACGCTGGTTATTATTATTATCGTAAGTTTGATTATAAAAAGGCTACTGAGTGTTTCCAAAAAGCGGGAGAACAAGGGTACGTTCATGCATACTATGTTTTAGGCGTGATTCTGGCTGGAAAAGATGAAGCGTTAAGCCTCAAATATATTACCAAAGCAGCTGAATCAGGTCATATATATGCAATGTCTTACTTAGCTAATACATATTACAGTGCCAAATTTAAATGCCAGGATAAAAGAAAAGCGTTCTATTGGTATATGAAGCAAGTGTATAGTTATGGCGGTCAAGTGTATATATGGGAACGTCTTGCCCAAATGTATTACGATGGTGACGGCACTACAAAAAACTATAAGAAAGCTGTGAAGTACGCCTATAAAGCAGCCATCGGGCAAGGAAAAGATGCACAGAAAATCTTGGGTGACCTTTATTGGCACGGTTATGGTTCTTTAAAACAAAACCATGTTCGTGCTTATATGTGGTACTTGTTATCCAAATATAATGGCAATAAAACCATTCTCTTTCCCGAATTGTCTTCTGACCAAGTCAAAAAAGCACAAGAACTTGCCGAAGCATGTTTATCCAGCAAGTATCAAAATTGCGGTGATGAATAACATTGGATACCGTTTATAAAATCAATTCATAGTTTTCTTATAAATTACCTAACAACTCAACCATTTCAACAAGACAATCCAAAGCGACAGCGACATCTTCAACATTCACATTTTCTTTAGGATTATGGCTTATTCACTTTTTCACAGCGAACAAACAGCATTCCAACAGGAGCAATATTTGCCATCATCATTGCATCATGACCAGCGCCACTGGACAAAGAATGAGATGACTCTCCCGTCACTTTTTCCACCACATGGGACCATCGTTTCTGTAGCTCTCGATCACAGGGAACCGCATCCGCCTGATAGATATTTTCACTATTAACGCTAACGGTTCTTTTTTGACCAATTTGCTTGTATTGGGTTAATAATTCAGCACAGCAGTGCTCAAGCAGCTGTTGATCCTGACTACGAATGTCCAGGCTAAACTGCACATCTCCGGGAATAACATTCACCGCGGCACCTTTGACCTGACACTTACCAACGGTGGCAACAATCCCCATTTTTTTAGCATATGCTTCGGTCAGAGAAATCATCTCAGCAACGGCACATAATGCATCGTTTCTCAGCTCAACAGGTACCGTTCCGGCATGTCCGGCCACACCTTCCACATCAATCAGAAACCGTTTAGCACCGGCAATTCCGGTCACAACACCAACAGGTAACTCTAGATTTTCCAGTACCGGTCCCTGTTCGATATGCACTTCCAGATACGCTTTTATTGATTCATTAGCCCTACTTGCCTTAGGTATTGATTTAACATCTAATCCAAAATTTGCCATTGCCTGTTGAATAGAAATACCTGCAGAATCTTTAATATCTAACCAGGTAGGCTCCCACTTACCACATACACCGCCAGAACCAAGCAGTGTGGTATTAAATCGTGTTCCTTCTTCATCAGCAAAAGCAACAATATCAACATGAAACGGAAGAGCAGCAGCCTTTAGACTTTTCATGGCCTCAATAGCCATAATCACGCCAAGCGTTCCGTCATATTTCCCGGCATTAACTACCGTGTCACTATGAGAACCGATAATAACAGTATCCTGAGCAGGATTTTCAGAAACCAATCTCCCCCATTGATTCCCCACTTCATCCTGCCAGGTCTGGAGACCGGCTTCTTCCATCCACCGGGCTATCTGATGATGAGCCTGTTTATGCTCATCAGTCAGATAGGTTCTGGTTACCACTCCGTCCATGGAGCTGAACATGGATAGCTGTTCAATTCTATCCATAATGCGTTGAGCTTTTTGTTGTCCTGCTAGCGACATCCTTTCCCCTCACTATTTATTTTGTAATTATTATTTATAGAGTTCCATAGCAGCAACAACCGCCTTTCCGGCATCGATTGGGGCACCATGTTTTAATAAAATAGCTTCAAGACCAGCCAATGTGGAAAGGACACATTCCTGTCTTGCGTTATAACCCATAGTGCCAATACGCCAGATTTTTCCTGTCAACGGGCCAAATGCCGTACCGATCTCAATACCAAAACGGTGTAAAAGTTCAAGACGAACCGCTTCACCATTCACCTGAGACGGGATATGAACGCCCACAACATTGTTCATTTTGAAATCCTGCTGACCAAATAGCTCAAGCCCCATAGCTTTCAGGCCATAAGCCATTGCATCACCAGCCTGTTTATGGCGGGCAATAACGTGATCAGGACCTTCTTCCATAAAGATACGGGCACATTCACGCGCTGCATACAACATGCTGGTTGCTTCTGTGTGGTGGTTCAGGCGTTCAGGGCCCCAGTAATCCATGATCATCGCCAAATCAAAGTAATTTGAACGGATGATTTCATCGTCACCGGCAATATGTTTATCCGTTTTAATGCCCGCTTCTACGTGTTTTCTGCGATTGATCACTTCAACAGCCGCATCACTTAATGTGATTGGTGCACTGCCTGAAGGCCCGCCAAGACATTTCTGCAGACCAGCCGAAACCGCATCTAAATGCCATTCATCTACTTTTAGGTCATTACCCGCAATCGATGCCGTTGCATCGCAGTAGAACAAGACGCCATGACGTTGGCATACTTCACCCAACTCGGCTAATGGCTGATTCATAGTGGTTGAAGTGTCACCCTGAACTGTTGCCAGAAGTTTAGGTTGAAACGCTTTGATTTCCTGTTCGACACGCTCAGCACTTGCCACTTCACCCCATTCAAAATCGATAGTTCTTACTTTCGCGCCGACACGTTCTGAAATTTCAGCTAATAAATGTCCGAAACGACCAATAACAGGAATTAATACTTTGTCGCCCGGTTTCAGGATAGAGACTAAAACGGCTTCAATACCAGAGCGAGCGGTACCATCAATCAACATAGTTTGTTGATTCTTAGTCTGAAACACACCGCGATATAAAGACTGCACCTGGTTCATATACCCGGTCATCACAGGATCGTACTGACCAATCAGGGCAGAAGACAGCGCCTGATACACTCTTGGATAGGCGTTAATTGGTCCCGGGCCCATTAATAAACGTTGTGGTGGGTTTAGTGTTTCGAACAGTTGATGATTATTTTCCATTTTTTACTCCATTTACTCCAAGGCCATCGCTACGCGGATCGCTGGCAGCGTCCGCCTCTCCGTCTGAATTCAGAACGATTGCTCCTGCATGACCCATTAATTCGTTGTTGTCTGTTACTGATGTGATGTCATGTCCTTTTGCGGTTAAGGCATCACCCAATGATTCATATAATGATTGCTCAAGTCTTAGCTGATGAGTGTCATCCCCCCACGTACGGCCCAATAACCAACGTGGTTCGGCTATCGACTGAACAAGTTGTTTCTGCTGATAAACATATCTTGTATAGAGACACGCCTGAGTCTGAGGTTGTCCCTCTCCCCCCATGGTTCCGTACACCATGCGTCGTCCGTCATTAAATTCTGCATAGGCCGGATTTAAGGTGTGGAAGGGCTTTTTACCCGGAGCCAAACAGTTAGGATGAGATTCATCTAGCGAAAAACTTTTAGCCCGGTTATTCCACACAATCCCGGTCTGAGGAAGTACAGCTCCAGAGCCAAATTCCCAATACACACTCTGAATAAAACTCACCATAGTCCCGTATTGATCCGTTGCGCCCATCCAGACAGTGTCCCCAGGTTTAGCAATATGTGGCCATGGTTTCGCCTGAGACATATCGATATTGTTCACACAGTCATCGATAACCGAATCTACCAACCAGGATTGCAATGGTTTTGCCAAATGTTTAGAGTCTACTATTTCGCTGTCACGAATGATAAATGCCTGTTTGGTTGCTTCTACAATCAGATGAATATGGTCAGTTTCATCTTTCACCTGATCAGCTAAACGATCGTAAATTGCAAGGATCAATAAAGAAGCTAAACCCTGAGTGGGTGCATCATGATTAAATAATTGTCCCTGAGCTGTTTTAACTTGCAGTGGCTGACCGACAACAGCCTGATGACGCTGTAAATCTGATAAGCGAATCGGACTACCTAATGCTGCTAAATCTTGTGCAATTTTTTCTGCCAGTTCACCACGATAAAAATCGTCCAGACCATGTATAGCAAGATGGGCAAATATATCAGCCAAACGCGGGTTAGTGACAATGTCACCTACTTGTAAGGGCTGTCCCTGCTTTAAAAACAGCGCTTTAAAACTCTCAATGTCGTGCAGTCTTGGGAATGTCTTATTGCTTGCATCTACCAGACTTTGTGTCACTGTAATTCCATTTTGGGCAGCATTAATTGCAGGCGCTAATAAATCACCCAAGGCCATCCCCGTAGAGTTCCAACGTAACGCTTCATGCCACGCTGATACTGTTCCCGCCACCGTAATAGCGGCTTGACCACCGCTGTCTGGCAGCTCAGTAGCGGATGCTTTATAACGATCAATTGTTGCGAGTTCCGCCGCAGCGCCACAACCATCAATGGCAACAGGAGCTTTTCCTTTTTCACAGATTAGCCAGAAACTGTCTCCGCCAATACTGTTCATATGCGGATACTGAACCGACACCATCGCTGCTGCAGCAACCATGGCTTCACTCGCTGTCCCGCCTTGTTCTAAAATAGCCAGCCCAACTTTTGCTGCTTCATGATGAGGGGCTGTGAAGGCAACCTGATGTTTCATAACCCTTCTCCTTCACCGACCAGATGCATCGCTATATTAATAAGAGTCAGCTCACTGTCAGGCAGTCCTAACAGAGAAATCCCACAAGGTCCGTTTTCCATATTTAACATTGGGATATGTAGTTGAGGACAACCAGACAAGCCAGCAATGGCAGTCAATCCCATCAGTTTAGAGCGATACACAGCCAACTCTGCTGCGGGCATCGTTAAACTTGGCGGACCTGCCGGAGTTGTCGGTAATACAACCACACCACCACATTCAGCTAATTTATTGATAAAGGCTTCTCGAAACTGATGTTGCTCTGCCAAACCCTGGTCATATTGTTTAGCTGAGATTGTCCTCGCCCAACGAACCCGCTCACCAATAGCCGGATCGATCGCATTTTCATGCTCGCTCAGCCAATCACCATGTTTTTTGATAATTTCATAGCCCTGGATGGTTCTGAACAACTCACTTAACACAGCAAGGTCGCCAACCAAACCGTGATCATCCATTTCAGTAACGACTATATCGTGTGCTTCTGCTATCAGAACAAAACGATCTAATCGTGGTTGATAAGCAGAATCATCAAGTGATTTTAATGTCGCAATCGTTTCTGAACGCTCATGACTATCATGATTGTTTCTGCCAGCCAACGCCTGATACACATCTTTTAAAACCGTTAACTGCCGCGCAAACAGCCCTGCAGTATCAAAACTCATTGATAATTCAAATGCGGAAGCAAGGGATAATTTACCCAGCGTTGGCCGCAGACCAAAAATGCCACAATAACTGGCCGGAACACGAACCGAACCACCGGTATCTGTCCCGATGGCAAATTCTGCATTCCCATTAGCAACCGTCACTGCCGATCCACTTGAAGAACCACCAGGAATACACTCCGGCGCTTTGGGATTTACAGGCGTCCCGTAATGGATATTCTGTCCATTTAAACTGTACGCCAGCTCGTCTGTCTGTACCCGACCAACACACTCAGCTCCTTGAGACAACAACTCAGAAATAAGCGGAGAGGTACTGTTCGCTTTGGTATGTGTCTTTAACCAAGTCGGATTGCCCGCACCGGTAACATACCCTTCAACATCGAACAGATCTTTAAAGACAAAACGTAAACCAGTCAAATTGCCCAGTCCTGTCGGTAACAATTCATCCGGTCCCTGAGTACAATAAATCGCGTCATTCCCTTGCATTACAAATGTCCTTATGCCTGTGAAGCCGTTGCTTTTTCGACGTTATACTGATCGGCATAACGGTTCGCCAAAATAGCGCAGTAAAAAATCTGCAGCGGGTGATAAAGCATAATAGGCAGTAAAATCATTCCGAGATTCGGATCGGCACCAAAAATCACTTTGGCCATTGGCACACCAGCCGCCAGGGTTTTCTTAGTTCCGCAGAAAACCGCAGCCACTTCGTTTTCCCGTTCAAAGCCGACTTTTTTCGCGCCCCACTGAATAGAGTGAACCATAACCAGTAAGACAACACAGCAAATCACAATGCACAGAGCCAGCAAGCCGACAGAGAAATCACTCCAGATATGATTAGCCACAGAATCACAGAACGCGTTATAGACAATTAAAATAATCACGTATTTATCGATTTTATTCACAACCGCTTTATGTCTCTGAGTAAATTCAACTAGCAATGGACGCAGAAGTTGTCCCGCAATCATTGGTACCAACAGCAACTTAGAAATAGAAATCACCGATCCCATTAAATCAAGCTGAACACCTTCAAATCCCATAAACAACTGGATAAACAGCGGCGTAATGAACACCCCTAAAATACTGGATAAAGAAGCGTTAAAAATAGCACCCGGTACGTTACCTTTGCCCACACTGGTCATGGTAACAGAAGATGAAATCGTACTTGGTAAAACAAAAAGATAACAAAAACCAAACGCTAACGCCGCAGGCATAAAAGCAAGAAACGCATTACCAAACACTACCCATAAAATGGGATAAATTAAAAAAGTCGCACACTGAATGTAAATATGCAGGCGCCAGTTGCTGATGCCAGCTCTAATTGCCGCTGGAGATAGTCCTAACCCATGCAAAAAGAACACAAGCGCAATACCGATCCCAGTTAATTTATCTAAATGGATGACACCATCCGTTTTACCGATAGATTCCGTTACCGTGGCTAATAAAATGGCCGCAATTAAGCCAAGTAAAAACCATTCTTTTTTTATTTTACTAATAGCACTCATCGTTCTTTGTCCTTATTCCAGCTCGCCTAATTGGGTATAGTTGGAACTAATCGTCCGGCTGGTATTCGTTGCCCGATCTTTTAAATGGAAAAATGTCTGGTTTACAAAATAAGAAATCAGACTCATTGGTACCGCATAACTGTCTAACGGCAAATCATTATTCATATAACAAACAAACATTTGTTTGACATCAGACGCATATTTCTGACCGGACTGATCTGTGATCAGCAGACAATCAAAAGGCTTCAGAAATTCAACAATCTGTTGGAAATTAGCAACCCGGCGACGGATACCAAACAGGATCACAAAATCATCTTCATTGACTGAACTTAAATCCTCACCAATGGTTTGCCCCGGAAGCGGAAGCAGTACGACATTGTCACGGCACTGAGCAAGTTGCTGGCGAAAGTGCATGGCCAATGGATAACTATTCCGGTATCCGATAATAATTACCCGCTTTGCTGCAACCAGTTTTGCAACGATTTCTTCACCATGACCTTCTGCAAGCTGAGACCACAACTTATCCAGTGCAACGACATCCTGACTAAATCCACTGTCATGCAGTTCAGTGGTAATCACCGGATTACCACTGTCTCGTTCAGACATTAATTCATTTCTCAGCGCGACATGGTCTTCATAGCCTAATTTACGGATAAAACGGCTGATGCTGGTTTTCGACACACCACAGGCTTCGGCTATTTCACTGGTCGAAAACATCAGTACTTTCTCAGGATTCACCTGTAAAAAGTCAGCAATTCGTCGATTACTATCCGTCAGAGTCGAGTAATGTCTGGTAATACGTGAGCTTAAAGAATTGTTATTTGTCATGATTTCTCTCTGTTTTACCTACTTCACTGCTGATAAAAAACTCTTAAGCTCATCAGTTTGCGGATTAGACATAAGCTCTTCACTCGGACCACTTTCCCACACTTTACCCTGATTCATAAATACCACCCGATCACCGACTTCACGGGCAAAATTCATTTCATGGGTAACAAGAATCAGTGTCATACCCTCTTTCTTTAACTGCTCCAGAACTTTCAGTACTTCACCAACCAGTTCAGGATCAAGGGCAGAAGTGATCTCGTCACAAAGCAGTACCTTAGGATTCATTGCCAACGATCTTGCGATAGCTACACGCTGTTGCTGGCCACCAGATAAGTTTGCCGGATAAGCATCAAATTTATCCCCTAAACCCACTTTCTCCAGTAATTCTTTTGCCAGTATTTCACACTCTTGTTCGCTTTTTTTCAGGACCAGTTTCGGAGCCAACATGACGTTTTCCCCGACCGTCATATGCGGAAAAAGATTAAAGCTCTGAAATACCATACCGACGCTTTTACTGAGCATCCGCAGTTTGTAGTCATCATTTTCAACTGCCTGGTTATCAACAATAATTGCCCCATCCTGGTAGGTTTCCAGACCATTCATACAACGTAAAAGCGTACTTTTACCAGAACCGCTACGACCAATAATTGAGACAACTTCACCAGCCCCTATTTTCAGGTCGACACCTTTCAATACATGGTTTTCACCATAATACTTATGTACTTGTTCAACACTAACGAGAGACATGAGTACTTTTCTCCAAATAACGAGCCAGTAATGACAACGGAAAACAAATCACAAAATATAATGCCGCCACCATGGCAAAAACTTTAAAAGGCTGAAACGTTGCGTTATTCAACATAGTTCCGGCCTTGGTTATCTCGACAAATCCAATAATGGATGCCAGCGCCGTTCCTTTTACTATCTGCACTGAAAATCCGATTGTCGGTGCAATTGCTATGCGATAAGCCTGTGGAATAATCACATATCTCATGGTCTGCAGGTAATTCAGCCCCAGTGTCCGACACGCTTCCCACTGACCTTTTGGTAATGCATCAATACAGCCTCGCCAGATATCATGAAAGTAGGCACTACTGTATAACGTTAAGGCAAGTATGGCCGCGGACCAGGCACTGACTTCAACACCGAATAACGATAGTCCGAAGAACGCCATAAAAAGTTGCATTAGCAAAGGTGTCCCCTGAAACAGTTCAACATAAAGCTGAATTCCCTTTCCAAGGCTCAGGTTCTTTGTGCTTCGTAGCAGCGTTAAAATCAGACCAACAATACCACCACCAAAAAAGGCGATTAGCGATAAGAGAACCGTCCAACGCGCTGCCAGTAACAAATTACGTAAGATGTCCCAGTCAGTAAATTGCATCATCATAATGTTATCCCCTTACATCACCGGATTTTTAAAAATTCGGGATTTAATCCGTGCAAATATCTGACGCATAGCAATAGCCAGTACCAGATAAATTAATGCAGTGACGGCATACGACTCAAAACTTAAAAACGTTCTGGACTGCACAAAGTTCGCAGCAAATGTCAGTTCTTCCACAGAAATCTGCGAAATAACAGAAGACCCCAGCATCACAATGATGCACTGGCTGACCAACGCAGGATAAACTCGCTGATAGGCTGGTGGTAAAACAATATGAGTAAATATCTGACGCTTTGTCAGTCCCAATGTTTTTCCGGCTTCCCACTGACCTTTCGGAGTTGCATCAATCCCGGCACGGATTATTTCAGCGCTGTATGCTCCCAGATTAAACACCATCGCAATAAAGCCCGCTTCCCATGCTGATAACTTCACACCCAGTGCAGGTAAACCAAAAAATATAAAAAATAGCTGCACAATAAATGGCGTATTACGTGTTATCTCTACGTAGGTTCCACATACAAAACGTAACCAACGATGAACACTGATACGTCCAGCCGCACACAAAGTACCAACCATTAAACCTGCTACTGTCGATATAACGGTTAATTCAATGGTGGTCCAGAGACCTGCCACAAACTGTGGCAGGTATGGAGCCAGACCAGTAAAATCTAACTGGTAACTCATGCGAATTTCCTTACGCGCCTAAATCTTTTGGAAAAGGGGCTTTCAGCCATTTTTGAGAAAAGCCTTCTAACACACCACTGGTTTTCGCTTCTGAAATAAGCTTGTTTACTTCTTGCACTAGCTCAGCTTCACCTTTCATCACGCCGACATAGCATGGAGAATTTTTCAGCATAAATTTTGCTTCAGGTGCTTTACCCGGATAACGAGTCGCAATTTCAGTCACAACAAGGTTACCCGTTGCAATTAAATCAATCTGACCAGACAAGAAAGAAGAAAGTGTTGCATTATTGTCTTCAAAACGTTTAATCGTAGTATTTTTCGGTGCCAGTTTGCTTAGCTCGATATCTTCAACAGAGCCACGGGTAACTCCCACTGTTTTATCTGCAAGATCAGAAGCCTTGGTTACTTTCTCGTCAGCCGTACCAAAAACGCCTAAGAAAAATGGCGCATACGCTTCAGTAAAATCAATGGCTTTTTCACGTTCTGCATTTTTACCCATACTGGAAATGACCAGATCAACTTTTTTAGTTTGCAGATATGGAATTCGGTTTGCACTTGTTACCGGAACAAGTTCCACTTTGACATTCATTTCTTTAGCCAGATATTTCGCCATATCAATGTCATAACCCTGTGGTTTTAAATCTGTACCAACAGAGCCGAACGGAGGAAAGTCTTGTGGTACTGCCACTTTCAGCACACCACGTTCCTTGATAGTGTCCAGCTGATTCGCAGATGCGCTTGAAATACCGGTTGCTAACGCAGCTGCCGTAATAATTATTGAGATTAATTTAGTCATTCTCATTGAAATTTCCCTATTTAGTTAAGAAACGATTGAAACACTCAACAATATTAACTGCAACGATCGTTCCAACATTAGGTAAAAAATATAAGTCTATTATTATCAGTTAGTTATTTAAATTCATAACTACTATATTTGTTTATTTAATCATCACAACTGTACATAATTGGTGCAAAACCCACCAAAATAGTGCATTTTGGTGGGTTACATTTAGCCTTATTTTTGTTTTTAAGGGAGTTAAGGACAGTCGGTATGCATTGCGGGATGCTAGATAAACCAGCTTGTATGTTATACGCGGTCTTCCGACCAGACCGCAAATTCATTACCACTTGGCTCCAGAAAATGAAAACGGCAACCACCAGGGAATTCGAATATGGGACGAATAATTTCTCCTCCGTGTTGAATCACTTTGTTCAACGTCGCTTCAATATCTGAGCTGTAGAAGATCAAAAGCGCGCATCCAGTCGTTGTCTGGCTGCAGGAGTCTGCCTTGAAGAATCCTCCATCCAGACCTTGATTTGAAAACGCACTATATTCAGGGCCATAATCAACAAACTCCCAGCCAAATACGGAAGAAAAAAACGATTTGGTTGAGGCTAAGTCCTTTGCACCAAATTCGACATAATTGAGTTTTTCATGCTGATTCATTGCTGTGATCCTTTTGGGTGTGGTCATATGATTATAACGAAGCTTTTAGGTAACACATTGTAAACCCGATGCTTCGATCATCAGTATTGCAACCAAATAGTAAAATTGAAAATAGAACAATCCATGTGATTTTCATATTTCCTTCCAAATATAAGGCGTTGGGAAACGCTAATCACAGTTGCAACATATATGCACTACATTTTGGGAACCTAAATTCGTGACATATATTTTTGTCAATTGCTGCGCTGTGTTGGTTTACTTTTTCGCTCAAATCGCACGATTTAATCGTATTGACCAATTCGCACCATAAGTTATAATCTAAAACACATGCAAACATGGAGCTCTGCTTATGCGCACGCTAACAGCCAATGACGCCAAACGAAACTTCGGTGAACTTCTTTTGAGTGCCCAACGTGAACCCGTCAAAATTAGCAAAAACAGCAAAGACACCGTTGTTGTTATGTCCATTCAAGATTTCGAAGAACTTGAAGCGATGAAAGCTGATTACCTTAAACACTGTTTTGAATCTGCACAAAAAGATTTAGCCAACGGAAACATCGTTGATGGTGAAAACTTCCTAAATTCTCTTTAACTTAGCTTTATCTTGATATGCCGAAAAAATCATATAAATTGAGCCTTCTCGCTCAAGGGCATTTGCTCAAAATTAAAAATTACACTGTCGAAAATTTTTCAGATGCGCAATGGACTAAATATAAAGCAGCTTTACTTACTGCTTTTCAAACTTTAGCTGATAACCCTGGATTAGGGAAAAGTTGTGATGACATCTACCACAACGGCTTCTACTTTCATGTGGGTAGGCACACAGCTTACTATACCAAAGAAGATGGCTTTATCCTCATCGTTGCAATATTGGGGCAATCCCAACTTCCACAGAAACATCTACACTCATAACGAATTCGCCTCTGACTTTTCATTTTGGAGGCGATGATACCACTATCGATATCAGCACGCTGAGGTAGCCAGCTCATATTTTTTTTAACGCCGGGTTCGTAACTGATTTCACCGGACACCGCGGGTTGTACCCCACATAACGTTTTAAGTAATGTCGACTTTCCGGCACCGTTAGCCCCTTTTATAGCTGTCAGACTACCTGCAACGAATATCCCACTTATCGGTGCAGCAACAGGTTTATTTCGGTATCCGACAACAAGCTTATTCAGTTCTATCATGGCAGTTGTACCGCCCAGTAAATTGTGCCCCACAACACAGATAGCACGACCAGCACTGCGCAAATCCGCACAATACCGGATATCAGTAACAAGTGACTAAAAGATGGCAGTTTCTTAACTGCAGATAGATGCCCCATATAAAACTCGACTTATGGATATCAAACAATAGATATGTTATAACGTAACAATATCATCATTGTGAAATAGTTTCTTACATTTATCATGAGAAAATTCATATCACTTGGCCGTAAGAATTGTAATTCTATCGATGGTTGTTCATGTACTATAATGACCAGCTACAATTCTGGAAGTTGGGGGGATTTCCCAATAGAAAGACTTCCTTGCAGAAATGTTTATATCAATTCGTTAAGAAGGAACAATGCGTTTTATGGAGCGTGTGTTTGAAAAATTATTGTATTCAGCTCGATGGGTAATGGCTCCTATTTACCTCGGATTGAGCTTTATTTTATTCGCTTTGGGTATCAAGTTTTTTCAGGAAGTCTATCATGTGTTGACTCACATCATTTCGATTACGGAGACAGATCTGGTTCTTATAGCCCTTTCTTTGATCGACATTTCACTCGTGGGTGGACTGATTATCATGGTAATGTTTTCTGGCTACGAAAACTTCGTTTCTAAAATCGATGTCGATGACAATGCGGAAAAACTGGTATGGTTAGGAAAGCTAGATACTGGTTCGCTGAAGAATAAGGTTTCTGCTTCTATCGTGGCCATTTCTTCTATTCACCTGCTGAAAGTCTTTATGAATACTCAAAATGTGCCAGATGATAAAATCAAATGGTACTTGTTGCTACATGTCACTTTCGTCGTATCGGCATTTGCTATGGGATATTTAGACAAAATCACGAAGAAAGAGCATTAATCCATTCAGTTAAAGCATGTCTGCTAAATATATCCTAAGTGGCATGCTTTAATCCTTCCATTCAAAAATTTTTCTAAAATAAGCTTTATCGGATCGGTCACTGCATCAATAAATCGCGCAGCCAGGAACATCGTTCCCATATGTGCCAGAGGATGCCAGTCACCTTAATCGTAATTTCAAAAAAGTATTTGGTATGACTCCAAAACAATTTCAACTGTAGTGGTCTCGTTAAATAGCAATCAATCAATTTACTCGGGCTACATAACGGTCTTAATAAACGCACTCATAGCCATTTTGGTTATCAACACGTCTATTTGCCTTTAGCAGCTAAAAAAATAAAAACCCGAGGAAATTGATTCTTCGGGTTTTAATATAAAGAACTTATAGCATCGAACAATTAAGCCTAATCCCCCATCGCCATTAAATCTACTGAAAAAACAGAGTTAATAACGATGGATTTAATGTATGCAATGTCTCGTCCTATGGAAGTCGTTGTCCACGTGACTTCACGTACAGACCATACCACTCTTCACGAGTCAGATTAACTGATAATGCCTGGGCTGACGATCTTATACGTTCAAGGTTGGTTGTACCAATAATCGGCTGAATTTGCGCTGGATGGCGCAGCAAGAAAGCTAAAACAATCGCTTCGCTACCAACATCATACTTCTCAGACAATTCCATAACGTATTGAGATGTATTGCGTACTGATTCATCCTTGGAGCTCAGCCCCTTCTCAGAAAATTTCCCTTGAGCCAAACTCCCCCAAGACTGCAATTGAATGCCTTGCATCTGGCAATGCTCCAGCGTACCACTGACAAAATCAATCTCGTGATTACCCACAGTGTTAACCATGACACCGTCATTCAGCCAGTCCAATTTATCCAGGCTCAACTCCAACTGATTTGCAACAACAGGCATATCCAGAGCATTTTCAATAAAGCGAATCTGGTGCAGGTTCATATTTGATACACCTAGATAATCGAACTTACCCGCCGCTTTTAGACCTTCGAGTGTTTTCGCCACTTCCTGCATATCCGCCAACGGATCAGGACGATGCAATAACAATATATCCAGCTTTTCGATATTAAGGCGGGAAAGAATGCCATCAACGGACTTGTTTATCCATTCAGCAGAAAAATCATACCGTCCCGGTCCCATTTCATCCTCAAAACGGATGGCACATTTAGACTGAATAAGCAATTTTTCACGTAAACCAGGTGAGCGTTTCAACACTTCGCCAAAGGCTTGTTCTGCTTTGCCAAAAGTGTAAATATCAGCGTGATCGAAGAAGCTAATACCGGATTCTAACGAAGTCTCAATCACAGCCTGTGCCTGACGAATATCATCAGCAGATACCGGATTGGGATTCCAGCCTCCCATCCACATACATCCATAGGCAATTCTACTAGCCTGAGGAAAATAGGTTGCAATTGGCAATGGTTTTTCTGATTTCATCGTTTCATGTCCTTACTTATATTCAGGTTGCCCAGTTGATAATTAGTACCTGCCCATATGTAACCGGTATCAATCGATAACAGACTCTAGAATGAAACAGGTTATAGTGATACTCGCAAATAACCATCTTGTGACACTAATCACGAATACAATAACCACTGATTTCAAGGCATAAAAAAACCGAAGTGTTCCAAGCATACATTGATGCCTGAACTACTCCGGGTTTTGCCCGCATAAATACGGTTACAATCACCAAAAATTTGAACATTCATCATAAATAGATTTCAAATGTTAAGCTTTTACTATTCAATTCAATTTATGAATTATTTTTAATAATAAATCAAAATATTCGTTATTAATTGGCATCGTTCTAATTGCTAAGCTGACATATCAGCCAAACCATTTTTACAATGATGGACATTTGTTAGCCCCATCAAGGAGCAATACGATGACAGTAACAGTTCAAGACGTGATAGATGGATTTAAAGAAGGTGAACCTAAAAACGCCGAACGTAGTGATTTTGCTAACACCTTATTTCAAGAAGCCATTCGTATCGGAATGGAAATGAACACGCAATACCATAGTCCTGAAGAACTAAGAGAAATTATGTCACGGTTAACCGGAAAGAAAATCGATGATTCTTTTAGGTTGTTTCCCCCCTTCTATACTGATTTTGGAAAGAACATTACCATCGGTAAAGATGTGTTTATCAATTCAGGTTGCCACTTTCAGGATCAGGGCGGAATCACCATTGGAGATGGTTCGTTAATTGGACATAACGTGGTGCTTGCAACGATCAATCATGACCTTAATCCGAACAATGACCGCAAAAACCACTATTTACCAATCAATATCGGAACCCGTGTCTGGATTGGATCAAATGCAACAATATTACCAGGAGTCTCTATCGGGGATTGGGCTGTCGTCGCAGCAGGAGCAGTGGTAACTAAAAATGTACCGCCCTATACCGCAGTCGGCGGAGTTCCGGCAAAAATATTGAAAGCTATTTCAAAGGAATAGGAATGGAGGTATCAAAAATGAAGAATGTTACCGCTTTTATCTTATCTTTGGTCTTTACTGTGGCTTCACATGCTCAGTCGGTTCAAAGTGCTCAGACAACGAATAAAGTCGTCTCACCTGTAACAAAGTTTGACTTTGATACTAAAACCGTAAAACTCAACAGCGGATATGATATGCCGATAATGGGCTTAGGTACTTACAGTCTTTCCGATGAGGAATGTGCGACTTCAATTGCAACTCTATTTGGTGCTGGTGGCAGACTGATTGATACAGCATTTATGTATCACAATGAAGCAGCCGTTGGGAAAGCCGTTCGGGAATCGAATATTCCACGTAAAGACATCTTTGTTACAACAAAACTCTACCCCAATCAGTTTGATCACGCTGATACAGCAATTGACGAAGCTCTCAAAAAAATGGGCCTTGAATATATTGATTTGATGTTACTTCATCATCCTGGACCTAATGATGTCGAAGCCTATAAGGCAATGGAACGCGCGGTTGCTGATGGCAAAATCCGTTCTATCGGGTTATCGAACTGGTATATCAAAGAACTTAGTGAATTCTTGCCACAAGTAACGATTACGCCAGCATTGGTACAAAATGAGATCCATCCTTTCTATCAGGAAAATGATGTTATTCCGTTTATCCAGAAAAAAGGGATTATTGTGCAAGGTTGGTATCCGCTGGGAGGTCGAGGCTATACCGCTGAGCTGTTGGGCAATAAAACCATTTCAGCAATTGCGCGGTCTCATGGGGTTTCTACGGCACAAGTAATATTGCGCTGGAATCTGCAAAAAGGTGTCGTCGTTATTCCTGGCTCATCAAATCCTGCTCATGTCAGGGAAAACCTCGACCTATTTGATTTTGAACTGACTAATGAAGAAATGGCGCAGATAAACAGCCTTGACCGTGGAGAAAAACATGACTGGTACTAACTACGTTCAATTGACGATTATAATCTGATGTGTTTTTAGTTATAAGCCCCATAACAGGGGCTTAAGATAATTTTAATCCGATTAGGAACCTGTATATCTCAGCGTATTAGCCAGCGCTAAAAACGCCGGTGAATCTTGACGTCGATGAGGATAATACAGGTAATAGCCATCAAAATAAGGGCACCAATCAAGTAAGAAAGCGACCAGTTCACCGCGTTTCAAATATTCTTCAACATAGTATTCGGGAAGATAAGCAAGGCCGATACCATCAAGAACCGCATCCAAAACATGAATATTGCTGTTGGCTGTATATTGGCCTTTCACTTTGACATTCAGCTTCTTATCACCTTTTTCAAATTCCCAGGCATACAAACCACTTTTTTCCGAATATCGGATGTTAATACAGTTATGCTTTAGTAAATCTTCTGGTTTTTTCGGCTTTGGGTTATTACGTAGATATTGTGGTGAAGCAACAACAACCTGCCGCCAGTCAGGACTGACTTTTACGGCAATCATATCGTTATTTAAATCTTCTCCCATGCGGATACCGGCATCGAAACGTTGTTTGACAATATCAGTAAACCCGTAGTCCACACTCACTTCGACACTAACATCCGGGTAACGATTTAAAAAACGCGGAAGCACAGGGCGAAGAATGTACTGTATTGCATCATCAGCACCGGTGATCCGAATATTTCCGGCAGGCTTATCTCGTAATTCACTAAGCCTGAGAATGGCATCATCAACCTGCTCAAATAGCGGTGTCAAATCATCAATCAGTTGTCTGCCGGCTTCCGTTGGTGAAATACTTCTGGTTGTACGGGCAAATAACCTAACGCCCAATTTATCTTCAAGTGATTTTATCGTGTGACTCAGTGCTGAAGGGGTTACCCCTATTTCAGCTGCCGCCTTGGTAAAGCTGTTAAGCCTTGCTATCGCAAGAAATGCTTTTAGTTCGTCCAACCCTGGTCTCCTTCTCTCTGGTTGAGAAAAGTATAACATTCAAAATCGTTATTTTTATTCCTCAATTAGTGAATATACCTCACAAATAAATGAAAGTATTAGCTATTAATTAATTGGAATTAGCTTGTTAAATTATCTGCAGCCGAAAGACAGTCAACACCAGATTGTCTAAACAATGATTATTTTCTGAGGTCGAACAATGGAAATTAAATACATTCTCCCAAAAGTTTGGACAATGGAAACGGATGGAAAAGAACCATCTCCGGGAGCTAATCGCCCTGACTCCGGAGCCCGATTCGAACAGGATTTATCCGTTGGAAAGCACAATTTACAACTGTATTCCATGGGGACTCCAAACGGTCAAAAAGTGACAATCATGCTTGAAGAGCTACTGGCTTTGGGAATCAATGAAGCTGAGTATGATGCCAATTTAATCAAGATCGGCAATGGAGATCAGTTTAGTTCCGGTTTTGTTGCCATCAATCCAAATTCAAAAATCCCGGCCTTAGTGGATTACTCTGGTAACCAACCAGTCAATATTTTCGAATCCGGCAATATTCTTTTTTATTTAGCTGAAAAGTTTGGCGTCCTGTTACCTCAAAATGGTGCTCAACGTACAGAAGTAATGAACTGGCTATTTTGGCTACAAGGTTCAGCGCCGTATATCGGTGGCGGTTTCGGCCATTTCTATTTCTTTGCTCCTGAAAAGTACGAGTACCCAATTAATCGCTTTACGATGGAAGCAAAACGCCAATTAGATGTACTGGATAAACAGCTCGCGAAGCACACATTTATTGCCGGTGAAGAATATAGCATTGCTGATATTGCTATTTGGCCCTGGTTCGGAAACCTCGTGCTGAACAAACTATATAGCGCAGCTGAATTCCTCGATATCCAGAACTATCACCATGTTCAACGATGGGCTCAAATGATGCTCAAACGACCTGCTGTCCAGCGTGGACGTATCGTCAACCGCGTTATCGGTGAAGAGTGGGAACGTGTCGCAGAACGTCATTCAGCGGCCGATATTGATACGGCCTTAGCTAAACAAACACAATAACAAGTTTAAACTGAGCCATTACCTGATTTTATTTCGGGGTAAATCCGCTCAGTTTCCAGATAATCAATTCTTGATATAAAGGAACACGGACATGACACACAATGTTTTCAATCAAAAAATTGCTCTTGGTGCGTGGGCATGGGGTACTGGTTTTGCCGGTGGCGACCAGGTTTTCGGCAATACGTTAACTGCAAAAGATTTAAAACCTGTTTTTGATCGCGCAATTGAACATGGCTTAACTCTGTGGGATACCGCAGCCGTGTATGGAATGGGCACCTCAGAAGAAATCCTGGGCTCTTTTATTAAAGATCTGCCTCGTGAAAAATTAACAATTTCAACAAAATTTACTCCTCAAATTGCAGGTGAATCTGCGCATCCGGCACAAGTGATGTTGGACGAAAGCAAACAGCGCTTACATATCGATTATGCCGATATTTATTGGATCCACAACAATGCAGATGTTGAAAAATGGACACCAGAACTGATCCCTCTGGCGAAAAGTGGGCAAATTAAGCACATCGGTGTATCTAACCACAATTTGGCTGAAATCAAACAAGCTAATAGTATTCTGGCTGAAGAAGGCCTGAAAATTTCTGCCGTCCAAAACCACTATAGCCTGATGCATCGAGTTTCTGAAGAAAGCGGCATATTAGATTATTGCAAAGAAAATGGAATTACCTTTTTCTCATACATGGTGTTAGAGCAAGGCGCTTTGTCGGGTAAATACACTAGCCAGCACCCATTCTCTGAAGGCAGTGCTCGTGCAGCATCATACAATCAGCACCTTCCAAAAATCGAGGAGCTCACTTTAGTCTTACAAGAAGTGGCAGATAACTACAAAGCAAGTTGCGCACAAATTGCGACCGCATGGGCCATAGCAAAAGGCACGTTACCAATTATCGGTGTAACGACCGTTGCTCAGGTTGATGATGCAGCCCAAGCAGTACAAATCGAACTGAACGAGGCAGAAATAGCCAAAATTGAAGCATCTGCAGCGAAATTGGGCATTTCAACCATCCGTGAATGGGAAACGACTGTCGCCTAATTACGTTTAGAGCATCTCTTCAGGCTACTTATTTTATTGTTTTTTGATTGATGAATATAATTAACAAATAAGTGAAATTTGTAGCTATTAATTAGTGGCGATTTACTTGCTAAAGTATTCCCCATCGAATCAAGACTAACTTGAAAGGCAACTTCACATCAATATATGTGTATTTGCCTGTCCATATATCAGTAATAAATAGGTAATAACATGGATAACTTCATATTTCACAATCCAGTAAAAGTACTGTTTGGTAAAAATCAAATCGCTCAGATTAATCAGGAAATTCCAAGAGATAAGAGAGTGATGATCGTTTATGGTGGCGGAAGCGTTGTTAAAACCGGTGTACTACAACGTGTCAAAGAATCATTAGACAATGATGTGGTGTTTGAATTTAGCGGTGTTGAATCTAACCCTCATTACGAAACATTAATGCGTGCTGTTGACATTGTGAAAACAGAAAAGATTGACTTCTTACTTGCGGTAGGCGGTGGTTCAGTTATCGACGGGACAAAATTTATTGCCGCGGCTGCAAAATATGAAGGTGATATCTGGGAAATAGTCAAAAGTTATGGCAGCGTTGTTCAGGATGCACTTCCTATCGGATGTGTTTTGACTATCGCTGCAACCGGCTCAGAAATGAACAGTGTTTCTGTTGTCACTAAAGCTGAAACGAAAGATAAACTGTTTTTTGACTCAAAACATGTCTTACCAAAATTCTCAGTATTAGAGCCTGAAATCACCTTTACGTTACCGAAAAATCAGACTGCAAACGGTGTTGTGGATGCATTTATTCATATTCTGGAGCAGTACATCACCTATCCGGTCAATGCCAAAATTCAGGATCGTTTTGCCGAAGGTTTGCTTAATACACTGAAAGAAGACGGACCAAAAGCATTGGTGACACCCGATGACTACGATGTTCGTGCCAATATTATGTGGTCAGCAACAATGGCATTAAACGGTGTGTTAAGCACAGGTGTTCCTTCAGATTGGGCAACACACATGATCGGTCAGGAAATCACCGGTCTCTATGGATTTGATCATGCACAAACTCTTGCAATCGTTATGCCGGCTCTTTGGAAATTCAGCAAAGCGGATAAATCAGCCAAACTTGCACAATACGCTGCAAATGTTTGGAATATCCCTGCTGCAGATGAATCTGTTATGGCCGACAAAGCAATTGAATGTACTGCCGCTTTCTTTGAATCAATGGGGCTGAAAACACATTTGTCCGACTATGGTTTAGGCGAAGAAATCATTCCTGTGGTTATCGCAAAATTAAAAGAACACGGTCATGTTCAATTGGGTGAAAAACAAAACATCACGGCTGAAAGTGCTGAAGAAATCTTAAAATTAGCACTTTAATGACTTGATGATACGTTCGGTGTATTGCAGATACCCGTAAATACACCGAACATGCAAATGCTCGTTATATTGAAATCTTCAATACTTCTAAAGGATAGAAATCGATGGCGCGAATTTTTATTACAGGGTCAACAGATGGATTAGGGTTGGCAGCAGCAAGCAGCTTACTCGATAAAGGCCATGATATTATTGTTCATAGCCGAAACGATGAACGTTTACATGCTGTTCAGCACTTGTTAGATAAAGGCGCAAAATCGGTTATAGGTGATCTTTCTATTGCTGAGCAACAATTCTCTGTCGCTGAGCAGGTTAATCGTTATGGTCAACTGGATGCTGTAATCCATAACGCCGGTACATTGTCCGGAAGTGATGTACTCGCCGTCAATGTTCTGGCTCCTTATGTCTTAACCGCTCAGATAGCAAGACCATCACGCCTTATTTATCTGAGTAGCAGTATGCACTTTGGGGGCAAAGCCACCGTTTCCGGGTTTAACTGGTATAGCGACACAGATACTTATTCAGACAGTAAGTTATTTGTCACCACACTCTCTAATGCGATTGCAAAACGTTGGAATGATGTTTCCTGTTATTCTGTTGATCCTGGCTGGGTACCAACAAAAATGGGTGGTCATGATGCAACTGACGATTTAATTAAGGGATACCAGACTCAGGAATGGTTAGCCACTACCGATGATATAGGCACGATAAAAAGCGGCACCTATTGGCACCATAAACAACAGTTGGAACCGCATAAAGCATCTCAAGACGAAACTTTTCAGGATGAATTATTAGAGGCATTAGAAAAGGTAACCGGAGTCTCTTTACCCCAGAGATAACGCAAGGATTTAACCTGAACGGACTTTCAACAAGCAACAACATAACCAATCTATTTCACCAATAAATAGGTTCACCATTTAATTAAATCGTTGTGAGCATGGACTTCTGTGCTCTCTGGATAGTTATTATTTACACTGAGACACCAATGACAAACAAAGATAAACCGATGCCGTATATGGCATTACTGGCATTCGCTATGACTGGATTTATCTGTATTATGACAGAAACAATTCCTGCGGGTTTATTGCCTGAAATTAGCCATGATATGGCGACACCGTTATCAACAACCGGACAATGGGTCACCGCTTATGCGTTAGGTTCATTATTTTCTGCGATACCGCTTACCATTGCTACCCGCTCATGGTCCAGACGAAATGTGCTGCTCGTCACCGTATTGGGATTCATCATTTTCAATACGCTAACGGCCATATCCACCAACCTGGTACTAACCTTTGTTGCCCGTTTTCTTGCTGGTTCTAGTGCAGGACTGGCCTGGAGTTTATTGGCAGGTTACGCACGACGTATTGTTGAGCCTTATCAACAAGGTAAAGCCATGGCAATTGCAATGGTTGGCACACCGATCGCTCTTTCTGCCGGGGTTCCTTTTGGTACATGGTTAGGACAAGTATTAGGCTGGCGTTTAACCTTTGGGGCTATGTCTGTTCTTTCTGCTCTGCTTATCATTTGGATTGTACTTTGCGTACCCAATGTCCCTGGACAATCCAAACAGGTAAAATTACAGTTTGGAAAAGTGCTCAATATTCCTGGAGTTAAACCCGTACTGGCGGTCGTATTAACCTGGATGCTGGCTCATAATATTCTTTACACTTACATAGCACCATTTGTTCAACCATCTGGATTAGGTACCGATGTTGAGTTTATTTTGATGGTCTTTGGATTAACTTCTTTAGTCGGTATTTTTATCACCGGGAAAATAATCGACAAACACTTAAGAATAACCGTTTTAATTTCTCTACTTGCATTTTTTGTTATTTCATTGGTTTTTGGATTATTTATTACCAATCCCGATGTCATTATCATCGGCACGGCAATTTGGGGACTGACATTTGGTGGTGCTGCAACATTACTGAATACAGCTCTTGCTGACGCAGCAGGAGAATGGGCGGATATCGCCATCTCATTAACTGTGGTCAGTTGGAACAGCGCTATTTCTCTTGGTGGGATCGTTGGTGGTGTTCTGCTTCAGGTATTTGGTATCTCGTCACTGCCATTTATGTTGGTTGGCCTTCTATTCGTTAGCCTGTTGATTGTAAAAATCAATTCAAATTACGCCTTTCCTCGGAGTAGTTAAGGAGAGGCACTTATCCGATTTTGGAACATGAACCTATTTCGTGTTCCATCATCGTAAAGTTACTATTCACAACAACTGAGGTATTTATGCAAAATATTAAAGATAAAGTCGTGGTCATCACCGGAGCAAGTTCAGGTCTTGGAGAAGCCACCGCAAGACTACTTGCTTCAGAGGGAGCGAAAGTTGTTCTTGGTGCCCGTCGTGCAAACAAGCTTGATGCTATCGTAAAAGAAATTGTCGATGCCGGAGGCATTGCAATTGCTATACAAACGGATGTAAAAAAACACGAAGACGTTAAAAAGCTAGTCGATACTGCTGTGGAAAAATACGGACGTGTTGATGTTCTTCTTAACAACGCTGGTTTAATGCCACTGGCTCCGTTTGAACGTTTACAAATTGAAGAATGGAATGAAACCATTGATGTCAATATTAAAGGAGTTCTGAACGGTATTGCTGCTGCTCTTCCATATATGCAGGAACAAAAGTCAGGACATATCATCAACGTTTCTTCTGTCTACGGTCATATTGTTGCTCAAGGTGCCGGTGTTTACTGCGGAACTAAATGGGCGGTACGCGCAATTTCAGAAGGCCTTCGTCAAGAAGTGAAACCTTACAACCTGCGTACTACCATCATTTCTCCAGGGGCGGTAAATACAGAGTTACTTGAACACATCAGCCAAAAAGATATTCAAGAAACTGTGAAAAAAATCGTTGGTGAATTCGGATTATCCCCTGATGCATTCGCACGTATGGTGGCTTTCGCGATTTCGCAACCAGATGAAGTGGATGTCTCTGAAATCTTATTCCGTCCAACAGCACAGCCTGAATAATCTCTCGATAGCACTATCAATACGGTGGTGTGAAATTTATCTACCACCGTGTTGATGAACAATAGGTATCCTCATTAATTGGGATAACTATTTCAGTTGTATACCTGGTCGTATCAGTAAATAGTTGAATTCCTGTTTACCAAGCACCTAGTGGTTGAGTGCCTACGTTATTTTAATTTGTTAATCAGATCACCCAGCTTATTGATTTGATGGCCGGCTTCATCAAAGTTTTCAGGATCAAGCCATGCTTTATATGCGGATTTAAATGCAGCATATTCACTATCAAGAAGTGAGTACCAGGCCGTATCCCGGTTTCGTCCTTGCGTCACTTGCAACTGTCGGAAGACTCCCTCGAATGTAAAACCAAAGCGTTCCGCAGCAGCGCGGGAAGGTTCGTTCAATGAGTCGCACTTCCATTCTAATCGACGATAACCAAGCTCTTCAAAAACATAATTCTGTAGCAGAGCCATGACTTCCGTTGAAAGCGGAGTGCGTTGCATTCTGGGTGAATAAACAACATGTCCGATTTCAATCACTCCATTCGCAGCATCAATACGCATTAAAGAGAGAGTACCCACCGCTTTATTTGTCGATTGATCAATGACCGTGTAATGGAACGGATCATTAAGCCCTTCCATACTCACTAAGAAATCACGGTACTCATCGCATGAACCGAATGGCCCATAAGGCAGATAAGTCCAATTGCGTGCATCAGGGCTATCTTGAAATGCATCAAAGAGTTCTTCTACGTGCCGTGAAACATCAAGACGTTCTAAACGGCAAAACTGTCCCGTAAATGTCGTTTTTCCCGGCTGTTTTGCAGGTATCCACCCAGTTAGATCTGTACCGATAGGTTGCTGAAATTCATTTAATCGTACTGCCACTTAACTTTCCTGTTGTGAGTTTCAAGATGCAACCAACATAAAAGAATCATGGTATGATAAAAAGAACCACGAATTTTAATTTTTATAGTACCACTGAGATGATTGACATTACCGGAGCTCTTGATCCGCAGGCGAAAACGCCTACTGGTGAGAAGATTTCTTTACATAGGCAGTTAATAGAACGACTACAACAAGCCATTTTATCTGGGCGATTACCCTCTGGGACGGTACTCACCTCTTCCAGAACATTTGCTACTGAGCTAGGTATTTCACGCAATACGGTGGTATTAGCTTACGAACATTTGGCTGCAGAGGGTTACGTTGTCGCGGATCCTCAAGGCACAAGAGTCGCCGACTTACACTTTAAAAATGACCTTGGAAATTCGACTTCAAATATTGTGGAAAAACCGGTCACTTTAGCTGCTCGCTGGGAATCACAGGCAAAGATTGATCTTCAAACTATCTCGCCTACCGCTCTGTTAGCACCAGGAATACCATCACTGACGGACTTTCCATTAACATCGTGGCGACGTTCATTAGACCGTGCTGTAAAACAACTTCACCACCATGCATTAGCAAGTAAAGATCCACTTGGTGAACTATCACTAAGAAAAGCTATTGCGATGCACCTGCATATTTCACGAGGTGTTCAATGTGATGCTGAACAAATTGTCATCACTGGAGGGGCGCAGCAAGCCCTTGAACTCTGTGTTACGTTAATGACTAATCCCAGAGAAACGGTATGGATAGAAGATCCTTGTTATTACGGCGCTAAAGCCGCCTTGAGTACCGGCGAACTTAAAATTATACCAATCCCGGTCGATAAAGAAGGGCTTGCTGTTCCTCCCAATCTTTGGGTTAGCGAATGTCCCAAACTAATATTTACCTCCCCAGCCCATCAATATCCGACTGGAGCAGTACTCTCTGTATCACGCCGACTTGAACTTATTGACCAGGCCAGAAAATCGGGCTCCTTGATCATAGAAGATGATTATGATGGTGATTTTCGGCACTCTGGTGCCCCTATTGCCAGTATGCAAGGGTTAACTAAACATTCTCCTGTTATTTATATAGGTTCGTTTAGTAAAACGATGTATCCCACTCTAAGGATTGGCTTTGTTGTCTTTCCTAAACCACTAATGGTCAAAGCTCAACCTGTATTACCGAAACTGCTACAGAGCAGCAATCAACTTCAGCAAATCGCGCTGGCTGATTTTATAACCAGTGGCGAATTTGGACGTCACCTTGGGCGAATGAGGCGAGTTTACAGAGAACGACAGAAAGTACTGAAAGTATCACTTTCTCAATACTTTCCTACAGACTGGATTCTTGGTGGCAGTGCTGGCATGCATTTAACATTAATCCTACCGGCAGGAGTTGATGACAAAAACGTTGTAGGCAAAGCTCGAAACTTTGGTATTGCAGTCCATGCGCTTTCTACATTCTATAGCGAAGCTAAACCCGATAACTGCGGTCTAGTCATTGGTTATGGCAATACTCACAAGGAAGATATTCCCAATGCGGTTAATATTCTTGCTGAGCTGATAAAATAGTCGGTTCAATTTTTCATAAATTGTTAGTCTATTTTTAATTCCACCAATTTATTCCAAAACCGCTCTCCTGATTCATGCAACCTAGCTTGATATCGATACACATAAAAAGAAATGGGTAAAATTAATTCACTGCCACCAATAATCGTTAGCTGCTTTGTTGCTAACTCCTTTTCTATAGTGTAGTCAGGTAGCCAGGCAATACCTTTTCCATTTATTACCTGTTGTTTCAGCAAATCCGTCATTGATGAGGAGAATACGACGTTAAGATTTACCTTTGATCTAACCTTTTCAATTTGTCTGCCCATGTAAGAGTTACTACTATACGACAAATAAGGACACGGTTTTTCTTCTGAAAATTTATATAGTGGCAGACCTTCACCATCGCAGGCGGACACCGGTAATAATTTAGCTTCACCAATGAGTAATGATAGATAAGGTGGAAGGTTCAATAGATCATTATGAAATGAAAGCAATATATCACATTCACCATCCTGCAAAGCTTCAATTGCACGATCTACATCGATGGCTTCAATATTTAGAATTGAAGACTCTTTGATACCTGATGCAATCTCATACAGTTCAGCAGCAAGACTTGCAGCCAGGGAATGTGCAGCAGCTACTTTGATTACTCTCCCATCAAGATTAGATAGCCCTTTTAGCTGATCTATCGTCTCCGTTATCTGGCCCAATAAATTTCTGGCTGATGTTCTAAACACGCTGCCAATAGGCGTAAGACCGATTGGCACATTACTTCTGTCAATTAGTTGAGAACCCACTGTTTCTTCCAGTGATTGAATTCGCCGACTAAATGCCGGCTGGGTCATATTCCGAATTTGAGCTGCTTTTGAAAAGCTTCTGACTTCAGCAAGTATCAGAAAATCTTCCAGCCATTTACTTTCAATATTCATAAGTACCCTTTCTAACAATATGCATTTTATGCATAGAGTTAAGGATAATAGCATTTATCAAATGTTAAGTAATCATATAGATTAATCTCTATCGTTTGTATTCTGGTTTTTTGAAATGAGCAAAATATTAGGTGTATTAGGCGGTATGGGGCCTTTAGCCACAGCTGAATTTATGAAAAAAGTGATTACTCTTACTCCGGCAAAAACTGATCAAGAGCATATACCTATGCTTATTAGGAATATACCTCAAGTGCCGGACAGAACCAATTTTATTATGACTGGAGAGAATGACCCTTTTGAGCAACTAAAAACTGGCTTTCAAGAGCTGAATGCAGCCGGGGCCAATTGCATCGTTATCCCATGCAATACTGCTCATTTTTGGTATAAAAAATTAACGCAAGACAGCAACATTCATACGATAAGCATTATTGACAGCGTTGTTAATAAGATCTGCGACATTGGCTATAAAAATATTGCTGTATTAGCGACTAACGCAACAATCAAAACTCAGCTCTATCAGAATGCTTTGGAAGCAAAAGGCATCAATGTTCTTATTCCTGATGAAGAGCAACAAAAATCTGTTATGAATGGAATTAGCGAAGTTAAATCAGGCAACATTGAAAATGGCACCAAGTTAATAGAGCCTGTTTTTAATGCCATGATACTTCAGCAAGCTGACGCAGTTATATTAGGATGCACAGAAATTCCAATTGCACTGGCTCAACTTGAAAGAGAAAAACCAGATAAGTGCCTAGATTCTTTAGATATTCTTGCTCAGCAATGTGTTAACTGGGCTAAAGGTTTTGTTTAACAACACATAAGTAGAGGCGATTAATTCACCTATCAAATAATAAATTTATTCGATTGAACTTCTTAGAGCCGATACTATGGTTTTTTTCTCTTTGCCCGTTAGAATCAAATTGTTATTTTCGATAACATGAATAATTTCTTCAATAACATATGAAGCAAGTCGACCAACTCTATGATTAGCCAGATCATTAAAAGTAACTTGCTTTTCATGAATAACAGCTGTCGTATCAACACGATCAGAACAATCTGCGACTGAATCATGAGTTAGAAAAGACTTGTGGTCTTCATGTGGTATATCAACTTGACAAGCATATAAGCTAGGAGTATTTGTTATAAAATTATTGATTTCAGAATTAATTATAAAAAATTCATAAGGCTGAGTTTTAAGGAGTATTAGAAATTTAGGCTTAGATACTTCCGGAAAGTTACATACTAGCTTAAAAAACATCACCAGGAAGAACCGTTATCGGCATCGATCTCAACTCTCTTAACAGTATGAGATATGATTAATAAGATCTTCGCCATTAGGTAAAGTCTTAATCATTTCACGGTATTCAATCTCTCTATTATCTTGAGCTGCTTCCCAAGCACTGTCATGACTCTCTTCTTTAAGCTGTTTGAAAGTCTTATGTCCATGAGCTTCAATACTTTCATTTAGACAGATTAAGTCTGATGGTGAAAATTCATCTTCATCGTAATCACGCAAAGCTAGTATCATGTTCCCCTCTACAGAAAATTCAGAAACCAGTTTTTTTGTGACTAAAATCTCTTACTGCCTTAAACAGGTTGTAAATTTTACTAGGGACTGGACCATTCTCCATTTTGATATATATATCACCAAAAATAGGACGTCCAAACCGCTCCATATGAAGAAGATCTGCGAAATAACAAATCTTTGCCAGATGATAAATATCTGGAATTGGTGCTTTTTTAGCGACATAAACAATTGTTTCAATTGCTTTGCCCTCATTAAAACTAAATCTTTGATTTAACGACACCATTAGACCTCTCCAAGTAATACAGTCGAATTATCGTTCAAGTCAGTACACAAATCAAGATGAACTGTTAATTTATACAGTAAAAAGTACACAAGATAGCCATAAGAGAATGATTTCAATTTACCAAACCCATCGTTATTTTTCCATTTATGAATTCAATCGATAACTCTATTTAGATTACAAAAATAATATCTTAATCATTTGATTATTATTGATTTTAATTCATCATGCCGGACCACTATCCTGTTCTACCAATTATCGGAATTATTGTTTTGTTTATCGTGTCCACACTCTTGGGCGCATACTTAAAATATAGGCAATCTCTGCACTTTCTCGATATTGCACTGAATGCGGTACTGGATATCCGTAAACGGGTTTTTAAACATGTTTTATCCTTGCCGATGAGCTTTTTTGATTATGCCAGAACCGGTCACCTGGTGAGCCGTATCACTAATGATACTGAATCTATTAAGGATATTTACGTCCAGTTTCTTTCCAATGTTATTGCGAATATCATCCTTCTCATTGGTATTTTAACCGCTATGGCCATACTGGATGTTCATCTTATGTTAGTCGCATTGGTACTCATTCCTGCTGTAGTGTCATTAATTTACTTGTATCAACGTTTTAGTATAAAAATCGTCAGTGACAGCCGCCAGCTACGCTCAGAAATAAACTCAACAATGAATGAATCCATTAATGGTATGGCCGTCATTCAGGCGACCAATCAGCAACACATTAAGCTGTCACAATTTGATGGAATTAATCAGAATTATTATCAGACCCGTCTGAAAACAGTCACCATGGCATCGCTACTTCTCAGACCGGCCATTAACTTATTAAGTATATTGATATTAGGTGGAGTCATCTGGTTCTTTGGTCTGAAAGTCGTTCAGCGTACAGTCGAAATCGGGGTTTTATATGCCTACCTCAACTATCTTGGACGATTTACGGAACCATTAGTTGAAATCACGCAGCGTTTCAGCTTGTATCAACAGGCGGTTGTGGCTGGGAATCGAGTCTATTCGTTACTCAATAAACCCTCAAATCAAGCAGAAAACGGTACTCAGACGCACATAAAAACAAGGACGGTTATCTCTTGAAAATGTCGTGTTTGGCTACCAGGAAGATAAACCGATACTACAAAAAATTAGCGTGGATATTGAACCCGGACAGTTTTATGCCATTGTCGGACACACCGGAAGCGGCAAAAGTACCTTACTGAGTTTATTGCTTAATTTTTACCAGCCTCAATCTGGTCGTGTATCTATCGACGGATATACTCTCAACGAGTTTACTCATGATACCCTACGCCAGGAAATTGGCTTTATACCTCAGGAACCTTTTGTTCTGGCCACTACCCTATTTGATAATATTGATATGGGCAGAAACCTGAGTGAAGAAGCTGTGTATCATGCCGCCAAACAAGCGCATTTGCATGATGTCATTATGGATATGAAAGATGGTTATCAGACCCAGTTAGGTGAAGGCGGACTACGATTATCGACCGGCCAGCGACAACAATTGATCATTGCACGGGCATTGGCCGGTAGACCCAAAATATTACTCCTGGATGAAGCAACCGCTAATGTAGACAGTGAAACGGAACAGGTAGTACAACGGGCATTGCATGAACTCCAGGGGCAAGTCACTATGATCGTGGTTGCGCACCGCCTTTCCACTATTCATCATGCAGATCAGATATTGGTGCTGGATAAAGGTCAGATAATTGAGCAAGGCAGTCATCAGCAACTAATGAACATTCTTGATGGTCGCTACCATGCAATGTATGAACTGCAACAGCAAGCTCAGAAAGTACAACAAATAGAATCGTAGGATTAGGCAAGTAATAAGGATGATTGGATATTTCTACTTCTGTGATGATGTCTGATAATAATTGCCATCATTTATACAAACACTGAAAGGAAGTTCATTATGCAACTAGATTTTTCTTACTATAATCCGACAACAATTCACTTTGGTAAGGATTCTCTATCCAAGCTTAAAGATGAACTGGCAAACTACGGTGATACTGTCATGCTGGCATACGGTCGTAATGCTATTAAAAAGAATGGACTTTATGACCAGGTTATTGCAATTCTGAATGACGCAGGTAAAAAAGTCGTTGAATTATCAGGTGTTATGCCTAATCCGACAGATTCTAAATTACGTGAAGGCGCTCAACTTGTTCGCGATAATGATGTAAGCCTGATTCTGGCTGTCGGTGGTGGTTCTGTAATCGATTGTGCAAAAGGTATTTCTGTCTCTGCGTACTGCGAAGATGACCCATTCCAGAAATACTGGGTTGAATTCCAGGAAGTAACAAACAAAGTCGTTCCTGTCGCATCGATCCTGACAATGGTTGGTACCGGCTCAGAAATGAACGGTGGCTCAGTAATCACTCACGAAGAAATGAAATACAAAGCGGGTCGTGTTTTCCCTGCCCATGTATACCCTAAATTTTCTATTCTGAACCCGGAATACACATTCTCTGTATCTGAATACCAAATGGTAAGTGGTGTATTCGACACAATGTCTCACCTGATGGAACAATACTTCTCTGGTGAAGGTGTTACTACAACAGACTACCTGATTGAAGGTCTGTTAAAATCTTCAATTGATAATGTTCGTATTGCTCTTAAAAATACACAAGATTACGAAGCAAGAAGTAATATTATGTGGAATGCAACTATGGCTCTTAACACCATTACAGGTCTTTCTAAACCTCAGGACTGGCAGGTTCATATGATTGAACACCAGTTAGGTGCTTATACTGACTGTGCTCACGGTATGGGTCTGGCGGCTATTTCTATGCCTTATTATCGTCACATCTTAAAAGACGGAATTGATAAATTTGTTCGCTTCGCGACTGAAATCTGGGGTGTGTCTACAGAAGGCAAAACAAAAGAGCAAATCGCTAACGAAGGTATCGATGCTCTTGAACAGTTTGCCAAGGAATGCAACATAGTGACTTCTCTTGAAGAGCTTGGTGCAACCAAAGAAATGCTACCTAAAATTGCAGAATCTACCATCATCTTAGGCGGTGGTTATAAAAAACTAACTTCTGATGAAGTACAAACTATTTTGGAAGAATGTTTCTAAATAAATATCCAATTAAAAAAAGCTAGGTTTTTTCAAATCTAGCTTTTTTTAATTTATGGTAGTTAGCTTTAAGTTTTAACACAGATTAGTCGTGAATTTTTACATCCAGACAACCACGAACAAATTCAGGGTTAAAGTGTTTAATCGCTTCACCAACGTAGCCCATATCTAGTGAGTTAATTTGTTCCATCTCTTCATCAGTTAGTGAAAAATCCCAAATCGCAAAGTTTTCTTCAATTCGTTCTTTGTGCGTCGATTTTGGAATTACAGTTACGCCACGTTGAACGTTCCAACGTAAAATAACCTGAGCAACGGATTTACCGTGTGCAACAGCAATCCCCTGAAGCATTTCATCTTCAAAAGGTTTATATCGACCGCCACCTAATGGAGCCCAGGCTTCAGGCTGAACGTTGTAATGTTTCATTGTTTCTAAAGCTCCTGGCTGCGCAAAATATGGATGTAACTCAACCTGGTTAACCATGGGTTTGATTTTCACAGTTTCACAGAAATTAGCTAACACATGAGCATAAAAGTTAGAAACCCCAATCGCTTTAAGTTTTCCTTCCTCGTAGGCATCTTCCATCGCGTGCCAGGCACTAAAATAGTCTTTCATTGCTTGGTGCAGTAAGTAGAGATCCAAATACTCCAACCCCATTTTTTCCAGTGATGCGTCAATAGCAGCTTTGGCCATGTCATAGTTGGCCATATCTTGTACCCATAACTTTGAGGTAATGAACAACTCCTCACGAGTACAGATACCTTCTCTAATTGCTTCACGTACAGCATCACCAACTGCATCTTCATTACCATAAACTGCAGCGGTATCAATAAGACGGTAGCCCGCGCGGATAGCACTGAGAACTGATTGTTTACATTCTTCTTTATCTGTTACCTTAAAGACACCGAAACCTGCCATAGGCATTTTCAGGTGATTACTTAATGCTGTATATTCCACGTTAAAGTATCTCCATCATGTATAAAGGACTATTTTAAAAGAAAGATAGTTACTCAATAAATATGTTAAATTCGAATGGACTTGTGCACCAAATTCATCAATAGTGGTTATTCTTGTATGTTAGCAAACACATAAACAAAACTATTTTACCAGATTGCTATGCTGCTATATTTTAACTATGTCCTACCTACCCAGAAAAATAGATGAATATAAATAAGACTTATATTCTCATTAGCATGTTGTTCATCATTTCTTTTGTATCACCACAAGTGGAAGCAAAACAATGTATCTCACTAGTATTGTCAGGTGGTGTCTCAAGACCATTTTGGTCAAAAGTAATTAACGGAGCCATTCATGCTGGTGACCAGCTTGGTTATGAAATCCATGTCCGGGGAACCATTAATGATGACGATTACTCAGGGCAATTACAGATCCTTAACTCATTTGAACAAAAATACCATTGTGATGGCATCGTAATTGCCCCATCAAACAAGAACATTAATCAATATGTTTCGGAATTAAAAAAACGCAACATTCCAACCGTCTATATTGACAGAGATACAGGAGGAGAAAGAGTTGCCACAGTAAAAACTAATAACCATGAGGCTGGAAAATTAGCGGCAGAAAAGATGTCTGAAGCCTTAGGAGGACAAGGAAACATCATTTTATTCCGTTTGAAAAAAGGTGTTGCATCAACAGATGCCAGGGAGTCAGGCTTTATTGATGCTGCCAAAAAAAATGGCTTGAACATCATAGCAAGCCCATATGTTGGTACAAGAGTTGGAGAAGCCAGAGATAATGCTCGCGCAACCTTTCTTAAATTCAATAATATTGATGGTATTTTCACTCCCAATGACACAACAACCATCGGAACCATTATCGTCAGAAATTCTATTAGTAAATTTAAGAATGTTGTACATGTAGGCTTTGATGAAACACCATTTATTAAAGATAGCTTCCAAAATGGAAAATTAAAGGGCTATATTGCTCAATCCCCTTATCAAATGGGATATCAAGGTATCTACACTATAGATAAAGCCATCCATAACAAGCTGAATACTGAAAATATTACAATACCAGTCAATTACATTACGAAGTAACCTTAATTCACATCTATATATTGTAAGAATAAATAAACAAAAACTAATTATTCATAAGTAGCTTTTACTTATGTTTCGGATTCATAAATTAATACTAAAATACGATACCCTGCTGACTAGCATTTTATTTACCAAGGATGTCCTGAAATAATGTTTGAAGAAAATATTAACCGTTTTTTGTTATTTATAGTTTTAGCTCAGGAAAAGAGCTTTACCAAAGCTGCAGCAAAATTAGGTATGTCTCAATCAGCCCTCAGCCACTCAATCAAACAGCTAGAAGAGAAAATTCAGTTGCGGTTATTAAATCGTACTACACGCAGCGTTTCATTATCTGATGCAGGTGAACGTCTTCTACAAATAATTGAACCCAGATTTACCGAAATAAAAAATGAATTACTAACGTTAAATGAAGAATATCACCATGCCATGGGCTCGATACGGCTTACGACCTCTGATTATGCTACTCAAACCGTACTCTGGCCTATTCTAAAAAAATTCGCTAAAGATCACCCACAGATAAATGTGGAGTTAAATATAGAAAACCGACTTGTCGATATTGTCAACGAACGTTATGACGCAGGAATTCGTTTTGGTGACCAGGTTGAAAAAGACATGGTTGCAGTCCGAATCTCTCCAGACGTTCGCTTTCTGGTTGTATGTACCCCTGAATATTTAAAAAACAAACCTACCCCAGAAAAGCCGGACGATCTCCTTTCCCATCAATGCATCAACCTACGATTAAATAGTAATGGAGGTATTTATGCGTGGGAATTCGAACGTTCTGGACACGCCAGTAAAGTGAAGGTTGAAGGACAACTTTCGTTTAATTCATCAACCCAGATTCTAACGGCGACTTTAGATGATTTTGGTTTTGCTTATCTACCAGAAAACCTGATAAAAAGTTACTTAGATACTGGTGAATTAGTTTCAGTGCTCGAAGAGTGGTGTCCATATGATCCTGGATTATATATGTATTACCCAAACAGACAGCAGCATCGAATGGCATTTCAGTTATTACTGGATACCTTGCGATATAATGCTGAATAGCCAATATGTGCTGATGTAAACATTATTTTCAGAACAGCTTTCCTACCTCTATCTATATATCCTGACTATGATTAGTTTATAAAACACATAGTGATCGCTTGGGGTACTTCATAATGAAAAAGCTTGGTTTTAAAAAACTGCTACTCATTTTTATGCTATTGCTCGTCGGCGTGTCTGTTTCAGTATCCAGTATCCTACTTTACCACGAGGACAAAGGCATACTAACAGATAGTATTGCCAATGAAAGTGAACAATATGTAGCCAGTAAAGCAGCAGTAATAGAAACGTTGATTCAAGAAAAAGTTGGAGGTGTACATAAGCTTGCTAATCAACTTTCGGATAAACAAATAGCCGGGACAGATGAAGAGCTTATAGAACGTACCTATTTCATCGCAAACGCTATGAACTTAAATAGTGCAGTCTTAGCATTTGAAACCGGTGATGCCTATTGGAATCAGACTGCAGATACCTGGCCTAATCACAAATATCATGCAGATGTCAGACAAACTTCCTGGTATCAGGCTGTGCGTCAGGCATCAGGTGTAACCGTAACTGAACCATATTTAGGCGCTGGCAATAATTACTGGATTACAATTGGGCAAAAAATAAAAGGCGGGATTGTTACAGCCGATATGACCCTTGGCTTTCTCAATGAAATTGTAAGTTCATCAAATCAGATTCCCGGAGCTGTTGCAATCATCTTAAATCAGGACAGCACCCTACTGGCATCGTCTTCAAGTGCGATAAAAACCGGACAGAAAGCAACAGATTTCCCATGGTTCAAAAATGCGGTAACAGAAGCTATTAGCAATGAACACTCGGCCGTCAACTATTCACTTAATGACACAAATAAAATCCTTTTCTCCCATAGAATCAAGGCCGGTGATAAAAATTGGTACTTTGCTATCGGACTTGATACATCCGTTGCCTTCGCCAAATTAGAACAATCCCGAAACAGCGCTATCATTGTCGGTACGTTAGCGACTTTAGTCAGCGTTGTTGCCGCATTTATACTGATTCAAATCCTGTATCGGCCAATTTTATCATTGAAGGATATGATTACTGATCTGGCAAGCGGTGACGGAGACCTAACACAAAGATTAGAAGTAAATACTAACGATGAATTAGGACAAATTTCTCAGGGCATCAACCAATTTATTGAAAATCTGCAGAAAATGATGCTTGAGATTCAGGGAGCCAGTTATTCCCTACAATCTAATGTTCATCGCATGCGAGAACAATCCCAAAAAAATATTCAGATACTTCAAAGCCATGTATCTGAGACTGAACAAATTGTTACAGCAATAGAAGAAATGAACGCGACAGCGAATTCTATGGCAACAGATGCAGCTAATACGGCCAATTTAACCCAAAAGGCTAATGATACCGGTATTGAATCTCGCACTATTGTTAAACAGTCACAACAAACCGTATCTGCTTTAATCTCAGATGTTGATAAATCCGTAGTTGATGTCCAGAAAATGAGTGATGGAACCCAAAACATCAATACAATTTTGAGTGTTATCGGAGAAATTGCAGAACAGACCAATCTTTTGGCATTGAATGCAGCAATAGAAGCAGCACGAGCAGGAGAACAAGGACGTGGTTTTGCTGTTGTTGCAGATGAAGTACGAAACCTGGCAAGTAGAACCAAAGACAGCACAGGCGAAATAGAGGTTGCCTTAGAGAGTTTGTTAAAAGGTACGCAGGTTGTTGTTAGCTCAATGGATAATACTAAAGCCCGGTGTCAGGAAACAGCGGATGGTTCAGAAAAAGTAGCCGAAAGTCTGGAGGTAATGACAGGGTCTATTGATGAAATTAATAACCTGAGTACCCAGATAGCAACAGCTGCCGAGGAACAAAGCAGTGTTACCGAAGAGCTAAGTCGTAATATGACAGCAATCAATACCATTGTTGGAGAATTGGACGCAAATGGTCAAAAAGCACTTCATGACGCAGAGGAAGTAGCTGAAGTCAACAACCTTTTAATTTCAATTATTGGGCGTTTCAAAATTTAAACATATCGCAATACTCAACGAGTAAACAGGCGTTGTTATTTTAACACCTATTTATTGGCGATCATTGCCCAATTGTATGAAGTTCACTGGTTGTGGGGTTCCTCTATTTATGACTTTATTCTGTATTTACTGAAAAATAATTCCGGCTTGTTTTCTGCCCTCAGTCAACACGTGCATTACCGCAATGGAATGATCCAAATAACGGTAACATTCATCATAATCAGATTCTGAATACATTTGATAAAAACGACGGAACTCATATTCCATATGGTTTTCAGCATGGTTGGCATTGAAAAAGGTTTTCTTGCCTTTAACGTTCAGTTCTACTGAAGCAGCAACATTGGGTGCACTGGTCAAAGCGACATAACCATCAACTCCCTGAATCATAACCTGACCAGGGCTGGCTGAGTCTTTTGCCCCCGTACAAACAGAAATAAAATCGGGATATTGCATAACCATTACGCCAGAAGTATCAATGCCGTTAAATCCCTTATTGCAGGTATAGGTGACATGCTCCGGCATTCCGAAAAAGTAGCAGGAAAGGTGAATATTATATACCCGTGATCATTGAAGATGCTTGATTTTTTCTTAAATGAAGATCATGCTACAGGCCATGAATGTGACTCTAACAAAACAACAGAAACAAGAACTTGAAACCCAACACGATATTACTCGTGATGGGCGCGTTCGCGACCGTATCAAAGCAGTACTCCTTGCCTCTGAAGGCTGGAGTGTTCTGATGATTTCTCAGGCTTTGCGGATCCATCCAACAACTGTTGCTCGCCACATTCATGATTACGAACAGATTAATAAACTCAAGCCGGAAAATGGTGGCTCACAATGCCGTTTATCTGCTATTCAATCGCTCTCTTTAATTGAGCACCTGACTGAACATACTTATCATCATACTCATCAGATTGTGGCGTATGTAAAAGAACAATTTGGTATCGAATATAGTATTCCTGGCATGAACAAATGGCTTCATCACAACGGGTTTAGCTATAAAATGCCTAAAGGTGTACCTCGGCAAGTTGATGAGTCTAAGCAATACACATTTATTGAGTATTATCAGTCACTAAAAGCCTCTTCGAAGGAAGATATAATCTTATTTATGGATGCGGTTCATCCAACACAAGCCACGAAAATGACGCATGGTTGGATAAGAACAGGTCAGGATAAAGTGATTGAAACCACTGGTAGTCGTAGTCGTTTGAACATTATCGGAGCACTCAATCTATCCGATATTGGTAACACAGTTATCGACAGTTATGACACGATTAACAGCGAGAATATTGTTAGATTTTTCCATAAATTACGACAAACATACCCAGTAGCAAAGAAGGTTCACTTAATATTTGACTGTGCTGGCTACCATACCACTGAGTTGGTTGAATTAGCCGCAAAAGTGTTCAATATTGAGCTTCATTATCTTCCACCATACAGTCCGAATTTAAACCCAATAGAACGACTCTGGAAAGTAATGAATGAGCGAGTAAGGAATAACGTCTATTTTAAAAATAAACGGGAATTCCAGACAGCAATTGAACAATTTTTTACTGTAACTCTTCCTGAGATTGCAGGTGAACTGACGTCCAGAATTAATGATAATTTCCAGGTGCTCAAACCTGCATCTTCAAGTTAATCGGGTATAGTAATCTCCGAATCAGTTGCCCTGACAAAATATTCTTACTGAAACGGTTCCTGAAATTCTACTACCAAGGCACCGATGTTGACTTGCAAATACGCAAGTAAACCATTTGCTTTTACAAACATTTCAAACTCACCAGGAGAATATTATGCAACTGACTCAAGAATGGGATAAAACCTTTACTTAAAGTGATAAAGTTGATCACCAGAAAGTAACGATCTTATCTGGTAAACCTATCTTCAGAAAGCGATTCTAACCACTCTTCCAGATAATGGATATCCGTACCACCAGTACAAAATTCCGGGTCGACCAAAAGTTGACGATGCAGTGGAATATTCGTCTCAATGCCTTCAGCCACAGTTTCAGCAAGAGCTACCCGCATTCGAGCCAATGTTTCTTCTCTGGTATCTCCATAAGCAATGATCTTTCCAATCATGGCATCATAACAGGACGGAACGGTATACCCGGTATACACATGGGAATCGACTCGGATACCCATTCCTCCGGGAGCAATCCAACGTGACAACGTGCCCGGAGATGGCATAAAACTGACCGGATGTTCAGCATTGATACGGCATTCGACAGCGTGGCCATTGAACTGAATATCATCCTGTCTAATAGAAAGAGGCTCTCCAGAAGCTATACGAATTTGCATCTGCACAATATCAATGCCCGATGTCATCTCTGTCACGGGATGTTCAACCTGTACCCGCGTGTTCATTTCAATAAAATAAAATTCCCCATCTTCATAAAGAAATTCAAAAGTACCCGCACCATGATATTTCAGCATCTTGCATGCTTCGACACATCGTTCTCCAATTTCAGCAATGACTGAGGAGTCAATTCCTTGTGGTGGAGACTCTTCTATGATTTTCTGATTACGACGCTGCATTGAACAGTCTCGTGCTCCAAGCCATACTGCATGACCATGATGATCAGCCAGAACCTGAATTTCTATATGGCGAGGATGAGTCAGATACCGTTCCATAAATACCGATGGATTACCAAACGCGGCCCCGGACTCTGCTCTTGTCATTTCTACCGCAGATAACACATCCGATTCAGTATCAACCCGGCGCATACCCCGACCACCACCTCCACCGGCAGCTTTAATCAATAGAGGGAAACCAATTCGTCTCGCTTCAGCAAGTATGGTTTCATCAGTCCCGTTCAGTACGCCTTCACTACCGGGAACACAGGGAACCCCAGCTTTGATCATGGCCTGTTTGGCCAGTACTTTATCGCCCATAGTTCGTATGGTTGACGAAACCGGACCAATAAAAATCAGACCAGCGGATTCTACCATAGCCGCAAAATCCGCATTTTCACTAAGAAAGCCATAGCCAGGGTGAATCGCATCAGCTCCGGTTAATCTTGCGGCTTCAATCAGAACTTCTGCTTTCAAATAACTCTGTCCGGGAGCAGCAGGACCGATGCAAATAGCCTTATCAGCCTGACGAACGTAAAGTGCATCACGATCGGCAACTGAAAAAACCACGACTGTTTCAATACCCAGACAATGGCAGGCACGCTGAATACGTTGAGCAATTTCTCCCCGGTTGGCAATCAGGATTCTTGTCAACATTGTTTACTCCTGTGAAATTATAAAATATCGATACGATCCCCATGTTTCACTAATACATCATCAATTTGTCCGTATATCAGATTTGCCAACCTCTATCTTCAGTCGCTCATCCGTCGTTTGATCAGTAAGTGCGGAAAGGGCTTCACTCACCATTTCATAAAGCATATTGGCAGTACGGGTAGCAGGTTCATCACGCCATCCCCACGGTTCATCTTCATCCATATAAGCGCATCGCCCCATTTCCAATTGGATAAAATGTATTCCTTTCTCAGGGATTGCATAATTGCGTGTAATAAATCCACCTTTGAAACGACCGTTATCTGACCAGGTTAGTCCACTGTGTTTTGCCACATTTACCGCTGCGTCCAAAACCTCCGGTGAACTGGCTCTGCCATCATTATTTGCAAGATTAAGGGTGGTCAAAACACCGTCAAAAAGCATCGGTAATTCACTTTTAATGGAATGCGCTTCCCATACCAACACCTGACCATGCCTCTCTAACAACCTGTTGATCTCTTTATCCAAAGCATCGTGATAAGGCTTCCAGTACTGTTCAATTCGAGAAGCTATTTCTACTTCGTTCGGTTCATCATCCTCCTGGGTATAAATCGATTCATCAAGGAAAGTGATGGTTGGACATAGCGTGGTCGTCTTCTGCCCGGGATACAGACTGCTACTATCATCACAGGAGCGGTTCAAATCTATCACATAACGTGAATAATTAGCCTGTAGCACAGATGCGCCCAACCGTTCTGCAAGATCATGATATAAACGAGGCAAATGCCAGTCGGTATCAGGTATACGCTTGGCTTGCGGACTGAAACGAGCAGCCAGTCCAGGTGGCAGCATTTCCCCGCAGTGTGGTATAGAAATAAGCAGAGGAGCATGACCCTGCTTGAGAGTAAAAACTGAGGGATTCATTTTCTTATCCTTGATTCATTAGTTTGACTTGGCTACGACGTAATGCCCAAACACTGGCATCCACCATATTGGTTGGCTGATTTCCATTCAGAACATCAATAACCTGCCGTGCGCACTGGCTCGCAGTAGCAATAAGTGCTTCTCGGGAAGAGCCTGCAACATGTGGTGTCAGCAACACATTGGACAATGCGCAAAGTGGTGAACTCTCCGGTAATGGTTCCTGTTCATAAACATCCAGGCCAGCACCAAAAAGCTGTCCGTTAGCTAATGCTGCCACCAGAGCCTGTTCATCAATCAACCCACCGCGCGAGGTATTGACTACAATTGCATCGCTTTTCATACAAGCTAGTGCAGCCGCATTGAGCGTATGTTTTGTATCGGAACGCAGCGGCCGGTGTAAAGAAACCACATCAGCTTCACGTAACAGTGCTTCCAGATTGTCAGATCGTTGAATGCCTTGTTCTGAGAAATCTTCGTCTTTCGCACTTGGCGACCAGACGAGTATACGCATCCCCAAAGCCTGTTTTGCCATTTGTGCCAGTATTCTACCTGTGCGTCCCCAACCAATAATGCCGAGCACCTTGTCGTAGAGAGACACCATTTCAACGTCATATTTGAAATTCCAGTTCCCGGTTCGTGTTGCCGTATCGGCGCAAGCAGCACGCCGTGCTGTAGACAACATCAGCATTAATGCATGTTCAGCAACTGCACGAACATTTGCATCCGGTGTATAACACACCGGGATACCTGATGAATGAGCATAAGCAACATCAACCTTGTCTGTACCTGTACCATGGTTAGCGATCACCTTAAGATTGGGAGCCGAGTCGATTAGTGTTGCGGGGAAATGATCACGGACAATCACAGCGTCGGCTTTACCAATGACCTCCGCAAGAGCATCCAACCCAGATCTTTTTGGAAAAATGACGTTCACACCGGCAGCTTTCAGTTGTTCAACCCCTACAGAATGAATCGGCTGCGCAATCACACAACAACTCATTAGTGAATCTCCTTTTCAGTGCTTAATCTGAGTCCTGCTCTCTGGGCCAGTACCTGCCCCAGGACGGAAGTGGCGGAATAAAAATCATCCATATCCAGAGCTTCATCTGGGTTATGACTGCCATTCCTGTTGCATACGAATAACATTGCGGTGGGGATACCCTGATTGGAAAATGTTGATGCATCATGCCCAGCACCACTAGGCATGTTTTGCCATGATATATTTTGTGTATTAGCAGCATCGATTAATTGTTGTTGCAAATCGGTATCCATTGTTCCCGGCTGGCTGGCTGACTGAGGGCCTAATGTGAAACGGACACCACAATCATCCTCTAATTCACTGACAAGTTCCTGGATTTTACTATCCATCTTTTGCAGTGTTTCCGGAAAGTGTGAGCGGATATCGATACAAAAACTCACGTGCCCGCAAACCTTACTAAAATCAGCTTCAATTGGATCGGTATTCACTTTCCCGAACGTCAGAGTTAACTCATGACCTTCGGCTTCCATCTCAGCCCAGTATTGCTGAAGATTGGCAACAAACTGAGAAAACGCAACCACCGCATCCTGACGAAATTTCCTCGGTGTGGCTCCAGAATGCATGTATTCGCCAACAATATGAGCATCACGATAACGGAGGCTGCCACAAATACCGGTTACAACACCTAATGTGGTATTACTACCTATCAATACGGGCCCTTGCTCAATATGTAATTCTGCAAAACTGTCTATTTTATCAGCATACAAGTGTTTCTGACCTGCTGCTACAGCATCGGGATCGCCTCCAAGAAGAGTCAGATGTTCTGAAAGAGTCCGTTCCGAATCCCTTCGACAACAATCTAACGCAGAAGATTCCAATTTCCCGAATGCAGCTTTACTTCCCACATATGACACTGGGAACCATGCACTTTCCTCCGCTCTGATCCCCATCACACATACCGTGCGCCGGGGACGGATCCCAGCACGCACCCAGCCAGCAAGAATTGCCATTCCAGCCACAACACCCGCAGCACCATCAAAATTACCACCACAGGGAACGGAATCTAAGTGTGACCCTGTCACTACCATAGGCTTATCAGGTTCACTACCAGGCAATAGCATGTAGAGATTCAGTGCTGCATCGCACTGCACGATCAGGCCTAGTTTTTCTGCTGCTGCCGATATGATTTTGTGCGCCCGTTGTTCACCTACACCATAAGTATCCCGTGTAATACCCCGTCCATCAAAGCCACATTGGTATAAAGCATCAAAGAGTGTTTCGGCCAATGCTCTGTCTGGTGAAACATATTGAAAATCATGCATACTTATCACTCCATAACCACAGCAGTCGGGTCCCAGTCACTTCCGGGCATTGCTGCGATCAATTGTTGTGTATAAGCGTCCTCTGGCGCATCAAATATCTTTGACGGTGGTCCCTGTTCCACAATACGCCCACTGTGCATAACAAGGAGACGGTCACAAATCTGAGCAGCCACGCGTAGATCGTGGGTTACAAAAATCAATGCCACATTCATCTTACGCTGAACATCACTCAGAAGACGCAAAACCTGAGCCTGTACAGACACATCCAGTGCCGACACCGATTCATCAGCGACGATCAACTGAGGTTCCATGGCTAAAGCCCGGGCAATACCAATACGCTGACGCTGACCGCCAGAAAATTCATTGGGATAACGTGAAAATGCCGATACATCCAGTTCCACCAGTTCCAGCAACTCACGAGCCCGAATTTCTGCATCTCGTCGAGACATACCATTGGTCATAGGACCATCGCAAAGTATCTTACCCACTGTATGTCTAGGGTTCAGCGATGCAAACGGATCCTGAAATATCATCTGGATGGAAGCCCGCATCAGGCGAAACTCTGACTCAGAAAGCTGAGCAATATCCTGCCCCCGGAACAGCATTTCTCCACTATCGATATCTGTCAGTTTTAGCAAGCATCGGCCAATGGTGGATTTACCCGAACCGGACTCACCGACAATGCCCAGTGTTTCACCCCGACGGACAGAAAATGTTGCACCATCTACAGCATGCACGATTCGTTTATGTTTAAACCACCCACCACCACTACGGTAGGTTTTACGTAAATTATTTACTTCCAGTACAACCTGATCCTGTCCTATTTTTTCTTTACGTTGTGCGGCAAGGCCACGAGGCACAGAACCAATCAAACGACGGGTATATGGGTGCTGTGGATTATTAAGAACTGCGTCCACCGATCCCTGCTCGACGATAACGCCTTTTTCCATAACCGCTACATGATCAGCAATCTCTGCAACAACGCCAAAATCATGGGTCACAAACATCACTGCCATGCCTTTTTCCCTCTGTATGCGAGAAATCAGTTTCAGGATCTGAGCTTGTGTCGTCACATCCAGAGCCGTTGTCGGTTCGTCGGCGATGAGTAATTTTGGCTCCAGAGCCAACGCCATAGCAATAACCACACGCTGACGCTGTCCTCCGGATAGTCTGAACGGCCAACTATGGCGGATTTGTTCAGGCTCCGGAAGTCCTACAAATTCAAGTAATTCGAGTACCCGACGCTCTGCTTCTGCTGCTGAGCAGGCTTTATGTACGTGCATGACTTCTGCTATCTGATCACCCACAGTCATGAGTGGATTCAGAGCTGACAAAGGTTCCTGAAAAATCATCGCCATATCTTTTCCGCGCATTTCACGCAGATGTTCTTCAGACTGAAGCAGCAAATCTTCTCCTTCGAGATAGATTTCTCCGCTTTCAGGCTTTATATAGTCGGGTAACAGACCCATGATGGCGTTTGCACTCATCGATTTACCCGAACCGGATTCCCCTACCACACAAAGAATTTCTCCGGCATGGATGTCGTAATTAATGTCTTTCACTGCATAAGGTCGATCACCACCGACTGGCAAAGAAATAGAAAGATTACGGATGGAGAGTAACGGTTCTCCTGTGACTGTGATTTGGGACGCCGTGTTTTTATTATCATTCATGATTGAATACTCCGATCAGGAGCCGCGCTTACGCAGCTGAGGATTGAGGGCATCGTTAAGACCTTCACCAATAAGGTTGATCGCTAGTACCGTTAGCATAATACACAGACCAGGCCACAGACTCATCCATGGAGCCTCTCGTAACATGGTCCGGGCGGCTCCGATCATAAATCCCCAACTCATATAGTTACGATCACCAAGTCCTAAGAAAGAAAGTGATGATTCCACCAAAATTGCTGTTGCGGTCATTAATGATGCGGTCACAATAATAGGTGATGCGGCATTAGGCAGGATCTGAGTAAAAATAATGCGTCCTGGAGCCTGTCCAAGCACAATAGCCGCCTGGACAAATTCACGCTGTTTGAGACTCATAAATTCACTGCGAACCAGACGAGCTACTGGTGGCCACGAAACCACAGCAATAGATACGACAATAGAAGTCGTAGAAGGCTTAAAGATAGCCACTAATACCAATGCCATAGCCAGGTGAGGAATAGTCTGAAAAAATTCAGTAAAACGCATCAACAGATCGTCAATTTTTCCGCCACAATAGCCTGCAATGGAACCCACAAAGATACCGACTACTACAGCCACCGCCGTTGAAATAATACCGATAAGCAATGAAACACGAGCCCCATAAGCCAGTCCTGCCGCCAAATCCCGACCCAGCATATCAGTGCCAAGAGGATAATCTGGATTAGTAAACGGTGGGATCAGTGGCTCTGCAACCATCATCCATGGTGATTCCGTATAAATAAATGAAGCGAAGACCGCTGTAAGAATAACCAGCAGTAGTACTGCCAAACCAACAGCTGCACCCCGGTTAGACATAAAATGGGAAAAAAACTTTTTCATCGAAGAATCCTTACTCAATTCGAGGATCGATAAAACGATAGATGAGATCAGTGATGAAGTTGAAAACAACCACCATAACCGAAGTCATCAAAAACACGCCAAGTAGAAGCTGATAGTCTCGCTGAATCAGTGAATCAAACATCAATCGACCAATACCTGGCCAGCCAAAGACGGTCTCCGTTAGTACGGCTCCCCCAGCCATCTGACCAAGCTGAATGCCTGCAAACGTGACAACAGGCAGTAGGGCATTACGCAGTGCATGATTTCTGATGATTTCACCAACCGGTACGCCTTTCGCGCGGGCCGTTTTGATAAAATCCTGACCAAGTACTTCTAACATCGAAGCCCTTGCCAGCCTTGCGTATACAGACATAAAAAAACAGCCAAGTGAAAGTGTCGGTAAGATCAAATGCAATCCGATGTCTTTGAACCGAGCCCAGCCGTGCAGTCCGGCAGCCACTGTTTCCATACCGAAAGCCGGTAACCAACCGAGCTGAAGAGAAAAGAATATAATAGCTAACAGTGCCAACCAGAATTGTGGGGTGGCGTAAACCACCAGTGCCAGCGTCATGATCACGCTGTCCAACCATGGATATTTACCACGGTACTTAGCTCTCGAGGCGATGACTCCCGCAAAGACACCAATAATTACTGAAAACAGAAAAGCACAAACCATAAGCAAAAGTGTGGCAGGAAGGCGATCTAAAATTAAATCAAGTACTGGTAAGTTTTCACGATAAGAAAAACCGAGGTCGAAATGCACCACCCCCTTTAAATAAGTGAAAAGTTGAACGTACACCGGCTGATCCAGTCCGAACTGATGGCGCAACTGTTCGACATAAGCCGGATCGGATGAGCCGGACTCACCCGCCAGCACGGCAGCAGGGTCACCCGGTGCCATGCGAATCAACAAAAAATTGATGATCACCACACCAAGCACAACGATGAGCGCCTTTCCGAGGCGGCTGACAAGAAAGGACAGTGTATTCATACAAATAAATCCCAAAAATAATGACTTAGACCCCCTGCCACCTGCATGCAAGAGACAGGGGTTAATACAAGTGTTGAAAACAACCTATGCTGCAGGGATTATTTTTCCATCCATACGTCAGCAAAGTTATCGTTCACACCGGTTGCGCTGGTGATAAGGTTATGAATTTTATGACTGTACAGAGTAGGAATTACCAATTCGAATAGATAACCGTTCGCAACATCATCAACCAGTTTTTTCTGAATAGATGAATACAGTTGCTGGCGCTCTTCATCAGAAGTGGAAGATGCAGCTTTATCCCACATGTTATCAAGCTCAGGATTACGGTAGCTCTGGTTGTTAACAAAAGCGGAGCCTTTAACAATATTACGAGCCAGATACAGACGAGCCACACCCAATGCAGGGTCACCATATTGAGATGTGTAACTGAAAGTTAGGTCGAAATCGAAATTTGAAACACGTTGTGCCCATGTACCGGCATCAGTCGATTCTATCTCAACATCAAACCCTAACATTTGCAGAGACTGACGAGTGTATTCAGTCAGGCGTTCCCATGCAGCGCCATACGGATAAGCGAGTATTTTGATCGGCGTTTTAGAGAGGTCTACTCCTGATTCTTTGATCAAAGCTTTAGCTTTCTTAATGTCATATGGATACTTACGAACATTTGAATCGTAGAAAGGCGTTGCAGAAGAAATAGGACCTGTAGATACTTTACCCAAGCCAAAGAAAATATTCTTAACAATAAAATCACGGTTCATTGCCATCATTACAGCCTGACGAACTTTAATATTATCGAATGGTTTGCTGTCGAAGTTCATCTGAACATAAGCCTGTTTCGCAAACATCTCCCAACCTTTTGTGGAGTATTCCACACCCGGTAGTTTTTTCAGACGTTTCACATCTACACCATCAATATCATTAGCGCTCACCATCTGTACATCACCTCGTTCAAAGGCAAGAGCACGTGAAGCAGCATCCGGGATCACGTTAAAAACAATGCTGTCCAGATATGGCTTACCTTGCTGCCAGTAATGAGGGTTACGCTCAAGGATGACATACGATCCTTTTTTCCACTCTTTAAACATGAATGGACCCGTACCGATTGGGTGTTGGTTGGCAGGGTTACTCTTATAATCGGTGCCACTGTAAATATGTTTAGGCACCATTGGCATATTGTCACTTACAAACGATTTCAGAAATGGCGCAAACGGTTCTTTCAGATCAACCTCTACTTTAGTAGGAGATAGCGCTTTCACAGAATCTACAAATTGATTGATAATCACGCGTGCACGTGGGTGTTCCGAGCGGAGGAATTTGTCAATTGAAAATACGACATCATCTGCAGTAAACGGCTGACCATCATGCCACTGAACACCACTTTGTAGGTCAAAGGTATAAACCTTGCCATCTTCTGAAACAGACCAGGACTTAGCCAGACCAGGAAGAGGTTTAAGATCCGGAGTCCAACGAAGGAGACTTTCATAAATTTTACCTGCCACCAATTGTGTTGGCGACTGTTGGTTAAGTCCTAACATCAATGTGGGTGGCTCAGGTGTCACTATTGTACGTAACACACCGCCAGGTTCAGGGTCTCCTGATGCAGCCATAACACTGAGACTGGCACAAAGTGCAATCGAGCCGACTAATCCTTTCAAAAGGCCAATTTTGCGACCCGGAAAATGAATCTTAGACATAATGATTTTCTCATTTAAGGGTTAAAAAAATATCCGTATAAGCACGGCATACGGAACACAATCCGGCCAATAAAACCGGTGGAGAACAGTCGGAAAAACTCGCCGTGCCCGCCTGACTCCTGTATATAGACTTAATTCCTTTTTTATCTATTGATTAAAAATCATGCGCATTATTTAGGCGCACGTACCTCAATCCCTTCAGTTAGCAGGGCTGTTCTGATATGTGCAGCAAACTTCCCTGCGCCGGGCTGATCCCCATGAATACACAAGGTATCAGCAGAGATTTTTACTTCTTTCCCAGATAGTGCTGTAACGGTTCCCGTATGCACCATTTGTAGAACCTGAGCAACGGCTTTATCGACATCCTCGATCATTGCACCTTCGATTCCCCGTGGTGTCAGTGTTCCGTCGTCCTGATAGCTTCGGTCAGCATAAACTTCACTGATTACAGGTAAACCAAGCTCTAGTACTGCCTGCGCCATATTAGCGTTGGCGACATAGACAGACAGAGACGAATCGATATCATGTACAGCCTGGGCAACGGCACGAGCCATGTCAGGGCTGCGTGATGTCATACCATACAACGCTCCATGTGTCTTAACGTGATGCAGGCGAGCACCCTGTGCACGGACAACCCCATTCAGTGCACCAATCTGATATAGTGTCAGGGCATACACCTGATCCGGAGTGAGTACCATTTCCCGACGCCCGAACCCCTGCAAATCAGACAAACCGGGATGTGCTCCGATAGCAACGTTATTAGCCAATGCACAACGTACCGTCTCTACCATGACATCGGGATCTCCTGCATGAAATCCACAGGCAATATTAGCTGAGCTGATTTTCTGCATAAGCAATGCATCATCTCCCATTGTCCAGGCGCCAAAGCTTTCTCCCATGTCACAATTGATATCTATTGATGCCACTTTATTCTCCTAACTCTGTTTCTATACTTTATTTTGCCCACACATAGTTTTATTGGCTAAATTCACTGCTGTAGGATCTTTTCTGCTCGGTCTGACAGCTCTGATAATTCCCGGCAACGTTCCAACCAGAGGATTTCTGCGCGTTCCTGATCGATTTGTTCAAATTTCACAGCTTCGCCAGGAAGACGTTGCGCCAACAGTGGCAGGTCGATTCCAGCAACAGTGGCGATCTTCGGGTACCCCCCAGCATTCTGGCGATCAGCCATCAAAACGATTGGATTACCATCCGGCGGAACCTGAACGGTACCAAACACCGTCACTTCGGAGACTAACTCCAGCTTTTCACATAAATGTAGGCATGGTCCCTGGAGGCGAAGTCCCTGTCGATTTGAATTCGCCTGCATACCAAATTCACTACCAACCAGATCCACTTGAGCTTTCTTGTTAAAGGCCTCCCAGTGGGATCCGCGTACAAATCGTATCGGCACTCCATTTCTTGGGGCAGTATCAACACCCATTTCTGGAGCCAACAATATCGGTAACCCACTTTGAACCATACGATTTTCAATGGGTAACCTGTTATCATTCGGGTGGAATTTCACCTTATCGCCCGCTACAAGAGCACGACCTTTATAGCCACCGAAACTTGCACTCAAATTGGTACTTTGACTACCCAGTACAGGGGCTATATCCAGAGCACCTCGCACGGACAGATAAGTACGAGCTCCGTTCAAACGACTTCCGAATGTCAGCTTAGTCCCCCGTTTCAGTAAAATGGCACGATCGTAAGGCAAAGAAACGCCACCAACACTGACCGTCATGCGCGCACCACAAAGTGCAATCATAGTATTTTCGGAAAAACTCAGTGTCGGCCCGGTAAGCGTACATTCCAGTACAGCCGCATCAGGTGCATTACCCACAAGTATATTGGCCACTGCGTGAGCCCATTCATCCATTGGTCCCCCGACTTGCACACCGTATTTTTGAAAACCACGCCGACCTCCATCTTGAAAGGTACTCAGGAGCCCGGGGAGTTCAATACGCATCAGAGTCATAATCTGGCCTCCAGCAGGTTGTCGAACTCTTCACGGGATACGGGACGAAACCGGATACGATCCCCCAGTCGCAAACGCACTGGCGGTTCATTTTTCAGATCAAACATATTCCATGGTGTCCGGGCAATGATCTGCCAGCCTCCTGGTGAGGTATTCTGATAAATAGAAGTCAGCCCATTAGCAATTGCGACTGAACCTGCTTCAACACGAGTACGTGGCGTAGCACGACGACCAATGTTCAAGCGAGGATCCATCGGGCCGGAAAATGAGTTACCCGGAGAGAAAAAGAAAGCATATACCGTCATCTCACAAGCACTGTGCAGTGCAACCACTTCTTCTGTGGAAATGCCCGCAAACCGAGCGACTTCTGCCAAATCTGGTCCGAATTCGTCTTCATAGCACGCGGGAATCTCAATCTGTCGCGACGTCATTGTCGTACCCGCTGTTACCCCTTCATCCAGTAGTCCACGTAACAGAGTCATAAGCTGAGCGGAAGGTAACCCTTTTGTGAAATCGAAATATTCAGGCCGATACTGAACAGCAACCGTTGTAAAGGCAGGCACTACCTCTTCCACCCCGGGCAGTACCGCAGCCATGATTCGCGCCGTGATGGCGTGAACTTTTGTTACGACAGCGTCATTAATCAACGTACCAACACGGATTAATATGCAACGCTCGCCCACGGGCTCTAGCTTATATTCAACCGGGTTAAAATCACTCATTGGGCTCATCTCAGCCTTTTACCAATTTGGAACATGCAGAAACAATGAGCTGGCAAGCCTGTTCAAGAAGATCATCATCTAGCGCATAACTAATCCGCAGATAGGGTGCCAGTCCAAATGCCGTTCCTGGCACTACAGCTACGCCAGCATGACCAAGAAGATAACGAGTCATGTCTTCATCACTGGCAATGATGTCCCCGTCGGGCGTTTTCATGCCAAGTGCTCCGGCACAACTAATATACAAATAGAAAGCCCCTTTTGGTGCTTCAGGAACACTCAACACAGGCTCTGCACAACTGAGAATGTTCAGGGCAATATCACGTCGTTTACGCAGATGCTGACGCCAGTCTTCAAGAAAATCCTGCGGCCCATCCAGAGCAGCCTCTGCAGCCACCTGGCTAATAGAAGAAGGGTTACTCGTGCTTTGTGACTGAAGACTCGCCATCGCTTTTATTAACCATTCCGGTCCACCAGCATACCCAAGCCGCCAACCTGTCATAGCATAAGTCTTAGATACCCCATTAATGGTTAATGTTCGCTCGCGCATTTCTGGAACAGCCTGCGCAAAGGAGGCAAACTCGCCTTCAAAAACGATCTCCTCATAAATATCATCAGCCATAATCATCATTGAAGGATGTTTCTTTATTACTTCAGCTAAAGCCTGTAACTCTTCAACGCTGTACAGCGCTCCGGTTGGGTTACAGGGTGCATTAAGGATTAACCAGCGTGTAGCCGGTGTCACTGCTTCAGCCAGAAGTGAAGGCGTAATCTTAAACTGGTTTGCTTCTTCAGGAATGACCGGTACGGGAACACCACCTGCAATCTTCACCATTTCAGAGTAAGACACCCAATACGGTGCAACCACTATTACTTCATCACCAGGGTTGAGTGTAGCAAGCAGCGCATTAAACAGGATCTGCTTAGCTCCGGTGGCAGCAATTATTTCACCCGCGTCATAGTCCAGGTCATTATCCCGGGCAAACTTACGTGCGATGGCTGCTTTTAATGAAGGTCTTCCACCCACATTAGTATAGCGGGTCACTCCTTCAATCATTCCTCGAATGGCCGCATGTTGAATATGCACTGGTGTATCGAAATCTAACTCACCAACACTCAGGCTAATAATTGTCCGCCCCATTGCGGTCAAACGACGAGCTTCCTCTGTTATGGCCACAGTAGCCGAGATACTCGCATTTTTAACGCGATCGGACAGAATAGGCTGAAATGTATATTCTTTTATGGACATATTTACTGCTCTCAAAATCGTTTCTTCCTGAATTAATATTCAATGTGAATATCATTGGTATATATTTTGGAATCACTTTGGTATACCAAAGAAGAAGCAACTTGCATGCCAAATTAGGTTGAGGTACCATTCAACCAACATAAGAACAAATAAGAGACTGATACAATGGCTGAGAGAAAAGAGAGTAATGCAGACTCTCGTGGCACTAATAAAGGCCTGAGCAACCAAGCTTACGATGCGATCGTTGCTCTGATTCTATCGAATGAATTGCATCAGGGAGAGCAGATTCAGGAACGAGCTTTGGCTGAGCGCCTTAATGTATCCCGTACCCCACTGAGAGATGCCATGCACCGTCTGGAAGGGGAGCGTGTACTTGAACGTAACGCCAGTAACCGTCTGTTTGTCAGGCTGGTATCTATTCGGGAAATAATGGAAATCCTCCACGTACGTCGAATGCTTGAATCGGACGCTGTCACCAGAGCTACCGGACAAATCCCTCAGGAATATCTTCTTGATCTACGAGAGAAAACCAAAACATTGGCAGAAGCAACAGCACCTACTGCGGAGGAATTTCATGAAGTAGATTCAGCACTACATGGTATGATCCTTGACTACTGTGAAAACACCCTGCTTGCCAGCCTTATCGCAGATCTGCGTCTTAAGACCCGCATGTTCTCCCCTAAATATCTTCAGAAATCACGTGGTCCTGCTGTCTGCATGGAACATTTAGCAATTATTGATGCTCTGATTAGAGAAGATGCAGAAGCAGCGGCAGCTGAAACTCAATCTCATATCAACAATATCCGCCAGTCAATCATAGACAAATTATCATCGGTATAGGTACTTAATGCACCGATTTAGTTCAATTATGCTCTAGTTCGACGCATTAATGGGTCAATTAAATAGCCGATATTTCCCCCCTTTCCCATAAAATCAAACCACTCAGGTACGCCAGTCACTGAAAACTACGACACTATCAACAGCGAAAGCATTGTCCGCTTCTTTTTACAGTTTCCTATTTTCTTTCAATAAAAATCACTTTGAATAAATAACGAACCAATGGTCCCGCAATAAATATTTGCCAAATAAATGCCATCGGAAAATTTAAACTGAATGCATTAAACCATTTTGTAAGCAAATGACTATCTACTCCTTTAAACATCAATGTCGCCACCATACTCATAATCGGACACATGGATATTACTGTAAAAATTGACATTATAAGTGTAAACAAAAAACGGTTTGTTAATTTGGGATTGATAAAGCTAAAAGTGAGCTTTTTAGCCAGTGGAACGCCAACCCATGATTGAATAACAAAAACAATCAACGTTAATAAAACCATTTCATGCAAAGGTATGAAAAATAATGATACGGTAAATCCCCCATAACGAAGGCATGCATTATAAACTTCCATACCATACACCATTGTCACTGACATCATGAAACTAAATACTATTTCTTGAAATTTGGTTGTCGGCATATGTTCACCAATTACTAATCCCTTGATTTTAAATCACAAAAAAAAAAGCGTAAATCCAGCTCCCTGGACTTACGCTTTTATGCAACTCGGTAAATAAACTCTAGTATAAAAATTTACACAGTCAAATTATTAAGGAAGGTTTACCGGACAACGGGAATACACTAAATTTAATAATATCTCCATATATGAATATGATCTTGAACTGTTCTTTCACCAATAAAAATAATACTGCAACCAGTTTTAAGGAGTGATGCAAGGTGACTGTCGATAAAGAAAGTTATATACATACTCGTACGCACTGTATGGATCTCAATGACAATGATCATCCAGTCCAATCATTAGATCTTAGTGGCTCTATTATTGATGTTAGTCCTGCTTGGATCAAATTAACGGGATATGAAAAAGAAGAAGTATTAGGAAGACATTTTATTGAATTTCTTCATGCAGATTCTGTGTTAACCTGCCTCGATTATAGTTTCCCACATCTTAAAGACTTTGGTTACGTCGATCATGTTCCATTTAAAATTAGAACAAAAGACAATAAAGCAATTCCTGTTATTCTTGATGGCACATCGAAATATCGAGACGATGGATCTTTTGAACGCACTTTTTGTGTACTAACTGTCATAAAGGAATGAAATATTGCTCTCCCGCATATATGGGTATATATGGGTATATATGGGTATATACAAAAAGGTTTCTGCATGGAAACCATGCAGAAACCTTTCACTTTAAAAGGGAGAAAGTATGTCAAAACACCATTTTGTCTTTCTAATGGCAGCAATCATGGCTGCAGGTCCGTTTGCTGTTGACGCATATTTACCTGCTATTCCGGGTATGGCTACCTATCTTGGCGTTGGCGCTGAAAACGTTGCATCCACTATCAGTTTTTATATTTTCGGGATGGCAATAGGACAAATTATCGGCGGACCACTGGCAGATCGATTTGAAAAACGCAGTCTTATTTCCATAGGTTTGCTGATCTTTGCTGTCAGTTGCTTAATCATTGCTTCGTCATCAAATATTCTATTGATTCAGACAATGCGTGTTCTTCAGGCGATTGGTGCCGGCTTTGCCATTGTCTGTGTTGCTCCACTCGTTCGCCAACGTGAACAAGGCAATGCAGCGGCTAAATTATTTGGTTTGATCGGTTTAATATTTATCATCGCACCAGCCATTGCTCCGAGTATTGGTGCACTTATTCTGTTAATTGGTAACTGGCAGGCTATTTTTTATTTTATGGCGGGCTATGCTCTGTTTGTTACTCTACTGGTACAAACAAGTTTACCTAAAGCCGCTGTAAAACCGACGAAATCTAATATTTCGCCACTAAAACGTTATATAACTGTAGCCAAAAACTCAGTCGCAATGCGTTACTTATTTGTTCAGTCAATGGGATATAGTGTGATGATGGTATTTGTCACCAACTCATCATTTATCTATCAAGAACATTATGGGTTAGACAAGCAGATTTTTGGATTGGTCTTTGCGGCCAATACCGTATTTAATATCATCGCAAATCGTATCAATTCCCGATTTTTAAATACTGTTCCAGCCCATAAACTACTCAGAATCGGGCTACTGATCCAGGCTGTTTTTGTTCTTTTGCTAATCGTATTCACTTACCTTAATGTTCCTGTATATATTTACGCCATCGGAATTATTGGTGCAGCGGGTGCATTAGGCGCTATTCAGCCCAATACCAATGCTCTGTTTATCAGTCAATACAAAGAGCATACAGGCTCAGCATCAGCTCTTTTAGGATCCGCTCAATTCACAGGCGGAGCCGTCATGGGAGGAATAACCACATGGCTGTTTAACAATACATTATGGCCAATTGTTATCGTTATGGCGGTATTAGTGATTAGTACTAATTTATTAGTACCGAAGATAGACGAAGAAATACAGTAAGCTCAGAAATTCCCTCTGATTCAGAGGGAATTAATCCTTCCTGCGCAACATTACCTTAACCAGAAAATCGTCCTTATTTTTTTCTACTACCGGCCCACTAACCTGTTCAATCAGTATCTGCGCGTCACAATCAAAATCGATTTCCTGAGCATGCTTGATTAGTTCCGCCACGTGTGGATTGTTTTCCATACTCTGACCACAATACATAGAAAGATAATCTCCGGCAGGGACATCGAATCGATTAGCTTTAATGGCCTGCTTATGTTCAACATACATGGCCTGAATTGGATAGGTATTTTCCGAAACCTGATCAATAGCAACAAGCAAACCATGAGAACTAAAATGTGGCCAGGTGGGATTACCAATAATGTCATCACCGGCATCAAAACAATCAACAATATCCCGAATTACTTTTGGCTGAATTAAGCCGACTTCTCTTTGGGGAAGACATTCGATAAACGGTTTATTTAACGTTTTCCGAACAACTTTCAGATGTTCAAGATAATCAATATGCTGCCCTAACACTTTATGTGCATTACGTAATTTTAGGATCTCTTGATGAAGTACTATCTGATTCGCTTTGAGACAACTTATCGTATCTTCTGAATTATAGTTATCGAGCATTACCTTTATTTCTGAATTAGTAAACATGGTTTGCTGCAATAAAGTAATAACTTCAGCAATAGAAACCTGCTCTAACGAATATAAACGATACCCATTTTTCCCTCTTGCCGGACTGAGTAAACCAACTTTATCGAAATATCTGAGAGTATGCGCACCCACTCCTGTTACTTTTTCAAATTCTTTGATGGTGTAAGTATGCTGCAAGAAAATTCTCCAGAAAGTAGTAATGAAGAAGTGAATAATACATTAGAGAAGTAGAAAGAAAAATGCCCTGAGAGATCAGGGCATTAGTTTACTTAATATGTCTGGCTAAGAACTCATAGTTTCTTTCAAGATTGTTTTCGGTATGGAAATATTTATCTTCCGCATGTTCAGCCCCCATCAGGAGATTGTATTCGACATTATCACTGCCGATAACTTCAGCAAGTTTTGCTGCAAATACCTGACTCTGTAAGCGAGGAATGGTGCTGTCTTTATAGCCTTGTTGGAATAAGAATGGAGGATCATCACGTGTAATATAAGTGGTAGGATTTAAAGTAGCCATCCGCTCTTTAGATACCTTACGTAACTCTTTGCGCATCATAAAAGATTCAAATGAATTAAGTGGCTCATGAAGCTGACCATTGATTCCAATTTCCTTCCACTGCTTATCGGTAGTCAGGAAGTTAATCGGCGTATACCAGGCCACAACAGCCTGAACTCTTGTGGATACATCAGCATTCCCCAGTTTAGGATCCTCAAGTTCCTTCACATCGGAAGAAACACCAGCAAGTGTAGCCAAATGACCGCCGGCAGAACCACCCATTAAGATTATTTTATCCGGATCAAAACTGTATTTTTTTGCATTGGCCCGAACAAACTTAATCGCAGCTTTTACATCATTAATCTGAGCAGGCCAAGCGGCTTCAGGACTCAACCGATAGTTTATATTTGCTACAGCGTAACCTTTATCCAAACCATAAAGAGCAGGAACTAGCTGATTGTCCATTTTGTCACAGCCAAAAAATGCGCCACCGTGAATGTTTATAATAACGGGATACTTTAACTTCCACTGATCAGGAAGATAAATATCCATTTTCTCTGCATCTGACTCATTTGCATACGCCACATCCAAATATTTATGTTTAATACGGCTGATGTCAGGAGCCTGACCACAAGCATTAGGACCTTGCGGTGGCCCCATTATTTTTGGACCATTCCAGTCTGAGGGCATTTTTACATCAGCCATCGCCGATGATGCCACCATTACCCCTGTTAACGTAATGATTTTAATGGATTGTTTGATTTTTTTACTCATTATCTGTTTACCTGATTGTAAGTACTGAAGTAACAGAAACAAGACTAAGGGTTAGAGTAGGTCTAAGGTCAATAATGATAAGCACTAATAATGTGATCCAACTAAAAATATAAAGATTATCATTAGTTAGTTAAATCCCTGTCATACTGGTGAACTAACAAGAATTGTTGAAAGTATGATACTTAATCGCTTTTTAATATCTTCTATCTGCTTTGAATAATCTGAATCATTATGTGAAGGTCTGTGAGGCAATTCTCGAGAACGTATTACTTCGTTTTCATATAAATAATCTGTAAGTACCAGAAATAATATCGATTATCGCGTTAACAAACGCAAAAATGTTCCGCCACAACGGAATACCATTCACAAGTACCACTTTTTCAGCCAAGCTTGCATACAGTGATTAAGCAAGATTAATGGCGAAAAAACCCAGTGTTCAGCTCAACTGTCACTGGGTAGTTCGTTAATTGTTTTTAAATTAAGATATTTAATCCAACCTTTAATTTCTTTTGATTGATATTTGTTATCTATATCTTTTGCAATTTTAAGCGCTGAGTTGAATTTATGCAGTTTGTACATAACCTGAATTTTTGCTATTGCAAGTTGCTGTTCTGGGTAGTGCCCGTCTAACTTTTGAAGGGACGTATAGGCATCTGAAAATTCCCTTTTCTGAATCTGGATTTGAGCAACATTCCAAAAATATTTTTTATCCAACATAGCTGCTGCCAACCAGGATTCTTCTGATTTTTCCCATTCCCCGGCTCGTTGCCAGTCACAGGCAAGCAGAACCACTAGCGTCACGTTTTTCTCAATACCTTTTAGCTGTGATAACACTCTGGCCGCCCTTTCCGGAGTTTGGTTCTGAGCATAAAGTTGTGCCAGGAGGATAATGTCCTGTTGCGCCAATGGAACCTGACTTTGATAGGCTAATTCCAGACAGCTTAACGCCTCTTGTTTCTGATCGGTCTTTAATAACAAACCAACCAGCTCTATCCACCAGTTTCGATTTTTCTTATCTAAAGGAATGAGCCGTTTTACTGTTGCAATAGCAGAATAAAATTGCTGAAGTTGTAACTGGGCCCCAAGTTTTATGGACAGTGGCTGTATCACATCTTCAGCGGCTAACGATTCATAACGCATTATCGCTGCCAGCACTGACCGCCACTCAGTTAATTGGTAATGAATCTGAGCAATGCGCAGCCATAGCTCATCTTGGTCTTTGAGTTCTTTTTGTTTTACCAAATTATAAAAATGCACTAGTGACTTTTTGTACTTATGTTGATTCAGCAACAGCCCTGCCAGCATCTTCTCGGTTGACCAGGCATTTTCGCCCTTGAGCTGCTTTGCTTGCACCGCTAAGGATAAATGATCTATAGCTTTATCCAAATCGTTGACACGCCAGTAATAAATTCCCAGCATGCGGTTGATGTAAGCCTGATCGTAGCCGTAGTGAGAATCAACATGAAGAAGTGACTCGATGGCATTGGCATATTGCCCCTGATCCGCCTGACTCTGAGCAGCAATCACCTTTTGTGTTACATATCGGCTTAATACCGAGGGGAAAGCATCAGTTGTATAAACAACACTAAGAGCTAAGCAGATTGAAATAACTGATTTCTTCATTTTGCAATCCTGAATTCAAGTTTGGTTCGCTGTTCGGTTACAACAAATGCTTTACCATTTTCCATCTGGGGCTGATACTTCCAGCGTCTGACTGCCCTCAGAGCCTCGCCGTTAAACACGCCTTGAGGTTTTGATGCAATGACCTGAATATTTATTGGCTTACCCCTTTCATTAATATCAAACTGAACAATGACATAACCTTCAATGTGTCTTCGTAATGCGTCAGAAGGATAATCAGGCTCAGCCCTGTAAACAGATACCAGCATCTGACTCGCTGACAGATTTCCCAACTTTGCAGCACTAATCGGAATATTGTTGATCCCGGTGTTGATGCTTGACGATACCAAGGGCAAATCATAGGGAATTGGCTGTATCTGTGGCTGGCTGAGTTGCCGGGTTAAAGATGCTGTAGATGGTACCGGTGGCATTTTCGGTGGTTTTGGAACAGACCTTTGCCGCCGTTGAACGTCTGTATTTCGTTCCGTCATCACCATATCAAATTGTAAAACGGAGGACGGTTCGATCTTATGTATTCCTCCGTTATCCACTATCCAGGCCATAAAACTAAACAGCAACATGCCGGTGAAGATACTGACAGGCAAAGCGAAAAGATAACGCAGCATCAATGTTGCTCCGCCGCTAATGCAATATGATTTACCCCCGCGCCTTTCGCCGCATCCATCACCTTAACCACGGTTCCGTTGTATGCCCGTTCATCGGCCTGTATGACTAATGATGTCTCCGGATGATCTGTCATCATTCTTTCCAACATGGGCTGCACACGCTCAACATCCACGCTCTTTTTGTCTATATAGATATCGTTCGCAGCCGTAATTGCGATAAAAATCCCGGCCTTTTTTTGACTGACTGCATGACTAGCCTGAGGACGATTAACTTCAACACCAGACTCGCGGACAAATGAACTGGTGACAATAAAAAATATCAGCATAATAAAAACGACATCCAACATTGATGTCAGATCGACCTGAGCTTCATCATGCTGACGATGTCTTTGCCCCAATCTCATATAGCGCTCCTCAGTGACTGTGCTAATGTCATTTCAAGTCTCTGGCACTTTTTCACTAATCGCGAATGCATAAATAAACCAGCCAGAGCAGAAACCATCCCGGCCATAGTCGGTAATGTGGCCAGTGAAATTCCGGAAGCCATTAACTTAGGATCGGCAGTCCCTTTTGTCGCCATCACATCAAAAACCGAAATCATTCCGGTCACAGTTCCGAGCAGCCCGATCATGGGACAAATTGTGACCAGCAGCTTAATGAAGCTAAGATGGCGGAATAACAACTCATGGGACTCTGCTAGCCACCCATCCCGAATCGAACGTGCAAACCATGAATAATGATCCGTTCTGGTCTGCCAGTGATTCAGCCACTGCCGTCTTTTTGCCGGATATAAAGACATCAGAAAAAGGATTCTTTCCACAATAAAAAACCACGACAAAACAACAATAAATGCCAACCCCCAAAGAACGCAGCCCCCCTGCTGCATAAAGTGTTCAATGGTAAACCAGACATGTTCTATTGATGCAAAATTCAACATTATGCAGCTTTCCTTAGTATGTCTCGTTTACACTCGGTTTCTGCCTGTGCTGCGACCAAAGCGATACCCTGCTTTTCTAATCGGTTACGAATGGATTCAGCCTGAGTACTCAACACATTATGTGCCAACAGCAGTGGCATGGCAGCAACCAGTCCCAGCACCGTCGTCACTAACGCCATCGAAATACCACCAGCCATAATTTTAGGGTCACCATTGCCATACACAGTAATCACCTGAAAGGTTTCAATCATTCCTGTTACGGTACCAAGCAAACCCAGCATTGGAGCAAGAGCGGCCAACAGCTTTAGCATCGATAACCCTCTTTCCAGCACACTCTGCTCATCAACCACTACCTCCAGTAAACGTAGTTCCAGAGCTTCGACTGTTTGATGTTGATCCTTTTGATATACGTTCAGTACTCTACCTAAGGGATTAATACCAATTTGCTCCGGATTGTTCAGCTGGTGCTTAATTTTTCGCGAGCATATGAATAACGATACAGCCCGAAATACAGCAATCCCCATTCCAATCACTAACAACCCGATAATAATGTCACCAATTACGCCACCAGCTTTTAACCGATCGATAAGAGTTGGGGTATTTTCAAGTTGCTCAATCAGGGCACCACGTGAAGGATCAATGGTCATGTATTGAGTTTCACCATGTAACAACTCGGTCAGACTCTTTTGGGTAGGATGGTTGTCTGGTTGAATCCGATACGATGTCACCTCGGATTTGTTGCTGTCCCAGTGTAAATAACCATCGCGACCGACCAGAGCCAGATTACCAATACGTATCACCTGACGCTGCTGTTTCTCTCCCGCCTGATTTACAAAAGTAACGGTAACGGTTTTAATTTGTTCACTAGCTGTAATTTGTTGTGTAAATGCCCGCCATAATGACTTTAACTGAGTTAAAGACGGTAAGGTTTTCGACTGCACGATCTCAGCTAATACATCTTGATACTGGAAATGGTCAGCAAGGGTCACCGAGTTCATCAAATTACTCTGAAATTCTTTGGTATTTTGCCGTACAACGCCAAACACTTCACCCAGACTGCCGCTTTGTAGGCGCAGCTTCTGTTCTAACTGAGCCAGCTTATTTTCATTGTTACTGAACTGTGTAGTGAGTGAATCGATTTGTTTCTGTAACAGAAGCTTCTGGTGCTCAAGTTTTTGTTTCTGCACTGACAAATCCGATTCCGTATGCTTAAATTCGGCTTCTCGCTTACGATTATGACGGCTTTCCTGTGCCTGTTGTGTGGTTGCCATATGGGTCAGAGACTCGGCTTCCACATTCCACATCCCAAACAACAAGAGAAGTAAGAGAAATGACAGGACGGTTTTCTTTCCACATGACATATCAATTCGCCTCCACATTTTGCAGTGACAGCGGCAACACAAGCAGTGTCGGAGCGATCTTTTTATTTGCCAATGCATATGCCTGATTAATATCTTTTAAATACTCAGACTTACCCTCTACCCAGCATTGCGATTGCAAATCCCAGCTCCAGTATCGGGATTGATCAATGCTTCTGGCAATAAGAACTGCACGCCCCAAATGGAAAATATCAGCTTCAATAACATTATTATTGCCAATGTCGATATTATCCCGATACGCTGACATTTTATTTCCGTACTGGAATTCAACCTGATAGGCTTCTAAAATTCGCCGATATTTTTCAGCATCACTGATATCCGCACTGGTCATTAATTTTCTAAGTTCGTTTACCCGAGCCAGACGCTGAGAATTTTTTATTGGTTTATCTCTTTTAATTAGTAAATCAAGTTCATTGAGCATGTCATACATCAACGGAATAATACCCTGGCGAGTGTTGCTAATATCAGAAATTTGATTATTTAAACTTTTAATTTCATTATCCTGATCAGAAATCAATCCATTTAAATGCGTTTTATAGATTTTCATATTATGAAGTTCAGCTTTGAGCTGTTCTATCTCATTATTTAATTCATTGGATTTCTCTACCATTACATTAATTATTTTTTGGCTGTGCACTGATGAAGTATTAGTTTTATTTTGGATAGCCGTCGCCGAATCTATATCTGCTGCATGAATAACAAAACTCAATATCAGCAAAATAAAAAAATACATTTTAATTACTCTATTTTTTTTCAACATAGCATCACCGGTCATTTTCAAAGATAGCAGCAGGAATATAAAAATATGCCTGTACGTGGTTACCCGAACCTTTAGTCAGGCGTTATTGAAAATGGCGTTCAGCTTAGGAATCACATCTGCCACATCACCAACAAAAATATAATCGGCGACACTCATTATGGGAGCTTCAGGATCCTTGTTAACAGCAATAATCACCTTGGCATCCCGAATTCCAGCCAGATGATGTTTTGCTCCTGATACACCAAGAGCCAGATAAACATCCGGGGCCACCGACTTACCAGACTGACCAACTTGCTGATCGTAATCAATTCGCCCCAAATCAATAGCCATCTTAGTCCCACCAAGAACAAAGCCATGTTTTTCAGCAAACTGACAGACAGAATCAAACACCTCATCATTTTCTACCCCCCGTCCGATACTGATGATTCGTTTGGCTGAAGATATATCGGTGTGAGGAGACGTGTTCACGACTTCCACACAATGACCATATCGATGTGTATGGCTATGACTGATCCGGATAGTTTCCACTGTGACATCATGCGATCCTCCCTTCTCAGCACAAGCAAAGGAAACCGGATGACAGGAAACCACCTGGGTTGAATCCAGTGAGGTGATGATTTCATTAATATTACGAGTGTAGGTGGATCGAACAAACTGACCGGATGACAGCAGCTCTATAACTCCTGAAATCTGACCAACACCCAATTTTACCGCAACCTGAGGAAGTACACATTTAGCCAGACTGTCGTCACCGGCCAGAACTTTAGTGAAATGTTCCCGTTCAATCAGTGTCATGAACTCTGCAGCCAAATCATGTGAGGCAATACAGTCAGCTTCTGATATCCCTTCTGCAACATACACATGTCTTATTTGCTCGATACAGGACAGTCTTTCCCGATACACAGGCGAACATTCACCCGGCACAAACACAGAAATGTTACCTTGCCAACATTGAGCGGCACCGAGCAGACGGGTATTATAATCGCTCAGTTCGATTTCAGACTTTAATAGTACTAACACATTCATATCACTTTTCCTCACTTTACTTGCCCACATTGTCAAATACGACTTGCGCCAGTTCATCAGCGGATGAACATTTCAGCACCTTCCTGTCAAACCCTGCGGGTACCTGATAGGCATCGATGCAACAATGCCGTGTCAATAGTGTTTCCAGCTCAGAAGCTAAGCGAACGATTAGTGGTTTCCTTTTGGCTTTCATTACATCGGGTAAATTCACCAGTCGAGGTTTAACTAAACCTAAATCGGTAGTAACAACCGCCGGATACGAAGCAAGCACTTTGCTCTCACCACAATCTTCCCGACACGTTGCCACAAGATGATCGGCCTCTATGGAGAGCGAAGATATGCAATTAATAAGCGGAATATCCAACAGTGATGAGAGCATTGCCCCGGTCTGAGCATTATCGCTATCCATCGACAGTTTGCCCATTAACACTAAATCCGGTGCTTCTTCCTCTACGACTTTTTGCAGTAATACCGCGATGTGTATCGGCTCCAGACTCATCGCTGTTTCAATATGAATGGCACGGTCAGCCCCCATTGCCAGTGCATCACGTAACTGTTCCTGAACCGATTTATCACCAACCGAAACCACCACAACTTCGTTCGCCTGACTACTTTCTTTTAACTGCACGGCCTGCTCAACCGCCATTTTGCAAAAGGGGTTTATACCCATAGGTAAACCATCCAGTTCAACACCAGAGGAATCACTGTTAAGCCAAACCTGACATTTCGGATGCACTGCCCGCTTGATTGTGACTAAAATTTTCATCGTATTTCCCTTTATATGAATTCATCACATCCCGTGACAAATGAGAATTTCACTGTGTTAGTTCCAGCCTTTTTTTACCCTGCGCAAAACCAGTAAAAACATTGGTAGACCCAGACATTCGGTCACGATGCCAATCGGAATTTCCACCTGAGAAACCGAGCGGGCAAGGCAATCAGCAAGAACCAGAAATGCCGCGCCAAGTAAGGTACTGGCAGGCAGCAACCGACTATTTCCAGGGCCAAGAATCAGTCTGGCAATATGTGGTGATAACATACCGATCCAGCCAATCATGCCGGCAATGGAAACCGATAGCGCAGAGATTAACGTGGCCAAAGCGATCACAATGAATCGAAGCGTTTTGACCGGTACTCCCATTGAGAGTGCTTCTCGGTCTCCCATCGACATGACATCAAGAGCCCGACCTAACAGACACAGCACAACAGTTGCGATACTGATAGGAATCGCAAGCCAGAGCGACTCTGCCAATGACGTTCTGCCAAGACTTCCCATCAACCAGTATGTGATAGACGGCAGCTCGTCTGTGGGATCTGCCATGTATTTGATAATGGAAAGGAATGCACTGAAAAGCGCAGAGCTTATCATTCCGCCTAAAATCAACATCACGATAGAGTTAGAACCAAACATCTGACCGATAAATAAGCCGACCACAACAGCAATCAGACCAAAGGAAAAAGCCCACACCTGAATCATCACATCATTTTGGTGGCAAAGCATGGCGAGAGTGGCACCAAATGCCGAACCAGCCAGCACGCCTAAAATTCCCGGAGAGACCAATGGATTGCGGAAAATGGCCTGAAATGAGGAGCCTGCGGTCGATAATGCCATCCCCACCACCACAGCCGCGATGACCCTAGGCAGGCGAATATTCAACAAAATATTGTTGATGATATGCTCTTGCTGAGTTAGCTCATTCGCGCTCAGCTGACTTATCACAAACTGGATAACATCACCATAATGGATGGGGTAATTACCGATGGACAATCCCAGAATCACACTGCCAACCAAAACCACGGCAAACAGTGTGATGACCGAAAAATACCGACCGTACTGATCATGCATAGCGTGACTCCTTAATAACAAGTTGGGGCATCACCAATGCCAGTTCATCAGCACTCAGTCCATACAGCTCTGCAATCACCTCATCGGTTAACGTCACTTTCGGATTGCCTTCAGATACGAGTGAACCGTTTTTCAACAAAATAGCCCGATCGGCCACGGCCTGGGCATGTTGAGGATGATGGGTACTCATTAACACCGCTACGTTCTGTGAAGTAAGGCGCTTTAACTGAGCCAGTAACCGGGCCTGATGTCCAAAATCCAGAGCAGATGCTGGCTCATCCAGAACCAAAATATTCGCACCCTGAGCAAGAGCACGACACATCAATACCATTTGCCGTTCGCCGCCAGATATCTGAGTATAGGGACGCTCGGCAAGATGACTTATTTCAAAATTCTCGAGCAAGGTCATGACCAGTTGATGATCCTCTTCTGAGCACGGACTTAACAGCCCAGAGTGACAAAAACACCCCATCGCAACCACATCTTTCACTTTATATGGAAAAGGGCTTTCGTGGTGCTGAGAAACATAGGCCACATGGCATGCCAACTCTTTGCGCCGGTAAGAGGACACCTGTTTTCCTTTGATCCTGATTTCGCCTCTATACGGTTTTTCCAGTCCAAGTAACAATTGCAAAAGAGTACTTTTCCCTGCACCATTTTCTCCTAGCAAAGCCACAATCTCTCCCGGATGAATCTGAAGAGATACGTTATCGAGGATGCATTTGCTTCCATAACTGAAACTAACGTTCTTCGCTACCATTAATGGAAAGCGCGACTCAACTTTGTTTGGCATCGGCAAAACCCTCTCGTTTGAGTGGCTGAGGATGAAGAAAAGCTCTGATTTCTTTTTCCGGAAAATCAGTATGGTAGAAGCTGTGATAAAAGCTTGCTGTTTCCTTTTCCATGTCAATATCTTTAAATTGATCCGGATAAAGCGTTTTTGCCAGCCACAAGAACTGAAGTGCTTCTTCGGACGTTTCCCGGCACCAGAAGAACAGTCCTCTGGGGTTTACATACACCCGCTTATTTTGCACGGCGCTGATCGTCTGCCATTGAGGATCATGTAAAATCGTCTGAGCATCATCAGCATTCATGGCAACAATCACATCGGGGTTTGCTTGTACAACCGATTCAATATTGGCATTGGCAATACCATAATGGACATGACCAAGATGCCAGTTTTTGGCAACATTGATAGCGCCTCCTAGCTCAATCCAGTCCTGATTTAAAGAAGGTCCACTATCCGTACGAAGTGGCGCACCAGATGCCAGATACAAAGTAAGGCGCTTATTAGTAGGAATGCTCTGCAGCCTTTTAGCCACCAGCCGTTTATTATGTTCAAAATACGCCTGATACTTTTGTGCCATTGCTTCGGCTTTCGGCCCCAGTAACTGCCCCGAAACCAATACCCGCTGAACCAAAGCATCAAGAGAGTTGTCATGAAAAGCCGCAACGGCAATACCGGCTTCTTCTAACTGTTGCTGTTTTGCCTTTGATAAGCCCTGAGGTACGAACAAAATATCCGGATGCAACTTTATCAACGTTTCCACATTGATATCGTTAGGATGGCCCAGTGTGGATAACGCCGCATTGTGAATCGAAGGAACAATTTCACTGAAAGCAGGAATACTTTTGGCTATTTTGGTCGTAGCCACAATTTTGTTCCCGGCCCCCAGCATCACAAGTATCGAGTTCTGCGCTTCCCAGGCAGAAGCAACTGCATTAATTTGTTCAGGCACGGTAACTTCAACCTGATGATAATACTGAACAGTTCGGGTAGCCTGATCAGCTAAAAACCTTGGATGAGATGAATGAGGTTCTGATGCCGCAGCATAAGCAGAGACAGCAAAGATACAGACTGTTAAGCAACTAAACTTACAGAATCGTTTTATCATTCCAGTGCTATTGATGATGCGCATAGCGAGCTCCTTTATAAAAAGGTGCAGCAATTTACTGCACCTGATCCCTTGTGAAATTAGAATGCAATAGAAGTTGTTAAACGAGCCTGTAACGGATTACCAAGGAACGCACTACCACCTTCGCTTGAACTGGTCGCTCCACTATAGTTGCCGCTAAATGCCGAAGCCCAGTAACGTTCATCCGTGATGTTATCCACATTCAGACGAACAGTAAGTTCTTTGCCATAAAAATGTTTGGTGGTGTATTTGGCTCCCAAGTCTAAAGTGGTGTAAGAACCCAGCCAGACGGTATTCGTCGTATTCGCTGCACGGTTACCAACATAATGAACGTTCGCATTGACTGATAGTCCCGGAACCATTGCAATGTCGTATTCCGTTAACCAGTTCGCGGCAACTTTTGGTACCCCGATCACTCGTTTACCATTCGCACTGTCGTTTGCTGCCTGAACCAATTTCGCATCCAGTAAAGTGGCATTAACGGACATTTTCAACTGTTCAGTAACTGCGCCGTTTAATCCGAGTTCAGCCCCATAGTTACGTTGCATGCCCTGAACGCCATACACATTATCCACCACATAAGCAATCGGACGTTTGATTCGGAAAAGAGCCAGATTGCCGTCAAATGCACCGAAATCCTGTTTTATTCCCGTTTCAATCTGACGACTGCGAATCGGTTCCAAAATATCTCCGTAGTTATCGTAACTGGTATCCGTCACCACAGAGCCTGCCTCCAGAGTATCTGAATAAGCAATATAGGTTGTGGTAGTTTCAACCGGTTTAAACAGAATAGATTCTGTACTGCTGTATCCGCCTTTGTGGTAATTTGCTGAAGATGAATAGCTGTCAAAGTGGTCATAGCTTGCTGCAATAATGCTTGACCATTGTTCATTCCAGTTGATGACATCAGCAAAAATGCCTGACTGAGATTTAGTTCTGGATCGAGTGACTAAAGAACCATCTGTATAAAAGGTTGGTGAATCAAATTCTTCAGGGTTATCAAGATCGATATCAGTTCCAAGAGTGACAGAACGGCTACCTGAGTTTCCGGTTGCCCCATAGATTTTCCACTCATAACCAGTAGTACCAAAGGTTAACTGATGTTCAATATTCCCAGTATAAATATCGCCATTTATACGACCTTCATTACTCAGCACTTTAAAACGACCGGCAATCGCCTGAGTTGACATAGTCTGAGTAAAGGTACCGTCACCGTTGAGGGTATTAGTTACACCCAATTGTAATCGGTCTACTGTCTGAGTTAAGACTCCCGCCTCCGCTTTCCAGTCATCATTAATTTTCTGTTTGATTTTCAAACTTGCCATACTGGTTTTTAAATCTGTACCGGCATAACTTTGACCATAACCTTGTTTTGTAGCATCAACTGCACTAGGTAAACCGGTTTCTGCTGTATACGCAAATGCACCAGGGAAACCATATTTCTGATTTTGGTAATAGCTATAATTTAATTCAACTGTAGTGGTGTATGTAGGATAGATATCAAAAGCAACTCCAACACCTTTACGTTTAACAATGGATCCGGATACATATCCATCACCTTGTTCTTTCAGTGCCGTTACCCGGTAACCAAAATATTCACCGGGTGTCCCTCCGACATCAATACTGCCTTCTCGTGCACCATTACTATCAACGTCTAGATTAACTACGTTGCGATAATCAGCAGTCGGACGTTTAAACTCATAGTTGAAGTTTCCTGACGGTGCGGCCGGGCCATACAAAGCACCGGTCAGGCTGTGAATGATTTCAAGACGTTGGTAGAACTCCATAGGCTGAAATGTTGTGGCGACAACATTCATTCCGTCGACGTGGGTATTTTGCATTACACTGCCTTCAACACCTCGGGTCTGCGGACGCCCCAGATCCAATCCCCCACGCGCTTCAATATCGGCAGAAGAGTCGTATTTAATAGCATCGGAAAGACCTTTAATATTCCGATCTTTGAGGAATTCTTCATTCAATACATAAGCAGAATAAGGCAGATCTTTTAAGTCCTTATCGCCTAACGGCCCCATCGCCACTTTTTTGGGTCTGAATTCTTCTTTAACGCCATTATTACCAACCACTTCCATTGTATCGGTTACATCAGATGTTGATTGATCTTGTACTGATGTTTGCTTTGCATCCATGACATTACTGCTTTGTTCGGTCGCTGCAACCTGAGTGCTGATTAAAAAGGTGGCACAAAACACACTAAGAGAACCCCAAATAATATTGGAATTAAAGCTTTTCATATAAATTGCTCACTTATATATTTTTAGGCACAATTACTCTCGCCATTTAAATATAAAAATAGCGAACTCGTAATTTAAGAAAATACAAAAAAGTAATTAACTATATATAAAAATATCTACATTTCAGTTAAACCAAGAAATAATGGAATAAAGAAAAAATAACTTTACTTTAATAAGTGTTATTAGAATATTGTTATGAACAAAGATACCACATAAATTTCGATGAGCATTACTTGTTGTAAAGGATAGAAATCCTTGCCAACAATTAATATTGTTTATCGCAGATAAAATTATATTGTAGTTATTCAGATATGACGTAATAACTATGGAGAGGATCGATAGTAAATTTTTATTAATTCATCTTTTTGGGAATAATATCGCATAACAAGTATCCTTTTGTTATTTGTTGCAATAAAGTTAATATCCTTACTAACTATGCAACAATATCACCACATTATTTTCACCCAGTCAATTATTTTTACTTTACTATGTAAAATATTTAATCAATATATTTAAAATAATTAGTAAATTTTATTCAATGAAATATTAATATTCATAATATTTATACTAAAAAACACTCTTGCTTAATTTTCCTAATTTAGTAATTGATAAAACAATAATTTCACATCCAAAATGCCAGGTAAAAATTAAGGCTGCCCCGTTACCTGTGAACGAAATAGCAGCCTTAATATATTGATAAATGATCGAAGTAGTTAAAATCGATTACAGGTCAGATAGTGAACTTATTCAGCCGAATACGTCGGATAATCTGTTAATCCTTTCTCTCTACCACCAAATAAAGTATCTGGATCATGTAGTGTCCATGGCTGACCATTTTTGATTCGCGCCGGAAGATCTGGATTTGCAATAAACGGACGACCAAAGGCAATTAAATCCGCCACCCCAGATTCCAGAGCCTTCACTGCACGTTCCGCATCGTATTTCCCGGCATAGATAATCTTGCCAGAAAAAGCTGCACGCAGTTCCTGCTTAAATGAAAGAGGCATCAACGGAGCATCTTCCCAGTCAGCTTCTGCAATATGCATATACGCAATATTATGAGTATTTAACAGTGCAGCAGCCGCTGCATAAGTTTCCTCTGGGTTTGCATCAACAGTCCCATTTAAAGTTGTTAACGGTGCTAAACGGACTCCAACACGATCCGCACCAATTGCTTCACATAGCGCGCTGACGACTTCATCCAGAAAACGCAGTCGGTTTTCCAGACTACCGCCATACTGATCAGTACGGGCATTGGATTCAGAGTCGATAAACTGGTTAACCAGATAACCATTGGCACCATGCAGCTCAACCCCGTCAAACCCCGCTTCTAATGCATTTTTTGCGGCCTGGCGGAATTGCTCAATCACTTCGTTGATATCATCCTGAGTCATCGCACGAGGTTCAACCGTCTCAACGAAGCCCGGTGCATTCGTACCATCATCAACAAAAACTTTTACCCCGTCCGCTTTAATCGCAGAAGCCGAAATCGGCTGCTGACCATTAATGTTATCCGGATGCGTAACACGACCAACATGCCACAACTGAGCAAAAATTATGCCGCCTTTTTCATGTACGGCATCGGTCACTTTCTTCCAACCGGCAATCTGTTCTGCACTGTAAATACCCGGAGTCCAGGCATATCCCTGTCCCATCGGGGAAATCTGGGTACCTTCACCAACAATCAATCCGGCACTGGCACGCTGAGCATAATATTCCGCCATCATTTCATTAGCGATATCGCCTGGCTGTGAAGCCCTTGAACGAGTCATTGGTGGCATCACAATTCGGTTAGGGACGTCAAATCGTCCCACTTTCAATGATTCAAACAAAATATCTTTCATTACAATTCTCTCTGGCAGATAAAATCATACCAATTTCTGTTAAGTATCAGATAAGTATAACAATGAATGACTTATCGATTAATTGAAAAAATAACAAAAGATTTTTGCAAAAATAACAAAAATAATCCCACACATATCCCGATATGTTCTTACAGAGAAAGACGAGGCTGAATGAAATCAATAAAGGCGGAGATTCGTCGCGCTACATGAGATGACTTATAGTAGACCGCATTAATAAGCTCCCGATCAGATGAACTTTTCCGGTATGAATCCAGCAGAACCACGAGCCGTCCGGCCGCAATGTCTTTCTTAACAATAAATCTGGAAAGACAACTAATACCGTTCCCCTCGATAACCAGATTCCGCACTGTTTCCCCGCTACTGCAGGCAAGGGTAGGCTCAATAAAATCGACGCCTTCAATCGGCCAAACATTTAACGCCCTGGGCGAAGTAAAACCAATGATGTCGTGATGTTTAAGATCATCAGGCGTCAAAGGAATACCCCGCCGCTCCAGATAATCAGGAGCAGCGACCACATACAACGGGCTTTTCCCCAGTAAACGGGCATGCAAAGAGGAATCCGATAATTTACCGATACGAATAGCGACATCGGTACGTTTCTCCAACAAGTCGACATAACCTTCATTAGAGGTTAACTCCAGTTCAATATCCGGATACATATGATGAAAATCCTGTATCAATGGTACCAACTGATGCAACATAAACGGACTTGCAGAATCAATTCGCAGCTTACCGTGTGGAATTTGCTCTTTCCCAACCACAATATCAGCTTCTGCCTGCCGTATTTGTTCCAGTCCAGGACGGACAGTATCGATAAAGCGCTTTCCTTCAACCGTAAGTTCAAGTCGGCGCGTTGTCCGGTTTAAGATAGTAATACCCAGTCTCTGTTCCACTTTATTTACTGAACGCGATACTTTCGCGACTTGGATGCCTAAAACATCCGCGGCGAGGGAAAAACTACCGAGATCAATAACATTAATCAAAATTTCAAGATCATCAGAACGAGTTAGCATACTAAACCTATTTTTTGAAGTCAGGAGGAAGCATAACAACTAAGGTAAATGATTAGGATGCTGAAGTAATTTATCAATGATTTCATTTCTCAACCAACGATGAGCAACATCATCTTTAAATCGTTCATGCCAGTATATGGAATAACTTAATTTAGGAATTTCAAACGGTATATCAATAATAGCTAATTCACGTTGTGTTATTGCAACTTTAGCCTGATGGTATGGCACAACACCAATACACTCAGTCCTTTCTATGCATGCCCACATGGGTAAATAATTGACAGTTTTAAAATGAATATCACGCTCCCGCCCCAAAGATCGCAAGGCTTTTTCCACTGGTTTATCTGCCCCACCACCCGTTTTAACGGCCACAAACGGATAAGAAAGGAAAATATCTAACGTAATCTTATCAACTCTGGTCAAAGGGTGGTCTTTCTTCACTAAAGCCACCCAGTAATCATCACTCACTTTGCGCCGATAAAATGCAGGAGAAAAGTCTTCATCCATACTGATAGCAATATCCAGCTTGCCATCTAATAATAACTGTTTAGTTTGATCATCCCAGTTCATGTTATTAATTTTAAACTTATTATTGCGGTGATAGATCGACGCTAAAATATCATTCATGATGTAAATATTAACAAAGTCAGGAGCCGCAATTTTGAATTCTCGCTTATCAACATAAGGATCAAAATGGCTAACAAATAACTGATTTAATTGTTCAATAGTTGAATCCAGCAATCCTGACAATTCGGTTGCTTTAGGAGTAAGTTGATATTCACTTCCCACCCGAACTAAAAGTTGATCATTGAAAATATCCCGCAATTGATGAAGGTGGCGACTCATTGTCGGCTGGGTAATGTTGAGCAGTTCCGCAGACTTAGTCACACTCTTGGTACTAATTAATACCTTTAACGGTAATATCAAATTCAAATTCATATCTAGTAACGGGTTGACTTTATCCATCATGACCTGACCAATTCAAATAACATTTTATTTAACGTCTTTATATTATAAACAACTAACATCTAACTTTGTCCCAGTCGATATTTCTGCATACCATTTTTAAATACACAGTATATCTTTTACGTTATGTACAAGTCCGGATAAAACACCTTAACCTAATAAAACACACATAGTCGCTTATCCTTGGGGGTTGTAAAAAATGTTAAACCAGAAAAAACGATTAGTTGTTGGTATTAGTGGTGCAAGCGGAATACCACTCGCAGTTAAATTACTGGAAGTCATGCAACAACAACCCGACTGGGAAACACATGTTGTCATTTCTGATGGAACAATTCAAACCTTAGCGACAGAGTCGGACCTTTCTATCAAAGAACTGAAAGGTCTGGCAACCGAAGTTCATAATTTAAAAAATATTGGCGCAGCCATTGCGAGCGGAACATTTAAAACAGAAGGCATGGTTGTCATTCCATGTAGCATGAAAACATTGGCTGGTATCGCTCACGGTTATTCAGACAACCTGCTACTCCGAGCAGCCGATGTTACCCTAAAAGAACGCCGCAAACTGATCCTTGTTGCCCGTGAAACACCACTCAGTCGAATTCATTTATCCAATATGATGACACTATCTTCTTATGGTGCCGTCATTATGCCTCCGATGATGACGTTTTATAATCAACCAGAATCAATTGATGACATGGTAACTCATATTGTAGGAAAAGTTCTGGCCGAATTTGGAATTGAAATTCGCAACTTCAAACGCTGGAAAGAAACCGACTCAGCAGATGATAACCAGTCAGATGTCACTGAAATTGCTCGTGCCCGTTCTGCGAGATAGTCATTATGAAATATACCCGAGCAATACAAGATTCAGAGATTGTCTTTGAAACAATATCACATGGAAGTGATCTCCATATTTCTATCACTGGCGGACACAGACCTCATATTGGCGCAGTTGCAATAGCCCAAAGCCGCCCTAGCCTGACCGATGAAGGCAAAATCAGCGCTTCATCGTCCGTTATTACGGTTTGTGGTCATAAAGAAGATCAAATCGCAAAAAATGTCAGCGAGGAAATAGCTAAACATATTAACGGTATCGTCACCGTTTCTTGTGGTATCCATTTTGACGACATAAGCACCGCAACCATTATTGAAATAAGAAAAATCATATCGGAATTACTGAATAAGCTAATTCAAGACCTCTCATGAATTAGCTCAGATAATAAACAAATCAAGGAAATATTATGGAACAAAAGAGTAACACTGCTTTTGCAAAAGCGAGTGAGGCTGTTTACGACCTGCGAACAGCTATTGAGTATTTAAAAACCATACCCGGACAATGTGTAGAAACTGATGAACTTGTTGATCCGGTTGGTGAACTATCCGGCGTTTATCGTTATGTTGGTGCTGCGGGTACAACCATGCGCCCAACTAAAGAAGGCCCGATGATGGTGTTCAATAACCTCAAAGGATTTGATGACGCCCGTGTTGCAATTGGTGTGGTCAGCAGCCGTGAAAGAACAGCGCATTTATTGGGTTGTGAGCCAACAAAATTAGGCCATGCACTGAACGAAGCTCTTAAAACACCAATCGCACCTATCGTTGTCGATGAAGCGCCATGTCAGGAAGTCGTGTATTTCGCTGATGATCCTGATTTTGATATCCGTAAAATCCTTCCTGCACCAACGAATACTGTTGAGGATGCAGGTCCGTATATCACTATGGGCTTAGTGTACGCAGAAGATCCAGAAACTGGAGAATCTGATGTGACCATTCACCGCCAGTGTCTGCAGGCACGCGATGAAATTTCTATCTTCTTCTCCCCTGGTCGTCATATCGATGTTTTCCGTCAAAAAGCAGAGGATGCGGGCAAACCATTACCGATAACAGTAAATATCGGTCTTGATCCTGCTATTTATGTTTCAGCATGTTTTGAGCCACCAACAACACCACTTGGTTTTAACGAGCTGCAAATCGCAGGTTCTTTCCGTAACAAACCGGTTGAATTAGTTAAAGCAAAAACGGTAAATTCAAAAGCAATCGCGCATGCAGAGATTGTAATTGAAGGTGAAATTCTGCCTAACTACCGTGTTGTAGAAGATCAGAACTCGAACACAGGTAAAGCGATGCCAGAATTCCCAGGATACACTGGCGGAGCAAATCCAAGTCTGCCGGTTATCAAAGTTAAATCTGTAACCACACGCCGTAATCCTATCTGCCAAACAACTATTGGCTGTAGTGAAGAACACGTGTCACTTGCAGGTATTCCAACAGAAGCAAGTATTCTGTCTGCAGTTGAACGCGCTATGCCAGGTAAAGTGCTGAATGTTTACGCACACTCAGCAGGCGGCGGTAAATTGATGGCCGTTATGCAATTTAAGAAAACCGTAGAAAAAGATCAGGGCCGTCATCGTCAGGCCGCACTGATTGCATTTGCTGCTTTCCCTGAGTTGAAAAACATTATTCTTGTGGATGAAGACGTTGATATTTTCGATTCGAATGATGTGCTATGGGCAATGACTACTCGTCATCAATCCGATGTCGATACTATCGTCATTCCGGGAGTTAGCTGTCACGTACTTGATCCATCTCAGCAACCAGCAATCAGTCCTTCAATCACTGGACGTGGTGTGTCATGTAAAACTATCTATGACTGTACCGTTCCATTTAACTTAAAAGACAAATTCGAACGTTCTAAATTCAAAGAAGTGGAAAACTGGGAACGCTTTTTACCTAAAGCATAATTTGTAATTTTTAGTATTAAGCCCTTTATAAAAGGGCTTATTTGATTTTACCGACTAACTATAATTAGGAAAAGAAAAATGATTGGACCTATTATTAATGGCGCTGCTGTTATTGTTGGCAGCCTGTCCGGCGCAACTTTCGGTCATCGTGTTTCAGATGATATGAAGAAGAAACTTCCAATGGTGTTCGGATGTGCATCTATGGGACTAGGTATTGCCATGGTCATGCGTGTTCACACCCTACCAGCAGTAATTCTTGCTCTATTAATTGGCTCTATTTTTGGTGAAGCAATTAGACTGGAAAAAGGAATTCAAAAAGTGGCATCCAGTCTGAGGGGGGTTATCGAAAAACACGTAACCCCACCAGATGCATCCATGACTCAGGAAGAGTATATGGAAAAATTCATCGCTGTACTTGTCCTGTTCTGTGCAAGTGGCACCGGTATCTTTGGTTCGATGAATGAAGGGATGACAGGTGACCCGTCAATGTTAATTGTAAAAGCATTCCTGGATCTCTTCACTGCCGGTATTTTTGCAATTAGTTTAGGTGTTCCTGTTGCTGCTCTTGCTATTCCACAATTTATATTGCAGGGACTTTTATTTGTCGGTGCTCACGCCATCATGCCTATGACAACTCCGGAAATGATCGCAGATTTTTCAGCTGTAGGTGGACTAATCATGTTTGCTACTGGTTTTCGTATCGCAGGCATAATGCCATTCCCAATTGCAAATATGCTTCCTTCTCTCATTATTGCGATGCCATTATCTTATGCTTGGTTAGCTTATGTAGGGTAATTCAAACTGCCCACATACTGAAATTAAACAAAGGCAGGGCCTGATTATACGCTCTTCACTTGGTTCACCCTGCCTCTTTTTCTGAATACCTTCACCTACTCTCATCAGCATTCTGACCAGACAAAAAAATTGATGGAAAACATCTCGTTGTTATTGGCGGAAGCTCCGGTTTTCGACTTGGGCAAACTATTATCGTTATTATGTTATAAAAGAGCTTTGATTATATTAACCATCAACAATTCTATGCGTTTTCAGTGACTCAGCATAATATGGCGCTGAATAGAATAATTTTCTAATGAAGAAAACGATAAATCATAACCATAACCGGAACGTTTTATTCCTCCGTGAGGCATCTCACTTGGCAATAAAAAATGGTTATTGATCCAGGTACAACCAAACTGAAGTTCAGACGCAACACGCATCGCCCTCTGAATATTTCCTGACCACACCGATGACGCTAATCCATAGTCTGACCTATTTGCCCATTCAAGTGCCTGACGTTCATTTTCACAACAAGTTACTGATACGACAGGCCCAAAAACTTCCCTCTGTACAATTTCATCATCCACTTTGAGTCCGGCAATCAATGTTGGAGAATAAAAGAATCCCGGAATGTCAGGCACTTTCCCCCCAACAATAATCTCAGAATGAGGCAGTTCATCAGCCCGTTCAACAAAGCTTGCTACACTATTACGCTGACGCTCACTGATTAAAGGTCCCAGATCATTATCAGCATCAACCTTTTGGTTATAACGGAGACTCGCAACTTTAGTACCCAGATCGACGACCAATTTATCGTATATCCCTTTTTCAGCGTAGATATGGCAAGCAGCAGTACAGTCCTGCCCTGCGTTGTAATAACCATATTCTGCTACTTTAGCGACTACCCGATCCAGATCCGCATCATCCAGGACAATGACAGGTGCTTTTCCGCCTAATTCAAGGTGAGTACGTTTTACACACTTAGATGCCGCCTGTAGAACACGCTGCCCAGTAGCAACATCTCCGGTTAACGTCACCATATTCACTTTTGGATGATGAATTAATGTATTTCCAACACTATCTCCAGTACCGAATACAATATTAACGACCCCTGGTGGAAGTATCTGATTAATTAATTTAGCAAAAGCCAGAGTGGTCAGTGGGGCCTGTTCCGATGGTTTAAAAACGATGGTATTACCCGCAGCCAGTGCGGGGGCCAGTTTCCATGCAGCCATCATTAACGGATAGTTCCAGGGGGTAATTGCTGCAACAACACCAATCGGATCCATTCGAATCATACTGGTGTTTCCGGGTAAGTATTCTGCAGCAGCCGGGGCCGGTCGACAACGTATTGCACCAGCAAAAAAACGAAATACATCAATGCAAGCCGGAAGCTCATCACGGATAACCAAGTGCAAAGGCTTACCGCAGTTCAATGCTTCTAACCGGGCAAACTCATGCAGATTTCGTTCAAGTTCATCCGCAATAGCATAAAGATATTCCGCTCGTTCGCGAGGTGAACATTTCGCCCATTTTTTCACAGCAGACTGAGCAGCCAATACACTTTCTTCTATCTGATGTGCAGATGCTTCATGAATCTCTGTTATTACCTGAGAATCAGTTGGATTGATTAACTTTTCTTTGGAACCATCACCAGAAACCAATTCGCCATTAATCAGTAAGTCCGTTGCAAATCCATTTAAAAACTGCGGCATTCTTCCTTTTCCTTTCATTAATAAGCACCAGATAAGGTTGGCTTACGAATCGCTTCTCTTGCCACATCGACAAATTTATCGACCAACGTATTGCGTATTCCTCCACGCCTCCATGCCAAACCGACATCCAAGGTACTGGAAACGTCCAGAATCCGTTTTGCTTCAATGCTATCACCTTCAACCGACCATGGCCGATAAGTCATTTCCGGCATCACAGCGACTCCAAGCCCGGCAGAAACGAGACTGCGCACCGCTTCCACTGAACTGCTTCTCATCGCGATATTGGGCATCGTATTGACCTGATTCCAAAAGGTACGAATATTTTTCTCCATACCGTCATTGGTCAGGAGTATCTGAGGCTCTTCCAATATCATCGCCATACTTAATGAGTCTTCCAACAATAATGGGTGCTCAGGAGAAAGCCAGATGTGATAACTGGAATACGTTAGTACTTCAGTATTCAGAGCAGAACGATTTTCTAGATTGGAAAGCATTATCACAGCGACATCGAGCTCCCCACTCACCAGCAGATGCTCGATAAAATCAAGTTCATCTTCTACAACCCGCACCTGAACTTTATGATAACTGCGTTGGAAACGAGAGAGTAAATCCGCCAGATAATATCCGGCAACCAAACTGGTAACTCCGATATTCAGAACACCTGTGACGTCTTCTGTGGGTTGCTGAAGACTACGCCGGGCATTTTCTACCGCACTCATCACCAAATAGGCCTGACGCAAAAACTGATGTCCAGAATGAGTAAGTTCCATCCCTTTTGAATGACGTACAAACAAAGTGACGCCCAAATCATCTTCCAGCTGCTTCATTGCTGTAGTCAACGTGGACTGTGAAATAAAAATGGTATTTGCTGCTGCTGATACCGAACCAGTCTCAGCAATAGCTACAAAGTAACGTAACTGACGAAGTGACATCATAACGGCGCATCCTTGCTTTACTGGCTTCATTACCTACCTGCTTGTTCTCTATTAAAAATCAGGCTATCGATTTTTTCAATATCTATCTTCTGTATTTTATATTTGCTATGTCATTTAAGCGGTGCCTATTCTGTCGTATGTGCAAAGTTAAATAATGATAAGGAATCCTGTTTTTTGCTTTGCCTATATCAAAGGAACGAATTTTCAAACATGGAAAGAGGGATGCAAAGATGGCAAAAATACGCTCATTATCGGTCGTTTTCAGTTTCTGTGCCTTAGCCAGTGGGTTAACAACTCATATGGCAATAGCTGGTGAAAGTCAGGTAAATATTGTTGCATGGCCTGGTTATATAGAACGGGGGGAAACGGATCCTGCTTATGACTGGGTAACGGAGTTTGAATCAAATACAGGATGTAAAGTCAATGTAAAAACCGCAGCTACTTCGGATGAAATGGTCAGTCTGATGGCCAAAGGGGGTTACGACCTTGTTACTGCATCCGGGGACTCATCACTACGACTCATCTATGGTAAACGGGTACAACCCATTGATATCAGTAAAATCAAAGCATGGGACACGATAGATCCTCGCCTGAAAGATGCTCCATGGCATACAGTGAAAGGAACTCATTATGGCGTTCCCTTCCAATGGGGTCCCAATGTTCTAATGTACAACACCAATATCTTCAAAACCGCGCCAACAAGCTGGGATGTGGTATTTAAAGCAATGACGCTTCCTGATGGGAAAAGTAACAAAGGGCGGGTACAGGCCTATGATGGCGCCATCTATATTGCTGATGCCGCTCTATATCTCAAGTCAGAACGACCTGATCTGAAAATAACAGACCCTTATCAGTTAAATGAAACTCAATATGCGGCAGTAATCGAACTATTACGAGAACAGCACAAACTTATCCATCGCTATTGGCACGACTATAACGTGCAGATGAGTGACTTTAAAAATGAGGGCGTAGCAGCATCAAGTGCATGGCCATTCCAGGCCAACAGTTTAATAGCGGCAGGTGAACCGATTGCAACCACAATTCCCAAAGAAGGCGCTACTGGCTGGGCTGACACAACAATGATGGCAACTAATGCTCAACACCCAACCTGTGCTTATGAATGGATGAACTGGTCGATAAGCAAAAAACTTCAGGGAGATCTGGCTTCTTGGTTCGGTTCAGTACCATCTGTTCCTGCCGCCTGTGAAAATAATCCATTATTAGGTCCAACTGGTTGTCACGACAATGGCTACGATAATTTCGATAAGATCGCATTCTGGAAAACCCCCACATCAAAATGTGATGCAGAAGGAACTTGTGTTTCCTACAGTCGTTGGACACAGGATTATATTGCAATCATGGGAGGGCGCTAGTCACTCCTTATTCTCACTTTAAAATCAATGTCTTTAGCCACTTCAGGTTAAAGGCATTGCCAAAATTGGATTAACTTAAAAAGGATGTTGAGAATGAGTGATGCTATTGAATTTATCAACGTTACCCGTCAGTTTGGTGAAGTTTACGCTGTCAATGATGTATCGATAAAAATCGAGCGCGGCGAATTTTTTTCTATGCTTGGTCCCTCTGGCTCAGGAAAAACCACCTGTCTACGACTCATTGCCGGATTTGAACAGGCAAATAGCGGATATATTATTATTCATGGTAAAGATGCAACCGATTTACCACCTTATCGCAGGGATGTGAATACCGTCTTCCAGGACTACGCGCTATTTCCTCATTTAAATATCCAGGAAAATGTTGAGTATGGGCTGATGGTAAAAGGGATATCAGGTTCTAAGCGGGCAGCTCAGGCAAAAGAGGCGCTAAAACTGGTTGCGCTGGAAGATTTTGGTAAACGTAAACCATCACAGCTATCAGGCGGACAACGACAACGGGTCGCTCTCGCCAGAGCATTAGTTAACCGTCCTCAGGTACTTTTACTCGATGAACCTCTCGGCGCTCTGGATCAAAAACTACGCGAACAAATGCAATCTGAACTTAAATCATTACAGCGCCAGCTGGGAATCACCTTTATTTTTGTCACCCATGACCAGAATGAAGCTTTGTCTATGTCTGACCGGGTCGCTGTCTTTAATCAGGGGAAAATCGAACAAGTAGATACTGCACGAGATTTATATAACCTACCTAAAACCCGCTTTGTTGCTGAGTTTGTCGGAACGTCTAATGTACTTAGTGGCCAATTGGCTCAGGGGCTGATCCCTGAAGCATCAACCTTTTCTATACGTCCTGAGCACATTCTTCTGAACGAAAACCCTGTCAGTGAAGCGGCTGTAAAAACCAAAGGTGTCATTAAAGATATTCTCTATCATGGCTCTGATATCCGATTTGATATCGAGCTTCATCAAGGACAAAAAATCAGTGCGTTACAGGGTAGTAGCCTAAAAACAGATGCGTTAAACCTAGGGGAACAGGTACATATAAGCTGGCTGCGTTCTTCTATGGTGACATTAGAACAGGAGAACTAGAATATGAGTCAGACAACACTCTCTTCTGCGGCAGTTTCTCCACCGTCACAACGCAGGTTTCTGGATACACTTTATCGCCATCCCAACCTGTACCTGTTGTTACTTCTCTTACTGCCACTACTCTGGTTTGGACTGATATACGTAGGTTCACTACTGAATTTGCTCAGACAAAGTGTCTACACCTTTGATGATTTCACCATGACAGTCAGTCATGATCTGACTCTGGATAACTTCATCAACATACTCAGACCAAGTAATTACGATATTGTCGTCAGAACCGTGACAATGGCGATCAGTGTGAGTATTTGCAGCGCCATTATTGCCTTTCCGATCGCTTACTACATGGCAAGATATGCAAAAGGGCCAACCAAGGCATTCTTTTACATTGCAGTCATGCTACCGATGTGGACCAGTTATATTGTTAAAGCCTATGCATGGACATTATTGCTGAGTAATGACGGCGTTTTGCTCTGGTTTGTTGACCATTTAGGACTGCGTAGTGAATTTACTCAACTACTAATGCTACCCTACATTGGCGGTAACACGCTTTCGACTTCGCACCTTGGGCGTTTTCTGGTGTTTACCTACATCTGGCTGCCATTCATGATTCTGCCAATTCAGGCATCTCTGGAACGGCTACCAGCCTCGGTGTTAAACGCATCTGCCGATCTTGGGGCAAAACCCTCCCAGACTTTTCGCTATGTAATCCTGCCGCTATCAATACCGGGAGTTGCTGCCGGATCTATTTTTACTTTTTGTCTCACTCTTGGTGACTACATTATTCCACAGCTTATTGGGCCTCCGGGGTTATTCCTTGGCAACATGGTTTACGTTCAGCAAGGTTCAATTGGCAATATGCCAATGGCGGCTGCCTTTACCTTAGTTCCAATTGTATTGATATTTATCTATCTTCGTATTGCAAAACGATTAGGAGCTTTCGATGCACTCTAAAATCTCTGCACCCTGGTGGTTAAAATGTCTGGCGTGGGGTGGGCTGTTTTTGCTACATTTTCCAATTTTTGTCATTGCCATTTATGCATTTGATACAGAGGATGCGGCATTTAGTTTTCCACCAAAAGGATTTACCCTGCACTGGTTTGATGTCGCACTGCAACGTGTCGATATTTTTCAGGCGTTAGGCCTGTCATTAAAGGTTGCCGCTCTCGCGACCCTGATTGCAATTATCCTTGGGACATTAGCCGCTGCCGCTATGTACCGTAAATCCTTTTTTGGTAAAAACCTGTTAACGGTTGTTCTGATTATACCTATTGCACTTCCTGGCATCGTAACCGGTCTGGCGCTACTGAATACGTTTAAGCAATTTAATATTCAACCCGGAATAATGACGATAGTAATTGGACATGCTACTTTCTGTGTCGTGCTGGTATATAACAATGTCATAGCCCGATTCAGACGACTACCATACAGTTTAATTGAAGCGTCTATGGATCTTGGTGCAAATGGATGGCAAACCTTCAAATATATAATTTTACCCAATTTGGGTTCTGCCTTATTGGCCGGCGGAATGCTCGCTTTTGCCCTGTCATTTGATGAGCTTATCGTCACTACGTTTACAGCCGGACATGAGCAACCATTACCATTATGGTTATTAAACCAGCTAACCAGACCTCGGGATGTACCGGTCACCAATGTCGTTGCATTAATGGTCATGTTAGCCACGATGATACCGGTACTGTTAGCTCACCTTTTAACCCGAGGAGCAGATGATACCGAAGGCAGCAGTAAATAACCCAAACATAACCTGATTTTTGTTAGTAGAAACAGAAAAGGAATTAATGATTATGGATAATATGCAACTCATAAATGGCGAACTCATCACAGGTAAAGGCGCTTTACTTCCAGTCTATAATCCGGCGAATGGTGAAGTCATTGTTTCTATACCTGAAGCAACAGAAAAACAAGTTAATCAGGCAATTGATGCCGCTGAAGAGGCCTTCACCGGTTGGTCTCAGACCTCACCCAAAGAAAGAGCGGAATTATTGCTCCAACTGGCGGATTCCATTCTTGCTAACGGTGAAATGCTGGCCCGTCTGGAATGTGAAGATACAGGTAAACCCTACTCTGTCATGCTAAATGATGAAATACCGGCTATTGCAGATACCTTTCGATTTTTTGCCGGAGCCTGTCGCTGTATGGGGGGCTCGGCAAGTGCTGAGTATCTATCCGGTTTTACCTCTATGATACGAAGAGATCCTGTCGGAGTAGTGGCTTCAATTACGCCATGGAATTACCCATTAATGATGCTGGCATGGAAACTGGCACCGGCCTTGGCTGCAGGTAATACCGTAGTATTAAAACCATCGGAAATAACCCCTTTAACATCCCTTGAGCTGGGTAAAACGCTTCAGTCCATATTCCCACCAGGTGTGGTCAATATTGTATTCGGTAATGGTGCTAATGTTGGCGCACCTCTGACAACCAGCGATAAAGTTCGAATGGTGTCACTCACAGGATCCATTGCCACAGGTCAGAAAATTGCTGCATCCAGCGTCTCTAACATGAAGCGCCTGCATATGGAGCTGGGAGGAAAAGCACCCGTCATCATTTTCGCTGATACCGATATTGAGCAAGCCGTTGTCGGCGTGCGAGACTTTGGATTTTACAACGCAGGTCAGGATTGTACGGCCGCGTGCCGTGTCTATGTGCAAAAATCTATTTATCAGGAATTTGTTGATAAACTGACCGCTGCAGTGGAAGAAATTCAAGTCGGAAGTCCTGATGAAGATGGCGTCACCATGGGACCTGTTGTCAGCGAAACTCATTTGGCAAAAATCGAAGCATTTGTAGAAAGAGCAAAAACCTCTGACCATATTACCATTACTACCGGCGGTTACCGTCTTGACAGACCGGGATTCTATTACGCCCCTACCGTGGTTGCCGGTGCTAAGCAGGAAGATGACATTGTTCAAAATGAAGTTTTCGGTCCTGTGGTTTCTGTAACTACGTTCGAAGATGAACAGCAGGCCCTGACTTACGCTAATGACTCTAAATATGGTCTTGCCTCGTCAGTATGGACAAGTGATACAGGTCGGGCAGCAAGACTGGCTGCACAACTTCAGTATGGATGTACCTGGATCAATACTCATATGCTGTTAACGACAGAAATGCCGCATGGTGGTATGAAGATGTCCGGTTATGGAAAAGATATGTCCATGTATGGACTTGAAGACTATACCGTGGTTCGCCATATTATGACTAAACACTAATAAAAGCACTTATCCTTAAACCAGTCAATAAAGTTGACTGGTTTACTATTACTAGGCCCTTTCGATTTAGCGCCTTCAAACAGAACAACTCATTCCTATTAAGCTAACTATTTTAAGTGTCCAAGAGCCATCCTCGGTTTTCTCAATTTTCACTTTCATAATTTTATCCGGTGACTTAGCTAAACACATATTGAAACGCTACCTTGGGATGGCTCAAATTATTCTATTCATCTTTCTTTTTTGGGCCGCGAGACAGTAGATGTTTTTCATTCCAGCGTTGAATATCTTTTGCATAAAGCGTGATAACAGAAATGAAAAAGAAAAAACCTAAGATAATGTATATAGCAGTCATAATGGATCCCTTTTAATTTCAAACTAATATCTAGTTAAATAAATTCCTATGGCTCAATGTGTATGACATTTTTATTCTATTCAGCGTGTTGCTAAACAAGCACTTTCTAAGTTATCTCCGACCAAAAATACTGTATATGCATACAATATAGCTTAAGGAATTATCAGGTGCTAGATTCTTTTTGATATTAATAATTTCCACGAACACGAAAGCTATTCCAGGCGCACTCAACCCAAACCAGATGTCCCTGCCTAATTCTGTCAAGAGCCGTTTCACCAAGGAGAGAATAGAGGCTCAGTTGTTCACTTTGGGAATGATGCTGTTTTTCTGACTCAGATAATCCAATATCTCTTTTGCTGCCTCTTCATAGCTAGAAGCATAATCTATCGGGCTGACTACCTGTATTTAAACCAGATCTATCTGAGTATTCAATTATTAGTAATAATGAACACCTTTTTGGAACAATCCTTATGATTACAAGCTAACATCCACATATCACAGGTTCATTTCAAATGGGTTCCAATGACAGAATTAGGCAAGAACAAAACTAGACTCAAAATACTATTTAATACTTAATTGCCCAAAATTGCGTGGTCACCAGTTGGTCACAATTGTGACCATCGGTGCCCAACAAGGTATAAGTCAACAAAATTTATGTGAATAAACCTGAATAATTATTTCAAAAAAGATAAGAAAAAAAGAAAGGAAAACGTAGAAAATCACAAGCTTCAGATACAACAAAGCCCGCTAGAAAGCGGGCTCTGCCTAGGAATAATGGTGCGTCCGAGTGAACTCGAATCACCGACCCCCGCCATGTCAAGGCGGTACTCTAACCAACTGAGCTACGGACGCACGATGTGTTCAATTATGAATAAAAATTCAAAATAAATGGTGCGTCCGAGTGAACTCGAATCACCGACCCCCACCATGTCAAGGTGGTGCTCTAACCAACTGAGCTACGGACGCAACTTATTGAACGCAAGCGATATTAGCGACAGACTAAAGTAAGTGCAAGTGAAATTTGATAAATTGAGAACTGTTTGCTTTATACTTCACCAAAATGAACTAAATATACCCAACCAACGTTAACTACAGGTCATGACATTGGCGACAAAGTTTTATATGTGTTTCTAATGAAAACGACCTTAATGAATCTTATTTATCTGAGTCATGGAGAAAGAATTAAGACTCATATTCTTCCTCGTTATCTTCGTAAATGACGTTGTAATTCTCTGTATAATTACAGTGCGGTTGCCTGCTACAGGTGAAAAATCGTCGCCCTTTGAACTCTCCCATTGTGGCAACTTTAACAACCATTGGACTACCACATTTTTTACAGAACCGAACTTCTTTATCCGCTTGGATCAGATCAATATGTGCAGCTAATAACCGTCTTAATTTGCTCACCTGATAACTGTATTTAATGCTTGCACCAATCAATGGGATGTTGGCACTTTTACATACCTGAATAAGCAACTTTTCTCTATCAACTTTGCCTTTATCTAAAGGTCGTCCATCGTTTAGTTCCACGACTGCTCTTGGTTCAAAACTTCGTGCATCACAAATAACGAATTGAAAATAACTGCGTGCAATTTTGCCCGTAGCAACAAACATATCTTTCTTTTTTCTGATATCCCGAGGTTTGATCACTTTATCCATAGAAACATTCGATAAAACGATCCCATGTTCACCTACAGCACTGACTAAAGCATGGTAAAAGGAGGATTCATTAGGGGTTAAAACAGGACCTTTAATTTTGTACTTATAATCTTTTGTCTTATCTTCTTTAATCACATATTTCTGTGCAATAAAGAATATCACTAACAAGCCAAACAATATTAAGAATACATTTACCATACTAAAAAGACCCGAGGTACCAAAACAGTAATAATCTATATATACTGTTTTTTCACCATAAAATCACGCAGTTGATTAAGTAAATGCTGTTATAACCACCCCACGGTGACAATGTATCCTGAATCAAGGTTCGAACAATGTCCCTTCAGTCGTAATCCCAGAAATTTGAGCTCCCTCCCAATATTTTTATGGTTATCGTCCGGTAAATCTATTCATGTAATCTATAATTTAAAGGATCCTGCAAAGGGACTTTTGAATTAATAAAATAGACACGGAGCCACGGACTATGATCAGAGATGAATTCGGTATTTGTTTATCGGGTGATATGTTGAAAAAAAATCTTAGATCAACATTTACTCACGTCAGGGCTTATGAGGCAGACAGTATTAACCAAAATTTAGTGGATGATGTGCATGTAATGCTATCTTATCCACAAATGACGGGTAAAGATGTGCTTAGTTCACAGCAGAAAAATAAATCGCTGATGTGGAGAGCTGAACATTTCTGCCCCTCATTTAAATAGGTTAATTTTCCCAGTTTCGTCTCATTCTTTTTATCGTATCTTCGGGAACATTATGAATGTTCCCAAAATTTTTTCTGCAAACTTTTATAATCAGCTCTACATTGTACTTTTGAGCTAACTCTTTGTACGGCTTCATTTCCCACTGCTGTACAAAAGTATTTGAGACAACGACGTCAAAACCACTTTTTAGATACATTTCGACCTGTTGTCTGCACCACTTATGGGCCCGAGGTAATAATGTTGGTTGAAAGCTATATTGACCCTTTTTCTCGAAAAACATATCTGTTTCAACATGCTTGGCATCCAGTGATTTTGCCAGGGTTGATTTGCCTGATCCCGGGAGCCCTCTTATAAGATATAACGTTTGCATTCACTCTTTTGCCTTTCTTTTGCCTATAGCTATTCAGCTCTTTCGATTATTGGCCGATTATTTTGTTATTAGATATTACTTTTCTATCGACAAAATTGAAATATTCAGTTAGCTTTAGATGTATAGACGTCCAGACACTTTTCTTAGGAGTTAGTTGTGCCTATTAAAATTCCAGATCTGCTACCAGCAGGTGATATTTTACGCAAAGAAAATATTTTCGTAATGCGTGATTCTCGAGCATCAACTCAGGAAATTCGCCCATTAAAGGTTTTGATCTTAAATTTAATGCCTAAGAAAATTGAAACTGAGACTCAATTTCTTCGCCTGCTTTCTAATAGCCCGCTTCAGGTGGACATTGAATTGTTGCGCATTGACAACAGGCCAAGCCGCAACACTCCTGAAGAGCATTTAAATAATTTCTACCGTCAGTTTGAGATGGTAAAAGATCGTTATTTCGATGGATTAATCGTCACAGGTGCACCTCTGGGTCTTGTCCAGTTTGAAGATGTTGTTTACTGGCCACATCTTGAAAAAATTATTAACTGGGCCAAAGGTCATGTGACATCAACCATGTTCGTTTGTTGGGCTGCACAGGCTGCTTTAAATATTCTTTATGGATTACCGAAACAAACGCGTACATCTAAACTATCTGGCGTCTATCATCATGATATACAACAGGAGTATCATCCTCTGATTCGTGGGTTTGATGATAGCTTTGTTGCGCCACATTCCAGAAATGCAGATTTTCCGATCGATTTTATTAGAGAGAATACCGACCTGAAAATTCTGGCTTCATCTGACGAAGCAGGTGTGTATTTAGCATCCAGTCCAAATATGAGAAATGTGTTCGTTACAGGGCATCCTGAATATGATGCAACAACTCTGCATAATGAATATATCCGTGATTTAGGCGAAGGATTAGAACCGGCGATTCCGTTTAACTACTATCCAAATGACAATCCGGACAACCATCCTCATGCAACCTGGCGTAGTCATGGCCATTTGTTATTTTCCAACTGGCTCAACTACTGTGTTTACCAGTTGACGCCTTACGATCTTAATAAGTTTAGCGAAGAAAACTTCACTAAAGACGAAGACTAATCGGACACAAATTATCTTACCAAGGCATCATCTGATGCCTTATTTTTTGCTATTGATCCTATTATTTCAACGACGCTACAAACAAAATCCTAATTGCACTTATGATACGGGCCTTTACACAAATAAGGTCCGTCCATGCGCTTTTTAGTATTCATTTCACTGTTGGTTTTTATCACTGGATGCTCAACCAGACCGTCTTCAACAACAATGACTCGTCGTATTGACACGAGAGTTGATCTCGCACTGGCTTATTTAAAGAAAGGAAATTTTGACCGAGCTGCATTTCATTTACAAAGAGCCGAAGCTATTTCACCATCGAATCTTAGATATCAACTAACGACTACTTATTATTACGAGTTAACCGGTCAATACGAAAAAGCGCTCCATTTATATAATCAATTATTGAAGAAGAATAAATCTAATCCCAATGTTTTAAATAATTTCGCTCAATATCAATGCCGACAAGGTGATTTTACCGCTGCAGAGACATTGTTTAACGCGGGAATAGAAAATTCAGACGGGACTTTCACCGGAACAATTTATAAGAATGCAGGACTGTGTGCTTTACAGAATAACGCCACGCAAAAGGCCAAAAAGAGATTAACTACAGCACAACGCTATTGGCCCAATGATCCTGAAATTGAATCTCTTCTCAACCAATTAAACCATAATGATTTATCTGCGTCTGGTATTGCCTCTTGGTCTCATTCGTCTTTTTAGTCTTCGTTTTACAATAAGGGAATGCATTTTTATTTTGCGATTTTCTTTGATGATGAAAAAAATAAAACGACCTAGTCCAATCAAAAACAAAACACCTAAAATAAAAAGTAATGGATCACATAACCATTCGGGCTGACAAGGGAGAAAGACTTCGAAATCCATCGTATATCCCCCCTATGAAATTGGTTCTGATAACTATATTTTAGTAGATAGCTCAAAACCAAAGCTTGCGTGTATCACTATTTTGATATGTCCAGGCAATAAAACGACTTACTTTATTTCCATGTTTCATTTCGACAATTCTCAGTTCATCTGCGCCTTGTTTTTCGATTAACTTGCGTAATGGACGAACATTGTCACCTTTTGAAATAAGACACGTAAACCAAAGAATTTGATCAGAATAATGCACGCTTTCCCGAATCATTCTGCTAACGAAACCAAATTCACCTCCGGGACACCATAATTCATTATTCTGACCACCAAAATTGAGTTTTGAGTTAGATGGCGGATTTGTACTCCCCTTAGCATTTCGACTTTTAGTCTGATTTTTAGCTAAGTTATTCACCTTGCGTTTCGAACCCAATGCGGCTTCTTCTGCTGAGCTATGAAACGGAGGATTACACAAAGAAAAATGGAATTTGGCATCGGGGTCAACGATCCCTTTAAACAAGTACTTTGGCTCTGACTGTAAAAGCGGCGTTATAAGTTCATTTAAGTTCTGATTTTTTTCTAAAATACGCTGAATGTTTTCAATCGAGGGTTGGTTAATATCGGATGCAATAAAACGCCAACCGTACACAGATGCACCGATGATAGAGTAAACAGCATTTGCCCCTGCCCCAATATCAATACCTTTTATTTCAGAACTGTCCGAGCACCCGTCACTATCTAAAATATCAGCCAGTCGATGAATGTAATCAGCACGACTTGGAATTGGCGGACATAAATAATTTTTAGGGATACTCCAGTGATTCACTCCATAATATTGCTTGAGAAGTGCTTTATTGAGCAGAATGACGCTGTTAGCATCACTAAAATCGATCGTTTGTTCCCCTTTAGGGTTCTTTTTAAGCTTCTGCTTCAGTTCAGGTACTGCTTTCACTAATTCAGAAAAATTATATTTCCCTTTATGATGATTTTTCTTATGCACACCTGAAGATTTTATTTTTAATAAGTTCATCGTCTTTTTCTGAATCAGTTATTCTGAAGGTCTTTAAATATGATAAATAAGCGGGCATCAAATTCTAATTGATGATAGTCAGGTTCAATGTGACAGCACAGCTGATAAAACGCTTTGTCATGTTCTTTTTCTTTGATATGAGCAAGTTCATGCACAACAAGCATTCTAAGCAAAGGTTCAGGAGCCTGTTTAAAGATGCTGGTTATTCTGATCTCATTCTTACGGATAACACGGTTACCATGCTGTTTAACATTATAAGTATGAAGCCCTAACGCATTATTAATGACATGAATTTTATTATCATACAAAACTTTCGCTATTGGCCCGGTCTTTTTAAAGTGTTGATTCTTAATTGATATAACATAATCGTACAATGCTTTATCACTTTGAATCTCATGCTGCATTTCTGGGTAACGATTCTGAAACCAAGGGATGAACTGCCCGCTGGAGACCAGTTTTCGTATCTGACTGACAATATTTTCAGGATACCCCTGAATTACATTTAAATTCAGCTGAGTCATAGTTGCTTTAGTATTAACCTGAGAGTGAGCGCACATTAAAAATTGGACCGCAGTTTACATGAAATATAATAGTGAATGAACCGGTTATATATACAATCAAAAGGGAAGCATTCAGAAAGTTGCACAAAAATTCAAAAAAATCCCCGAACTAAGTCAGTCCGGGGATTTGTGTATAAGAGATAGATTAAAAAAGCCTCTCTTTATCAGTGAGATAGTGTTATTTAGTTACGATTTATTTATCGTAAATTCTAGATCATTCACAATAATAGATACTGTACTACTGGTGAAATCACTTGCACTACCGAATTCAGCAACATCACTATTAATACCATTGATATCTAAATAGGTATGTTCAGCAGTACCATCGGCGTCGAAATCTACATCATTGATAGAAACATTTTCATTTAGGTAATTCTGAATAGCATCATAGACTTCCTGATCTGAACTAGCATTAGCATCTGTTGATATCTTATCAACATCAATCAGTTCAGAAATATCTATGGCATCGTCTTTGCTGTTGAAGTCTGTTATTGTGTCAATACTTCCATCAGCTTCAATAACAAATGTATCCGAACCGTCCCCTCCAGTTAGGGTATCATTATCGGCACCGCCACTTAATGTGTCGTCACCGGAGCCACCAAATAAAATATCAGAGCCTGTACCACCGTATAACTCATCATCACCACCAAGACCAAATAAGATATCATCACCCTCACCACCGGTAAGAATATCGTCTCCACCTATTGTGGTATCTGAATCGAATAATGATGTATTATCGGAAATGAAATTGAATATATTTTCAGAGGTAACATCATCGGTAGAAGCGATACCGTCATCAGAATAAACAAGATACTCAGCAACGGCATCCAGCCCTTCACTATCTGTTTCGAAGTTACCATCATCTGACGTATCTAGATCATTAAGCGCACTGGTATCAACATCTACAACATCACCAAACAGAATATCATCACTGCTGCCACCAGTAAGAGTGTCATTACCAATATGTTCATAATATTGGTCAGAGATATCTGTTACAGATATGTTACCAGCACCTGTTAACGTAATCTCAAGTGTATAATTACCAGCATCTAACACACTAGTAGAAAATGTATGGGTGTCATTATTATCGTAATAATCAGAAACAGAAATACTAATAGTTTCAACAATTGTACCTGAAGAATCTTTCACGTTTACATTGATAGTAGAATCAGTGTTATCTGCCTTAGTGTTATTACCGATTCCATTGACCTTAAGACTAAATAATAAAGCAGAATCCTGTTCAACCTTTATATTACTTGCTTCAACTGTTTTAACCGAATCACTATTCTGACCATTCTTACCTTGATCTTTTGAAGAATCGAATGAAATGCTAGACGTTGTCATTTCAGAAGAATCACCAATAATAATATTGGAAGAAGTCCCCCCTTCAATAGGTTTATCTTCATTTGTATCAGTCAGAATTTCAACCGTATTTTTCGCAACTGTATCACTAAAGGTAGTTGAACCGTCAGAATTTAATGCCTCATTACCATCCGAATCTGTGAACGTTGCATTTGCTGTCAACGTACCATTTGTCTGGCTACTCACGTCTACATTTTTGATAGTGTACGTACCATTATCGTTATCGGTCACTGTATAGCCGTCTGCTGTCGCCACACCATTAACCAACGTCACAGTCAACGTGATGTCAGCAGTATCAGAATTTTCATCACTGATAACCACAGTAGCTGTACCTGACGTTACGTCTTCACCAAAGTTTACGGTGATGTTCGCCTGCTCAGTACCACTGATTAGCTCAGCGTTGTCGTCAGTGTTATCAGTGATATCGACTGTTGGTTTCGCTGTACCATCTGCACCGTATAAAATGTTCTTCTCTACAGTATCACTAAATATAGTTGAACCGTCAGAACTCAATGCCTCATTACCATCTGAATCCGTGAATGTCGTCGACGCAGTTAATGTAACATCATTCAGGCTAGTAACATCAATACCTTCGATAGTAGCTGTCACATTGCCATCGACGTCTGTTCCAAGCGTTACATCGTAGCTAACACCTGTTCGAGTTGTCGCAACCCAATCACCATCATCGTTCTGACTCAAAGTCAAAGTGAATGTTGCAGTATCATCAGTAATTGAAATGGTACCAACACCATCCAGAGTGGTAACACCCTCACCTAAATTAAGAATAATTGTCGCAGTTTCAGTGCCCGTGATTTCATCATCATCCGATAAATTATCACTCTCACTGCTATCCGTAATTATGATACTTGGACCTGTGACTACTCCATCGTCGTTAGTATCCTCGCCATAGGTATTATCATTTACAGAAACGATAATCTGTTTAGAAACACTCGCTTGACTATTATTACTGGACTCGGTGGCTGTGGCTGTCACAGTAAGAGTAAACTCACCATCATAATCGATATCAGTCGTTGCAGTGATAGAATCTAAATCCCAGTCAGTGACATCATAATCTACATAGCCGTCGTTATCAGAATCATCAGCAGTTGTTGCTGTATAGGTATTACCTTCGCTATCAGAGATCGTCACACCAACAGGAATACCGCTAATGGTAACTGACAGGTCTTCAGAGCCATCGGTATCATTCAGTTCTGCAGATAAATCACCTAGTGAGAATTCTTCACCTGAATCTTGATCATCCCATGTTGTTAGTGTTAGCCCGGACTGAGTGAAACTTGGTGTATCGGCGACAGCAACAACATCGACAAGAACGGTAGCTGTCGATTCATTTCCTTCGGAATCAACAACTGTATAAGTGACTTTTACATCATCACCACTGTAATCATCTGCTGGAGTGAAGAGCAATTTACCATCATCAGTAATTTCAACAGTTCCATAATCAGAATTTTCAACAGTAGCAGACGTAATGGTTAGTGTACCGCTGTATGAATCTCCACTATCATTATCTAGTACATCTATAGTGACTGATGTGTCTTCATTAGTTTGTGCTTCATCGTCTTGTGCAGAGCCTGAATTAGCAAAGGTGGTATCGGTGATTTGTGCGGTCGCGCTCGCGCTGCTGAAGTCCACGGCTTCGAAGTTGCCGCCATCCACCGCTGTCACGGTCGCGGTGAGGCTTGACGCATCCACGTACACGTCGCTGTCTTGGGTATCAACCACCAAGGTGCCTGTCGTTTCGCCTGCCGCGATCACGATGTCGCCCTGAGTCGTGCTGATGGTCACCTCGGTTTCCGCCGCATTCGACAAGGTCGCTGTGAAGGTCACACTCGCCGCGTCTTCGTTCACATCGCTGGTGCTCAACGTCACGGTCGTGGTGTCGATGGTATCGGTGATTTGTGCGGTCGCGCTCGCGCTGCTGAAGTCCACGGCTTCGAAGTTGCCGCCATCCACCGCTGTCACGGTCGCGGTGAGGCTTGACGCATCCACGTACACGTCGCTGTCTTGGGTATCAACCACCAAGGTGCCTGTCGTTTCGCCTGCCGCGATCACGATGTCGCCCTGAGTCGTGCTGATGGTCACCTCGGTTTCCGCCGCATTCGACAAGGTCGCTGTGAAGGTCACACTCGCCGCGTCTTCGTTCACATCGCTGGTGCTCAACGTCACGGTCGTGGTGTCGATGGTATCGGTGATTTGTGCGGTCGCGCTCGCGCTGCTGAAGTCCACGGCTTCGAAGTTGCCGCCATCCACCGCTGTCACGGTCGCGGTGAGGCTTGACGCATCCACGTACACGTCGCTGTCTTGGGTATCAACCACCAAGGTGCCTGTCGTTTCGCCTGCCGCGATCACGATGTCGCCCTGAGTCGTGCTGATGGTCACCTCGGTTTCCGCCGCATTCGACAAGGTCGCTGTGAAGGTCACACTCGCCGCGTCTTCGTTCACATCGCTGGTGCTCAACGTCACGGTCGTGGTGTCGATGGTATCGGTGATTTGTGCGGTCGCGCTCGCGCTGCTGAAGTCCACGGCTTCGAAGTTGCCGCCATCCACCGCTGTCACGGTCGCGGTGAGGCTTGACGCATCCACGTACACGTCGCTGTCTTGGGTATCAACCACCAAGGTGCCTGTCGTTTCGCCTGCCGCGATCACGATGTCGCCCTGAGTCGTGCTGATGGTCACCTCGGTTTCCGCCGCATTCGACAAGGTCGCTGTGAAGGTCACACTCGCCGCGTCTTCGTTCACATCGCTGGTGCTCAACGTCACGGTCGTGGTGTCGATGGTATCGGTGATTTGTGCGGTCGCGCTCGCGCTGCTGAAGTCCACGGCTTCGAAGTTGCCGCCATCCACCGCTGTCACGGTCGCGGTGAGGCTTGACGCATCCACGTACACGTCGCTGTCTTGGGTATCAACCACCAAGGTGCCTGTCGTTTCGCCTGCCGCGATCACGATGTCGCCCTGAGTCGTGCTGATGGTCACCTCGGTTTCCGCCGCATTCGACAAGGTCGCTGTGAAGGTCACACTCGCCGCGTCTTCGTTCACATCGCTGGTGCTCAACGTCACGGTCGTGGTGTCGATGGTATCGGTGATTTGTGCGGTCGCGCTCGCGCTGCTGAAGTCCACGGCTTCGAAGTTGCCGCCATCCACCGCTGTCACGGTCGCGGTGAGGCTTGACGCATCCACGTACACGTCGCTGTCTTGGGTATCAACCACCAAGGTGCCTGTCGTTTCGCCTGCCGCGATCACGATGTCGCCCTGAGTCGTGCTGATGGTCACCTCGGTTTCCGCCGCATTCGACAAGGTCGCTGTGAAGGTCACACTCGCCGCGTCTTCGTTCACATCGCTGGTGCTCAACGTCACGGTCGTGGTGTCGATGGTATCGGTGATTTGTGCGGTCGCGCTCGCGCTGCTGAAGTCCACGGCTTCGAAGTTGCCGCCATCCACCGCTGTCACGGTCGCGGTGAGGCTTGACGCATCCACGTACACGTCGCTGTCTTGGGTATCAACCACCAAGGTGCCTGTCGTTTCGCCTGCCGCGATCACGATGTCGCCCTGAGTCGTGCTGATGGTCACCTCGGTTTCCGCCGCATTCGACAAGGTCGCTGTGAAGGTCACACTCGCCGCGTCTTCGTTCACATCGCTGGTGCTCAACGTCACGGTCGTGGTGTCGATGGTATCGGTGATTTGTGCGGTCGCGCTCGCGCTGCTGAAGTCCACGGCTTCGAAGTTGCCGCCATCCACCGCTGTCACGGTCGCGGTGAGGCTTGACGCATCCACGTACACGTCGCTGTCTTGGGTATCAACCACCAAGGTGCCTGTCGTTTCGCCTGCCGCGATCACGATGTCGCCCTGAGTCGTGCTGATGGTCACCTCGGTTTCCGCCGCATTCGACAAGGTCGCTGTGAAGGTCACACTCGCCGCGTCTTCGTTCACATCGCTGGTGCTCAACGTCACGGTCGTGGTGTCGATGGTATCGGTGATTTGTGCGGTCGCGCTCGCGCTGCTGAAGTCCACGGCTTCGAAGTTGCCGCCATCCACCGCTGTCACGGTCGCGGTGAGGCTTGACGCATCCACGTACACGTCGCTGTCTTGGGTATCAACCACCAAGGTGCCTGTCGTTTCGCCTGCCGCGATCACGATGTCGCCCTGAGTCGTGCTGATGGTCACCTCGGTTTCCGCCGCATTCGACAAGGTCGCTGTGAAGGTCACACTCGCCGCGTCTTCGTTCACATCGCTGGTGCTCAACGTCACGGTCGTGGTGTCGATGGTATCGGTGATTTGTGCGGTCGCGCTCGCGCTGCTGAAGTCCACGGCTTCGAAGTTGCCGCCATCCACCGCTGTCACGGTCGCGGTGAGGCTTGACGCATCCACGTACACGTCGCTGTCTTGGGTATCAACCACCAAGGTGCCTGTCGTTTCGCCTGCCGCGATCACGATGTCGCCCTGAGTCGTGCTGATGGTCACCTCGGTTTCCGCCGCATTCGACAAGGTCGCTGTGAAGGTCACACTCGCCGCGTCTTCGTTCACATCGCTGGTGCTCAACGTCACGGTCGTGGTGTCGATGGTATCGGTGATTTGTGCGGTCGCGCTCGCGCTGCTGAAGTCCACGGCTTCGAAGTTGCCGCCATCCACCGCTGTCACGGTCGCGGTGAGGCTTGACGCATCCACGTACACGTCGCTGTCTTGGGTATCAACCACCAAGGTGCCTGTCGTTTCGCCTGCCGCGATCACGATGTCGCCCTGAGTCGTGCTGATGGTCACCTCGGTTTCCGCCGCATTCGACAAGGTCGCTGTGAAGGTCACACTCGCCGCGTCTTCGTTCACATCGCTGGTGCTCAACGTCACGGTCGTGGTGTCGATGGTATCGGTGATTTGTGCGGTCGCGCTCGCGCTGCTGAAGTCCACGGCTTCGAAGTTGCCGCCATCCACCGCTGTCACGGTCGCGGTGAGGCTTGACGCATCCACGTACACGTCGCTGTCTTGGGTATCAACCACCAAGGTGCCTGTCGTTTCGCCTGCCGCGATCACGATGTCGCCCTGAGTCGTGCTGATGGTCACCTCGGTTTCCGCCGCATTCGACAAGGTCGCTGTGAAGGTCACACTCGCCGCGTCTTCGTTCACATCGCTGGTGCTCAACGTCACGGTCGTGGTGTCGATGGTATCGGTGATTTGTGCGGTCGCGCTCGCGCTGCTGAAGTCCACGGCTTCGAAGTTGCCGCCATCCACCGCTGTCACGGTCGCGGTGAGGCTTGACGCATCCACGTACACGTCGCTGTCTTGGGTATCAACCACCAAGGTGCCTGTCGTTTCGCCTGCCGCGATCACGATGTCGCCCTGAGTCGTGCTGATGGTCACCTCGGTTTCCGCCGCATTCGACAAGGTCGCTGTGAAGGTCACACTCGCCGCGTCTTCGTTCACATCGCTGGTGCTCAACGTCACGGTCGTGGTGTCGATGGTATCGGTGATTTGTGCGGTCGCGCTCGCGCTGCTGAAGTCCACGGCTTCGAAGTTGCCGCCATCCACCGCTGTCACGGTCGCGGTGAGGCTTGACGCATCCACGTACACGTCGCTGTCTTGGGTATCAACCACCAAGGTGCCTGTCGTTTCGCCTGCCGCGATCACGATGTCGCCCTGAGTCGTGCTGATGGTCACCTCGGTTTCCGCCGCATTCGACAAGGTCGCTGTGAAGGTCACACTCGCCGCGTCTTCGTTCACATCGCTGGTGCTCAACGTCACGGTCGTGGTGTCGATGGTATCGGTGATTTGTGCGGTCGCGCTCGCGCTGCTGAAGTCCACGGCTTCGAAGTTGCCGCCATCCACCGCTGTCACGGTCGCGGTGAGGCTTGACGCATCCACGTACACGTCGCTGTCTTGGGTATCAACCACCAAGGTGCCTGTCGTTTCGCCTGCCGCGATCACGATGTCGCCCTGAGTCGTGCTGATGGTCACCTCGGTTTCCGCCGCATTCGACAAGGTCGCTGTGAAGGTCACACTCGCCGCGTCTTCGTTCACATCGCTGGTGCTCAACGTCACGGTCGTGGTGTCGATGGTATCGGTGATTTGTGCGGTCGCGCTCGCGCTGCTGAAGTCCACGGCTTCGAAGTTGCCGCCATCCACCGCTGTCACGGTCGCGGTGAGGCTTGACGCATCCACGTACACGTCGCTGTCTTGGGTATCAACCACCAAGGTGCCTGTCGTTTCGCCTGCCGCGATCACGATGTCGCCCTGAGTCGTGCTGATGGTCACCTCGGTTTCCGCCGCATTCGACAAGGTCGCTGTGAAGGTCACACTCGCCGCGTCTTCGTTCACATCGCTGGTGCTCAACGTCACGGTCGTGGTGTCGATGGTATCGGTGATTTGTGCGGTCGCGCTCGCGCTGCTGAAGTCCACGGCTTCGAAGTTGCCGCCATCCACCGCTGTCACGGTCGCGGTGAGGCTTGACGCATCCACGTACACGTCGCTGTCTTGGGTATCAACCACCAAGGTGCCTGTCGTTTCGCC
>CAXXNB010000008.1:0-598390 GCA_963676525.2 uncultured Vibrio sp.
AGAAGAGACACGCCGAGAACGTTCTCTCCGTCGTATTCAACAGAGTAATGATTGATGTATTTCAAAATTTACTAGTTTTTAGATCAAGCCAACAAAAGGAAAGATCGCCATGTCAGATATGAAGCATGACGTAGATACACTGGAGACCCAAGAGTGGTTAGAAGCTCTGGAATCCGTTGTACGCGAAGAAGGTGTTGAACGTGCTCAGTATTTGTTAGAGCAAGTAATTGAAAAAGCGACTCTGGATGGTGTTGATATGCCAACCGGAACAACGTCTAATTATATAAACACCATCCCAGCTGACCAAGAGCCAGCATATCCGGGTGATACGACTTTAGAACGTCGTATTCGTTCTATCATTCGATGGAATGCGATCATGATTGTTCTTCGTGCTTCGAAGAAAGATCTTGAATTAGGTGGCCACATGGCTTCATTCCAGTCTTCAGCTGCGTTTTACGAAACATGCTTCAACCATTTTTTCCGTGCTCCGAACGAAAAAGATGGTGGTGATTTAGTTTATTATCAAGGTCATATCTCTCCAGGGATTTATTCACGAGCTTTCGTTGAAGGCCGTTTAACTGAAGACCAATTAGATCACTTCCGTCAGGAAGTCGACGGTCATGGTATTCCTTCCTATCCACACCCTAAACTGATGCCTGAATTCTGGCAATTCCCAACAGTATCTATGGGACTTGGACCAATCGCATCTATCTATCAGGCTCGTTTCCTTAAATATCTTGAAGGTCGTGGTCTTAAAGATACCTCTGAGCAACGTGTTTACGCGTTCCTTGGTGATGGTGAGATGGATGAACCAGAATCACGTGGTGCTATTTCTTTCGCTGCCCGTGAAAAACTGGACAACCTGTGTTTTGTTATCAACTGTAACCTACAGCGTCTTGATGGACCGGTTATGGGGAATGGTAAGATCATTCAGGAACTTGAAGGTCTGTTTAAAGGTGCTGGCTGGAACGTTGTTAAAGTTATCTGGGGTAAAAACTGGGATAGTCTTCTTGCTCAGGATACGTCAGGTAAACTATTACAGTTGATGAACGAAACTGTGGATGGTGACTACCAGACATTCAAATCAAAAGATGGTGCGTATGTTCGTGAGCACTTCTTCAATAAATATCCTGAAACAGCTGCACTTGTTGCTGACTGGACAGACGAAGAAGTCTTTGCACTTAAACGTGGTGGTCACGATACATCTAAAATGTATGCCGCATTTAAAAATGCTCAGGATACAAAAGGCAAACCAACAGTTATCCTTGCTAAGACCGTAAAAGGTTACGGTATGGGCGATGCTGCGGAAGGCAAAAACATTGCTCACCAGGTTAAGAAAATGGACATGACTCACGTAACTCATCTACGTGATCGTCTGGGCCTTCAGGATCTTGTGTCTGATGAAGACATGAAGTCTCTGCCATATCTGAAACTGGAAGAAGGTTCTGCAGAATACGAATATCTTCATGCTCGTCGTAAAGCGCTGCATGGTTATACGCCACAGCGTCTGCCTAACTTTACACAAGAGCTGATTACTCCGGAACTTGACGAGTTCAAACCGCTTCTTGAAGAACAAAAACGTGAAATTTCTTCAACAATGGCGTTTGTTCGTACTCTGAATATACTGCTTAAAAACAAAAACATTGGTAAGAACATTGTTCCTATCATTGCTGATGAAGCGCGTACCTTTGGTATGGAAGGTCTGTTCCGTCAAATTGGTATCTACAACCCGAATGGTCAGACTTATACTCCGGAAGACCGTGGCGTAGTTTCTTACTATAAAGAAGATACTTCTGGTCAGGTGCTTCAGGAAGGTATCAACGAACTTGGTGCGATGTCTTCATGGGTTTCTGCGGCAACCTCATACAGCACTAACGATCTGCCAATGATCCCATTCTATATCTACTACTCAATGTTTGGTTTCCAACGTGTAGGTGATATGGCATGGATGGCGGGTGACCAACAGGCGCGTGGTTTCCTACTTGGTGGTACTGCTGGTCGTACAACTCTGAATGGTGAAGGTCTGCAACACGAAGATGGTCATTCTCACATTCAGGCAAATACAATCCCTAACTGTATTACTTACGATCCAACATTCGCTTATGAAGTAGCTGTTATCGTTCAGGATGGTATCCGTCGCATGTATGGTGAACAGGAAAATGTTTACTACTACCTGACTCTGATGAATGAAAACTACGCAATGCCAGCAATGCCGGAAGGTGCTGAAGAAGGTATCCGTAAAGGTATCTACAAGCTTGAAACTCACACTGGTGATAAAGCGAAAGTTCAGCTTCTGAGCTCTGGTACGATCATGAACGAAGTTCGCAAAGCGGCAACGATTCTGAGTGAAGAATATGGTATTGCATCAGATGTGTATTCTGTAACGTCATTCAATGAACTGACTCGTGATGGTCAGGCGGTTGAGCGTGACAATATGTTACATCCTGAAGCTGAAGAAAAAGAGCCTTACATTACACAGGTAATGGGTACTGAACCTGCAATTGCAGCGACTGACTACATGAAAAACTACGCAGAGCAAGTACGAGCTTTCGTTCCAGCTGAATCTTATAAAGTTCTTGGTACTGACGGTTTCGGTCGTTCAGACAGTCGTGACAACTTACGTCGTCATTTCGAAGTGAATGCAAGTTATGTTGTTGTTGCTGCTCTGGCTGAACTGGCAAAACGCGGTGATGTTGAGAAATCTGTCGTAGCTGACGCTATTAAGAAATTCGGCATCGATACAGATAAAACAAACCCACTATACGCTTAATGAGGTAGGAAAAAGCAATGGCAATCGAAATTAATGTACCTGACATCGGTGCGGATGAGGTTGAAGTTACTGAGATTCTTGTAAGCGTTGGTGACAAGGTTGAAGAAGAACAGTCTCTGATTACAGTGGAAGGTGACAAGGCTTCAATGGAAGTTCCTGCGTCTCACGCTGGTGTTGTAAAAGAAATTAAAGTGGTTGAAGGCGATAAAGTCTCGACTGGTTCTTTAATCATGCTTTTCTTAGAACAAGAAGGTGATACGGAAGAAGCGGGTGCAGCAGCACCGGCTCCTGCGGCTGAAGCTCCAGTTGCTGCTCCTGCAGTGGCAGCAGCTTCAGAACTTAAAGAAGTTCACGTACCGGATATCGGTGGCGATGAAGTTGAAGTAACTGAAATCATGGTCGCAGTTGGTGACACTGTTGCAGAAGAACAGTCACTGATCACTGTTGAAGGTGATAAAGCTTCAATGGAAGTACCTGCACCATTTGCCGGTACAGTAAAAGAAATCAAGATTACTACAGGTGATAAAGTATCAACGGGCTCTCTGATTTTCGTATTTGAAACTGCAGGTTCAGCTCCAGCAGCGGCTCCAGCTGAGGCTGCACCAGTTGCAGCGGCGGCACCAGCAGCGTCTGCAGCTAAAGAAGTCCATGTACCTGATATCGGTGGCGATGAAGTTGAAGTAACTGAAATCATGGTTGCTGTTGGTGATACTGTTGAAGAAGAACAGTCACTAATTACTGTTGAAGGTGACAAGGCTTCAATGGAAGTACCTGCACCATTTGCTGGTACGGTAAAAGAAATCAAGATTGCATCTGGTGACAAAGTGTCAACAGGCTCGCTAATCATGGTGTTTGAAGTTGCGGGTGCAGCTCTTGCGGCACCAGCTCCTGCAGCAGCTCCAGCGGCTCCGGCAAAAACTGAAGCACCAAAAGCGGCAGCTCCTGCAGCAGCGTCAACTGGCGACTTCAAAGAAAATCATGAGTATGCCCATGCATCTCCGGTTGTTCGCCGTCTTGCTCGTGAATTTGGCGTGGATCTTTCTAAACTGAAAGGTACTGGTCGTAAGAGCCGTATTCTGAAAGAAGATGTTCAGAACTATGTGAAAGAAGCACTGAAACGTCTTGAATCAGGTGCTGCATCTGGTGGTGACGGTAGCGCATTAGGTCTGCTTCCTTGGCCAAAAGTTGATTTCAGCAAGTTTGGTGACACTGAAACTAAGCCATTGTCTCGCATTAAGAAAATTTCTGGTGCGAACCTACACCGTAACTGGGTAATGATTCCTCATGTTACCCAGTGGGATAATGCAGATATCACTGAGTTGGAAGCATTCCGTAAAGAGCAGAATGCCGTTGAAGCGAAGAAAGATACTGGTGTGAAAATCACTCCGCTGGTATTCATCATGAAAGCGGTAGCAAAAGCTCTGGAAGAATTCCCTTCATTTAACTCTTCATTATCTGAAGATGGTGAAAGCTTAATTCTGAAGAAATACGTGAACATTGGTATCGCAGTGGATACGCCAAATGGTCTGGTGGTTCCTGTATTCAAAGACGTGAACAAAAAAGGCATCTATGAACTTTCAGCTGAACTGAAAGTAATTTCTAAGAAAGCTCGTGATGGTAAGTTGACAGCATCTGATATGCAGGGCGGCTGTTTCACGATTTCCAGCCTTGGTGGTCTTGGTGGTACAGCGTTCACGCCAATCGTGAATGCACCTGAAGTGGCTATCCTTGGTGTATCTAAATCAGAAATGAAACCTGTATGGAATGGCAAAGAATTTATTCCTCGCCTACAGTTACCACTGTCTCTGTCTTATGACCACCGTGTTATTGATGGTGCAGAGGGTGCTCGTTTCATTACGTACCTGAATGGCTGTCTGAGCGATATCCGTCGTCTGGTACTGTAGTACTATAAAGATAAAAACAGGGCGGCTGATGACCGCCCTGATACTGGATATAAAACCAACAGGACGCTTTGATATAAAAAGTATTTTGTTGGTTATCTCACAGGAGTCGGGGAGCGTCTTTTCATTCTATTAACATCTCGGTAAACTGTTTTTGTTTGATAAGTCGTTAAAAAATAAGTATTCCCGATTAACCTGTAAGGGATAATGACTACAAGAGGTCACAATGAGCAAAGAAATCAAAGCCCAGGTTGTTGTACTTGGTGCCGGCCCTGCTGGTTATTCTGCCGCATTTCGTTGCGCAGATTTAGGTTTAGATACCGTTCTGATTGAAAAATACAGCACACTCGGTGGTGTTTGTCTGAACGTTGGCTGTATTCCGTCAAAAGCGCTGCTTCACGTAGCAAAAGTTATTGAAGAAGCAAAAGATCTTGCAAAACACGGTATCGTGTTTGGTGAGCCTTCAACTGATATCGATAAAATTCGTCTGTGGAAAGAGAAAGTTATTAACCAGTTAACTGGTGGTCTTTCTGGCATGGCGAAGATGCGTAAAGTTACTGTAGTCAATGGTTTTGGTAAATTTACCGGACCAAACAGCATCGAAGTTGATGGGGATGAAGGTAAAACTACCGTTAATTTCGATAATGCGATCGTTGCTGCAGGTTCTCGTCCGATTAAACTTCCGTTTATTCCTCATGAAGATCCTCGTATCTGGGATTCAACCGATGCTCTCAAGCTGAAAGAAGTTCCTGGAAAAATGCTGATCATGGGCGGTGGTATCATCGGCCTTGAAATGGGTACGGTATATCATGCATTAGGATCTCAAATCGATGTGGTTGAGATGTTTGATCAGGTTATTCCACCTGCGGATAAAGATGTTATTAAGATCTTTACCAAACGCATTCAGTCTAAATTTAACCTGATGTTGGAAACCAAAGTTACCGCGATTGAAGCAAAAGAAGATGGTATCTATGTTTCAATGGAAGGTAAGAAAGCACCGGCAGAAGCAGAACGTTATGATGCGGTTCTTGTTGCTATTGGTCGTGTTCCGAATGGTCTGTTGATTGATGCTGAAAAAGCGGGCCTTAATGTGGATGAACGCGGATTTATCAGTGTTGATAAACAAATGCGTACTAACGTTCCTAACATCTTTGCTATCGGTGATGTGGTTGGTCAGCCAATGCTGGCACACAAAGGTGTTCATGAAGGTCATGTTGCAGCAGAAGTTATCTCTGGTAAGAAACATTACTTCGATCCAAAAGTGATTCCTTCTATTGCTTACACTGAGCCAGAAGTGGCATGGGTTGGTAAGACTGAGAAAGAAGCGAAAGCTGACGGCATTAACTATGAAGTGGCTACCTTCCCATGGGCTGCTTCCGGTCGTGCCATTGCATCAGACTGTTCTGATGGTATGACTAAACTGATCTTTGATAAAGATACTCACAGAGTTATCGGTGGTGCTATTGTTGGTACCAACGGTGGTGAGCTGCTTGGTGAGATTGGCCTGGCTATTGAAATGGGTTGTGATGCTGAAGATCTGGCATTAACTATTCATGCTCACCCAACACTGCATGAATCAGTTGGTTTAGCAGCAGAAGTATTTGAAGGTTCGATTACCGATCTTCCTAATGCAAAAGCGAAGAAAAAATAACTATTGATTAAAGATATTTTTAATTAACAGTTATTAAAAATTTAGAAACCGCTTCAGTTCCATATAGAATTGAAGCGGTTATTTTTATAGGTTCTGCAATAAAAGCGAGTTAACTCAGTACACCCGTGTAATTACTTACACAATCAGCTCTTTTTTATGGTTGTAGATGCAAAGCATATCCAGATAGCTGTGAACCAACTCTTCAACCACTTTTTGATCCTTGGTGCGATTTGCCTGGACAAACAGACCATAAAATAAGCCGACAAACAAACTGGTTAGTTGGTCTGGATCATAGTGAGGGTTTACATCACCATGTTCGATGGCGCGGGTAAACATGTTTTTTAGCAGTAAGCGGTTGGTATGATTGCTGGAAATGAATAGTGGCCATACTTCTTCACGAGTAGATGCACTCCATTCAAACCATACTTTAAGCCAGTGACAATCAGCAAACACTAAGTGGTTCATTTCATGAGCTAACTGATAAAGATTATCTTTGATATAAGCATCGATATCGATGTTATCTGCCAGGAAGTTAGAGAACTGATGAACAACGTGAGTTAAAACGTCATCGACTAAATCTTCTCTGGTCGGGAAATAGTTAAAAACTGTTGCTACGGATACCTGAGCTATTTCTGCAATATCCGCGTGTCCACCTCTACCAATCCCTCTTTTGGCGAAAACCTCAAGCGCGATTTCCATAAGCTGAAGTTTGCGTTTTTGTGGTGACAACCTTGTTCTAGGGCGTTTTTCTATTGATGCGTCCATATATTTATTCCTTGCCAATTCGTTGTAAATTAAATTTCTACTACTTAATTTATTAATGCTTTTATCGATATAAGTGTAATGGTGCATATAAATTTGGTCAAATAAGATCCAATCAAATTCATCACATTTTCAAAAATTAATTTATTATGCTAGGTATCAATAAGAATTTCGAATCTTATATGGCAAATGCACATAAAATGAAGAAAGTTTTATCTCTTATATCACTAATGATACTATTACGGCCCATAACGGTAGGGCGGGCTACACTCCTGCGTCGCAATTAATCAATGAGTTTGGTATGAAACACACGGTAGAAGTCATGATTTCTGAACAAGAGGTTCAGAAAAGAGTAGAAGAGTTAGGGAAAGCCATTACAGAATATTATAAAGACAGTGAAAATCTTGTTCTTGTCGGACTATTGAGAGGATCATTTGTTTTTATGGCCGATCTTGCCAGAGCTATTAAATTGACCCATCAGGTCGATTTCATGACGGCTTCCAGTTATGGCAATTCCATGGAAAGCTCCAGAGATGTTCGTATCCTGAAAGATCTTGATGATGATATTAAAGGAATGGATGTTCTTCTGGTTGAAGATATTATTGATACGGGTAATACGCTAAGTAAAGTGAAAGAAATACTTTCTCTGAGAAATCCAAATTCAGTCGAGATTTGTACTTTATTAGATAAACCATCCCGCCGAGAGATCGATGTGGATGTTAAATGGATCGGTTTTCAGATCCCTGATGAATTTGTTGTGGGTGTGGGTATCGATTATGCTCAGAAATATCGCCACCTGCCATTTATCGGTAAAGTAATTCCTGAAGAATAAATCAAAGTTGATGGTTTAAATTTGATCCCCTGGTTACAGGAAACTGAAACCAGGGGATTTTTGCATTTATCGTTTACACAGTAGTTTGTGTTCTGGATTCAGAATCTTTTTCATCGAACTATGGTAATTGTCTTCGACGGTCTCCGGTGAGTAGCTGCGAACCCCCAAATATTCGAGCAAGCCATCGTCGATACCATAAACAATCCCGTGGACTTCTATATTCTGACCTCTGGCCCAGGCATTTTGCAAAATGGTTGAGTTACCCAGGTTATATACCTGTTCTGCAACGTTAATTTCGACGAGTTTATCGGCCCGGTTGTCATCTGGCATTGAATCCAGATAATCGCGGTGTTTAAAATAGACGTCTTTGATATGCAGTAACCAGTTATTGATTAAGCCTAACTGGTAATTGGCCATACATGCATTTACCCCCCCGCAATCATAATGACCACAAACAATAATATGTTTGACTTTTAATACATCGACCGCATATTGCACGACTGAAAGGCAATTTAAATCGGTATGAACCACCAGGTTAGCCACATTACGGTGCACAAATAATTCACCTGAATGAAGGTCGGTTAATCGTTCTGCCGGCACCCGGCTATCTGAACATCCTATCCATAGAAAGTCAGGATTCTGTCCCTTGGCTAAATTAGTAAAATATTCTGGATGCTCATCTCGGAGAGATTGAGACCATTTTGAGTTGTTTTCAAATAGTTGTTTTAGTTCCGGCATTTTATCATCCTTTGAATGCGATGGTTCGCACTTTGATATGCGATAATTCGCATTGTTATTTTATTTTCCGGTACAATCTAAAGTTGTCACAGGATATTTAGATTGAATTACTGTGTTCGGGATCACTATACACAAACCTTGTATCAGGTTCTTGTTTAAAATGCGATCAACTTCACTCATCAGAGCTGTCTTTTTTATTCTGTGAATGAGTATTTAAAGATAAATATAGTTTTTAGTATAAGTTAGATATTTCTAATGTGAAATAATCCGCCTTATTAATTGAATTTATTAATATTTTAATTCAGAAAATAATTTTAATTTATTATTTGCATATGCAATTTGTGATATCGGAATTTATGTTTTAATAGTTGAAAGTCAGCCCGTTAACCAAATATAAAGGAAAGATGAAAGAAAGAGATGAATATAATGAATGCACTGGATATAAGTGATTTAAGAAAAACTTACTCTGGTGGTTTTGAGGCATTAAAAGGTATCGACTTAACCGTTAAAGAAGGTGACTTTTTTGCTTTACTGGGACCAAATGGAGCAGGTAAATCAACAATTATCGGGATTATTTCCTCATTAGTGAATAAGACCTCTGGTAAAGTATCTGTTTTTGGATTTGATATCGATAACTGTTTGGAACAAGCGAAACAGAATCTTGGGTTAGTACCTCAGGAATTTAATTTTAACCAGTTTGAGACCGTTGAGCAGATTGTTATTCAGCAGGCTGGATACTACGGTGTTCCCCGCCAGGTAGCAAAAGAGCGGGCAAAAAAATATCTTACTAAGTTAAGTCTGTGGGACAAAAGAAAAGAACGTTCCAGAAACTTATCTGGTGGTATGAAACGTCGCCTCATGATAGCCAGGGCGTTAATGCACGAACCTAAATTACTGATATTAGATGAACCAACAGCCGGTGTTGATATCGAACTGAGACGTTCTATGTGGGAATTTTTGAAAGAGATCAACCAGCAGGGAATTACCATTATTCTCACCACCCATTATCTTGAAGAGGCGGAAATGCTGTGTCGGAATATCGGTATTATCAATCAGGGCGAACTAATTGAAAATACCACCATGAAGGCGTTGTTATCGAAACTGAAAGTCGAAACCTTTATTCTCGATTTAAGCAATATGGATGATGTTCCGGTTTTACAGGGCGTTACCCGGCAAACTCAAACCGATGGTTCTCTGGAAATAGAGGTAGAGAAAAGTCAGGGAATCAATCATATATTTGCTCAGCTCAGCGAGCATGGTATTCAGGTATTATCGATGAGAAATAAAGCTAACCGTCTGGAAGAGTTATTTGTCAGTATCGTTCGTGGTGGTAAGTGAGGATAGAAATGTATCATTTATACTGGACGGCATTTGTCAGTCTGTTAAGAAAAGAAGTCACCCGTTTCAGTCGAATCTGGATTCAGACTCTGGTTCCTCCTGCGATAACCATGACGCTGTATTTTATTATCTTCGGCAACCTGATCGGTTCCAGAATCGGACAAATGCATGGTTTTACCTATATGGAATATATTGTTCCCGGGTTAATCATGATGTCAGTCATTACGAACTCATATTCGAATGTTGCATCGTCTTTTTTCAGTTCCAAGATGCAAAAAAATATTGAAGAGTTATTGGTCGCGCCCGTGCCTAACTATGTGATTATTGGTGGTTATGTGATGGGCGGGGTTGCCAGGGGATTATGTGTTGGTGCTATGGTGACAGGTGTGTCGCTATTCTTTGTCCCCTTGCAAATCGAACACTGGACGGTGATTATTTCCAGTGTCTTTCTGACTTCCGTTGTTTTTTCTTTAGGTGGCTTTATTAATGCGGTCTATGCTAAAACATTTGATGATATATCGATTGTGCCGACATTTATTCTGACACCATTAACTTATTTAGGTGGCGTTTTTTATTCTTTGGCACTGTTACCGGAATTCTGGCAGGGTGTATCCAAAATCAATCCGATTGTGTATATGGTCAATGCGTTCCGATATGGTTTTTTAGGCGTATCTGATGTCAATATTCACACCTCTTTCGCTGTACTGATCATATTTGTGATTTTGCTATTTTCACTGGCATTGTATCTGGTGAAGCGTGGCGTGGGATTAAGAAGTTAAAAAAATAGCCCCTACTAGTGAGGGGCTAAATTAGTTATTAGTGTGTAAAATAGTTAACAGTTAACTGTTTATCAGGAGTCAGAGACATCTGATGTTTCAGTTACTTCTGATGTCGATGGCTCTGGTTCTTTATCGCTGTTTAATTCAACCACCTGGTTGTCAATAAGGCGAACATTACCTAAAAATGCAGCCATCAGAATAACTATCTGTTTTGTTTCTTCTGTCGCTGGCTGTAATGTAATTGCATCACAAATATTAATCTTATCAGTCTGAAGATCGGCAGCTCTCAGTTGATCACTGGCATCTTCAATGATCGAATCAAAATCATTTCTTCCGCCACGAATGGCACTGCTCATCCAGCGCATGGTTCTGGCCAGTACCGGAGCTCGTTGTCTTTCATCTAATGTCAGCAGACCATTACGGGAACTCAAGGCCAGACCATCCAATTCACGAACGGTCGGTACGCCGATAATTTCGATATCCATAGCCAGATCGCTAACCATCTGACGAATCAGTGCTAACTGTTGGTAGTCTTTTTCACCAAAGCAGGCAACATCCGGCTTCACGATATTAAATAGCTTGGTTACGACGGTCGATACACCACGGAAGTGACCCGGACGGGATGCACCTTCCAGAATGGTAGAGATCCCAGGAACGTCTACCGATGTTTGTTGCTCCATTCCATTTGGATACATGATCTCAGGTGTGGGTGTAAATACCAGTTCAACACCTTGCTCCGTTAATTTGGCAATATCGTCATCAAGTGTACGTGGATAGTTATTCAAATCATCTGCACGATCAAATTGCAGAGGGTTCACAAAAATACTAACGACAACGATATCTGCCTGTTCCTGAGCTTTTTTGACCAGAGTTAGGTGCCCTTCGTGCAAATTACCCATTGTTGGAACAAATCCAATGGTTTTTCCATCACGCTTATACGTTGATATCTGCTCTCTTAAAGCTGATATATCAGCAAAAGTTTGCATGAAATACTCCTTTAAGCAATTGTATGCTCTTCACCAGGGAAAAGACCGCTTTTCACATCGTCCATATATTTCGCCACGGCACCTTTTATGTCTCCAGTTTCTTTAAGGAAATTTTTAGAGAACTTAGGCATGTAGTTGGCTGAAATTCCAAGCATATCATGCATGACCAAAATTTGACCATCAGTATCAGAACCTGCTCCGATACCGATCACAGGAATATCTAATGCTTCTGTGATTCGTTTAGCCAGTTTTGCCGGAACACATTCCAGAACCAGAACCTGAGCACCAGCCTGCTGAAGTGCTAATGCATCGCTTAGCATTTCTTCTGCTTTTTCTTCATCTCTGCCCTGGATTTTATACCCACCAAAAATGTTAACTGATTGAGGAGTCAAACCCATATGCGCACATACAGGAACAGCTCGTTCAGTTAACATCTTCACGGTATCGACTAACCAGCGATTGCCTTCTATTTTGACCATGTTGGCACCGGCTCGCATTAGCACGGCCGCATTTTCACAGGCTTTTTCCGGCGACACTATGGTCATAAATGGCATATCAGCCATCAGCAGGCAGTTAGGGCTTCCTGCGCGAACGCAACGAGTGTGGTAGGCGATATCTTCCAATGTAACAGGAAGCGTATCTGAGTGGCCCTGCAGAACCATACCTAGTGAATCACCGACTAAGAGTACCGGCATTTCCTGATTTTCAAATACTTGTGCAAAACTTGCATCATAAGCGGTTGAAGTAGGAAATTTCTGACCCTCTTTTTTCCATTTAATCAGGTCATTGACTGTAATTTTTTTCATTTTTATTCCTTACCGGGTCAGGGACTGTTTACTGCCAGATCCTAAGCCCGTTTTTATCCACTTCTTTCAATAAAGACGTTAACTCAGTTCCGTCAGGAAAGATAAAATCCGGTTCAATTTCTGCAAGTGGATACAGTACGAATTCTCTTACCTTCATCCCATAGTGCGGGACGGTTAAACGTTCTGTTGAAATGGTTTCATTACCAAAAATTAAAATATCTAAATCGAGAGTCCTCGGACCCCAGCGTTCTTCTTTTCTGACCCGGCCGTGCTCCAGCTCTATTTTTTGAGTGCTATCAAGCAATTCTATGGGTGAAAGCGTTGTTTCAATTTTAGCCACGGCATTAATGTAGTCAGGTTGATCCTGAGGCCCCATTGGTGTGCTGCTATACAATTTTGACGCACTTACCAGTCTGGTGTCCGGTATTGTTTTTAGTGCTTCAATGGCATTCAGAGCCTGATTAACCGGATCAGACAGATTACTGCCTATCGCTATGTATGCGGTAATCATTATTCTTACTACTCTTGTGTAGGCTTAGGTTTTCTCGACGATGTATTTTTTCTATAACGTCGTTTTTTACCCTGAGGAACCGGATTGCCTAAGTCGTTGACCATCGCCTGGCGCATATTTCTGCCCGCAGAGATAAAGGTATTCCACCAGCTTGCTAATTCCTGAGTATCTTCGCCTTCAATCAGACCTCTCATTTCTAAGAAGTCAAAACCAGCACGGAACTTATTAATATCCAGTAATCTGAAGGCCCGTTTACCATTACGTCTCGGGAACCGAAGCTGTAACTGCCAAATCTCACGGATTGTCGCAGTATGACGACGAGGAATTGCCAGTGATTTTACCACACGATCGAGCAGAATATTCCCGGCTTCCATGACACTGTCGTAGTAGCTGAGATTTTTTTCTTCCATTAAGGTCTCTGCAAGATGAAGCATTGGATACCAGAAAATCGCTGCAAACATAAAGGCCGGATTCACCCGTTTTCCTTCTTCTATCCTTAAATCGGTGGAATCGAATGCTATATCTAGCATTTTTTCGGTTTTAGATGAATAGTCAGGCGTAAAGTGATCCGCAATAACTGGGAAAAGTTGCTGAAATAATCCGTATTGTCTCATCAGATGATACGTTTCCAGACCATGTCCCGTCTGCAGCATCTTTAGCGATTCTTCATACAGTCGGGCGGGTGGAATATCTCGCAATAAAGGCGCTAACCGTTCGATCGGATCGGCGGTATCTTCTTCAATATCAAAGTCGAGTTTTACCGCAAAGCGAATGGCTCTGAGCATTCGTACCGGATCTTCACGATAACGAACTTCCGGATCTCCGATTAAACGGACCAGGCGATCTTCCAGATCTTCCATACCGTTGGCATAATCGTGAATACTGTAATTTGCAATGTTGTAGTACATCGCATTGATAGTGAAATCCCGGCGTTCCGCGTCTTCATCGATTGTACCGTACACGTTATCGCGCAGAATAATGCCTGATTCCGCATGAGATGCAGTTAAGGTATTTTGTTCCTGATGATGACCACGAAATGTTGCTACTTCGACAATATCCCGTCCAAACATGACATGCGCCAGTCTGAAACGTCGGCCAATTAAGCGACAGTTGCGAAATAACTTACGAACTTCCTCTGGTGTGGCGTTGGTTGCCACATCAAAATCTTTTGGTGTTTCATCAAGTAATAAATCCCGAACACCGCCACCGACAAGAAATGCATCGTAGCCGGCACCATGGAGGCGATAAAGGACTTTCAGTGCATTATCACTAATTCGTTTTCGTGAAATATTATGTTCCTGGCGAGTGATCACATTCAGTGATAACTCTGGATATACGCCTTGTGACGGCGTTATCTGTTCATTTTTATTCATGGGCATCGGACAAGAATAGATTTATAGCTATCTTGTTTTTAATGGACAGTATATTCAAGTGAATTAATTGCGGCTAATAATAGCCTACACAAAAGCATTTGAGAATCTTGGAGTGACTTTCAATGTACCCGGTAATTGCGAAAGTTGCCAATTTTTTGTCCCCCAGCCGATAATTTCATCTACTTCAGCGGCTTTAATGTCTTCAGAAAGTGTAAAGCCTAAAAATGACATAGCATCGATTAATGCTGGTTTCGGGTTGTTAATATCAATGGCCGGAGCATGATTTTGTTTCGATAATTTATTGCCATGTTCATCTAAAGCCAGAGGAAGGTGAACATAACTAACCGGTTTTTCCCCCAGAGTTTTATACAGAGAAATCTGGCGACCAGTGGGTTCAATTAAATCTGCACCTCTGACAATTTCGGTCACTCCCTGATAAATATCATCCAGGACAACCGCCAGATTATAGGCGAAAAGCCCGTCTCTGCGTTTGATAATAAAATCTTCATTAGCCAGTTGTTCCGGGATGGTGAGAACGCCATGTTTTCTATCGACAAAGGAGTTAACCGGGTGCGTCATTTTTATCCGGACGGCACATTGACCATTATTGATAAGATTTTTGTTGCGACACTGGCCGGTATAATAACCACCGGATGCTTTGATTTCTCTTCGCGTGCATTCGCAATAATAAGCGTCACCACTTGCCAGCCACTGATCGATCTGTGCCTGATAAGCCTCGGTTCGCTGGCTTTGATATAAGACGTCTTTATCCCAATGTAAGCCATACGCTTCCAGAGCCTGTAAAATTAATGTGGCAGAGCCCGGGACTTCTCGCGGAGGATCGATGTCTTCAATGCGAACCAGCCAGATACCATTATTGGCTTTGGCCTGAAAATAGCTGCCCAAAGCGGCAACGAGAGAGCCAAAATGAAGAGGTCCGGATGGTGAAGGTGCAAATCGACCAACATAGCTCATGGTAGTCATTCTCTGGTTATTTATGCAGTAAAACAGTATTAATGAAAAAAGGGAGCGATTGCTCCCTTTTATTTAATGGGGTTGTATTAGCCCTGCATTTGCTTTTCTTTTATTTCAGCAAGTGTTTTACAGTCAATACATAAGTCAGCTGTCGGACGAGCTTCTAAGCGGCGAATACCGATTTCAACTCCGCAAGACTCACAAAATCCAAACTCATCATCTTTAATTTTATTAAGAGTTTTTTCAATTTTCTTAATTAAACGACGTTCTCTGTCCCGGTTACGCAGTTCCAGGCTGAATTCCTCTTCCTGGGATGCACGGTCAACCGGATCCGGGAAATTGGCTGCTTCGTCTTGCATGTGATGCACAGTGCGGTCAACTTCTTCCCGAAGCTGATCACGCCAAGCTTCTAATATTTTTGTAAAGTGAGCCATTTGCTCAGGTGACATATATTCTTCACCTGGTTTTTCCTGGTATGGCTCAACACCTGCGATGGCTAGGATGCCTAGCGCTTTCTTTTTGGCATCTGTTTCTGGCATACAGCATCTCCTACTAACACCTAGTCAACTGCAAGAGCAGCGATTTAAGGCGGGTATCTATAGCAAAAAGAAGCGAGCGTGGCAAACACTCATTAACAAAAATGATACCAAATTGTTGCCAGTATCAATTTTTTGTTACTCAGCAATCCAGTTAACCGGATTTTTTAAGCTAATCCCATTTGGTGTTATGTCAGCTTTGTAGCACAACACTTCCACACCGAATTCCTGAGCTTCTTTTAATAATTGTGAATACTTCGCGTCTATATGGAGTGCGGGAGACACTTTTTCAATCCCTGAATGTAATACAGCGAATAAAAGTACTGCTCGACTTCCATTTCTTACTTCTTGTATCAACTCCCGAAGGTGTTTCTGGCCTCGGGTAGTCACCGCATCCGGGAAATAACCTTGTCCCTTAAGTGTATTTCCTTTTTGAATTTTGTCGCTGTCAGATTCGTCTAGCAATGTCACACTTTTGACTTCTACATAGCATGGTGGCCGTGAACAAGAGCCCAGTAAGATATCAATCCGACTGTTCTCTTGTCCATATCTGACTTCAGTTTTTAGGGTCTCATAATCCTGTAACTCAGTTATAAAACCATTTTCTATTGCTTCAACGGCCAGCTGATTGGCTCTGATGGTATTAATACAGATGCGATGCCCATCAGGTGTTTCTACCAGTTCCCAGCTGTTCGGATATTTACGTTTGGGATTATCCGATGTGGAATACCAGACAGTTGAGCCGGGAAGGGCACATCCAGTCATGGCTCCGGTATTCGCACAGTGAATTGTCCGGTTTTCTCCTGTGGGCAAAGTAACGTCAGCAAGAAAACGTTTGTAGCGCTTGATTAATTTTGCGGATTCTAATGGGGGATCAAACTGCATATTAGTGATGTTTTAGGTAAACTAATCACAATATTTAAGCATAGGGTTGTTCTTTTGTCACAGTTACCGATTGTTTCTGTTATTCCTCAGTTACTTCAATCTATCTCTGATGGTTGTTCTCAGGTCATTTTAAAAGCCGCTCCCGGGGCCGGTAAATCCACTTATTTCCCATTAACACTGTTAAAAGAAAATTGTGTACATGGGCGTATTTTATTATTGGAACCAAGACGGTTGGCGGCCAAAAACATCGCTAATTTTCTTGCCAGTCAGTTGAATGAAACTGCTGGTCAGTCTGTTGGTTACCGGATTCGGGGAGAATCCCGGAGCGGTGCAGATACACGGTTAGAAATTGTAACAGAAGGTATCTTAACCCGAATGATTCAGTCTGATCCTGAATTAGATGGGATCGGCATGATCATTTTTGATGAGTTCCATGAAAGATCGCTACATGCAGATACCAGTCTGGCTTTTGCTCTGGAGGTGCAGAGTTCTTTACGGGAAGATCTGCAGATTGTCGTGATGTCCGCAACCTTGGATGAAAGTGCCTTAATCGGCTTATTGCCGCAAGCTGCGTACGTGGAATCGGAAGGGCGTTCCTATCCGGTGGATTGTCGTTATGTTCCTTTAAAAACCAATGAATATTTAGCTTCGTCTGTTGCCAGGCAAATAATGAAAGCTGTTAACGAGGAATTTGGTTCGATGCTGGTTTTTCTGCCCGGGGTTGCATTAATCAAAAAAACGGCAGAGCTACTGACGGAACTTACCAATGATGTTGATGTGTTGTCTTTATATGGTCAGATGGAGTTCAGTCAGCAGCAAAAAGCTCTGGCACCACCAGAAAAAGGCCGACGTAAAATCGTATTAACTACCAATATTGCAGAAACATCCCTGACTATTGAAGGTATCCGTATTGTTATCGATGCCGGATTAGAAAAAGTACCTGTATTTGATTTGAAAACGGGAGTAACCCGTTTAGAGCAGCAGCGTATTTCCCGCTCATCAGCGGAACAAAGGGCCGGTAGGGCGGGGCGTCTTGAACCCGGGATCTGTATCCGTTTATACAGTGAGTCTCAGTTAAATCAGCAACCGGCAGTTCCTGAGCCGGAAATAAAACGCAGCGACTTATTGTCTCTGGCTTTTGAATTGGCCCAGTGGGGAATTCGTGATCCGCAAGAACTTCAGTGGCTGGATGTTCCTCCTCAGAGTGCGTTAGCTCAGGCTTGTGATTTATTGGTCACGTTAGGTTTAGTCGATAGCCAGTTTCAGATGACCAAACGTGGTCGTCAGGCATATCAGTTGGGCACCGCTCCCCGCCTTGCTGCCATGTTTGTCTATGCTCAGGAACTTGGTGGGGACTGGATAAACAGTGCCTGTGCTGCGGTTAGTCTGGTAGAAGAACCGGAAAAAAATCAGCGTAATTTTTTACTCAGTCTGCATGCATGGAAAACCAAGCATCATCCCAGACAAAAAATGTTGGCGCAACGAGCGCAACATTTTGCCCGTCTGGTTAAAAAATCTTTTATTCTAGAACAAGTTGATGAAGATAAAGTCGCCTGTCTGTTAGCTATTGCTTATCCGGATCGTATTGGTCTGGCCAGAAATAACGCTTCACAATATGTGTTATCTAACGGACATGGAGCACAGTTATTTTTCGATGACATCTTTACTGACTTGATAGTTGCTCCGGTTCTTACCCGTCATCAGTCCATGAACAGTCAGATTGATTTGGCTGCTGACCTTAACCTATCGTATTTACAGGAAAATTTGCCATTTTTGTTCAATAAACAGGAATGGGTTGACTGGGATGACAAACAGGGGAAATTGATTGCAGAAGAAAGATTATGTCTTGGGCAATTAGTGTTAGAAAGAAAAACATTGCCGACACCCGATAAAGAAAAAATGACAGAAGCTTTGCTCAATTATGTTCATCGCCAGGGGTTAAGTGTTTTACACTGGGGCAAAGATGATCATATGTTCATTGAACGGGTTCTTTGTGCTAAACAATGGTTGCCTGAACTAAACTGGCCTGCGATGGATGAATTATCGTTACTGAATCATTTAAATGACTGGCTGGCACCCTATATGACAGGTATTACATCATTAAAAGAATTAAAAAATCTTTCTTTAATGGTCGCCTTAGAAGCGTATGTGGGATGGGAGTTGTGTAATACCCTGAAAAAAGAATTACCGACTGTATATCAGTTGCCTACTGGTAGTCTAAAACCTATTCACTATAACGTAAATCAGGAACCAGTGCTGTCGGTCAGAATTCAGGAAGTATTCGGAATGACTAGCTCTCCCGTAATTGCTATGGGAACGAAAAAGCTGGTTTTAGAGTTACTGTCTCCGGCACAAAGACCGATTCAGGTAACACAGGATTTACAGGCATTCTGGCGAGGTTCTTATAAAGAAGTACAAAAAGAGATGAAGGGACGTTACCCCAAGCATCCGTGGCCGGACGATCCGGAAAATCATATTGCGACAACAAAAACTAAACGACAATTGAATTCATGACAAATACGAAAACACCAAAAAAAGCACCACGCAAAAAAGCCAGTACTAAAAGAAGAAGTAGTACAAAAAAAACAACTAAGCCATCGGTTGGGTTATGGAAACGGTTGTGGCAAATCGGATGGAAAGTTGGTTTAACATTTGCCACTGTATTTGTTGCCTATGGTTTTTATTTAAATCATGAAGTGAAACAACGTTTCGATGGTCAGCTATTTGAGTTACCCACGGTTGTTTATGCCAGAGTGTTAACGCTTTCTCCCGGAGATAATATTTCGGTGGATGAAGTTCGCAATGAACTTGATGTACTGAATTATCGAAAAGTATCTAATCCGAAATATGAAGGTGAATATTCAGCTTCATCAACCAAGATTGAATTAATCAGAAGACCCTTTGAGTTTTCTGACGGTCCTGAGCCATCCCGTCACACCATGCTTTATTTTAATGGTGATGAATTAACCCGAATTCGCTCTTTGGATAAAAATGCCGATTTAGGATTTTTACGCCTTGACCCTAAGATGTTGGGGATGCTCGAAAAAGATACATCAGAAACCCGGTTATTCCTGCGCAGAGAACAGTTTCCGGAATCTATGATTGAAGCGCTGTTAGCTACAGAAGACCGCAACTTCTACCATCATGATGGCGTGTCTCTACTGGCGATTGCCCGGGCCATGGTGGTGAATTTAAAAGCCGGGCGAACCGTTCAGGGCGGAAGTACCTTAACTCAGCAGTTGGCCAAAAATATCTTCTTAAGTAATAAGCGCACAATCTGGCGTAAGCTTCAGGAAGCGTATATGGCGCTGATTCTCGATTATAAATACAGTAAAGACCGAATATTAGAAGCGTATCTGAATGAAGTGTATCTGGGGCAAAACGGAGCTGAAGCGGTACACGGTTTCGGGCTGGCATCGCGTCTTTATTTTGGTCAGCCAATTCAGGAATTGCGTATTGATCAACTTGCTTTGTTAGTCGGTATGGTGAAAGGGCCATCTTATTATAATCCGGCGCGTTATCCTGAAAGGGCGAAAATCAGACGCGATCTGGTATTAAAAATTATGCTGCAGCAGGATATCCTGACCGCAAAACAATATGCTCAGGCGGTGGAACGTCCTCTGGATGTGCAGAAAACCCCGCATATAGCCCGTCGCCAGCCTGCGTATTTCCAGCAGTTAGCTTATGAACTACAACAACAGGTAGGTGAAAAATTCAAATCGGATGTTGGGTTAAAAGTATTTTCGACCTTAGATCCAGTTTCTCAGAATGATCTGGAAACCGCAGTTGCGAAAACCTTACCTAAGTTTGGTAATTCTAAATTACAGGCAGCTTCTATTGCTGTAGACCGAAATACCGGGGAAATCCGGGCAATGGTTGGAGGTAAAAATGCACGATTTGATGGGTTTAACCGTGCTCTGAATGCCAGTCGTCAGATTGGTTCTCTGGCTAAGCCTGCGGTGTATTTAACCGCGCTGTCTCATCCGGATAAATACAATTTAGCGACGACGCTTGAGGATAAACCGATTGCATTAAAATCCAATAAAGGTGAAATCTGGAAGCCACAAAATTTTGATCGCCAGTATCGGGGGGACTTGCCTTTATATCTTGGCCTGGCGAAATCCATCAATGTACCGACAGTCAAACTAGGGATGTCTCTGGGGATCAAACAAGTGAGTAAAACCTTTATTGATTTAGGTATCGATAGTCAGGAATTACGACCTGTACCGTCCATGTTTTTAGGCGCATTTTCGCTAACCCCGATTCAGGTGGCGCAAATGTTTCAGACCATCACTAACTCAGGCCGACAATCGAAATTATCGGCATTGCGTTCGGTGATGGATTTGGATGGCAATGTGTTGTATCAGTCAGTTCCTAAAAGCTATCAGGCCATTTCCGAACAGGCGGCCTGGCTAACAACGTATGCCATGAAACGTGGTGTGATGGAAGGAACCGGACGCTATCTTAACAGCCGCTTTGGCTGGGCGGCCTTAGCGGGGAAAACCGGAACCAGTAATGACACCCGGGATAGCTGGTTTGTTGGTGTCGATGGCAGAGAGGTGACGACTACATGGGTAGGGCGCGATGATGATAAGTCGACCGGATTAACCGGCGCTTCCGGTGCGCTACGGGTTTATGCGGATTATTTAGCCCGACGCACCCCGGAAAAACTGTCTCTTCCGTGGCCAAAAGGCATAAAAACGGTCGGTTTTGATCATGATAGATCCGGATCATTATCGCTTGATTGTGCGAATGATGACTTTAAATTGCCTGTCTGGGATATTGATGAACGTTGGGCTCAACAGTGTAAAAATCAGAATAAACCCTTGCGATGGATTAAACGTTTATTTACCTGGTAACCCCGGGCTTAATATTGAATAAACTATCAGAGATAAGTTATTTGCTTATCTCTGATTTTATGATGCTTATCCCCAAAGCTACTCACTTTTTTTAAGTTTTAATTACAAGTTGTCGCGTAGGTCAAAGTGAATAGATTTTCATTTCTACGTAATTTTGCTATTCTTTTCACATAGTTTGATCATCATAAAAAGCATAAATTCGTTTCCATTTCTTTATGATGCATCAAGTTTCCAAGGATGTTCCCTGTGTTTGACAATAACTGGATAAAACAACAGGATGAACCGCAATGAGAGGAAAAAGTCGTGCTTGAAGCCTACCGTAAACACGTCGCAGAGCGTGCTGCAGAAGGAGTTGTTCCAAAACCTTTGGACGCTGAACAAGTCTCTGGCCTTATTGAACTATTAAAAAACCCGCCAGCAGGTGAAGAACAATTCATTTTAGATTTACTGGAAAATCGTATCCCGCCAGGTGTTGATGAAGCCGCTTATGTCAAAGCTGGTTTTCTTGCCGCGGTCGCGAAAGGAGAAGTGACTTCACCTTTAGTTGACCCTGTCAAAGCTGTGACATTATTAGGCACTATGCAGGGTGGCTATAATATTGAGCCGTTAATTTCATGCCTGGATAATGATGCACTTGCTCCGGCTGCTGTGGAATCTCTGTCTCATACGCTTCTGATGTTCGATGCTTTTTATGATGTCGAAGAAAAAGCCAAGGCTGGCAACCAATACGCACAAACCATCATTCAGTCCTGGGCTGATGCCGAATGGTTCTTATCTAAACCAGCACTGGAAGAAAAAATTACCGTTACCGTATTTAAAGTAACCGGTGAAACCAATACCGATGATTTATCACCTGCACCTGATGCATGGTCTCGACCTGATATTCCGGTGCATGCATTGGCGATGCTGAAGAACGAAAGAGATGGAATTACGCCGGATGAAGCGGGGGTTATTGGGCCTGTTACTCAAATTACCGAACTTGAGAAGAAAGGTTTCCCTCTGGCCTATGTGGGTGATGTGGTTGGTACTGGTTCATCCCGTAAGTCAGCAACAAACTCTGTGCTTTGGTTTATGGGACAGGATATTCCGCATGTTCCAAATAAAAAAGCTGGTGGTTATGTTCTGGGGGGTAAAATTGCACCAATCTTCTTCAATACGATGGAAGATGCCGGCGCGTTACCTGTTGAACTTGACGTATCGAAAATGAATATGGGTGATGTTATTGATATTTATCCATATGAAGGCAAAGTTTGTCATCATGATACTGGTGAAGTACTGGCTGAATTCAAACTGAAAACCGGTGTTATTCTGGATGAAGTTCGTGCCGGTGGTCGTATTCCTCTTATCGTTGGTCGTGGTTTAACAGATAAAGCTCGTCAGTCTTTAGGTCTTGAAGTTTCTGATGTGTTTACTCTTCCGGCTCCAGCCGCTGATAGTGATAAAGGCTTTACTCTGGCTCAGAAAATGGTCGGTAAAGCTTGTGGCGTTGACGGTATTCGTCCGGGCACTTATTGTGAGCCTAAAATGACCACGGTTGGTTCTCAGGATACAACCGGACCTATGACGCGTGATGAACTGAAAGACCTGGCTTGTCTGGGCTTCTCGGCTGATTTGGTTATGCAGTCATTCTGTCACACTGCGGCTTATCCTAAGCCTGTTGATGTACAGACTCACCATACATTACCTGACTTTATTATGAACCGTGGTGGTGTGGCTCTAAGACCCGGTGATGGCATTATTCACTCATGGCTGAACCGTATGTTATTGCCTGACACTGTAGGTACCGGTGGTGATTCTCATACCCGTTTCCCTATTGGTGTTTCTTTCCCTGCGGGCTCGGGTCTGGTGGCGTTTGCCGCTGCGACAGGTGTTATGCCTCTTGATATGCCGGAATCGGTGCTGGTTCGTTTTAAAGGTAAAATGCAGCCAGGAATCACTCTGCGTGATTTAGTACATGCCATTCCTTACTACGCTATTCAGCAAGGACTATTAACGGTTGAAAAAGCAGGTAAAATTAATGAATTCTCTGGTCGTATTCTGGAAATTGAAGGTCTGGAACATCTGACTGTAGAACAGGCATTTGAATTATCTGATGCATCAGCGGAACGTAGTGCAGCTGGTTGTACCGTTAAGCTGTCAAAAGATTCAATTTCAGAATACTTAAACTCCAACATTGTGATGCTGAAATGGATGCTTGCAGAAGGTTACGGTGATCGTCGTACCATTGAACGTCGTATCAAAGCGATGGGAGAATGGTTGGCAAATCCAGAGTTGATGGAAGCTGACAAAGATGCTGAATACGCTCATGTGATCGACATTGATCTTGCGGATGTTAAAGAGCCGATTCTTTGTGCTCCGAATGATCCTGATGATGCGCGTCTTCTGTCAGATGTGCAGAACACTCCAATTGATGAAGTATTTATCGGCTCCTGTATGACAAATATTGGTCACTTCAGAGCAGCAGGTAAACTTCTGGATAAATTCAAAGGCCAGTTAACGACTCGCCTATGGGTTGCGCCACCAACGAAAATGGATAAAGACCAGCTTATTGAAGAAGGTTATTATGGCATTTATGGTCGGGTTGGTGTTCGGATTGAGATTCCTGGATGTTCATTGTGTATGGGTAACCAGGCTCGCGTAGCAGATAAATCAACAGTAATGTCTACGTCAACACGTAACTTCCCGAACCGATTAGGGAATGGTGCAAATGTGTTCCTGGCTTCTGCTGAGCTATCTGCAGTGGGGGCAATTTTAGGTCATATACCAACCGTTGATGAATATCTGGAATATGCCCGTCAGATTGATGCCACGGCTTCAGATACATACCGTTATCTGAATTTCGACAAAATGGAGCAGTACACCGATAAAGCGGACACTGTGATTTTCCAGCAGCCGGCTTAATCATCTATTAGTTACTAATGCAAAGGCTTCTCTTCATTCGGAGAAGCCTTTTTTGTTTTATAATTAAGTTAACGTTGGTGATGGTTTTATCGAGAGTTGCGAATGGATTTTGAATTTACAAAAAATACAATGCTGGGTGAATATCGTGCTCATTTTGCTATGGAGCATTTAATTTTTGGCCGATTATTAGAAGATGAATTAAAGCAGGATCGAACAAAAATTGATCAGCTTCTGGCTGTGGCAGAAACATCAGACTCTGCACCATTAAGCGACTTTAAATGGCAGGGCACTGAGCTGTTGGTCTTATTTCATAATTATGAAGTGACGGTAGTCGAGAATTCTATTTACCAGGACTTAGAAGAAACTTTTGAAGATAATTTAAATCTTTACGATAGTGAAAGCTCCGCACAATGTGGCCTTGAAGACTTTATTGTATTGATAGGCAAATGGTTGGATTTCATCGAAGAGTAATTTCCTGGTTTGCACAAAGCTGGTGAGTATTTCCATTAATGCATTGTTTTTGTGAGAAGACCGCACTAAAAAGGTGCGGTCTTTTTGTGCTTTGAATTTGTTTTGCTAATTATTGTTTGTTTTTCAATTAGTTAAAAAGTTGGCACGTACTTTGGATTAAATGAATCAGTCAAAGGACTATGTTCGAGAGAGGACCGCCATGAAACTCATTAATGCAATAATAAAACCTTTTAAATTGGATGATGTGCGTGAAGCATTATCTGATGTAGGTATTGAAGGTATGACAGTATCTGAAGTTAAAGGCTTTGGACGTCAGAAAGGCCACACTGAGCTATATCGTGGAGCTGAATATCAGGTAGATTTTCTTCCAAAAGTAAAAATTGAAATTGCGACACAGTCTGAAAATGTTGATCGTGTTGTGGAAGCTATTATAAAAGCCGCTCATACCGGAAAAATCGGTGACGGTAAAATTTTCGTTTATGATCTTTCTCATGCTGTTCGTATCAGAACAGGTGAAACAGATACTGAAGCACTTTAAAAGATTTAAAAGGACTGGAGTACTATTATGGATTTAACAGTAACAGTAACCGAGTTACGTTACGCGCTTGATACCTTCTTTTTCCTCATTTCTGGCGCACTTGTAATGTGGATGGCTGCTGGCTTTGCGATGCTAGAGTCTGGTTTAGTTCGTTCTAAAAACACAACTGAAATTCTTGCTAAAAACTTTATTCTTTATGCTATTGCCTGCACTATGTACCTAATCGTTGGTTACAACATTATGTATGTAGGTAATGATGATGCAGGTTGGTTACCATCATTTGGTACATTAATCGGTTCTCAGGCTGAAGGTGCTGATCACTCATTAGAATCAGACTTCTTCTTCCAGGTAGTATTCGTTGCAACTTCTATGTCTGTTGTATCAGGTGCAGTTGCTGAACGTATGAAACTATGGTCTTTCCTACTTTTCTCTGTCGTTTTAACTGCTGTTATTTATCCTGTTGAAGGTTACTGGACATGGGGTGGTGGCTTCCTGTCTGCTGCTGGCTTTAGTGACTTCGCTGGTTCTGGTATTGTTCACATGGCAGGTGCTGCTGCAGCATTAGCTGGTGTGTTACTATTAGGTGCCCGTAAAGGTAAATACGGTAAAAATGGTGAAATCTTCCCAATCCCAGGTTCAAACATGCCTCTTGCGACTTTAGGTACATTTATCCTCTGGTTCGGTTGGTTCGGTTTCAACGGCGGTTCTCAGTTAATGGTTTCTGACTTCGAAAATGCGACTGCTGTAGGTCAGATCTTCCTGAATACTAACGCAGCAGCGGCAGCGGGTGCAGTTGCAGCACTGATCGTATGTCAGACCTCTTGGGGTAAAGCTGATCTAACTATGATCCTTAACGGTGCATTAGCTGGTCTGGTTGCTATCACTGCAGATCCTCTATCTCCATCACCAATGGTTGCAGTTGCTATCGGTGCAGTAGCTGGCGTACTTGTAGTATTCAGCATCATTGCATTCGATAAAGTTAAAATCGATGATCCAGTGGGTGCACTTTCAGTTCACGGTGTATGTGGTCTGTTTGGTCTGCTAGTAGTACCAGTAAGTAATGCTGATGCGACATTTGGTTCTCAGCTTCTTGGTGCGGTTGTCATCTTTGTTTGGGTGTTCGCTGCTAGTTTGGCTGTTTGGGCTATCCTTAAAGCAACGACTGGTATCCGTGTTACTGAAGAAGAAGAACTTCAAGGTATGGATATGCACGATTGTGGTGTTGAAGCTTACCCTGAATTCGTTGGTAAATAAGAGATTGTTAGTTTACAGGTAATTGAGAACAGTTACCGTTGTAGAAAGTAACGATTGAAAAAAACCTCAGCCTGAATTGGTTGAGGTTTTTTTATTTAAGATGGGGAAAAAATTAGTTTTTAGCTGCCTGATAAATGGTAAATTTATTGGTTTTATCTAATACCTGACAATGGCCAAATGCAACTTCAATCAAAGGTGGATATTTTAAGAAACTATTGGCGACTATAATCAATTGCCCTTTATTACTCAGGTGTTGAGGTGCTTCTGTAAGCAGGGTTTCTGCTGCGTTATAACTGGTATCCAATCCGGAATGAAATGGTGGATTACTGATAATAAAATTAAAATCAGAATCGACGTCACTATAAATATCACTAGCAAAGACGTGACCAGATAAGTTATTTGCCTTTAGTGTTTCCTGTGACGAAGTCACTGCGAGAGCACTGACATCACACATATGAAGGTCAATTTCCGGGTTAAGTGCTTTCATCAGACAACCTAACACACCAGCACCACAGCCAAAATCAAGAACGTTATTTTTTAGTTGCGGCAGGTTTTGAACCAGTAGCTGACTACCCAAATCAAACTCACCATGACTGAATACCCCTGGTAAGCTTTTAATTTTCAGATCAATACCATTAAAGGATACTTGGTATTCTTTGAACCAGTCATTAATATCAAAAGTAGCCGGATCATTCTGGCACTGACCCCAGTAAAAAGAGCAGCGTCTGGCTGAATCATATTTATTGATGATGCCGTAGGGTTTAAAGAATTTTTCGATGCTCTTAACGCCGGAACGGTTTTCTCCGACGACAACGATCTCTGTACCTTTACCCAATTTACTTAACAGCATAGCCAGAAGATATTCGGCTTCTTGTTTGGCTTTTGGCCAGTAGAGCAATAACATGTCTGCGTCACAGCTATCTGTCATCTGGCTGTCAAAGTAACTGGTGATGTTTTTATGGCGGCTGATATGTCGGTAATAACCATAGTGAGTCGTATAAACAGACACGCTACTACAGTGAGAAGCTAACTCAACAGGAAAGTCATCTTCTATTTCACCTGCAACTAAAACACGTTTGTCATGAAAATATTCAAGCTGGCGCTCGGCTATTTGACTGGGCGACGTTAGTATCGACATATCGTTTCTTTTCCGAATAATTTAAACGCCGCGATTGTCGCACAGGAATAGAATTTCCTAAAGTCGGAATTAGTGTTTTAATATTTCCTGATTCCTGATTCCTGATTCCTGATTCCTGATTCCTGATTCAACTATTATCTTGTTTATCGAGAAAGTTCTGAAATTCGACTTCATAAATATTAAACAACACAATGGTGATGGCAAAAATCAGTGGTCCATAAATAAGGCCAATTAACCCGAAGAGGTGGATTCCACCTAACAGAGAAAAGAATATCAGCAGGGTATTCATTCCCGCACTACCTTTCATTAAGAATGGCCTTAACAGGTTATCTATCGAGCCTACAACAGCAATACTCCATACGGCTAAAAATATTGCCCAGGTTGTATCACCGGATAGCAGTAAGTAAGCACTTGCAGGTAACCAGATTAATGCAGTACCAACAATAGGAATAAAGGAAGTAAAGCCAATCATTGTGCCCCAGAAAAGACCGGGGAAGCCGGATATGGCCATCCCGATGCCTCCGGCGATACCCTGAGCAAATGCGGTTAAAAATGATCCCATCACCGCTGATTTGGCGACTTTTTCAATTTGCTCAAGTAATTTGTCTTCCTGACTTCGAGACAGTGGCAGGATGTGTCTGAGTGTAATAATAATGCTGTCATAGTCGCGCAGCAGAAAAAACAGCACAAACAACATCAGGAAAAAATCTAAAATAAATGCGGTAGCGTCCCCTAAAATTTTAGCGCTGGTCCCAACAAGTTTAGAACCCGCCTGACTGGACGCCGTTGCCAATTCCTGAGCAATATTTGCTGAGTCAATATGATCAAAGGGAAGGTTATCATTGGAAAACTGAATGGCTCCCTGTATCCAGGGATGATTAAACAGTTCCTGAACGCCACCATTAGTCACCCATGCGTATAAATTCTGAGAAAATAGTACGCCTTGCTGCACGATTGCTGAAATAACAAACATTAACGGGATGACTATGATAACGGTTAGCAAAATACAGGAAAGTAATGCCGACAGATTTTTACTCTGACCAAATGTTGATTCGATTTTTTTTTCGATGAGATAGTGGACAGGATGAACAATAAGCGAAAGAATAAATGCCAGAATAATAGAGTTTACATAAGGCTCAACAAGATAAAAGCAAGCTACGGCTGCTAAAAGCAATGCAATGACGATGACCCAATGGCTTGGGGATATCTTCGTGTTAGTAGACACTGGCGCTAGGCTCCTTGTTCATAAGAGTAAGGATATAATGGCGACTTATTAGAACGTTATCAATGGAGAAAGTCTTATGGGATGTTGTAATAATGATAAATGTTGTTCATCAGAGAAAAAAACACTGCGAAAGATGCCCTGGGTCGGGGGAGTTTTTGTGGTTCTTGTGGTGTTAGTGGTGATGAACTGGCATTAACAGGATTCAGGATTCAGGATTCAGGATTCAGGATTCAGGATTCAGGGTTTTTTCCTGTTACCTGAAACCTGATCTTCCTCTTATCTGGAACCTTAAACTTCTTCTGCCATAATTTCCAGACTTCTGTCGATAGCTTCCAGAGTTGCTTCAATCTCTTTAGAGCCATGAGCCAGAGAAGTAAAGCTGGCTTCGAATGCTGAAGGAGCCAGATAAATACCAAATTCCAGCATCAGGTGGAAGAAGCGTTTAAATTTGTCAGTGTCACATTTAGCGACATCTTCATAACAGGTGACTTCTTGTTGATCGGTAAAGAAAAAGCCGAACATACCGCCAACCTGATGGATCACCATAGGGATACCATGTTTTTGTGCCAATTCTTTAAAACCATCGGTCAACTGTTTGGTTTTATAGGTCAGTCTTCTTTCATTACCTTCTTCTTTTAGTAAAGATAAACATGCATAACCGGCAGTCATTGCCACTGGGTTACCGGATAAGGTGCCAGCCTGATAAACCGGTCCGGTCGGTGCGATATGTTGCATGATTTCTTTTTTACCACCAAAAGCACCAACTGGCATACCGCCACCGATAATTTTTCCTAAGGTGGTTAAATCCGGATTGATATGGTAATAATCCTGTGCACCACCCAGTGCGACACGGAATCCTGTCATTACTTCATCAAAAATCAGTAATGCACCTTCTTCAGTACAAATTTCTCTTAATCCCTCAAGGAAGCCTGTAACCGGAGGAATACAGTTCATATTTCCTGCGACAGGTTCAACGATGATACAAGCGATTTCGTCTTTATTTGCAGCAAATAATGCACGGACAGAATCTAAATCGTTATAGCGGGCTGTCAGGGTATATTTGGCGAAATCAGCAGGAACGCCTGGAGAACTTGGCTGACCCAATGTCAAAGCACCAGAGCCGGCTTTAACCAGCAGTCCATCTGAGTGGCCATGATAACAGCCTTCAAATTTGATAATTTTATCCCGGCCTGTGTACCCGCGTGCAAGACGAATCGCGCTCATGGTTGCTTCTGTACCAGAGTTTACCATTCGAACCATTTCCATGGATGGGACCAGTTCAGAAACCAGTTCAGCCATCTCGACTTCGATGGCTGTTGGGGCGCCAAAGCTAAGACCGTGTTGCACCGCATCGATAACCGCTTCTCTTATAACGGCATGATTATGACCCAGGATCATCGGACCCCATGAGCCGACGTAATCGATATAAGCGTGACCATCCACATCAAAAATAAGTGCGCCATCAGCGCGATCGATAAAAATGGGGGAGCCACCTACACTGCTAAATGCACGGACAGGGGAATTAACACCACCAGGTATTCTTAATTGGGCTTTCTGATACAGGTCTGTGGATTTGGTCATGGGGTATCCTCTAGTTTTCATTCGGACCAATAATGTTGTACGCATTGTACTCTTTGAGATTGGAAGAAGAACCCCTTTTGTAAAAATTGTCTGAATTTGGTCAATAATCAATGTGATAACCAAAAATAAGAACAATGATAAGCGGTGAGCTGGATTGGTAATACTTGACCATATTGGTTGGGTATTGGATAATTAGAAAACTATTAGAGAGTGTTACGCGTTTATGCTTTAATACAGAAAATCTATAATTAAGTTGTAATATAAGAATTATAAGTACACGGGCACATAAAGAGAGGTCGTGGTGAGTGAGTTAAATATACCTTTAACATTTTCTGATACAGCAGCAACCAGAGTTAAGACTCTGATATCAGAAGAAGAAAATCCTAACTTAAAATTGCGGGTTTATGTCACCGGTGGTGGCTGTAGCGGTTTTCAGTATGGTTTTACTTTTGATGAAAATGTCAATGAGGGCGATACAACAATCGAGAACTGTGGTGTAACCTTAGTTGTTGATCCGATGAGTTTACAATACCTGATCGGTGGTGAAGTTGATTATACCGAAGGATTAGAAGGTTCACGCTTTTTTGTGAATAACCCTAATGCAACCACAACCTGTGGCTGTGGTGCATCATTTAGTGTGTAACGGCTTGTGTTTCCAAAATTGTTTCAAAAAATAATAAACGGAACAATCACTCTGTTTTAAGAAAAGCAGAGTGTTGAAATTTCACCGCTTTTATCTTTGCACAGTTAGCATCTGACTGTAGTGTTCCATTCGCTCTAATTTTATTTTGGCATTTGCTAGAAATGTTTGTTTTTTCTTCCCGGTTAATGACTTAGATTCAGGCAGTTTCACTGTTCGTGGATTTTTGTGTACTCCATTGACAAGAAATTCATAATGCAAATGAGCTCCGGTCACTCTTCCTGTTTTTCCTAACTGACCTACTGTCTGGCCCTGTTTAACCCGTTGACCGGTTTTGACCATACGACGTTTTAAATGCAAATACTTGGTAATATAAGTATTACTGTGTTTAATAAACACATAATTACCGTTGAACTGGTTATAACTGGATTTCATTACGACCCCGTCACCGGCCGCCCAGATTGGTGTTCCTATCGGAGCTACATAATCTGTTCCGCGGTGAGGTTTGACAAGTCCGGTAACCGGATGTAGTCGTCTTGGGTTGAAGTTGGAAGAAACCCGACGGAAATCGAGCGGAGCACGTAAAAAGGCTTTTTTCATTGCCCGGCCATTTTCGTCATAGTAATTACCGGTATTATCATCCAGTATGGCTTTGAACGTATCTCCCTGATTGATAAATTCTGCAGCAATAATATTGCCTCTGCCCACGACTTCACCTTCAACAATTTTTTCCTGATACAGCAGCTTAAATTGGTCTCCATCACGGATATCTAAGGCAAAATCAATATCCCAGCCAAAAATACCGGCAAGTTCCATAATCTGATTGGCAGTCAGTCCTGCTTTTATGGCTGCATTCCAGAAATTAGAAGTGATTGTCGCTTCCGCGTAGTTATATTGATAATGAACTTCTTTTTTATCAATACTGGTTGTAAAACCGCTTGGTGTTTTGGTGATTAAAAAGCTTTCGTATGAGTTAATGGTTCTGCGTAACTGGATCAGCTCATTATCATCATTAAAACCGAAAATTAATTTGTCTCCGGGGCGTAGCCGACTGAGTTGTTGTTTGGCGTCATCACTACTGGTTGTGAGTTCATATAATAAACGAGAGGACAAACCAATACGCTGAAAAAGAACGGCGGCACTTTCACCGGATTTTACTGTATGTTGCTCCCATCTTAATACGGCTGTCGGAGGAATGGATTCACCCGGAGCTAATGCCTCTAAATTAATCGCCAGAGGATAATGGCGACCAATTTCAAGATGCTTTTCTTGTTTGCGCAAGGTTGATAGGCTAGGTAAGAATATCATTGAAAAAACAATAATAGCGGATATCAATCCAATTAAGAGTTTGTGCAATAGCGGCAATCTGGCAAAAATAGTCAACATATTTTGTTTTGCTTCATCAATTGTTCATAAAATCTTTATATCTATAGTCTAACTGGTTTCAAAAACCAGCGCTATTCAAGTAAACTGTCGAACTATTAAATTTCTGCCAAATCTGTGGGAGTAAACAAGAATGGCGAATCTAGAAACAGCACTTGCAGAAATCAAGCGTGGTGTTGAAGAGCTAATACCAGAAGAAGAGTTAATTGCAAAACTAAAAGAGGGGCGACCTCTGCGTATTAAACTTGGTGCGGATCCAACAGCTCCGGATATTCACCTTGGTCATACTGTTATTCTGAATAAATTACGTACGTTTCAGGATTTGGGTCACGAAGTGACATTTCTGATTGGTGACTTTACCGGTATGGTGGGTGATCCAACAGGTAAAAACACGACTCGTCCTCCGTTGACTCGTGAAGACGTTATACGTAATGCTGAAACCTATAAACAGCAAGTGTTCAAAATTCTTGATCCTGCGAAAACCAAAATTCAGTTCAACTCTGAATGGTTATCTGAACTTGGTGCTGAAGGCATGATTCGCCTTGCTGCGAACCAGACTGTTGCTCGTATGTTAGAACGCGATGATTTTAAAAAGCGGTATACCACGGGTCAGCCGATTGCTATCCATGAATTTATGTACCCTCTGCTTCAGGGCTACGATTCAGTTGCTATGGAAACGGATGTTGAGCTTGGTGGTACCGACCAGAAATTCAACCTGTTAATGGGCCGTGAGCTTCAGAAATCAAATGGTCAGAAACCTCAGGTTGTTTTAATGATGCCGCTTCTTGTTGGTTTGGATGGCGAGAAGAAAATGTCCAAGTCAGCTCATAACTATATCGGTATTGCAGAATCACCAAGTGAAATGTTTGGTAAGATCATGTCGATTTCCGATGATCTGATGTGGAGCTATTACGAACTACTATCTTTCCGTCCATTGCCTGAAATTGAGCAGTTTAAAGCGAATGTTACGAATGGTACTAACCCTCGTGATATTAAGATCTTACTGGCTAAAGAAATCATTGCTCGTTTCCACACCGATGCTGATGCAGATGCTGCCGAGCAGGAATTCATCAACCGTTTCCAGAAAGGTAACATTCCTGATGAAATGCCAGAATTTACATTTGCTGCTGACTCGGCTATTGCAAACATTCTGAAAGATGCAGGTTTGGTTAATTCAACTTCGGATGCGATGCGTATGATTCGTCAGGGCGCAGCAAAATCTGAAGGTGAAAAAATCGAAGATACTAAATGGGTACCAGCAGCCGGAACATATGTATTCCAGGTTGGTAAACGCAAGTTTGCTCGGGTAACGATTGAGTAATAGGTTTAAGGAAGGAAAGGGTTTAAGGAAGGAAAGGATTTGAGGGATATCTCCGCCTTCTTTTCCTAAAGCCTTTGCTTCCTGATTCCTTCCTTTCCTGATCCCTAAAAACCTTTTCTTCCTGACCCCTCATTCACTTATCACTTTCTCATAAAAAGCCGTTTCAAAGTTCATCAATGGAAGCAGTTTAGATTGATGTTCATGTTCCTGAACCGGGAAATAGTCAGTCACAAACTGCACAAAAATTGTTTTTGGCTGACCTTGTGGATCAAGCCCATAACCCGCCATGTTATAGCTACCATATAAAGAGCCGCTTTTCGCTCTTATTCTGCCTGTTATGGCTTTGTTGCGCATACTTGTCCGGTACTTTAACGTGCCGCTCTGTCCGGCCACCGGAAGCAGATCTAACAAACCAAGTTGATCATCATGATCATATATATAGCGAAGAACAGCAGCGATATTATGCGCTGTCAGGCGGTTATTTCTGGATAAACCGGAGCCATCTACCAACTGCGCATTAGAAAGATCAATATTCGCCTTGGTCAGCAAAATCTGCTTAATGGCTTCTGTTCCGTTAGCAAAGGAACCGGGCTGAATAAAAAAGCGGTTTCCCATTGCTTTGGTTAAATTATTAGCAATCAGATTATCAGATTTTTTTAGCATCTTATCTAAAAGAACCGGAAGCTTAGGCGAATGATGCTCGGCAATGAGTTTTTCGGTGGTATTGTTAGGCGTGCCAATATAAATCTGTCCATCCAGTTTCAGGTTGAGATGGTTTAATATTTTATACACCATGCGTGTGGCGTAGAGCTCGGGATTCTGTATCGCAAATTTGAGCGGTAAAGGAGACGTTCTCTGGGTGATGCAGCCATTAAGTACATAATGGTTTTCATTATTAGACGTTAGTTCCAGTTCACATAAAGTCTGTTTTTGCTCTTCGCTGGAAACTACTTTTGCTTTGGAAGATACCACTATTGGAAATTGTTCCGGAGTATGCACCCGGGTTTTGCCATCTTTCATGGTATAGATTGAGCCAAGCACGCAATTGTGATCGAGAGTTATTGCCGTTGACGGCGCACTATAACAGACACCCAGAATATCCCATGGCCAGCCGATCGCTTTTTGATAGCCTGTGAAGGCACTGTTATCTAACCAGATATTGCCTCTGATTTTATTACCCTTTACTTCTTTCCATTTACTGAACAGAGCTAAAAGATCAGCATAAGTCAGCTCCGGGTCGCCAGAAAAATGCACCACAACATCATTTTTGTTGCTATTGAGTTTGGTAGAGAAAGAAAAATCTTCACCTAATTCAAGTTTGGCGGATAACGCCGTTAATAATTTTGCCGTACTGGCTGGTGGAAAAAAGCTATCGGTATTCTGAGCAAACGTCTCATTGCCATGAATTGGTGTAATTAATAAGGCTGACCGGGTTGAGATTGGCAGATAGCTTTGCGGATTTAAGTCTTGAGAAAATGCATGACAAGAGAGAATAAGTGCAAGGATAAAGAGAAAATATCTCATGTCAGAAATGCCTTTAATAATAATTAATTGAACAGGCAGTATACCGATCTAAAAAAACACCTGCCAATACCTGACAGGTGTAAATTTAAGAAATCAGTGGAATTCTGAATTAGAAGTTATACAAAAGACCTAAAACAGCTTCGTCTTCAGTGCCATGAGCCGATTCATCATATTGATCACCACTTAGCATATTAACGTTGTAATCAATGTAAGCTTTAAAGTTTGGTTTGAATTTGTAAGCAGCTTCTAAACCAAGATCGTTGACTTTAGAATTGCCTTCATCATCATCGCCGTTATCATAAGTAGCGATTAATACAGTTTTACCTAAAGTGTATTGTGCTGCTAATTCATAACCATCGTAGTCAACGCTTGAATGGTCATAATTTTTGAAGGTGTACAATGCTGATAGATATAAGTTATCCATTGTGTATGATGCAGTGGCTATATATTGTGTAGCACCTAGAACAGTAGAATCATCATCATCTGTAGCATTATCAGGATTGATTGTGCTATGTTGATCAGCAACACCAAGACCTAACGCAACGCCAGTATCTGCTAGATTATAGATACCTGATGCAGCATAACCTTTAAAGTCATTGTCACTGTATGATGTTGGATCTGCTGGATCATCGCCTTGATCTAGTCGGTCAGCAAAACGGTATGATGCATTGACAGAAAAATCGCCAAATGTGCCAGTGTAAGCAAGCATGTTATCGATGTGGTCAGAAGCTGTAGCTAATTCTTGAGCTGCTGTAGCTCCATGATAATCCATAATATCGGTAAAGTTAGTTATAGCAACTAAAGCACCATCTTGTTTACCGTAAGTAACCTGGCCAAATGAACCGCCCAGACCTGCATAGATATAACGAGTATCGATGGTATCTGTATCTGAATCAGCTTCATCATTAGTCATATATTCAGCTTCGTAGAAACCAAGACCATATAGATCTTCTGTTATTTCTTGTTTACCCAAGAAATTCACACGAACACGTGAAACGTCAGAAACATCACTATCCATAACTGACATACGAGCTTCAGCACGGCCACCGATAGCTAGTGTTGTACCATCTTGATTATAAAGTTCGCTAGCGTTTGCACCGGTAGCCACTGCAGCACCTGCTACTGCAAGAGCAATTAGAGTTTTTTTCATCTTGTTAATCCTAAAATTTTGTCCGTTTCAATTTTTCAGAAGATTAAGGTTTATGAATTAAGCCAATTGGCTTGGCTAACTGACTTAAAAATCCTTGTTTTGTCTCTATAAAAATTATCATCGCCAAATATGAAATTAATCATTGTCAACGACAGAAAGCTGACGCTGCGAAACTTCATTTGGCTATTAAGTTACGCAATCTAGTTTTAACCGAGGGCTGAGAGGGAAAGTTAGTAAAATGATATAAATCAAAGTCTAAAAAACACTTTGATAAGTTATAAATAAAAATCAATATATTGATTTTAAAGATAAAAAAATAAACTTATGAAATAGTGGAAAGTTCAATGAATTAGTCATTTTTTATTTTTTTTAATCTGGGTTTATATATGAGGTGTTATTTGTGGTGTGATCTATATCACATTGAGTTTGGTGGGAAGGGTAAGATTCAGAAGAAAAAAAGAAGGTTTTATGACAATTGCCCTTGAATTCAGGTGATCTCATCACTAACTTTGTTTACACTGAGGTAAATAAATTCATAGTTAAAACTACCTAACCTTTTTGGGTTGGGTAGTTTTTGTTTTGTCCAAAGATAACTTTGGCCTAGAGGTATAAAATGGAAAAAGTTCCAATGACTGTGCGTGGAGCGCAGAAACTACGTGAAGAGCTTGATAGACTCCTGAAACTGAGACCAAAGATTACCCAAGCTATTGCCGAAGCTCGTGAGCTTGGTGATCTTAAAGAAAATGCTGAATACCATGCAGCAAGAGAAGAGCAGGGGATCTGTGAAGCTCAAATCCGTGATATTGAATATAAATTGTCTGTAGCGCAGATTATCGATGTAACCCAGATGGAAAACACCGGAAAAATCATTTTTGGTACAACTGTGACATTGATTGATGTGGATACTGATGCAGAGAAAACGTATCAGATCGTTGGTGATGATGAAGCTGATATTAAAGCTGGCTTAATTTCAGTGAGTTCTCCTATTGCTCGTGGCCTTATCGGTAAAATGGAAGGCGATGAAGTGACTATCACGACTCCTGGCGGCGAAAAAGTTTTCGAAGTCGATAAAGTCGATTATGTGTGAGTAAAGGTTAACAGGGTTTAAGGAAGTTAAGGGTTTAAGGAAAATAAGGGTTTAGGGAAGATAAGGGGTTGAGGAAAATAGGATTTTTAGGAAATAAGGGTTCAGGTTTCAGATTTTGTCTTGTAACCTAACAACCTAACAACCTAACAACCTAACAACCTAATAACCTAAAAAAGCCACGTCACTATTGCGCGTGGCTTTTTTTAATTTTTATACTACCTGATACCTGATACCTGATACCTGATACCTGATACCTGATACCTGATACCTGATACCTGATACCTGATACCTGATACCTGATACCTGATACCTGATACCTATTTTCTTGGTAATTCGATTTTACGGTCTTCTGTTGGACGGTAAAGCACCAACACTTTCCCAATTGTCTGAATTTTCTCTGCTTTAGTTTCACGAACAATTGCATCAATAATCAGGTTCTTTGTGTCTCTGTCTTCTGATGCCACTTTCACTTTAATTAGCTCGTGGTGGTCTAAAGCGATCTCAATTTCCGCTAATACAGCCTCGGTCAGTCCATTTGCGCCCATCAGCACAACTGGTTTAAGGTTGTGTGCCAAGCCTTTTAGATGCTGTTTTTGTTTCGTACTTAGGTTCATTATGCGGCCGATTTTATTTAATATAAGGGTTGAAAAGAAACATTTTAACGCCATCTATGATGGAAGACTATATTTTCTACCATACTTTCTCAGTATAAGTAGATTGTTTTAGGTAAATCATGAGTAAACAAAAGCACTCGGCAAGCTCTGGCCGTTGGTTGAAAGAGCATTTTGATGATAAATATGTGAACGAAGCAAAGAAAAAAGGTTATCGTTCACGGGCAATTTTTAAGATTGAAGAGATTCAAAATAAAGATCAACTTCTCAAACCTGGCATGACAGTGGTCGATTTGGGAGCTGCGCCAGGCGGTTGGTCGCAATATGCTGCTAATATTGTTGGAGAAAATGGTCAGGTTATCGCTTGTGATATTCTACCTATGGACTCCATTGCCGGGGTGGCATTTCTTCAGGGAGACTTTCGGGAAGACTCTGTCTTAGACGCCCTTCTGGAAAGAATTCAGCCAAACCTGGTTGATGTGGTAATGTCTGATATGGCGCCCAATATGGCCGGCAATTTATCAGTTGATCAACCAAGAGCGATGTATTTAGTTGAATTAGCGTTAGATATGTGTCGACAAGTTCTTGCTCCCAATGGTAGTTTTGTGGTTAAAGTATTCCAGGGCGAAGGCTTTGATCAATATGTAAAAGAGGTTCGCGAACTCTTTAAAGTCGTGAAAATTCGTAAACCAGACTCATCGCGAGCTCGCTCAAGAGAAGTCTATATTGTTGCGACTGGTTACAAAGGGTAACCATTTTGTGGGTATAGGTCACTGTTAACAAAGTAGCTAGACGCTAGAATCTGTAGTACCCTACCTTTAATTACAATTAGTTATCGAGAGGCTTACACCTTGAGTGACATGGCAAAAAACTTAATCCTATGGCTGGTAATCGCTGTAGTCTTGATGTCCGTTTTCCAGAGCTTTGGCCCTGGTGACAATAGTGGCAGAGCAGTGGATTACACAACTTTCGTTAAGGAAGTTGGTCAAGGCCAAGTGCAAGAAGCAACCTTCAAAGATAGTGCGATTACATTTACACGCAGAGGGGGAAGTACTAACTACGTAACCTATATGCCTGTTTATGACCAGAAACTTCTTGATGATCTGATTAATCAGAACGTTAAAGTTCAGGGAACACCTCCCGAAGAACAGAGTTTACTAGGAACTATTTTTATCTCCTGGTTCCCTATGATTCTTCTTATTGGCGTCTGGATCTTCTTTATGCGTCAGATGCAAGGCGGTGGCGGTAAAGGCGCGATGTCATTCGGTAAAAGTAAAGCCCGAATGATGACTGAAGAACAAATTAAAACTACCTTTGGCGACGTTGCAGGCTGTGATGAAGCGAAAGAAGATGTTAAAGAACTGGTTGATTACCTGCGTGATCCTAGTCGTTTCCAAAAGCTTGGCGGTAAAATTCCAACGGGTGTGTTAATGGTTGGTCCTCCTGGTACCGGTAAAACGTTGCTGGCTAAAGCCATTGCCGGTGAAGCGAAAGTGCCGTTCTTTACTATCTCTGGTTCAGATTTCGTTGAAATGTTTGTAGGTGTTGGTGCATCTCGTGTGCGTGACATGTTCGAACAGGCAAAAAAAGCATCCCCATGTATCATCTTTATCGATGAAATCGATGCTGTAGGTCGTCAACGTGGTGCTGGTGTCGGTGGCGGTCATGATGAACGTGAACAGACACTGAACCAAATGTTGGTTGAAATGGATGGTTTCGAAGGTAATGAAGGTATTATCGTTATCGCTGCAACTAACCGTCCGGATGTTCTTGACCCTGCATTGTTACGTCCGGGACGTTTTGACCGTCAGGTTGTAGTTGGCCTGCCAGATGTTCGTGGTCGTGAACAAATTCTTAAAGTACATATGAGAAAAGTACCGTTAGCCAATGATGTGGAACCTTCACTGATTGCTCGTGGTACACCTGGTTTCTCTGGTGCTGATTTGGCTAACCTGGTTAACGAAGCCGCATTGTTTGCTGCGCGTGGTAACAAACGCAATGTATCCATGGTTGAATTTGAACAGGCTAAAGACAAAATTATGATGGGTGCAGAGCGCCGCTCAATGGTAATGACTGAAGAAGTTAAAGCTTCTACTGCATATCATGAAGCAGGGCATGCCGTTGTTGGTCGTTTAGTACCGGAACATGACCCGGTTTATAAAGTGTCTATTATCCCTCGAGGCCGTGCACTTGGTGTCACTATGTATCTGCCAGAGCAGGATCGTGTCAGTATGTCTCGTCAGCATCTTGAGTCGATGATTTCCAGCCTTTATGGTGGCCGACTTGCAGAAGAACTGATTTATGGCGCAGATAGAGTATCTACCGGTGCGTCAAACGATATCGAACGTGCCACTGATATTGCGCGTAAGATGGTGACTCAATGGGGCTTCTCTGAAAAATTAGGTCCATTGCTTTACGCTGAAGATGAAGGCGAAGTGTTCCTTGGTCGTAGCGTAACGAAATCCAAGCATATGTCTGATGATACTGCGCGTCTTATTGATGATGAAGTTCGTAAAATTATCGATAGAAACTATGCGCGTGCTAAAAAAATCATCGAAGAAAACATGGATATCATGCATGCCATGAAAGATGCTCTGATGAAGTACGAGACCATCGATGCTGGACAGATAGATGATTTAATGGATCGTAAAGATACTATCCGTGAACCAGCGGGCTGGCTTGAACAGGAACACATGAAGGAAGAAAAAGCAAAAGCTGAAAAAGCGGGCGCTGAAACTGCTTCTAAAGAGACTGATACTCCAGCTCAGGAATCTGGCAAAGATGATAAAGTGGAATCTGCAGATACTGATACCAAAGCAGATGAAACTAAAGATGATACAAACAACGATGACACAAACAAAGTCGATTAACTGATGGTTTGTTCACCTGATTTAAAGCCCCGAGATTTTACTCGGGGTTTTTGTTTATGGATACATCATGGAAATTAGAAACAAAGACAAGATACTTGATTTAACCACACCTCAGGTCATGGGGATTTTAAATACCACCCCTGACTCATTTTCTGATGGTGGAAAATATTCTGTAATTGAAAATGCCATTGCCCATGCAGAGGAAATGATTCGCGATGGTGCGACGATTATCGATATCGGCGGCGAATCTACCAGGCCGGGGGCGCCGGAAGTCAGTGTCAGAGATGAGCTCGAGCGGGTGGTACCTGTTGTTACTGAATTAAGAAAAAGATCCGATGTCTGGATTTCCATTGATACCAGCAAGCCAGAAGTAATGGAAGCTTCAATAGCTGCGGGAGCGGACTTAATTAATGACATCAGAGCACTGCAGGAACCCGGTGCTATAGCAGTGGTTGCTAAAGCAAATGTACCTGTATGCATTATGCATATGAAAGGCAAGCCGCGAACCATGCAGCAGGCACCTGAGTACGAAAATTTTCTGCTTGATGTGCATAAGTTTCTTCAGGAAAGAATGGATGCCTGTATTGATGGTGGTATAAAAAGAGAAAATATCATCTTAGATCCTGGATTTGGATTTGGTAAAACTCTGGAACATAATTACAATCTATTAGCCAAACTGGATAGTTTTCAAAAATATGATCTGCCGATTCTGACTGGGTTGTCACGGAAAACAATGCTACACAAACTATTGGGTAAACAGCCGATAGACTGTTTAACGCCTAGCGTTGTCGGAGCGGTTTTGTGTGCTGAAAAAGGCGCTCATATTTTACGTGTTCATGATGTAAAAGAAACAGCAGAAGCCGTGGCAATGCTGAATATGATGAACAAATATAAAGAATTATAAATTAGAGATGTTTAACAATGAGTAATAGCAGACGTTATTTCGGTACCGACGGCGTACGGGGCAAAGTTGGTGAGTATCCAATTACTCCTGATTTCGTATTAAAGCTTGGCTGGGCGGCAGGTCGGGTGCTTGCTAAGCAGGGATCGAAGCAGGTTATTATTGGTAAAGATACCCGAATTTCCGGCTATATGCTGGAATCTGCATTAGAAGCAGGCTTGGCTGCTGCCGGATTAAAAGCAACATTAACCGGCCCGATGCCAACTCCTGCAGTTGCTTATCTGACTCAGACATTCAGGGCGGAAGCAGGGATTGTTATTTCGGCTTCGCATAATCCATATTATGACAACGGGATTAAATTCTTTTCTTCTGAAGGCACCAAACTGCCGGATGATATTGAATTAGCCATTGAAGCGGAACTGGATAAAGATATTGAATGTGTTCCCTCGGCTGAATTGGGCAAAGCAACCCGATTGAATGATGCTGCGGGTCGTTATATTGAATTTTGTAAAAGTACTTTCCCGTCAAAACATAATTTAAACAGGCTCAAGATAGTTGTTGATTGTGCAAATGGCGCAACCTATCACATTGCTCCTAATGTTTTTAAAGAACTGGGAGCTGACATTATTGCAATGGGTGTGGAACCAAACGGTCTGAACATCAATGATAAAGTCGGAGCCACCGACGTAAGAGCGTTGCAACAACGGGTCCTTGATGAAAAAGCGGATTTAGGTTTAGCCTTTGATGGTGACGGTGACCGTATTATTATGGTTGATGAACTGGGCAATAAAATCGACGGTGATCAAATCGCCTATATCATTGCCCGTGATTTGCTGAGAAAAGGCGAGCTGAAAGGTGGTGTGGTTGGCACATTAATGACAAACCTTGGTATGGAAGTCGGTCTGAAACAGCTTGGTATTCCTTTCATTCGCGCTGCTGTCGGTGACCGTTACGTTCTGGAAAAATTACTGGAAAAAGACTGGAAGATTGGTGCAGAAAATTCAGGCCATGTGATCTTACTGGATAAAGTCACTACGGGCGATGCGATTGTTGCCGCTTTACAGGTGTTGGCTGCTGTTGTAGATAGTGAAATGACGCTGAGTGATTTAGCAAAAGGAATGACCTTATATCCTCAGGTACTGGAAAATGTAAAATTCAGTGGTGATAACAACCCTCTTGAAGCCGAATCTGTAAAACAGTCTGTGCTGGCAGCAGAAGAAAAACTGGGTCAAAAAGGACGGGTGTTACTGCGTAAATCAGGCACTGAACCATTAATCAGAGTTATGGTTGAAGGTGAAGATGAAGCGCTTGTGAAAGAGTCTGCTTTGGCGATTGCTCAGGCTGTTAAATTAAGTTGTTAGAAGGCGGCAGGGAAAGAAGGGAGGTAAGGGAATAAAGGGAAAGAAGGAAATAAAGGAAAAGAAGGGAATAAAGGGAATGAGGGAATGAGGGAAGTAAAGGGATATTCCATGAAGCCTTTCTTTCCCGAACCCTGAACCCCTTATCTTCCTGAATCCTAAAAACCTAATCTTCCTGAATCCTAAAAACCTTATCTCCCTGAAACCTTACCCCCCTTAAATAGTCCCTTTTTTAACCGCTTGAACAGTAATGTGAAAAAAAATAGAGATAACCACTTGTCAGCGTTAAAGGCTTCCGTTAGTATTGCGTCCACCTCTTACTCAGGAGGGCGCTAGCTTTGTTCGGTCATAACGTGAAAGCGATAATGAGAACGGCGCTGGCTCAACAATTTGGACCATAGGTGGGTGTAATGTTTACAGTTCTACTTGTGCTTTACCTGTTGGCAGCGATTGCTATCATTGGCCTTGTGTTAATCCAACAAGGGAAAGGCGCAGATATGGGCGCTTCATTCGGGGCTGGAGCATCAAATACCGTATTTGGCTCTGGTGGCTCGGGTAATTTCTTAACCCGAATGACAACAATATTTGCTGTAGTGTTTTTGGTGATAAGTTTAGTGTTAGGGAATTTTTCTACACACAAAGCGAAGTCTCAGTGGGATAACCCTGAAGCTAGCCAGGAACAGGTACAGAAAAAAGAAGTAACAGAAGTTCCTGTTAAAACGAATAACAGTAACGAGATTCCAGAATAAGCAGCTGAGTAAATTAGAAATAATTTTTAGCTGTTTATTATAGAATTGCCGAGATGGTGAAATTGGTAGACACACTAGCATGAGGTGCTAGCGCTTCGGTGTGAGGGTTCGAGTCCCTCTCTCGGCACCATTATCGTTTACAAACTTGTAAATGTGAGACGCATTGGTTAATATGCGCACCATTGGCGCGGGGTGGAGCAGCTTGGTAGCTCGTCGGGCTCATAACCCGAAGGTCGTTGGTTCAAATCCGGCCCCCGCAACCATTTTATATGGGTTTTGCAAGTTTGCAGTGTATAGAACACTGTTATTGAAAGTGTTTTTACTTTCAATATATCAGGGTCCAGCAGTGAAAAACCCCGACTATCGGGGTTTTTTATTATCTGAAATTTTGTGTTTTCTCAGTGATTTGCACTAAATTTTAGGTATGTGCTTGGAAAGTTTATTGGGCTCTGGGCCCTTTTTTTGTTTCTGGAGTGGTTTAATGACTGGCTTAGAAAGACAACTTACTGAAATGCTAGAAGCTCCTGTAGGTGCTTTAGGTTATGAGTTGGTTGGATTGGAGTTCGTACGCGCAGGCGCACACTCAACGCTTCGTATATTCATTGATCAGGAAAATGGGATCACTGTTGACGATTGCGCAGAGGTAAGTCGCCAGGTGAGTGCAGTACTTGACGTAGAAGATCCAATCTCAGTGGCATATAACTTAGAGGTATCTTCTCCAGGTCTGGAACGACCACTTTTTAAAGCTGCCCATTATGAGCAGTTTATTGGTCACGAGGTCAGCATCGTATTAAAAATGGCTATGAATAACAGACGTAAGTGGAAAGGTGTTATTGAATCTATCGATGGTGAAACAGTGACTGTTACCATTGACGGACAACCTGAACATTTTGCGCTTAGTAACATAGCAAAAGCTAACCTAATCCCTAAATTTTAAGTCTTAAAATAGAGGCTATAAAAAATGAGTAAAGAGATTTTAGCGGTAGTAGAAGCAGTATCGAATGAAAAAGCGGTACCTCGTGAGCGAATTTTTGAAGCTTTAGAAATTGCTCTTGCTACGTCAACCAAGAAAAAATATGAAATTGAAATTGACGTTCGAGTTGCGATTGACCGTAAAACTGGTGAATTTGATACTTTCCGTCGTTGGTTAGTTGTCGACGAAGTACAAAGTCCAACGAAAGAAATTTCTTTTGATGCAGCAAGTTATGATGATGATTCTGTTGAGCTTGGTGATTACATTGAGGAAGAAATTGAATCTGTAACATTCGACCGTATTACGACTCAGACAGCAAAACAGGTTATCGTACAAAAAGTACGTGAAGCTGAGCGTGCACAAATTGTTGAACAGTTTATTGATAACGAAGGTGATTTGGTTACCGGCGTTGTTAAAAAAGTAAACCGTGAAGCGGTCATTCTTGATCTGGGTAACAACGCAGAAGCTGTTATTCTACGTGATGATCAACTGCCGCGTGAAAACTTCCGTAGTGGTGACCGAGTAAGAGGTCTTCTTTACGCAGTGAAACCAGAAGCAAGAGGCTTTCAGTTATTCATCACTCGCTCTAAACCTGAGATGCTTGAAGAGCTATTCAGAGTAGAAGTACCAGAAATCGGCGAAGAGCTAATTGAACTGAAAGGTGCGGCTCGTGATCCTGGTTCTCGTGCGAAAATTGCTGTGAAAACCAATGACAAACGTATCGATCCTGTCGGTGCTTGTGTTGGTATGCGAGGCGCGCGTGTTCAGGCTGTTTCCGGTGAACTTGGTGGTGAACGTATCGATATCGTGCTATGGGATGATAACCCGGCTCAGTACGTAATTAATGCTATGGCTCCGGCAGATGTAGCATCAATCATCGTTGATGAAGATGCACATTCAATGGATATTGCAGTAGAAGCTGATAATCTTGCTCAGGCGATCGGTCGTAATGGTCAGAACGTGCGTTTAGCATCGCAACTAACCGGTTGGGAACTGAACGTAATGACGGTTGAAGATCTTGAGAAGAAACATCAGGAAGAATCTCTGGAATCAATTGAATTATTCATGAAGCATTTAGACATCGAGCAAGATTTTGCAGAGCTTCTTGTTGAAGAAGGTTTCTCTACATTAGAAGAAATTGCTTATGTTCCTGTTAATGAATTGCTTGAAGTTGATGGCCTTGATGAAGATTTAGTTGAAGAGCTTCGTAATCGTGCTAAAGACGCTCTAACTACACTAGCTCTTGCTAAAGAAGAGTCATATTCAGGTGTTGAGCCAGCGGAAGATTTACTGAATCTGGAAGGTTTGGAACGTGATATGGCTTATAAACTTGCAGCAAAAGGCATTTCAACGTTAGAAGATTTGGCTGAGCAGGGAATTGACGACCTGGAAGGCATCGAAGGATTGACAGAAGAACGTGCTGGTGAATTAATCATGGCAGCTCGTAATATTTGTTGGTTCGGCGAAGAAGACGCATAATTTCAGCAAGGGGAGAGCGGCATGACACAATATACAGTAAAAGCACTGAGTGACGAAATAGGTACGCCTGTTGACCGCTTAATTGAACAACTTGCCGAAGCTGGAATGAAAAAGACGAGTTCTGATATAATCTCAGAAGAAGAGAAACAGCAGCTATTAACATCTCTTCGTAAAGGTAATGGTGATGAGTCAAATGAGGCATCACCAACTCGTTTAACACTTCAGCGTAAAACGCGCAGCACCTTAAGTGTTAGTGCTGGTAGCGGTAAAAGCAAAAATGTGCAGGTTGAGGTGCGTAAAAAACGTACGTACGTCAAACGTAGTGCAATAGAAGATGAAGCGAAGCGTGAAGCAGAAGAACAAGCGAAGCGTGACGCGGAAGAACAAGCGAAACGTGACGCGGAAGAACAAGCGAAACGTGACGCGGAAGAACAAGCGAAACGTGATGCAGAAGAACAAGTGAAACGTGAAGCGGAAGAACAAGCGAAACGTGAAGCGGAAGAACAAGCGAAACGTGAAGCAGAAGAAAAAGCGAAACGCGAAGCAGAAGAAAAAGTGAAGCGTGAAGCGAACGAGCAGCAGAAAGCTCAACAGCCATCTGCTGAAGAAAAATCGAAGCAAGAGGCAGCGCAAAAAGAAGCCGAAGCACTAAAACGCCGCCTGGATGAAGAAGCAAGGCGTAAGGCTGAAGAGGATAGTCAGCGAGAGCTTGAAAAAGCACGCGAATTGGCTGAAAAAAATAAAGAGCGTTGGTCTGCGGAACAAGAGAAAAAAGGTGATATGGAAGAAGAAAATACAGATTACCATGTAACGACTTCTCATTATGCACGAGAAGCGGAAGATGAAGCAGACCGTCGTGAGGAAGGTGGCCGTCGTCGTACTAAAGCGAATAAACGCAAAATGTCTAAGAACGATGACCGTCAGGAACGTGATTCACGTTCTGGCCCCGGCGCAAAAGGCAAACGTAAAGGCCGTATTGCGAAACCGACTTCAATGCAACATGGTTTTGATAAAAATGCCACTGTTCAAAAACAAGACGTTGTGATTGGTGAAACCATCATTGTTTCTGAATTAGCTCAGAAAATGTCTGTTAAAGGGACTGAAGTCATCAAAGTTATGATGAAAATGGGCGCAATGGCAACCATTAACCAGGTGATCGATCAGGAAACTGCACAGTTAGTTGCTGAAGAGATGGGTCATAAGGTTGTTCTACGTAAGGAAAATGAACTGGAAGAAGCGGTTCTTTCTGATCGTGACAGTGCTGCTGAAGCGGTTCCTCGTGCGCCTGTTGTTACTATTATGGGTCACGTTGACCATGGTAAAACATCAACACTTGACTATATCCGTCGTGCTCACGTTGCTTCTGGCGAAGCGGGGGGTATTACCCAGCATATCGGTGCGTATCACGTAGAAACACCAAACGGTATGATTACCTTCCTGGATACTCCTGGACACGCAGCATTTACTGCAATGCGTGCTCGTGGTGCTCAGGCTACGGATATCGTAGTACTGGTTGTTGCGGCTGACGATGGCGTTATGCCTCAGACTATCGAAGCGATTCAGCACTCTAAAGCGGCTGGCGTACCTCTGATTGTTGCGGTTAACAAAATCGATAAAGAAGGCGCTAACCCTGACAACGTGAAAAATGAATTGGCACAATATGACATCATTCCTGAAGAATGGGGTGGTGAAAATATATTTGTTCATATTTCTGCGAAACAAGGTACTAACATCGATGCTCTTCTGGAAGCAATTCTGCTTCAGGCTGAAGTTCTTGAACTTACAGCAGTAGAAGATGGTATGGCGTCTGGTGTGGTTGTTGAATCACAACTTGATAAAGGTCGTGGTCCGGTAGCAACTATTCTGGTTCAGTCTGGTACTTTGCGCAAAGGGGATATCCTGCTTTGTGGTCAGGAATACGGCCGTGTACGTGCTATGCGTGATGAGATGGGTGAAGAAATTACTGAAGCAGGCCCATCAATTCCTGTCGAAGTACTTGGTCTTTCAGGTGTGCCTTCTGCCGGTGATGAAGCAACAGTGGTACGTGATGAACGTAAAGCTCGTGAAGTTGCTAACTACCGTCAGGGTAAATTCCGTGAAGTGAAACTGGCTCGTCAGCAAAAAGCGAAACTGGAAAACATGTTCTCTAACATGGAAGCTGGTGAAGTTGCAGAATTGAACGTAGTACTTAAAGCTGACGTTCAGGGTTCTGTTGAAGCGATTTCTGATGCTCTGATTAAACTGTCAACGGATGAAGTAAAAGTAACAATTGTTGGTTCAGGTGTTGGTGGTATCACTGAAACTGATGCAACTCTTGCTGCTGCTTCTAATGCTATCCTGCTTGGCTTTAACGTTCGTGCTGATGCATCTGCACGTAAGACTATCGATGCTGAACATCTGGATCTTCGCTACTACTCAATCATCTATCAATTGATTGATGAAGTGAAAGCAGCGATGAGCGGTATGCTTGCTCCTGAGTTCAAACAAGAGATCATCGGTCTTGCAGAAGTTCGTGACGTGTTTAAATCACCAAAATTGGGTGCGATTGCTGGTTGTATGGTTACTGAAGGCCTTATCAAACGTAATAACCCAATTCGTGTTCTGCGTGAAAACGTAGTTATCTACGAAGGTGAGCTTGAATCACTACGTCGCTTTAAAGATGACGTACAGGAAGTTAAGAGCGGCTACGAATGTGGTGTCGGGGTTAAGAACTACAACGACGTTCGTGTAGGTGACCAGATCGAAGTATTCGAAACTGTTGAAGTTAAACGTTCAATTGACGATTAATCGACTATTATTGCTAAACTACTAAAATAGATTAGCAGTAAAGGTTGTTGTATACGCCATGGGGGGCTGGTATATCCATCCCCCCATTCTTTCTATAGTGAGAGAAAATATGTCTAAAGAATTTAGTCGTACTCAGCGAGTTGCTCAGCAACTGCAAAAAGAATTAGCAATGATCCTGCAGCGTGAAATCCGCGATTCACGTTTAGGCATGGTGACCATCTCTGAAGTTCAGGTTTCTCGTGATTTAGCTTACGCAAAAGTGTATGTCACTTTCTTGTGTATCGGCGAACAGACACCGGAAAGCTGCTTAAGTGCTCTGAAAGAACATGAACCTCATATCCGCATGTTATTGGGTAAACAAATCCGTTTACGTTTAACCCCTGAAATCCGTTTTGTTTATGACAATACCTTAGTTGAAGGTATGCGAATGTCTAACCTGGTTTCTGATGTGGTTAATAACGACAACATGAAAAAACAAGCATCAGGACGTGGAGAAGACGAATAATGGCAAGACGTCGTAAAGGACGCCCTGTTGATGGAATCGTGCTTCTGGATAAGCCAACGGGCATTTCATCGAATGATGCATTGCAGCGGGTAAAACGCTTTTATTTCGCAGAAAAAGCCGGACATACCGGAGCTCTAGATCCTCTGGCTACCGGAATGCTGCCCATCTGTTTAGGTGAAGCAACCAAATTTTCGCAGTTCCTGTTGGACTCTGATAAACGCTATACAGTAATCGCAAAACTGGGTGAGCGGACTAATACCTCTGATTCTGATGGTGAAGTCATTCAGACTCGTCCTGTTGCTGTGGAACGAGATGATTTACTGGAAAAAATTGAATCATTTCGTGGCGAAACGGATCAGGTTCCATCCATGTTCTCTGCGCTGAAATATCAGGGGCGTCCTCTGTATGAGTATGCCCGTGAAGGCATTGATGTTCCCAGAGAATCAAGAAGAATCACGGTTTATGATATTCAGCTGTTACGTTTTGAAAACGACGAAGTTGAAATGGATGTCCATTGTTCAAAAGGAACATACATCCGGACTATCGTCGATGATTTGGGGGAAATGTTAGGCTGTGGCGCTCATGTTATTAGTCTGCGCCGTACTGCCGTTGCCAATTATCCTTATGAAAAAATGGTAACACTGGAAGAGCTGGAAGCATTGCTGGAAAAAGCTCGTGCTGAGGATATTCAGCCGAAAGAGTATTTAGATCCTTTATTGTTACCAATGGATACAGCGGTTGAAAACTTGCCTGAAGTGAATGTTATTCCGGACTTAGCTGATATGGTATTGCATGGTCAGGCTGTACAGGTATTCGGCGCACCAACTTCTGGTCAGGTACGAATCACCACCGGAGAACAAAAACTATTTCTTGGTGTCGGTGAGATCGACAACGATGGAAAAGTGGCACCAAAGAGATTGGTGGTTAGAAGGGATTGAGGAAGATAAGGGGTTTAGGAAAAGAAGGGTGTTAGGAAGAGAAAGGAAAAAAAAGGAAGGGAAGGAAAATAAGGTAAATAAGGAAAAGAAAGGGGTTGGGAATATAAGGGAAAAAATAGAAATTAGGTTGACAGGAATTTTTTACAGGGTCTAATTTTACCTAAAATCCTAAAATCCTAAAATCCTAAAATCCTAAAATCCTAAAATCCTAAAATCCTAAAATCCTAAAATCCTAAAATCCTAAAATCCTAAAATCCTAAAATCCTGCATACTGAAAAACTAGACACTAATTCACTGATACTCTATAATCCCGCTTCCTCGTGCTGGCTGAATCAGAGATTGGCTGGCACAAACATAAACTTAACTCTCAGGAGAGAAATATGTCTCTGAATGCAGAAACTAAAGCAGCAATCGTTGCAGAATACGCGCAAAAAGAAGGCGACACAGGTTCACCAGAAGTACAGGTAGCACTACTTACTGCTTCTATCAACCACCTTCAAGGTCACTTCCAAGAGCACAAAGGCGATCACCACAGCCGTCGTGGTCTTCTACGTATGGTTTCTAGCCGTCGTAAACTTCTAGACTACCTAAAAGGTAAAGATCTGGATCGTTACCACGCGCTTATCAAACGTCTTGGTCTACGTCGCTAAGAACAGTTTGTTTAAAAAAGGGGCTTTAAGCCCCTTTTTTAGTATCTATTAGAATCTAAATTTAACAAAAATCCGCGTAAGTAGTTTATACTACTTGCTTATTGCATAAATTTCGCAATAAAAAACTCAAAGCACTACAGTCACCGAAGTCGGCCAGATGGTCGCGGCTATTAAAAGAAGCTTAGGAAGACAAGGAATCAGGTTTTAGGAAAAGAAGGAAAAGAAAGGAAAAATCATTTCCTGATCCCTTTTTTGCCTGAACCCTGACACCTAGACTTCTTTTACTAGTCGCGATTCGTAATGCCTTGAGTGTATTTAAAACACTATCCGGGGAAGACCCGGACAAAGGAAAAATGAATGTTTGAAAAACCAGTAGTTAAAAAATTTCAGTACGGTAATCACACCGTTACTTTAGAAACTGGCGTAATTGCTCGTCAGGCGACTGCAGCAGTTATGGTTACAATGGATGACACAGCAGTATTTGTCTCTGTTGTAGGTAAAAAAGAAGCGGTAGAAGGTCAGGACTTTTTCCCTCTGACTGTAAACTATCAGGAACGTACTTATGCAGCGGGTAAAATCCCGGGTGGGTTCTTTAAACGTGAAGGTCGTCCATCTGAAGGTGAAACACTGACAGCTCGTTTGATCGACCGTCCGATTCGTCCTCTTTTCCCTGATGGTTTTACTAACGAAGTTCAGATCATTGCAACTGTCGTTGCAGTTAACCCTGACGTTCAGCCTGATATTCCAGCATTGATTGGTACATCAGCTGCATTGGCTATTTCTGGTATTCCATTTAATGGTCCAATTGGTGCGGCTCGTGTTGGTCATATCGATGGTCAGCTTGTGCTAAACCCAAGCCAGACAGAACTTGAATCTTCTCGTCTTGACCTTGTTGTTGCGGGTACTGAAAATGCAGTACTTATGGTTGAGTCTGAAGCCGATATTCTTCCTGAAGAAGAAATGCTTGCTGCTGTAGTATATGGTCACGAACAACAACAGGCTGCTATTACAGCCATTAACGAATTTGCTGCAGAAGTTGCAACACCTGCATGGGAATGGACAGCTCCAGTAGTTAATGCACCACTAGAAGAAAAAGTGGCTCAGCTTGCAGAAAGCCGTTTCACTGAAGCGTACCAGATTACTGAAAAAATGGCTCGTTACGACCAGGTTAACGTAATCAAAGAAGATGTGGTTCGTACTCTGTTAGAACAAGATGAAACTCTGGATGAAAATGAATTGCACAACATGCTGCATGCTCTAGAGAAGAAAGTGGTTCGTAGCCGTATTATCTCTGGCGCACCTCGTATCGATGGTCGAGAAAAAGACATGGTTCGTGCACTGGATGTTCGTACTGGTGTTCTTCCTCGCGTTCACGGTTCTGCTTTGTTCACCCGTGGTGAAACTCAGGCAATGGTAACTGCAACGCTTGGTACTCAGCGTGATGCACAAATCATTGATGAACTAACTGGTGAGAGAAAAGATCACTTCCTTCTACACTACAACTTCCCTCCATACTGTGTAGGTGAAACTGGTTTTGTTGGTTCTCCAAAACGTCGTGAAATTGGTCATGGTCGTCTTGCTAAACGTGGTATTGCTGCAGTAATGCCATCAGTAGATGAGTTCCCATACACAGTACGTGTGGTATCTGAAATCACTGAATCAAACGGTTCATCATCAATGGCTTCTGTTTGTGGTTCATCTCTTGCTCTTATGGATGCTGGTGTGCCAATCAAAGCTTCTGTTGCTGGTATCGCAATGGGTCTTGTTAAAGAAGAAAATGATTTCGTTGTTCTTTCAGATATTCTTGGCGATGAAGATCACCTTGGTGATATGGACTTCAAAGTAGCAGGTACTTCTACTGGTGTAACTGCACTGCAAATGGATATCAAGATCGAAGGTATCACCAAAGAAATCATGCAAATTGCTCTGAACCAGGCGAAAGGTGCACGTATGCACATCCTTTCTGTAATGGATCAGGCGATTGGCTCTGCACGTGAAGATATTTCTGAATTTGCACCACGTATTCACACAATGAAAATCAGTGCTGACAAGATCAAAGATGTTATCGGTAAAGGCGGTGCTGTTATCCGTGCTCTGACTGAAGAAACGGGCACAACGATCGAAATTGATGACGATGGTACAGTGAAAGTTGCTGCAACTGATGGTGGAGCTGCAAAAGAAGCGATTCGTCGTATCGAAGAAATCACTGCAGAAGTTGAAGTAGGCCGTATCTACACTGGTAAAGTAGCTCGTATCGCTGATTTCGGTGCGTTCGTAACTATTCTTCCAGGTAAAGATGGTCTTGTTCACATCTCTCAAATTGCTGAAGAGCGTGTTGATAAAGTGACTGACTATCTGAAAGAAGGTCAGGAAGTTCAGGTTAAAGTTCTTGAAATCGACCGTCAGAACCGTATTCGCCTAAGTATGAAAGCTGCTGTTGAAAAACCTGCAGAAGCAGCATCTGACGATAATGCGGCAGAACAACCATCTGCTGAATAATTAATGTCAGAACTGTGTAGGTTATTTTCTACAGGTTCGCTTTTTATGTGAAAAGCATGTTATAAAGGGAGCAGTTTGCTCCCTTTTTGTTTAAGCTTTTTATTTAACACTATTTTTAAGCCTTTCTATTTAAGCCTTTTTGTTCAAGTCTTCTATTTAAGGAATGTAATACCGTGAAATGGTTATCGATCGTTTTGAGTACAATTATTCTGTCCGGATGCGTGTCATCAGATGGAAAAAATGCAACAAATACCCGCTGGTTGTACCCTCCAATGGCGAGACCGGTTCGGGTTGATTTAGGTAAAGAAATTAAAATAGCTCAGCTTACTGAGTTGCTTGCTCAAGATGATATTCCGGATGATGTCAGAGCTAAGATGTTCTTCGAAAGAGCAAACCTCTATGATTTAGTCGGACTGAAAAATTTGTCACGTTTTGATTTAGAACGTTCTCTTGAACTGAATCCAGCTCAGTCAGATGTGTTTAACATGCTTGGTGTTTATTTTACGGAAATCGGGCAATTTGATTCTGCCTATGAAGCGTTTGATTCTGCTATTGAGCTTAATGAAAACAATGTGTATGCAAAGAGAAACCAGTCAATTGCATTATATTATGGTCAACGCCCTGAACTGGCGATAGACCCGTTAAATGAAATTAAGCCGGATAACATCGAAGCGCCGTTTCATGCATTGTGGGTTTACATTATTGACAGTGAATTAGATCCGGTAAAAGCAAAATCGGACCTTGAGCAAGCTTATTCTCATCGCTTACCTAATGTGTGGGGATGGGCTATTGTCAGCATGATGCTGGATGGTAAACATGACAGTGATGTTTTCAAAACCATCTTAAACGGGACCAAAGATAACGCCGTATTAGCTCAGAGATTAACGGAAGCGTATTTCTATCTGGCTAAACGTTATCAGATGGAAGAAAAATATGCTGATGCGATAGCGTTATATAAATTAGCACTTTCATTTAACGTTTATGAATATATTGAAAACCGCTATGCCATGCTTGAACTGGAAAAAATTTATCACCATCTCAAAGCAGAGCAAATTAAACAGAATAATAGTTAACAGTTTTCAGTGAACAGTTATGAGAAAACTGTAGAAATCGTGGCAAGTAGAAATAGCAAGTTCACTTGCCTTTTTTTATCTTTGTTATTACCTTTCGCTTTAATTTATCTTCCTCAATAGCCATTCCATTGCATGAATAATCACAATCATCCGGTAAAAGAATTCTTCCGTTATATGTTGCCGACAGTAACAGCGATGTTAGTGAGCGGTTTATATCAGATTATTGATGGTATCTTTATCGGTCACTATATTGGCGCTGCGGGGTTAGCGGCGGTAAATACGATTTGGGCTATTGTCGGTATCCTGATTGGCTGCGGACTGATGGTTGGCGTTGGTACCGGAGCTCTGACTTCTATCTATCGGGGCAAACAAGAAACTGATAATGCCAGCCGCTCGCTTGCTTCCGGGTTTATTTTAATCATTCTGATCGCCATTCTTGGCTCATTATTGTTAGTCTTTACTTCGGACTATTTAGTTAAATTACAAACTCAGGATCATGAAGTTATTCGTTTGAGTGGCGATTACTTAACGATATTAATATGGAGCTCTCCGGCATTGGTCGGTTCTATTGCCATTCCTTTTTTTATCCGCAATGATGAAAGCCCGACAGTGGCTACCTTGCTGATGTTAATTGGTGCGGTTGCTAATATCGTGTTTGATTATGTATTTATTGGACTATTCGATTTAGAGCTTCGCGGCGCTGCAATTGCGACGGTGATTTCCCAGCTGATTGTTTGCAGTATCGGTATTGCTTATTTTGGTTCGTCTTCTGCAAAATTAAAACTGGCATCGGTTTACTTCCGCTTTTCCTGGCAGCAAATATCACAAATTCTGGCAATTGGCTTATCCAACCTGTTTATGTATATGTACTGGGGAGTCATGGTAGGTTTTCATAATGCTCAGTTTGATGCATACGGGGGAACAACTGCTCTGGGAGCCTACACCATTTTAGGTTTTCTTGTGACTTTCTATTATCTGACCGTGGAAGGGGTCGCAAACAGTATGCAGCCGTTAGCCAGTTTTCACTATGGGGCTAATAAACCAGCTAATATCCGTGTATTGCTGGTTATATCGATGGTGTTGGCTATATCGCTGGGAATGATTATTTATATTGCCTTATTAAGTTGTCCCGAGCTTGTCCTGGCTATGTTTACAGGAGGCGACACTGGTTTGCTCAATGTAGCCAAAAGTGGCTCTAAGCTGCATCTGTTTGCGCTATGTTTAGATGGTTTTCTCGTGGTTGCCGCGTCATTTTACCAGTCGGTGAATCAAGGGAAAAAAGCCATGGCTCTGACCATCAGCAACATTATCATTCAGCCACCATTACTGTATGTGCTGCCGAAATGGTATGGCTTAACAGGAGTCTGGATTGCGTATCCGATTTCGAATGTTCTGTTAAGCCTGGTGGTCGGGATTATGCTTTATCGGGATGTGCCAAAGTTGCTTTTAATAAAAATTAACAGTTAAGAAATTAACCTTTCCATCCCGGCCACCTGGTGCCAGTAACCATTACATTCCTTTTCTGACAGTGAAGCCGGGTTAATGCCGGTTTCATTGGCTTTAAAATTCTGGATATAGTCACAGGTATCAATGCCTAAAGGGCTTAGGCGAACAACATCAACCAGATTTTGCATCGAAGGTAAATCGTTAATCAGGTTATAGCAGTGGCCTGACTGAGTCTGGATACCATTCAGGATAAAGACTTCTTCGCCTTCCTGGCTTTCTACCAGAATCCCATTGGGATAATTCAGGCAACACTTTTCACACTGATCTTTGGGACGGTTTTCTGCCCGGGCAGTAAAACAGCGGGCTGAATACGCTAACGGAAGATAACCATAACCTAATACTTCGACTTCAAATTTGTCTTTGATACCGAGCTCTGCACATTGCTGCAACGTATTTGCCAGCCAGTCTCTGGATAGCTCAACAGGCATACACCAGCGGGTCATTCCTTTGTTTAATAAGATTTTCAGAGCATGCGCGTTGTAAGCATTGATTGCCGGACCAGCCACAAAAGGCACTTTTTTTTCAGAAGCTAACTGTATAGCCGACATATCATTGGCTTCTATCTGTAAGTCACCGTTATCAATATAGCTTTTCATCATATCAATTTCACGGCTCGACTCTAAAAGTGCCATGGTAGACAGAACGACTTCTTTCCCGGAATCAGCCAGTGATTTTGCCAGATCAATCCATTCGGCAGATTTTAATTCGCGGCGTTTTGAACAAACAGTTTCACCGAGATAGATAATATCAGCATCGCTATTTACTGCGGCATCATAGAATTTGGTCACATCATCTTTCGACCAAAAATACAGGATTGGACCTAAAGAATATTTCATCATGTTCACCTTATTGCCATTTCCTGTGATAAGCACCGAGCGTGGTTTGCGTTCCTTCAGAAAGTTTTTCTAAGCTAATATTCCAGTCAGGTTTGACTGAGTACTGAGAAGGATGAGCCAGATATTCGTCAATGGCATTGCGCCAGACCTGAGTGACTTGAGAAACATATGCGGGGCTGCGTTGTCTTCCTTCTATTTTTACGGATGCTATGTTGGCGGCAAAAAGCTCTGGCAGCAGTCCTACGGTATTTAAACTGGTTGGTTCTTCAAGTGTGTGGTAACACTTCTTCTCACCCTGATTATCAATGCAAAAACGCCCTTTGCATAAGGTTGGATAACCAGCATTTTCACCATTTTTATAATGATCAATAAGAACGCCGTTTAATCGGGATTCCAGTCCTGTTGAGGTTTCCTGCCAGCGAACATATTTCGCCGGAGAACAGGCTCCAACTGTATTAGGGGATTCACCTGTGAGGTAGGAGGACAAATAGCAACGCCCTTCCGACATAATGCATAAACTACCAAAAGCAAATACTTCTAACTCGACGCTATTGCTGAGATCTTTGGAAAGTTGTTTAACCTGCTGCATTGATAGCACCCGGGGCAATACAACCCGTTTAACATTGAAATTATCAGTATAAAATTTAATGGCTGCACTGTTGGTTGCTGATGCCTGCACGGATAAATGCAAATCGATATGCGGGTATTTTTCTGATGCATAATCAAGGATGGCGATATCCCCCATAATTAACGCATCAACACCTAAATCGGCGGCTTTATCAACAGCAGCTGTCCAGTTACCAAAACGGCTTGGGTGGGCGAATGTATTGATGGCAACATGGATTTTTTTCTCATGTTGTTTTACATAATTAACCGCATTTTCTAAACGTCTGCCAGTGAAATTTAATCCGGCAAAATGGCGGGCATTAGTATCATCCTTAAATCCGATATAGACTGCATCGGCCCCGTGATCAATGGCAGCCTTAAGAGCAGGTAAACTGCCTGCCGGACATAACAACTCCATAAGAACTCATTTAGTAAAATATAAGTATCTGTATTCTAGGTAAAATCATCCGGTTAAAGTTTGATATAAGCCAGATTTAAGCGTAAAAGGCATTTATTCACGTAAGTTATGCCCGTCTTCTCATCTGTTTGGCGAATAAAATTTCGACTTCATTACGGGGTTGCGGGCGATAAAAATGGAACCCCTGAATCGTATGACAGTTAAGGCTCGAAAGAAGCTGAGCCTGACTCTGGGTTTCAATACCTTCAGCTACAACATGGAGATTCAGAGATTTGCCAAGGCTGATAATATTTTCAATCACAGTGACCTGTTTAGGCAGGGTATCAACATCGGTGATAAATGCCCGGTCAATTTTCAGCTCATCTATCGGGAAACGGGCAAGGTAGGACAGGGAAGAGTACCCGGTACCAAAGTCATCAATAGACAAAGTAAAGCCCAGTTTTTTGATGGCCTTAAGCATCTGAAGTGTGTGTTCACTATCACTCATTACTGCAGTTTCTGTAAGTTCAAAGGTAATACAGGACGGTTCTAATCGGGTAGCCTCAAGTAAATCACCCATATATCTGATTAATGATGGATTACCAAACTGCTCAGGTGACAGGTTAATAGCCACTTTACCGGGCAATATCTTTTGTTGTTTCCAGTGCTTAACAGTAGTGAATACTTCCCTCATGACAACCCGGCCAACTTGTTCGATCAGACCGGCCTTCTCTGCTACGGGGATAAATGCGCCGGGGCTGATATAACCTTCGATAGGATGCTTCCAGCGGATCAGTGCTTCTGCTCCGTTGATGCTGTAATCCCGAGCGCTGACTTTGGGTTGATACCAGACTTCCAGTCCATCCTGCTGCAGCGCTTTTTGTAATTCAATTTCGAGCCATAACCGGGTACGAGCTTCTTTATTCATACGTTCTTCAAACGCAATTGTCCGGTTACGGCCCCGGGATTTTGCTTCGTACATTGCGGTGTCTGCATTTTGCAGCAGATTTCTCGCATCATTGCCATTTTCAGGGAATGAGACCGTACCAATTGAACAGGCAAGCCGTTTACTAAAATAGTTCAGATTAAACGGTTCATTAATCAGGGCAATGATTTTTTCTGCCAGTTGGGTTTCAATTTCCGGCATAGTCGGTTCTGGCAATATGACTGCAAATTCATCCGCACCAAGATGGCCTAAAATGGCATCAGAAGGAACGGTTCGTTTAAGCCGGGCTGATATTTCTCTGATAACCTTGTCACCGATAATATGACCCAGAGAATCATTAATATTCTTGAAATTATCAATATCAATATAATAAAGAATCAAAGGGGTTTGATCTTTAATGAGCAGATCAAGGCGTTTGAGAAAACCACTGCGGTTATATAAACCGGTTAAAGAATCAATGGTTAATTCTGTTGTTGTGATATTTTCTGAGTTGAGACTATTTGCTTGATTATCTGACAATTCAGTCTGTACAACATTGGCTTGGGTTAGATCTTTGATCAAAATAAAATCAACCGAAGTTCCCAGCAATGAAGAACTGCTATAGCGTAGTTGTAGTGACTTGGTCGGCCCGCAAATAGAACTGGTCAGGCAGTCTATGGTTGATTGTTGACGAAGCAGAGTGGTTATTTCTGTCTGATACGGTTTTTTCGATATTTTATCGATAAATAATTCATTGAGACTTTCGCCCAGCAATTCATCGGCGGATTCATACCCTAATAATGCTGTTGCGGATGGATTGATAGAAAGAATGACGTTTTGATCAGCAAGCAGCACTCCATCACTGATAGAGTGAAGTAACGTATTAAATTTACTTTCAGATTCAGACAGAGACTGAGACAACATACTCTTCTCTGAAACATCTATTCCCTGGAAAAGAAGGTATTTGTTATCATTTTTATCATTTTTATCATTGATGCTAAATACAATACAAAATAAGTTGTTTTCTACATCATTAACTTTAAAACTGATTTCAGATTCAACCCTGGATCCATTTAATGCTTGATCATAGAGAGGCTTTATCTGGTCGTAGTAGTCATTACCAAAGACTTTTCTGTCACTTAAACCAATCATTTCCTCCTGAGACAGACCTGATATTTCAGTGTAACGATGATTTACTAAGGCATAATGATAAGTTGCATCAATCAATACAAAGAAAAAAGGACTGTGTGATGTTAACTCAGTAAACCAAAATTTTAGTTCTTCGGAGATTGGCACTAAATTTCACCCTGTTAATTGTGCATGCAGCATATGTTTAGTCACTCAATTAGAATTACTATAACTGCCTTTGAGACCAGAAGAAAGTCTATAAATAAAGCCCATAAAAATGAATAACTTTGATGCTAAGCACCGTGTTGGTGTGACTCATTTATTAGTATATACCCATATACGGGGATCGTTATTTACGTAATAATTTATCGGAGAATCAGTGTGATTAACAATATACGTAAGCTAATAGTTGAAAACTCTGCATCAATTTTGAGACATCCAGTCCATTTTATGCCGGATTTCTTGCAAAAAAAATTTTTACTTTCTCTTTTAGAATCAGTTTGTAAAGAAGCCTTAGAAGAAGGAGATTTCGAATTCCTGGAAGGTAAATGGCTAAAAGTCGGTATTAAGGATTTAAATGTCTACAAATTGATCAGTTATAAAGATGAACGGCTTGTTGTTGATAATGTGGGGACAGGAAGAATGGTGGATGTGACATTTACCGGAAATCTCAATGATCTGGTCCTGATCGCCGGACGTATGGAAGATCCTGATACCTTATTCTTTCAGAGAAGGCTGTTAATTGAAGGGGATACCGAACTTGGGTTAGAAGTTAAAAACTTACTGGATAACGTGGATTTCGATGGATTACCAAAATTGATGCAAATATCAATAAAAGAATTGGCTGAGTTCGTGTATAAAGGACTGGAAAAATCATCATCCCAGACTCACAGTAAGGAACCAAAAGCGAATGCTTATACGAACTGAAGCTCCGGCAGATATATTACCCATCGATAACTTGCTGAAATTACATGCCAAAGACTCCACATTATCTGACTCGGTAATGTCTATGAGAGAAAATGCAGCATTAACCTTATCGTTAGTTGCCTGTAGCGATGACGGTGAAGTTATTGGGCATGTTGCTTTCAGACCCGTAGTCATCGATGGTAGTGAAGCTTCATGGCAAATCATGACACCAATCACCGTGAGTTCAGACAGCACAGAAACAGACATTAAGGCGAATTTGGTTGATGAAGCGGTGAGCATGTTAGGTGAGTTTGGTTATCCTGCCTGCTTTGGTTTTGAATGTGATGAGGAATACCAAAAGTTTGGCTTCATTCAGTATGATGAACAGCTGTGGGGCTTTGAAAGTTTTCCTGGTGAAATTGAATCAAAACCGGATTGGTTAGAGTGGGTTAAAACCGGGAAGGCTGGTCAGGAATGAAAACTAATCAGAGTTATTTGGATGAGATGGGAATCGATACCTGGGTATTATCTCATCCGGAAAGATTAGCCAATTATCAGGTACAGCCAGTTAGTCCTGAAGAATCAGTAAAATTATTGTTTGTATGTTCCGTTATGCCAACCAGTGACGAGGACATCAAGCTATTGGAAAATATTGCCGGGACTTTTCAGGTGCAGTTGAATCAAATCTGCCATGTTTACCCGGAAATGTTCAGTCGTATAGAAAGTGATAATCTTGACTGGGTATGGTTTTGTGGTTGCCAGCTACCGGATGCAGAAGTCAAGGGGAATCTTCTGCAGTCGTCATTATTATCAGAAATGCAGAATAATACGCAGATGAAGCGACAGTTATGGCAGCAGATACAGGGGATTAGGAAAAGAAGGTTTTGAGGAAAAGAAGGAAAAAAAGGGTTTTAGGAAAAGAAGGTTTTTAGGTTTTTAGGAAAGAAAGGGTTTAGGAAAGAAAGGTTTGTAGGTTTCGGGAAAAATCGTGCCTGACCCCCTGACCCCCTGACCCCCTGACCCCCTGACCCCCTGACCCCCTTACTTTCCTTATCTCCCTTACTTTCCTTACCTTCCTTACCTTCCTTACCTTCCTTATTTTCCTCAAATCATCTATCTCAAAAATTATACAAACCATAAATAATAAATTGTTCGACATGTTTTTTCCTTTTCTTATAATATCAGGCACGCATACTATGTGAGTCTTATATTTAATAATCAAAACGACAGTTAGGTAGCGAGGTTGATATGAAAATTGCTGTAGCAGGGACGGGTTACGTTGGCTTATCAAATGCAATGTTATTATCACAGCATAACAAAGTAGTGGCTCTGGATCTTATCGAAGAAAAAGTAACGATGTTAAATAATAAACAGTCGCCGATCGTCGATAAAGAAATTAAAATGTTCCTGACCGAGAAAGAACTGGATTTCAAAGCAACGCTCGATAAAGAAGAAGCTTACGCTGATGCAGAATATGTCATCATCGCTACTCCGACAGATTACGATCCGAAAACCAATTACTTTAATACGTCTTCTGTTGAAGCGGTGATTAAAGATGTCATGGCCATTAATCCAGATGCGGTAATGGTAATTAAATCAACGGTACCCGTTGGTTATACTAAGCAAATTAAAGAAGAATTAGGTTGTGACCACTTAATTTTTTCACCTGAATTTCTGAGAGAAGGTAAAGCGTTATACGATAACCTGTATCCTTCCCGTATTATTGTTGGCGAGCAAAGTAAACGCGCAGAAACTTTTGCTAATTTGCTTGTGCAGGGTGCCGAAAAAGAAAACATTGAAGTTCTGTTTACCAATTCTACCGAAGCTGAAGCGGTCAAATTATTCTCAAATACATACCTGGCAATGCGTGTGGCTTATTTTAATGAACTGGATTCTTATGCTGAAGCGTACGGCCTGAATGCCAAACAGATTATTGAAGGTGTGTGTTTAGACCCTCGTATTGGTAATCATTATAATAACCCTTCATTTGGTTATGGTGGTTACTGTTTGCCGAAAGATACTAAACAGTTATTAGCCAACTACGATGCTGTACCGAATAATATTATTGGTGCCATTGTGGATGCGAACCGTACCCGTAAAGATTTTGTAGCAGATAGTATCCTGAAAAAAGCACCAAAAGTGGTGGGTATTTATCGTTTGATTATGAAAGCCGGATCAGACAACTTCCGTGCTTCGTCTATTCAGGGCATTATGAAACGCTTGAAAGCCAAAGGTGTAGAAGTCGTTATCTATGAACCGGTAATGAAAGAAGACTCATTCTTTAACTCTCGCGTTGTTCGTGATTTAGACGAATTCAAACAGATGTCTGATGTGATTGTATCTAACCGCATGGCTGATGTGCTTTCTGATGTTGCAGAAAAAGTTTACACACGTGATCTGTTTGGTGCTGACTAAGTGTATTTTTAGTTTACAATAAACAGCAATGTATTAAGCCGGGTAATCGTGATGCCCGGTTTTTTTGTGTCCTCTTTCGTTGAGTGTAATTAAGCATGATTTCAATCGTTCCTATGCAGTCTTGTCATTTAAATTGTGTGTGGCAAATCGAACAGGTTGCTCATTCTCATCCCTGGTCAAAAAATAATATCTATGATTTGAACAGTCGTGGGGCGATTCACCATGTAATGCTGGATGGTGATAAGGTTGTGGGATATTTCTATGCCCAAAATATTGTTGGCGAAATTAGCTTGCTTAATATTGCTGTTGCAAAAAATGCTCAAAACAAAGGCCTAGGACGACAGTTACTTAATTTCCTGGTTGACTACAGTGAGAAGTTAAAAGCGGAAAGTATCTGGCTGGAAGTCAGAGAGAGCAACAGTAATGCGATTTATTTATATGAATCAGCAGGGTTTAACGAAATAGACCGAAGACGCAATTATTACCCTACTGAGAAAGGTCAGGAAGATGCCATTATTATGACATTAACTTTATAATTTTCTGACTATTGAAATAACCATTTATGAGTGATCGGGATTCTTAAGCAAAAGATTCTCTCCGTCGTTTTTATAATCCAAATGGCGGTTTTTAATCAGCAGGGTAATAAACACGCCACTTAAAAAGCTCACCAGAATCATAAAATACATATAGCGGTCACTTTTTCGGTAGTGATGGTCTGAAATGGCGGTTACCTTTCCTGTTTCAAAAGTGATACGGATAAAACCTATAATGCTATTATCGTGCATGATTGGTTCAACCAACTGTTGACGTCCGGTGTTGGCTGCCTGAAGCGGGGCATCGAGGCCTAGAATGTCTCGGACGCTGAGTGCAGAATCACTTTTCGCTAACTGAATCCCTTCTGCATCGTAAACGGAGGCATCAAATACCAGTCGGTCTTTGGCTAACTGGTTAGTCAGTTCAATCAATTTATCCTGATCCTGGTCTTCAAGTGGTGCACTTGCGGTTAATGCTGCCTGAGAGATCAAAAGCTTAGTCAGAGTTTCTAACTGGTTCGCCTGTATTTTTTCGTTCCCTTTACTGATCATGACACTGTTTTGTGCGGTAAAGAAAAATGCCGTCAGGACAAGTAACATTGCCACTATTCTCAGAACTAACTTAAATGAAAAAAGAGAACCATCCATATAAAAAAATCCAAATAAATTGAATATATGTAATATTGAGACTTGCCTTTACAAATTGCAATAGGGTAACTTCATGGGACTTAAATAAAGGGTGAAATTACATGGATGGATTAATGACGTTGCCAATTCATAAACACACTAACTTGACGCGCCGTATTCCGAGATTAGCATTATCAACTCCGATTGATCGTGCGGATGCTAACTGGATTATTTTTGGAAAAAAACTCACTGAAGCTCAGTTTGAATGTATCGATTTTTATACCGGATATTTTAATCAGGTGGTTGATGCGTGGAAAGTGGGGTCTTACGAAGTCGCTCTGATGAGCGGAAACTTATCTTCCCTGCACGAAGAAGTGTTAAAAGCACTGGAACTGGATTTTGCTGATATCTGGGATGTTCCTGATCTTTCCGAGCCAGGCTTAATTCTGATGGATATGGACTCGACTGCCATTCAGATAGAGTGTATCGATGAAATTGCCAAACTGGCTGGTGTTGGTAAAGAAGTATCAGAGGTGACCGAAAGAGCCATGCAGGGCGAACTGAACTTTGAAGAAAGTTTACGCCAGCGGGTCGGTAAATTGGAAAATGCAGACGAAAGTATTCTTGAACAGGTGCGTAGCGTATTACCATTTACCCAGGATTTAGAACCTTTAGTTGCGACATTCCATGCATTGGGCTGGAAGGTCGCGGTTGCTTCTGGTGGCTTTACTTATTTTTCCAACTATTTGAAAGAAAGTTTATCGCTGGACTTTGTCCGTTCTAATACTCTTGAAATTATTGATGGTAAGCTAACCGGAAAAGTACTGGGTGAGATTGTTGGTGCTCAGGTTAAAGCAGACATTTTAGTCAATCTTGCGAAAGAGTTCGGTATTGAAAGACACAATACAGTCGCGGTTGGGGATGGTGCTAACGATTTGGTCATGATGGAAGCGGCTGGCCTTGGTGTTGCGTATCATGCGAAACCTAAAGTCGAAGCCAGAGCGCAAACTTCTGTAAGATTCTCTTATCTTGGCGGCGTGTTATGTATTTTGTCAGCAGGGTTAGCTAAACAAGGTAAACTGTCCTGGCAAAAAAGAGCTTAACTTTTTTTCTTTATTTCTCACAGACAGGGATATGTATTCTCCCTGTCTGTGTTTCATTAAGAACTTATTTCCAATCTTATTAGCACTTCTTCCGTGATATCTGTTATCTGAGCGTAACCAGCTAACGTTCTTATCTCTTTTTCAATAGATTTAGCGTGGAATTTACTGATTTCATTCAGCTCTTTTAAATCTTTTTTCAGAAGAGGTGTGATGGGATTAAAAAGCGGCATGCCGGAAACATACAACACATAGATTTCGCCATAAACCTGCGTATCTTTTATATAGGAAATTCGTTCTTTGGTGTTTGCAAAATCATGGCGTAATTTGGTTTCGACGGAATGAATTTTGCTGCCGAAACGTTTTACTGCAATATATATCTCATGATAAGTCGATTTGGCGTTATCGACGTGTTTCATCGGCATTGAGAGCAATGTTTTTGTGTGTCCCCGGAAAATTGGTTCCAGAGACAATAGTTGGTCTTTACCCAGCTTAGCAAATAAAGATAAATATCCACAAAGAGGATAGGTCACCCCAATTGCTTTTGTTGCTAGTGTCGCACCACTGCGTTCCACATAGATAGGGGAGCAGTTAACATTATTGAGTAAAATATCATGTAAACTTTCAAGTAAGGCTTCACTTGGTAATAACTCTTTACTTTCCTGTAAACGGTCCTGATTGCTATCGATTAACCTATTTAAAAATGCACTGATTTTTACTGTTGTACTTGAATCCTCAATGGCTAACTGGATTTTTGTACCGCCGGTATCAATGCGGATAACATCGTAAGGGACATTTTCCAGAGAGATATTTTTGCTGTAAGACTTCAACTCTAAAAAATGGATATAAACTGTATCTCCGACTTTTATATTACACGCTGTATCAAGCTGAATACTCAGTCCCCGTTTAGAAAAATCGACAGTTGCTCCGGTAGCTGTATTGGCTACATCAGAGTCTGGAATGATGACCTCTATTGGTGAAGTTAGATTATACCTGGGCTCTTTACGTTGTGAGCGGGTATCATAAAAAATACATAACGGATTGCCCGTCGGTTTTCTGAGCTGACGATAAGGATTCAGTTCTGATGTAGGGATTTTCGGCTTATCAACCAATAAATAATCGCCTGATTCGTTATCAGTATTAATTTCCTGAAGAACGCCTAAATGCGTTACAGGAAAAATATGTTTTTCCAACTGCTCTGCTTTTTCTGATAATTCCTGCCGGTCTTCCTCTGAGATTTCCGTGATCGTTAATCGAAATACTCGCCATGAATGTCTCTTTGCACCTATATGCCAGAATAATTTTCTTATTGCCGGTGAACATTCCGTTCTGTTCATTGAAAAGAACAGTTTCTTATCTTCATGAAGGTGCTGGAAGGTATAAAACGTTGCAGTTGTGCCACTTGTTCCTGGCTTGGTTAAAAACTCCATCCGTTGCGGTGTAAACAGCCCGCCTAATGTTTGCTGATTCCTTTCATCGTGCCAGTATTGCCAGATATGCTGATTATTACTGGTCAGGAGAACGGCTTTCAATTCGTTTTGGTTAAACAAAATGGGGAGTTGATCTGCGCTATTTAAAAATGTGTGTTCATACGCTCTGGTTCTGGCGCGAATAATTTTATCCTGATTGTTGTGACGATTTTTTTGTATTTCGCTGAGCAGGCCGTGCTCTATGATTTTGTCGATAACATCCGTATCGGTTTCACGTATTGTTCTGAGAAATAATACCGCATCATTTTCATGGGATTCGTCTACTCCTACAATTTTGTAGTTTACCGGAATATCGATGTCTTGAATGTCCAGTGTATTTTTAAGCTCAATAAAACGGACAGCAATCGTCTCTCCCAGCTTATAATTGAATGACGCAGGGACTTTAAACTTTGCGCCGGATGGTGAAAGATCAAGAGTAACCGCATTTATTCTGGGACTACCGGAAAGCCGGATTTCAATTTGAGAAGAAATTTTGATGCGATTTTCTTTGCGTTTTAAATCATAACCGAGTTGTATCGCCTCAACATGAAATGGATTTTTTTCTTGTTTTTGTTGTGATTTTTGTGAGATGCCGTTTTCTTGCATCACTCGGAAGTTGTTCTTGGTGTTATAAAGCCCTTCCCAAACACCCTGGGTATAACCACCATATTTTTTTATATGTTTGTGGTATTCGTTTAATGCAACATCATCGAGCCAGTGTGTCATTCCGTCTAAGATGTATTCCCGGCAATCACCCTGAACCCGGCTTCTTAAATCGACTGATTTTGTACAGGGTTCCATGAGACGCTTAAGTTCCATTTTTACCCGAAGTTTGACAGACGGGGATTGCCCTTCCGTAATATGAGATAGAATAGAATCGAAATCTTCGGAATAGTATGCTGGAATAAGCTTTTCTGTTAGAGAAAGAATTTCTGACTGCTGCATATTTTGGTAATGTTAGACCCTTTATTAGATATCGTCTTTATTTTTAATTAACGTTAACGACGCTTGGTTATGTTCAAACTGTTATCTTCAAATCTAATAATAGATGGAAGTTAACACAGAGTCACATAATTCTTGCTATCAATTAAGAGGTTACATGGCCAATGGCTACCAAAGTAAAAAGAGCCTACGTTTGTAATGATTGTGGTGCGGATTATCCTCGCTGGCAGGGGCAGTGTAGTGCCTGTGGTTCATGGAACACAATTTCAGAAGTCCGGATTGCAGCTTCACCTCAGGTGGCGAGAAATGAACGATTAACGGGATATGCCGGTTCAGTTAATGAGATCAAAGTCCAGGTCCTTTCAGACATTGATTTGCAGGAAGTTCCACGCTTTACCAGTGGCTTTAAAGAATTTGACCGGGTTTTAGGTGGTGGTGTGGTTCCCGGCGCGGCTATTTTGATTGGTGGTAATCCCGGAGCTGGTAAGTCAACGCTGTTGCTACAAACTATGTGTTACCTGGCTTCCCATATGCCAACTTTGTATGTGACTGGTGAAGAATCTTTGCAGCAGGTAGCCATGCGGGCATCCAGGTTAGGTTTACCGAAAGATAAGCTGAAAATGCTATCGGAAACCAATGTGGATCGTATCTGTCAGATCGCCGAACAGGAACAACCGAAAATTCTGGTGATTGACTCGATTCAGGTGATGCATGTTTCTGACGTTCAGTCGTCACCGGGTAGTGTGGCTCAGGTCCGCGAATCGGCCACGGCGCTAACTCGTTATGCCAAGCAAAATAATGTCGCTGTGTTTATTGTCGGGCATGTAACCAAAGACGGAACGCTGGCCGGACCTAAAGTTCTTGAGCATATTATTGACTGTTCGGTGTTATTAGACGGCGGTAGTGACAGCCGGTTCAGAACATTAAGAAGCAATAAAAACCGTTTCGGTGCGGTGAATGAATTGGGGGTTTTCGCTATGACGGAACGCGGTATGCGTGAAGTCAGTAATCCTTCTGCGATATTTTTATCCCGTGGTGAAGAAGAAACTTCCGGCAGCTCGGTTATGGTGGTGTGGGAAGGAACCCGCCCACTTCTGGTTGAAATACAGGCATTGGTAGACTATTCCCAGTTAGCCAATCCACGCCGGGTAGCTGTGGGGCTGGAACAAAATCGCCTGTCTTTATTATTAGCGGTATTGCATAAACATGGTGGCCTGATGATGGCCGATCAGGATGTGTTTGTGAATGTCGTTGGTGGTGTCAAGGTGACCGAAACCAGTGCTGATCTGGCGTTGTTAATGGCATTATTATCCAGCTTTAAAGATCGGGCGTTACCAAAAGATGTGGTTGTTTTTGGTGAAGTAGGACTGGCTGGCGAAATTCGTCCGGTACCCAGTGGTCAGGAACGCTTAAATGAGGCCTTTAAGCATGGCTTCAGAAAAGCTATTATTCCCGCATCTAATATGCCTAAAGGTGGCATAGAAGGAATGCAGATACACGCAGTTAAAAAATTGTCGGATGCGATAAGTGCATTTGATGAACTTTAACTACACTTATTTTGTTTACATCGACGTGAATAAATCGAGCTGTGATCACTAAAGGATGCAGTAAAAATAATTTCAGCCAAAGTGTTCGCAGGGCTATCAGTCTTGACAGATTATGATATACTCTGCGCGCACTTTATACCTTATTAACAGAGTAAGACAATGACTGACTTATCAAAATACAGAAACATTGGTATTTTCGCGCACGTTGATGCGGGTAAAACTACCACTACTGAACGTATTCTAAAGCTTACCGGTATGATCCATAAAATTGGTGAAGTACACAACGGTGAATCTACTACAGACTTCATGGAACAGGAAGCTGAACGTGGTATTACTATCCAATCAGCAGCTGTAAGTTGTTTCTGGAAAGACCACCGTTTTAACGTTATTGACACCCCGGGACACGTTGACTTTACAGTAGAAGTATATCGTTCTCTTAAAGTTCTTGATGGCGGTATTGGTGTATTCTGTGGTTCTGGTGGTGTTGAACCTCAGTCTGAAACTAACTGGCGCTATGCTAACGAATCAGAAGTTTCTCGTCTGATCTTCGTTAACAAACTAGACCGTATGGGTGCAGATTTCTATCGCGTAGTAGATCAAGTGAAAAACGTACTAGCTGCAAACCCAATGGTTATGACTCTACCTATCGGTATTGAAGAAAACTTTGTTGGTGTGGTTGACGTTCTTAACCGTCAGGCATACGTATGGGATGACTCAGGTCTGCCAGAAAACTACGAAATCAAAGAAGTTCCAGCTGACATGGTTGACGATGTTGAACAGTATCGTGAAGAAATGATCGAAATGGCTGTTGAACAAGACGACGATCTAATGATGGCTTACATGGATGGTGAAGAGCCTTCTATCGAAGACATCAAACGTTGTATCCGTAAAGGTACTCGTGATCTTGCGTTCTTCCCAACTTACTGTGGTTCTGCATTTAAAAACAAAGGTATTCAGCTAGTACTTGATGCTGTTGTTGATTACCTTCCAGCGCCTACAGAAGTTGATCCACAACCTCTTATGGATGAAACTACAGGTGAAGAAACTGGCGAGCACGCTATCGTTTCTCCTGATGAAACATTCAAAGCGCTAGCATTCAAAATCATGGATGACCGTTTTGGTGCCCTAACTTTCGTTCGTATTTACTCTGGTAAACTGAACAAAGGTGACACTATCCTTAACTCGTTCACTGGTAAAACTGAACGTGTTGGTCGTATGGTTGAAATGCAGGCGGATGATCGTAAAGAACTTACCAGCGCACAAGCAGGTGATATCATCGCTATCGTTGGTATGAAAAACGTTCAGACTGGTCACACACTATGTGATCCAAAACACCCTGTAACTCTAGAACCAATGATCTTCCCAACTCCGGTTATCGAAATCGCTGTTAAGCCTAAAGATAAAAACGGTTCTGAAAAAATGGGTATTGCAATTGGTAAAATGGTTGCAGAAGATCCATCATTCCAGGTTGAGACTGACGAAGATTCAGGCGAAACTATCCTGAAAGGTATGGGTGAACTTCACCTTGATATCAAAGTTGATATCCTGAAACGTACTTACGGTGTTGAACTTGAAGTAGGTCAACCACAGGTTGCTTACCGTGAAACTATCACTCAAGCAGTTGAAGATAGCTACACGCATAAGAAACAGTCTGGTGGTTCTGGTCAGTTCGGTAAGATCGATTACCGTATCAAACCAGGAGAAGCAAACTCTGGCTTTACGTTCAAATCAACAGTTGTTGGTGGTAACGTACCTAAAGAATTCTGGCCTGCAGTTGAAAAAGGTTTTGCATCAATGATGGCAGAAGGTCCACTAGCTGGCTTCCCTGTTCTTGACGTTGAAGTTGAACTGTTTGATGGTGGCTTCCACGCAGTGGATTCATCTGCAATCGCATTTGAAATCGCAGCAAAAGGTGCATTCCGTCAATCTATGCCTAAAGCTGGTCCACAACTTCTTGAACCAATCATGCACGTAGACGTATTCTCTCCAGAAGATAACGTTGGTGACGTAATCGGTGACCTTAACCGTCGTCGTGGTATGATCAAAAACCAAGAAGCTGGTGCAACTGGTGTTCGTATTAAAGCAGACGTTCCTCTATCAGAAATGTTTGGTTACATCGGTCACCTACGTACAATTACTTCTGGTCGTGGTCAGTTCTCTATGGAATTTGAACGCTACTCAGCATGTCCAGCAAACGTCGCTGAACAAGTAATTGCTGAAGAAAAAGCAAAAAAAGCAGCTAAGTAATTAATAGACTTAACTGATTTATTTGTTAAACAAGGGTCAATCGGCCCTTGTTTTTTTTATCTAAGATAAATTAAACTTCCTGAACCCTGAACCCTGAACCCTGAACCCTGAACCCTGAACCCTGAACCCTGAACCCTGAACCCTGAACCTTAAATCCTTTCCTTCCCATCCCTGTACTGCTGTGGTGTCATCCCTGTTCGTTTCTTGAAAATACGCGAGAAATAAGAGATATCCTGATAGCCACACAGATAAGCTATCGAGGAAATTTTTTCCGGTTCCTGTAACAGCAGCTTTGCCTGCTCAATTCTTTTGTTAATAACATAGTCCTGAAAACTGATACCAGCCTGATGATGAAACAGTTTGGAAAAATAACTGATGGAGTAGTTCATATTGTGCGCAAAATCTTTAATAGACAGGCGTTCAGTCAGGTTGCTATCAATGTACTGTATCACTTCTTTTATATTTGTTTTTCCTGAAACTGATTTGTTTGCCTCTGTCTGTGATGCTGGAAGAAAATTGGGGAGCTGGAACAGGCTCAAAAGATGTTGTATTGACTTCTTCTGTTTAAGTTCATCAATGGTAATTACATATATATTTTCAATATCATGCTGTTTTAGGCTTAACGAATTTCGCTCATGAACAATCACCACTAAGAGTTTGTTTAAATTTGAACAAATTTTTATCGCTGACTGAAGCAAATTTTTACGTTCGTTTTCCCTACAGTATAAAAAAGCCTGAGAGATTTCAGGATTGGTTAGCTCATAAATATCTTCACCTTTTTCCTTTAGATAAAAGTGCTGAAATAGAATTTTTCCTGTTGAATTAGGTAGTTTGTCTATGCTGGAGCCAAACCAATAAACCGTATGTTTACTTTTGGAACGTATCATATCTCTCTTGATCTTATATATGCACCAATCTCAAAAATTAGTGAAAAAAACAGCCACCCCATGTATTAAAATTTAGACAATTTATAAAGTTTTGTAAAATATAACTATTGTATTAATTTCATATGTTTTTTCATGAGAGCTGCGCAAAAGTGCATGACAAGGATCAAATAATCTCCTGGTAATAACAACAAAGTCCTATATGACGCCATTATAATCCTAACTAATATTTTTGTTTTTTCATATTGTTAACTTGAATCGTTAGTTAGTAGCGGGGAGGACCTTATGAACAATCTAATGACGAAATGCAAAGCTTTTTTAGAAGATGAAGAAGGTTTGACAGTAGTGGAATATGTAATTGGTGCCGGCATGCTGGTAGGCGCCTTATGGTACGTGTTTGATAATATGGGTAATCAATTAGCTGGTAAATTAAACAGTATTATTACAAATATTAACTCTCAATAATTATTGGGAAAACCTGTTCCTGAGCAGGGCTGACGTAAGAGGGAATGTTATGAAGTCATTTCCTCTAATATTTTTTGTTGTAGTTTTTATAATTAGTCTTGTTTGAGATAGATACATAATACATAAGCCTTGAAAGTTGATTTGATACTTTTGGTAAGGAGTTCTATGGCATTGTATTCGTCGCTGAATATTTTTGTTTTAAGTACATTGTTTGTTACCGGTGTATTTGATGCGAGGGAACATCGGATACCTAATGTGTGTGTGTTGTTGATATTTGTTTTTTCATTGGTGATGAAATTAGTCGGTGGTATTTCTGGAGTGAGTATTCTCCAGGATTTTTCTATTGGTTGCTTGTACTTTTTATTTGGTTTTATTTTGTTTTTACTCAGAGCAATGGCACCTGGAGATGTGAAGTTACTTGGCGTGGTAGGATTTTTTCTTGGCTGGAATTATGCCTTATTAGGGGCTTTGTATATATCAGTTGCTATGATGATTGTCGGGGTTTTTTATTATTTCTATTTTCGGGCTCAGACTTATCATCCTCCTGTTTTGTCGTTGGCAAAAGATTATTTTTCCCATGCTGAATTTAGTGTGTTGTCAGTAGGGATTTTTATTCGTCAGTGTTATGGCGTTAATCTGGATAAGTCCGATAATCAAATAAAAAATAGGATGCCATTTGCTCCTGTTGTGGTTTTAGGGGTGAGTCTTTTTCAACACTATGTTGGGTAAGGAGTGTGAGTAATGAGTACTACAAATAGAAGCTCGCACCTAACAGAGCTGGTGCCTCAGGCGGCCGCACCAAAGGTGCCGACTTCTTTTGAAAGCTTAAAAATACCACGTACTGTCGTGGAAAATTTATTATTAAAACAACTGTCTGCTTTTCCTAAATCAAATCTGATTGATTTATCCCGCGCTTTAGCGATAAGCAGTCATATGATCGAAGAACTGCTTTCCGATCTAAAAACTCGCTCGTTAATCGAAGTGTATCAGGCTGGTCTCTCCAATGGATATTCTGCTTCCTCATCATCGGGTAAACCTATTCTGTATGCTTTATCTGAAGCTGGAGTGAAAGAGGCTGAAATTGCATTTAGGAAAGATGCCTATCTGGGTAAAGCTCCTGTTTCTCTGGATGATTATGTTGCAATGGTTCAGGCTCAGGATATTCGGGCTAATAATGTAAAAAGACCAGAAGTGGTCCATGCTCTGAATGATGTGTATGGAGCTGAAAGGCTTATTCCCCTATTAGGACCTGCAATTAACTCCGGACGTGCGTTGTTATTGTATGGTGATGCCGGAACGGGGAAAACCTATGTGGCAACTCGTCTTTTACGTTCACTTAATACATCGGTATATATACCTTATTCTGTATTTGCTGCCGGTAATATTATTCGTGTTTTTACGCCACAGCACCATAGAAAAGTGGACAATTCTGAAGCCAGCGAGGCTTTTTCTTTCAAAGATAAATACGACCCACGCTGGGCGTTATGTGAGCGCCCCAGTGTTCAGGCTGGTGGTGAGCTGACCATGGATATGCTGGAAGTAAACCATACCGAACATAACCGGGTGTGGTTAGCTCCAGTACAAATGATGGCCAATAACGGAATTTTAATTATTGATGACTTAGGTCGTCAGCCAATGCCGGTTTCGAAACTACTTAACCGCTGGATTGTCCCGATGGAGTATCAGTATGATTATCTGACCTTACCTAACGGACAGCAGATTTCGGTTCCGTTTGTGCTGACTTTGGCTTTCTCTACCAACCTGGATCCTGAGAAAATTGGTGATCCGGCATTTTTGCGACGTCTTGGCTATAAAATCCAGTTTAAGCCATTGAAAAAAAATGATTATCAGGCGCTGTGGGAATCGACGGCTCATGAGCGTATGTTGGCGGTAACAAAAGAGGCATTTGAGACGTTATATCATTTGCATGAACTTCATAATATCGGTTTTTATCCTTGTTTACCAAAAGATTTAATCGGGATCAGTCGTGACATTTTGATCTTTGAAGGTGACGAACCGATCATTACTCCACAAATAATAGAACAAGCCTGGCAAGTTTACTTTACCGAAGATGGTAAAGGAGGAGGAAAACGATGAGCAAAAATCAGGTCGTCTTATTACTCATATTGTCCATTCTGTTTGGTTTAGGTGCTGTTTTCTTTGCCAAAAAATGGATGGAGGATCAGGTCCAACCTCAGGTTGAAGTTGAACGTGTGGAACGTGAACCAGTAGTCGTTGTTGCTGATGATATTGAAATTCCGGAAGGCACCGCAATTGAAGAACAACAATTACGAGTTAAATTGTTAGAAAAAGCATGGCGTAATGAATTTCAGTTTACTGATAAGGAGCAATTGGTTGGAAAAATAGTTAATACCACAATTTATCCTGAATCAATTATCACTTCTCACCAGTTAGCAGTAGAAGGGGAAGGATCCTCTTTAGCCATGTTATTACCAGAAGATAAACGCGCAGTCACCATTCGTGTTAATGATGTCATCGGAGTGGCAGGGTTCCTTTTACCTGGTAACAAAGTAGACATTCTGAATACGATTTCACGTGGTGCCTATATTAATACTGAGACAGTTTTAAAAGAAATCAAAGTGCTTGCTGTTGACCAGACTGCCCGGACCAAAGAAAACAAGCCGATTATTGTTAGAGCTGTTACGCTTGAAGTTACCCCTAAACAGGCAGAACGGCTGTTGTCAGCCAATAGTCGGGGGAAAATTCAGTTATCCTTACGAAATCCTGAAGCCATCGAACCTCCGGCTCCAAAACGTTACATAGCTCCGAGTGTAACTATCCTTAAAGGTACTGATGCTTCTAATGTCCGAGTTCGTGATTGAGGAGTGGAATATGAAAACAATAATTCGAGTATTTAGTCTGGCCATAATGCTGTGTTTTAGCTTTGTGGTAACCGCTGCAACAATCGGTAAAGTTGTTCAAGTTCCTCATCACAAATCAGCATTTGTTCAATTGCCTGCTAAAGCGAAACGGGTTTCGTTAGGTGATCCAAAGGTTCTGGATATTATTATGTTGAAATCTGATGAAGTATTTCTGATTGGTAACCGGCTTGGGTCAACAAATTTAATGGCCTGGGACAGTCGGGGGAACTTGATTGAATCGATTGATATTGAAGTAATTCATGATGTAAACAGTTTAAAATCTAAACTGTATGAGTTTTTGCCTGATGAAAAAATCGAAGTGCACAGTTCGCAAAACCGTTTGGTTTTAAGCGGGCAGGTTTCATCTCAGGACAATATGATGAAGGCACTGAAAATCGCCGAAACCTATGCAGGCGCTCAAAAGGCTGATGCAGCAACAGCGTCCCGGAGTGCTGAAATTAGTAAAACGAATGTCATTAATTTGATGTCGGTTGGTGGAGCTCAACAGGTGATGTTAGAAGTCACTGTGGCCGAAGTGCAACGAACTTTAGTTAAACGTTTTAACAGTAATTTTGGTTTTTTCCAAACCAATGGGAAATTTGGTTTTGGCGGTACATCTATAGCTAGTAATTTAACTGGTGCTTCGACAACTTCAATAACGGATGGAGTTTCAACAGTAACTAGTTCAATAGGCACCGTTTTTGACAGTGCTTCAACCAGTTCAACAGGACTGCTTTCTACATTTTTGGATGGTAATACTCTATTTTCTCTTGCTTTAGATATTGCAAAAACCAATAACACTGCAAAAGTATTGGCAGAACCAACATTGACAGCACTAAGCGGATCAAAAGCTGAATTTCTTGCTGGCGGTGAATATCCCATACCAGTCACTGATAATGATGGTCTTACTATTCAATACAAGGAATATGGGGTTGGCGTAAAATTTATCCCAACAATTCTGAGTGACAAAAAAATTAATTTAAATATGGCAATTGATGTGAGTGAAGTCGTTTCTGCTGGTAGTGTGACTTCTGCTTCTATTACCTATAATGTTCCGACGTTTACACGCAGAAGTGCATCTTCAACTTTGGAACTGGCAGATGGTCAGACTATTGGTATTGCTGGGATGTTCAAAAATACAGCAAATGATGCCATTTCTAAATTTCCGGGGTTAGGTGATATTCCAATACTAGGCCAATTATTCAGAAGTCAGGCGTATCAGAAAAATGAAACTGAGTTAGTCATTTTAGTTACTCCTCATCTGGCTAAACCTATTGATAAGAGCAAAGTGAGTTTACCTACAGATGGTTTTGTTGAACCTGGTGATTTGAAATATTACCTGTTAGGTCAGGGCGCTTATATCACGTCGCCAATGCAGAATAATCAATTTAGGGCTCAGATCGATGAATCTTATGTTGGTGATACGAAAGGTGGTTCTGAAGGCGTATTCGGACATGAAATGTGAGGTAAGCGTAATGAAAACTAAATTGGTGTTTTTGTCTATACTGACAGTAATGATATTAGGCTGTGCCTCTAATGATTATCCATTGGGGCAATCTGTTGCTCAGATGAAAATGGAGCAAACATACAATCCTGATGCAGCAAAAGAAAACGTAGGATATGTACCTGATGGCCAAGGTGAGCGAATTGAGAAAGCACAGGGTATATATACAGGAAAAGCTGAAAGTTCACTTGGTGGCACAGATAGCCAGGTTCTTGATGGCTTTTAAATAGAATTAAGTATAGCGGGGTGGTTTATGACTTCACTGCGGAAAAGATCAAAATATTCCAGCTCAATGGGATACAGAAAACAAAAAGGGCTGATTGCTATTTTTGTTACCATTGCATTTTTGTTTCTGGCCGGTATCGCGACTTTTGCAATTGATATTAATCATGCCTACATGAATAAGTCAAAATTGCAAAATGCAGTTGACTCGGCTGCATTAGCGGCTGCAAAAATAATTAATGCTGAAAATTCAGTTAGTAATGGTGATACTACTGTAACCACAACGTTAAGTAACATTCTTGCAGCAAAAGGTAATACTGAATTGACTGATATTACCAGCGCTACTTATTTGAATATTACATATAGCGATGATCCGACAGATGGGGACTCGTTTGTTGATGCAGTTACTTACTCAAGTACCAGTGATTTTATTTATGTTCGGGTTGCTATATCTGGTTACCCTATCAGTAATTTTATTATCTCTGTTTTTGGTATTGATAAATATGTGTCAGCAAGTGCGGTGGCTGGTCCAAGCGCACCAACAACTCCAAATTCTATTGTTCCTATTGCAATTTGTGGAGATGAGGATGACCCCAGCTCTTTGAGTGCATTCGAAGGGGGTAAGATTTACGCAGTTAAGTCAAATATATCTTCATTGGGACCTGGGAATTTTCAATTTCTCGCTTTTGATGGTGATACTGGTGCCGATGAGCTTTCTGAGGCCTTAGCCGGAGGCTTTAACGGAGGTTTAAAAGTAGGCGATTATGTTGATACCGAACCTGGTGGTAATACCAATAAAGCCATTAATGGTATTAATTCACGGTTAGGAACACAAAAAAACGACGATCCTGAATCAGATTTCTATCCACCCGATAAATATGTAAAAGAGCCTGCTGAACTCGCAACTCTAGATGATGAAGGTAATGCCGTGTATTACCCAGATGATCCTGAAAACGGCTGGTATTACTCTGATTATGAAGATGAACTTACCGCTTGTTTGAGTGGAGATGCTGGTTGTAATACGAGTTATTACAATGCTTCTGGTGCTTTAAACCGGCGAACTATGGTTGTTCCTGTGGTTAATTGTAATGATGTTGAGCCCATAAATGGGAACGCGACTGTACAAGTAGCAACCTTTGCCTGTTTCTTTCTGCTTCAGTCAATGGATAAAATTCAGGATGAGCTAGCCATGTTTGGTGAGTTTATATCTGAATGTCCACCAGTCCCCGGTGGTGACTACGATCTTGATAACGGTACTTTGTATAGGATTGTCTTATTTAATGATCCTTTAAGTGAGGCTTCCTGATATGCGTTTTTGTAAATATAAAACTCAAAAAGGGCTGTCAGCGATCGAATTCGTTATTGTCATGCCTCTGGTTTTTATTCTGATGACTGCAGTGATTGAGCTTGGGGTGGTGATGGTCAATTATCAGGTATTGACCAAGCTGGTGCAGAATGGAGCTCTATATGCTGCCAATGAAATTTATTTTGAATATAAATCAGTTTATCCGGACGCTTTTCAAAAAATTAAGTGCGTGGTTGTGACGGGATCAACCAGTGATTTAACCAGTGGTTGCGGTGAAACAGATGATAAGCCCTTAGCTCAGTTAAGCGAAAGTGATGTTACTCCTGAGGTCAGCGGAGAATATATTAATGTAACTGCTGTATATCATTACAATCCTGTGGTTTATTTTGGTGTGGGTAATAGTGATGGTTATGCTATCGATTTAAGTGCAACAACCAGTGTGAGGATGACAAGATGATGAGGAAAATAAAAACTCAGAAGGGTCTGACTGTCATCGAATTTACTGCAGTGGCATTGAGCTTTTTTATTGTGTTTTTTAGTTTTATAGAGCTTGCCATTTACCTTTTTGCTATGCAGAGTCTGAATAATATGTCCAGAGAGGCGGCGCGTTTAGGTGCTGTTTGTTATCCGTCAGCGGATATAGCATCTATAGTTACAGACGGAGCATCTATAGATATTACCAATGATAATATTAAGATAGAGTATCTTAACGCTAGCAGTGGTGTGGAATTTTTAAATCCCAAAGCGAATCCTACTAATGACGAAATAAGTTCGATTAAATATATTCGATCAAAAGTAGTTAATTATTCTTTTCACCTTACTGGTATTTTGAAATTTTTAGGGTTAGGTAATAACGGTGTTTTGACGATGCCCAGTTTAGAAACGGTACTACCAGCTGAAAGTCTTGGATTGCCTCATGACTACGATCCGATTAATCCAATTGTAGATACCTGTCAAAACTAGTGGAATTTAGGAGTCTGAATGACAAACCTGAAATTTGATAACAGTGATTACTCATCATCACCTTTGCGATTAAAAACACTCCTTGATGTATGGGTGTTGTATTCTGGTGATGAGTTTAAATTACATATGGCACGGGAACTGGTTCAGTGTCTGGGGGTTAATTTTGAGTTAATACCAGAAGAAAAAGCTAATCTGGATTTATTTAAATCAAATAATTTGCCTGATTTGCTTTTTGTGCAGACCGGTGATGGCTGGGCAAATAAAATTTCCACACTGCAACATGCGGATATTTCTCACGATGAAAATCATGAGATGTCGTTAATTGTCTTTGGTAGTGAATCTGATAATGAATCTTTACGTATGGCGTTGCGTCTTGGAGCCTCAGATTATCTTGCCGATACGGCGACTGCTCATGAGCTGATGCCATTATTATCCGTCATTGCGGATAATAAAATTTCGACTGGCAAGCTTGCAGAATTGTTTATTTTTGTTAATACCAAAGGTGGTGCCGGAGCAACAACTATTGGTCTGAATAGTGCTGTTGATATTGCTAAACATACTTCTGATAATGTGTTGTATCTGGATCTGGATTTTCATTTCGGAGTTGCAGCAGATTATTTAAACTTAAATCCCCTTTATAGTGTGGTAGATGCGATTGATAGTCGGGATGATCTTGACGAAATGTCGCTGCAGGGGTTAGTCACCAAACATGAATCCGGGTTACATATTCTGAATTTTAATCCGGAGACCCGAATAGAAAACTATGAAAAATCTAAACAGATAGCCGGACTTATTCCGATACTGCGGCGATATTATAGATATATCATTGTTGATTTTTCACAGGGGGTTGATGGAATGTTCAATTCTGTGATAACTCAGGCCAGTAATGTTTTTCTTGTGACGCAACAAAACTTAGTCGCAATAAAAAACGCATCCTCTGTGATTCGTTCACTAAAATATGAATATGGGATTGCATCAGAAGCCATGTCGATTATTGTTAACCGATATGAAAAAAGGCAGCAGATTAAATTAAAAGATATCCAAAGCTCTCTGGCGGGTATCAATATTCTGACAATACCTAATGATTTTAAAGTGGCAATAGAAAGTACCAATTTAGGTAAGCCGTTTGTTCTTGCAAAACCAAATTCTTTGATCAGTAAATCGATACATGAATTTTGTAAAGATCTTTGTCCTGATATTCAGTATGAGCAAGGGTGGTTGGATCGCCTGCTTCACTAGTGTTTAGGTTCACTAATATTTAGGTTCATTAGTTTAGGTAGGAGGTCAAGATGTTTTTTAAACGCAAAAATATCAATCCTGACTTTCAAGACAAAGCCTTGAAAGCCGAGCAGCTGTCTTTGCAGAAAGAAAATAAGAGCAACACCGGAACGGAATCAGCAGGCAGTAAATCTGATAAAAAAGGCGATAGTTCATCAATGGCATCGAAAAATAAGTCGTATGATGAAGCCAGAAAACAGCTTGAACAGGAATTATCGGTTAAACATTATTATCACCAGAAACTGCTGGAAATTTTAGATCTGGCGATTTTGTCCACTTTAGATAAAGAACGTGCTAAAAAAGAACTGAATGATGCGGTTGTTCAGTTAATGGCGGATGATCCAACCCATACCTTAGGGGTTGAAGGCCGTAAGCGTATTGTTAAACAAATCGAAGATGAAGTGTTTGGTCTGGGGCCTCTGGAGCCTTTACTGCATGATTCAACCGTATCCGATATTCTGGTGAACGGACCGAAAAGTGTTTATGTGGAACGGTTTGGTAAACTTGAAAAAACCCCTTATACCTTTTTAGATGAACGACACTTAAGAAATATTATTGATCGTATTGTTAGCCAGGTAGGGCGTCGTATTGATGAAGCGTCTCCTATGGTAGATGCCAGATTGATGGATGGTTCGCGTGTTAATGCGATTATTCCACCACTTTCCTTAGATGGTGCGTCATTGTCCATTCGTCGTTTTGCTGTGGATAAACTAACGATGGACAATCTGCTGTCTTATAATTCTCTTTCTCCTGGAATGGCAACCTTTATTGAAGCGGCTGTTCAGGGAGAGCTGAATGTTTTGATTTCCGGTGGTACAGGTTCCGGTAAAACCACCACCCTGAATATCTTATCCGGCTTTATTCCGCATGATGACCGTATTATTACCATCGAAGACTCGGCCGAACTGCAATTGCAACAACCCCATGTTATTCGCTTAGAAACTCGCCCGCCTAATCTGGAAGGGAAAGGGGAAATCAATCAGCGTGATTTGGTGAAAAACACACTGCGTATGCGTCCGGATCGAATTGTATTAGGGGAAGTCAGGGGCAGTGAGGCTGTTGATATGCTGGCGGCTATGAATACCGGTCACGAAGGGTCTCTTGCCACTATTCACGCCAATACTCCTCGTGATGCATTGAGCCGTCTTGAAAATATGTTTTCAATGGCTGGCTGGAACGTATCGACTAAAAATCTACGGGCTCAGATAGCTTCAGCGATACACTTGATTGTTCAGATGGAACGTCAGGAAGACGGTAAACGGCGTATGGTGAGTATTTCGGAAATTAATGGTATGGAAGGGGATATCATTACTATGTCGGAAATATTCAAATTCCAACGTCAAAGCGTTGATGAGCAGGGCAATGTGATTGGGTATTACACCGCTACCGGAGTAATACCTCAGTGTCACGACAAGCTGTCGAAACGAGGCTTACATATTCCCTTTGAAATTTTTAACGAGTCTTACCAGTAGGAGGCTATTATGCAAGCTAATATTACCATCTTTCTGGTACTGCTGTTTTTTGCTGTGGTATTTATTACTCAAGCGTTATTGTTGCCTGCTGTTGGTACACAGGCCAGACACAAGTTATTGACTAGTCGTTTAAAACAGACAGAAGCTCAATTGGATGATGAATCTCGTTCATTACTGCGGGAATATTACCTTAAATCTCTTTCTCCTATGGATCGTAAGTTAGTCAGCATCTCATTTTTTGCTGACATACAGAAAAAACTGGAAAGAGCTGGCTTAGAGATATCATTGTCGGTCTTGTTAGGCACAACTTTGGGCATTAGCGTCTTTATTTCTCTTGTTTTATTTATATTTGACCAGTCATGGTATGTGATTATTTTTGCTTTTATTGCTGTCTGGTTCGTTTTAAGTCTTCTTTTAGATAAGAAAGTATCAGATCGATTATCCAAGTTTGAAGAACAATTGCCAGAAGCGTTGGATATTATGCGCCGAATGTTACAGGCGGGGATGCCGATAGCTCAGGCAATGGGAGAAGTGGGTGATGAAATGCCAGAGCCGATTGGTTCTGAATTTAAAAAGGCCTTTAATTTACTTAATTTTGGTTATGATATGCGCTTGGCAATCATGCAAATGGCAGAACGCACTCCAACGGTATCAATTCTTGCGTTTTCCAGCGCAGTATTACTGCAAAAAGAAACTAGCGGTAACTTATCGGAAAACCTGGAAAAAGTGTCCCAGGTATTACGTGCCCGATTTAAATTACAGCGCAAAATAAAAACTCTTTCGGCCGAAAGCCGCATGTCTGCATGGATACTTATTTTGGCACCTTTTGCTGTGTTTGCTCTTATGATGGTAATACAACCCGAGAATGCATCATTGCTTTATAAGGATCCAAGAGGTATCACAATGATTACTTATGGTGTGATCAGTTTATCTATTGGGGCTGCATGGATGCGTAAAATAATTAATTTCGAGGTGTGATATGAATGACTTACAGGCATATCTGCAACAATTTATAACTCTCGATCAGGAAACATTAATTCTAGCGGGTGTCTTTATTGCTGTAACTCTTATTATATTATCTATTTTATTGTTTTTTATTGGCTTTCGATCACCTGTACAGCAAAAGCTTGGTGAAATCCGTAAATCAATGGATGATGGTCCGAGAGTTTCGCGTACCAATAAAATCGATAATACTTTAGAGTCATTGGCACCTCTTTTTTCACCGAAAAGTAAGAAGGAGCGTGAATCTGTCAGGCATCAGTTAATGCATGCCGGATTTCATGATTCCAGTGTACTAAGTCAGTTTTATGCTCTTAAAATGTTGACTACGGTTATTGGTATAGTAATAGCTGCTGGAATATATTTCTATAATAACCAACAATTTAATATATTGATGTTGTTTTCATTTGGTGGTGGGGTGTTTTTACCTAACATAGTTCTACATCAACTGGTGAAAAAACGTCAGTCTAAAATCAGAAGTGCAATTCCTGATGCACTTGACTTACTCGTTGTGTGTACTGAATCTGGTCTGGGTTTTAATGCGGCATTAAAAAAAGTATCTGAAGAATTAGACCTTTCTCATCCTGAATTTGCGGATGAACTGGATACGGTCTGCGCCAAAGTCAATTCTGGTGTTGAGCTGAATGATGCATTTGAAGAGTTAGTTAATCGTACTGGTGTGACAGAAATTATGGGACTGGTAAAAATGCTGGCACATGCTTCACGGATTGGGGGTAGTATTGCTCAAACATTGCGTGAATATACAGAAGATTACCGGGATAGGCGTAATCAGGAAGTGGAAGAAGTGGCAGCGAAAATTCCGACCAAAATGCTTTTCCCACTACTGCTTTTTATCTGGCCGTGTTTTTTTATCGTTGCTGTAGGTCCTTCTATGTTATTTCTTATGGATGCGCTTAGCTCTTAACAGGCAGGAGTGGTGTTATGAATATAAAAATATTACTGATTTGTGCGGTCTCTTTGTTATTCGTAGGCTGTGCCAGCCAGCCTAAACAAGACACAATGCCTTTTGATAGCGATTTGTATGACGGGCAGCAGGTCGAAAGCTTTAATTTAAAAGATGCGCCTAAAACAGAAACAGAGGCAATAAAACGGGGGGATAAAGCATTAAGTCAGAATAACGTTGATTTAGCATTGTATGAATATATCCTTTCTCTGAAATTACCAAAAGGTGACTATAAAGATAGAACCTTATATACCATTGGTCAGATACACCAATCCCGTCAAAATTATACCCTAGCAGAAAAAGCATATTTGATGGCGGTAGATGAGAACCCTAATAATATAAAAGCATTGGAGCAATTAGGTTCTGATTACAGTAAACAGGGTGACGTGGCTCAGGGGAAAAGCTACTTTATTCGGGCACTTAACGCTGATCAGATAAGACTAAAAGTTATCAATAAGACGTTGAAAGAACCTTTTACACCAGAGCAGATTAATTCAATGATGGTTGATAAGGCATCGCCAATTGTTGCTTATATGGGGTTGGGGGTTTTGTACGATGTGGATAGCAAGCATGAATTAGCTCAGTCTTTTTACCGCAAAGCTCTTACTATTAATCCTAAATCAGCCAAGGCAATGATTAATATGGGGTATTCCTATTATATGAGCGGTGATTATGAAGAAGCCGAGAGAACGACAATTGCGGCTCTGAAACTGGCTAAAAATAATGAAAAAGCACAAAATAACCTGGCGTTAATTTATCTGGCTCAGGATAAGGCTCAAAAAGCGCTGGGTGTGTTTATGAACAGCATGGAAGAGTATCAGGCTTTAAATAATGTCGGTTATTTTTTGATGCTACAAGGTAAGCCTGAAAAAGCCGTTCCATATTTACAGCAGGCAATAGATAAGAATCCTCTGTATTACAAACTGGCTAACGATAATTTAAATCGTGCTTTAGCTGAAATCAGGATGAAAAGGGATTAGGAAGGGAAGGATTTAAGGAAAAGAAGGGTATGATTTGAGGAAGGGAAAGGTGTGAGGAAGAGAAGGATTATTACTTTTACTTGTACTTGACGACCACTATATCCTTTGTTCCCTTCCCTTCCCTTCCCTTCCCTTCCTTATATCCTGTATTACCTTTACTTCCTTACTTCCTTACTTCCTTACTTCCTTACTTCCTTACATCCTTTGTTTCCTTTATTTCCTCATCCCCTTCATCTCCTTTCCTTCCTCATCAGCCCACCTGATCAACTGCTCCTTCGGCCAGTCCGATGCTAAATCGTGATAGCGTTCTTCGAGTTGGTGTCTTTTCACTTTTAACGTTGGTGTGAGTATGTTGTTCTCCACTGTCCAGGAATCTTTCATTATCAGAACTCCTTTTATTTTTTCATGTGAGTTCAGGTCTTCATTTATTTTATTGATAACTTTTACGATGGAAGCTTCGTAACGTTGCTTATCCATTTTTTTAAACTGAAATGGGACCAGTAACAGTATCGGAGCGGGTAATCCAAGTCCGATAAGACATATGGATTCCACTTTGAGTTTTTCTGCTATTTGTTTTTCTATCGGAAGTGGGGAGACAAATTTCCCTTTTGCTGTTTTGAACGTGTCATTTTTTCTGCCCAGAATATAGAAATAGCCATCGGAATCTTTTGTGCCTATATCCCCTGTTTTTAACCAACCTTCTGGAGTAAATGCATTTTTTGTTTCATCTGGCTGTTTGTAATACCCTGAAAATAATCCTTTGCTCTGAATTAAAAGTTCCCCATCTTTTGCTATATGGAAAATAACACCGGGTGCAGCAATGCCGATACTGCCCAGTTTCCTTTTATTATATGGAAGGTTAAGTGAGCCAAATGCCAGGTTTTCTGTCATGCCCCAGGCTTCAGAAATACGTAGCCCGATACGGTGATACCACTTTAAAAGAGAAGGCGAAACAGGAGCAGAACCGCACCCCAGAACTCGGGCCTGATCCAGTCCCAGTTCTTGAGCAATTTTCTTTTTTATCCATTGACGAAGAAACGGTATTTTCAGCGTAAAAGATAATTGGCCTGGTGATATTTTATTTAAAATTCGTTGCTGGAAAATCGCCCATAAACGGGGAACGGAAAGAAACAGGGTTGGCTGCTGCATTTTTACATCATCAATAAACGTTTCCAGAGATTCAGGGAAGGCAACACATAAACCGTTTTCAATAGATAACCCAAAAATATAAACACGTTCCGTAACATGTGATAAAGGTAAATAAGAAAATAATCGGTCGTTATCTTCTACACCAATCAGGTTGGTTATTTGATTGACTGACCAGCTAAATGCGCTGTAGGTAAGCAAGGTCCCTTTAGGCGTCCCTGATGTTCCTGATGTGTAAACAATCGACATGATGTCATGTTCTTTATGCTCTTTCAGGCAAATTAAGTCGGATGATGACTGATGGATTAACTGGTCTAACTGATAATGACATTGAATAGATATTGGATAGGAAAATGAGATAGTTGCGATATCTGGTAATTGATGTAATGTTTGTTCTATTTCTTCTGTTGAATCCAGTTTTCCCACTAGTAATATTTTGCTTTCACTGTGTTTCAGACAGTAGGAGATAGTGTCTTTATTGGTGGTTGGATAGATAGGAACACTGATAAAGTGGCCAAACATACAGGCAAAATCATAGATAAACCATTCAGCGCAATTTTTGGAAATAATGGCAATCTTATCTCCGGGCTCAGCGCCTAATTTCCGGAATGCATCGGCCAGAGAGGCGGATTTTGCGGTGACTTCTGCAAAAGTATAATTATGAAATTGCCGGCCGATAATTTGCTTTAAATAGATTTTACCCGGCCTGTCCTTAGCCCATCGCAACAGGTGCTCATCCGGAGTAAGAAGCCGATTTGAAATCATTGGTTTTTTAGTCATTATTTTGATTATTTTCCTTCTCTTCTACCTTTTTTCCTTCCCCCTTTTATTTCCTTCCATCCTTCTTTTCCTTTATTTCCTTATCTTCCTTACCCCCTTTACCTCCTTTATCCCCTAACTACTCAATGCCAATGTTTTATATTTACCGGGACTTATACCCACTTTTTTCTTAAATATCCGATTGAAGTAGGAAAGATCTTTATAACCGCACTGCAGAGCAATCACAGCAATTTTTGTATTGGGTTGTTCTATTAATAATCGTTTTGCAAACGCGATTCGTTTTCGGCATAAATAATCACGAAATGAAATACCAAATAAGTTGTGAAATGTTCGGGAAAAATACGCGACAGAATAACCATATTGATCGGCGATTTCGTCTTCTCTTAGTTCTTCGGCTAATTGCATCTCTATCATATAAAGCAGTGGAAACACCGAACTGGAGTTAAGTGGTTCTTTTGCTGGATAGTCATATTTCAGCGCAGACAGTGACGGGATATTGAGATCGTCTAATTCTCTGATAATGGCGGAGACCAGCCGAAATGGGGTGGTTGAACTGGCATGAAAATTTATCATCCATATGCCTGGATAGACATTAACAATAGGAGCTGAAGAATCTGACAGGCATAGGAGAAAGTAACCATCCTGACGATAGGAAAGTAAAGTGCTTTTTACTTCTGGATCAAAAATCGGATCGGTAATTCGAATCAAGCCAATTTTGTTATTCGGCAGATCATCTGGTGTGTGGTTATGTTTTATAAAGCAAAAATAAGCCTCCAATGCATCTTTTGCATTGGTTGGCAACTGGCTTAATGGATCACCAAAGGTTCTTGCAAGGTATTTGTCAAACATGCCTGTTAGTGCTTAGTCTCCATTTCACATGGGTCTTCTTCCGGATATTCATTAATCACTTCACTTAATTTTTGCTGATGTCTTCTTAAAGCATTAACACAGTGGTTATCGATTTCGCCACTGGCTACCATTTTTTCTAACTCTAATAATGCATAAGCAACAGAACATGCTTGTTTATAGGGACGGTGACTGGTTAAAGCATCGAAAATATTGGCAACAGCAATAATTCTTGCTGATACAGGGATTTGCTCACCTTGCAAACCAAATGGATAACCGGAACCATTCAGTCGTTCCTGATAATAGGAAATGATTTCTTTAAGTATATTTAAACTGGCATGAGAACTACAGCCTGTTTTAGAAATTATTTCTTCAACAATGTTAATGCCTTTTTCAATATGCTCGTAGACTTTATCTTTTTCTGATTTTTGTAAATTTTCACATTTCTGTAGTACAGAGGGGGCAATGCTTAATTTACCAATATCGTGGAATCGGGAGAATAAGGTAATATTTTCAATATCTTCATCACTTAATTCATATATGGTTGCTACACCATTGGCAATTAACCTGGTGTAGTAGTGCATACGTTTCTGGTGATCTTTCAGCTGTGCCATATGTTTTGGCTGACGTTGAATTTTACTGTTAGCGGCGTCAAAAATAGTATGAATAGTTTCATATTCCCAGTCAGCAGCCTGAACGATAAGTTCGATGTAGGGGATTAACTTATCCTGGATTTCATCAGTAAAATAGTCCACTTTACTTGCATTGATAAAAATAAAGCCAATGAGATCATTGTCGATATAAGTAGGAATAGTTAAAGAAGATTTTAACCCTTGTTCCATTAACCATTGGTTGTGAGCAGAAGACGAATTTAATTCTTCCTCAAAGTTAGATATGACTCTGAAATGATGGGTTTCTGCACATTCTTTCAATGAGGGTAAATCACTAAGATGGCATTCGTAATGACGCAGTAAACCCGAGCAATACTGGCAACTATCTGCATATGTTTTTAATTGATCGGTATGTGGATCATATAAAGCAAATGAAATTCTTTCAATCTGAGGAAATTCAGGCTGAATTCTATGAAGAACTTCAATAAGTTGCTGGCTCAAAGTGCCTTTCCAAAAGGAAGGTCCTTTGTGCTCTTTTCTTGATACAGTTCGCATGATTATCCCCCTATAATCACCACTCCCTTTTATTTGATTATTGTTATAGTTGGTATTTTTCCTATTTAAGTGTAGGTTAATTTAAACCATTTTTATCGTTAATTAGTAAAGATGTGTACGTTATCACAATAAAAGTAAAAATATTGTGCTACCGATAACCTGTTATTTTATAAGTGATTTTTTGTTGGTGTTGTCAGGGAGACTAGTTATATTATTGATTGAATTAAAATTTAAATCTTTTGAATTTAATTGCCTTTTCTATTTTTGAAAAAAGTGTAAGCGACGTAAAACCCAATATTCAGCAACAAAAATTAGCAGTAGAATACAACAGAAGATTGCAAATGCGACGGAATTTTCCATTCCCGGAATTCCGCCGACGTTAACACCAAATAATCCGGTTAAAAAACTGGTTGGCAGGAAAATTACAGCCAGAATCGTAAATAAATAGGTATTTTGATTCATTCTTTCGGCGTGATACTGGCGTAATTCTCCTTTGATCATTTCCAATTCACCTAAGTAGAAATCCAGGCTTTCATTGATTCGGGTAATTGTATTCAGACTATGACGGAGGCGAAGATTTTTTTGTTGCGCTAATTCGTTATCAGAGTTTTGAAAGTCATCAATGGCGTAGAGTTGAGGTTTGACGAAACGTTTAATCTTGAACAGAGCCTTATGTGTTTGCATCAGCTCTTCGCTCATCTCAACCTGATCATCAAATTCTGTCATTTTATCTTCGATATTGACCAGATAATTATCGATATTTCGGTTCAGGCCATCCAATATATTGACCACAAGATCGGCCAGTGACTGTGGTCCTTTGCCTGCTTCAAGTTGTTGGCGAATATTACTGATGGTTTTCGATGGAATTTTTCTGGTGGTAATCAGAGTGCCTTTAAAATAAAGCATACGGATACTCAGCATGTCTTCCGGGTGGGCATTATCATTGAGGTTAACACCGCGCAGGATTAGCAGAAAAGTTTCATCATCATATTGTTCATATATCGGACGGGTATCTTCGGCTAAGAAGCTGTCGATAATAGAAATAGGAAGTTGGTTTGATTCCAGCCAGGATCTTAAATCGAGTGAATCTCTTAAGCAATGATACCAATGAGCAGGCTGAATTCGACTAATGTCACTGTCCGTTATTTTTTGGATCTGATTGCTAAATTGCCAGTGATCGATAAGAAATTCCATAAGTATCCTTGTTCATCTGCTCATATCCGTCTGTTCCGCAAAAAAGGGGGGAACAGACGGGGGGTTATGATTAGAATCCGCGCAGCTGAATTCGTCTTAAAAATTCAGTCATGATTCTATCGTAGAGAATATCACCTAAGAATGCATCTTCTACATGATGATCAATGCTAGGGTTGTCATTGACTTCAATAACATAAACCTGACCATCGATTTCTTTCAGATCGACGCCATACAGTCCGTTACCAATAAGGTTAGCAGCTTTCACTGCAGTCTCAATGACTTGTTTGGGGACCTGTTTTAAATCCAGAGTTTCAAAACCACCGGAGGATACCCGGCCACTATTATGGTGCTGATAGATCTGCCAGTGGCCCCGGCTCATCATATATTTACATGAAAAAATCGGGTGGCGGTTGATGATACCGATTCGCCAGTCGAATGGTGTTGGCATAAATGCCTGTGCCAGGATCAGAGCACTTTTTTCAAACAGAAGGGCTGCTTCTTTTTCCAGTTCTTCTTCGTTTCTTACTTTAATCACGCCTTTGGAGAATGCGCCATCGGGAATTTTCAGAACCATAGGGAATTCAAGCGCATCCATTAGCTGTTCTTTCCACTGTTCATTAAATGACTGCACAATGACGCTTTCCGGTGCAGGCACATTATTTTTTTTCAGTAATTCAGTCAGAAATACTTTATTGGTGCATTTCATAATAGATTCGGAGTCATCCATTACAATCAGTCCCATTTTTTCTGCTGTTTTAGCAAAACGATACGTGTAATTACTGATATTAGTCGTAGCCCGGATAAACAAACCATCGAATTCCCCCAGGCGGGATAAATCGTCCGGAGAGATCATTTCCAGCCGCATGCCAAGACGGTTGGCCGCTTTTTTAAAATGATTAAGTGCGACAGAGTCTGAGGGAGGGAGTTTCTCTTCTTTGTCGACCAGCATGGCTATATCGTAACGATATTTTTTGTCCTGTTTGGGGCGTTTCCATACTTTGCTGGAGAACAATTCCAGTGATTCAATAAAAAAGTCCTGCTCCTGATCTTCTAAATTCTGAAAAGCAAACGGAGCGATTTTAGTTAAGTGCCATTTGCCTTTTTGTTTGGTCACTTCGATTTCAACAATCGGTACCATAAACAGTTCAAACAGGCGGCGAGCAAATTTTTCGAGGCTTTTTTCCGAAGTGCGGCCAAAATAAATTTTGCAGCTTATCTGGTCTGTGTCGCTGACTTCAGAACCAAGATCCAGAGCTCTTGATGACAGAAAGAAAGGTTGTTGAATATCATTAATTGCCATAACACGCGGAATAACACGGTGTCCCCGAGCTTCTGCAAGCAGGGAACAGTAGTAGCCGGTTCCCATGTATTCATAGTCACGACACAGGTTAACGACCTGAATATTTTTGAGGTGATTTTTGCCAGTCATTGCCAGATATTGATCAACGGTAACAACTTGTTCTGAAGGAAAATAATCTTTCCAGTCATAGGAATGATCAGTAACAATTAAAAGCTTTGCCATTGCTATTTTTCCTAACTCAATAGGTTTATTATGAGGCCGCAATCTTGCAACCTATTGAAGGAAATCGTATGGACATTCGTCTTGCGAAGCTTGCCGATCTCACTGCGCTTAATGATTTAGAATATAGCCTATTTGACAGTGATCGAGTGTCACCACGTCAAATGAAACGTTTTGTACAGTCCCCTCAGGATCTCATTTATGTTGCCAGTGAACAGGATGAGATCGTTGGTTATGCGTTGTTACTTTTTCACCAAGGTACGCAGCTATCAAGGTTGTATTCGATTGCTGTTAAACCTGACTTCAGAGGACGGGGGATCGCACGAAAATTAATCGAGCAGTGTGAGCACGCGGCTCTTGATCAAGGCTTCAATACATTACGACTAGAAGTCCGGGAAGACAATAGTTCTGCGATTTATTTGTATGAAAAAATGGGTTACAAAACCTTACGGGTTCTGATCCATTATTATGATGATTTATGTGACGGGCGAAGAATGCAGAAAAGGTTGGAACCACAAGGTCCGACACTACAGCTTGCTATGCCTTTATATATTCAGACGACTCCGTTTACCTGTGGTCCTTCTTGTTTGCTGATGAGTTTCAGTTGTCTGGATAAACATTATCAGCCAGGCAGAACGGAAGAGCTGCAGTTATGGAGAGAAGCGACGACTATTTTTATGGCTGCCGGACATGGTGGTTGTAGTGGTCACGGACTTGCTCTGGCTGCAGTGAAACGAGGGTTTGATGTTGAGCTGTGGAGTCGCTCTGATTCCACGCCATTTATCGACAGTGTGCGGGATCAGAATAAGAAAGATATTATTGAACTGGTCCATCGTGACTTTTGCCAGCAATTGGAGAAAACCAATGTCGTTATGCATGACCAGTCACCGACGAGGGATCATTTAGAATCATGGTTGAGTCAGGGCAAATGTGTTTTGCTTCTTATTAGTACCTACCGATTTAATGGCAGTAAAGAGCCGCACTGGGTTTGTCTCAGTGGTATGAATGATCTGTTTTTCTTTATTCATGATCCCCATGCCGATAGTGAAAGCCATGTGATAGGGTCGGCATTCGTTCCGGTCGGAAAACAAGTTTTAAGTCAGATTATCTCTTTTGGTAAGCAAAAGCAGATTTCATGTATTGTGATAGGCAATAAAGAATAAATTCTAAGAAATTCTGTTGAATGTTAAGTTATTGATTATACTTGTAAGCAAGGATTCTTTGTCTAGGGACGATAATGAATAATAAGCAATCAGGGATTCGTTTACATATATTAGTCAGTGGCTCAATTGTTCTGGGAATGTTGGTGTTAGCGGCCGCTATCATTTTTCACTCTTATCAGAGTAACCGGCAGATCTTAATCGATCTGGCTCAGGAAAATGCGCAGCAGATTGCGACCAAAGTTGATAGTCAGATAGAGCGTCATACCCAGCCCATTATTACCGCGATAAAACTGTTGTCTCAGGACAGTCTGGTGGTCAGTAATACCCATGTTGTCAGGATGAAACGGGCGCGGTTGCTTAAGATGGTGCTGGATGAAAATCCCGTGTTAAGTTCGGTTTATCTGGGTTATCAGAATGGTGATTTTTTCCTGCTCCGTAAACTGAATAACGAATCAAGCCGCAAAGGGGTGGATGCTCCTGAAAACTCACAGTATATGATTCAGTCTATCGAGCGGGATCGAAAAGGCGCAGTTCAACAGGCATTGTGGCTTTATTTTGACAAAGGATTAAATCTGTTATCCAGACGAGAAATGCCGGAATACAATTTTGATCCACGTTCCCGCCCCTGGTTTGCCAGCACCATTCAATCAGAAAAGCCTTATATCAGTGTCCCTTATCTTTTTTATACGACTCAAGAAGTGGGGGTCACGTTATCTATTAAGTCGTCATTGTTAAATACTGTCGTCGGCATTGATGCATCAATTAATGATTTATCAGAACTTATGAAAACTCTGGTTCCTGATAAGCAAAGTCGTCTTGCATTGGTGAATAGTAATAATCAGATTATCGGTTACCCCAATTTAGATCAGCTTATCCAGAAAACTCCGAGCGGTAAATTTCGGTTGTCCCGGGTAAATGAATTGAATATCCCTTTATTCGAACAATTGGTGAAACCTTTTCCTGAAAATAATAAAAGGAATATGAATTTATTGTCGTCTTATGACACCAGTGATGGCGTGTGGTTTGGGCAGAATACTAAGATTGGACCGCAAAATGGCAAGGAGAGTAAAGCATACAAAGAAAACTGGAATTTGTTATACGGTATTCCAGAAAAAGCTTTGCTGGCCAGAGCCAATCAAATTCTTCATGAACAGCTAATATGGTCCGGTGTCATTATCCTTGTATTACTCGTTGTCGGTTGGTTTTTTGGCAAACTGGTGACTCGTCCCATGCTTCGTCTGTCAGGAATTATTGAAGGGATGAAAGCATTTGAGTTTAATTCGGAGCAATCCGTTAAGTCTCATATTTATGAAGTTAAAATTCTTTCCCAGTCTCTGCAAGATATGTCTGCAGCCATAAAAAGTTTTGAGTCAATTTCAATTCTTCTTTCTCAGGAACGTGATTTAGACAAGATGCTCAATGGAGTGGTTAGCCATCTGGTGCAAATCACTTCCACAGAAATGGCGGTAATTTATCTTTATGATTCAGAAAAAGAACAGTTAATACAGGTGACCGAAGGAAATCTGTGGGGAATAGAATCGATAGATTGCCCCAAAGATAAACAAGACGATATTGTGGATATTTGTCAGAAGACCTTCTCTGATAAAGAAGAACCATTTGTTTGTATTCCGCTTTCTGATCGACGTATGAGTATTACCGGTGTATTGATGCTTAAACTTATTCCTGGATCAGAGCAAAGTCAGGTAACTCCGGCATTTCTGAAATTTGTTACTCAAGTATCCGGTTCAGCCGCAACAGCCGTTGAAACACGTAAACAGATTGAAGCTCAAAAAGCCTTAATTGATGCCATTATCCGCTTACTTGCGGATGCTATTGATGCTAAATCTCCTTATACCGGAGGCCATTGTGAACGAGTTCCAATGCTTGCAGAAATGATCATCGATGAGGCTCAGCAGGAAATGAGTGGGGCTTTTGCTGGCTTTATGATGGATGATTTACAAAGGCAGGAATTTAAGATTGCAGCATGGCTGCATGACTGTGGGAAAATTACCAGTCGGGAATATGTCATCGATAAAGCCACTAAATTAGAGACGATTTATAACCGGATTCATGAGATTCGAACCCGCTTCGAAGTGGTTTGGCGAGATCAGGAAATTGATTACTGGAAAGGTGTAGCCGCAGGGAAAAACTCATCAGAGCTAGAGAAGACGCTTGTAGATGCACATAACCAGCTTATTAAAGATTTTACGTTGATTGCAGATTTAAACATTGGTGGCGAAGCTGTTCAAGAAAGTGATCTTATCCGCTTAAATCAGATAAGCGGTGTGTCGTGGCAACGGCATTTTAGTCGCCAGGTCGGACTTTCCCGTGATGAGTTGAGTCGTCTGTCATCGGTAGATGAAATATTACCTGTTACTGAACAACTGCTTGATAACCGGCCTGAGCATATTATTCCCTGGGGAGATAAAAAGCCTCCGGTAGAAAAAGGTCACCCGGACAATCATTGGGGATTTGATATGCCGCTGTCTGATAATGAAATGAATTTGGGTGAAATTTATAATTTATCGATTGAAAAAGGGACGCTGACAGCGGAAGAACGTTTTTTAATTAATGATCATATTGTTCAGACCATTAAGATGTTATCGGGGCTGCCTTTCCCTGAAGAAATGAAAAAGGTTCCTGATATTGCAGGTAATCATCATGAAAAAATGGATGGTAGCGGATATCCACGTAAGTTAACCGGTGACCAGTTAAGTATTCCCGAAAAAGTCATGGCTTTAGCAGATGTATTTGAAGCACTAACCGCTCAGGACAGACCTTATAAAGAGGCTAAAACACTTTCTGAGTCGCTAAAAATATTAGCCTTTATGGTGAAAGATCAACATATTGATGCTGAAGTTTTTCGCTTGTTTATTGAAAGAGGTATTTATCAGACTTACGCTGATAAATATGTGGCTGAAAATCAAAAAGATAGTGTGGATGTGAGTAAGTTATACGAAATAGCTGGATTTGAGGAGTTGAGGGGACAGGAAAATAGGGATATAGGAAGATAAGGGCTTCAGGGGGTAAAGGGGGCAGGAAGATAAGGATTTAGGGATATAGGGGATAAAAATAGTCCCGATTGTTGTCGGGACTGTGTACTATTAGTAACCAGTAACCAGTAACCAGTAACCAGTAACCAGTAACCAGTAATCAGTAATCAGTAATCAGTAATCAGTAATCAGTAATCAGTTATGAGGTAGTAGTGATTACTCATAATCTGCCACATAATCTAAAACTTGTTTGGTCATACGAGCTTTTTCTTCATCACTAATAAAGCTGGCTTCAATCGCATTTAAAGTAAACTGAGCCAAATCTTCTTTTGTCGTTGGCAGAGCTTCTGCGACAGCAACAAAGTTATCCGTCATATAACCGCCGAAGTAGGCCGGATCATCCGAGTTAATTGTTACACATAAGCCTTGTTTGAGTAATGCCACAATATTGTGGTCTTTCATTTCATTAAACACTTTCAGCTTGGTATTAGATAGTGGACATACTGTTAACGGCATTCTGCTATCAATCAGGTTCTCGACCAGTTTTGGATCTTCTACACAGCGAACACCATGGTCAACCCGCTGAACGTGCAACATATTCATTGCATCGATAATATTTTGTGCCGGACCTTCTTCACCCGCATGTGCGACTGCAAGGAAGCCTTCTTGTTTGGCCATATCGAAAACACGGGCAAATTTTTCTGGTGGATGGCCTTTTTCTGAAGAATCCAGCCCGACACCAACAATGTGTGCTTTGTATGGCAGAGCCTGTTTTAAAGTCTCAATTGCCTGTTCTTCAGACAGGTGGCGAAGGAAACACATAATTAACTGGCTGGAAATATTCAGCTCTTCTTTTGCCTGGGTCAGTGCTTTGGTGATGCCGTTAATCACTGTTTCAAATGCAATACCACGATCGGTATGAGTTTGTGGATCAAAGAAGATTTCAGTATGGATAACATTATCCTGTTTGCAACGCTGCAGGTATGCCCAGGTTAAGTCAAAGAAATCCTGCTCAGTAATAAGCACATTTGCGCCCTGATAATAGATATCAAGGAAAGATTGTAAGTTGGTAAACTGGTAGGCAGCTTTCACTTCATCTGGTGAATTGAAAGGTATTTCTACATGATTGCGTTTAGCCAGTTTAAACATCAGCTCTGGCTCAAGGGAACCTTCAATATGAAGGTGTAGCTCTACCTTAGGTAGGTTTTGTATAAAACGTAACATGTATAGGTCTCAGTATAAATTTAGTTTTCAGTATTCAGTATATATCAGTTTGCAGTTTTATATGCTTTAGATACCTTATCCTTAAATCCTTAAATCCTTAAATCCTTAAATCCTTAAATCCGGCAATAATAAGAATAATAAAAGGCGAGTGCAAATCGCACTCGCCTTTGAAAGACAAATATAGTGTAAATTAGTTGTTTGAATGTAACTGATCGTTCAATTCAACAGCAGATTTGTTTGCTAAACATTCAACCTGACCAGTAGATGAGTTACGACGGAATAGCAAATCAGGAACACCGGCGAGATCGCGAGCTTTGATGATTTCAACTTCGTTACCATCTTTGTCCAGCATACGTACTTTGGTACCCGCAGTAACATATAAACCAGATTCGATAGTACAACGGTCACCCAGAGGGAAGCCCAGACCGGCATTTGCGCCTAGCAGTGAGTTTTCACCGATAGATACAACGACTTTACCGCCGCCAGATAGTGTACCCATGATTGAAGCACCACCACCGATATCAGAACCGTTACCAACCATAACACCAGCAGAGATACGACCTTCAACCATGCTTACGCCAGTTGTACCTGCATTGAAGTTAATGAAACCTTCATGCATAACTGTTGTACCTTCACCAACGTGAGCACCAAGACGTACGCGAGATGTGTCAGCAATACGAACACCAGTCGGAACAATGTAATCCACCATTTTAGGGAATTTATCAACACAATCGACAGTCAGTGTACGACCTGCAAGACGAGCTTCAGTCTGGCGATCGGCCAATTCTGGCAGATCGATTGGACCTTCGTTAGTCCATGCGATGTTGTGTAGCAGACCAAAGATACCATCAAGCACGATACCGTGTGGTTTAGCCAGGCGGTGCGAGATCAGTTGTAGTTTTAAGAAACCTTCAGAAACTGATTGAGGTTTTTCGTCAGTAGCCAGAACAACAACGACAAGTGGTTGAGTTGATTCTGATGCTTTGGCAGCAAAAGCAGCACTTTCTGTTTGAGCGTTAGCTGCGAATACATCGGCAAGTGCTTTAGTTTGTGCTGCACTTACTTCAATTGCCTGATTACCTTCTTGGTATTCAACAACGCCGGCCACGGCATTCACTAGTTCATCCGATGGATTAATGATTGGAGTCGGGAAGTATGCTTCGATGATTTTTCCATCATTATTTTTAGTTGCGATGCCTAGTGCCAGAGCAAAGTGAGCCATGATTTCATTCTCCGTATGTTGGGTAGCGTTATTACGAACTGAATTATCAACTTAATTACTAACGTCGTTAAGTGTAGTTCGTTTGCTTTATTTGTTTTTCATTTGCTTTTCATTTGTTGAAGCCATCTTAAAGAGACTTGGAAACAGATAAAAGAGCTCAACCGGATAAAGTCTGTAAACCGATATGAGTTGTCTTTTGGGAGATATATTTCTTTATAAAGAAGGATTGGGTGTTGTTTAACCAATCGTTTCCATAACTCACTTGCTGTTAATGATTGTGTCATTTATATTGGATGTATGTGAGTCATAATTATATGTCATGGTGGTTTTATGAATACCTCTATTTTAGATTCAGTGATTAATGCCGATGGCATTGTGGAGCCAGGAAAAATGGCGACTTTCTTTCATACCAACCTCAAAGAGATAGCCTCATTATCTGGTATTTCATACTCAACATTAAGTCGCAGTGAGCGCTATTCTTCAATAAAAACACAGCAACAGCTACGCAATTGTACAGAGGTTATTAATAGAATACTGCCGTGGACTGGTAATGAATTTCATGCATATGCATGGTATCGCAGTGAAGGTTTACCTGAGTTCGGAGGGCTTACAGCTGAGCAGCTTGTTAAGCAGGGGCGAATGGAGGCAGTAAGAGCTTACCTTAATCATGTTAGCGAAAGTGGGTATGCTTAAAAATGCTTAAAGAACAGATACAACAGCATCTTTTTAGATTTGAGGGCGCTGTATTTCGCGGTCACGATCCGAAGTGGTCATATGCGCCAGAAAGCGGTGAGGGGGCTAAACGTAATGGTGGTCGATTTAATCCGACCGGAACAGCTGCTTTATATACTTCTTTATCTCAATCCGGAGCCTGGGTTGAGGCTCAACAAGGGTTTCGATATAAGGCTCAGCCATTAACTATTTGCCAATATGATGTTGATTGTTCCGATGTATTGGACTTAACCGATGAAATAGTGCTGCTTAATTGTGGAATTAAACCGTCGGCATTAAGTTGTGCCTGGTTAGATCAAGCAACGAATAATAAAACGCCTGATAGTTGGTTCCTGGCTTCGCAGCTTATTGAGATGAAAGTAAACGCTATTATCGTGCCTAGTTTTGCTCGTGGAGCAACCAGTGAAATGAAGAATATTGTATTCTGGCAATGGAGTGAAAGCCTCCCATGCAAAGTAAAAGTTATTGATGACTTTGCCCGACTACCTAAGTCGCCGTATTAGTTGATATGGGGGTATGCGTCAGGAATAAGCAATGTAGTTGTAACTACATTGCTTATAAGAATAGTTAGAATAGTGATTCTTTTATAAACAAGAGGGGAAAGCAGGATTACGCTGCATTTTCCTCGGCATTATCCGTGTCAGCTTTCTCTTCTTTCACTGCTTTTGGTTTTTTCGGGGCCGGGCGTTTTTTAGCTCCTAAAGCAAACAGAACTTCTTCTTTATTCTGAGCTAAGTACATGGCGAGTTCTTCTTGTTTTGCTTCGTCAGCGACCAATTCACTTTTACCCAGCAGAGTAAAAAGCTCATCCGCCATATCTAACATCTTATCGTAGGCATCTGCTTCTGCTTTTGAGGTAAAAGTCATTTTTTCTTCTCCATTACGCTCTACCACGTACTTGACGATTACAGCCATGGTTATTCCTCTAAATATTATTGAATATAAGTTAACTGGGTTTTTATACAGTTTTTTGTTTTATGAGTCCAGAAAACGACAAAGAACCGTGATAATTATCGGTGAGAATGGGGATGTTTTAGTCGGTTTTACCCTGCTTGTCCCAATCAAAACAAAACTGGATAAACCGTTTGAGTAGCGGACTCTGGTATTTTTCTTTGTGTACCAGCAGCCAGAATCGGCGTTGCATATCGAGGGGGATATTTAACGTTTTGACCCGACCGTCATGAACCGCTGAATGAGCTGCAAGTTTGGATAAACAGGCATAGCCAATGCCGGCTGATACACTGTTGATGATCGATTCTGTCGTATTGAGCTGAAAAGCTTCGTGCCAGTGCTCAATTCGGGGGGCGACGACGCGCAGAAAAAATTCTCTCGAACCGGAGCCAGCTTCTCTTAGCATCCAGTTGCTGTTCTCCAGACTCGACAGGGAAACTATCTCTTCGTCAGCTAATGGATTATCTGCAGAGCAAATCACACACATCTCATCCTGACTGAACTGAGTTGAAATAATATCGGGGTGTAGCGTTTTCCCTTCAATCAAAGCAATATCCAGTTCGTAATCAATTAACCTTTGGCATATCAAGGCTGAATTTGAAATAAACAGGGTTTGTGACGTGTGTTTTAGCTCTTTGCGAAAGCGGCTCAGCAGGTGAGGAGCAACCTGATTACCTATGGTATCGCTGGCTCCGACTTTAAGCAGACCTGTTAGCTGACTTTCATCATCAAATAAGTGACCGATAGTATTGGCCCGGTTAAGTAACTCATCCGCCAGAGGCAGAAGTTTTTTCCCTTCCTGATTGAGAATTAAGCGGTGATTAACCCGGTCAAACAACGCGTGTCCAATTTGTTTTTCCAGTTCGGATAAAGCCATGCTCACTGCGGCTTTGGACAGGAACAATGCATCAGATGCCTCAGTTAAAGTATTGTGCTGCGTGATTGTCTGAAACACTTTCAATTGCTTTAAAGAGACATTGGTACTCATGGTCATGACCTTTTTTGTAGAAACTGCGAGGTATCTTATAAAAACCTCGCCTGTAGACAAGTGATTGAAAACAATAAATCGTTTTTTGATTCTAGCCGTTTAATATCAGGAGCTCTATGCTAATCTAATAAGATAATTTTTTGGTTGTGGAATTGCACTTTGTTTACCGTTTACCACTCAAATAAACTCGAAACGCTTAAGATTTTACTGGTTCATCTGATTAAATCGGATCCTTATGAGAATCCCTTTGAGGCGGAACAGATCCTGGTTCAGAGTCCGGGCATGTCGCAGTGGTTAAAAATGGCATTGGCAGATGAATTTGGTGTAGCTGCAAACATTGAGTTTCCACTACCGGCAACATTTATCTGGGATGTATTTACTGAGTTGCTTCCTGATGTTCCCAAACGCAGTGCTTTTAATAAAGAGTCTATGGTGTGGAAGCTGGTTCAGTTACTGTCGAAACTCAAAGACAATCCTGAATTTGCTCCGATAAAACAGTATTTGGAACGAGACAGTTCAGAGCTTAACCTGTATCAGTTGTCTGAAAAAATTTCCGATATTTTTGATAGTTATCTGGTTTACCGACCTGAGTGGATTGCTGCCTGGGAAAATGGGGAAGATGTTGCAGAAAATAAAGACATTCATCCCTGGCAACCTGTGCTATGGCGCGAACTATACCGTTATACGCTGGAACTGGGGCAATCCCATTACCATCGCGCCAATCTTTATCAGACCTTGATTGAGCAGCTGGACTCTCTGGATTTGAAACAGACTAAGTTACCCAAACGCCTGTTTATTTTTGGGATAACGGCACTGCCGCCTCGTTATATCGATGCGTTACATGCATTAGGAGAGCATATTGATGTTCATCTGATGTTTACTAATCCATGTCAGCATTACTGGGGCGATCTGAAAGATCGAAAAACCTTAGCCTGGATCGAACAGCAACGCCGGCAGCGCTGGGTGCAGACTCAAGATTATCTTGCTCCGGGGGAATCGGTTTCTATCATAAAAGGCAGTATTGATGATAATGCCGAAGATTCTCTGCATCTGAAAAGTGCGGTCGGAAATGATTTACTGGCTTCGATGGGGAAACTGGGACGAGATAATTTGTTTTTATTATCTCAGATGCAAAATGAAGAGCATGAGCTATTTATCGATATTCCTCGCGAGAATCTGTTGCAAAACATTCAGGCTGATCTGCTTAATTTAGAAGAGCATCAGAATGACGATATCTTGTTATCCAGTTTGCACAAACAGGTTATTTCAGCGACGGATAATTCGCTTTCTTTCCATGCCTGTCATAGCGCAATGCGGGAAGTTGAAGTATTGCATGATCATCTGCTCGCTCTTTTTGACCGCGATAGTGACCTGACACCTAAAGATGTCATTGTCATGGTTGCAGATATTAATGTTTACAGTCCTGCAATTCAGGCAGTGTTTGGTAATGCGCCTGGTGAACGTTTTATTCCTTTTTCTATCTCGGACAGAACGGCTGATCAGGAGTCTCCGATTCTGAATGCGTTCCTGCATATTCTTAACTTACCCCGTTCTCGTTGTCTGGCCTCGGAATTACTGGAATTACTCGAAATTCCGGCTGTATCGAGACGGTTTGATATTAGTGATGATGAATTTATTCAGGCTAAACAATGGATTGAAGAGTCTGGGGTTCGATGGGGACTGAATAAGGATACGGCCAAAGAGTTTGATTTGCCGGAAACTTACCAGAACACCTGGGAGTTTGGTATTTCACGCATGCTTGCCGGATATGCAATGAGTGACGATGTAGACTGGCTGATCTGTGATGATGAATATATTGCGCCATATACAGAAGTCCAGGGACTGAACGCAGAACTGGCCGGAAAATTAGCCCAGTATATCGATACCATCAGCCACTATCGCCGCAAATTGAATTCAGTCCATTCCATCAGTCTCTGGCAGGAAATAGTCGATAATTTACTGAATGACTTTTTCGACGTGGATCTTGAAGAAGAAGTTGCTTTCTATTCTATCCGAGAATTGATGAGTCAGTTAAAAGAGCAGCTTACGGACTCTCAGTACCAAAAACCGTTGGCATTCGATATGCTGGTTTACTATGTATCTCAAAAACTGTCCGGAACCCGGGTCAGTCAGCGGTTTTTAGCCGGGCAGGTTAACTTCTGTACCTTAATGCCCATGCGGTCAATTCCATTTGAAGTGGTTTGTTTGCTGGGGATGAATGATGGTGTTTATCCAAGAAGTATCCCGGCAGAAGGGTTTGATTTGATGTCGCTAGCGCCAAGACCGGGCGATCGTTCCCGGCGCGACGATGACCGATATCTGTTTCTGGAAGCATTGATTTCTGCCCAAAACTCGCTTTATATCAGTTATATCGGACAATCTATCCGGGATAACTCTGTGCTTTCTCCATCGGTTCTGGTGACCGAATTACAGGAATACTGCTATCAGAATTATTGCCTCAGTGGCGATGAAGCGCTCGACGTTGATACCTCAGGAAAAAATCTGCTTAACGCTCTGATGCATCATCATTCTATGGTGCCATATAGTCGTGATGTATTTTCCGGAGCACATCCTGGTTATGCCTCCGAATGGCTGGCATCAGCGAAAAGAGATTGGTCGGAACTGACGCCGGCTGTTCAATCCCTGCCTGATTACTGGCTGGATAAAGACTTCCCGTTTGAGTTGGAACTAGCTGATTTTCAGCGTTTCTGGCGTTTACCTGTAAAGTATTTCTTTAATATTCGTCTTGGCGTTTATTTTGAGCAGTCACCGGCAACTCAAAGAGATGAAGAACCGTTTATTTTAGATAGTCTCGATAACTATTTATTGATGGATGCGCTTATTCCCTTAATGCTGCAAACGGCAGACAGTGAACATGATCTGCAACATTTACGGCAACAGTTGTCGGCGCAGGGAAAATTACCCATTGGTGCTTTTGGGGAATTAGATTTTCAGCAACAGATTGCCAGGGTGACTCCTCTGATCGAGGTTATCCGCCATCTTTGTAGTGAAAAGTTACCAGACCAGGAAATTGAACTCAGTTTTTATAATGTGCATGGTTCACGAACTGTGAATATGGTCGGATGGATTGGTGAACGGTATAGTTCCGGATTTATCCGCTACCGGCCTGGTCGATTACGTGCGCAGGATTACCTCTCCTGTTGGATCGAGCACTTAGCCATTGCCTCTATGGGGATTGTTAGTCCGACTCATATGGTTGCTCTGTCTTCTAAGCAAGGAGTTCCTAAGCAGGGCGTTGAACATATGGTCTATGCCGGGATTGATGATCCGTCATGGGCTAAAGAACGCTTGCAACAGTTGCTGGAATATTATTTCACTGGCATGAATACACCGCTGGCTTATTTTCCCCGTACTGCTTTATCTGGTATTGAAGCCTTATTGCAGAAAGGTGAATGGGTTGATGATGAAGAAAAAGCGATGAGTAGCATGAGCAGAACATTTTGTGGTGATAACTATCTGGATGGTGAAGGCCAAAATGCATATATCGCACGAATATGGCCGCAGTGGGATGATTCAGTAGCAAATGAGATGAGGGTAATAACGTCACAGGTGCTGGAAATACCACGTAAATTTGTGAAGGAGGGGAAGGAAGAGAAAGGTAAATAAGGAAGGAAAGGGCGGTAAGTAAGGGAAGGAAAAGAAGGGAATGGGGAAGTAAGGGAAAATAAGGGAGTAAAGGAAGTGAAGGGAATCGGGGAAATAAAGGAAGTAAAGGGAATAAGGGAACAGGTAAGAAGGTAAGAAGGTAAGAGAAAAAGGGAAGTAGGGTGGCCGCCAGGTTTATAATTTTTAGGTAGTAGGGTGTATAACTGTGCGGCCGTAGGTCAGAGGAGACCATAAACTGGGTAGTTAACTGGTAACTGATGCGGCGATGTTACTGACTTACACTGACTTCAACCGTGAGTCAGATCTCAAACCATTTTTTATCAAATAGTTATTGGCTAATTTTGTTAAATTTTTATAGTTACATCACATTATTGGGTGCTGAAAGAGGTGAAGAAACACAATGGTAAAGATGGATAACCAAGATGCAGAAATTCTGGATATCAATACTTTCCCGTTATTCGGGACAAGATTGATTGAAGCATCTGCTGGTACGGGAAAAACGTTTACCATTACCGGCTTATTTTTGCGTCTCCTGCTCGGACATGGCGATCATAATTCTTCACCTTACGGACCGCTTAGTGTCAGTCAGATCCTGGTGGTCACTTTTACCGAGGCTGCGACCGCAGAATTACGTAGCCGAATCCGGGAAAAAATCCATCAGGCACGTATTGCTTTTGCCCGTGGTGAAAGTGACGATAGTGTGATTAAGCCATTGCTGGAAAGCATCACGGATCATGTGCATGCAGCGAAATTGTTGCTGAATGCGGAACGGGAAATGGACTCAGCCGCGATATATACCATTCACGGTTTTTGTCAGCGAATGTTACTGCAAAATGCCTTTGAGTCCGGCAGCCGTTTTGTCAGTGATTTTGTGACGGATGAAAGTGCGTTAAAAAGCTTAGTGGTGGCAGATTACTGGCGTAAACAGTTTTATCCGTTAGATCTTGAACTTGCTGCCGAAGTGCGTCGATTGTGGCCGCATCCGGATAATTTGTTGCAAAGTATCAGCCGTTACCTTTCCGGTAAATCTCCGACTCTGAGTGTGGGGCCATTTAGCGGTAGTCTGGCGGATCTCCATCAGAAAAATCTGCAACGGGTTAGTGACATCAAAGATGCCTGGCTTAGCGTATCAGCAGAGGTGGAAACCTTATTCAACGAATCAGATGTAAACAAACGCAGCTACAGTAAGAAAAACCTGCCAAACTGGATCGAGATTTTGACTCAGTGGGCGCAGGAAGCAACGACCTCATATCATATCCCTGGTGCTTTGGAGAAATTCAGACAGTCGGTGCTGAATGAAAAAACCAAAGCAGGTGGAAATCCTCCGCTCCATCCCGTTTTTGCTCAGATTGAGGAATTTCTGGCTCAGGAGTTATCGATTAAAGCACCTCTAATGGCTCATGCTATCAATGCTTGTCGGACTGCTTTACAGAAAGTGAAGCAGGAAAAATTATTACTGTCATTTGATGATTTGTTAGTTCAGTTATCTGCTGCTTTGGATCTTGATGAGCAGGCTATTTTAGCCGAGCGGATTCGCTCTCTTTATCCTGTGGCAATGATTGATGAATTTCAGGATACCGACCCTCTGCAATACAGTATTTTCAGTCGCATTTATCTTGACTCTGAACAGTCCGGCTTATTTATGATTGGTGATCCCAAGCAGGCTATTTATGCGTTTCGTGGCGCGGATATTTTTACCTATATCAAAGCCCGCAATCAGGTCGCGGCTCACTACACGTTAGGAACAAACTGGCGTTCCACTCAGGATATGGTGTTGGCAACCAATGGTGTTTTCGAACAGTCAGACTATCCGTTCTTATACGATCAGGATATCCCGTTTATTGCGGTGAATGCCAGTCCTAAAGCAGCTCAAAATTTCTGGACTCTCGATGGAGAAAGACAAGCCGCATTACATTACTGGTGGCCGGATGAGGCAGATAATTTATGGAAGAAAGATGACTATCGGAACTGCATGGCCGAGGCCACAGCCAGTCAGATCCAAACGTTACTTGAGTCTGCGCAAAATTCTGCAGCTATGTTGGTTAAAGGTGAGCAGCAAAAAGCAATTGAACCGGGCAATATTGCGGTATTAGTGCGTACCGGATTCGAAGGGAAACTGATTCAGAACGCACTGAGTAAACAGGGTATTGCCAGTGTTTACCTGTCTAATCGTGAAAGTGTTTTTGCTACAGCAGTAGCGCAAGATATTTTACTGTTAATGGATGCGGTGCTTAATGTTGATAATGAACGAAAGCTGAAGTCATGTTTAGCATCTGCTCTGTTTTCACTGGATATTGCCTGGTTAGAACAACTTAGTGAAGATGAAGTTTTGTGGGAAAATACGGTAGCTGAGTTTCGTTTTTATGCTCGTCTCTGGGGAGAACGCGGCATTTTACCTATGCTACGAGCTGTTCTACTCAAACGTCATATATCAGAACGATGGTTAAATGACATTGGCGGTGAGAGACATTTAACCGATTATCTGCATATCAGTGAATTGCTGCAGCAGACCAGTTCAGAACTGGAAAGTCAGTCAGCATTACTACGCTGGCTATCTCAGGCTGTTTTTGATGTGACTCAGGGGCTTTCGAATAACGAGGAGCAGATTCAGAGATTGGATTCGGAGCGAAATCTGGTGCAGATTGTTACGATCCATAAATCGAAGGGTCTGGAATATGATCTGGTTTTTCTGCCCTTTATTATGAATTACCGACCAGCCAGTGAAGCGAAATTCTATGATCCGGATTCGGATCAAACTATGTTGGATCTGTCAGACAAAAAAGAATCACTGATTAGTGCAGATAAAGAGCGTTTAGCTGAAGATTTACGCTTGCTATATGTGGCATTAACCCGAGCGGTATTTGGCTGTTTTGTCGGCGTCGCGCCATTGCAACAGGGACGATCCGGCAAAGCACCAAGTGGTGCTCATTTAAGTGCCTTAGGGTATTTGCTGCAAAATGGTGAAGAAGGTGATGCGAACGATTTAAAAGCAGCATTAGATAAACAAATCCAATCGGGACGTTCAATTATTATTGCATCGCCGCCACAAGGATACCCGGAACGTTATCAGGAACCGGAAACTGATACAGAAGAGTTGCAGGTCAGTCAGCTTACAAACAGTATTGAGCGAACCTGGCGCATGACCAGTTATTCTGGACTGGTAAAGTCTCATCGTCATCATCTGGATTCATCGTTAGAGCTCCCCGGGTTTGATATCGACTCTGCCGATGAAGCTAATGTGAATAGTCTGGTTGAAGAAGAAAAGACGATTTTTACGTTTCCTAAAGGGGCCAGGCCGGGCACGTTTTTACATAGTGTGTTTGAAAATATTGATTTTACGCTCGCACCGACAGCGCCTGAAAATGAAAAAGTACTCACTGAACTTATTGATAGTGAACAGCTTGATAGTAATTGGTTACCAGTAGTCCAAAAGCTTATTGCTGATGTATTAGATACCCCGCTGGATGGGAAAAAACTGATCCTGAAAGAAAAGACTAACCAGCATCGTTTGCATGAACTGGAGTTTTTACTCCCGATAGGACTATTGCAGTCAGCTGCAATAAACCGGACTTTGAAACGCTACGATGGATTATCCTGTGAAGCGCCTGAACTGGATTTTATGTCGGTCAAAGGGATGATTAAGGGCTTTATTGACTTAGTGTTTGAACATCAGGGGAAATACTATGTGCTTGACTGGAAATCCAACTATTTAGGAGACACCGGCAGTGATTATGAGCCTGACAAGTTAGCCGTAGCCATGATAGATCATCGATATGATTTCCAATATCAGCTATATACCGTGGCTCTGCACCGTTTTTTATCAACCCGTATTCCCGATTACGATTATGAGCGGCATTTCGGCGGAGTTTACTATCTGTTTCTGAGAGGAATGGATGGAGCCAGCTCTAATGGCGTTTTTTATACCCGTCCTAAAAAACAGTTTATTGATGAATTAGATTCAGTACTTAACGGTAAGTCCGTTGAGTCTCGTGTTTCGGATGCAGGGCAAATGGAGCTTGATTTATAATGAAATCCATCATGACATTACTCGAAAAACTACAAGCTCAGAATGTTATCCGCCCTCTGGATTATCAGTTTGCCAAGTTTGTGTTTCAGCAAAGTTCAGGTGAATTAGCACAATATGAGGCCTGGCTGGCTGCGATTGTCAGCTATGAACTTGGCAACGGACACATTTGTTTTCCTCTGGTTGATGAAAAAGGTAATACATTTTCCAATGTTCTGCCGTTTGCGGTTGCTGCTGAAGGAATAGAGCCTTTCCTTGAGGAGTTGCACCAGGTTGACTGGCAAGCTCTGATCCAGAATTCTGACGTGATTGGTCATCCGGGTCATAAAACCCCGTTGGTTTTTGATGGCAAACGCCTGTATCTGCACCGCTATTGGTTTTATGAGTCGGTACTGGCTGGTAAGCTGATTCAGTTTAATCAGCAACAAACGTTATCAGAACAGAATATTCCTGCATTAAGAGCCAGTTTGGATCGCCTTTTTCCTCAGTCAACGGAGCTCAACTGGCAGAAAGTGGCGGCAGCGGTTGCTATTAGCCAATCCTTTGCGGTGATATCTGGTGGTCCGGGAACAGGAAAAACGACTACCGTGGCTAAATTATTGGCGGCGCTTATTGAAGCATCTCTGGATCAGTCACAACAGCCGATCATCAAATTGGTGGCACCAACAGGAAAGGCGGCGGCAAGATTAACGGAGTCAATTGGTAAAGCGATTGATAGTCTACCAGTATCACCGGATGTCAGAAACAGTATTCCGACTCAAGCCGGAACGATTCACCGCTTACTTGGTGCGATCCCGAATCGGGCTAATTTCAGACATGACCGTTCTAATCTTTTGCATCTGGATATCCTTATTGTCGATGAAGCTTCGATGGTGGATTTGTCGTTAATGTATAAATTGCTTGATGCACTTCCAGATCATGCAAAAGTCATCTTGCTTGGTGATAAAGATCAACTGGCTTCCGTTGAAGCCGGTGCAGTGCTTGGGGATATTTGCTCGTTTCAATCCTACGGTTACAGTGCAAAACAGGCGTCGGTTATAGAAAATTTAACCGGTTTTAATGCGGCTGAACTACGAGGGAAATCTCAGGTTCCGCCAATTGCAGATAGCCTGTGTATGCTGCAAAAAAGTTATCGTTTTGATAGTCACTCAGGGATTGGTCAACTGGCTAAAGCCGTGAATTCCGGTGATGTTACTGCTGTAAAAGCGGTTTTAGATTCCGGGTATGCTGATATCAATTATTTGAGTCTCTCCGGGGCTAATTATCAGAGCCTTGTTTCTAAGCTAATAGAAAACTATCAAACTTATTTAAATGTGATTTTTGATCAGTCTGATTTTTATCGGGATGTGAATCATAAAGCTCAACAGGCATTAAACGCTTTTTCTCAATGTCGTTTGTTATGTGCGGTCAGAGAAGGCGATTTCGGTGTTACCGGGATTAATGACAGAGTTGAAAAAATACTTAAAGCCAAAAAGATAATTCGTTATCAGGATGAATCCTGGTATGAAGGTCGTCCGGTTATGATTGTCCAGAATGAACATACATTGGGTGTTTATAACGGCGATATTGGTTTGTGTTTAAGAGATGAAGCAGGACGTTTAAAAGTTTACTTTGAACTGTCGGACGGGTCTGTAAAAGGCTTTTTGCCAAGTCGCCTTCCGCAACATGAAACCGCTTATGCCATGACGGTTCATAAGAGCCAGGGCAGTGAGTTTGAAATGACGATGCTGGTGTTACCGCCAGATTTTACTCCAATTATTACGCGTGAATTAATTTATACCGGCATAACCCGGGCCAAAAAATATTTGTATTTATTAAGTTCACCAGCGATTTTAAACAGAGGAACTCGTTTACAGACCAGCCGGGCAAGCGGATTAACGGATTTGTTGAGGTGATTTTTATTCAGAATATAGAATACAAACCATCCATGGCTTGCTTCAATAAGAGGGTGTTTAGAAAAGCGCACTTGAAAAAGAGATCGAATGGATTTGATAGCGCTCTTTGGATTCTAAAATGAATGCTTTTACTTGTTCAGATACGGGAAAAACACAGTGCACATCCAGCCCTGTCAGAAAATTGTTGTCGCCCATATCCCAGAAACTTTGCAGAGAATTACAAATAACAGTTTTCATATATTTATTGCTCTTATAACCAGTTGTTAGTTTTAAAAGCTATCCTTGCTTACTTTATTGAGCTTAAGAAAAACTCGATTTAGTTCACAAAAAATGACATATCCATGTTAGTTAGCGCAAATTTTACACAAAAAAATCCAAAAAGGAAGTGATTGTTTTTTGTTCTTTTTGATGCAATCGTTTTTATTTTCTCAGTGTGCTAATATGCGTTTATATTCACTGTTATCTTGAATATGATTGGATAAATATACTTTAAATTACACCAAAAATAGTAAAAAGTATTTTTTGAGCTAGATCTTATTGTTCTAAAATTGATGGAATTGATATCACATTTATGTGTTTATTAACTGATAATTATGATTTTAATGACTTGGAAAGAATAAAAAAGAGGGGAACCCCCTCTTAATGTTTAAAGTTAGCTGTTGGTTAGATTACAGGTCTACAACTAAGATCTTTGAGCGTCTTTGGAAGTTGTAAAGATTTTTCTTTTTCATCGGCAGGTTATCTACGCCCACTTCCTCAAACCCTTGTTCTCTGAACCAATGGACACTATGAGTGGTCAGAACAAAAAGTTGTTTGATCCCAAGCTTTTTAGCCTGATTTTTCATATGATTGAGGAGTAACAAACCTCTGTTTCCATCCCGGTATTCATTATGAATTGCCACACAGGCCATTTCCGCCATTTTTTCATCTAGGTAAGGATATAAAGCAGCACAACCAATAATTAATCCATCTTTATCGATGATGGTGAACTTGTGGATTTCCTGTTCAAGCTGTTCGCGTGAACGTCTGACTAAGATTCCCTGTTCCTCCAGCGGGCGAATCAATTCTAAAATACCGCCAATATCATCAATATCAGCCTGGCGAATCTGTTCGGCGCTAGCCATAACAATTTGGGTACCAATTCCGTCGAATGAAAACAATTCCTGAATTAATGCGCCGTCTTCTTTGTAACTGACCAGGTGACTACGCGGTACTCCAGCCCGACATGCTTTACTGGATGCGCGTAAGAAGCGGATTCGCCCGGTACTGGTATCATCGTGTCCGTCATTTTCCAGTTCGTATTTATGTAGCAGCTCTTCGACATCTGACGGGAATAACTCGGCAATGGAGTTGCCTTTTTCATCAATAATCCCTTGTTGAGAACAAAAGCCAACGAGTTTATCTGCTTTAAGACGAATCGCTACCTGAGTGGCAATTTCTTCAGAAAGAAGGTTAAAACATTCACCAGTAATCGAAGCCGCGATAGGACCAAGCAATACGATAGAACCTTGTTCCAGATAGCGGTTGATGCCATCAATATCAATACGCCGGATACGGCCGCTATGACAGTAATCGATACCATCTTCAACACCCAGCGGTTGGGATATAACGAAGTTTCCACTCACGACGTTTAACTGGGTTCCCGCCATTGGTGTATTATTCAGACTCATTGATAAGCGGGCGGTAACTGCTAACTGGAGTTGTCCGGCTGCCTGCATAACTAAGCTGATCGCATCCCCAGTTGTTACTCTGATTCCTTGATAGTAAGGCGTTTCACAGTTATTTGCTTTAAGGATGTCGTTTATTTGTGGTCTGGCGCCATAAACAATAACCACTTTGATTCCTAAGCTATGCAGAAGAGCTATGTCACTGATGATATTAGTGAAGTTTTCATCGGCAATGGCTTCTCCCCCCAACATGATCACCATTGTTTTTCCTCTATGAGCATTAACATATGGCGCTGATTGGCGGAAGCCTTTTACTAGAGCTGTACTACGTATTTTCACAATGGCAATGGTGTTGGTTATTTATGTTATAATAATGACTTTTTATTCAAAAATTAACAAGATGTTTTTTGACAGAATGATATAAAAAATATTAAATTTTTTCCTGAACCCTGAACCCTGAACCCTGAACCCTGAACCCTGAACCCTGAACCCTGAACCCTGAACCCTGAACCCTGAACCCTGAACCCTGAACCCTGAACCCTGAACCCTGAACCCTGAATCCCTAACACCTCACCACACTTATGTTAGAATTTTATGAATAACGTGCTTAAGGATTGTCGTGAGACTGTTTATTTGCGATCCTTCGGTTTCTTTTATTAGATAATAGGCTTCTTGTGAAAAAATACCTGATATTTTTCGGTTTTATTATGTTGTTGGCTGGATGTGTTAATCCAACGGAACAAGGGCAACAGTATAAAAATGGCGATTTGCCTGATGTTTTAAATCAGTCTTATCTTGTGGCATCCAATGCTCCAAGGGACTTCAGTGAATTTAAAGAACAGAGTCAGCTTGTTGTTGATAAGTCTCCTTCTATAGCCAATATTTATGCGCCGTTATATAAACAGTTGGATGAATGGGTATTGCAAAGTGGTGATCCTGGTCAGTTAGCCAAATATGGTATTCAGACTGCTCAGCTCGGTGGTGGTGATAAAAAAGGCAATGTGCTTTTTACCGGGTATTTTTCACCAGTGATTGAACTCAGACACACTAAAGATTCCGTTTTTAAATATCCGGTTTATGGTAAACCTCAATGTGAGCAGGAGTGTCCGACTCGAGCGCAAATTTATGCGGGTGCTCTGTCCGGTAAAGGGCTGGAACTTGGTTACGCAAAAAATCTGATCGACCCGTTTATTATGGAAGTTCAGGGCAGTGGTTTTGTTCACTTTGGTGATGACGACTCAATGGAATATTTTGCTTACGCCGGAAAAAACTTTAAGGCATATGTAAGTATCGGTAAGGTTCTGATTGATAAAGGTGAAGTCGCTCGTAAAGATATGTCACTTAAAGCAATCAAGCAGTGGGTTGATGTTCATTCTGAAGCTGAAGTGAGAGAGTTACTGGAACAGAACCCGTCTTATGTTTTCTTCGCTCCACAAAATGCAGATTTAGTAAAAGGTACAGCTGGTATTCCTCTTTTACCAATGGCTTCCGTTGCTGGTGATCGAAAGTGGTTACCTATGGGAACCCCTGTTCTGGCCGAAGTTCCTTTGTTAAATGCGGATGGTAGCTGGAGTGGCGTTCATCAACTGCGTTTATTGATCGTCCTTGATACTGGTGGTGCTGTGAAAGATAACCACCTCGATCTTTATCATGGAATGGGCCCAAGGGCCGGGGAACAGGCTGGTCACTACAAATATTTTGGCCGGGTGTGGAAATTGGGATTAGCTAATTCCGCATCACAATATCCTTGGGTTACTTCTCCTGAAAAGCTAAAATAGTTTTTAAGGTGACCAAACCTAGACTTTTCGATTCAGAGTGCGTATAAATCGCACTCTTGTTTTTTGTGTAATATTTGTGTTGGATTTTGACCATGCGATCTCTTGATACTCCTGCTTCTGATAGTTATAACCAGCGTTTTGGTGGCACTCGACGTCTTTATGGTGTCGATCAGGTAGAGGTGTTGCGGGCAGCTCATGTCTGTGTAGTCGGCATCGGTGGTGTTGGTTCCTGGGCTGTTGAGGCATTAGCCAGAACGGGTATAGGTGAGCTGACTCTTATCGATATGGATGACGTATGTGTGACGAATATTAACCGTCAGATCCATGCAATGAGCGGCACTGTTGGTCAGAGCAAAATCGAAGTGATGGCTGAAAGGGTTAAACTAATTAATCCTGACTGCAAAGTAAATCTGATCGATGACTTTATTTCACCGGAAAACCAGCATGAATATCTGTCTAAAGAGTTTGATTACGTTTTAGATGCGATTGATAGTATCAAAGCGAAAGCATCATTGTTGGCCTATTGCCGTAGTAATAAAATTAAAGTGATTACTGTTGGTGGTGCTGGTGGTCAGACGGATCCAACGCAGATTCAGGTCGCAGATCTGACCAAAACCATTCAGGATCCACTTGCCAAGAAAGTTAAAGATCGTTTAAGACGTTTTCATAACTTTCCTAAAAATCCAGCCCGTAAGTTTTCTATCGACTGCGTTTTTTCTACTGAGCAATTAAAATATCCTCAGTCTGATGGTTCAGTTTGTGCGGTTAAATCAACGGCTGAAGGTCCTAAACGTATGGATTGTGCCAGTGGATTTGGTGCGGCAACCATGGTTACGGCTAGCTTTGGTTTTGTTGCAGCGGCGCGCATCGTCGATAAAATTTTATTAAAGCATTGTCAAAAATAAAACGGAGTAGTGAATTTATATGGCTGAATTTCCTGATTGTCCGTTTGGTTCCTCGATTACTTATAAAGATATTCTTGCTGAATTAAACAGTAAAACTACCTGGGAAGACCGTTATCGTCAGTTGATCCTGTGGGGTAAGGCTTTACCTGCAATGCCAGAGGATTTACGTCTTGAAGATGTCACGGTAAAAGGCTGTGAAAGTCAGGTATGGATAGTTTCCCGTGAAGAACAAGGTATGTGGACGTTTTGTGCTGATTCGGATGCGCGTATTGTCAAAGGTTTGATTGCGGTTGTATTGGCGGCAGTAAACGGGCGTAATACTGATGAAATCCGCGCCTTTGATATGGACAATTATTTCGCTGAACTTAAATTGTTAGAGCACCTGAGCCCGTCCCGTGGTAATGGTTTAAAAGCCATTGTCGATAAGATTTATCAGGATATTCAGAAATAGAGCGCTTGGCGCTCTATTCAGTAGTAATCATTCAAGTAATTCAATTGCTTTATCCAGCGCCGCTATAAACTTATCAATATCATTCTTATCGTTATAAATACCAAATGAAAGACGTATCGTCCCTGAGATTGATAAAGCATCCATAAGTGGATGGGCGCAGTGATGTCCTGTACGTACAGCTATGCCCTGCTGGTCAAGCAGAGTCGCAATGTCCTGGTGATGAATACCGGTAACAATAAAACTGATAATACTGGCATTGGGCTGATAACCAATAACGGAAACCAATTCTCTCTGCTTTAGCAGTTCAAAAGCATAATGTTGTAACGATAATATGTGAGCATGTTTTTGCTCATAAGGGATCTTCTGATACCATGAGATAGCTTCAGCGAATGCAATCACGCCAGCTATATTAGGAGTGCCGGCTTCGAATCTTGCCGGAGCATCCGCAAATGTCGTGCCGCTAAACGAGACTTTTTCTACCATTTTGCCACCGCCATGCCAGGGCGGCATCGCTTGCAGCAGCGAGTATTTGCCATATAACACGCCAACGCCAGTCGGACCATACAGTTTGTGTCCGGAGAAAACGTAAAAGTCAGCATCCAGTTTTTGCACATCAACTGGTTCGTGAACAACACCCTGTGCGCCATCAACAACGACAATTGCTCCCACTTTATGGGATTTTTCGATTACAGCTTCAACGGGCTGGCGGTAGCCGGTTACATTGGTGATGTGAGCGATGGCAACCAATTTGGTTTTTTCTGACAGTTTTTCTTCAAATGCTGATAAATCAAAACCACCATCAGCTGTAATCGGAATTTTTATAACCCGGGCACCAGTACGTTGTGCCAGAAGCTGCCAGGGGACAATATTGGCGTGATGTTCATTTTCACACACCAGAATTTCATCGCCTGCCTGAACAAATGTATTTCCCCAGGAATAAGCAATTAAGTTGAGACTTTCAGTTGCTCCTTTGGTCAAGACAATTTCATTTTCAGAGCCAGCATTAATAAACTGAGCAACCTGTTTTCTTGCCTGTTCAAAGCTCATTGTTGCTTTGGCGGTCAGGCTGTGAGTCCCACGATGAACATTGGCATTATTTGTTAAATAGTACTTAGAAATACACTCAACCACTGACAGAGGTTTTTGCGTTGTTGCGGCACTGTCCAGATAGACAATGTCCTGATTGGATATGGATGGAAACTGAGTTTTGATGGCCTGAATATCAAACATTACTGCTCATTTCCCATCTGATGGTAGTTCAGGGTTGGATTTGTCACCATAGGTTCTGCAATACTCCATGCAAACTCTTTACCTGAAAAATGAATAATAATTTCCATGGCAAACTCCAGAGCCGTTCCCGGTCCCTGGCTGGTTAGTAAATTATTGTTGATATCGTAGGTAACGCGTTTACTGCGCCATTTATCTTCCGGGATGACATGCTGGAAACTAGGGTGGCAAGTCATAAGGGCATCGGGATAGATATTATGGTGCTGCAGAACAACCGCAGGTGCAGCACAAATTGCCGCGACTAAACGTCCGTCGTATTTTTGCTGTTTTACCATTTCAACCAGCAGATCATTATCCCTGAATATTTCAGAACCGCCTAATCCGCCAGGTAACACAATGGCATCAAACTGATCATCAGCCACATCAATCAGGCGTTTTTGTGCTTTGAGTTCGATGCCTCTAGAGGCTTTTATCTCCAGGTTACCGCTAAATTCAGCACTCGCAACAGTAACGTCGTAACCAGCCCGAACCAGAATATCAATAATAGTGACGGCTTCCATTTCTTCTGTTCCTGAAGCAATAGGAACCAGAATTTGTTTTGTCATTTTTCTATCCCGTTATGTTCTTTTTTTGTTCTGCTCAATGTCTTTTATCTGATTATATAGTTTTTCATTTTCTGGCACAGCTACATTATGGAAATGTGCCCGTTTGATAAGGTATCCGGTGATAAATTCAATTTCAGTTGGTCGGTTAAAATGAACATCCTGATTCATTGATGATAAATTTTCTGCAGTTGCTCTGATGACTGAATAGATGTTCTCTGTGAGTTTTTCCTTTGCTACATCCAGTTGTTCACACAGCATGACGTGGTGAATTTCATCAATAATGTGAGTCAGAATTGTTCTGTACTGAGGTAATGCGAGATCGCCGTTTTTACACTGATTAATGGCTGTAAGAGGGTTGATAGCACAGTTTACTGCCAGTTTATTCCACAGAGCTTGGGAGATATTTTCTTCCCATTCAACAAGAGGCAGAGCATGCTGAAATACATCGGTAAGGAAACTGCATTGTTTACCTTTGGCGTTAATTCCTCCGATGACGGTATTACCATGACCAGTATGAGAAACATAACAGGTTGAATGTAACAATGCCCCGTGACTTGTGGTTGCCTGAAGAACCGGAAAATCCGTTAGTTTATCGGATAGAGAATCAACTGCACCCATTCCGTTATGCATAAAAACCAGAATAGTGTCTGTGTTCAGATACTGAATCAGCGGCAGTAACGCATTTTCTACCTGCCAGGCTTTTACTGTGATCAAAATAAGATCTGCCTGTTTTAGTTGTTCAAAATTTCTATTTTCTAATAGTAGGGCAGGTTTTTTATCGACGGTTAGCGGTATAGATATTTCTTTGCTACGGCCCCATAGTGAAACCTGATGACCAGCTTTGTTCAGATGATATGCCCACAAACTGCCAATAGCTCCCGGGCCTAAGATCACAATATTCATAGTTTCTGCAGTAAGAAAGGTTTCAGAAAGGATAATCTTTGCAGTAGAAAATGCAATGTTCATATGGTGCGTTATGCTTAGTATACCAAAGCATCTTGAAGTTACTTGGTATAAAGGTTTATTAAATTATTCTGTGATTAAGGGAGGACTAAATGGAAGATATCATGCTTTTTCCACTGGAATCGATTGTCTTACCTGAAGGAAAGATGAAACTTCGGATCTTCGAACCAAGATATAAGCGCATGGTTAGTGAGTGTGGAAAGCAGGGGAAAGGTTTCGGTATCTGTCTTTTTGATAGTAAAGCAAGAGAATGTGTGAACCCGCTAAGTGAATATGGTTGCTATGTCAGAATTGTTGATTTTGAATCGTTAAATGACGGGTTATTAGGAATTACTATCAGTGGTATGAAACGGTTTAAAATTCATAATATAAGAAAAGAGTATGACAATTTGCGTATCGCTTCAGTAGAGTGGGTGCCTAACTGGGATTATGTGGAATTGGATCGGAAATATCAGTTTATGGCGGAGAAACTGCAGGAAATTTATCGGAAATTTCCAGAAATAGGGGATCTGTATCAACAGCGATTTTTAGATGATCTGAGTTGGGTTACTCAGCGCTGGCTGGAACTAATTCCTCTATCCAACCAGCAGTTTGATGATCTTAATGACGACTTCCATTGCTGCAAAAGTGTTGGTTTTATCCACGAAGTTTTAGCTCATACTCATATTTAGTTTTGTTTTTGTTACCAACTAAATTCCATCTTTGTGTTTGAGCTTATCTAAAAGTTCCTGAAAATAGTGTCGTAAAGAATACAGCATAATCAGACTTGGAATTACCATAACGGAAGTTAGCACAAAGAAAAATGACCAGTTATTTAAGGCATCAGCAAGTTCACCACTGAAAGACGCTAACGTTGTTCTGCCCAGATTCCCCAATGAAGCCAGTAGAGCATATTGTGTGGCTGAAAAGGCCTGACCAGTAAGAAGTGTTAAAAATGATACAAAGGCAATAGTAGAAAAGGCTGTCGTAAAATTATCAACGATAATTGTTGCCAGGAAAAGGTGTTCATCGGGACCGACTGAGGCAATCCAGGCAAACATTAAATTACTGGCAGACATGGCTATACCGCCAATCATCAGACCTTTGATAATACCAAAGCGGACATTGACCATACTGCCGAGGAAGGTAAAAAACATGGTACTTCCCCAACCAAGCAGTTTGGAATAGTAGCCGATTTGTTCATTGCTAAATCCGATTTCTTTATAAAAAGGAATCGACATGCGACCAAGAAATGCTTCACCAATTTTAAATAAGAAAACAAACAACAGCAGGGTTATGGCTACGCGGGTTCCGTTACGACGAAAAAAATCAGCGAAAGGTTCAATGGTGGTGACTGTTATCCAGGTTAAAACTTTCGAGTGGATAACCCGATCATAACGTTGCTCGGCTTTTTCCTGTAACGCATCCCGGTGTGTTTTTGGCTCTTTTACCAGGAGTGTGAAAACCATCAAAATGACCACTACGAGAGCCATTCCGTAATAGACTTGGTTCCAGCCTATATGATCCGCTTCTATAAAGGCTAAATATCCCGGTAAGGAATATCCTGTCCACCAACCGATGACAGCCATAGCTGAAGCTTGTGGTAACTTGTTTTCTTCTGATTTAGGAAAGGTGTCTATTCTGTAGGCATCAATTGCAATGTCTTGTGTTGCCGAAAAAGTGGCAATGATAAGAGCAAGTAATGATGTGAGCCAGATATTTTGGGCTGGATTTATTCCTGCAATTCCTATGGTCGAAACTAATACGAAGAACTGACAGAATAAAATCCAGCTTCTTCTTTGTCCGAGCAACGAATGAAGCACAGGAAGTTTGACGCGATCAACCAGAGGCGCCCAGATAAAGTTAATCGCGTACACGACAAAGATACTGCCAAAATAGCCAATGGCTGAACGGGTTAGTCCGGCATCTTTAAGCCATCCGGACATATTGGAACCAATCAGAACCCAGGGAAATCCACTTGAGCAACCAAGCATAAACACCCAAGCTAACCGAATATCTGCATAGCTTTTAAGAGTGCTAAGCCAAGTGTTTTTATGCGTCATACATTTCCCTGAGGTAGGTTCCCTAAAGACAGATACAGATAGACTGAAAACAGATAGAACATCTTATTGTTCTGAGATCAGAACAACATCATTAATAATAATGGGTGTTTTAGGGACGTCTTGCATAAACCCTTGTCTGCCTGTCGGAACTGACGCCATAGACTGAACCACGTCAAAACCTTTAGTGACTTTGCCAAACACAGCATAGCCTGGTGGGCGTTGATTCGCATTTAAAAAGTCATTATCAGTAAAATTAATGAAAAACTGACGTGTTGCGGAATCAGGATTCTGTGTTCGGGCCATTGCAATCGTGGCAGTGTCATTAGTCAGGCCATTATCGGCTTCATTCTTGATAGGAGGATAACTGTCTAATCTGTCAAGATCTTGGGTAAAACCGCCACCCTGAGCCATGAAACCAGGTATAACCCGGTGGAAGATGCTTCCTTTGTAACTACCATCTTTTACATAGCGTAAAAAATTGGCCACAGTTATAGGTGCTTTCTCCTGATTGAGCTTCAGAGTAAATGAGCCTAGAGAGGTCTGGACTTCAACCTGAGGTGCAGACCAGACACTGGCACTAATAAATGATAGTGAGGCAATAAGCCAGGTTTTAATCATTTAGAAGCGCTCCTTCATGTAATTTTGTAGCTCTTTATCGTCAGCTACTTTTTTCATTACCTGATCAACAAGATCATTTAATACCATTTCAATTTCAGCTTTTGATGCGCTAAACATTGCTGTTCTTTTCGCTGTACCGTTATAGGTTTTCACTAATTTACCGGTTGGTGTTTCAGCGGTTATTGCCAGAACAACACTGCCGTTCATTTCATTTTCCATCATTGAGTGTTTGACAGAAACTAATGCTTCCTGAACTTCCAGTGTGACCGTATTTTCACTGTTGACACTCATGTTAAAACCCTGAGATGCAAACTGATCCGCTAAGGCATTTTCAATTGCAATTCTGACATTCTGACGAGAATGAATTGGTTCAATGTTTGAGCGTCCACTATCAATCAATGCGACGTATTGTGCAGTACGAACGTCTTTACTGGTCAGTGTGAATGACTTGTTTTTCACAATGTCACTGTTACTTAATGTCGCTTTCGGCATAAAGTTGATTTGTTGTTGCTGTGGCGCAGAGCAAGCGGCTAGCAAAGCAATAGACGCTGTGATTAACAATTTTTTCATTAGACTGGTTCCTTTTATTCAATTGAAGTAACGGACATCTATTGTCTGAATCTTACTGTATATCATTATTATAAAATTACACATGATAGTACGTGTTAATGATGAAAAACTGAGTATAAAATCAAAACTTATCATTTAGTTGCTTGTAAGATAACAAATTTGTTGTTCTGAGTGATAGTTTTTACATTTAATTTGCCAAAAAACTGTACGAATTTTTCATCGTTATTTTGCAATGAGCAACAATTGGGCAAATTACTTAGTCTTAAATTCATGCTGTAAAGCAAACAGAAAACTTGAGTAAATCCATCTGACAACGTTAGAATAATTATGGTAATTATTATTACTCCCTTCTGAAAAATTCAAATACAGGAGAGATTCTATGATTCAGGAAACTATCGAGTCTAAATTAACTGAGGCTCTCGCTCCTCATTATTTAGAAATTATCAATGAAAGTTCTATGCATAACGTTCCTCCCGGTTCCGAGAGTCATTTCAAAGTTATTGTTGTCAGTGATCAATTTAAGGATAAACGTTTAATCGCCCGCCATCGTTTAATTAACCAGATCTTAGACCACGAATTGAAAAATGGTGTTCATGCTTTATCCATGCATACTTATACGTTAGATGAATGGAAATTAACGGTGGAAATACCTGCCAGTCCTTTATGTAAAGGTGGTGGAAAATAGGGAATTTAGGACAAAAGAAAACGATGTTAATAAATTTGATCAACAGCCAAAAAATAATAAATAGTTTGTGAGATCATTGACTTTTATTAACCACCTTACGAGCTGAAGATAATTTGTGCGATGGTTCAAATTTATGTTTATTGACCATGAATTATTAGTGAAATGTGAGGAAAATTAGGTCGGTTTGATAGTTGTTGGTCATAGCATCGTTATGCTAAAAGAGATAAACTATTTAACCAATAAAGCGTAAGCTCACATTCGTAGATAAGAATGTGACTCATTTCTTTGTTTTTGACTGAGTTATGAGTGAATTGTCTTGTTGTATATAGGGTTTTCTTAGTTACGAAAGTGTTTTTTATTTCGAGATAACCTTACAATACACAAATCCAAAGAATCTTTTTCCCGATAAAGTAGTGCAAGTGCGTATGATTACAATAAAAAAGGGTTTGGACCTTCCTATTGCGGGAACTCCTACCCAGGTGATAAATGATGGTAGAACCATCACAAAAGTCGCCTTGCTTGGCGAAGAGTATGTTGGTTTAAGACCAACAATGTATGTTCGCGTTGGTGATGAAGTGAAAAAAGGCCAGGTTCTTTTTGAAGATAAAAAGAATCCAGGTGTTGTATTCACTTCGCCAGCTAGCGGCAAAGTTATTGAAATTAACCGTGGTGCAAAACGTGTACTTCAATCTGTAGTGGTTGAAATTGCAGGTGATGCGCAGGTGACTTTCGATAAGTTTGACGCTAACGAGTTGGCTAGCCTTCAATCAGATAAAGTGAGAACACAACTCATCGAATCTGGTTTATGGACATCATTCCGTACTCGTCCGTTCAGCAAGGTACCGGCAATCGATTCAACTACCAAGGCTATCTTTGTTACTGCAATTGATACCAATCCATTGGCAGCTGATCCTCAACTGATAATTAATGAGCAGCCTGAAGCTTTCACTGCTGGTCTGGATATTCTATCTGTCCTGACTGATGGTAAAGTTTACGTTTGTAAGAAAGGAACGAGCTTGCCTCGCTCTGGCCAGTCAAATGTTCAGGAACATGTGTTCGATGGTCCACACCCAGCAGGGTTGCCAGGAACACACATGCACTTCTTATACCCAGTAAGTGCTGAGAATGTTGCATGGAGTGTTAATTACCAAGATGTTATTGCTATTGGTAAGTTGTTCTTAACAGGTGAACTATTTACTGACCGCGTAGTTTCTCTTGCGGGTCCGGTAATCAATAATCCTCGTTTAGTTCGTACAAGACTTGGTGCAAGTGTTACTGAGTTAACGAACAACGAAATCCTTCCTGGAGAAGTTCGTGTTATCTCTGGCTCTGTTCTTTCTGGAACAAAAGCTTCAGGTCCTCAAGCTTATTTAGGTCGTTACCACTTACAGGTAAGTGTTCTTCGTGAAGGCCGTGATAAAGAGTTTATTGGCTGGGCAATGCCTGGTAAAAATAAATTCTCTGTTACTCGTTCTTTCCTTGGCCACTTATTCAAAGGTCAGTTATACAACATGACTACTGCCATTAATGGCGGTGAACGTGCAATGGTTCCAATTGGTAATTATGAAAAAGTAATGCCTCTTGATATGGAGCCAACATTGTTACTTCGTGACCTGTGTGCAGGCGACCTCGAAAGTGCTGAACGTCTTGGTGCATTGGAACTTGACGAAGAAGATTTAGCGTTGTGTACCTTTGTATGCCCAGGCAAATATGAGTATGGTTCAATACTTCGTCAGTGCTTGGACAAGATTGAGAAAGAAGGGTAATTCAATGGGTCTTAAAAAGTATCTAGAAGACATTGAGCATCATTTTGAACCAGGCGGAAAACATGAGAAATGGTTTGCTTTATATGAAGCATTCGCCACTCTTATGTACACTCCTGGTACAGTGACATCTAAAAGCTCACACGTTCGTGATAACGCTGACTTAAAACGTATCATGATCATGGTATGGCTAGCGGTCTTCCCTGCAATGTTCTGGGGTATGTACAACGCTGGCGGCCAAGCGATTGCTGGTCTGCATCACCTATATGGTGAACAACTTACCGATATTATTAATGGTAACTGGCATTACTGGATTACTTCCGCACTAGGCGGCACTTTAGGTGCTGACGCAGGCTGGGGTAGTAAAATGCTGTTAGGAGCAACCTATTTCCTACCAATCTATCTGATAGTGTTTATTGTCGGTGGTTTCTGGGAGGTGTTGTTCTGTGTCGTACGTAGACACGAAGTTAACGAAGGTTTCTTTGTAACTTCTATTCTATTTGCTCTTATCGTTCCACCAACTCTACCACTTTGGCAGGCATCACTAGGTATTACTTTTGGTGTTGTTGTGGCTAAAGAAGTATTCGGTGGTACCGGTCGTAACTTCCTTAACCCAGCATTAGCTGGTCGTGCATTCCTGTTCTTTGCTTATCCGGCACAAATCTCAGGTGATTTGGTTTGGACTGCAGCGGATGGTTTCTCTGGTGCGACAGCTCTTAGCCAATGGGCTCAAGGTGGTCACGGTGCGCTAATCAATAATGCAACTGGCCAGGCAATTACTTGGCTTGACGCATTTATTGGTAATATTCCTGGATCAATGGGTGAAGTTTCTACTTTATTCATTATTCTTGGCGGTGCATTCATCGTTTATATGGGTATTGCTTCCTGGCGTATTATCGCAGGTGTACTGGTTGGTATGATTGCTATATCAACTCTGTTTAACCTGATCGATTCGTCTACCAATCCAATGTTCTCTATGCCATGGCACTGGCACCTTGTATTGGGTGGTTTTGCATTTGGTATGTTCTTTATGGCAACTGATCCTGTATCGGCATCATTCACTAATAAAGGTAAATGGTGGTACGGTATTTTGATCGGTGCAATGTGTGTTCTTGTTCGTGTGGCTAACCCAGCATACCCAGAAGGTATGATGCTGGCGATTCTGTTCTCGAACTTATTCGCTCCATTGTTCGACCATATCGTTGTTGAGAAAAACGTAAAACGGAGATTAGCGCGCTATGGCAAGTAATAACGATAGCATTAAGAAAACGCTGTTTGTTGTTATCGCGTTGAGCTTAGTGTGCTCAATCATCGTATCAGTAGCAGCGGTTGGCTTGAAATCCAAGCAACAAGAAAATGCAGTGTTAGACCAACAATCTAAAATTCTTGAAGTTTCAGGTGTTGATATGAGTAAAGGAAAGGTTTCTGCCCTTTATGCTCAATATATCGAACCAAAACTTGTAGATTTCAAGACTGGTGAATTTGTAGAAAAAACACCGGATGGTTTAACTGCTGAAAACTACAATCAGAAAGCAGCAGCAAAAGTAAAAGCAACATCAACTACTTTAACTTTAGAGCAGGATCCTGCTGGTATTCGTTTCCGTGCGAATTACGGCTTGGTATATCTTGTTAAAGATGGTGATCAGGTAAATCGCGTGATTGTACCTATCCACGGTAATGGTCTGTGGTCAATGATGTATGCTTTCGTTGCTGTTGAAACTGACGGTAACACAGTTGATGGCATTATTTATTACGAACAAGGTGAAACTCCAGGGCTGGGTGGTGAAGTTGAAAACCCATCATGGCGTGCTCAGTTTGTTGGTAAAAAACTTTATGATGATAACCATCAGCCAGCGATTAAAATCGTGAAAGGTGGAGCACCTGCAGGCTCTGAACATGGTGTGGACGGATTATCTGGTGCAACATTGACCAGTAACGGTGTTCAAAACCAGTTTGATTTCTGGTTAGGTGATATGGGCTTTGGTCCATTCCTAGCAAAAGTTCGTGACGGAGGTCTGAACTAATGTCTAGTACTAGTATGAAAAATCTTAAGGACAGCCTAGTTGCACCAGTGTTGGATAACAACCCTATTGCACTACAAGTTCTTGGTGTGTGTTCTGCTTTAGCAGTGACAACCAAACTAGAAACTGCGTTTGTTATGACACTTGCTGTAATGTTCGTAACGGCATTTTCTAACTTTTTCGTTTCATTAATTCGTAACCATATTCCTAACAGTGTACGTATTATCGTACAGATGGCGATTATCGCGTCATTGGTTATTGTGGTTGACCAGGTATTGAGAGCATTCTTATATGATATTTCTAAGCAGCTTTCAGTATTCGTTGGTTTGATCATTACTAACTGTATCGTTATGGGTCGTGCTGAAGCATTCGCAATGAAAGAAGCTCCATTACCTTCTTTTATTGATGGTATTGCTAACGGTTTAGGTTACGGCTTTGTTCTTATCTCTGTCGGCTTTGTACGTGAACTATTTGGTTCAGGTAAAATTTTCGGTTTAGAAGTTCTTCCACTAACTAATAATGGTGGTTGGTATCAGCCTAACGGTCTGATGTTGCTTGCTCCGTCAGCATTCTTCTTAATCGGTTTCCTGATCTGGGCTATCCGTACCTTCAAGCCTGCACAAGTAGAACCGAAGGAGTAAGGTTGTTATGGAACATTATATAAGTTTACTTGTTAGGTCTATTTTCCTTGAGAACATGGCGTTGTCCTTCTTCTTAGGGATGTGTACTTTCCTAGCTGTATCTAAAAAAGTAAAAACAGCGTTTGGTCTTGGTATTGCCGTAGTTGTTGTATTGACTATCTCAGTTCCTGTTAACAACCTGGTTTATAACCTGGTGTTAAAAGAGAATGCGCTAGTTGAAGGCATTGACTTAACGTTTTTAAGCTTTATCACGTTCATTGGTGTTATCGCGGCATTAGTTCAAATCCTTGAGATGGTTCTGGACCGCTTTTTCCCACCATTGTACAACGCACTAGGTATTTTCCTTCCACTGATCACAGTTAACTGTGCAATCTTTGGTGGTGTGTCGTTCATGGTTCAGCGTGAATACAACTTTGGCGAATCAATCGTTTATGGATTTGGTTCTGGCCTGGGTTGGATGCTAGCTATCGTTGCGCTTGCAGGTATCCGTGAGAAAATGAAGTACTCAAATGTGCCTCCTGGCCTACGTGGTCTGGGCATTACGTTCATTACCGTAGGTTTGATGGCGTTAGGCTTTATGTCTTTCTCTGGTGTTCAACTGTAAGTCGGGTAAACCGCAACTAAAAGGAATAGTCAATGGACATTATTCTTGGTGTAGTGATGTTTACTCTGATTGTACTAGTGCTAGTACTGGTGATTCTTTTCGCCAAATCTAAGCTAGTACCAACAGGTGACATTACGATCTCAATTAATGGCGATGCAGAAAAATCGCTTGTAACAAAACCAGGTGGCAAGCTACTTGGTACCCTGGGCGGCGCTGGTATTTTTATACCATCTGCTTGTGGTGGCGGTGGCTCATGTGGTCAGTGTCGTGTAAAAGTTAAATCTGGTGGTGGTGATATTCTACCTACAGAGCTTAGCCACATTTCTAAAGGTGAAGCTCGTGAAGGTGAGCGTCTGGCATGTCAGGTGGCTGTGAAAACAGACATGGACATCGAAGTACCAGAAGAAATCTTTGGTGTTAAAAAATGGGAATGTGAAGTTATCTCTAACGATAACAAAGCAACGTTCATTAAAGAACTTAAGCTGCATATTCCTGATGGTGAATCTGTGCCGTTCCGTGCTGGTGGTTATATCCAGATCGAAGCACCTGCTCACCACATTAAATACTCTGATTTCGATGTACCGGAAGAGTACCGTGAAGACTGGGATAAATTTAATTTATTCCGCTACGAGTCTAAAGTAGATGAGCCAATTTTACGTGCTTACTCTATGGCTAACTACCCAGAAGAATTTGGTATTATCATGCTTAACGTGCGTATTGCGACTCCGCCACCACGTAATCCTGATGTACCACCGGGTCAAATGTCTTCATACATCTGGTCACTAAAACCAGGCGATAAAGTAACAATTTCAGGTCCATTTGGTGAGTTCTTCGCTAAAGATACTGATGCTGAAATGGTATTTATCGGCGGTGGTGCAGGTATGGCTCCAATGCGTTCTCATATCTTTGACCAGTTAAAACGTATTAAGACAAAACGTAAGATGTCTTTCTGGTATGGTGCTCGTTCAGTTCGTGAAATGTTCTATGTTGAAGACTTCGATCAGTTAGCGGCTGAAAATGATAACTTTACCTGGAACGTAGCATTGTCTGATGCGTTACCAGAAGATAACTGGGATGGTTACACTGGCTTTATTCACAATGTACTTTATGAAAACTATCTGAAAGATCATGAAGCACCTGAAGATTGTGAATTCTACATGTGTGGTCCACCAGTGATGAACGCTTCTGTTATTTCAATGCTGCATGATCTGGGTGTTGAAGACGAAAACATTCTGCTTGATGACTTTGGTGGTTAATTAAAGTTATCCTGTAGAAAACAGAAATAAGAAATATGGCTGACTTGTTAACAAGTCAGCCATATTTTTTTGGGGAGAGAGAAATTTTAAGAATTGGCTAATGGGTACTAATCATGAACAAGTTGGTCCCTACCTTGCTGTTTAGCCGCATAAAGGTACTGATCTGCTATTCTTAGTTTTTCTTCGAGAGTTCCGTCATATTGAGTTGCACCAATACTCATCGTAATAGATACCTGATTATTCAGATATGGAATTTTAGCTGAACTAATCCTTTTTCGCATAACCTCCAGTGTAGATACGAATTTCTCATAATTCCCTTCGTACAAGATACAAAACTCTTCTCCGCCAAATCGTGCAACGCATGAGGAGTCGAAGTGTATTTTCAGAATATTTGCAATACTTGTAATTACTTGGTCACCGCAAGTATGGCCATAGGTATCATTTACCCGCTTAAAGAAGTCGATATCCAACATGGCGATATAAAATAACTGTTCGGCTTTCTGGTTTGCTATATGGAAAAAATACCGCCTGTTCCACAATTCCGTTAGTGCATCTTCATTGGCCAGTTTGTACAACTTATCATTCGCTTCTTTCATACCAAGCAGGTAATGGAGACGACAATTAAATTCTTCCTGATTAAATGGTTTATATAGAAAGTCATTTGCACCAGCTTTAATAAACTGAGCTGTTAAAGTTTTTTGTTCATTACCAGATAGACCAAGAATTGGTAGTACGTTTCTGTCCCTTGTTTTTCTTATCTCCCGGATAAAATTTAATCCATCCATATTAGGCATATCTCGGTCGGTAATGATAAAACTAATGTCTTTATTCTGCTCTAACATTTCCAAAGCAGTGACGCCATCTTTAGCTACGGATGTGTTGATATACTGATGCTCAAGTAGTTGAGATAAATGATTTCTGATAAGCTGAGAATCATCAACAATGAGTGCATGATGATTACGATTGTTTATTAATCTATGTAGAATAGAGAAAAGTTCATTTTCCCATGCCGGGCTGTCTTTCAGAATGTAATCCAGTATACCTTTCTGTATTAGACTGTTGCGAGATTCCTCTCTGAATGTGGCACTTAATACTACAACACGTAATTTATTTTCTAATGCTAAATCAATGATTTCACCATTCAGTGCATCAGGTAAACAATAGTCTAAAATTGAGCAAAGAAATGTATTGTCGTTTTCTAGGAGTTGGCTAGCACTTTCATAACTATTTGCCGATATAACTTCAAATCCATTGGCTGTAAGTTTTTGAGTGATGTGTTTTAGAAAAGTTTGACTATCTTCGACAATGAGTATTTTTTCAAGCAATGACAACATCCTATTTGAAATCTTGTTTAAAAAATAATAGCGTGCTTAAAACTACTAAACAGTGATTCACTGCTCTTAAAAATAACAGAATATTTAAATGTCACCCACCAAAAAGATAATACATATCGATATGGACTGCTTTTATGCGGCTGTCGAAATGCGAGATCACCCTGAATATCGTGGTATCCCTCTTGCCGTGGGAGGCCGTTCGAGTCAGAGGGGGGTGATTAGTACCTGTAATTATGAGGCTCGTAAATTCGGTGTTCATTCTGCTATGTCGACAGCTCAGGCGTTTAAGTTATGTCCGTCATTAACATTAGTTGCCGGACGAATGGAAGTGTACAAAGAAGTATCGAAACAAATCCGAAATATCATGATGGACTATTCGTCAATTATTGAACCTCTATCATTAGATGAAGCATATTTAGATGTTAGTGATTCCATTCTATGTAAAGGCTCTGCAACTTTGATTGCTGAAGAAATAAGATCCCGAATATTTAATGAAACCGGACTGACTGCATCGGCTGGAATTGCACCTATAAAATTTCTGGCGAAAGTCGCTTCAGATATGAATAAGCCAAACGGACAGTTTGTGATAACCCCCGAGACTATGCAGGAATTTATCGATAACTTGCCTCTGGGAAAAATTCCCGGAGTAGGGAAAGTAGCAATTGAACACCTTCATCGCCATGGTTTCTTTATTGGCAGAGATATAAAAGAAGGGGACTATCGTTATTTACTTAAACATTTTGGACGATTAGGCAGTTCTTTGTGGAAAAAGTGCCATGGTCAGGATGAGAGAGAAATTGAGGTATCAAGGGTTCGCAAAAGTGTTGGTGTCGAAAGAACCTTAGAAAAAAATATCAGAAATTACGATGAATGTTGGTTAATCCTGGAAAGCTATCTTTATCCGGAATTAGTAACCAGGCTAAAAAAAGGTCACTCCCAGCGAAGAATTGCTAAACTGGGAATTAAGGTAAAATTTTCTGATTTTCAACTCACGACGGTCGAACATCAAAGCCAGGATTTGAGTCTGGATTTATATCAACAGTTATTAGGTGATATCCTGAAAAGACAAAATTCCAGAGAGATTCGATTAATTGGAATAAATGTCACATTTACACACCTGGAACAAGATAGACAACTGAGTATTTTTGAGAATTAGAAGATGCTTGAATAATTTTTGTTGAGAGATTAATCTACATATAAATAAAAGGTATGTATATAGATGAATAAGTTATTATTGGTATTTGTGATTATTTTCTCTCCAGGTTTGTTTGCAGAGCAGTGCCAGATCCGTTTAAAAAACGAATTACATCATAGTCATGATTATGTTGAGATTGTCTTAGAAAATGGTCAAATAGCCAAGTTGTATCAGGATAATCACTTAGTTATTGATAATAAAGAATATCCGTTAACTTCTGAGCAGAAGGTAGTGCTTAAAGATTATCGGGAAATGGTGGTATCGGGAATTAATCAATATCAACAACTTACGTCTGGTTATATAGAACAGATTGACAGCATTATTGATGAATTATCCTCTGTGTTAGGTGATAGCAATAATTTAGATGCTCTGAAAACTAAAATGCATTCGTTTTGGGAGCAGGCTTCTGCAGACTATTATCAGGATGGTCAGTTCGTTATGGGGTCTTCTGCCTTCACTCAATTGGATGAGTTATGGAATAAAATGAAAGCCTTCTTTGATCAGGAAGCGATGGCCGATCTATGGGCTACCTTTTCTGAGGGGGTTGGTAAACTCAGCGAATTAAGTTTTTCTGAGTTTGCCAGTCTGATACAGGAGCTGAATAACAAAATATATCAGCATTGGCAGCAGTTTTCAGAGAAGAAAGAATTTCAGCAGAAACAGTTATGTGATTCTTTTAATCAACTAATTGATCAAGAAGAATCATTGCATGAATCCATTCCTGAGTTAAAGAATTATCAGGTATTTACCATTTAGAGTATCGAATTGGTTTTTATATATTTCCAACAAGAGGACCAAAATTTATATCAGGCCAAGAAAGAAGGTCGGAATAGAGCAATTACTTCAAAATTTACGTAACATCCAGATAACATATCTATGTAAATTTATTTTTACAATCGATAAAGCTAGAAATTAACCATTTTTAAAGTAAATATGTCGCTTCCTTATTGTATTAAAATTCATATTGCTTTAATGTACTCGTAAACTAGTTTGTTAGTGTGGTTGTATGACAGATTCTACAAAAAGAGAGCTGTTTGGCTCAAAGTTAGGCTTTATTTTATCTGCCTCTGGTGCTGCTGTTGGCTTGGGAAATATCTGGGGATTTCCGACTCAGGCTGCAAGTAATGGTGGCGGTGCTTTTCTTTTGGTTTACCTCATTTTAATCGCTATTGTTGCATTTCCTATGTTGGTGGTTGAACTGGCTATTGGTCGATATGGTCAGGCTAACCCGATTGACAGTATGAAAAAGCTGACTGATTCAGACCGTATTAAACCTTTGGCTTCAGGTGTTGGTTGGTTAGGGTTATGTGTACCAACAGCGGTTTTATCGTTTTATAGTATTGTTGGCGGTTGGATCATCTGTTTCTTTTTATCTGACCTTTGCCAGTTAATGAATCTGCAAACACAGGCTGAATGGTTAGAACAATTTACCATTGAACGTAATTTATTTGGCGCGGTGATCTTCTATCTTCTGACTATTTTGATTGTTCAGGGGGGCATTAAGCAGGGCATTGAAAAGTGGTCTGTCAGACTTATGCCATCCTTATTTGTTCTTTTTGCTGGTTTGTTTATTTATATTATGTTCCAACCAGGAGCGGTTGACGGATTGAAGATGTACCTGATCCCGGACTTTTCCAAAATCTGGGATAAAAAATTGTTATTAGCTGCTATGGGGCAGGGGTTCTTCTCTTTAACCATTGGTGGATGTTCAATGCTGATTTATGGCTCATATCTGAGTAAAAGTGCGAACCTGCCTAAAATGGCATTGAGCGTTACTCTTGTGGATACAGCAGTTGCTTTTATTGCGGGTCTGGTTGTTATGCCGGCTATGTTTGTTGCTATGGCACAGGGCGTGGAAATTTATGCGGCTGACGGCAGTCTGCTAAATTCCGATACTTTAGTATTTCGCGTTTTACCTATGATGTTTGAAGGATTAGGATCCTGGGGAAGTGTGGTTTCTCTGATCTTCTTCTTACTGCTGACTATTGCTGCATTAACCTCGTCAATTTCTATGCTGGAGTGCCCGGTGACGTTAGTGAGTGAGCGCTTTAAAGTATCGAGAACATCATCAACATGGGGGCTGGGGATTGCTATTGCTCTGTTTAGTGCGGTAATTATCTTCTTATTTAGCTCTATGTTTGGTTTGGTTGCTACATTAGCGACTCAGTATCTGCAGCCTATTGCCGCGTTAATGTTCTGTATCTTTGGTGGCTGGGTATGGAAACGCAACGAAAAGGTCAAAGAGTTAAAGCAGGGGTTCCCTGAATTTGAAGGGAGTTTCTTTGGACGCATCTGGCCTGTTTATGTCAAGGTGGTTTGTCCGGTACTGGTGACAACGGTTGTGTGGAACGCCATATTTTAATTAAGTAATGAATTTAAACAGATAGCTTGCTTAGTCGGGCTATCTGTTTCTGCGGAACAAAACCAGTTACGTTGATGGAGTAATATATCCGGTGGTAATAGTATCCAGTTCAGGATCGCTGACCTCATCAATAAAAGCTTCAACGACTTGTTCCAGATTATCATTGTTGTCACTGACATGGGCTATATGGAATACCGCATCGCCTTCATTGACCAGTGGCAGAGTCTGCTGACCGATAACAATTCCGGCTTTTGTTGCTTTTATTTCTTTTTCAAAATGCCCTAATGGTGCATTTACATACGCAAGAATCTGACCTTTCTCTACAATATCGCCAAGCGACACTAATGTTCTTAAAATTCCATCATGTTCTGCACGAAGCCAGGTACTTGAATTTGCAATGAATGAGTTTGGTGCTTTTTTTCGGCTCTTACGCAGCATTCCAAGGGTCTGCATAACCCGTTTTATTCCGACAATTCCTGCGTTAATTGCAATCGGGTCAAACTTAAGGGCTTCACCACCTTCGTAAGTCAGTACTGTTTTTCCTAATTTTTCTGCTTCACTGCGAAGTGAACCACCTCGGGTGGAGGAATTGATAATCACCGGGGCACCAAATGCTTCTGCTAGTTGTTGGGTTTCTTGTTTTGATAAGTCAGCGCGTATTTGTGGCAGGTTGGTACGGTGAATTGCTCCGGTGTGAAGATCAATAATATATTGAGACTGCAGAGCGACTTCAGTGAAAAACGTGTAAGCAAGACGAGAAGCCAGAGAGCCTTTACCACTGCCGGGAAAACATCGGTTCAGGTCTCGTCGGTCGGGCAAGTAGCGAATTTTCTGAATAAATCCAAACACATTGACGATTGGTACACAAATTAAAGTGCCCCTTAATTCAGCCGGACTGATCGAATTGATCATTTGGCGTACTATTTCAACCCCGTTGAGTTCATCTCCGTGAATGGCTGCATTGATCATCAAGATTGGACCTGCGTACCGGCCATGAATAACTTCAATGGGGATTGAAAATGCAGTATTTGTATAAAGTTTGGGTACTTCAAAATGAACCACTGCCCGGCTATTTGGGAGAATACTCTCTCCCAAAAAGTGGTAGCTATTGGTTTGTTTAACCTTTACCACGTGTTCTTGTCCTTCTTGTCTGAGCATTTTTTTCAATAAACTGAACGATCATTCCTGCAATGTCTTTGCCTGTTGCCGCTTCTATTCCTTCTAAACCTGGTGATGAATTGACTTCCATCACTAATGGGCCTCGTTCTGAGCGAAGTAAGTCAACACCAGCTACATTGAGTCCCATTATTTTCGCTGCTTCAATGGCTGTTTTTCGTTCTTGAGGTGTGATTTTTACCAATGAAGCGGAACCGCCCCGGTGTAAATTAGAACGAAATTCACCTTCTCCACCCTGGCGTTTCATTGCGGCAATGACTTTGTCCCCAATCACAAAGCAACGAATATCGGCACCACCGGCTTCTTTGATGTATTCCTGAACCATGATATTGGCTTTCAGTCCCATGAAAGCTTCGATAACACTTTCGGCGGCTTTACGTGTTTCAGCCAGTACAACACCGATACCTTGCGTCCCTTCAAGCAATTTAATTACAACAGGTGCTCCTCCGACCATATCAAGCAGATCCTTGATATCATCCGGTTTACTCGCAAATCCGGTAATTGGCATGCCGATACCTTTACGGGATAGTAACTGCATTGAACGAAGTTTGTCTCTTGAACGACTAATTGCGACGGACTCGTTAACCGGATAAACATTCATCATTTCAAACTGGCGTAAAACGGCTGTTCCGTAGAAGGTTACTGATGCACCAATACGTGGAATTACAGCATCAAATCCGGACAGTTCTTCACCCTTGAAATGAATCTCAGGTTGTTCGGAGTTGATGTTCATATAACAGCGCAATGCATCGATAACTTTGACTTCATGCCCTCTATCCCGACAGGCTTCGATTAACCGCTTTGTGGAATACAATGATGAATTGCGTGACAAAATACCTATTTTCACTATTTTTCCTCAATTAAAGGAACTAAAAAAGATTTACCAGGATCAACTACAATTTTCCCCTTCATTGCAGTTCGGCCCAGTAACATTCTAAATCTCATATTTTCCCGGTTCGTCAGGGTGATTTCTATTGGCCAGCTATGTTCTCCGACCGTAACGTCACTCTGAATGACATAGCGGTATTCTTCATGGCCACCCGAATCACGAACCACTCTCTGATCGATGACCAGAGCTTCGCAGACGACTTCATCAGAGGTGTTATTTTGTTTTGGGTGCATCCAAAAACGAACCCAGGTTGTATTGTCTTTCTCAAAAGGTTCAAGATGGAAAGTATGCAAACAAGAGGTTCTTGCTCCGGTGTCTATTTTTGCTTTAACCGAAGAAATACCAAGACCAGGCAGGGAGACCATTTCTCTCCAGCCAACAGTAACGATTGGATTCATAAGCTCAGAAATATTGATGTTAGATGTTCGCCAGAAAATATTCAGAGATAGCAAATGTATTCATTATCATTGAATGGGAACCTCTACTATTGAAAGGGACTAAGTAAAAAGTGTAGCAGTGAAATTATAAATCTTCGACTACGTTCTCTGGTCATAACGATAAAAAGGATTTATCAAACTGATTTCTTTGACAATAGAAAAGTAAAAAAATAGAGGATGAGGGGAAAAACTCGCCCGAACTCAAAAAATCGGGCGAAAGGGCTATGTAGAGTTATTTGGCAGGAATATTTTCCAGTGTTTTGCTTAACTGTTGCCAGAATTGTTCTACCGTTGCAATCTGCACCATTTCATCTGGTGAGTGTGGATATTTAATTGTTGGCCCGAAGGAGATCATATCCAACTGAGGGTAGGGTTCTTTAAACAGTCCACATTCCAGGCCTGCGTGAATCACCATAATATTGGGTTTATGGCCATAGGTTTCTTCGTATAGAGAGCGGAACAGAGCCATGATTTCTGAGTTTGGATCCGGATTCCATCCAGGATACTGACCACTAAATTCAATTGTTGCGCCAGTCAACGTTGCCAGAGAAGAAAGAATACCTTGTATTTCTTCTTTACCGGAATCGATGAGCGAACGAATTAAACTGACGATTGATATGTGATGGTCTTCAGTGTTGATAACCCCAACATTCAGCGATGTTTCCACAATTCCGGCAAAGTCAGAACTCATACGAATCATGCCATTTGGCATAGAATTCAGTAAATGAACAAATGCATTTTGAGTTTGTTGTGTCCATACGCTTGGCTGAATGTCATCATTTACAGATATAGACATATTGATGTTTGGCTCTACTGCATGATATTCCTGTTGGATACAATCAAGAAACGCAGTAACAGATGCATTTAGCTCGGCAATGTTGTTTTCAGGAACGGCACAGGTAACAAACACTTCTCGAGGGATCGCATTGCGCAGAGAACCACCGGTAAATTTGGTTATTCTGATGCTTAACGATTGAGCATATTTTGCGAGAAAACGAGCCATTAGCTTATTCGCATTTGCTCTGCCAAGATTGATATCAACACCAGAATGGCCGCCACGCAAACCTTTTAAGTTAATATCAATGGATGTATATCCAGCCGGGCAAGCTTCTTTTTGCAGTGGAAGACTGATTTCACTATCAATTCCGCCCGCGCAGCCAACATAAACTTCACCTTCTTGTTCCGAGTCGGTGTTAAGTAATATTTCAGCTTCTAACAATCCAGGCTCTAAATTCATTGCTCCGGTCATTCCAGCTTCTTCATCGATAGTCAGAAGCACTTCAAGTGGGCCATGTTTGATGTCATCAGATGCTAAAACAGCCAGACAGGTAGATAAACCTATTCCGTTATCTGCACCTAGTGTGGTGCCTTGCGCTTTTACCCATTCACCATCGATATAAGGCTCGATAGGATCCATAGTAAAATCGTGTTGTTTGTCTTCATTTTTTTGGGGAACCATGTCTAGATGCGCCTGAAGCGCGACGGTTTTTCTGTTTTCCATTCCCTCAGTGGCTGGTTTTTTAATAATAATATTGCCAATACGATCTCTACAAACAGTAAGTTGCTGACTTTTTGCCCAGTTTACAATTTCATTTGCTAACTTTTCTTCATGTTTTGACGGATGTGGAATTGAACAGACTTTCGCGAAGAATTGCCAAACTAAACTTGGGGATAGTTGACTAATTTCAGACTGGGTGTTTAGCATAAATTATCCTTTTTTACTTATATTGCAGGTATATAGTCTAAACGTAAGGCTATTTTTTGGAATTAATTTCTTATAACAAGAATTTACAGTTAGATAGGATACCATTCATGGATCGTTTTTATATATAAAATGAGTGAAAAAAACGAAATACGATCTGTAAATTAAGACTCGATCTTGCAAATCTGAAACTAAAATTACCCAAAAATGTAATAAAATTACCATTATTTTATGGTTGAAAATTAAAAATAGCTCATTTATTAATCTGTATTGATTTTTATTGTAATAAATTTTCTTTATGGTATATTACTAACCATCTTATGGAGATCCTATGATCCTTATGAGATTTGTTCGAGATGTCATCATTATATTGATGACATGAATCGCTCCTGAATTTTTAAAGTAGGATGAGGTTTGTTGCTCCAGGTTATTTCCTCATACTATTTTGCCTGAACTGGTTCTTAACTCGAACATTTTGTTCACCCCTATTGTATTGGAAGTCAAACTAATCCGCCGCCATTTCCTGATATAAGGAAGTGGCGTTTTTTTTTATGTTTTAGGGGGCTTTGCAACGAAATGTCTGTTTTAGATACTTTTCTGGCTTATTTTTTGAGTTTTAGTCCCAGATAAAATTTATTTTGATTGATTTATAACCTTCTCTTTTTAATAGAATTATAAAAATTAGTTATTGAATATTAATCAGAGAAAAGTGGCTGTTTATAGGTTTTCCTTTGACCAATAGGTCAATTTTTATCGTATTTTGTCTAGAATTTGGTGATCTAAGTCTCTATAATCCCCCTCCAATCGATTACGCAACCGTTTACTTTTATATTTTTTTAGGACTCGATCATGTTCGAAAAACTCTTTAAGCTCAGTCACTATGGTACTGACGTTCGTACTGAGATTATTGCAGGGATAACGACTTTCCTGACAATGGCTTACATTATTTTTGTTAACCCAACTATTTTAGCCTCAACCGGGATGGATCAGGGTTCTGTTTTTGTTGCAACCTGTTTAGCTGCTGCTGTTGGTTGCTTAATCATGGGGCTATATGCAAACTACCCAATAGCTCAGGCTCCGGGGATGGGGCTTAATGCTTTCTTTACCTATACCGTTGTTGGTGGGATGGGCTATTCCTGGAATGTTGCCCTTGCTGCTGTGTTCTGTTCTGGTGTTCTATTCGTCTTGTTGAGCTTGTTCAGAGTTCGTGAGCTAATTATTAATTCAATTCCGATGTCTTTACGGGTAGGTATTTCAGCTGGTATCGGGTTATTTTTAGCGATTATTGCTTTAAAATCTGCAGGCATTATTGTCGCTAACCCGGCAACAATTGTTTCTTTGGGCGATATTACTTCTCTACATAGTCTACTGGCCGTACTTGGATTCTTTTTGACCATTGGTCTGGTTCATCATAATGTCAGAGGCGGTGTCATGATTGCCATTCTGATTGTTACTGCAATTGGCGTTATTACTGGTGATGTAGCATGGCATGGGATTGTGGATGTACCACCAAGTATTGAACCAACATTCTTACAGCTTGATCTTAAAGGCGTATTGACAGTGGGTATGGTTCCGGTTGTATTTGCGTTACTGTTTGTTGACCTGTTTGATACTGCCGGAACATTAGTTGGCGTTGCGACAAAAGCAAATCTTGTCGGTAAAGATGGAAAGTTGCCTCGTTTAAACCGTGCGTTGTTGTCTGATTCTACTGCAACTGTTATCGGTTCTTTATTTGGTACATCGAATACAACGTCCTTTGTTGAAAGTACTGCGGGTGTTGCTGCTGGTGGTCGTACAGGCTTAACCGCTGTTGTTGTTGGATTATTGTTTATTCTTGCTCTATTCTTTGCTCCATTAGCCGGAATGATTCCTGCGTATGCAACAACAGGTGCGCTGCTTTATGTAGCGGTTCTGATGATCTCTGGTTTGTCTCATGTTCATTGGGATGACTTAACAGAAGCTGCACCAGCTGCTGTTACCTGTATTATGATGCCATTTACCTATTCGATTTCTCAAGGTATCGCTTTAGGTTTTATTTCATATGCATTAATTAAACTGTTAAGCGGAAAAGGCCATAAAGTATCTGTAACCGTATGGGTTATGGCCATTATCTTTGCATTAGCATATGCATTTCATGTTTTTCAGTAACATAACTTTATAATTTGGGGTTTTGTAATGAGCAAAAAATTTCTAATTACCTGGGATAATATGCAAATGTACTGCAGACAGTTGGCTGAGCTTCAAATGCCTGCAGAACAGTGGAAAGGTATTATTGGTGTAAGCCGTGGCGGGTTAGTTCCTGCAGCAATTCTGGCGCGTGAATTAGGTATTCGCTACGTTGACACTGTGTGTATTTCTAGCTATGACCATGATCATCAGCGAGATATGTCGGTATTAAAAGCACCTGAGCATGATGGTGAAGGCTATCTAATCGTCGATGATTTAGTGGATAGTGGTGATACTGCCCGTAAAATTCGCGAAATGTATCCGAAAGCTAAATTGATCACTGTATGTGCAAAACCTGCGGGTAAAGAGCTGGTTGATGAGTATGTTGTCGACATCGCACAAGATACCTGGATTGAACAGCCTTGGGATACGACTGTATCTTTTGTTGAGCCGATCAACCGTAAGCTAAAGTAATAATTTAATTTTATTTGAGAAATGGCCCTGTTATGGGCCATTTTTTTTATTACTATAGAGCGTGAATGATCCATGTAAGCATAAACCTGGATTCTGTCGTTCTATTTCCATTAAAGGAGCTTTTATATGTCAGAAAAAAATCTCTCTGAGACTCTATTTGACAATCATAAGCAAGCAAAAGAGACATCAACGCTAGCGGTTTATATGCCGAGCAGCGAAAAAATGATTGAAGAAAAAATAAAAAATAGCTCTAGCGCCTGGTATCGGAAATTACGCAGAATGCTATGGGCCTGGCAGGGTATTGATCCTGTCGATCAGGAAGAAGTCCTGGCCAGGATTGCTTCTTCGGATGCTTCCCGAACGCATGATAACTGGTTGGATACAGTAATTGGCTATCACAGTGGTAACTGGACCTATGAGTGGAACAAGCTTGGCGCTAAGTATCAGCAGCAGTCCCATGGACTGGAAAGAGAAGCCGCAGCAAATAAATTATTTGCTGCTTCAGTTTGTTACAGTATTGCCGGTTACCCGCATTTAAATAATGACAGTCTGGCCATTCAGGCTCGGGCTCTGGCTGTTTCTGCCTATGAAGAAGCGGCTGAAAAAACGCATTATTTAGTAAAAAAATTAGAGTTTCCTTATAAAAATAAAAAAATTGTCGCTCATCTTCACGTAGCAAATACGGATGAGCCAAGACCTGTGGTTATTCTCAGTTGTGGCTTGGATGCACTGCAAACCGATATGTGGCGATTATTCAGAGATTTCCTGGCAAAAAGAAATATTGCTATGCTGACCATTGATATGCCGTCAATTGGTTATAATGCCCACTGGCGACTCACTGAAGACAGTTCGGTATTACATCAGGCGGTTGTAAATCAGCTTCATACTGTTCCCTGGATTGATCATCACAGAATAGGACTGATCGGATTTCGTTTCGGTGGGAATGCGATGGCGAGATTAGCTTTTGTTGAACAGGCAAAAATAAAAGCCTGTGTCATATTAGCAGCTCCTATTCACGATATTCTTTCTTCGCCGGAAAAAATCAAATCAATGCCCAAAATGTATTTAGATGTTATGGCATCGCGTATTTCCCGCAGTGCCATTGATATTAATAGCCTGGTTGCTCGCTTAAAAGCCTGGTCTTTAAAAGCACAGGGACTGGTTGGTAGCAGAAAAACGCAGGTGCCAATTTTAGCGGTTACATTAGAAAACGATGTTGTCTCTCCATATTCAGATAATAAGCTGGTGGCAATGTTTAGTCGCCATGGACAAGCGAAGCAGATAACAACAAAGAGTTTATTCACCGAATATGAAGAAACGTTAAACACCGCAATAAATTGGTTGCAAGATGAACTAATTAAGTGACAAATAAAGAAAATTTCGGTACATATATTATACAAGTTTAATATTGATGCATTATTTATAATAAAAATTACCTGGTTTGTAGATAAGGAGAATCGCAATGTTAGACAGTATTAAGGAGCCGACTCATAATCGCTTAATAGCAACATTTAAGGCGATTGGTCCGTATGTCAGAGAAGAAAACTGTGTCGAAGGATGTTATGTTTTCGACTGTCTGTCCGTGTGTATTAATGATAAAAAAGATCCGGAAAAACGAGAGTTCTGGGGCTGGTGGATCGAGATTACTAAAGATGGTGAAAACCTTCGTGGCGTTTCACATGTTGGCCGTTATGATCTTCGTGGTCAATGGGTTATTGAAGAACCTGCCGCTTCTGCAATGGCAGAAGTAAAGAGAACTCATGACGTTTTTTTAGAAAAAATCAAAACGACATTAAAAGACAAATTCGATTTAGATATCAGTCTTAATGCCCTCTGACCTTACTTCGTTTTTTTACCAGATTCTAATTTAAATCAAAAAGGCACAAATAAGTGCCTTTTACTCTTGTTTCTTGTCGCGTTGATTGCTAAAACGTTGTCTCTATTTTTTCTTTAAATCAGGCGATCATGACAACAAATCAAAGTGGAGAGACTCAACAATCAAAAACTGTGATTGTTAAGTTAGGGACAAGTGTTCTTACTGGAGGCACTCTTGCGCTAGACCAAGCTCATATGGTTGAGTTGGCCAGACAGTGTGCTGAACTAAAAAAACAAGGTCATTCTGTAGTATTAGTATCTTCTGGTGCTATTGCTGCAGGACGAGAACATTTAAATTACCCCGCACTCCCGCCCGAAATGTCCAGTAAACAGCTTCTAGCTGCAGTTGGTCAAAGCCGGTTGATTCAGGTTTGGGAATCACTGTTCGCTATTTATGGAATTAAAATTGGGCAGATGCTACTGACTCGTGCTGATTTAGATGACAGAGAACGTTTTCTTAACGCACGGGATACCATCAATGCATTACTGGAGCATGATATTGTTCCTATTGTGAATGAAAACGATGCCGTAGCAACGTCAGAAATTAAAGTTGGTGATAATGATAACCTGTCAGCGCTGGTTGGTATTTTATGCGGAGCGGACAAATTATTACTATTGACCGACCAGAAAGGCTTATTTACAGCCGATCCCCGCAAAGACCCGAATGCAGAACTGATTCGGGAAGTGAAAACTATTGATGACACTTTGCGTAAGATTGCCGGTGGTAGTGGTACTACTTTAGGGACAGGCGGAATGGCAACAAAACTTCATGCCGCTGACATTGCCAGACGCGCCGGTATTGAAGTGATTATTGCTGCAGGACGAGCTCCGAATGTCATTACCAATTCAGCCAATGATATTCCACAGGGAACCAAATTTTTACCGATCGAAGAAGCGCTGGAAAGTCGTAAGCGCTGGATTCTTGCCGGGCCATTATCCAATGGGGATATCACGGTTGATGATGGTGCAGTTTGTGCTCTTACTCAAAATGGCAGCAGCTTACTGGCTAAAGGTATTGTCAAAGTTGATGGTCATTTATTTGCTCGTGGCGATGTGGTAAAAGTGTATAGCCTCGAAGGTAATTTAATTGCTAAAGGCATTACTGCTTATTCTCGTGAAGATCTCGAAAAAATAGCAGGGAAGCACAGTAAAGATATCGATACTATTTTAGGTCATGATTACGGTTCAGAAGTGATTCACCGTGATGACATGGTAATTATTTAGCAACATGGGAATGTGATTGTGGATTTAATCAAAATGGGAAAAGCGGCTAAGGAAGCGGCTTTTCGACTCGCGACAACTTCAACAGCACAAAAAAATAAAGCATTAACGCTGATTGCCGACGAGCTGGAAAAAAATGCCGCTACGATTTTAGCGGCAAATGAAAAAGATATTCAGCTGGGTAAAGAAGCCGGGCTGAGTGATGCCCTGTTAGATCGTCTGCTATTGACTCAGGAGCGTCTTACTGCGATTGCAAATGATGTGCGCAATGTTATCAGTCTGAAAGATCCTGTTGGTTCTGAAATAGACAGTTATGTTCTCGAAAATGGCATGTCTTTATGCAAAAGACGAGTTCCGCTTGGGGTTGTCGGGGTTATCTATGAAGCCAGACCTAATGTGACTATCGATATTGCTGCTTTGTGTCTGAAAACCGGTAATGCGAGTATTTTACGTGGCGGTAAAGAAACTTTCTTCTCTAATATGGAGCTGGTGAAAGTTATTCAGACGGCACTGGAAAAAGCTGAGCTACCGATAGCTTCAGTTCAGTATATTAAAAAACCAGACAGAGAATACGTAGCACAATTACTCAAACTGGATCAGTACGTTGATATGATTATTCCTCGTGGTGGTGCCGGGCTACACAAGATGTGCCAGGAAAATAGTACCATTCCAGTAATTATTGGTGGCTTTGGTATCAGTCATATCTATATTGATGAATCTGCTGATATTGATCGTTCTGTTGATGTTGTTATCAATTCGAAAACTCAGCGTCCGTCTGCATGTAATTCACTCGATACCTTGTTAGTAAACGAAGCTGTAGCGGGTGAGTTTTTACCTAAACTGGCGGAAAAATTGGGTGATACAGTTGAATTTGTGGTGGATGAAAGTGCTAAAGCCTATCTTCTGGATGCCAAAAAACAACGCCCGGCAGTAGAAGGTGATTTTGATACAGAATGGCTTGGTTATATCCTGGGTGTAACGGTTGTTCCGGATGTCTTTGGTGCTATTGAACACATGCGAGTTCATAATGCGAGCCACTCAGATGCCATTATGACCAATGATTTAAAAAATGCAGAGCTGTTCATCAATTCGGCGGGTTCTGCTGCGGTTTATGTCAATGCATCGACGCGTTTTACTGATGGTGCTCAGTTTGGTTTAGGTGCTGAAGTTGCTGTCTCAACGCAAAAACTTCACGCGCGCGGACCAATGGGACTTGAAGAACTTACCAGCTATAAATGGGTCGGCCGGGCTGATTATTTAGCCAGAAGCTGATTTATGCTGTTTAAATAGTTAAAAAAAGGGGCTTATTAGCCCCTTTTCTTACACAAAACGATCTGTTTCCGTTACACTTTCATCCCAGTGTTATAAATTAATCATCACTTGGTGAAGAGTCTGAAAAGCTCAAACATAGCCCAGTTCGGGAGGTTGTATGCATTGTCCATTTTGTTCAGCAAATGATACCAAAGTTATAGATTCACGTTTAGTCGCTGATGGTCATCAGGTTCGGCGTCGTCGTCAGTGTTTAGCCTGTAATGAACGGTTTACAACATTTGAAACTGCAGAACTTGTGATGCCAAGAGTGATTAAATCCAATGGCAATCGTGAGCCATTTGATGAAGATAAGATGGTCAACGGAATGCATCGTGCGTTAGAAAAACGTCCGGTTAGTGCTGATGCCGTTGAACTATCAATAAGTGTTATAAAATCCAAACTCAGAGCAACGGGAGAACGTGAAGTTCCCAGCGAAATGATTGGTAATCTGGTGATGGAGCAACTAAAAGAATTAGATAAAGTTGCCTATATCCGGTTTGCCTCTGTATACCGTAGTTTTGAGGATATTCGTGAATTTGGTGAAGAAATCGCGAAACTTGAAGATTAAAATCGAAAATGACTAAGTTTACTTCTTTTGACCATCTTATGATGGCTCGTGCAATATCATTAGCCAAACAGGGTATTTTTACTACTCATCCCAATCCGAATGTGGGATGTGTCATTACGGTTGGTGATACGATTGTTGGTGAAGGATTTCATTTCAGGGCTGGTGAGCCTCATGCCGAAGTTCATGCTATGCGAATGGCTGGTGATAAAGCAAAAGGTGCAACAGCTTATGTCACATTAGAACCTTGTTCGCATTATGGCAGAACACCTCCATGTGCAAAGGGGCTGATTGATGCTGGTGTCAGCAAAGTCATCTGTGCCATGCAGGATCCCAATCCTCAGGTCTCCGGGCGTGGCATCCAGATGTTAAGAGATGCTGGTATAGAAGTTCAGGTGGGGCTGCTTGAAGCTGATGCAAGGGCGATTAATCGGGCATTTTTAAAGAAAATGGAAACGGGTCGTCCATGGATTCAGCTTAAAATGGCGGCCAGTACCGATGGTCAGACAGCATTAGCCAATGGCAAAAGTCAGTGGATTACCTCAGCAGATGCTCGTCAGGATGTTCAGAAATTCCGAGCACAGGCCGGGGCAATTTTGTCAACAAGCCAGACCGTTATCGCTGACAGTGCCTCATTAAATGTTCGCTGGAGTGATTTACCTGAATCGATTCAGAATACTTATCTGAAAAATGATGTCAGACAACCGACTCGTATTATCCTTGATAAAGAACATAGATTGAATTCTTATATGAAACTCTATCAGAGTGAAGGTGTTGTTTTTAGAGTGGCTCAATCCGATGCTGATATTACGGTTGCTCTCGATAGCCAAAATCACTTAGACCTGAACGAATTAATGTCAATTCTCTCAGGTGAACATAATATCAATCATGTCTGGGTTGAAGCGGGGGCGACATTAGCAAGTTCTATGATTCAGTCTAAGCTTGTTGATGAGCTGGTGATTTATCTTGCACCTAAAATTATGGGTAGTGATGGTCGCGGATTATTTGGGAATTTAGGGTTTACTGACATGGGCAATGTTATTGACCTTGAATTTACTGATGTGAGAATGGTTGGTAAAGATTTACGAATTATAGCTAAGCCATTGTATAGAGAAGATTGATAAGTATGTTTACCGGAATTATAGAAGCAGTGGGTTCTATCGCTGCAATCACCCCAAAAGGTGAAGATGTCACCATTAAAGTGAATTCACAGCACTTAGACATGGCAGATGTGAAGCTTGGTGACAGTATCGCAACTAACGGTGTTTGCTTAACTGTAATTAGTATGACAGACACGACGTATTCTGCGGATCTCTCTTTAGAAACATTGAAAAAAACCGGCTTTTCACACTATAAAGTGGGTGACCCGGTGAACCTTGAAAAAGCGATGTCAGTGACCAGTCGGTTTGGCGGACATGTCGTATCAGGGCATGTCGATGGTGTTGGTGAAATCGTAGAAAGAAATCATGTTGGCCGGGCCATTGAGTTCTGGGTTCATCATCCTCATGATTTATCAAAATATATTGCAGAAAAAGGGTCAATTACTGTGGATGGTATCAGTCTGACAGTTAATGATTTACGCAAAGATGCATTTAAATTAACCATTGTTCCCCATACTTCATCAGAAACAACGATTGATCGGTTTCAGGTCGGACGTAAAGTGAATCTGGAAGTTGATGTAATGGCCAGATATATTGAACGTTTAGTAACAGCTAAACAGGAAGACGAAACTCCGTCATCGAAAGTGACATTAGAATTTTTACAACAGAATGGTTTTGCATAACTTTTTGGCTAATTACCAGTGAATTAACCAAAGAGAAATTTTTACTGTTACGCAGTCTACAGGATTAATAAAAATGGCGATTAGTACTCCGGAAGAAATTATTGAAGATATCCGTCAGGGTAAAATGGTTATCCTGATGGATGACGAAGATCGTGAAAATGAAGGTGATATTATTGTTGCTGCTGAAAAAGTAACACCAGAAATTATCAACTTTATGGCGACGAACGGACGTGGGTTGATTTGTCTGACAATGACCAAAGAACGTTGTCAGCATCTTGGTCTTGCTCCGATGGTTCAGGATAATACCGCTCAGTTTTCGACTGCTTTTACGGTTTCCATTGAAGCGGCTGAAGGTGTGACAACCGGTATTTCTGCTGCGGACAGGGCTACAACTGTATTAGCTGCAGTTGCACCTGATGCTCAAGCTGCTGATTTAGTTCAGCCTGGGCATATTTTCCCTCTGGCTGCTCAGGATGGCGGTGTACTTACTCGTGCGGGACACACTGAAGCCGGTTGTGATTTGGCTCGTTTAGCCGGATTAGAACCTGCATCTGTCATCGTCGAAGTACTTAAAGAAGACGGTACTATGGCTCGTCGTGCTGATCTGGAAGAGTTTTCTGACAAGCATGGTATTAAAGTAGGAACGATTGCTGCTTTAATTGAATACCGCAATAATACCGAAACCACGATTGAACGTGAGGCAACCTGTAAGTTGCCTACCAAATATGGTGAGTTTGAGTTAGTCACTTATGAAGACACCATCGACAAACAGGTTCATTATGCACTGGTAAAAGGTGACATAAAAAATACTGTACCGCTTGTTCGGGTGCATCTGATTGATACTTTTACTGATGTACTGAAAAGCGATCGTAATGCCAACCGTAGCTGGAGTATTGATGAAGCTATGGAAAAAATTGGTGCTGAAGGTGGTGTTTTGGTTTTACTTGGTCATGAAGAATCTGCAGATTTGCTGGTTCACCGCGTAAAAATGTATGAGTTGCAGGATAAAGGTGAAGCACCTGCAATGGCGAAGAAACAAGGAACCTCCCGTCGTGTCGGTGTGGGTTCTCAGATCCTGGCCGATCTTGGTGTGAAAGATATGAAGCTTTTATCTTCAGCCAATAAAAAGTATCATGCTTTAGGCGGTTTTGGTCTGAATGTTGTTGAATATATCGTTCGTTAACGAGCGGTTGGATTTTAATTAATGTGTGAGTCGCCAGCCTTATTGTAAAACTCTCTTAGTAACTGTAGGGAAATTAGCAATAGATATTGCGTCGGCATTTGTGCTAGAATCCGGCGATTCTCACATATGAACAGTGTTAAAGGTAGGCTTATGAAAGTTATCGAGGGTATTCTCCCTGCGCCAAATGCGAAAGTGGCTATCGTTATTTCTCGTTTTAACAGCTTTATTAACGAAAGTTTGCTATCTGGTGCAATCGATACTTTGAAGCGTCACGGACAGGTAGCTGATGACAACATTACTGTTGTTCGTTGCCCTGGAGCAGTGGAACTTCCACTTATTGCTCAACGTGTAGCTAAAACAGGAAAGTATGATGCTATCGTTTCTCTAGGCTCAGTTATCCGTGGTGGAACACCACACTTTGAGTATGTGTGTAGCGAAATGAATAAAGGTCTTGCTCATGTATCACTTGAATATAGTATTCCAGTGGCATTTGGTGTATTGACTGTAGATACCATCGATCAGGCGATCGAACGCGCAGGTACCAAGGCTGGTAATAAAGGTGCAGAAGCTGCACTAAGCGCACTTGAAATGATAAACGTTCTTTCTGAAATTGATTCCTAATGGGGGCCAGTGTGAAACCAGCCGCACGTCGTAATGCACGTCAGTTTGCTTTACAAGCTATTTATTCTTGGCAGATTACTAAAGAAAATGTAGCGACAATTGAAGCGCAATTTTTAGCAAACGAAAAGTATGATGATGAAGAACATCGTCCATCAGAACCATCGTTGTCTGCGCCTGATACTGATGTGGATTATTTTAAAGATCTTTTAGCTGGTGTTGTCACCACTCATCAAGACCTGGATAGCAAATTAAGACCATACGTCTCTCGTCCTATGCAGGATCTGGATATGATGGAATTAGCTCTTCTTCGTTTAGCAATGTATGAAATGACCCGTCGTCAGGACGTACCCTATAAAGTTGTTATCAACGAAGCTATCGAGTTAGCGAAAGTATTTGCTGCAGAAGATAGTCACAAGTTCATCAACGGTGTGCTCGATAAAGCGGCACCGCATGTACGTAAAAAGTAACTTTATTATTTAAAAAAAGGTCAGCAGAAGCTGACCTTTTTTATTGGGAGAGGTAAGCTATGCCTTTCTCAGAAATTAACTCATTTCGATACAAGTAGTAGATGTCACTATGCCCGGTGAATTTGATATTATTAAAACCTATTTCAGTCATAAACAAAGTGCCAGAAGAGATGTAGATCTTGATATTGGTGATGACTGCGCAATAGTTAAAGCTCCTGATAATTCAAGAATTGCGATTAGTACCGATACGTTAGTTGCCGGAACCCATTTTTTGGCTGATGCGGATCCTGCATGGATTGCTCATAAGGCGTTAGCGTCTAATATTAGTGACTTAGCGGCAATGGGAGCAACACCTGCCTGGTGTTCTTTGGCTCTGACTCTTCCAGATATTGATGAAACCTGGATAAAATCCTTTAGTACTGCTTTTTTTGCATTAGCCGATTATTACAATGTTCATCTGATAGGCGGTGATACAACCAAAGGGCCATTAAGTATTACTGTAACCATTCAGGGATTTGTACCGATTGAACGTGCAATGTTACGCAGTGGCGCTAAACCAGGCGACTGGATTTATGTCACCGGCGAGTTGGGAGACAGTAAAGCCGGACTCGATGTTATTTTGAATCCGGAGTTAAGAGAAAATCCGGTCGCTCAGGAACTTGAAAAACGTCATTATCTGTCAAATCCCAGAGTACTGGCCGGGCAGGCACTGGTCAATGTGGCATCTTCTGGCATTGATATTTCTGATGGTCTTATCTCTGATCTTCGGCATATCCTTAATGCGTCCGAAGTAGGGGCTAAATTAAATCTGGAATCTCTTCCGGTTTCTGATGAACTGTTAGAGTTTGTCGGCCACAATCGGGAAAAAGCATTTCAATATGCCTTGACCAGTGGTGAAGAGTACGAACTCTGCTTTACCATTCCTGACTACAGTCGGGTGTCTTTAGAAAATGCAATGGCTTATACCGGAACCCGTTATACCTGTATTGGGCAGATCCAGTCAGGTCATCAGCTATCATTGTATCTGAATAATAAAAAAGTAGACTGGCAATTAGCTGGGTATGATCACTTCCTGAGGGCATAATGAGTAATAATCCTTTATCTCACATTAAATTATCCAATCCCTGGCATCTTTTAGCGACAGGCTTTGGTAGTGGTTTGTCTCCTGTTATACCTGGTACTGTCGGGACGCTGGCATCCATTCCTTTTTATCTGTTACTGGCTGGTTTGCCGTTATGGTTATATCTGTTGGTGCTGGTTGTTGCCAGCATTGTTGGGATTACGATTTGTAGCAAAACTTCTCATGATATGGGCGTTCATGATCATGGTTCGATAGTGTGGGATGAATTCGTTGGTTTCTGGATAACTATGCTGATGGTACCTGTGTTAGATCTTCCGGTATTGGACTGGCATTGGATTGTGGCGGGCTTTGTCTATTTCCGGTTTTTTGACATGTTAAAGCCATGGCCGATTAGTTGGTTTGATAAAAATATTCATGGTGGGTTAGGGATCATGATTGACGATATCATTGCCGGTATTGCTGCTGGTCTCGTTTTATGGGGCAGCTATCTTTATATCTGATATCCGGTGTTTAGTGGGGATTGAGGATATTCACTCCCCACTCATAATATATATCAATCAGTTTTTAATGATGTAGTCTGTTGACATCATGACCTATCGCACTAATTTTAGTGACAATTACCTTTTCTAAATGTTTCAAATCAAAAATAATGGCATCAATTAATTCGTGTTCTGGTTTGTTGTAAGGAACCGTTATTTCATTGAGTTCATCTAGTACCAGGGTAAGTGTCCGGTTTATTTCCGTCACGTCTTTGTATTGATGAGTACCGCCGTCTACCAGGATGGTTTTTTTCTGTCTTGGGTACTTAAAAGTCATGTTTCTGGAAAATAGTTCTCCTTTTTGTTTATGAAAATAGATTTTTAACACATCAGAAAGTGCTTCTTGTCTTAGTGTGTATTTTTCGATTTGAAAAGGATCGTGAATGCCTAGCTCTGTGAGGTAGTGATACATAGGGGGACCTCTCGGATGAGTCTCGTTTTGCCATAATAATTATTTTTCTTTCACTAATTATTATGGTCTATAACTCCAGAGTATTCCGAGAGGGATAGTGATTTATATCGTAATTTTACTAATTATAAGTTAATGTGGTATTAATTCATCCACGTTCTCGATAAGTTTTTCTCTAAGCTCTTTTTGCTCAACTTCGGTTAGCTGGCGGTTATCACCTGTTGTAATAATAAATAAGTCTTCTGCCCGTTCGCCCATGGTAGTGATTTTGGCTGCGTGTAATACATGGCCCAGCTCAGCAAAAGTAGCTCCGACCGTGGCGAGTAAGCCCGGCATATCCAGAGCAACAAATTCCACAGGTGTTCTTTTTTTGCTTTTTGTCGGTATGAAATCGACCTGGGTTTTCACAGTAAAGTGCTGCAACTGGCTTGGTGTGCGACGGGTTTTGTGTAGTGAAGGAGTTCCTTGTGCCAGGGCATGACGGATATTTTTAATGATACTGTCATGACGATCTTCCTGAATAGCATCACCATTTTGATCCAAGACGATAAACGTATCGAGAACATAGCCATCTTTACTGGTCATTATTTGCGCATCATGAACATTGAAACCTCTGCGATCCAGTTCGGCTACGACAGTGGCAAACAGAGCATGTTGGTCTTTACAGTAGACAAAAATTTCTGTTCCGCCCCTGGTCGAATTCTTACTGACCAGTATCATTGGAATATCTGGGGTTTGGTTTTTCAGAATATGCGCACACTGCCAGGCGATTTGTTTGTGTGTATGACGCAGGAAGTAGTCTGCTTTAAAACGTTGCCAGACTACTTCGATTTCTCGGGCAGTAAATCCTTCTTTGCGCAGCAGTGCGGACGATAGCTGTTTGTTGTGACGGATTCGATCCCGCATATCAACAGGTGTTTCCAGTCCTCTGCGCAGCGCTCTTTGGGTGGAATAGAAAAGCTCGGCTAATAATGTTCGTTTCCAGCTGTTCCATAATTCTGGGTTAGTTGCGCAAATATCAGCAACAGTCAGACAAACTAATGATTCCAGATATTCTTCATCTCTGACCGTTTTAGCAAATTCAATGATGACATCCGGATCATAAATATCACGGCGCTGGGCGGTGACAGACATTAACAGGTGATTTTGTACCAGCCAGGAAACCTGCTTTGCTTCAGGTTTTGATAGTCCGTGCTCAATACAGAAATCATAAGCTTCCGTAGCTCCAATTTCTGAGTGGTCTCCACCTCTCCCTTTGCCAATGTCGTGGAAGATTGCCGCTAAAATTAACACTTCACGTTTTTGTAAACGAGGGAAAACTTCGCAACAAATCGGGTGCTTATTCTGGTAGGCCGGATCAGCAAAACGGTTTATGTGTTTTAATAAACGGATACTGTGTTCATCTACGGTATATACATGGAACAGGTCAAACTGCATTTGTCCGACAATATGGTTCCATTGGGGTAAATAAGTTGCGAGTACCCCATGCTGATGCATTAAACCAAAGGCTTTTTTCAGTGAATTAGGATGACGAACTAACTCTAAAAATTTTTCTCTTGCTGCAGGGATGGTGCACAAAAATGTATTCAAATGACGCCGGGCAGTTCTTAACTCGCGCATTGTGGTTGGTGCGACGCCCTCAATAGATGAATCATTGGCGATATGAATAAACATATCGAGAATGGTTTCTGGTTTGTCCTGAAACAGGTGAGGGATCCGCACTTCAATCTGGTTATCACGTTTTTGAAATTCATCGTTAATGATTTCAGGATCAAATTCTTCACCGTCATTCAAAATGGCCTGATCAAAGAGTTTTAATAACATTTTATTCAGTTCAGAAACACGGCGCAGTGTGCGGTAAAATTCTTTCATCATGGTTTCAACGGCAAGGTTGCCCGGGCCAGAAAAGCCTAAACGTTCGGCTACTGGTGCCTGATGAGCAAAAGTCAGACGGTTGTCATAACGTTTTAATTCCATGTGCAGTGCAAAGCGGACTCGCCATAAAAAATCCTGGCATTCAGTCAGTTCACGATATTCAGCATCCGTTAAAAAACCTTCACTGCTCATTTCGAGTAATGATGTTGCGCCAAAATGACGCCGTGCAATCCAGCCAAGGGTATGAATGTCACGGAGTCCGCCCGGAGTGGATTTAATGTCGGGCTCCAGGTTGTAAGTAGTATCATGATATCTGGCGTGACGTACTGACTGTTCCTGAACTTTTGCGCGGAAAAAAGCTTCGGTTGGCCAGAATGATTCAGAAAGAATAACCAGTTTTAACTGGAAGAAAATATCATTGCTTCCTGCAAGTAGGCGAGCTTCCTGCAAGTTGGTTGCGACAGTCAGGTCTTCTCGGCCAATATCGGAACATTCACTTACCGTTCTGACGGCGTGTCCGACTTCTAAGCGCAAATCCCACAAAAGGGTAATAAACTCACTGACTTTGGTCTGTATGTCAGGATTGATTTTATTTTTACTCAGGATCAGAATATCTATATCGGAGAGAGGGTGAAGTTCTCCACGACCGTAACCTCCGACAGCCACCAGGCACATTTCATCATCATTAAAATCGAATTTTTTCCATAACCTATGGAGTAGTTCATCCATATAATGAGAACGACCAAAAACCAGTTCACTGACCGGATGACGTTGTTCAAATAAAGTGTTTTGATACTCAGCAAATAACTCTAACTGTTTTTTAAGGGCGGAAATTGAGAGTTGATCACTGGTAAAACTCGATGGCGATTGAAATGGCATACCTGCTTCCGTGCAAACTAAATACAATTACTGCAAATTTATCAGAGAATCAGGTAAAAAAATATCCCTGAGTAGCAGGGATATTTTTATCTGGATGATTTATTGGGAATTATGCATTATGCATGATTCTAGGAATTGACTCTTCATTACGTAAAGTAAGAACTTCACATCCGTCAGAGGTGACCAGAATGGTATGTTCCCATTGAGCGGAATTTTTATTATCGGCGGTATAAACTGTCCAGTCATCTTCAGTGTCCAGACGACAGCCAAATTTACCTGCATTGATCATGGGTTCAATGGTGAAAATCATGCCTTCCTGAAGTACGGTTCTGTCCCCGTTTTTATAGTGAACAACCTGAGGTTCTTCATGGAAACCCGCTCCGATACCGTGACCACAGTAATCTTTGACAATCGAGAACTTCATACGAGGATTGTTCTTGTTGTTGGTCTTGATATGTTTTTCAATGGCAGTACCGATTTCTCCTAAGCGCAAACCTGGTTTTACCAGCTTCATTGCCAGGTACAGACTTTCCTGTGCAACCATGCAAAGGCGCTTATCTGCCGGAGCAACATCACCCACCAAAAACATTTTGGATGTATCACCGTGGTAGCCGTCTTTAATTACGGTTACATCGACATTCATAATATCGCCATTTTTCAGCACAGCAGGGCGAGAAATTTGTCCGAACTGAGTGTCTGCTGAAGCAGGAATACCATGACAAACAATATGATTAATTGAAGTACAAATTGATTTTGGATAGCCGTGGTAGTTCAGAGGCGCAGGAATAGCATCCTGAACTTCAGTAATATGTTTATGGCAGATTTGATCAAGCTCTTCTGTCGTGACACCAACTTTTATATATGGCTCAATTAGTTCTAATAATTCTGCAGCGAGTTTGCCCGCCACACGCATTTTTTCAATTTCTTCTGCGGTTTTAATTTTTACAGACATCAGCTTTCTCTATAATTTATTTGCACAACACAATATGCACTAACTGCTATATTGTAACAATGGATGCATTAACTGCAAGATCTGAACTGATATTCATTAGCATATAGGCTATAATCTTGCGCGGTTCAGGAATTTTTTCTGGCCACAATACCTTAAAATATGGTATAAAGCGCGCCGGATAAGGGTTTATTATCTTCACTAATGGCGATATGAACTGTTATCTATAAACTAATTTGTTAAATCACACACATTTCGACACGTATTCCGGGGTGCTCTTGAGAGTCGGTAATATGGGAAATGTGGAGGCCTAACCCCATAGAGGATTTTAAAATGGCAACTGTATCAATGCGCGACATGCTAAAAGCTGGTGTTCACTTCGGTCACCAGACTCGTTACTGGAACCCAAAAATGAAACCATTCATCTTTGGTGCTCGTAACCGTGTTCACATCATCAACCTTGAAAAAACTGTACCAATGTTCAACGAAGCACTAGCTGAGCTAGGCAAAATCGGTGAGAAAAAAGGTAAAGTTCTTTTCGTTGGTACTAAACGCGCTGCATCTGAAGCTGTTAAAGAAGCTGCAATTGCAAGTAACCAATTCTACGTTAACAACCGCTGGTTAGGTGGTATGTTGACTAACTGGAAAACTGTTCGTCAGTCAATCAAACGTCTGAAAGATCTTGAAACTCAATCAACAGACGGTACTTTTGATAAACTAACTAAGAAAGAAGCTCTAATGCGTACTCGTGAAATGGAGAAGCTAGAGAAATCTCTTGGTGGTATCAAAGACATGGGCGGTCTACCTGATGCTCTATTCATCATCGATGCTGACCACGAGCACATCGCTGTTAAAGAAGCTAACAACCTGGGTATCCCTGTATTTTCAGTAGTTGATACTAACTCTAACCCAGATGGCGTAGATTACGTTATCCCTGGTAACGATGACGCAATTCGCGCAGTTCAGTTATACCTGAACGCAGTAGCTGAAACGATCAATGAAGGTCGTAACAAAGATGTTGCAGCGATTGCAGCAGCTGCTGAAAAAGACGGTTTCGTAGAAGCTGAATAATTGCGGCTCTAAGCCACTCCTGATCTCTGCGAAATATTTTTGCAGTATAGATTAGGTTATAGTTAGCATTAGGGGCCAGAAACAGGCCCCTAATTTTTACCACACCGAATCAACTGAGGAATAGAGAATGGCTGTTACTGCTGCTCTAGTTAAAGAACTGCGTGAACGTACTGGCGCAGGTATGATGGAATGTAAGAAAGCGCTTGTTGAAACTGATGGCGATATCGAACTAGCAATCGAAAACATGCGTAAAAGCGGTGCTGCAAAAGCTGCTAAAAAAGCAGGTAATGTAGCTGCTGAAGGTATTATCGTAATTAAAGAAGCTGATGGCGTTGCTGCACTTCTTGAAGTTAACTGCCAAACTGACTTCGTTGCTAAAGATGCAAGCTTCAATGCATTTGCTAACAAAGTAGCTGAAGATGCGCTTGCAACTAAAGCAACTGCTGAAGAACTTCAGGCTAAATTCGAAGAAGAACGTGTAGCTCTTGTTGCGAAAATCGGTGAAAACATGTCAATTCGCCGTGTTCAGTACATCGAAGGTACTGCAATTGCTGCATACAGCCACGGTACTAAAATCGGTGTTGTTGTTGCGGGTGAAGGCGATGCTGAAACTCTTAAACACATCGCAATGCACGTTGCTGCATCTCGTCCAGAGTTCCTGACTCCAGATGATGTACCTGCTGAAGTTGTAGAAAAAGAAAAAGCGGTTCAGGTTGAAATCGCGATGAACGAAGGCAAACCACAAGAAATCGCAGAGAAAATGGTTATCGGCCGTATGAAGAAATTCACTGGCGAAATCTCTCTTACTGGTCAGCCATTCGTTATGGAACCTAAGAAATCTGTTGGCGAAATCCTTAAAGAAAAAGGCGCTACAGTATCTGGTTTCGTTCGCTTAGAAGTAGGCGAAGGCATCGAGAAAAAAGCAGAAATGAGCTTCGCTGAAGAAGTTGCTGCAGCTCAGAAAGGTTAATCTTTTTTGAATTGCTAAATATTAAAGACCGTAGCTAAGGCTGCGGTCTTTTCATGATACAAGCCTGTTAATGGTGATGAATAAGGTTCAGTATTTCTCATTCCTGGAATTGTTTACATCTCCGGAGTCAGAAATAATAGGCAACTTAAAGTTTAAAATAGTTCTTATTCATGACTGTTAATCTCACAACTCAGTTTTAGAAGGTAATAACCATGACAACAAATCCTAAACCAGCATATCAGCGTATTTTATTAAAACTTAGCGGCGAAGCCCTGCAGGGTGAAGAAGGCTTTGGTATTGATCCTGCTGTTCTTGAACGTATGGCTCAGGAAGTAAAAGAGTTGGTTGAATTAGGTGTTCAGGTAGGTCTGGTCATTGGTGGTGGTAACCTGTTTCGTGGCGCAGGACTTGCGGAAGCAGGTATGAACCGGGTTGTCGGTGATCACATGGGGATGTTGGCGACGGTAATGAATGGCCTTGCAATGCGAGATGCACTGCATCGTGCTTATGTAAATGCTCGCGTTATGTCGGCAATCCCGTTAAATGGTGTTTGTGACGACTACAACTGGTCAACTGCGATTCGTGAACTTCGTCAGGGCCGTGTAGTGATCTTTTCTGCCGGTACAGGTAATCCATTCTTTACTACTGATTCGGCTGCATGTCTGCGTGGTATTGAAATTGAGGCTGACGTAGTTCTCAAAGCAACAAAAGTAGACGGTGTATTCAGTGCAGATCCAGTAGCCAACCCTGATGCTGAGCTGTATGATAAGTTAACTTACAGCGATGTCTTAGATAAAGAGCTTAAAGTGATGGATTTAGCAGCATTTACTTTAGCGCGTGATCATAAGATGCCAATTCGCGTATTCAATATGAATAAACCAGGGGCACTTCGCCGTGTTGTAATGGGCGAAGCTGAAGGCACACTAATCAGTGCCTAAAGATACGTGTCTTTTAGGTTAAATAACAATCAAGGTGATGTTTGTGATTAATGAAATCAAAAAAGACGCTCAAGAGCGTATGGATAAGAGCGTAGAAGCACTGAAAAACAATCTAAGCAAGATTCGTACAGGACGTGCACACCCTAGTTTGTTAGCTGGTATTTCAGTTGAGTATTATGGCGCACCCACTCCTCTAAACCAAGTTGCGAATGTGGTGGCGGAAGATGCTCGTACTCTGGCTATTACTGTTTTCGATAAAGAACTGACGCCTAAAGTAGAAAAAGCGATTATGATGTCAGATCTTGGCTTGAACCCAATGTCTGCGGGTACAGTTATTCGCGTTCCACTTCCTCCATTGACAGAAGAACGTCGTAAAGATCTGGTTAAGATTGTTCGTGGTGAAGCAGAAGGTGCTCGTGTTGCTATTCGTAATATCCGTCGTGATGCAAATAATGAGTTCAAAAACCTTCTGAAAGATAAAGAAATTTCAGAAGATGAAGATCGTAAAGCGCAAGATGAAATTCAAAAACTGACTGACATCGCAGTTAAGAAAGTTGATGATGTTTTAGCTGCAAAAGAAAAAGAATTAATGGAAGTTTAATTTTTAGATGCGTTTTTAGCGCTGGGCTCTTTTCTTTATAAATAGATAAAGGCACAGCGCTTTTTTATTCAAAGCTTACGATAGTCGAAATTATTATATAATCATGCAAAATTTAACGCTTTCGTCAGAAGCTTTACCTAAACACATTGCTGTTATTATGGATGGCAATGGTCGATGGGCCAAGGAAAAAGGAAAGCCGCGAGTTTTTGGCCATAAAAAAGGGGTAAAGTCTGTCAGACGAACAATTTCTACGGCAACTCAGCTAGGTATTCAGGCTATCACTTTTTTCGCTTTTAGTAGCGAAAACTGGCGTCGTCCTCAAGACGAAGTCGGTGTTCTCATGGAATTGTTTTTCTCCGTTTTAACTACCGAAGTAAAAAAATTACACCGAAATAATCTCAGACTAAGGGTTATTGGTGATCTGTCCCGTTTTAGCAAACGACTTCAGGATAAAATCTCTGCCGCAGAATCGCTTACTGAAAATAACACTGGTATGGTGGTTAACATTGCTGCTAATTATGGTGGTAAATGGGATATAACCAATGCGGTGCGACGTTTGGCTGAAGATGTGAGTAATGGTGATATTACTGCGTCAGATATTACCGAACAAAGCATCGCACAATATTTAACTATGTCTGATTTGCCAGATGTCGATCTTTTAATTCGAACCAGTGGTGAATGTCGTATTAGTAATTTTATGTTATGGCAGCTGGCTTATGCTGAGCTTTATTTTACCCCGACATACTGGCCAGATTTTAATGAAGACAGTTTAGTCGAAGCGATCACCTGGTTTGTAAACCGGGAACGTCGGTTTGGTTGTACTGGAGAACAAATAAAAGCATTGCTGGATAAATAAAAAAGGTTTTCAATTTGAAACAAAGAATTATAACCGCTTTAGTATTAGCGCCACTTGTTATTCTTGGTATTTTCTTTCTCCCTCTCTACTGGTTTATGCTGGCTATTGGTGTGGTTACACTTATCGGTTTTTGGGAGTGGACACAGTTTATTGATATAAAAGCAAGGATCGTCTCCTTTATCCCGGCACTCTTGGTATCTTTCGCAAGTTTATATCTTCTTATTCCGGATGGGCCTCATCAGCATCATATTACTCCTTATGCATTTGCGTTGGTCGCTATTGCTATGATTTGGTGGTGTGTGGCCAGTTTTCTGGCAATTACCTATCCTAAAACCCGTTCGTTATGGGATAGTTCTAAACTGTTAGCCCATTGTTTTGGTTTTTTAACCTTAATTCCTTTCTTCTGGAGCATGGTAATACTTCGCACTGAGTTTATGACGGAACAGTTCTATCATGGAGCGAAGCTGGTCATGTACGTGTGTTTTATTGTCTGGACTGCTGACAGTGGTGCTTACTTTGCCGGTAGATTTTTCGGAAAACATAAGATGGCTCCGTTTGTCAGTCCCAATAAAACCATAGAAGGCTTGGTTGGTGGTATTATCGCCGCGATGATTGTTGGATATCTTTTTGCTGGTTGGTTTGACATTACCTTTGCATCAACCTTATCAATGGTGGGAATTATTTTAGTGACAGTCGTTTTCTCTGTTCTGGGCGACCTGGTTGAAAGTATGTTTAAGCGTGTTTCCGGGATAAAAGACAGTAGCCATATTATTCCGGGACATGGTGGTATTCTCGATCGGGTTGATAGTTTAACTGCTGCTTTTCCAGTATTCACATTTTTGTACTTTTTAGCTTAGTGACTAAGTCATACTTAGAAGCTGAGTCGTAATAAGAAGATAGTAATGAAAAATATAACAATTCTTGGTGCCACCGGTTCTATTGGTGACAGTACATTTAAAGTAATAGAAAATAATCCAGAGCAATTTTCTGTCGTGGCATTAGTTGCTGGAACTAATGTCGATAAAATGTACCAGTTATGTTTGAAGTGGCAGCCAAAATACGTTGTTATGGGCAGTGAGAGTGCTGCACAAGCACTTGCACAAAGACTTGCCGCTCACGGTTCGAAAATCAGTGTTGATTATGGTGTACAAGCCATGTGTGAGGTGTCTGCTCTAAATGAAGTGGACATGGTCATGTCAGCGATTGTTGGTGCCGCGGGTTTAAGACCGACAATGGCAGCTATCAAAGCGGGTAAGCGGGTTTTACTGGCTAATAAAGAGTCCCTGGTGATGTCGGGGCAGTTGTTTATGGATGCGGTTAAGCAATATGGCGCAAAACTTTTACCTGTTGATAGTGAACATAATGCTATATTTCAGTGTCTACCTGTAGAGGCTCAGTCCACACTAGGATATTGCGAACTTGATAAATTAGGTGTTTCTCACATTCTTCTGACAGGCTCTGGCGGCCCTTTTCGTTATAGTCCCATTAAATCGTTAGCAGATGTAACACCACAACAGGCAATTGCACATCCTAACTGGTCGATGGGGCCTAAGATATCGGTTGATTCTGCGACAATGATGAATAAAGGTCTGGAATATATCGAAGCAAAATATTTGTTTAATGCTTCACCAGAACAGTTAAAAGTTTTGATTCACCCTCAGTCAGTTATTCATTCTATGGTGCAATTTAAAGATGGTTCTACGATTGCACAAATGGGAGAGCCAGATATGGCGACGCCAATATCGTTGGCGATGGCATATCCCGCGCGTATCAATTCTGGGGTGAATGCTCTTGATTTTAGTCGTATTGGTGAATTGACGTTTATTGATGTAGATTATGAGCGCTACCCTTGTTTGAAATTATCCATTGAAGCTTGTTATGAAGGGCAGTATGCAACTACTGCTGTGAATGCGGCAAATGAGATTATGGTAGAAGCATTTTTACAGCACCGCATCGGTTTTACTGATATTGCGCGATTAAATGAGAAGGTGTTGAACAAAGTATGTTCTACAGAAAAACCTTCCAATACATTTGATTTAGAAAGCTTAATTGATTTGGATCTCACATCCAGAACATTAGCTAAACAAATTCTGAAAGAGTACTGAATATGACAGGTATCCTGTGGAATCTCGTTTCGTTTCTTGTTGCATTAGGTATTTTAGTTGCTGTGCACGAGTTCGGACACTTTTGGGTTGCACGTAAATGTGGCGTAAAAGTTGAACGATTTTCTATTGGCTTTGGTAAAGCAATATGGAAAAGAGTTGGAAAAGATGGCACGGAATATAGTTTGTCAGTCATTCCTCTTGGCGGCTATGTCAAAATGCTGGATGGTCGGGTAGACGATATTCCGCAAGAGTTGAAATCCCAGGCATTTGACCAAAAACCGCTCAGCCGTAAAGCAGCCATTGTTGCTGCCGGACCAGTGTTTAACTTTTTGTTTGCTATTTTTGCGTACTGGATGGTTTTTATGATTGGCGTTCCGTCAGTCAAGCCTATTGTTGGTACAGTCGAACCTAACTCAATTATTGCCAAAGCCGGATTACAGCCAGAGATGGAGATTCTTTCAGTCTCGGGGGTTAAAACGCCGGACTGGGAAACAGTTAATATGGAGCTGGCTGCGCATATTGGCGATACATCTATGCAGATGACGGTTGCATCACCCGATGCTATCGGCAACTCAGAAAAATTAAATATTGATCTAACAACGTGGAACTTTGACCCGGAAAAAGAGTCTGCTATCAAAGCATTAGGATTTTTACCATTTACACCTGCTGTAACAACAACTATTGAGCAGGTAATTAAAGGTGGGGCGGCAAAAGAAGCAGGATTACAGGCTCGGGATGTTATTATCAAAGTTGACGGCGACTCAATTAAACAGTGGGAAACTCTGGCTGATAAAATTAAGCAGAATCCGGATCAAGCGTTATCTCTGACGGTACTTCGAGACAATAAAAAGGTTTCTTTATTATTGGTGCCAAAAGAAAAAAGGTTGCCATCCGGAGAAGTGATAGGTTTTGCTGGTATCGCGCCGGAAATGGAGCCATGGCCGGATGGATATCGTTATGAGATTCAATATGGTCCAATTGAATCAGTAGGAAAAGCAATTGATAAAACCGGACAGCTGATTTCATTAACTGCATTAATGTTGAAAAAATTAGTTGTTGGTGATGTAGGCTTAAGTAACTTAAGTGGTCCAATTTCAATTGCTAAAGGTGCCGGTACGACTGCAGAATTTGGTTTTGTTTATTTCTTAAGTTTTCTGGCACTGATTAGTGTTAATTTAGGCATTATTAACTTAGTACCTATGCCTATGTTAGATGGCGGGCATCTGATGTTTTTTGCTATTGAGGCGATCATCAGGCGTCCGGTTCCGGAAAAAGTTCAGGAAATGGGTTACCGCATTGGTGGAGCCATTATTTTTTCATTAATGGCTATTGCGTTATTTAATGATTTTACTCGTCTGTAATCAATTTGCATTCGGCTAGTTTAGTGTGTTTAGGAATAATTAGAACAAAGATGGCGATAAAGAAGTTTTTTCTAGCGACAATGCTGCTAAGTAGCGTATCAGCGTTTGGTTCTGATGGCTTTGTTGTTCAAGATATAAAGATCAATGGATTGCAGCGTGTAACATTAGGTGCTGCGTTATTAAAAATTCCAGTACGTGTAGGCGATACTGTTGAACAAAAGGATATATCAGACACTATTAAGGCTCTTTATGCATCTGGTAATTTTGAAGATGTTAAGGTTCTGAGAGATGGTGACGTCCTGATTGTGCAGGTACAAGAAAGACCAACAATTTCCAGTGTTTCTTTCTCTGGTAATAAAGCCATCAAGGATGAGCAACTTACACAGAATCTGGAAGCTTCCGGTATCAAAGTTGGTGAAGCTTTAGACAGAACCACTCTGGGCAACATTGAAAAAGGTCTGGAAGATTTTTATTACAGTGTGGGTAAGTACAATGCAACTGTAAAAGCGGTTGTCACACCATTACCTCGTAATCGGGCTGACTTAAAGTTTGTGTTTACCGAAGGTGTTTCAGCAAAAATTCAGCAAATTAGTTTTATTGGTAACCACGTTTTTAGTGATGAAGAACTGCTGGCTAAATTTGACTTAGAAGCCGATGTATCCTGGTGGGATTTCTTATCCAGTGATAAATATCAGAAACAGGTGCTGGCCGGAGATTTAGAAAAATTAAAATCTTTCTATTTAGACCGTGGCTATTTGAAGTTTCAGATTACTTCAACTCAGGTTTCTATTTCACCTGATAAAAAAGGTGTGTATATCACATTGGGTATTGATGAAGGTAAACCTTATCAAATCAAAGATGTGCGTTTCCGTGGCGATCTGATTGGTAAAGATGCTGAATTTAAAGCATTAAATTCATTCCAGGAAGGTGATGTCTATAACGGTTCTCTAGTTACCGGAATGGAAGATGGTGCGAAGAAAATTCTGGGCGAAGCCGGCTATGCTTATCCGAACGTCAGAACGATTCCTGAATTTGATGATGATAATCAGCAAGTATCTTTAGCCATACATGTTGATCCTGATAAGCGAATGTATGTTCGTAATATTCGCTTTGAAGGCAATACCATTACGAAGGATGAAGTGCTGCGTCGTGAAATGCGCCAGATGGAAGGTGCCTGGCTGAATTCCAGAGCGATTGAAACCAGTAAAACTCGTCTGAACCGTCTTGGGTTCTTTGAAACAGTTGATGTTAAAACGGTGCGGGTTCCCGGAACAGAAGATCAGGTTGATCTTGTCTACGATGTAAAAGAAGCCAACTCAGGAAGTATTAACTTTGGTATCGGTTATGGTACTGAATCGGGATTGAGTTTTCAGGCTGGTTTACAACAGGATAACTTTGTCGGTACAGGTAACAGCGTTGGTATTTCTGTAACCACCAATGATTATTCAAAAAGTGTTACCCTGAATTACAACGATCCCTACTGGACATTGGATGGTGTCAGCCTGGGTGGAAAAATATTTTATACTATTTATGAAGCTGGTGATGACGGCATCATGGATTATACCAATAGTAGCTATGGTACCAGTTTGACCTGGGGCTTCCCGGCCGATGAGCTGAATCGTTTTGCTTTTGGTGTTGGATTTACCCATAACAGTATTGGTAATTTATCACCTTCAGTTCAGATTGAAAAATTCTTGCAATCACAGGGACTTGATACCAATAATACGACGGATTTTTCTACGGATGATTTTGATATCAATTTAACCTGGACGCGTAATAATCTGAACCGTGGTTATTTCCCAACAGCCGGTAACTACCAGCGTGCTTATTATAAAATGACCGTCCCAGGTTCGGATACCCAATGGTTTAAGATGCAGTACGATGTCCGTCAGTACTATCCACTGAATAAGTCGGAAAGTTTTACTGTTTTATTGCGTGGCCGTTTAGGTTACGGTAATGGTTATGGTCAAACGGGTGATAATGATAACCTGTATCCGTTTTATGAAAACTTTTATGCGGGTGGTTTTTCTACCTTACGTGGGTTTAGTTCTAATACTGCAGGCCCTAAAACCGTGTATAAAAGTTATGCCGACAGTAATAACGGTACACTATACGCAACTGATGAATCCGCTGGTGGTAATGCTACCGCATTGGCAAGTCTTGAGTTGATCGTTCCAACCCCATTTGCTTCTGAAGAAACTCAGAATCAGATGCGAACCAGCATTTTCTATGATATGGCCAGTGTCTGGGATACTGAGTTTGATTATAGCAGTGCTGGTGCAGATTATGGTGATGATTATTATTATGATAATTCAGATCCGACTAATTACCGTTCTTCGGTAGGGGCAGCGGTTCAGTGGATCTCACCTATGGGACCTCTGGTGTTTGCTATAGCGAAACCAATTAAAAAATATGAAGGTGATGATGAAGAGTTCTTCTCATTCACTATTGGCCGAACATTCTAAAAAATGGGGAAATTATGTTAAAGAACCTTGTAAAAGCGGCTGGCGTAAGTCTGGTTATTCTGAGCTCTTCAATGTATGCACAGGCAGCAGAAGCGGCACAGAAAATTGCTTATATTAATACGGCGAAAGTATTTCAGGCGCTTCCTCAAAGAGAAGTGGAATTGCAGAAAATGCAGGATGAATTTAAAGATCGTGCTAATGAACTGAAAAGCCTCAAAGAAGAGATCAAAACTAAAATTGAAAAATTAAAACGTGACAGTTCATTAATGAGCAGCGATGAAGTTGAAAAACTTCGCATTAATATTGGTCAATTAGACAGTACCTATAAAATTAAAGCTCAGGCACTGGAAAAAGCTTCAGCTCAGGCAGAAGCTCAGGCAAAACATAAGTTGTTTAAAGTTATCCAGGATGCTGTGGCTAAAATTGCTAAGAAAGACGGTTATGATTTCGTTATTGATGTTCAGATGATGCAATACGGCAATCCAGCTTATGATATTTCCGACCAGGTAATTAAACAGTTAAAATAGAGTGGTTATGACTAAAGTTACGTTAGGCCAGTTGGCAGAGATTACACAAGGTAAGGTGGTAGGCGATGAGTCGGTTGAGATCTCATCGGTTGCACCTATGAATAAAGCTATTTCTGGACAAATAACTTTTTTATCAAATCTCAAGTATGCCAAACATCTGGAGTCATGTCAGGCTTCAGCCATTATGGTTAAAGAAAAGCAGCAGGATCTTTGTCCGAAAAATGCATTGGTGGTCGATGATCCGTATGTTGCATTTGCTCGCGTTGCTCAGGTGCTTGATACAACACCAAGTCCGGCAACCAATATAGCCGTTAGTGCAATCATTGCGGATGATGTTGTGTTAGGCAACGATGTTTCAGTTGGTGCTAATGCGGTGATTGAATCTGGCGTTAAACTTGGCGATGGTGCTGTGGTTGGTGCTGGCTGCTTTATTGGTAAAAATTCGAGCCTTGGTAACAATACCAAACTTTGGGCTAACGTAACGATTTATCATTCAGTTTCTATTGGCGATGACTGTCTGATCCAGTCTGGCACTGTTATTGGTGCCGATGGATTTGGTTATGCCAATGAGAAAGGTGAGTGGATCAAAATACCTCAGCTAGGCGGAGTAGTTATTGGTAACCGGGTTGAAATCGGCGCCTGTACCTGTATTGACCGTGGTGCTCTGGATGATACTGTTATCGAAGATAACGTAATTTTGGATAATTTGCTGCAAATTGCCCATAATGTACATATTGGTTATGGTACAGCCATGGCCGGTGGTACGGTTGTTGCCGGTAGTACATCTATTGGTAAATATTGTATCATTGGCGGTGCGTCTGTACTGAATGGCCATATTGAGATTGCTGATGGCGTTACTATTACCGGTATGGGGATGGTGATGAGGAGTATTAGCGAGAAAGGAATGTATTCTTCTGGTATTCCACTCCAGACCAATAAAGAATGGCGTAAAATGGCGACTCGTGTTCATCGTATCGATGAAATGAATAAGCGTTTGAAAGCTGTTGAAAAAGCATTAGAGCAGGAAGAGGAGTGATAAACTCCAATTTTTACCAAAAGCTCGCGAATTGCGGGCTTTTTTTGATTATAATGCCGCATTATTTTGTTTTTAAAATAGGAATATGACTTTGACTACTGAAAAGAAAACGATGGATATCCTTGAGATTCGTTCTCTGCTGCCACACCGCTACCCGTTTTTGTTGATTGATCGAGTAACGGATTATGAAGAAGGTAAATATCTTGTTGGTCTGAAGAATGTCACCGTTAATGAACCTCAGTTTACTGGTCATTTCCCTCAGATGCCGATTTTTCCTGGTGTTTTAATCCTGGAAGCCATGGCGCAGGGTACCGGATTGCTTGCATTTAAAACATTTGGTGCGCCAACAGAAAATGAACTTTATTATTTTGCAAGCATAGACAATGCGAAGTTCCGTAAGCCGGTATTACCGGGTGATCAGCTCATTATTGAAGTTGAATTCTTGAAAGAACGCCGTGGTATTGCTTTATTTAATGGTGTGGCAAAAGTAGATGGTGAAGTCGTCTGCTCCGCTGAATTAAAATGTGCTCGCAGAGAATTCTAATATGATTCATGAAACCGCCCAAATACATCCTAGTGCGATTGTTGAAGACGGTGCCGTTATCGGTGCAAATGTAAAAATTGGTCCATTTTGTTATGTAGACAGCAAAGTTGAAATTGGTGATGAGACAGAGCTTTTATCCCATGTTGTTGTAAAAGGACCAACCAAAATTGGTAAACAGAACCGGATATTCCAGTTTGCATCCATTGGTGAAGAGTGCCAGGACCTTAAATATAAAGGCGAAGATACTCAACTGATTATTGGTGATCGCAATACTATCCGCGAAAGTGTAACAATGCACCGTGGTACTGTTCAGGATCGTGGAATTACTACTGTTGGTAGTGACAACTTGTTTATGATCAATGCTCACGTTGCTCATGACTGTGTTATCGGTGACCGTTGTATTTTTGCTAATAACGCGACATTAGCCGGCCATGTAACCGTCGGAACTCAGGCAATAATTGGCGGTATGGCTGCAATTCATCAGTTCTGTCATATTGGTGATCACTGCATGCTTGGTGGCGGCTCGATTGTTGTTCAGGATGTACCTCCTTATTTTATGGCTCAGGGAAACCACTGTGCACCTTTCGGGGTTAACATTGAAGGTCTGAAACGTCGCGGGTTTGAAAAAGCTGAAATTCATGCAATCAGAAGAGCATACAAGTCTCTGTATAGAAATGGGTTGACGTTGGAACAGGCCAAAGAAGAAATTGCCAAAGAAGCCGGTGAATTTAAAGTTCTGGAACTGCTTCTTGAATTTTTGAACCAGTCTAAGCGTGGTATTATTCGTTAATCATTAGTGGTTTTCGATAAAAGACCGTTATAGTCTTTGGCTGGCGGTCTTTTTTCATGTTACTAAATGAGAAATTGAACAAACGAATTCTAGAGTATTTACATGAATGTAGACAATTCAGAGTTAACTATTGGTATCGTCGTAGGTGAAATGTCGGGTGATACACTGGGCGAAGGTCTGATTCAGGCCATAAAGAAACGCTATCCCAATGCCAGGTTTGTTGGTATTGGTGGTCCTAAAATGATCGCTCAGGGATGTGAAAGTCTTTTCGATATGGAAGAGTTAGCCGTGATGGGACTGGTCGAAGTCTTAGGGCGTTTACCTCGTTTACTGAAAGTTAAATCTGAGCTGGTTTCCTATTTCAAACAACATCGTCCTGATGTGTTTATCGGTATTGATGCTCCCGATTTTAACCTGCGCTTAGAAAAAGATTTGAAAGATGCTGGTATTAAAACGGTGCATTATGTCAGTCCGTCTGTCTGGGCATGGCGACAAAAACGCATTTATAAAATAGCCGCCGCAACGAATCTGGTTTTAGCCTTTTTACCGTTTGAAAAAGCATTTTATGACAAGTTTAACGTTCCGTGTGAATTTATCGGTCATACTTTGGCTGATGCCATTCCTATGGAATCCGATCAACAACAAGCCAGAGTTGAATTGGGCTTGGATCAGAATAAGCGTTGGCTGGCTGTGTTACCTGGCAGTCGTGGCAGTGAATTAAACATGCTTTGTGAGCCGTTTATTAAAGCCTGCCAGTTGATTGCTCAGCAGGAGCAGAATATCGGTTTTGTTGTTGCTCTGGTGAACCAAAAACGTCGTGAACAATTTGAATCAGCCTGGAAAGAATTTGCCCCAGAGCTTGAATTTGTATTGGTGGATGATACAGCCAGACATGTAATAGCGGCTTCTGATGCCGTTATGTTAGCATCGGGAACCGTGGCTCTGGAATGTATGTTGGTTAACCGGCCCATGGTTGTCGGTTATCGGGTCAATGCAATCACTGCATGGTTAGCAAAACGCCTGGTTAAGACTAAGTATGTCTCATTACCAAATATTCTGGCCGACAAACCTTTAGTCAAAGAATTGCTGTTAGAAGAATGTACTGCGGAAAATTTGTCAGCAGAAGCGTTAAGGTTGTTAAATACCGATACCTCAGAGATGAAGCAAGCGTTTTCTGAAATGCATCAGTGGATCCGTAAAAATGCTGACGAACAAGCTGCTGAAGCAGTTCTGAATCTGATTGGAAAATAAAATTAGTTATATGAAAAATAACACAAAAGAGTTTGAACCATTTTCTTATCCTGACGGTTTTCAGTTATTTGCTGGTGTCGATGAAGTCGGTCGTGGACCATTAGTTGGTGATGTTGTTACGGCTGCTGTGATACTGGACCCAAATAATCCTATTGAGGGATTAACGGATTCGAAAAAACTGTCGGAAAAAAAACGCTTAGCATTGTTTCCGGAGATTCAGGAAAAAGCCTTAGCCTGGGCGATTGGGCGTTGTTCTCCGCAAGAAATTGATGAACTTAATATTTTGCATGCCACCATGCTAGCAATGAAAAGAGCGGTGGAAGGATTATCCGTTCAGCCGGATCATGTTTTGATTGATGGTAACCGAGTTCCGCCGGAATTAGCGATGTCTGCAACTGCGGTCGTTAAAGGAGATTTACGGGTATCTCAGATTAGTGCGGCTTCCATTCTGGCCAAAGTGGTACGAGACTCTGAAATGGAAGAGCTGGATAAACAGTATCCTGAATTCGGGTTTGCGCAACATAAAGGATATCCGACCAAAGCACATTTGGAAGCAATTGAAAAATATGGTGTCATCGATTCATACCGAAAAAGTTTTAAACCGGTAAAGCTGGTGCTTGAACGAATGGCAGCGGATAAGTAATATCCCCTTTCAGTACAATGACAGAACGAAAAAATCATAGCAGCAAGCAGGTATCTTTGCATGTCAGAACCTAAGTTTATCCATCTAAAAATACACAGTGACTTTTCAATGGTTGATGGACTGTCTAAGGTTCCTCCATTGGTTAAAAAAGTCGCCGAGATGGGCATGCCGGCAATGGCACTGACAGATTTCACCAACTTATGTGGTTTAGTGAAATTTTACGGAGCAGCACATAAAAATGGTGTTAAACCTATTGTTGGGGCGGATTTTTTAGTTCGGTCAGAAGAATTCGGAGAAGAGCTGACCCGCCTGACCCTGCTTGCAGCTAACAATACGGGCTATAAACATCTGACGCTACTGATTTCAGACGCGTATCTCAGAGGTCATGTTCAACACCAACCCGTTATCGATAAAGAGTGGCTGATAAAACATAACGAAGGGTTGATTGTATTAAGTGGAGCGAAACAGGGAGATGTAGGTAAAGCTCTGTTAAAAGGCAATCAGGCTCTGGTTGAGCAGTGCCTTGGATTTTATCAGCAACATTTTTCTGAACGGTATTATCTGGAGTTGGTGCGTACCGGGCGTGCTGATGAGGAATCGTATCTTCATTTTGCTGTTGATTTGGCGGAACAGAAAGATCTTCCCGTTGTGGCAACCAACGATGTGGTTTTTCTTAATGAGGATATGTTCGATGCTCATGAGATCCGGGTAGCTATCCATGATGGTTATACCCTTGAAGATCCGCGCAGGCCGAAAAACTACAGTGCACAACAGTATTTGCGCAGTGAAGAAGAAATGTGCGAACTGTTTAGTGATATTCCTGAAGCACTGGCTAATAGTGTTGAAATAGCCAAAAAATGTAATGTCACCATTCGATTAGGTGAATACTTCTTACCTAACTTCCCGACCGAAGGAATGGAAATCGAAGAGTTCCTGATCAAAAAATCCAGAGAAGGTTTGGAAGAGCGCTTAGAGTTTCTTTTCCCTGATCCGGAAGTCAGAGCACAGCGCCGTCCTGAATATGATGAACGTCTTGAAATTGAATTAGGCGTTATTAACCAGATGGGGTTCCCGGGATACTTCCTGATCGTAATGGAATTTATCCAGTGGTCGAAAGATAACGATGTTCCTGTTGGTCCGGGGCGTGGCTCCGGTGCCGGTTCGCTGGTGGCTTACTCATTAAAAATCACCGATCTGGACCCGCTGGAATACGATTTGCTGTTCGAACGTTTCCTTAACCCTGAACGTGTATCCATGCCTGACTTTGATGTCGACTTCTGTATGGATAAGCGAGATCTGGTAATCGATCACGTTGCTGAAATGTATGGCCGTGATGCGGTATCGCAGATCATTACCTTTGGTACCATGGCGGCGAAAGCGGTTATTCGTGATGTGGGTCGAGTGCTGGGGCATCCGTACGGTTTTGTTGATCGGATATCTAAACTGGTACCGCCGGATCCGGGGATGACGCTGGAAAAAGCCTTTATTGCGGAACCTGCTTTACCTGCACTTTATGAATCGGACGAAGAAGTCAAAGAGTTGATTGATATGTGTCGCATCCTGGAAGGGTGTACACGTAACGCCGGTAAGCACGCTGGTGGGGTGGTAATTTCTCCAACGGCAATCACTGACTTTTCACCCATTTATTGTGATGCAGAAGGTAAGCATCCGGTCACTCAGTTTGATAAATATGACGTAGAAAGTGCCGGGTTGGTTAAATTTGACTTCCTGGGGCTTCGAACCCTAACCATCATAGATTGGGCATTAGGATTAATTAACCCCCGCAGGAAAAAGAACGGCTTAGAGCCGGTAAGAATAGAATCGATTGATTTAGCTGACCAGGCTTCATTCACTAATCTGCAGAACTCAGAAACGACAGCGGTATTCCAGCTTGAATCCCGCGGGATGAAAGACCTGATCAAACGTCTTCAACCGGACTGTTTTGAAGATATTATCGCACTGGTAGCTCTTTTCCGTCCGGGACCGTTACAATCAGGGATGGTTGATAACTTTATTGACCGTAAACATGGCCGTGAGCCGGTGTCTTACCCGGATGAAAAGTGGCAACACGAATCACTTAAAGAAATCTTAGATCCGACCTATGGTATTATCCTGTATCAGGAACAGGTCATGCAGATCGCTCAGGTGCTGGCCGGCTATACTCTGGGTGGGGCGGACATGTTGCGTCGTGCTATGGGTAAGAAAAAGCCTGAAGAAATGGCGAAGCAGCGCAGTGTGTTTGAAGCTGGTGCGATAAAAAATAATGTCGATGGTGAATTGGCGATGAAAATCTTTGACCTGGTGGAGAAATTTGCCGGTTATGGATTTAACAAGTCTCACTCAGCGGCATACGCGCTGGTTTCCTACCAGACATTATGGCTAAAAACACATTTCCCGGCTGAGTTTATGGCTGCGGTAATGACTGCCGATATGGATAATACTGAAAAAGTTGTTGGCTTGGTTGACGAATGTGCCCGAATGAAGCTAACGGTATTACCTCCGGATATTAATGCCGGTTTATATCGTTTCAATGTTGATGATTCTGGGGCGATTGTTTACGGCATCGGCGCTATTAAAGGAGTCGGTGAAGGCCCTATTGATGCAATATTAGAAGCTCGTGAGTCTGGTGGATACTTTAAAGATCTTTTCGACTTCTGTGCCCGCATTGATTTAAAACGTATCAATAAACGTGTGATCGAGAAGTTGATCTATGCAGGCGCATTAGATAGATTAGGCCCGCACCGGGCGGCCATGATGGCATCGTTGGACGATGCTGTAAAAGCTGCGAATCAGTATAAACAGGCTGAATCTTTTGGTCAGTCCGATATGTTTGGTGTATTAACCGATGCACCAGAAGAAGTTGAGCAGAAATATCGTCAGGTTCCTGAATGGCCTGAGAAGGTATGGCTGGAGGGAGAAAGAGAGACATTAGGGCTTTATCTGACCGGCCATCCAATTAATAGCTATATAAAGGAACTAAAACATTACACCAGTTGCCGATTAAAGGATTTAACACCAACTCGTCGCGATCAGTCCATGACGGTTGCAGGTTTAGTTATTGCGGTTAAAGTAATGACAACAAAAAGAGGTTCTCGCATAGGTATCGTATCTCTTGATGATCGCAGCGGGCGTCTGGAAGCTATGCTATTCTCAGATGCCTTAGATCAGTATGCAGATTTGTTAGAAAAGGATAAAATACTGATCCTTACAGGACAGGTCAGCTTTGATGACTATAATGGCGGGCTTAAAATGACGGTCCGCGAAGTGATGAGCCTGGACTCTGCACGAGAAAAAAATGCGAGAAGTCTGTCTTTATCCGTTTATCGTGAACAGGTCGATAGGCCGTTTTTTGAGCGTTTCTGTCAGGTATTGGAGCCTCATAAGGCTGGTAGTGTTCCAGTTCATGTATACTATCAGCGAGATAATGCACGGGCTCGTCTTACACTTGGAACCGAATGGCGGGTTACTCCAAGTGATGACTTATTATACGAATTAAAACAGCTACTTGGCCAAGACCAGGTAGAACTCGAATTTAACTAAAATTTCAGCTTGCTGCTAAAAGCTGAGAAAAAAGGATCGGTAAATGAGCCTAAACTTTCTAGAATTTGAAAAACCTATCGCTGAATTAGAAGCTAAAATTGAAGCTTTGAGAGATGTAACGCGTTACGGGGGTGATGCGACAGTCGATTTGGATAAAGAAATTGAGCAGCTAGAAAAAAAGAGCATTGAACTTAAGAAAAAAATCTTCAATGACCTTGGTGCCTGGCAGGTTGCTCAGCTTGCCCGACATCCGCTTCGCCCATATACATTAGATTACATCAAAAATATCTTTACCGATTTTGATGAATTAGCCGGTGATCGTGCTTATGCAGACGACAAAGCTATTGTCGGTGGTATTGCACGTCTTGATGGTCGTCCGGTTATGGTAATCGGTCACCAGAAAGGCCGGGAAACCAAAGATAAAGTAAAACGTAACTTTGGTATGCCAAAACCAGAAGGATACCGTAAAGCATTGCGTTTAATGCAAATGGCTGAACGTTTTAAAATGCCGATTATTACGTTTATTGATACAGCTGGCGCATATCCTGGTGTTGGTGCTGAAGAACGTGGTCAGTCTGAAGCAATTGCCCGTAACCTGAAAGTTATGGCTGGTCTAAATGTGCCTGTTATTTGTAATGTTATCGGTGAAGGTGGTTCTGGTGGTGCGTTAGCCATTGGTGTTGGTGATTATGTGAATATGCTTCAATATTCAACTTATGCGGTTATTTCACCAGAAGGTTGTGCTTCTATCCTATGGCGTGATTCAGAAAAAGCACCTCAGGCTGCTGAAGCCATGGGGCTGACAGCACCTCGTCTGAAAGAGCTGGAATTGATTGACACTATCATTGAAGAGCCTCTGGGTGGTGCTCATGCAAATCATGAGCAGATGGCAGCTAATATGAAAGCCAGACTGCTTAATCAACTATCAGAACTGGAAGTGTTGGATACTGAAACTTTGCGTGAAAGACGTTACCAACGTTTAATGAACTACGGTTACTGTTAATATCGGAATACAATTCAAAAGGGTTGGTCATTACCAGCCCTTTTTTCTTTGTATTATTTAGTCGGCGTAAGTTGGTTGATGGAATGGACCTGATTAAAACATTTAATGATGTACTTAATGCTTATCAGACAAGCACGAATAAAATTGTCCTCGCATTAAGCGGTGGTGTCGATTCCCGCGTGATGCTTCATTTGTTACATGAATTCTCTTGTCATAATCCGCAGCAATCTGTTATTGCCGTTCATGTTCATCATGGTATTAGTCCAAATGCCGATGAATGGGCAAAAAAATGTTCTAAGTGGTGCCAGGAGTCCAATATTCCTTTTTATCTGGAAAAAGTTGATCTGGGAGATACACAAGGAAAAAGTCTTGAACAGGTTGCCAGAACCGCCCGTTATGAAGCATTAAAGCACTATATTGGGTCAGGGGATGTATTGCTAACCGGACAACATAGTGATGATCAGCTTGAGACTTTTTTACTGGCCCTGAAAAGGGGGAGTGGTCCTAAGGGGTTAGCTGGTATGGCAGAGTGCTTGTCTTTTGGCGAAGGGTTTCTACTCAGACCATTATTAAAAGTGACCCGCCGGGATATTGAAGAATATGCAAACTTCCATCAGTTAGAGTGGGTGAATGATGAAAGTAACGCAGACGTCAAATATGAACGTAATTTTATCCGTCATAAAATAACCCCATTACTTGAATCCCGCTGGCCTCAAATACGAACTTCAGTACAAAGAAGTGCCGAACTTTGTGCCCGGCAGGAGCAACTGATTGAATTGCTGTTAGCAGAAGAATTACCGCAATTACTGCGGGAAAATGACAGTCTTGATATTGGTGAACTAAAGAAAAAACCGGATCTTGTCAGATCCCAACTGATTCGTTTTTGGTTATCATCACTGAATGTTCCTATGCCCAGTAAAAAACACTTGGCGATGATTTGGTCAGAAGTTGCTTTGGCAAAAGGTGATGCTAACCCTTTGCTACGATTGGAAAATAAACAAATTCGTCGTTTTGATGGTCGTTTGTTTTGTATTGATACCTATAATGATATCTCTGATTGGGGTTCTGATATATCCATTAACTCAGTACTTTCTTTACCAGAAGGTCTGGGGAATATTGTGGTAAAGGAACAGCCTGACTCTGGTTCGTTAAGTGCTAAATTATCAGAACATCCTCTGAAAATTATATTTAATCCGGAAAGCTTGACAGCAACACCAGAAAATCGTCATGGAAATAAAACATTAAAATATTGGTTTCAGGAGTATCGTGTGCCAAGCTGGTTACGTCGCAGAACACCCATTTTAATGTCCGGAAATAAAGTTGTGGCTGTTGCTGATTTGTTCGTTTGTCGTGATTATGTTGGGGATGAGCTTACTCTCCAGTGGAATAAACGTGATTAATGTTGGTAAAATAGATACTTAACATGTTTAGTATTTTGTTTAAGTGATGAGGATATCATCGTGTTTACTCACACTGTGTTAATCTGAATATATGGGTCGTTGTTTTGGTCTGATGTTTGCAAGAGCAATGAGTGTGGTTTTTTATCGTTTAATATGGCTGGCTAACAATGCTGGCTATGAATTTAAGTTTAAGGGATGAACATGAAAAAAATAGAAGCTATTATCAAACCTTTTAAGCTTGATGACGTTCGTGAAGCGCTGGCAGAAGTAGGCATTACAGGTATGACTGTTTCTGAAGTTAAAGGGTTTGGTCGTCAGAAAGGTCATACAGAACTCTATCGTGGTGCAGAATACATGGTAGATTTCTTACCTAAAGTAAAACTGGAAATTGTCGTATCCAGTGACGTCGTTGATAAATGTGTTGAGTCTATTATTGAAACGGCTCAAACTGGTAAAATTGGTGATGGTAAAATCTTTATCACTGATGTTGAACGTGTTATCCGTATTCGTACTGGTGAAGAAGACGACGACGCAATTTAATTGTATTTCTCATGATTATCATAAAGGGGCGTATGCCCCTTTATTTTTGGATCCTTTTTATTTTTCAGAGAAAAAATGAAAAAACGAATTTTCGCTTTCGCTTTGACTGGTATTGCGATTGCCGGAACAATATGGGGTCAACTAACTTATCATGTTCCCGAACGCTTAATTCTGACCTCATCACAATCTATTGATGGGCAGGCTTTTACTTCTCCGTGTGTTCATTTCCTAAAAACTGCTGGATATATCAATCAGGATGATGGTCAGTTAAATATCCTGGTCTGGAATATCTATAAACAAAACAGGGACAATGCAATGCCATTATTGGCTGAACTGTTACATCGCAGACAGTTATTCCTGTTACAGGAAGCTAAAGTTGATGAAACATTTGGGAGGGCTTTCTTTGCTAATTTAAGCTGGCATTTCCATCAGGTAGACGCATGGGAATATAACAGTGAAAAAAATGGTGTTCTAACTGGTTCTGTTATTCAACCAAATAGTATTTGTGGATTTAGGCAGGTTGAGCCGTGGCTACACTTACCCAAGTCTTCATTGCTTGCTTATTATCCTTTGAGTAATGGTGAGTTATTGGCGGTGGCGAATATTCATGCTATTAACTTTACTGTTGGACTTAAAGATTATCGGGAACAGATTATTCAGTTGGTGAGTAAATTAAAAAATCATTCAGGTCCTATTATTTTTGCTGGTGATTTTAATAGCTGGAGTGAAGATCGCATTCAAGTCCTGGAAAAAGAAGTAAAACAACGTCTTAAGCTACAGGAAGTGCAGTATAACCATGACTCATTAAGAAAACGCTTCTGGTCTGAATTCCCGTTAGATCATGTATTCTATCGGGGATTAAAAGAAATATCGGCAGATGTAATCAGTACCGATGCATCTGATCACAATCCAATTTTGGTGACATTCAAACTAATTGAGCCTCAATAAAGAGGCTCAATTAGTTAATAGTTGAATAATTATACGCTGACTTTTGTGACATCAACATAAAGTTTAATCTGTTGACCCGGTTTAATATACTTCTGATCGGAAAGATTATTCCATTTTATAATGTCGGCCGTGTCTACTTTAAACTTGGTTGCGATATCACTCAATGTATCGCCATTTCGGATCGTGTAAAACAGTGAACGAATAATGGCACCGTCAGTTGATTTTTTCCAAACAACAAGTTTTTTGCCCACTTTTAATGGATCTCGAGGGCTCATACCATTCCATTTGGCCAGTTCATTGGAAGTGACGTTTTGTCGTTTAGCGATACTCCACAAATTATCACCGGATTTTACGGTATAAGTAACCCGGTATTTATTTCCACGAGCCTGAGATTGAATTTTAGCCAGTCGGTTTGCAACACTCAGCTCATAAGTTTCCTCATCTTTAACCGATGTTGGAACCATCAGATATTGTCCGACCCGGATCAAATTCGATTTTAAAGCATTTGCTTTTTTTATGTCTGTCGGTGTGGTGTTATTTTTCTTGGCTATGTTTATCAGACTATCACCTGATTTAACCTGATAACGAACCAGTTTAAGCCCATTGCCTTTGTATTCTTTTAGTGAAGTCTCAAACTGATTAACGTTAGCTATCGGGATAAGCAGGTTATATGGGCCGTCAGGAGCTGTAGACCAACGGTTAAAGCCTGGGTTATAGCTCTGTAGCTCTTTAATACCAATTCCGGCAAGTTGAGCCGCTATGGCTAAATCTAACTGTTTATTTGGTTCAACCAACTGTAATGCGGGTTTATTCGCTATTTTGGGTAAATGTAATCCATATTTTTCATTATGAGCAATCACATCAGCTAGTGCTAATAACTTGGGTACGTAACTACTGGTTTCTTTTGGTAATGATAAAGAAAAGAAATCGGTAGGTTTACCTTGTTTTAAATTGGATTTTATTGATCTGCCAACCCGACCTTCACCACTGTTATAAGCTGCAATCGCGTTGTTCCAGTCATTGAATTGATTATGTAAAACTTCAAAATAATCCAATGCTGCATCGGTGGCGGCATTTACATCTCTGCGGCCGTCATACCAGTAGTTTTGTTTGAGGCCGTAAAGTTTTCCGGTTCCCGGGACAAATTGCCATAAGCCAGCCGCTCGGCCGTATGAGTATGCGAATACGTCAAAAGAGCTTTCTACAATGGGTAAAAGCGCCAACTCTAAAGGCATGTTGCGCTTTTCTATTTTTTCTGTGATCAAATATAGGAAAGGAGTTGCCCGTTCAGCAACGGTCTCTAAATGACGCGGATGTTTGATATACCATTTTCGGTAGTAGTCGACAGTTTTGTTATCCGGTACCGAAAGCGAAAACTGCATACTGATACGCTGCCATAAGTCGTCAACTTCTGAAGGAGACAGCTTATCAGACTGATTTTTCTGATAAATAACTGTGTCGCTGGTTTGAGAAGAAGAGACTATTTCATTACTCACAGCTGAATTCGTTATGTTCTCTTCTTGAGAATCTGATGAAGCATTTCGATTTGATTGGGTGAGCTGACATCCTGCTAAAAGCAACAACATCGCCCAACTAAAAGGTTTTTTCATAGATCACACACAGTTTTTTATCTCGGCTGCTGATAATACTTGTCTTACAAGGATCGTTTCAAGAAAGAAATGCTCAAAATCCATTTTTCCACTCACGCAAAGCCGTAAAAACAGACAGTCCATCAGTCTCAATTGTGCGATTTGTAACACTTTTAATAATTTCTTTTTCTTTTACTCTTAAAAATGGATTTATTTTTTTCTCCAGAGCTACTGTTGTCGGCAGGGTTGGTTTTTTGTGTGCCCTGAGATGATTAACATTCTCTCTGTATTCAAGTAAGTCTTTATTTTCCGGGTCAACAGCAAGAGCGAAAGCAATGTTACTGGCTGTGTATTCGTGGGCACAATAAATTGCTGTATTTTCAGGTAACTGGGCAATTTTATTTAATGATTCGTACATGTCATTCATGGTGCCTTCGAATATCCGGCCACAGCCTGCCGAGAAGAGAACATCACCGCAAAATAATTTTTCATTGCCAAAATAGCCGATATGACCGGATGTATGCCCTTTTAAATCCATCACAGTAAACATATAACCAAACAAATCAATCGAGTCGCCATCTTTGACTTTGTGTGTCAGGGATGGGATTGCTTCGCTTTCCGGACCAACGATATTAATTGATGGATATTGACGTAAAAGCTCTGATATACCACCGATATGGTCGTTGTGATGATGAGTGATCAATATTGCGTTAAGCTCTAAATCATGCTCTTGCAGATAACGGATTACGGGTTTTGCGTCTCCCGGATCAACGATTGCACAATATCCGTCGCTATTTTCGATAAGCCAGATGTAATTATCATTAAATGCGGGTATGCTTTTGATGTTTAACATGAGTTTTCTCCCATCATCTAGTTTTGCAGGGTTATATGGAACCAGCACGAATTAAAAAAAAGTTCGATACTCCACACTCTTGGGAACAATTGAAAACAGGTCCTTGGGTTAGAGAATCTATTCAAACACGTCTTGATGAGTGGTGTCCAAAGCTGTTTGGTTACCATTTATTAAAATTAGGCGGACTTAGCTGTGAACTACACAGCAAAAACTGTTGTATCCAACACCAGATTCATCTGGATAGTGAAAATCCGCTCCATACTATTATTGCTGATAGTTATCGTCTTCCGTTTTCAGAAAAAAGTATTGATGCTGTCATTCTTTCTCACCAATTAGATTACTCAAATGATCCACACCTTTTGTTAAGGGAAGTTGATAGAGTGTTAGTTGATGATGGATATATGATTATTACTGGCTTTAATCCTATCAGTTTTTCTGGTCTTGCGAGTCTTCTTCCATGGCGTAAAAAATACTTACCCTGGAGTGGGCGAATGTTTACTCCCAATCGTATTACTGACTGGTTAGGAGTCTTAAATTATCAGGTGATTGAACGGGATCAATATGCGTTATTTCCGTTTGAAACTTATCGCCCGTTCTGGACCTGGTTAGAAAATAAAGGCCAATGTTCTAAAGCATTGGGTTCACTATACTTTATTGTGGCGAGAAAGCGAACCTATCCACTTAAGTTAATAAAACCACACTGGAAATTTAAACGTCCTCTAACGCCAATTCGTGTGAATTATCGGACTAAGTTAAAACCGATGAATTCAGTGTTTAAGTAGCAGACTGTTTTTCATATTCATCATCATGCTCGGTTGGTGATTCTGCTGCAGTACGCGCTAGTTCGTCACAAATTTCGTTTTCTCTGTGACCTGCATGGCCTTTAACCCAATGCCACTCGATATTGTGTCGTTGGGTTTGCTCATCAAGAAATTTCCATAAATCGGCGTTTTTGACCGGTTTTTTATCAGCAGTTTTCCAGCCTCTTTTTTTCCAGTTATGGATCCATTGGGTAATACCCTGGCGAACATACTGACTGTCAGATGTTAGAATAACCTGGCATGGCTCTTTTAATGTTTTCAGGGCCACAATCGCCGCAAGCATTTCCATCCGGTTGTTGGTTGTCAGGTGAAACCCTTTTGCCAGATGTTTTTCATGACCTTTGTAACGCAGCACGATGCCATATCCGCCTGGACCAGGATTTCCCAGACAAGAGCCATCTGTGAAAATTTCCACTTGTTTGTTCATCATTTGATATTATATGTATTAGTTATTATCTAAATATAGTCTGACACAGTTAACCCTATGAGTACTAGCAGCAATTCTGAATATCATCGTATCGTTGTGCTCGATACGGAAACAACCGGTATGAATCGAGAAGGCGGACCTCACTATGAAGGGCACCGCATTATTGAAATTGGGGCGGTTGAAATTGTTAACCGTAAATTAACCGGACGCCATTTTCATGTCTATCTGAAACCGGACCGGGAAATTCAACCGGAAGCCATTGAAGTTCATGGTATTACAGATGAATTTTTACGGGATAAGCCAGAATATCCGGTTGTGCATGAAGAATTCTTAGAGTTTATTAAAGGCGCTGAACTGGTTGCCCATAATGCGCCCTTCGACGTCGGCTTTATGGATTATGAATTTTCGAAGCTAAACCGAAATATTGGTCAGACAGAACAATACTGTAAAGTGACCGATACCCTGGCGATGGCTAAGAAAATATTCCCGGGTAAACGAAACAACTTAGATGTGTTATGTGAACGTTATGGTATAGATAACTCACACCGAACTCTGCACGGGGCATTGCTCGATGCGGAAATTCTTGCGGATGTTTACCTGTTAATGACTGGCGGCCAGACAAGTCTTCAGTTTGTTAATGCCTACAGTTCGGAAGGAAATGCAGGAGATGGTATAAAAAGGCTGTCTGGTAACAGAAAACCATTAAAGGTTTTAGCTGCTACTGCCGATGAATTAAGTGCACATGAAGAAAGACTGAATTTGGTTGAAAAAAACGGCACTTGCCTTTGGCGTATCTAGGAGAAACTATGTTGCAGAGATTGTTACTCATAATCGGACTTTTGCTCTCGATTGAGTGTATAGCTGCAACAAGTGAAATGTCATTACTGGATAACCGATTTCGGGTTGATCCGACCATATCACAAATTACCTATGTTATTTACCGAAGTAAGCCATCCAAACCTGTTGTTTTAGTCAGACCTGACGGGGTTAAGTATTACGCCCAGAGACATCCTGAGAATGTGAACTGGTATCAGGAAGACAGTATGGATATTATTTCGATAAATAAGCCGATGCCTGGTCCGTGGCAGGCGATAGGCAAAGTCACTCCTGCTAACCATATTAAATTAATTTCCAATTTAGAGCTGTCATCACAAAAATTGCCATTAAGAGTTTATCAGGGGGAAGAAATTAAATTTACCGCTCGTTTAACTTCTGATGGTAAGCCTTTAACGCTTCGGGACTTTCTGGATAGAGTAAAACTTCAGGTTGTTTTAGTTAATGCTATTGAGAATAAAAGTGCTGTAGCGAAAGAAGCTCTTCCTACTCCTGTTGTGTTAGGTGAATTTAGCGATGACGGCCGGGGATTAGATGAATACCCGGTAGATGGGGTATTTACTGCCAGTATCACTATGTCGGCAAAGCCGGGTAAATATATAGCCAGAATTACGTCTGGAAACGGGGTTTTTTTAAGAGCTCAGGAGCAGGAAGTTTTAATTTATCCCAATCCGATTACGACAACGTTTATTCAGTCTCGTGTTAATGATTCTCCTCATCATATTATTGTTAGCGGGGAAAAAACCACAATAGAACCCGGTTCGATACTGGTCCATGTTGATCATAGTGATTCCTATGATCAAGTCTATTCAACGGAAGGTCAGGCTGCTGAAGAAGGGTTAACCGTGAACCTTTCTATTCCCAATAAAGGAGCGTTCGGGAATTTTAAATGGGGTGGCCGGATTTATGCCACAGAATTTTCTTCCAAACGACCATTGCAGTTTACTATTTCTGAGCACACATACAGTGTGGTGGATGAGGTAAATATAGAGCAGGCCCGTAAGCTCCAGGAACAGGCGAAAGAAGCGCAACGTAAGCTAGAAGAGCAACAGGCTTTAATTGCCGCCCGGGAAGCTAAACGTTCTAAAATGACAATAATAATTGTTATATTGAATGTCGTTGCAATTATTTTGGGGGTGATTGGCTGGATTGTGTTCAAGAAAATTAAAGCTAAAAAAACACTCAAACCTGAGATGCAATTAAATATGCCGGAAGAATAAGCAGTTAGAGTGATTTTGTGGTCGACAGACTATCTGGTTACGGTAAACTCCACTATATTTAGTCTTCATGATATCTATTAAATATATTTAAGAGAAAAGCCTATGTATCACGATCTGATAAAGAATGAATTAACAGAAGCTGCAGATGTTCTTAATAAATTTCTGAATGATGACCAATGCCTTGCTCAAATTGAAGCGGCTGCAAAATTACTGGCAGACTCATTCAAACAAGGCGGAAAAGTGTTGTCTTGCGGTAACGGTGGTTCTCACTGTGATTCCATGCACTTTGCGGAAGAGTTAACCGGGCGGTATCGTGAAAACAGACCCGGTTACGCAGGTATTGCGATCTCAGATCCAAGTCATCTTTCCTGTGTCAGTAATGATTTTGGTTATGATTTCGTATTTTCCCGATATGTTGAAGCTGTTGGACAAAAAGGCGATGTACTCTTAGGTATTTCCACTTCAGGTAATTCAGGGAATATCATCAAAGCAATTGATGCTGCAAAAGAAAAAGGCATGAAGTCTATTGCGCTCACCGGTAAAGATGGTGGCAAAATGGCTGGGCTTGCTGATATCGAAATCCGGGTTCCTCATTTTGGTTATGCTGATCGTATCCAGGAAGTTCACATTAAGATCATTCATATTCTGATTATGCTGATTGAAAAAGAAATGGCTTAATTCGTCATTTTCTTAACAGGTTAACGGGGGGAGTTGTCTTAATGTGTGAATTACTCGGCATGAGTGCCAATGTGCCGACAGATATCTGTTTCAGCTTTACCGGGCTTATGCAGCGGGGAGGGCGAACTGGCCCTCATAGAGATGGTTGGGGGATTACTTTTTATGAAGGGAAAGGTTTCAGAACCTTTAAAGACCCTCAGCCCAGCTATCAGTCAAAAATAGCTGAATTGGTCCAAAATTATCCAATAAAAAGTTGTGCGATTATCAGCCATATTCGTCAGGCTAATCGGGGTGGGGTTAATTTAGAAAATACTCATCCGTTTACTCGCGAATTATGGGGCCAGTTCTGGACGTTTGCTCATAATGGACAGTTAACCGGTTATCAGGAGTTAAATACCGGAAACCATCACCCTGTTGGCGCGACTGACAGTGAAAAAGCATTTTGTTGGCTTCTGAAACGGTTGGAAGACCAATTTCCTACACCACCTGAGAACTTTCAGGATGTTTTCTCTTTTATATCTCAGTGCTGTGACGAACTCAGAGAAATGGGGGTCTTTAACATGCTTCTTTCTAATGGGGAGTATGTAATGACTTATTGTACCAATCATTTGTACTGGATTACCCGCAAAGCACCTTTTGGGATGGCGGCACTGATTGATGAAGATGTTGCAGTCAATTTTCAGGAAGAGACAACTCCGGATGATGTGGTTTCAGTCGTTGCAACTCAACCGTTAACCGCAAATGAAATGTGGCATCGAATGAAGCCGGGGGAATTTAATTTATTTTACTTTGGTCAGTTGATTGCCAGTAACTCAGAAACGTTAAAAGACGTTCCTTTTGCTGAAAAGAAACCCGGTAATCAGGCTCCGACCGCTTCGTTAGAGTAAAGTAGTGTTAGGGTAAAAACAAAAAAAGCTGATGATTTTACTTACCATCAGCTTTTTTGTTTCAGTCTGTTCTATAGAGGTATTTAACGTTTAATAAAACCATTCATACCCAGCGGTTCACCATTTAAAAAGGCTTTACCTTCTTTCATTGCCAAACGACCTTCCACAAACCATTGAACAACAAGAGGGTAGATTACATGTTCTTTCTCCTGAACCTTTAAAGTCAGGGATTCAACCGTATCTTCATCCAGAATTGGAATTCTTGCCTGCATGATTACCGGGCCACCATCGAGTTGTTCAGTCACAAAGTGAACACTGGTGCCATGCTCTTCATCACCAGCGTGAATTGCACGCTGGTAAGTATTTAAGCCCGGGTACTTAGGAAGTAACGATGGGTGGATATTAATCATTCGGCCAAGATAATGACGAACAAATTCACTACTTAATATTCTCATATAGCCAGCAAGAACAATCAGGTCAGGTTTGTGTTCATCGATCTGATCCATTAAAGAACGGTCAAAAGCATCTCGGGTATCAAACGCTTTAGGATCAATAAACACTGCTTCAGCACCCGCTTTTTTAGCTCTTTCTAAACCATAAGCTGTTGCTTTATTCGAAAAAACAGCCGTTACTTTGCCATCTTTAATGCTTGTGTCACAAGCATCTAAAATTGCTTGTAAATTAGTACCATTTCCTGAAATTAAAACAACTACACTCTTCATGAATTATATGATCTCTACTTGCGTTTCACCGGATTTTGCATCGGCGATGTTACCTATGATCCACGCATTTTCGCCTTCTACTTTCAGAAGTTCAACCGCTGATTCTGCCTGATCTTGAGGAAGGGCAATAATTAGACCAACACCACAGTTAAATGTACGGTACATTTCGTGAGTGTCTACATTACCTTTTTCCTGTAACCATTTGAAAATAGCAGGCCATTCCCAGCTGTTACCATTAATTACTGCTTTTGTACCTTCAGGAAGTACACGAGGGATATTTTCCCAGAAACCGCCACCAGTAATATGAGAAATTGCGTGAATTGTATGTTCAGAAATTAATTTAAGACCGGATTTGATATAAATTTTAGTTGGTTCAAGCAGGTGTTCACCCACAGGTTTACCTTCTAAAAGTTCATTTTTGTCCGCTTTAGATACTTCAAGGATTTTACGAACCAAAGAATAGCCGTTTGAATGAGGACCGCTGGAACCAACAGCGATAAGAGCATCACCTGCTGCTACTTTTGAACCGTCAATGATGTCTTCTTTTTCAACAACACCAACGCAGAAGCCTGCAACGTCGTAATCTTCACCTTCATACATTCCTGGCATTTCAGCAGTTTCGCCACCGATCAGCGCACAACCTGCTTGCAGACAACCTTCTGCAATACCAGAAACAACGTCTGCCGCTGTATCTACATCCAGTTTGCCTGTTGCGTAGTAGTCAAGGAAGAACAGCGGTTCAGCACCCTGAACAATCAGGTCATTCACACACATAGCGACTAAGTCGATACCTATGGTGTCATGCTTATTCATATCCAAAGCCACGCGGAGCTTTGTTCCTACACCGTCAGTACCAGAAACTAAAACAGGTTGTTTGTACTTGGTTGGTAGCTCACAAAGGGCACCAAAGCCGCCAATACCACCCATTACTTCCGGACGACGAGTACGCTTAACTGCACCTTTAATTCGGTTAACAAGCTCGTTGCCTGCGTCGATATCTACACCAGCGTCTTTATAGCTTAAAGAAGTGTTATTGCCACTCACGGGGAAATCCTCGATTTTTAGTTGGATATGAAAACGGCGCTATTCTACAGGGGAAAAGTTAAAAAGGAAAACGTTTGCGTAGGTTTTTTTCGACTAATTGGGTACTGAATGTCCTTAGAAAAAGTGTATACTTCGCCCGTTTGTTTAAAATACTGCCGGAGATGGAAATGAAAGTTGTTGAAGTTAAGCACCCTCTAGTAAAACATAAAATTGGCTTGATGAGAGAAGGTGACATCAGCACAAAACGCTTTCGTGAGTTAGCGACTGAAGTTGGTAGTCTGCTGACTTATGAAGCGACAGCAGATTTTGAAACTGAGAGCATTACAATTGAAGGTTGGAATGGACCAGTTCAGGTTGAGCAGATTAAAGGTAAAAAAGTAACTGTAGTTCCAATTCTTCGTGCTGGTCTGGGTATGATGGATGGTGTGTTAGAACATATTCCTAGTGCAAGAATCAGTGTTGTCGGTATTTACCGTGATGAAGAAACATTAGAACCTGTTCCTTATTTCAATAAATTAGCTTCTAATATTGATGAGCGTATCGCTTTAGTTGTTGATCCAATGTTAGCGACTGGCGGTTCAATGATTTCTACCATTGATCTGCTGAAATCAAAAGGGTGTACTCAGTTTAAAATTCTGGTTTTAGTGGCAGCACCTGAAGGCATTAAAGCTTTGGAAGAAGCTCATCCAGATGTAGAACTGTATACAGCTGCAATTGATGAAAAACTAAATAGTAATGGCTATATTGTTCCTGGTTTGGGCGATGCTGGCGACAAAATTTTTGGTACTAAATAGTAATCGATTTCATTCAGTTAAAATTAAAAGTGAAAAAAGAGGAGGAAACTCCTCTTTTTTTTGTGATCAAAATCACATATTAAATGTCGTTTTAAAATGTTTATATTTTTCTTACCAAACAGTTAATTAATATAAGTACGGTTAAGTTCAGTTAACAAATAAAAATAATAATGATGATGGTATTTTCCATCTAAATGCAAAGTCGACAGGAATAGCAACATGAATAAAAAAAGGTTCAGTTGGATTCTCGTTAGTCTCATCTTTCTCGGGTTTGTTATTACCGGTTACCTATCATATAGGATGGCCCATGGGACATTAGAAGAGCAAATTAAACGGGATTCACTACCGCTTACCAGTGATAATATTTATTCAGAAATACAGCAAGATCTTATTCGTCCTATTTTTATATCTTCTTTAATGGCTCAGGATACGTTTGTCAGGGACTGGACTATTTCTGGTGAAGTTAACTCGCAGAAGATTGTTCATTACTTGAATGAGATTAAGCATCAGTACAATACCGTTACCAGTTTTTATGTTTCAGATAAGACAAAAAACTATTATCACTATAGTGGTGTGTTAAGAAAAGTATCTGAGTCAAATATTCATGATGCCTGGTATTTTAGGGTAAAAGCTCAGAATCCAGGAAAAGATTACGAAGTGAATATTGATGCTGATACCGCAGATCCTTCAAAAGTAGTCGTATTTGTAAATTATCGAGTGTATGACTTTAATCACCAGTTTCTTGGGGTTATTGGTGTCGGTTTAAGTTCCGATGCTGTAGCTAACATTATAGATAAATACAAAAAACGCTATGAGAGAGATATTTATTTTATTGATGATTTAGGTGAAGTTACGCTGCAAGGCAAATCTCAGGAAAGTTTTAAATCAATCCAAGAGCGTCCGGGATTGCAAAATCTGACTCAGCAAATTTTAACCACACCAAGTATGTCAGGTAGTTATGAATATCATGGTGTAACACATTATATCAGTAGCCGTTGGGTGGATGAATTTCAGTGGTACATTATTGTCGAGCAAAAAGATAAATTTAACGATCAAATCTTTAAACAGGCGATTATCAGTAATATTGCGATCAGTTTTGTGGTGGCTTTGTCTGTTATTATTTTGGCTCATTATGTATTCAAAAGTTATCAGTCACGACTAGAAAACATGGCGACAAAAGACAAACTGACCGGAACATATAATCGTCAGGTCTTTGATGACTTGGTTAGGAAACGATTTGAGGAAGCCCGCGTGAAGCAAAAACCTCTGTCGCTGGCCTTGCTTGATATTGACCATTTTAAGAAAGTAAATGACACTTTTGGCCACCCAATCGGTGATCAGGTCTTAAAACGAGTGGCTGATATTTGTTTGGCTCACCTGAATGGTATTGGCGATATTTATCGCTGGGGCGGGGAAGAGTTTGTATTAGTATTTCCTTCTATGGATAAAGAAAAAACATATCAGATGCTAGAGAAGATTCGTGAAGAAATTCAGAATCAGCCGGAAACTCCTGTCGTAACTGTGAGCATTGGTGTTGTTCAGAAAAAACATTTAGAAAGGGTGCAGTCATTACTCAGCAGAGCTGATAGTGCTATGTATGCGGCTAAAAGCAATGGTCGAAATAATGTAAAAATGGGGTAAATGAGTTAACAGTTTTTCAGTTGACAGTTTGTAGTGAACTGTCAACCTGAATCCCTGAATCCCTGAATCCCTGAATCCCTGAATCCCTGAATCCCTGAATCCCTGAATCCCTGAATCCCTGAATCCCTGAATCCCTGAATCCCTGAATCCCTTATTTCAACTTCAATGTGCCAGCTTTGCGAATTTTTGGCGCTGAAGACTTATTGCTATTTTGCGAACCTTTGGTTTTTTGAGTTGGTTTGCGTTTTTTGGAGTTAGGACCATAGCGCAGCTCATCCGCATTTTTTCCTTTATAAGTCTTATGCTTTATTTCTTTGGTATTCTGGTTGTTATGGTCATATAACTTAGCGTCAGTAGCTTTAGGGATATAGGAACCATCTTTACTTTCACGAGAAGCTTCTTCTGTCCCTACTGATTTTTCACATAAAGTCAGTAATTGGCTGACTTCTTCATCGGTCAGATATCGCCATTGTCCGTTAGGAATCCCATCAATAGAAATATTCATAATCCGGACACGTCTAAGCTTAAACACTTCGTAGCCAAGAGCTTCACACATGCGTCGTATCTGACGGTTAAGCCCCTGAGTTAATGTGATTCGGAAAGAGTAGTTTGTCTCTTTTTCAACTTTACACGGCAGGGTGACCGTATCCAGAATCGATACTCCGCTAGCCATCTTAGTTAAGAATTCACTGGTAAGAGGTTTGTTAACCCTGACCACATACTCTTTTTCGTGCTGATTTCCGGCCCGGAGGATTTTGTTGACGATATCACCGTCGTTAGTCAGAAAAATCAGCCCTTCAGATGGTTTATCTAAACGACCGATAGGAAAAATACGCGACTTATGATTGATAAAATCAACAATATTGCCTTCAACATCTCTTTCTGTGGTACAGGTGATCCCCGTTGGTTTATTCAGAGCAATATAAATAGCTTTGGCTTTCGCTTTGAGAGGTGTTCCTTTAATCCGAATTTCATCGTCATCACTGACTTTTAATCCCATTTCTGGTTCCAGACCGTTTACGGTAACTAAACCTTCCTGAATCAGTTTGTCTGCTTCCCTACGGGAGCAATAACCGGTTTCACTGATGTATTTATTCAGACGTTTAAGTTCTGATGACATATGTACCTCTTAACGTTTCTCAACGGCAGATTTATAAAAGATGACCAACCGTGCCACAAAAAGTGCGCTAGTGTAACACTAAACAGTATGAATTAGCTAAGTCGTTTCTGGTGCCTTTCCCGTGTCTCTGTTTTTTTATCCTGACTTTTACGCAGCAGGACATAAACGGCACCTGTGCCACCATGAAACTGTTGTGCACTGTGAACGCATTGAACATTCTGAATTTGAGGTAACCAGTGGGCAACGTAGCTTTTCATTAGAGCCGGAGGGTTAGCACGTTCACCTTTACCATGAACGAGTATCAGCGTTCTTATATCCATTCGCATGCATCTATTGAGGAAATGAACGATTTCTTCCCTGGCCTGTTCTAAGGTTCGTTTATGTAAGTCGAGTTTTGCCTGAATGGGGTACTTACCCAACCTGAGTTTACGAAAAACACCTTCCTGAACCCCATTGCGTTTGAAGGTAATAACGTCTTCGGGTTTTATCATTGGCGCATCATCTAGAGAGAGGTAGTCTGGTTCTCCTTCAATGGCCGTCTCAGCTGCTTCGCGTTTGGCCAGATGTGCTTCGGTTAGTTGATAGGTTTTTTTTAAATCCGCAGTGTCTTGTTTAATGGGTTTTATATCTCCCATCATCTGCTGGAATAAGTTGTAATCTTCCTGAGACATGAGCAGACTCCTATATCGATAACCTAGTAGCTTGAGTTTAAAATATACTAATAGATGAAAAAATACGAATGTATTTTGTAAGCGAAATTGTTAAAAAAGGGAAACTAAAAAACCGGAGCAAACAGATAATCTACTCCGGTGCATAGCGACCCACTTAATCAGAAGGGGCTAAGCGATTTAGTGAGGAGATTTGTCATTCATTACCTTGCGATCTTAAGATGTTTCGTCAAAGCGAGAAGACAGATCTACGATAACTGCTGTGATAGTGATAAATATTGATCTTAATCAATATTGGAATTTGCCAATATTACTTGTTTTTCATGCTGTGCATGGCTTCACATATTTGATTTGATGGTTATTTGTTCGAACGAACTAAAAATTAAAAAAAAGTGCAAATTAACTATTGCTTTAAATAATAGAACTCGTATTATACGCCTCGTTCCGGTGAATGACTCAATTTATAGAGTTCTGGATTTCGGTGAATAGCGCAGTTTGGTAGCGCATCTGGTTTGGGACCAGAGGGTCGGGGGTTCGAATCCCTCTTCACCGACCACATTTTAAAGCCTCGATTTTATCGAGGCTTTTTTCATTTCTGCTGTTCTGTTTTTTCAAGCCCGAAATTCGCAAGCGGCTAGTTCTCGCTTCCCTTTTTCTTTGACTGAAAAGCCCTGCTTTGTTAACAGCTTGACCAGATTTTCTGTGCCAATCAGATGTAACAGACCGATCGCAACAACATATTTTCCAGGCTTAGCTGGTAAAAAGTTCCCAGCTATGAGTTTGGCCGCCCAGTCGGTATTCCTTTCAATCTCCAGAGCATCACTCAATTGCTTTGACATTTCAGCCTGTTCGACAAGGTCAGCAAAATTGTTTTTATCACCAGATTTCCAGCTTTTAATCATACAAAGAGAATTATTTTTACTATTTTCCCATTCGTTCAGTGCCGATATAAGTAACTCTTTGCCGTTATCTTCCTGATCAGAAAGCATATCAAGTTGAGATTGCAGCGATTCTAATCCCAGAATAGGGATCTGATCTTTTTGCGCCAGAGAGATAAGGTGTCGTTCAACACCGTAATCAGCAGAATACCCAAGCTGAGCCAGTTGTGTCATTTGTATCGTTATGGCTGCAGACCAGGGGGGTTGATGTGATAAACGATAGAATGAGACCTGTAATTCCTGAGCAATGGTTTTTAACTGCTTTTTTTGTTGTTCAGTAAGAACCTCTTTGGTCATTAAGGTGTTTGTCGGATAGACAGGGGAATCCTCGGTACTTAAATCTGCTTCTAATATTAAGCCATTGCTATGTTTTAAAAACTGAGTGACTTCCCGGGGAAGCGGGTACATGGACTTGTCACCAACATGGAGGGTTCCGAACAGTAAATATTGGACGTTGTCTTTTTCTGCGATCCAATACATGGGTGTTGCATGGCTGAAAAAAGAAAAAAATAAAAAGCCTGAGGTAAACCAACTGCGTAAACTCATATGCCCCTCAACCGGATAGATATATTTCCAGTCTAAGGGGCAATATGTGTGTTGTCATTATTTGTTGATATTATTTATCGGGATCAAAGAGTCTCAATCGATTCGCATTAGTTACCACGGTGATTGAGGAAAGTGCCATTGCCGCTCCGGCGATAACCGGACTAAGCAGAAAACCGGTTAACGGGAATAAAATGCCGGCAGCAATCGGAATCCCCAAGGTGTTATATATAAATGCACCGAATAAGTTTTGTTTAATATTTTTAAACGTTGCTTTTGATAATTTTATGGCTTTGATTATCAGTAGCGGTGACGGGGTTAACAAGGTCATTTGTGCACTTTCAATGGCAACATCACTGCCTTCTCCCATGGCAATACCAATATCAGCCAGGGCCAGAGCAGGAGCATCATTGATACCATCACCTATCATTGCAACAGTGTTTCCCTGTTGCTGAAGAGCCGAAATATGTTGAGCTTTTTGATCTGGCAGCACCTGTGCAATGACGGTCTGTATGCCAATTTCACTGGCAATTGATTGAGCTACTACCTGATTATCACCGGTCAGCATTACGGTTTTAATTCCCATTTGGTTTAACTGCTTAACCGTCTCTTTTGCTGATGCTTTGATAGTGTCTGATATCGCAAAAACAGCCTGTAACGTATTATCGATTGCCAACCCGATAGGAGTCTGAGCATTTTGTTCAAATTCAGTCAGTTCACCACGGATGAGACTCGTATCAATACCTTCATTTTTCAGGTGATCAATAGAGGCTATGATGACGTTTTTATCGTTATAGCTGGCAGAAAGTCCACGACCACGGAGGTTATTGAAATTATCAATTGCTGCTGCATTTATATTGCGCTCTTTGGCGTATTGGCAGATCGCTTTTGCTAATGGGTGATCAGAGTTTTGTTCCAGTGCATAAGCGACAGATAAAATTTCAGAACTATTCTGTACCAGGGTTTTAAACTCCTGAACCTTAGGTTTTCCTTCTGTGAGTGTGCCTGTTTTATCAAACACAACCGTGTCTATCGCTCCGGCTTTTTGCAGCACTTCCGCATCTCTGATCAAAATTCCCATTTCTGCTGCTTTTCCGATACCAACCGTAACGGATAATGGTGTTGCTAATCCCAGAGCACAAGGGCAGGCAATAATTAATACCGTCGTTGCGACAACCAGCATATAACTGACTTTCGGATCCGGACCAACAAAATACCAGATCAGAGCTGAACCGATGGCGATGGTGACAACAATCGGCACAAAGACAGAGGAAATTCTATCAGCCAGTTTTGCTATCTCTGGCTTACTACTTTGAGCTGAGCGAACCATTTTGATGATTCGGGCTAACATAGTATCACTGCCAATCCCTGTTGCTTCGATAATCAAACTACCATCTTGATTGATTGTGCCGGCCGAAACGGTATCTTCGGATTTTTTTTCGACAGGAACAGACTCGCCGGTCAGCATTGATTCATCAACATAAGAAAATCCCTGAATAATTCGTCCGTCAACAGGAACTTGTTCGCCGGACTTAATACGGATTTTCATGCCGATTTCAATTTGTTCAATTGGAATTACTTGATCTTTCCCATCAGAGATAACTACGGCGTTTTTAGGCTGGAGTTTTATCAGAGCCTGCAGTGATTGCGTTGTTTTGGCTTTGGCGTTCGACTCTATTGCATGGCCTAATGATATTAATCCAATAATCATGGCACTGGCTTCAAAGTAGACGTGTCTGGCCTGAAGTGGAAACCAGTCGGGAAAGAGAACCACGACGGTCGAATATAACCAGGCTGCACCGGTACCCAAAGCAACCAAAGTATCCATTGTTGCTCGTTTGTGCATGAGTGATTTCCAGGCACTGCGATAAAATTCCCGCCCGGAGGTGCTGAGCAATAGCAGGCAAATAAGACTGACTATTCCCCAGCCAGTCTGTTCACTAATGGTTGACACCATCATGTCACCACCCAAAATGCCCCAGAGCATAATTGGAATACCGACAACTAAGCCAAAAAAAGCATTTTGTTTATGTTGCTTAGTAACTTCCTGTAACTGCTGGTTCTGTTTTTCCTGCTGTACTTTGGGATCATCAACTAGTTCTGCATGATATCCAGAGTCATCAACGGCCTTAAGTAAAAGCGTCTCATCAATTGGGTGTTCAGAAAATACAATAGCACTCTGCTCGGCAAGATTGACCTGTGCCCGGGTAACACCACTGGTTCCCGTAAGTGCTTTTTCTACCGATGAAACACAACTGGCACACGTCATCCCTTTAATCAGTAAATGGGTTGTGACAGAAGGTGTATCAGGCGTATCAGATCCCAAGCTTTTTAATAATGGCTCGGAATCCGCTGACTTTTTTATTTCAGCATGAACCTCGTTTAGTTTATTTTCTTCTGTAGCCGAACTTTTCTCTGTGCTGGCTTCAAATCCAACTTCAGCAACCAGTTTTTGTATTTCATCGCTACTCAACGATGTTTGTAGAGTCATCTGTTCTGTTTCAACATGCAGATGACGGATATTTTCCTGGCTTTCAAGGTGCTTAGTAAGTTTATTAACGCAGCCACCACAATGAAGTCCGGATAGCTGATAGGTTTGATCAGCAACAGAATAGCCGGCTGCTTCGATTTGTTTTGCCACCTCTTCAAAAGAGGCATCAACATCCATTGATATAAATGTCGGAGATAGTTCATTAATTTTAACTTCAAAGGCTTCTTTCAGGCTCTTTTCAACTTTTCCGGCACAGCCCATGCAGCTTAAGCCGCTTAAGGGTAACGATAAATGGTTCATGATAAACCCCTTGGTATTTCAGATTTAATTAAAAGATAAACCTTAACGCAAGGGGAAGGTCAAGAAGATAGATTAAACTTTTATGTAGGTTTTTGGATTTTGGGGTAATTAAAACAGGAGAGTCATTGTGGAAATCAACTTTCGGGTGCTAGAATACTGCCCAAAAATTGACTTAGGCTGAATACTCAGCTCAGTTTGAATCTAAGGTATATCATAATGACGGTTAAAACTCGTTTTGCACCAAGCCCAACTGGCTTTTTACATGTAGGTGGTGCTCGCACTGCTCTTTATTCTTGGCTATACGCAAAAAGTCAAGGCGGCGAATTCGTTCTGCGTATTGAAGATACAGACTTAGAACGTTCAACTCAGGCTGCTGTTGATGCGATTCTGGAAGGTATGAGCTGGCTGGGTCTGGAGTGGGATGAAGGTCCTTACTATCAAACAAAACGTTTTGACCGTTATAATGAAGTGGTTGATCAATTGCTTGCTGAAGGTAAAGCATACAAATGTTATGCACCTAAAGAACTGTTAGATGAAGTTCGTGCTGAGCAGGAAGCTAATAAAGAAAACCCACGTTACGATGCGAATCATCCAAAAATCAAAGCGGTAAATGAAGCAGCAACAGAAAGCGATCCTTTCTGTGTGCGTTTCCGCAATCCTACCGAAGGTAGTGTGGTATTTGACGATAAAATTCGTGGCCGTATCGAAATCAGTAACAGCCAGTTAGATGATCTGATTATCCGTCGTACTGATGGCTCTCCAACCTACAACTTCTGTGTGGTTGTTGATGACTGGGATATGAAAATTACTCACGTTGTACGTGGTGAAGACCATATCAATAATACTGCTCGTCAGATTAATATCTACAAAGCACTGGATGCAGAAATTCCAACGTTTGCTCACTGTGCAATGATTCTTGGCGATGATGGCGCGAAACTATCAAAACGTCATGGTGCTGTTTCTGTCATGCAATATCGTGATGAAGGTTACCTGCCGGAAGCATTGCTTAACTATTTAGTTCGTCTTGGCTGGGGCCATGGCGATCAGGAAATCTTCTCCATTGATGAAATGATTGAACACTTCAGCTTAGATGCGATCAGTAAATCTGCTTCTGCATTTAACACTGAAAAACTGCTTTGGTTGAACAACCACTACATTAAAACATCTGATCCTAGCTATGTTGCCAAGCATCTGGAATGGCACTTTAATGATCAGGACATTAATAAAGAAACCGGTCCGGCTTTAGAAGAAGTTGTTAAATTAGTGGGTGAACGTTGTCATACTTTGGTTGAGCTAGCTCAGCAGTCTCGTTACTTCTACGAAGATTTCTCTGAATTTGATGCAGCCGCAGCTAAGAAACATCTTCGTGGTGTTGCTAAAGGTCCATTAGCTCTGGCTCTGGAAAAAATTGAAGCATTAAATGACTGGTCCGCAGAAAATCTGCATCACGTAATTGAAGAAGTCTGCACTGAACTTGAAGTCGGTATGGGTAAAGTTGGTATGCCTCTTCGTGTTGCTGTTACTGGTGCAGGCCAGTCTCCATCTGTTGATGCCACAATGGCTCTTATTGGTAAAGAAAGAGTGGTTAATCGTATTAAGATGGCACTTGAATTTATTGCTGAGCGTGAAGCTAACGCACAATAAGTCATTATTATATTTTCCTGACAAATATAATAACCGCAGTTGAAAAGCTGCGGTTTTTTTCATCAACAATTCTTGTGTAGGATCAAAAAGTAACAATTATTTGACAGAGAAAGATTTCAACATGGTTTCAAATGTCATACAGTAAATATATGCGAGTCTCGCATAAGTTGTTTTGACTCTCGCTATGATTTGTTTCTACTAATAATAATTTCAGAGGAAGATTACAATGAGAAAAGCAGCAGCAATAATATCTACGTCATTGCTTGTAGCATCAGCTGGGGCAATGGCTGAGTCTACCGATGGTGTATATGTCGGTGCTAAAGAAGGTGTGTCTTGGTTTAATGCTGCATGTACTTCAGGCGGTGCATGTGAAGATAATAAAGTGGGTATGGGCTTATTTTTAGGCTACCAGATGTCAGATTACTTAGCTCTTGAAGGTGGGCTTGATTATCTCGGTAAAGTTGTCGCAGATGGCGTTGATAACCAGGCTGTAACTGCATTTACACTGGCACCTAAATTCAACGTACCTATTTATGACCAGTTTTCTGCTTATTTGAAAGCGGGTGGTGCAATTGTTGATTTTGGAAAAAATGATCTATCTTACTTAGGCGCTGCGGGCGTTGAGTATGCTATTGACAATAATCTAACAGCTCGCCTTGAATATCAAAAGCTTACAGATATTAACAATGATGTGGTTAAAGCAAATAATAACTTTATTTCTGTTGGTATAAGCTACAAGTTTGGTGGTGCAGAAGCTGAACCTGTTGTTATGGCTGAACCAGAGCCAATGGCTGAGCCAGAACCAGCTCCTGCTCCGGAACCAGTTGTAAAAACATATACAAAATCTCTAAGCAGTTCTGATAGTTTCGCACTAAACAGTGCAGGTTTGACTGATTCAGCTAAATCTAACTTACAGGAAGTTGTTGATTTATTAAATGAATATCCACAGGCAATGGTAACAGTTGTTGGTCATACAGATTCTACTGGTTCTATGGAATACAATCAGACTTTGTCTGAACAAAGAGCTAACGCTGTTGCGATGTATCTGGAAGAAAATGGTATTGATGCATCACGTATTACTGCAGAAGGTAAAGGTGAAGTTGAACCAATCGCTACAAATGAAACTCGTGAAGGTAGAGAACAAAACCGCCGGGTTGAAATTACTATTCCTGAATTTGAATATCAGGTAACTGAACAACCAGAAGCTTAAGCTTAATAAGTTAATTAACAACACAATCAATAGGCTGGTTTGTTCCAGCCTATTTTAAATCGATACTATTCAGCCTTCCCATAAAAATCAGGATTTCCAGATATTCCTGATGTGCATCAAGCAAAGCTTTTTTCGTTTTACTGTAAGCTGCCAGTTTGCCATGTTTGTTTATTGAACAGACAACACTCTTAAAATGGCATTTCCCATGTTCATCATAGGTTCGCCATGCGGCAATATAGCATGCATCGCGGTAATCAGGATTATCTTTAATGGGACGAGGTTTATAGATGATTTTGGGTTCTAAACTATGAGGAAGTCGGGTCATTAAATACGGATCTTTCAACAGCATTCTCCAATGCTTTCCCCACATTTCACGACCTAATTCATTGCGTAGTTTAATCGCTTTTTTTAACCCTCGTTTCTCACCGATGCGAATGAAGCCAACGGAACGGTGGAGAACTTTATCTTCAGGGGTGTGGATGTGTATTTTATATGCCGTCTTTGCTTTTGATATAAAGCGGTGACCGGTATTAGTTTCAAGGTTACTTTTCTTCATTCGCTAATATCTATAAATTTATTAATAACCATACTAGATCAAATCATAGACCTGGTGAAGCCAATAGCTTGTGGTGTAGAGTAACACTAACTTCAGGAAGCAAATAAAGAGTGATATCACAATAAACGGTTAGTGTTCTAACTCACCTGACCTCACTTTGGCTGGAAAAGCTATTCTACTGACTACAGGTAAGTCTGTTCAAGTGATAATTGTCTTAAAAACAACACAATCAATATTGATTAGATGATAAATACAAAAGTTTTCAATGCACTAACGCTCAATTCTACTGGTTCGATATTGGTTTCTTCCAGCGAGTATTTTACATTTAAAAGCATTCTGTTAATCAGGACTTCAAAAGAGAAATTTGAGTGATCGAAAACCGTTTCTCTTCCTGTCTGGATAAAACTTAAATCATGAATGATATTATAATCGTTCGTATTTTTGTGCATCAGCTCTATTTGCCAGTTATTCTGCCATGTGAGGAAAATATAGTTACCATTACTATCTTTGTTGGTGCGTATTTTCCATCTGACAATTTGAAGATACTGATAGAGTTCCTGAAGGTACTTCGTATTGTATTCGATCGCTGTAAATTTGTGGTCAGTGCTTAGGTCATAAGCCTTATAGATTATTTGATATAAACCTAAAATAAGTAGGTCATTACGATACTTTGTCGGCTCGGGAGAAAAAGCATAATGTAAGTACTCATTTTCATTACTTAGCTTTTTATTATCCTGATATAACTCGATGGAGTTTTGACTATTGTCTATTTCCTGAATTATTTTATCTTTTAGAGCAGGATCGAAAGACTGTGGGTTTCTGAGATCGAGTTTTCCTTTATAGGTTTTAAGATCATTGATGACAGCGTCTTTATACTGGTCAATTTCGGTTGCTGATGAAGTCTGGACTATTTTTTTTAGATCATTTTGATTAACAGAGCATCCTTGTACAAACAAGCACAAGCAAGAGATTACAAAGATGCAAATCGTTTTGTTTAAAATCATTCGTGAGCTCTGGTCATCAGTAATTAACTGCATCTCATAAAATCTGTTATGGTATTTTTTCTTCTGTAATACAGCTTGGTAGCTTAGCAGTTCTTGTCATTTTTTCCTATATCTGAAATTAGCATAGAATAGGGTAATGGGTAAATTGAAGGTCATATTATGAGTAACTATTTTGATTCTGCCGCCAGTGAATGGGATAAAGACCCGATGAAAGTAGAACGGGCAGAGATAACAGCAAACAAAATTAAAGAAATTGTGTTTCATTCTAACCATAGTGTTGTTGATTTTGGCAGTGGAACCGGACTACTGGGAGTTCATCTGAAAGATATTTTTGATAACGTTCATTTAGTGGATGCTTCCAGTGAAATGTTACGGGTTGCAGATGAAAAAATTGCTGCGGCAAACATTGAAAATATCTATACACATTGTGTCGATCAACTAACAAAACTGGGTGATAAATTCTCGGCCATTGCTTCGTTAATGGTGCTGCATCATATTCATGATCTGCAAAACTTTTTTACAGAAGCCTTTCATACTTTAGAAGATAACGGAACTTTGATTATTGCTGATTTATATAAAGATGATGGTTCATTTCATAAACACGATGCATCATTCGATGGCCATAATGGTTTTGATACCTCAGAATTTTCTGCAATTGCGGAACAGAATGGCTTTGTTGTTGAGAGTGTTGAGCAATACTTTGAAATATGGAAAGAAAATTATCAGGGAGAGCTTGTCCCCTATCCGTTGTTTTTGTTGGTAGCGAGAAAACAAAATTAATAATATGTTCATTACGCCTGAACTGATTCAGGCGTATGTGAGAACGTAATCTAATACTGGGAATTAGCAACGACTCTTTCGCCATAAATACCATTTTTAGGTGCTGGCTTATAGCTAGAGTTTGCAGATCTGATTACTCGAACTCCTTCAGCCCCAGCTTAGCGGGCTGAGATAATATCGCCATCAGAATCACCATAATATACCTGAATGTTATGCTCTTTTATTGGAGCCACTTTGGTATAAATTTTTCTACTGGATCCTGCAAAAATTACCGGATGCATGTTCTTAATGTGGAAAGTTTGTTAACCAATTAGTTAACTTCAGACAATAACATACTAACTTATTGATAGAAATGACTATTGTTCTGAGAGCGATAATGAAAACCTGTTGGCGTTTTAGAATTACTTCTTATAGGAATATTTCCAACTGTTTTTTTGTTTTAGGGATGGCTATTATCATTTGTATGGAAATGTCAGATCTACTAAATCAGGAAGGGTATTTGTATGTCTAAACGTAGTGCACCCCATTGTGAAAGAAACAAACAACCTATTTTAGAGCAGCTATCAAATTATTTTAAAAGTTCCCACCAAGTGTTGGAAATCGGTTCTGGTACCGGTCAACATGCTGTTTTCTTCGCTGAGCATTTGCCTCATCTAATCTGGCATACCAGTGATATGCCTGAAAATCATGACAATGTGAATGCATGGGTAATCGATTCTCATCTGAAAAATATTGTACCTCCGGTTAATTTTACTGTTGGTGAAGATTCTTGGCCTAATATTGAGGTGGATGCTGTCTTTACCGCTAATACCACACACATTATGCAGCCCGAAGAAGCCAAACTAATGATGGAAATGGTGGTCGCGAATCTTCCTGATGGTGGTGTTTTTTGCCAGTACGGGCCGATGAAAATTGACGGTGAATACACCAGTGAGAGTAATCAGTTGTTTGATAAAGAACTGAAAAATAGTGGCTTTGGTGGTATCCGTGATATTGAGCAATTGATTGACTGGGGAAAGGGAATGAAGTTAATTGAAAAAATTACTATGCCAGCGAATAACTTTTTGTTGGTGTGGCAAGTGGTTGGGACCAAATGTTAAATAGCTAAGCTAATATGTCAGCCATTTTTGAAAATGATCTAGCCTCATTGAATAATAACCAGTTATATTAGTAATCACTCAAAAAAACAACAATCAGTAGGATAGATGTGGTTTTTGTGAAGAAAAACTTAAATGTTACAGATAAACTTTAAGTTTTTAACCAATTTTAGATGTATTAAATATCTATACTAAGCTGAAATTTATAAAAATAATAAATTCTCTAAGAATTAGATAGCTATACCAGCTAAGTTAAGGAATGTAATGAATTCAAATTTTACTCTCTATATAGTTATTTTTCTATTTGCAGTGGGAACTCTCTTTTTTTATCGTTTTGTTAAATCCCAGTATAAATCTCGGGGGGATGCTACAAAAAGAAAAGAGCTGTCGATTCAGTTGCATAGACTCAGGGATACCAATGATTTAGTAGCTGGGGCCAAGAAGTTGCCGTTTAGCAAGGCTCTATTTACCTGCCTGTATCAAAGGCAACTACTTACACTAAATACTTTGTATACTCTTGAACCAGAGAATACGAAATTAGTTAACAAAATTGAGTATGTAAAGGACAAACTCAGACATATAGAAAGCAGTACTTCTTTTGCTGGTAATAATCGCTTTGAATCTCCTGAAAATGAAATGGAAGCCATTGGGTTATTGAAAGTCATAAAAAAGCTTCGGGTTATTATTAGGGCTGGGTATAACAAAGGTCAAATTAATGAACATTCGTATGTTTATGAAAATACCAGGTTAGAAAGTTATCAAATGCGCATCACTATTGAAAACCTGATTAAACGAATTGATTATGCAATAAAGCATGAGCAGACAGTAATGGCTAAAGAATTATTAAAAAAAGGTCTTAGCTATTTGAATTCTAAATCGGGTACACATCCATTAGATACAATCGTGGAGTTGACTGAAAAACTTAAAGTGATTGAGAACAGTTTGGTGAATGATGAGTCGCTTGATTTTATAGAATGATGAAAAGACGCAAAGGCTAAGATAGCAAAAAGGCTAAGTAGTTACTAACCACTTAGCCTTTGTAGTATATGGTGCTCCTGAACATAAAGCAGCGGCGGTTAATTTGATTGGTTAAGTTTGATTCCTTTCTTTTATGTCTTTATCCGGTCACGAAGATTATTAGCCCACGCTTTTACCTAATTTGAAATCTGACCGTTTACTCAAAGTGAGGAATCGGTTTTTATTTGCAATCTGGTTTATCGTTATTCATACCGATGGACAATTTCACATTTCAAATGCGGAAATGGGTTTTACACAGACTGTGGGAAAGTATCAGTAAAAGGGGATAACGTTGGTGGTGGATGATTTTTTCTAATGCGATATTGTATAGGTAGTTGTTGCTTGTTTGACTAACTGTTTGACTAAATATGGATAGGTAATAAAAAAGGTTAGTAACCACTATAGCTACTAACCCTTAAATATATGGCGCTCCCGAGAGGATTCGAACCTCCGACCTGCCCCTTAGGAGGGGGCCGCGCTATCCAGCTGTGCCACGAGAGCGTGAATGCATATAATACTGAATTTTCGAGAGAAGTTAACCTTCCAAATCACATATTACATCTGTTTGTTCATAACATCGCCAATTTGGATGCTTTCTGTAAGAGTTGGTTGATCAACAACCAATTCAGCATCATCTTCATAGACGCGCGTAACCGTCAGGGTGATATCACTATGAGTGACTTTTGTGCGTGGAATTCCTCGCTGATCGATAAACGAGCCTGTATGCCAAAGTTCAAGTTTATCGCCAACCTGAACACCATGAATTCGTCCCAGGTTCATTGTTATCGTGTTACCAAATTTTGCGACCACTTCAGGTAGTGTAATTTTACAGGACAGCTCTGATTCAAAATCCAACATGATATTTCGGCTAACCCGCAGAAGCATATCCCCATAGGAAGATGACCAGAACCTGGCACTGCGAGTATCCACCTGACTGGTTTTAGGAAATGGCCACAAAGAAACTTCACGGTAGTTTTTATGCATGATTTCACTACCTGTTTTACCATCAAAAACCTGCATATTTAAAGCAAACTGACGATTAATCGATGAGTCACTGTTTATCGTTGCAGATAAGTCAGTAATTAAACCACTGACTAAATATTGTGCTCCCCGGTCTTCTGCAATCATTTTTATTCTGGATGGGTATTGACTATCGAGGCGATAATCCGTTGTTCCTACCGATACAAAGCTTTGTGATGTTTGATCTATCTGTTTATTTAAAAGCCGGGAAAAATCTGCACCTAAATCGTAGACCTGGCCCATAACAGCCTGTTGGGGATCCTGAATATCAATATTACTGAAAAGGAATGTTTTTTTGTATTGGCCAACATGGCAACCTTTTGCCGACGGATATATGTCAAGCTTTGCCTTAACATACATAGTGCCATTTTCAGTTCCAACCTGTTCGACAAGGATATAACGAACTTCGTGGTTGCTAAACATGAACTCATTTTTATCGGTATTTAACAGCGGGAAAAGGTTACTGACACTGCCGATGTCTGCACCAGAAAATCGAACTGCTTTGTAGATGGCATCCTCAAGAGCATGTAATTTAGCCTGTTTTTCTGATGCAACAATAGCTGAACTGCCAGTTACTTCATACCACGAAGCATTAACTGAAGAAGCTAAACTAAGGGTAGCGATCAGAGTCATTATTAACGTAGTAAATACTTTTTTCATGATTCTTCCATCTGGGTATGATTTTTGCTTTATATTTGAGTAACTGTTGTTGGCAACGTTGCTCTTGGGCCTATACAAGAGGATAGCAAAGAGTGTTCCATTTTTACTGTCAAAAATCGGACACCTCTGTAGTTGCTGGAAACATTTGGAGAACTCATGATGAAACAATGGCTTATTTTGCTGCCGGCTTTATTAATGGCTGGATGCATGGCACCTATTTATAATGGTAAGCAACAATATAGTGGCACCCAGTTTATGCTTAAGGAAAGTCCTAAGCATACTATGGACTTTTTTGTTGAAAGTATGACTGAAGACCTTCTCCTGTCGAATACGAGTATTACGGCTAGAACACCGATAGCGATCACTTCATTTGTTGATTTACAAAATATGGATTCAACGAACTGGTTAGGTAACTCCATATCAGAAGGTTTTATTCACCAGTTTCAGGGACGTGGATTTAAAGTCGTTGATTTTAAAACGACAGGTGATATTCAGGTCACTCAACAAGGTGATTTTGCTTTTAGCCGAAACTGGAAAGATTTAGCCAGTGAGCAGAACATTCAATATGTGTTGACCGGAACCATGCTTCGTCAGGAAGGCGGTGTTCTGTTTAATGCCAGAGTGGTTGGGATGCAGTCCCGTATTGTGGTAGCGACAGCACAGGGATTCTTACCGGCAGACAGGATCGGACGTGATTTGGATACTTTAAATGCTATGAGAACTCAGGATGGAGTATTGATTCGTTCTGACCCTACAATTACTCAGCCTTATACAGTAATACTGAGACCGTAAAGGAGAATTGCGATGAGACTGATTTTATTAATGGCTATTTCGATATTTATGTTGGGATGTCAGCCTCTTCTTCTTGATAATTCTGAGCCAGATAGCTATCTGACTGCAGTTGGTTACGCATCCATCAGTGAACAGAAAGGTCGTACTGATGCGGAAAAACAAGTTCGTGCCATGCGGGCATCGAAAATTGATGCGTATCGCGAACTAACCGAACAGGTTTATGGTATGAGGGTTAGTGGCCGGGCTGATTTAGCTGATCAGCGATTGAGTAAAGAATCAACGTCTGGTGAAGTTGACGGTATTATTCGTGGAGCGGAAGTGGTAAGAAGTTATAAAGTTGGGGATAGCTACGTAACGGAACTACGACTGAATCTTAAGAAAATGAGTGAACTACGTGAATATGGTGAAGTTCAGCAAGTTCCTGATAGTCGTAAACAGACTCTGTTTTAAAGAATATTCGGTATCTGAGATCTCCAAAAAACAAAAAGCGGCAATATCTGGATAAGATTTGCCGCTTTTTATCGTTTCTGTTCTCAGAACCTGTTGCAATAACTACACTTTTAAGTTGGTTCCCAGAGTAGAAATGTTTTTCGTTTTCCCATCAGAGCTGTAAGTCATTCCGGTTTTGCCCTGACTTTGCTGCATCAGATTTTTTAATTTTCTGAAACTGATCTGCGCTCTTTCAAGTGCCTGTCCATTGATATCATTGGCCTGTTGGCATGCAGAAACAGTTTCTTGTATTTTATTGACCAACGCATGCAAATCATCATCTTCTGTCAGGCTCTTAACATCCGGATGATTGGCTAACCGTTGATCAGTCAAGTTGAGCTGTTCAATTAACTTTATTTTTTTCAGTGCGATAGATTCAATATCTGTTGATACTCTTTTTGCAATTGCAACTTTCTCGTCTTCGAGAAGAGCAAGCAACTCCTGAGCACTTTGTAACTGAAAGTTGAGTAAATCAGTTAATACAGCCATTGGGATCTCATTCCTTCAAAACTAAAAACAGTAGAACTGAATTAGCTCAGACCGCCAAGTTCTTTTTCAAACTTAATCATGTTTTCAGCTAATTTGTCAGGATCAACAACATAAGAACCATTAGCAATGGCTTCTTTTATTGCCTGAACTTTAGCGTTATCAAACGCAGGAGAGGATGCTAACTGATCATGCATTTTTCCGATCTCCTTACTTTGAGAACTGATAGAAACTGCATCAGAAGCAGAAGCTCTCTCAGAACCCCGGGTTTTTGTATCTGATGAATGATTATCAGCACGTTGATTGCTCCGGCTCGTATTCGTTAACGAGTGACCTGAGCGAATGTTATCAATGCCTGCCATAAACTTGAGCCTTTTTAAATTAAATGTGTCGTACCGTCATTATCGACATTCTCAACCGATACTTTAGCATTTTATTTACTAAAGTGGTCTTTTTTTGTTCGGATGTCAGAACCTGACAGTGACTTCGCCACTACCAGAAACGATAGCATCAATAATTCTGTGCGATTTGTCATTTTTAACCCGGATTTGGTCACCCAGAGTACCATCACTTAATGCTGTTCCCTGAGTCGTTATCTGCAAACCGTTTTTACTTGCTTTAATAGTAACACTTTCGTTACGGCATACGACACAAATATCATTGTTATTAATAATATCGCCAATGGAAATATTACGTTTTACTTTGGAACCGACTACTTGATATATTGAGGAAAAACCTTGCTGACGAAAGCGAAGTAAGTCTACCATAGACAAATTCACATCTTGCTGACTGATAATTTGTCCTTTAATTAATGATGTGACGGCTGTAACTGCTGGTACCGTAACATGTAATTTTACCGGCACATAAACGCGCCAGTTTTCGCTTTTACATTCAATAAGAACAGTGACGTTGCTTGCAGAACCATTCTTTGACGAGGAAAAAGCAGAAAGTCCGGTTGGACAATCGGTCACTTGTAGCCGATTATCTAAATTGGCCGCATTAGCTGTAATGGATCCGCCAGAAGGAAGAGTGAAGGTTTCCAGCACATAGTTTTCAGCCCTTTTTTGTATTTGTTGCAGTTGTTGGTCTGTTGCAGAATGAGCATTTAAGCTAAAGAAAAATAATAAAAAGACGATAAAGCTGTATAAAAGTTTACAGAAAGCTCTACACTTAGTAGAAGAAAATGAAGTCAATTGCAGATTAGAAAACATAACTTTGTTTCTCTGTTCAGTAAAAGCGATTAGTAGACTAACACTTTTAATGCAAATTTAGTGCAAAAGTTTGAGATGGAGATGAGTTTATGTCAGGTGTTCTTGATTCAGTGAATCAGCGTACACAACTTGTCGGTCAGAACCGATTAGAATTGTTGACCTTTCGCTTAAACGGTCTACAGCGTTACGGAATTAACGTTTTTAAGGTTAAGGAAGTTCTGCAGTGCCCTAAATTGACAATGATGCCTAATTTGCATCATCTGGTTAAAGGGATTGCGCATATTCGCGGCCAAACTGTGTCAGTCATTGATTTAAGTTTGGCAATTGGTGGTCGACCTACAACAGAAGTTGAAAAATGCTTTGTCATTATTTCTGAATTTAACCGCACGATTCAAGCCTTCCTTGTGAGCTCTGTGGAGCGTATTGTTAATATGCAATGGGAGAAAATTTTACCACCACCGGAAGGAGCTGGTAAAAGTAATTACCTTACTGCAGTGACAAATATTGATGATGAATTAGTCGAAATATTAGATGTAGAGAAAATTTTGGCTGAAATAGCGCCAATAGATGAGACAATGGACTCAAGTATTGCCGAGTCTATTGATGATGTAACACAAGGTAAAGAATTCGTAAAACGTATTCTTATTGCAGATGACTCCACTGTTGCCCGAAAACAGGTTCAGAGAGCGATTGAATCTATTGGATTTGAAGTTATTTCAGTAAAAGACGGGAAAGAAGCATACGAAAAGCTTTGCGAGTTGGCTGATGACGGGGATATTTTCGATCATATATCGTTAGTTATTTCTGATATAGAAATGCCAGAAATGGACGGTTATACTCTAACTGCTGAGATTCGTCGAAATCCAAAATTAAAAGATTTGTATGTAATCTTGCATTCATCTTTAAGTGGTGTGTTTAACCAGGCTATGGTTGAGCGTGTAGGTGCTAACTCGTTTATTGCTAAATTTAATCCTGATGAATTAGGTAATGCGGTGAAAGCTGCCTTAGTGGTTGAATAAGAGAAATCAATGACAGCAATAACAATAAATGACCAAGAGTATAAAGAGTTTTGTCGTTTTCTGGAGTCTCAGTGCGGTATTGTTCTGGGTGATAGTAAGCAATATTTGGTACGAAGTCGTCTGAGTCCTTTAGTGAATAAATATAATGTTGCCTCTTTATCTGCGTTACTAAAAGACGTGGTGACTGGTCGTAACAGGGATATGCGCATCGCTGCAATTGATGCAATGACCACGAATGAAACGCTGTGGTTTCGGGATACCTATCCTTTCACTGTACTGTCTGAGAAAATTCTGCCCGATATTGCTTCAAAGAAGAAACCAATAAAAATATGGTCTTCTGCGAGCTCTTCAGGGCAGGAACCGTACTCTATTGCAATGACAGTATTGGAAACCCAGCAGAAAAAACCAGGACTTTTACCTAATGTATCAATAACCGCGACAGATATTTCTACAGTAATGCTGGATATGTGTCGTGCAGGTATTTACGATAACTTAGCGTTAGGTCGTGGCTTGTCTATGGATCGTCGTCGTACTTTTTTTGAGGAAGTTGGCGATGGACGAATGAGAGTGAAGGACAATGTTAAGCGCTTGGTTAACTTTCGTCCGCAAAATTTAATGGAAAGCTACGCGTTACTGGGTAAGTTCGATATTATTTTTTGCCGTAATGTTTTGATTTATTTTTCATCTGATATGAAATCAAAAGTATTGAATCAGATGGCGAGCTGTCTCAATCCTGGTGGTTATTTATTGTTAGGTGCGTCTGAGTCATTAACCGGATTGACTGACAAGTTTGAAATGGTGAGATGCAATCCAGGGATTATTTATAAACTCAAGTAGCAAAACTTTTTATTATCAGCCCGGCTTGTAGATGCCGGGCTTTTTTTTAGTGGCTATTTTTGTCTATGTTTATATTGGTCTGAAGTTTGCTACATATTTTGCTATATACACAGTATCAAAATTAATTTTAGCTTTACATTGGATGTTGGTACGCTAATTGCTTTAGTATTTACATAGCTTTTCGCTAACCGGGTTTGGAGTTTGATATGGCAATTTCATTTAACAATGCATTAGGGATTCATCAGCACACTGTTGGTGTACGTGAACGCAATGCGGAAGTGATATCAAGCAATATTGCCCAGGCAAATACTCCAGGATATAAAGCGAAAGGGTTGGATTTCCAAAAGGCACTAGGTGCGGCAACATCAGGGGCAAGTATTAGTCTTGCAACGACAGATGGTCGGCATATTCCTGCCTCTATGGCTGTAGCAGGGGAAACACTTTACCGTGTTCCTACTCAACCTGATACCGGAGATGGCAATACCGTTGATTTGGATTTGGAACGTAATCTGTTTATGCAAAACCAAATTCGTCATCAAGCCTCGTTGGATTTTTTAGGTGGCAAATTTAAAAATTTAACTAAGGCTATTAAAGGAGAGTAATTAGATGAGCTTATTTAATGTTTTTAATGTAACTGGTTCGGCTATGAGTGCAGAGTCGGTTCGTCTAAATACTACTTCTAGTAACCTTGCTAATGCGGACAGTGTATCTAGTTCAGCAAAAGACACATACAAAGCGCGTCATGCTGTTTTTGCCGCAGAGTTAAGTAATGCAAGAAACAAAAAAGATTATACCGTTCCCGTTAAAGTGATGGGGATTGTGGAAAGTAATAAACCATTAGTTGCCGAATACAATCCAGAGCATCCATTGGCAAATAAAGATGGATATATTTACAAACCGAATGTGAATGTGATGGAAGAAATGGCAAATATGATTTCAGCTTCACGGGCGTATCAGACGAATGTTCAGGTAGCAGATGCAAGTAAGCAGATGTTGCTAAGAACATTACAGATGGGTCAGTGAGAGTTTAGGAGATAGCATATGGCCGGAGTAAATAATGTTGGTCAAAGTGGCTTGTCTTATGTCGATCAACTGAAAGATCTACAAGATAAAGGCAAAAAAGATGAAGTCACCGGTAAGCAGGATCTCAAACAGGAAGATTTCTTATCGCTATTGACTAAGCAGCTTTCTCAACAGGATCCGTTTAAACCTGTCGGGAATGATCAGATGATTGCTCAGATGGCATCGTTTGCGACCGTTGATGGGATTGGCAAAATGAACAGCCAGTTTGAAAGTCTGAATTCGTCAATGACTTCAAACCAAGCTTTGCAGGCCTCATCATTGGTTGGACGGGATGTACTGATTAAAGACCCACATGGTATGAAAAAAGATGACGGTGGCATGGCGGCTATGGTGAATTTGCCAAATTCCATCGATAACCTTTTTGTTCGGGTTGAAAATCAGGCTGGACAGCTTGTCCGTACTTTGGATATGGGGGCGTCACCAGCAGGTGATAACCGTATCGAATGGGACGGTAAAGATGATAAGGGCAATGCATTGCCGGCCGGTAAGTACCAAATTAAAGCTGCTGGTCTGGTCGATGGCAAAAATACAGAATTTGAAGTATCGACGTACGCAAATGTGAACAGCGTACTGCTTGGTAAAGGTAATGGTAACGTACTACTCAATCTGGCTGGTTATGAGTCACCAGTTCGACTTGCTGAAGTACTAGAAGTAGGCAAAGCGTAATGACGCTAGCTAGATAGGAGAATTTACGATGTCAAATATATCTCTAAGTGGTTTATCTGCTGCAAAGTTAGATTTGAATACCACGAGTAACAACATAGCTAACGCCAATACGTTTGGCTTTAAAGAATCTCGTGCTGAATTTGGTGATGTCTACTCAAACTCACTATTTACTAATTCAAAAACTACCCCAGGTGGTGGTGTTCAGGCTAATAAAATAGCTCAACAGTTCCATGAAGGCTCTAGTATATATACCAATAACCCAATGGATTTGCGTATCTCTGGTACAGGTTATTTTGCAGTAGCCAAAGATCGTTTAGTTCCACAGCAAAATGAGTTAACACGTAATGGTGCATTTCATTTAGATAAGAACAACTATATGGTGACATCCAATGATGAGTTTCTGATGGGCTATCAGGTCGATCCAGAGTCTGGTGATGTTCTTTCCTATGAATCTGCACCGCTGAATATTCCTGCTGAGTTTGGTAAACCTAAACAAACATCAAATATTACCGTTGGCGTGAATTTGCCGGCAAACGGTGAATTAAAAGATCCGACTCTATTTGATTATGAAGATCCTGAAACGTTTAACCGTTCTACTTCTTCAACAATCTATGACTCAATGGGGCAGCCATATAAATTAACCAGCTATTATTTGAAAGATCAGAATCTGTCTAATACCTGGCAGGTTTACTATACCGTGACGGATAAAGAAGGGGAAAAACCTGTTAATATCACTGATGGTGATGCTACTGGTGGTAACGGTCAGGTGGGCCATACACTGAAATTTAACAATGACGGTACGCTGGCAAGCATTAATAACGGTAAAAATGTTGTTTCAGCAGCTCTGGGGGCAGGAGAAAATCCTGTCAATATGAATGGTGCTGATATAAATCAGGTTTTGTCATTTGGTCTTGAGTCTGCCACTCAGTTTGCCGCTCCGTTTGAGCTGACTAAATTCGATGAAGATGGAGCAACAACCGGTTTCTTAACCAAAGTTGATTTTGATGAAAATGGTAGCGTGTTAGGTACTTATTCTAACGGTGAAAATATCACTTTGGGTCGAGTAGCTCTGGTTCGTGTAGCCAATGAACAGGGGCTTGACAAAAAAGGCGCTACTCAATGGGACACAACTCAAGACTCTGGCGATAAAATCTGGGGCGAATCAAACAAAGGTTCGTTTGGTACTATTACCAGTGGTACCTTAGAGCAGTCCAACATTGATATGACTCAGGAATTGGTGGACCTTATTTCAGCACAAAGAAACTTCCAGGCTAACTCCCGTGCGCTGGAAGTGGATAACCAACTTCAACAGAATATTTTGCAAATTCGTTAATCCTTATCTGTTTATAATCTATCCGTTTATAGGAATGACAGCGGTAAACCAGCGGCAATGCTGGTTTACCGCTTTGCCGTTATTTTCAAATACGGCAATTTATTTTTCCCTTTCTGATCGTCTACCTTTCTATATCTTTCTGATAAATAAAAATAAATAAAAATTGGCATGCTGTTTGCTTTAACTAGTTTGTATAACGAATTAGGAGCGGAAAAATGGACCGTGCTTTATATCTGGCAATGAGTGGCGCTAAGCAAAATATGCAGGCAATGCAATTGCGGGCAAATAACCTGGCTAACGTAAGTACAACAGGGTTTCGTGCCGATTTAGCTCAGGCAAGAGCAATGCAGGCATATGGCGATGGGTTGCCAACTCGTGTTTTCAGCATGACTGAGCGTCCGGGAAATAATTTTGCTCAGGGTAGTGTTATCACAACGGGTCGTGATATGGACGTAACTGTTCAGGGCAAAGGCTGGATTTCAGTATTAGATGCTACTGGTCAGGAAGGTCTTACCCGTAACGGTAATTTTTCTATTGATGAAAACGGTCTTTTACATAACGGGAATGGTCATCTTGTTTTAGGTGATAACGATGCGCCAATTAATTTACCGATTCCGTTAAGCAAAATAGAGATAGGTAATGACGGAACGATTTCTGTTGTGCCTCAGGGAGCGCCTGCTAATGCGATGGAAATCGCAGGAAGAGTGAAACTGGTTAACCCTGATAATAGTTCGTTATACAAAGACAGTAACGGTCTTTTCCGTTCAAAAAATATCAATCAACAACCGTTTGTTGCCGACGCTTCAGTCAAAGTTCTTACTGGTGCATTAGAAGGTAGTAACGTCAATGCGGTTGGTGAGATGACAAGCTTAATTGACTTGCAAAGACAATTTGAAATGCAGGTCAAGATGATGAGTACCGCTGAAGAAATGGACAAAACGTCCGATTCGTTGCTTCGTAGTTAATTAGAGATTAGGAGACGATTATGCAACCTGCATTATGGGTCAGTAAAACAGGGCTTGATGCTCAGCAAACAAATATCGCCACTATTTCGAATAACCTGGCGAACGCATCCACAGTCGGATTTAAAAAGAGTCGGGCTGTTTTTGAAGATTTATTTTATCAGAATATTAACCAGCCTGGTGGTCAGTCATCTCAGAATACTGAATTACCGACAGGATTGATGCTTGGTGCCGGTTCAAAAGTTGTGGCAACTCAAAAAGTGCACACTCATGGTAACGCGCAAACCACATCAAACAGTCTGGATATGATGATTGAAGGGGATGGATTTTTCCAGATCCAGTTACCAGACGGAAATATCGGTTATTCACGTAATGGTCAGTTTACTCTGAATGCTGAAGGCGCCATTGTAACGTCTGGTTCAGGTTATCCTTTACAGCCACAAATTACCGTCCCACAGGATGCTATCTCTATCACTATCGGTAATGATGGTGAAGTGTCTGCTCGTATTCGTGGTCAGCAAAATAATCAGGTTTTAGGACAGATTACAACCGTTGATTTTATCAACCCAGGTGGTCTGGAACCGATTGGGCAGAACTTATATTTACCGACGGGGGCCAGTGGTGATCCTCAGGAAGGTGTACCGGGATTAGACGGATTAGGTGAAATTCGTCAGTCTATGTTAGAGAGTTCAAACGTGAATGTAACGGAAGAACTGGTAAACCTGATTGAAGCTCAAAGGGTTTATGAGATGAACTCCAAAGTTATCTCTGCTGTCGATAAAATGATGAGCTATGCGAATCAACAGTTATAGCAAGGTGTAAAAAGAGGTTAATCATGATGCGTATTACTATTTTCTTGTTATCAGTGCTATTGCTGTCTGGTTGCGAATTAATGCCGAATACTTCTGATGACGCAGTGACTGCTCCGGAGACGTCGCTAGTTGATGCCATTGAAGGGGATAAATCTGCACAAACTACGCAAAACAGTAATGTAACAGAGAGCTTGAGGAGTCGTCAGGATCCTGTTGCTGATGATCCTGCCTGGGCCCCTGTGCATCCGAAAAAAGAGCGTGAGCACTATGCAGCAGAAACTGGTTCACTGTTTAATCTAACTAGCAATAACAATAGCTTGTATGATGATTCTAAACCTCGTGGGGTCGGTGACATTATTACTGTAACTTTGGATGAAAATACCAAAGCGGCTAAAAGTGCAGATGCAGATCTCGCCAAAAATAACGATGCTTCTATGGATCCGTTAGAGATGGGTGGCCAGGAAATGAAAGTAGGTGATTATAATCTTTCCTATAGCCTGAAAAACGGCAATAAATTTTCTGGTAGTGCGGCAGCTAATCAAAGCAACAGCATTTCAGGAACCATTACCGTCCAGGTTATTGACGTCCTGGCAAATGGCAATTTGATAATCCGTGGTGAAAAATGGCTGACATTAAATACCGGAGATGAGTATGTCCGTTTGAGTGGCACGATTCGTCCACAAGATATTACTTACGATAATACAATAGCTTCGAATCGTATTGCGAATGCCAGAATCCAATATTCAGGTACCGGAACCAATCAGGATATGCAGCAACCAGGAACATTGGCACGATTTTTTAATGTAGCTCTTTAACTGATAGCGAAAGTCGATGTTTTGACAGAATCTGGTAGTAAGGTGGTTACATGAAAAAGTGGATTATCAGCTTAGTGAGTTTAGTGCTGGTCTCTTGGAATGCTGATGCAGCAAGGATTAAAGATGTTGCTCAGATTGCCGGGGTTCGTAGTAACCAACTGGTCGGATACGGATTAGTCACTGGTCTTCCCGGTACGGGGGAATCAACTCCCTTCACTAATCAAAGTTTTAATGCCATGTTACAAAACTTCGGTATTCAATTGCCGGAAGGAACCAGCCCCAAGACAAAAAATGTTGCCGCTGTAATTGTAACTGCTGAACTGCCTGCCTTTACTAAACAGGGGCAGACAGTTGATGTTACGGTATCTTCCATTGGTTCAGCGAAAAGTTTGCGTGGTGGCACCTTGATGCAAACCATGCTTAAAGGTCTGGATGGGAAAGTTTACGCGGTTGCTCAGGGGAACCTGGTGGTTAGTGGCTTTAGTGCTAGTGGTGCCGATGGTTCAAGTATCGTAGGTAATAATCCGGCCGTTGGTATGATTTCGAGCGGAGCAATTGTTGAACGTGAAGTTCCTACGCCATTCAGCCGAGGCGATTTCATCACTTTCAATCTTTTAGATTCTGATTTTACTACAGCTCAGCGTATGGCTGATGCGGTTAATAATTTTTTAGGCCCGGGTATGGCATTGGCAGTTGACGCTGCATCAGTGAAAGTGAGAGCGCCACGGGATGCAAGTCAGAGAGTGGCTTTCCTGTCTGCGATAGAAAATCTTGAATTTAGTACGGCTGAAAGTGCTGCAAAAATTATTGTAAATTCACGGACAGGCACAATAGTTGTTGGTCAACATGTACGGTTGAAACCTGCCGCTGTGACGCATGGTGGCATGACGGTTGCAATCAAAGAGAACCCAACTGTCAGTCAACCTAATGCTCTGGCTAATGGTAATACTGCTGTCGTACCTAATTCAGATATTTCTGTCACTGAAAAGCAGGGAAAAATGTTCAATTTCCAGCCCGGAACCTCATTGGATGATCTGGTTCGCGCGGTAAATGAAGTCGGTGCAGCTCCTTCGGATTTAATGGCAATCTTGCAGGCTCTTAAGCAGGCGGGGGCCATTGAAGGTCAACTGATAATTATTTAAGGAGTGAAAAATGTCTAATAGTGTTAATGATATTGGTTTCACTCAGGATTTAACGCAACTTGATAAATTACGTCAGGCTGCTGTTAATGGCGATAAAGGTAGTGAAAAAGAAGCGCTAAAATCAGCAGCTAAGCAGTTTGAATCCATATTTACGTCAATGCTGTTTAAATCGATGAGAAATGCAAACTCTGAATTTAAGTCAGATCTGTTAGATACTCAGACTCAGGATTTTTATCGTCAGATGTTAGATGAACAGAGATCCAGTGAGTTAAGCCGCTCCGGAAGTCTTGGTTTGGCTGATATGATTGTTGCTCAGTTATCGGCAGGTGTTCAGGGTGCTGGCAATACCGGTGATGATGGTCTGCAGCGTGCGTTAGAACGGGTTCGTAATGCTAACCAGTATCCACAACAGACTCAGGAAATATTACCAGCCGAATTTGTCTCCAGCCGTGTTCATAACAGAACAGACACTGAGTTTGCAGGCCCACAGGACTTTATCAGAAAACTGAAACCTTACGCGGATAAAGCCGCTAAGTCTTTAGGTGTTGATCCATCACTACTACTGGCCCAGGCTGCTCTGGAAACCGGCTGGGGTGATAAAGTGGTGAAAAATGCTGCAGGTAGCAGTAATAACCTATTTAACATTAAAGCAAACAGAAGCTGGTCTGGTGATAAAGTGGCAACTCAGACTCTGGAATACGAAGGTCGGACTCCAGTCATGGAAAAAGTATCTTTCCGTGCTTATGACAATTTTCAGGACAGTTTTAATGATTATGTTCGCTTCCTGAATTCAAATCCTCGCTATGCGTCAGCATTACAAAATAGTAAAGACAGTGATGACTTTATTCGAGGTATTCATAGTGCCGGTTATGCTACGGATCCAGAATACGCAAATAAAGTCTTACGGGTTAAAGATCAAATCGACCAGATGAATACATCCATTTAATTCATATAGTTGATTTCATAATAAACCTATCTTTTTGCGCCGGCTTTGCCGGCGCTTTCTATTATCTCCCTTCATATGGCACACATATTGCTTCTTTTAATATGTCTTTATTTTTGACAAAGATTTAATTACGGGGACCTGTATGGCGTCTGATTTATTAAGTGTTGGTACTCAGAGTGTATTAACAGCACAACGGCAATTAGGAACCACCGGCCATAACATTTCTAATGTTAATACCGAGGGTTACAGCCGTCAGTCTGTTATTCAGGGTACGAATATGCCGCGTCAGTATGGCGGTCAGACATATGGTATGGGTGTGCATGTGGAAAATGTTCGCCGCTCATGGGATCAGTTTGCCGTTAAAGAATTAAATCTTGCCACTACCGATTATGCCAAAAAAAGAGATACTGAAGAAAATTTGGATATGTTGTCTGGCTTGTTATCTTCATTGGCTTCCAAAAAAATTCCCGAAAATTTAAATGAATGGTTCGATTCTGTAAAAACGTTAGCGGACACGCCAAACGATGTCGGTGCCCGTAAAGTGGTACTAGAAAAAGCGAATCTGATAGCTCAGAACCTCAATGATTTTCACGATACAGTCAGAAGACAATATGACGTGACGAATAAAGGTCTGGAGGTTGGTGTAAAACGAATTAATCAGCTTGCTGTTGAAATTCGTGACCTTCAGCGTTTGATGATGAAATCACCAGGTCCTCATAATGATCTGATGGACCAACATGAGAAATTGGTCAAAGAACTGTCTGAATATACCAAAGTAACTGTGACACCAAGAAAAAATGCTGAAGGTTTTAATATCCATATTGGTAATGGTCATACACTTGTTTCTGGTACTGAAGCCAGCGAATTAAAGCTGATAGCCGGTAAACCTGATACCCATCAACTTCGTTTAGCTATGGTAGAAGGTCAAGGACTAAAACCAATAACGCATAAAGATATCGATGGTAAGCTGGGCGCTCTGTTTGATATGCGTGATAACCAGATCCCTCATTTGCTGGATGAAATGGGTCGTATGACTACCGCATTCTCTTATGAAGTCAATGAACTGCAAACTCAAGGGTTGGATCTGCGAGGTCAGATTGGCGCCAATATGTTTACAGACATTAACGCTGAACAGGTGGCAAAATCTCGCGTGGTGACCGGAAGTGATTCTCAGGCCGATATGGCAGTATATATCGATGATGTAACTCAACTAAAAGGCGGAGAATATTCTCTTCTTTATGATGGCAGTGATTATATAACTACGACTCCGGATGGAGAACAAATCGTGCTTGAACCATCTGGTGGTGAGATAACCATTGATGGTCTCAGAATACAAATTAATGAAGAACCTCAAGAGGGTGAACGAGTTCTTATCCGGCCAACTCGTGCGGCTGCCGCTCAAATTAAAACCCAGTTCAATGATGCGGCAAAAATTGCCGCCCAGAGTTATGAAGCTTCCACTACTTTTGCTTTGGGGGATGCTGAATTTAGTATTATACATATAGATACTGACAAACCGCTTGAGGAGCAACTGCGGGAATTCGAAGTTGATATTTCTGAAGTAGGGGATCAGAAGCGTTATATTGTTAAAGATAAAAATGGCACAGTGGTTGGTGAAGGTGATTATCCACCTTCAGATCCAGAAATTGAAGTCATGGGGACAACGTTTAAATTGACCAAAGGCGCACTGCCTAAAGATAAATTTACCGCTAATCTGGTCCCTTCTGAAGGGGACAACGGTAATTTGCGTAAAATGCAGGATCTGCAAACCGCCAAGAATTTGAATGACAATGAATCAACCCTCATTGATTTGTATCAGGATTTAAATACCAACGTCGGACTGCGTATGTCTACTGCTTCGCGTCTGACGGATGTTGCAAGGCTGGAAAAACAAGCCGCTGAAGAACGAATCGCTTCGGTTTCAGGAGTCAACCTGGATGAAGAAGCGGCCAATATGATGAAATTCCAACAAGCGTACATGGCATCATCCCGCATTATGCAGGCCGCTAATGATACGTTTAATACCATTCTGCAGTTAAGGTAGGAGGAAGAATAGATGTTTAATCGTATTTCCAGCTTCCATAATTACCAGGCTGTTCAGAATGATCTTCGTCGTCAGGAAGCAAAAGTTCATCATAATCAGGCTCAGCTAGCTTCAGGTAAAAAATTATTACAACCCAGTGATAATCCATTGGCGACCCACTACATCCAGAATGTGGGTCAGCAGGAAGAACAGTTAAAACAGTATCTGGATTCGATTACCTTAGTGAGAAACCGTCTGGAGCATCAGGAGGTAATCGTATCTAACGCAGAAGATTTTACTGATGATGCCAAACGAAACATTATGGAAATGATTAATGGTTCGTTATCACCGCAAGACCGTTTAGCAAGACAACGTGAGTTGGAAGAGTTAACGAATAATATTTTAAACCTGGCTAATGTACAGGATGAATCTGGGAACTACATTTTTGCTGGTACTAAGCCAGAAAATCAGCCTTTCTTTCGTGATAACGCTGGTAACGTTAGTTATGTCGGTGATGATTATCAGCGAAAAATGCGAATTTCTAATAGTCTGGAAATGCCATTTAACAGTCCAGGCAATCATGTCTTTATGGATATTGAAAACCCGTTTGGGAACTATGAGCCAGAATATCAGTTACAGGATGGTTCAGAATTACTGTTAGACCGGGCTGTAAACTCTAATCCTGACGATGAGGCGTCATATGAAGTAGAGTTCGAAGATGGGGGGGATGGTACTTATCATTATAACTTGTACCAAAATGGTGAATTACTTGGTGATGCAGAAGATAAAGAATATGATCCTAGCAAAGGGATTGAATACAAAAGTTTAACGATTCATTTGAAAGGGCAGATAACGGATGGCGATTCGATTGTAATAAATCGCAGAGAGTCATTTAGTATGTTTGATACTTTAAAAAATGCACTAAAGGCTTCGGAAGGATCGGTATCTGATGCATCTAACTCTGCGAAATTACAGCAGTATACAGCAGAACTGCAATCAGCTTTTACTCATATAACTAAAGTCAGAACTGATATTGGCGCTCGTCTGAATACACTTGATATTCAGGAACAGCAGCATGAAGATTTTAAAATCAGTCTGGCAAAATCTAAAAGTCAGTTTGAAGATCTCGATTATTCTCAAGCTGTCATTGATTTTAATGAAAACACTCGAGCCTTACAGGCGTCTCAGCAAGCATTCGGAAAAACCAAAGATTTAACCCTTTTTAACTACATCTAACTTTCATGGCCTTATGTGCAATAGCCATAAGAGCGAAAGGAGATTAGTGGTTTAGGTTGTTAGGTTAATAAGGTGATAGTTTTTCGGAAAGTAAATAGCTGGCAAATGAAAATCTCAGGTGGCAAAAGCGGCAAGTCAGCGGCAAATATCCGTTTATTTTTTTATGATAGAGTTTGCTGGAAATGTTTAAATAGACAAAGGAACAAAAAATAATTTTTAAGTTATTGAAAAATATAATTAAAAATTAAATTAAAAAGTTGGCACACTAAATGCTTTAGTTAAAGTAAGTTGTTAAACAACCTTAGTTAAACAGCAAAGCAAATGTGGCAAGTTATTTACGGTCAGTGCTTCCCAACGAGAGTAAAGCTGACCGCTTCGCAAAAGCTTGCGAACTCATTAGGAGAGCAAAAATATGACCATTACAGTAAATACGAACGTTTCAGCGATGACTGCTCAACGTTACCTGAATAAAGCTGGTAATGAACTGAATACTTCAATGGAACGTCTATCATCCGGTAACCGTATTAACAGTGCAAAAGATGATGCCGCTGGTATGCAGATTTCTAACCGATTGATTGCTCAGTCACGAGGCTTAGATGTGGCAATGCGAAATGCGAATGATGGTATTTCGATTTCACAGACAGCTGAAGGTGCGATGAACGAGTCGACCAGTATTCTTCAACGTATGCGTGATTTGGCATTGCAATCAGCAAACGGTACTAACTCATTATCTGAACGTCAGGCTCTGAATGAAGAATCACAGGCTTTACAGGATGAATTAAACCGTATTGCAGAAACAACTTCATTTGGTGGGCGTAAACTGCTTAATGGTACTTTTGGTCAGGCTTCTTTCCAGATTGGTGCCAGTTCCGGTGAAGCAATTATTATTGGATTAACCAGTGTTCGTGCTGATGATTACCGTATGGGTGGACACTCTTTTGTTGCAGAACAAGGTAAAGGTAAAGATTGGGGCGTTCCTCCAACTTCACGAGACATCAAGTTCGAATTTACTGATGGTAAAGGTGAACCTCAGACCATCGATATCCTGACAAAACCTGGCGATGATATAGAAGAAGTTGCTACTTACATCAATGGTCAGAATGATACGGTAAAAGCATCGGTTGACCAAGAAGGTAAATTACAGTTGTTTGTGGCTCAGCCAGATATTCAGGGTAACCTTTCTATCTCTGGTGGTCTTGCTTCAGAGCTCGGCTTAAATGGTGGCCCAGGCAAACCTGATACCGTTCAGGATATTGATATCACTACTGTCGGTGGATCTCAGAATGCGGTAGGTATTTTGGATTCAGCTCTTAAATATATTGACTCGCAACGAGCTGACCTAGGTGCTAAACAAAACCGTTTAGGTCACAGTATCAACAACCTGGCAAATATCCAGGAAAACGTTGAATCATCGAAGAGTCGTATTAAAGATACTGATTTTGCGAAAGAAACAACGCAAATGACTAAAGCACAAATATTACAGCAGGCAGGTACTTCAATACTTGCTCAGGCTAAACAGTTGCCAAACGCTGCAATGCAATTATTGCAGTAGCAAAAGTTCTTCGTTTCATCTCAGACGTGGGGTTGGAGCGAAGTTACTTTGGCAAAGTGTGATAACTGGTTGGTATTAAGCTCTCTCAGATATACCCTGCTTAGTTCTATACCTTAATCATGCGCCCCTGGTAAGCCTAAATGTGAACATTTCTCTTGATCTCCACATTGGCTATGGCTACCACAATAGCCCCGGTTCTCTCAAAGGAAAAGGGGCTTTTCTTTTTTTCACATCTTATTTTTCGCACACGGACTCATTCTTAACCATATCCTTGTTCAAACCACCCCTGATTTTTACTAAAGATATTTTTAGTAGAGTCTCTAATCACTGACTGACAAATGGGGTCAGGTGCAAACTATTTCTATTAGTATGAAAATTGGTGATGATGTTGAAACGTTAGCTACTTATATCAATGCATCAGTGATCAAGCTGATATGGTAAAAGTATCTGTTGAGGAGGATGGTCAGTTACAATATTCCCTGACAACAACATAGCTGAAGGTACTAATAATGGTTGGTTGTGTATCGGTAAAACAGGCCCCAATATAGCACTTGGTCTTTTTGGGGTGGTAATTCATATTATTGATAGTAAAAACAACAAAACCCAGCCTAAGCTGGGTTTTATAATATGGTGCGGAAGGAGAGACTTGAACTCTCACACCTTGCGGCGCCAGAACCTAAATCTGGTGCGTCTACCAATTTCGCCACTTCCGCATTGTAGTTACCAGAAATTTAATTCTAATAACCTTGTATAAATGGTGGCTACGACGGGATTTGAACCTGTGACCCCATCATTATGAGTGATGTGCTCTAACCAGCTGAGCTACGTAGCCACTCTGTTTAAATATGGTGCGGAAGGAGAGACTTGAACTCTCACACCTTGCGGCGCCAGAACCTAAATCTGGTGCGTCTACCAATTTCGCCACTTCCGCATCGTAGTTATCAAAGTATTAGCTTAAATAACGTTGTAAATCATCTGATAATTATTGCTACCAGAAAACAATGAATATGGCAGGTCTACCTGGATTCGAACCAGGGAATGGCGGCATCAAAAGCCGCTGCCTTACCGCTTGGCGATAGACCTGCAGGCGATAGAAATAAATCCATCTTAAATTATGGTGCGGAAGGAGAGACTTGAACTCTCACACCTTGCGGCGCCAGAACCTAAATCTGGTGCGTCTACCAATTTCGCCACTTCCGCATCGTAGTTATCAAAGTATTAGCTTAAATAACGTTGTAAATCATCTGATAATTATTGCTACCAGAAAACAATGAATATGGCAGGTCTACCTGGATTCGAACCAGGGAATGGCGGCATCAAAAGCCGCTGCCTTACCGCTTGGCGATAGACCTGCAGGCGATAGAAATAAATCCATCTTAAATTATGGTGCGGAAGGAGAGACTTGAACTCTCACACCTTGCGGCGCCAGAACCTAAATCTGGTGCGTCTACCAATTTCGCCACTTCCGCATCGTAGTTATCAAAGTATTAGCTTAAATAACGTTGTAAATCATCTGATAATTATTGCTACCAGAAAACAATGAATATGGCAGGGCTACCTGGATTCGAACCAGGGATGACGGAATCAGAATCCGTTGCCTTACCGCTTGGCGATAGCCCTACAATTTATAGCATAGCTACCTAGATAATGGTGCGGAAGGAGAGACTTGAACTCTCACACCTTGCGGCGCCAGAACCTAAATCTGGTGCGTCTACCAATTTCGCCACTTCCGCATCGTAGTTATCAAAAGCGCTAGCTTAAATAACGTTGTCAATTTTCTGATATTAATTGCTACCAGAGAACAATAAAGTGGCAGGTCTACCTGGATTCGAACCAGGGGATGGCGGCATCAAAAGCCGCTGCCTTACCGCTTGGCGATAGACCTGCAATGATAGCCAGGCTATCTAAATCATGGTGCGGAAGGAGAGACTTGAACTCTCACACCTTGCGGCGCCAGAACCTAAATCTGGTGCGTCTACCAATTTCGCCACTTCCGCATTGTGGTTACCAGAAGTTTAATTCTAATAACCTTGTATAAATGGTGGCTACAACGGGATTTGAACCTGTGACCCCATCATTATGAGTGATGTGCTCTAACCAGCTGAGCTATGTAGCCTTAATTTTGGAGCGAGACAATATAGCGAATCTCAGCTCTGGTTTCAATGACTTTTCATTAAAACTTTAATAATGGCAGGTCTACCTGGATTCGAACCAGGGAATGGCGGCATCAAAAGCCGCTGCCTTACCGCTTGGCGATAGACCTACGGTGATAACGAATAAGCTATCTAAATCTGGTGCGGAAGGAGAGACTTGAACTCTCACACCTTGCGGCGCCAGAACCTAAATCTGGTGCGTCTACCAATTTCGCCACTTCCGCATTTTTTTCTTTATAAAAAGATAAATGGTGGCTACGACGGGATTTGAACCTGTGACCCCATCATTATGAGTGATGTGCTCTAACCAGCTGAGCTACGTAGCCACTCTTTTCTCAATGACCTAAATCGTGAGAACGGAGCGCATTATGCGGATCTGACTGATGAGCGTCAACAGTTTTTTTGAATAAATTGCCAGAAAGCGACTGTTCGACTTTTTTTTATACAAAGAGGCGCGTTTATGATCAAAAAACAGCATAAAATCAAGCCTGTGAGGATGTGACTGCTATTTTTTAAAAAAAATGGTTAAAAATAAAAAGGCCAACCTATGGTTGACCTTTTAAAATAGATTACAGAGTGTTACACGTTGAAACGGAAGTGAACAACATCGCCATCTTTAACAATGTAGTCTTTACCCTCAAGACGCCATTTACCGGCTTCTTTAGCTCCCTGTTCGCCTTTGTACTGAATAAAGTCGTCATAACCAACAACTTCAGCGCGGATAAAGCCTTTTTCGAAGTCTGTGTGAATTTTACCCGCAGCCTGAGGCGCCGTAGCTCCGACAGGAATGGTCCAGGCACGAACTTCTTTTACGCCTGCGGTAAAATAAGTGTGTAGGTTAAGCAATTCATAACCAGAGCGAATAACACGGTTCAATCCTGGTTCTTCAATGCCTAAATCAGCTAAGAATTCGTCGCGCTCATCATCTTCCAGCTCTGACATTTCTGATTCAATTGCTGCACATACCGGAACGACAACATTATTCTCTTTCTCTGCAAATTCACGTACTGCATCAAGGTATGGGTTGTCTTCGAAACCATCTTCGTTCACGTTTGCAATATACATGGTTGGTTTCAGGGTTAAGAAGTTTAAGTAGCCAATCGCTGCTTTTTCTTCTTTAGACAGTTCCACTGTACGAGCTGAACCACCTTCTGTGAATACTGGCAGAAGTTTTTCCAGAACGGTTAATTCAAATTTAGCGACTTTATCGCCACCTTTGGCTTTTTTAGCCTGGCGTTGGATGGCGCGTTCACAAGAGTCCAGATCGGCAAGCGCTAACTCAAGGTTAATAACTTCGATATCTTCAATCGGAGAGACTTTACCTGCAACGTGAACGATGTTTTCATTTTCAAAACAACGTACAACGTGACCAATTGCATCTGTTTCACGGATGTTTGCTAAGAATTTGTTTCCCAGACCTTCACCTTTAGACGCTCCGGCAACCAGACCTGCGATATCAACAAACTCCATTGTTGTCGGTAATAGTCGCTCTGGGTTAACAATTTCAGCTAGTGCGTCCATGCGTAGATCCGGAACAGGAACGATGCCTGTGTTAGGCTCAATTGTACAAAAAGGGAAGTTAGCTGCTTCAATCCCTGCTTTGGTTAGTGCATTAAATAGAGTCGATTTACCTACGTTTGGTAAACCCACGATGCCACATTTAAAACCCATGTCTGTAAACCTTATTCAACTTTGAAACTGTGTAAGCGATTTTGTGCCTTTGCCAGTCCATCTTTTAACAATATGTCTAAACAGCGAACTGACTCGTCCACTGCAGCATCCAGTTGTTCTTGTTCTTTCGCCGGGGCTTTACCAAGAACATAACCAGCCACTTTGTCTTTATGGCCAGGGTGCCCAATACCGATTCTTAACCGGTAGAATTCTTTGTTGTTACCAAGTTTGCTGATGGTGTCTTTGAGACCATTATGGCCACCGTGACCACCACCTTTTTTAAATTTAGCGATCCCAGGAGGTAAATCAAGTTCATCATGAGCTACCATGATTTCCTCTGGATTTATTTGGTAAAACTTTGCCAGAGCGGCAACCGCTTTACCGGATAAATTCATAAAGGTGGTCGGGATCAGTAAACGGATATCCTGGCCATCTTTCATAATACGACCGGTAACACCAAAAAATTTCGGTTCATTTTTTAATATTACATTATTTACGCGAGCTAATTCTTCAATTACCCATGCACCTGCATTATGTCTGGTTTTCGCATATTCAGGACCTGGATTGGCTAGCCCAACAAGTAATTTAATTTGTTGACTCACTGTCAGGTACTCTCTGGAATCTAAAAGCGCCGTATAATAGCACAGAATATTTTCAATAGGGGCACAAAGTTTGTTTCTATAAACGCAAAAGGCACGCATCACTGCGTGCCTTTATAAACCTAAACAAAGTTAATCTTATTGATTAAACATCGCAGAGATTGATTCTTCGTTGCTGATGCGACGAATTGCTTCAGCAAGCATAGTAGATAGAGTTAATACGGTAACTTTACCTGTTTCTTCCATTTTTTTAGAAAGAGTTACTGAGTCAGTGATAATAACCTGGTCAAGAACAGAGTTTTTAATGTTAGTTGCTGCATTACCAGAAAATACTGCGTGGGTTGCGTATGCAAATACACGTTTCGCACCACGGTTTTTCAATGCTTCTGCTGCTTTACACAGAGTACCGCCAGTATCGATCATATCGTCAACGATAACACAGTCACGGCCTTCAACATCACCGATAAGGTTCATCACTTCAGCAACGTTTGCACGAGGACGACGTTTATCTACGATTGCGATATCGATATCACCCAAAGCTTTTGCTGTTGCACGAGCACGAACAACACCGCCAAGGTCAGGAGAAACAACAACAGGATCTTCCAGTCCGCGTTCAACCATATCTTCAAGAAGTACAGGAGTACCGAAGATATTGTCTACAGGAACATCAAAGAAACCTTGGATCTGTTCAGCGTGAAGGTCAATAGTAAGAACACGGTCAACGCCAACATTAGAAAGAAAATCAGCGACTACTTTTGCTGTAATTGGCACACGAGCAGAACGTACACGACGGTCCTGGCGAGCATAGCCAAAGTAAGGAATAACAGCTGTAATACGACCCGCAGAAGCACGACGCATAGCATCAATCATTACAACCAGTTCCATTAGGTTGTCATTTGTTGGAGCACAAGTTGATTGAATAATAAAAACATCGCTACCACGAACATTTTCATTGATTTGCACTGCCACTTCTCCATCAGAGAAGCGTGATACAGTTGCATCACCAAGAGAAATATATAGACGGTCAGCAATACGTTGGGCTAGTTCAGGTGTTGCGTTACCAGCAAAGAGCTTCATATCAGGCACGGTGGAAACCTCAGGTTTGCGTCCAGTATTAAATGAATTGGGTCTCGGAAGATTGACATTTTGCTAATGCCTCTTTTAAAGGTGAAACATTGCACCCTTTAGCAACAAAAGCAGAAACATTATCGGGTAATCTGGCATAGGCTTCTTGAGCTTTTTTTTCGCTGGAAAATTCAGAAAAAACGCAAGAACCTGTACCGGTCAATCTTGACGGCGCGTATTGTAGCAGCCAAGAAAGTTGCTTATCAACCTTTGGATAGAGTAAACGGACAATTTTTTCGCAATCGTTTCCGTAGTTTTGCTCTAACAAGGTGTTTATTGGGCGTTTTGGCGTATTTCTGGTCAGGTCCGGATGAGAAAAAATTTCTGCAGTGGAAATGCTGACATCGGGTCTGACAACTAAGTACCATTTTTCTTCCGGAGTTACCGGTGTTAATTTTTCCCCGACTCCTTCGGCAAAAGCGGCAAATCCCCGCACAAATACCGGGACATCAGCACCCAGTTGCAAACCTATCTGTGCCAGTTCATCGTCGCTAAGACCGATATTCCACAGATAATTCAGTGCAACTAATGTCGTTGCGGCATTGGATGAACCGCCGCCAATCCCTCCCCCCATAGGAAGAATCTTTTTAAGATGAATATTAGCACCAAACGGACAATTAGCTTGGTTTTTCAAGGCCAGTGCGGCGCGGTATATCAGGTTGCTTTCGATCGGAACACCTTCTATCTCTGGTGTTAATGTAATCGCGCCTGTGTCGTTAGGTGTAATGCTTAATTCGTCACCATAATTAAGAAATTGAAACAAGGTCTGTAGTTCGTGGTAACCATTTTCCCGTCGCCCGGTAATATATAGAAACAAGTTTAATTTTGCCGGAGAAGGCCAAAGGGTTGGTTCTTGGATCATGATTCTAATTTCCACTTAGAGATAACGAGTCGAAGTTGAGTTGTTGAATGTTTTAACTGTAACCGGTAAGGCAGGGGAATAGTATTTCCCTGAAAATTTATATTTTGATACGAGCGATAATCGACAGACCAGCCCGGTCTTTTTGTATCATTAATGACAGAGCTTAGTGTGTGATTTTCATTAAACGTATAGCGATCAGTCGCGTTTGGTAAGCCAAGTAGCCAGTTTTCTAATTCAATAATCGGAATTTGTAGCCCGGTCAGTTGTTCAATGAGTAAATTTGGATCTTTAGCTTCAAAATGTTCACCCTGATAAGAATCGATGGTTGACAGTTCCGGAGTGATGGTCAATTTCATGACGGTCTGACCAAGAAAAGTCGACAAACGTAATTCACTGGTGGTGTCTTTTTTTGTTAGCTGAATTTTTAACGAGCGTTTTTCTACTGGGGTAATATAGCCAAGCTGACCTGAAATAGTGTAGTTCTTAATTTGAGAAAGTATCTGTTGATGACGCTGCCATTGGATCGGAGTATCTGCTGTTTGTATCGAAGAGCAGCCAAACAAGACTAAGCAAGCAAGGATAATGGAAAGAAACTTAAGTTGCATATACCACTAAAACCTGAGTTTGAGTTGAATCTGAGGGCACACTATAGCATTGATAACCGTTTTAAAGAAAAACAAATACGTTCAAGGCTTTTATTCTGTAAGGGCATACAGTAAAATTTTACCCCTGTATATCCTAGTTGTCAGAGTTATTCCTGTTAATGTCCTTACTTGCCATTGGTATTAATCACAATACTGCGTCTTTAGAGTTACGCGAAAAAGTTGCGTTTGGTCCGGAAAAATTGCCGGAAGCTCTTAGGCAGTTACGTCAGCAAGTTGAAGGCAGCGTGATTATTTCTACCTGCAACCGGACAGAAATTTATTGTGATTCAAGAAAGACAGACAAAACTCAAATGGTTGATTGGTTATCTGAATTTCATCAGGTTGATAGCAGAGAATTGAAACCCAGTCTGTATATTCATGAGGATCAGGCGGCAATTCGCCATTTAATGCGCGTGTCGTGTGGTCTTGATTCATTAGTGCTTGGCGAGCCGCAAATTCTGGGGCAGGTTAAACAGGCGTATTCAGAATCGAGAGATTTAAAAGCAGTAGACCCTGTTCTTGAGCGTCTCTTTCAAAAAGCATTCTCGGTAGCGAAACGGGTACGTACAGAAACAGAAATTGGCGGACATGCTGTTTCTGTTGCTTATGCGGCCTGCACGTTGGCAAAACATATTTTTGAATCACTAACCTCTGCTACGGTATTACTGGTCGGAGCCGGTGAAACCATTGAATTAGTTGCTAAGCATTTGGCATCCAATGGTTGCCAGAAAATGATAGTAGCTAATCGTACCCGAGAGCGGGCAATGGGACTGGCAAGTGAGTTTGGTGCACAGGTCATTAGCTTGCAGGAAATTCCAGACCACTTAGCGAAAGCAGATATTGTGATCAGTTCTACTGCCAGCCCGTTACCTATTATCGGTAAAGGGATGGTCGAAAGCGCAATCAAAGCCCGTCGATATCAGCCAATGTTACTGGTTGATATTGCCGTACCTCGGGATATTGAAGCTCAGGTGGGCGATATAAATGATGTCTATCTGTATAGTGTTGATGATTTACAGTCTATAGTTGATAACAATATAGAGCAGCGTAAAGCCGAAGCCGTTCAGGCTGAAGCTATTGTCAGTGAAGAAAGCAGCGTATTTATGACCAAAATGCGTTCACTTCAGGCTGTCGACAGTATTCGCGAATACCGGGAAAGCGCGAATGACATTCGTGAAGAGCTGTTGGCTAAAGCATTGCAGTCTGTCGCAGCAGGTGTTGCTCCGGAAAAAGTGCTGCAGGAACTCAGCCATAAACTGACCAATAAACTTATTCATGCCCCGACCAGCGCATTACAGAGTGCCGCAGAACAGGGGGAACCGGCGAAATTAGCCATAATTAGACAGAGTATAGGTTTAGACGACCTATCCTAAATCCTAATTCCATTATTTTTAAGAAGAGACTATGAAAGCGTCGATTTTAGCGAAACTTGAGTCGCTCGTTGAGCGTTATGAGGAAGTTCAGCATTTGCTGGGAGATCCTGGTGTTATTGGTGATCAAAATAAATTCCGGGCACTGTCAAAAGAATTTTCTCAGCTTGAGCAGGTAACAAAATGTTTTCAGGCTTATCAGCAGGCTCAGGAAGATCTTGTCGCAGCTGAAGAAATGGCAAATGAAGACGATCCTGAAATGCGAGAAATGGCTCAGGACGAGATCAACGATGCGAAAGAAAAAATTGAATCTCTTAATGATGAGTTGCAGGTATTGTTATTGCCGAAAGACCCTCACGATGAACGTAACTGTTTCTTAGAAATCCGTGCCGGTGCCGGTGGTGATGAAGCGGGTATTTTTGCCGGTGATTTGTTCCGTATGTACAGCCGCTATGCGGAAAGAAAGGGCTGGCGCATTGAAGTTATGTCTGCAAATGACTCAGAGCAGGGTGGATATAAAGAAATTATCACTAAAGTGAGTGGTGAATCGGTTTACGGGACTCTTAAGTTCGAATCAGGTGGCCACCGTGTTCAGCGCGTTCCTGCAACAGAATCGCAGGGCCGTGTTCATACCTCAGCGTGTACCGTTGCGATTATGCCGGAAATTCCAGAGTCTGAAGCACCCGAGATTAAAGCGGCTGATTTGCGTATCGATACTTTCCGTTCATCAGGTGCCGGTGGTCAGCACGTAAACACCACTGACTCTGCAATTCGTATTACTCACTTACCGACTGGTACGGTGGTGGAATGTCAGGATGAACGTTCTCAGCATAAGAACAAAGCGAAAGCAATGTCTGTTCTTGCTGCCCGTATTGCTCAGGCTGAAGAAGCAAAGCGTGCCGCAGAAGTGTCAGATACCCGTCGTAACCTGTTAGGTTCAGGGGATCGTAGTGACCGTATTCGTACCTATAATTATCCGCAGGGACGTGTATCCGATCACCGTATCAACCTGACGTTATACCGTTTATCTGAGGTGATGGAAGGTGATATGGATGCTTTGATTGCACCGGTTATTCAGGAACACCAGGCAGACCAGTTAGCTGCACTTGCAGATCAAAACTAAGCTAATATGACATCTTTTAGTGGGCAATCTATTGCCGAGCTTATGAAATCAGCCACTGAAACATTAAGTGTCAGTGGCAGTCCATCACCCTCAGTCGATGCAACGGCATTACTGTGTCATGTTTTACAAAAGCCAAGAACTTACCTTTTAACCTGGCCTGAAAAAATACTCGATGAAGAACAGTATGAATCATTTTCTGCTTTGTTAGAGAGAAGAATTCAGGGCGAACCAGTGGCTTATATCACAGGTGAAAGAGAATTTTGGTCTCTGAACCTGTCTGTTTCACCATCGACATTAATACCAAGGCCGGATACCGAGCGTTTAGTTGAAGTGGCTTTGGATCTTGCTGTTCATTCTGATGGCCCTATTCTGGATTTAGGAACCGGAACAGGGGCAATCGCCCTGGCATTGGCGAGTGAATTGCCGGCCAGAAAGGTTTATGGTGTTGATTTGCGCAAAGAAGCGGCTGAACTGGCCCAGTTAAATGCAGATAAACTTAACATCCGAAATGTGGCTTTTTGGCAGGGAAGCTGGTTTGAACCGGTAGATTCGGGTATGAAATTTGCTTTAATTGTTTCAAACCCCCCTTATATTGACGGAAATGATCCCCATTTAAAAGAAGGGGATGTCCGATTCGAACCAAGCAGTGCTCTTGTCGCTGGTGAGAATGGTCTGGCAGATATCCGAATGATATCGGATCAGGCGAGGGGATATCTTGATATGGATGGTTGGTTGCTGTTTGAACATGGCTATCAGCAGGCGGAACAGGTAAGAGAAATTTTAGCCTCACTGGGGTATCTCGATGTGAACACTGAGCAGGATTACTCCGGGAATGATCGAGTCACACTCGGGCGTTTTTCAGGCTGAATAATCTCTATAAAAGAATAAATGAGAGTAAAGTTATGCTGAATTTATGCGATGAAGACTTTGATGCTATGGAGCTTGTTGACGGTGCTCTCGCTTTAAATAAAGCTATTGATGAGTCAACAAGTGTTGAATGGGTTAAACTGGAACTCCAGCGATTGCTGAAAGAAGCGGAGCTTGAGTTGATCCGGGAAACGAATGAAGAGCAACGCCTGGATGCTTTTCTCCGTTTGTTTTACGTTGAATGGGGATTTTCCGGTGATCAAAATGCGTATTTCCATTCAAATAATGCTTTTATCGATAAAGTTCTTGAGACGCGTAAAGGTATCCCGTTAAGTCTGGGAACATTGCTGCTTTATTTCGGTAAACATTTAGGGTTTTCATTTGCTCCGGTTACTTTCCCGACACAATTTTTAATTCAGGTGACCGGATGTGGTGAGACTGTTCGTTATATCAATCCATTTTCCGGAGAATTTGTTTCTCAGCACATTCTTCAGGCGTGGTTGATTGGACAACAGGGTGCATTTGTAAAATTAAAGCCAGAGCACTTGGTTGTTGCGGATAACCCTTCTATTATTGGTCGTTGGCTGGCGTTGTTAAAAGGCTCTTTAATGCGGGAAGAGCGTTATGCCCTGGCATTAAAATGTACCAACATCGCGTTAGGATTTGTCCCTGATGATCCTTACGAAATTCGCGACCGGGGCTTTATTTACCAGCAGCTAGAATGTCCTCAGGTTGCAGTTAATGATTATCAGTATTTTATCGATCAGTGCCCGGATGATCCTGCAGCTGAATTACTGAAAAATCAGGTAACAGTATTAGAAAATACCCATGTCACATTTCACTAATTCATAACGAGAGAAAACAATGGAACAAAAAACAGTAAAAGTAGGTAACATTGATGTCGCGAATGATAAGCCATTTGTGTTATTTGCTGGAATGAATGTACTTGAATCTCGTGATCTTGCGATGCAAATTTGCGAACACTATGTAAAAGTGACAGATAAACTGGGTATTCCATACGTATTTAAAGCGTCTTTCGATAAAGCTAACCGCAGTTCTGTTCATTCATATCGTGGTCCGGGCTTAGAAGAAGGCATGAGGATTTTCGAAGAGCTGAAAGCGACATTTGGGGTGAAAATTATTACCGATGTTCACACTGAAGCTCAGGCTCAGCCTGTGGCTGATGTTGTTGATGTGATTCAGCTACCGGCATTTTTGGCGCGTCAGACTGATCTGGTCGAAGCAATGGCAAAAACCGGTTCTGTTATTAATGTCAAAAAACCACAGTTTATGAGTCCCGGTCAGGTTGGCAATATCATCGATAAGTTTGCAGAATGTGGCAACGAGAAAGTGATCTTGTGTGAACGTGGTTCATGCCATGGTTATGATAACCTGGTTGTCGATATGCTTGGCTTTGGTGTGATGAAAAAGGTGTCTAACGGTAGTCCGATAATATTCGATGTCACACATTCACTGCAGATGCGTGATCCTTCCGGTGCAGCATCTGGTGGCCGTCGTGAGCAGACTGTTGAACTGGCTAAAGCTGGATTGGCAACGGGTATTGCCGGTCTATTCATTGAAGCGCATCCAAATCCTGCTCAGGCGAAATGTGACGGACCTTCTGCATTGCCGCTAGATAAGCTGGAACCATTCCTGGCTCAGATGAAAGCTTTAGATGACCTGATTAAAAGCTTTGATGCAATTGAAATAGAATAAATTTCTTATTCAATTTTTAATAAAACCCCCTTGTTTTTACTATAAAAACAAGGGGGTTTTATTTTGATACCGGTTATATTGTACTGATTGGTAGCAGGTTTTTGCTATTTGTTATATAACTAAGAATTATTATCAGTCATCAACATATCATGCCGATGACGTAATTCAGTAGTGTCTACACCTTTCAAGGAATGATCATGACCTGGAATATTATCAAAAAACTCATTGCCATCTCTTTTCTCTCCAGCGTTCTGCTTGGATGTTCAGCATCAACGCCAACTGAAGAGCATTGGCAACAGGATAAAATCTATCACCTTACGATTTTGCATACGAATGATCACCATGGTCGGTTCTGGACCAATAAGTACGGTGAGTACGGTATGGCTGCACGTAAAACGCTGGTCGATGATATCCGTAAGGAAGTAGAGGGTGAAGGAGGAAATGTCCTGCTATTTTCTGGTGGTGACATAAATACCGGGGTGCCGGAATCTGATCTGCAGGATGCTGAGCCTGATTTTAAAGGGATGAGTAAAATTGGCTACGATGCAATGGCGCTGGGGAATCATGAATTCGATAATCCTCTGTCTGTGTTGAAAAAACAGCAGAGCTGGGTCAATTTTCCGTTTTTGTCAGCCAACATTTACGATAAAAATACCGGCAAGCGTCTTTTCCCTGCTTATAAAATGTTTAATGAGCAGGGGATCAAGATTGCCGTTATCGGGTTAACCACAGAGGACACCGCTAAGATTGGTAATCCACAATATCTTAGTGATGTTGAATTCAGAGATCCCAAAGAAGAAGCAAGGAAATTACTGGAAGAAATTAATCAGACCGAGCAACCGGATCTGATTTTTGCCATTACTCATATGGGACATTACCAAAATGGAACATTTGGCATCAATGCTCCGGGAGATGTGTCTCTGGCTCGCTATCTGAACAATGGGGCCATGGATATGATCATTGGTGGACATTCTCAAGAGCCGGTCTGTATGTCTGGTCTAAATACAGTTAATAAGCAATTTAAACCGGGTGAGGCATGTCGTCCAGATTATCAAAACGGTGTCTATATTGTGCAGGCTCATGAGTGGGGAAAATATGTCGGAAGAGCTGATTTTGATTTTATAAACGGGAAGTTAACTCTTGTTCATTATGCGCTTGTTCCGGTGAATCTGAAAAAGAAAGTCAATATAAACGGTGAAGAAGAACGTGTATATGTTACCTCAGAAATTCCTCAGGATAAGGGGATGTATCAGTTTCTGAAACCTTATCAAGAGCTTGGTCAGGAATCATTATCTGAAGTCATTGGTCGTACAGATGGTCGTCTGGAAGGTGATAGGAAAGTAGTTCGTTTTAACCAGACTAATCTGGGGCGTTTAATTGCGACTGCTCAAATGGAAAGAGCCCATGCTGATTTCGGTATTATGAATTCAGGTGGTGTGAGAGATTCGATTGAGAAAGGTGATATTACTTATAAAGATGTGCTGAAAGTTCAGCCATTTGCTAATCAGGTTACTTATGTCGATATGCGAGGAGATGAGTTACTGGATTATCTCAGTGTGGTTGCAACGAAACCAGTTGATTCCGGGGCTTATGCACAATTTGCTGGTATTTCGATGAAGGTTAATGCCGGAGGCGTTTCTGAGGTCATGATTAAGGGCGAACAGATTGATATTGATCGTAAGTATCGCGTCTCTATCCCTAGTTACAACGCAGAAGGTGGCGATGGTTATCCAAAATTATCCGACCATCCTGGCTATGTGAATACCGGGTATGTGGATGCTGAAGTATTGAAAGATTACATCGAGACTCATTCTCCAGTGAATACCGCATCTTATGTACCTGCAGGTGAGATTATTTATGAATAATTGATTCATAAGAGTTTTAGAGTTAATTTAAGGCGACATTTAGTCGCCTTTTTATTTGGCGATGCATTTTATTTAGCATTCCTGGGTGGTATTTATGACACCGGCAATCAATTTAGTGAAAAAGAAAAAAGTGTCGCATCAGATTCATCAGTATGAACATGATCCTCACAGCGCAAGCTATGGTTTAGAAGCAGCAGAAGCGCTGGGGCAAGATCCTGAAACCGTATTTAAAACGTTGCTGTTTGCTCTTAATGGCGATGCCAAAAATCTGGCAGTGGCTATTATTCCAGTTGACCATAAATTAAATCTTAAATTAGCGGCAAAAGCGGCTGGTGGAAAGAAAGCTGAGATGGCAAATCCGGATATAGCAGAAAAAACAACAGGTTATATCGTTGGTGGTATCAGTCCTCTCGGGCAGAAAAAGAGTTTGCCAACCTTTATTCATAACAGTGCCGAGTCACTGGGTACTATGTGTGTCAGTGGTGGCCGCCGTGGTTTAGAAATTGAACTGGCACCTAAAGATTTAGCAACATTGACGAGAGCCAAATTTGTTGATTTATGTTTGGGGTAATTTCTCTTTAAAATTTATCCTCAAACAAGAAAGAAGCTCACCGTTTATTTGGTGAGCTTCTTTCAAATAAGAATGGAAACTAGTCTTCCATCTGTGCATTATCAACTACGTGATTGTCACCAATATCTTTTGGTAAAATCAGGTTAAGCAGAATTGCAACAATACCACACAAGCTCACGCCTTGCAGACTGAACTCACCGATACCAAATGCCATACCACCAATACCGAATACAAGTGTTACTGCAACAATAACTAAGTTACGTGATTTGTGTAAATCAACATGGTTTTTGATCAGAGTATTCAGACCAACAGAAGCGATAGAACCGAACAGCAGAATCATGATGCCGCCCATTACCGGTACAGGAATGGTTTGAAGAATCGCACCTAATTTACTCACAAGAGCAAGGACAATTGCAGCAACTGCAGCCCAGGTCATGATGACCGGATTGAAGGCTTTGGTCAGCATAACTGCACCTGTTACCTCACTATAAGTTGTATTTGGTGGCGCACCTAAGAATGCAGCAGCCATAGTTGCAACCCCGTCACCAGTGATAGTGCGGTGTAATCCTGGTTTTTCCAGATAGTCTTTACCGGTTACATTTGAAATAGACAGGATATCACCAACGTGCTCCACTGCCGGTGCAATGGCTACCGGGATCATGAAAAGGATTGCATTGATGTTAAATTCAGGAAAAGTAAAGTTTGGAAGAGCAAACCACGCTGCATTTGTTACTGCAGCAAAGCTAACCACACCGAAAACAAGACTCAGTGAGTAACCGACTACAATACCACCAAAGATTGGCAGAAGTTTAAACATGCCCTTGGCAAATACGCTGATGAAAATGGTTGTAATTAAGCTGGCACATGAAATCCAAAGTGCTAACTGACCATCGACGAGCTGTACGGAACCATCACCTGTTTTGCCTAATGCCATATTTACAGCAGCAGGAGCCAGGCCCAGACCGATAACCATAATAATCGGGCCAACAACGACAGGTGGTAAAAGTTTATGAATAAAATCAGCCCCTTTTACTTTAATTATTCCACCCAGTACGACATAAACCGCGCCTGCAGCCAACAGACCACCCATGGTTGAGGCAATACCCCAGGACTGGACACCGTACATAATAGGAGCAATAAAAGCGAAAGAAGAAGCAAGGAAGATAGGAACAGAGCGACGAGTAATAAGTTGGAATAAAAGGGTACCGACACCAGCTCCGAACAGAGCAACGTTAGGATCTAATCCCGTGAGGAGCGGAACCAGCACTAGCGCACCAAATGCAACAAACAGCATTTGAACGCCCAAAATGGCATTTTTCATGATGATTTCCCAGTAATTGAACAAATTTTGTGGATTCTATCACCTATTTAATCGTTTGCCATCACTATTTCATGAAATAATTGACCACTTGGATAAGCTGTGTGAATTATTACTTTGGGGATAATTAAATTTTGTTGAAGTAGATTCCTTGCCGAGAATTCAAGAGTTGCTTATGATCGGCTAATCATTTTTTGGGGCTTTATGTTATGCGCTATTTTATTTTTTTTCTTTTAGGGATATTTTCTTCCTCATTATTCGCAGGTGTGAAAGTCGATGTTTATCATACACAAGTGACTCTTCAGGAAGGGCAGTCAGAACATGATGCTCAGGTTGCTGGTTTGGCAAATGTCATCATTAAGGCAAGTGGCAATGTCAGTGCTGGTAACAATATTGTAGTAAAAAAAGCATTTTCTAATGTGAGTTATTATTTAACAGAAGTTGGACATGACAAAAATAGTGATAATCAAACGGTAGTGAAACTGGGCTTTAATTCAAAGCATATCCGAGAATTATTAACTCAGGCTCAGTTACCTTACTGGCCTGATAACCGAACAAATATCCTGATCTGGTATATCAAAGATAATGGTCAGCAGCGTTCTGTCTCATGGGAAAATACGGGGTCAGATGAAATAGCATGGATAAAACTAGGTTCTGATTTACGAGGACTTCCTCTGACAATACCGGTTGGTGATTTTAACGATATTATGAACGTTGAAGTGTCGGATTTGTGGGGCGGTTTTCTTAAACCTATTAGTCAGGCAAGTCGTCGCTATCGTCCTGATGCTGTTTTAGTTGTCAGAGCTCAAAACAACAGAACACGTTGGACTCTTTATGATCAGTCACCTGATGATATTGCTAAAGATTCTGCATCGCCAATGACGGGGTCTGTTGCCTTATCTGGTCAGGCTGCGATTCACGCCGTTGTTGATGATGTTGCGCAATATTATGCGCGTAAAAATGGTGTGTTGATTTCAGCTAAAACTTCAAAGTCATCTGTGGCCGTTAAAATTAATAACCTGAAAAATGCGATTGATTTTTTCTCCATGGAAAATGAGCTGAAAAGTATGTCTTCTGTAGCATCGCTGGAAGTGACTAAAGTAGCAGGTGAAAGTGTGTTATACACCATTCATATTCTGACATCAGAAGAAAATTTCAAAGTGGAATTATCCAAAAGCAGACATCTGAGTAAAATTGAAGAGCCTGTTACAGATGTGACGTCGACTGCGCTGGTAAATACAGTGAATGCACCTGACTCAGCAGTAACTAATCCAGGCCCGGAAAATAATCCAACTGAAGCAACTGTACCTACTGCAACGACTTCGGGTGTATCAACTGGTGTTACTGATCATCAGCTGTATCAGCCAGATATTTTACAATATGAATGGCATTAAGATATTTAAAGATAGTTAAAAAAGAAAGGCTTAATCGTGTCAGATTAAGCCTTTTTGCTATCACAGGATTTCAAGAACCTTTTCTGGCGGCCTGCCGTGGCGAGCTTTCCCGTTAGAAACCACAATTGGTCTCTCAATTAATTTTGGATGTGCAACCATGGCATCGAAAAGTTGTTCATCAGTAACGGATTCTTCACCAAGGTTCAGTTCTTTATATTCCGCTTCTTTTGTTCTCATCATTTTACGTACGGAATCAAGTTCCAGTTGTGCATAGAGCTTTTTTAACTCTTCTTTATTCAAGGGCTCATCCAGATATTTTATAATTTCAGGCTCAATTCCTTTTGTTTGTAGCAGCACCAATGTTTCGCGGCTTTTTGAACATCTTGGATTGTGGTAAATAGCGACCATAATTTCTCCTTGAATTTATTGTTTTAGTGCCAAGAATTGATCTCTTTGTGCTATTAACTGATCGATTCTCGCATCATATCTTGCTTGTTCTAAACTGCCTAACTTCGCCAACTGGCTGGCTTGTGAATAAAACTGGATTGCATGATCCCAGTCAGCTTTCAGGGCATATAATTCTGCTCTTGATGCCAACTCATCTGATTGATTACCCGCATTAGCAGCAGCTTTCGATAAAAGAGACCACCCAACTGTATCCTCATGATGTTCATGAGTATAGCGCCGTAATATCTTAATTGCCTTATTGTTCTCTTTAGCTTCCAAGAGAGCATTCGCATAGTTGACCATAATCACACTGTTATCGGGACTTTGCAGAGAAGCTTCTTCCATAATTTTGACTGATTGTTGCGGTTTTTTCAGGCCAATATACAGGTCAGAAACCGCATCCAGATAGAATAAATTTAAAGGATGAGCTGCCAGTAATTTTTCAATAATTGGCTGAGCTTTACTAAATTTCTGCTCGTCTAAATATATGAGAGCCCGACCATAGTCCATCGCTGTATGCATAATATCACTGGTTTTACTGTCATGTCGGTTCATCCAGTCCAGCGCTGCATCCGCTTCTAAACCAGCATATCGAGCGATAATCCGTGCTCTGGCCAGTTGGTATTCTAATGAAGGAGCAAGTTTTACATGCTGATAATGGTTTGCTCTTTCCCTGCTATCAGTAATCCTTGAATCAGGTAGTGGGTGGGTAAGTAACATTTCCGGCGGTTTACTGGCATAACGGTATTGATCCGCCAGTCGGCCAAAGAAGTCTGGCATGGCTTCCGGGTTAAAACCAGCTTTTGCCAGAGTTGTTATGCCAAATCGATCGGCTTCTTCTTCGTTTGCTCTGGTGTAGTTTATTCTTCCCTGCAGGTTACCTGCTGTTGTTGCTGTTAACGCTGCGACTCCTGCTTGCGGTGAGGCAATAGCTAACAGTAGTGACCCAGCAAGGGCCGCTATGGTGGCAGGTGTTCGTTTTGCTTCTGCTTCCATACTTCTGGCTAAGTGGCGTTGTGTTACGTGAGATATTTCATGTGCGAGAACGGAAGCTAATTCACTTTCCGTTTTGGTATACAGAAAAATACCGGAGTGAACGGCCACATGTCCGCCGAAGAACGCGAAAGCATTCAGTTCTCTATTTCTGATCAGAAAAAAATAAAAAGGTGTTTTTACATTTTCAGAATTTGCGACCAGTTTGTGTCCAAGGGAATTGAGGTAATCACTGAGTACAGGATCGTTTATGATTGGCTGAGAACCGCGCATACTGCGCATGTAAGCATCACCATAGATATTTTCCTGATCGATTGTTAAGGTTGAACTGGCTATCGTACCTATGTCGGGTAAATCGATGTCTTTACTATAGGCTAAAGGAGAAAGACAAATTGATGCTGATAAGTGTAATATCATTGCCTTTTTTAAAAATTTACCTAATTTCATCTTTGTCCTGTCTTCCTGTTTATCCAACACTTAGACCGTGGTGCAACAATAAGGTTTCTATCAATCGCGATTATTGGTCATGCTTTTGTTACTGTATATGACTAACTATGGTAACTGCTACAAAAGTCTATACAATGACATCCTATTATATTAAACATTACTTCGATTAATGGAACCTTATAGTATTGATTTATGTAGCATAAAATCATTTTTGATGGCAGTAATTCAGATACTACACTAATAAGTGAAAATAAGTTCAATTGAGTTTTAAAAGGACTTCAATATATGTTCGACATGATAAGTCGTTGGTATAAGAGACGTTTTACTGATCCACGAGCTGTGAGTCTGTTTGCGATTCTTTTTGTTGGTTTCATTGTTATCTACTTTTTCGGGCATTTGATTGCACCACTATTGGTGGCAATTGTTTTTGCTTATTTATTGGAATGGCCGGTTTCTAAATTAAGCAAGATAGGTATTCCCCGAACTCCTGCTGTTGTATTTGTCATACTTTTATTCGTCGGAATTATGTTACTGGCATTTTTCGGACTGGTGCCAACCATCTGGAAACAGGTCGGAAACCTGTTAAATGATATTCCGAATATGTATGCAAAATTACAGCAGGTCATCTCTAGTTTACCTAATCGTTATCCAGAACTGGCAAACCTGGAAATTGTTGAGTCTGTAATGAATAATGCCAAAAATCAGGCATTATCGATGGGGGAAAACGTTGTTAAGGGGTCACTGTCATCATTGGTGAGCCTGGCTACGTTGTCCATTTACCTGATCCTTGTTCCTTTACTGATTTTCTTTTTATTGAAAGATAAAAAAGAAATGATTTCGACATTAGAGAGTTTTCTCCCCAAAGACAGAGAATTAGCCCATCAGGTTTGGATTGAAATGAACCAACAGATTTCTAATTATATTAATGGGAAGGTGTTGGAAATCATCATTGTGGGAAGCGTCAGTTATGCAACGTTTGCCATTTTAGATCTTCGCTATGCGGTTCTGCTTTCTGTGGCTGTCGGGTTCTCGGTATTAATTCCTTATATCGGGGCCGCAGCTGTAACACTTCCTGTTGCTGTCGTCGGTATCTTCCAGTGGGGATTTACTCCAGATTTTTATTACCTGCTTGTTGCTTATGGCATCATACAGGCTCTGGATGGCAATGTTTTGGTACCTGTTCTGTTCTCCGAAGCGGTAAATCTTCATCCTGTGGCTATTATTGTGGCTGTATTAGTTTTCGGTGGGCTATGGGGGTTCTGGGGGGTGTTCTTTGCCATTCCATTAGCAACTTTGGTCAAAGCGGTATGGAAAGCAGTACCTGTTCAGGAGGATGAATCACCATCTTCAATGACTAAATAGTCAGCTGGTTTCGAGCTTTTTGTTGCAATATTTATATTATTTAATAATAAAAATGTTATTAAAGTTTTTATTCCTGATGCCGATAGTGACATATAGTATACCCAAGCATCTTGAAGTTACTTGGGTATATAAGTGTTTCTATTTTGGGAGAACAAGGTTGTGATTAAATTTAGTCATAAGGTTGTAGCAGCCTCATCAGCATTGCTGTTTGCTACCGTTGCGTTACTTAGTATCCAACAGCTTACGACGGTCAAGGATGAAGTGTCAGGCTTGGTTAATAACAGCCTGGAGGAAATTGTTGGCGGGGTGCAGGATACCATATCAGCCCAGATGGCTGGTGACCGTAAATTCGCCCAGTCAATAACCGAAGCGGTAGAGCTTGATCCTGAAAATAAGGATTTTGTTAAAAATCTTTTAGAAAAACCTTCAATTAAACACGCTGTTGCCGGTATTGGTATCGGATATGAGAAAGATGGCACAGTGGTAGAAAACTACGATGGCTGGACTCCTGATAGTAGTTATGACCCTCGTGTCAGACCCTGGTATGTAGAACCTAAAAAAACCAAACAACTCTTTGTCACTAAGCCTTATTTAGATATGGCTACAAATACCATGGTTATCTCAGTTGGGACTCCCGTCCAGAAATATGGTGAATACATTGGCACCATGTTTTTTGATGTAAGTCTTGCTGGCTTGGCAAAACTTGTGAATGCTGCAAGCCTTTTTGATGCCGGATACCTGTTTATTGCTACTGATGACGGTGTCACGATAGCTCACCCTAAAGCTGAGTTTAATGGCAAAAAAGTGAATGAATTTATTCCCGGTGTGGCAATGAAAGATGGCATGCAAGAAGTGGCTATCGATGGCTCACCTTACCTGGTCGAGTTTGTTTCTGTCCCTGGCGAAAACTGGTATGTCGGAGCGGTTATTGATAAAAATAAAGCGTTTCAGGCAATCAGCAAAGTTCGTAATAGTTCAGTTATTTATACAATAATCGGTGTGATCATCAGTTTACTTATCCTGACTTATTTACTGAAAGTGTTGATGCGTCCGCTAGGAACATTAAATGCGGCGATTAAGGACGTTGCTTCTGGTAAAGGTGATTTAACTAAACGTCTGGATGAAAATACGGATCCTGAATTTGCTCAGTTAGCTATTAGTTTTAACCAGTTTATAGCATCGTTGCAGAATCAGATGAAACTTTCTAAATCTATCAGTAATGATCTTCATTCTGGAATCGATACTACATTGGCCAATGCTCACAAATCGACGACAGCTATGGAAAGTCAGATGAAAGAGCTTGAGCAGTTGGCAACCGCGATGAATGAAATGGCGGCTTCTGCTACGGAAGTTGCAAGCAACGCACAAGGCGCGGCTTCGGCAGCTCAGGAAGCGGATGATGCAACGGTACAAGGCACATCTGTTGTTGAAGAAACTACCGACTCTATTGATCAGCTTGCTGCTCGTATTGAGCAGGCTGTAGAAGAAGTTCAGGGGCTTGAATCAGCAACTGCCAATATTGAAACCATTTTGAAAGTGATTAATGATATTGCTGATCAGACGAATTTGCTTGCTCTGAACGCAGCTATTGAAGCCGCTCGCGCCGGTGAATCTGGTCGGGGATTTGCAGTTGTTGCTGATGAAGTTCGTACCCTAGCTCAAAGAACTCAACAATCAACAACTGAGATTCGCTCAATGATTGAGCAGCTTCAGTCAGGGGCAAGTGCAGTATCAAGTGCGATGAAAGAAAGTAAAGATACAACTGTTGCTGCTGTTGAAAAATCCCGTTTTGCCAACGAAGCATTACAGACAATCCGCGCGTCTATTCAACAGATTAATGACATGAATATGCAGATTGCTTCTGCTGCTGAACAGCAGAGTCTGGTGGCTGAAGAAATCAACAACAACACGTTTAAGATAAAAGATTTGAGTAGTCAGGTTGCGGAAGCTGCAAGACTTTCAAATGAACAAACCCAAGAACAGGCGGCAAAAGTTCGTGAACAGGATAATTTGCTGAATAAGTTTGTGGTATAGAGTGTCATCAGAATTATCTTTAGCATAAATAAATGCCAGCAATTGTGAGCAAATTGCTGGCGTTTGTTAAGTTAGCAGTGTTCAGTTATTCAGAATATAGTCCTGACAAACTGACAACTATTGCAGATAATCAAGCACTACTTGATGGTGTTCTTTGGTTTTAAATTTATTAAACACATGTTCTATAACACCATTCTCATCAATCAGAAAACTAATGCGGTGCAAACCGTCATATACTTTGCCCATGAATTTTTTCTCGCCCCATACTCCGTAAGCTTCTGCTGTTTGGTGGTCTTCATCTGAAAGCAGGGTAAAGTTAAGTTCATCACGAGTGGTAAATTTATCCAGACGGGCAACCGGGTCAATACTGACACCAAGAACAACGACATTAAGATCGTCTAACTGATTTTTTGTGTCACGTAGTCCCTGTGCTTGTACTGTGCAACCCGGAGTCATCGCTTTTGGATAAAAATAAAGCAGAACTTTTTTTCCTTTGAAATCTGAGAGTGAGACAGTTTCACCTTTTTGATTTTGTAATGAGAACAAAGGGGCGGTTGTCCCTGCTTGTAATGTATTCATTGTTAATCCTTATTGTGACTTTACGTTAACTTGATATCAATTTAGCAATTTTATCGAATTAATTTTGTTCTGGACATGGTAGCATAATCGGTATTATCTAGAGAGGTTATTGGGTTGTTTAATTGGTCTTATAAGTAAGGCTATATGTGGTAATGATGCTTCTTTCGCAAAATGCTCCCAATGAAACGTATGTTTTATGAGCTGTCTGTGATGAAATTTTTAGAACCAGATCAATCAATAATAAATATTCACTAATTTAGCAAGAATAAGCGCATTAATCACTTGTGTTTATTCATCGCATTACAGTACCATGCAGGTAGTATCAACCTAGGGAGAAAGACATGTTTTCTGGAAGTATTGTCGCATTAATTACACCTTTTAGACACGATGGCGAAGTGGATTATGTCAGTCTGAAGAAGCTGGTTGATTTCCATGTAGAATCAGGAACAGATGCAATTGTTTCTGTGGGAACTACAGGAGAATCTGCGACTCTTAGCATTGAAGAGCATGTCAAAGTTGTTGAAAGAACAGTTGAATATGCTCAAGGACGTATTCCGATTATCGCGGGTACAGGTGCGAATGCAACACACGAAGCATTAACATTTGCTCGTTTGCTGAATAACACAGGAATTGCTGCTTGTTTGAGCGTAACGCCATACTACAACAAGCCAACACAGGAAGGTATGTACTTCACTATAAAGCAATTTCTGAAGAAACAGACACACCACAAATCCTATATAACGTACCTGGCCGTACTGGTGTAGATTTACAACCAGAAACTGTTGGCCGCTTATCTGAAATTAAAACGATTGTCGGTATCAAAGATGCGACTGGTGATGTAAGCCGGGTTAAAAAACACCGTGAACTTTGTACTGATGATTTTGTCCTACTTAGTGGTGATGATGGCACTGGTTTAGAATTTATTAAACTTGGTGGTAACGGTGTTATCTCTGTAACCAATAATTTAGCTGCAGTGGATATGGCTAAGATGGTGCATTTAGCATTAGAAGGACGCTTTGAAGAAGCAGAAGCAATCAACAAACATTTGCTGGCTCTTCATAAAAACCTATTTATTGAATCAAGTCCAATTCCTGCTAAATGGGCTGCTGAAAAAATGGGTATCATTGAGTGTGGACACCTTCGTTTACCAATGACTCCTCTTTCAGAATCTGCTATTCCATCTGTTGAACAGGCAATGAAAGAAGCAGGCCTTCTATAATTGCAAGATATATAGTATGTTTGCCGAGGTTAAAAATACCTCGGCTTCCTATAGGAGTTTCAATGAAGTTTTCTTGTCAGCTAGTGAGTAGTACACTGGCTGTTTTCGTTTTATCAGCTTGTTCAAATAATGCGGTTGAACGTAAGCAGGCTGAAGATAATTACGCTTACCTCGATGCAACAGCACTTCACGCATGGAACTATCCACAAAATGCCAAACCAGAGACTTACTCTGAATATGAAATACCTGACGGTCGTTATTATGGTGATTTTGGCTCGGATGTGGACGTTCGTCCTCCTCAGGCGATTCTTGAACTCTTATCAGGGATTCAGGTAGCGCAAAAAGGAAAAGTTACACAACTCTGGATGGTGAAAAGTGGCTTATCAGATAAAATCTGGTCTGAAATTATTTCGTTTCTGGATAGTTCTGGCGCTCAATACACACGACATCAGCAGTCTGTGATTGAGACTGGCTGGGTAACCTGGTCTCCCGAAGATGAACCCTCTCCAGTTTTAGGTCGCTATCAGTTTGAAAAATTAGCTAAAGCTGATCAAGACGGTATTCAAATCAAATTGCTGGATCTGAAACAGAATAATCAGTCTCAGATTGGTAATGTTTTTCTTTCTGAGCGCTATGCTGCTGAAATGGCAAATGTCATTATTACTCGTTACGACGCTAAAGTAAGAAACGATGAAGCTCAGCGTATCCGTAATCAAATGAATAATATAAATATTCAAATGGGAACTGATCGTAGTGGATTACCAGTCATTATTGCACGTGCACCATTTAACGTTACCTGGCAGCGTTTACCTGAAGCATTATTAAAAATTGAAATGGTGACTGAAGATAAATCAGAATCGCAAGGTTCAATCAAAGTTGATTACCAAAAGGCGGATGATGATGTATGGACGTCACTGGGTGTTGAACCTGTTGAACTCAAAAAAGGCTCATACACATTCCTGTTAGGTGATTTAGGAAACCGGACATCAGTTAATATTACTGATTCAAAAGGTAAGCCATTAACGGAAGAAATATTAAATTCGTTTGTTCCGGTCTTATCTAAACTGTTAGAAAAATAATTGCTGGTTATTTTATCAGGGCGCTAACTATTAGCGTCCTTTTTGTCTTTCTGTTCTTCCGATTCTTTTCTGCGTTTTTTATCTAACTCGATCAAACGGTCGATATCTTTATCCTTATTTTTTAATTTCTTTTGATAGTCTTCCAGATTCTTGGGAGTCAGATATTTAAATGCCACCATATTGCCAATAAGAACAATCATGATTAAAGAAATGATTACCCAGGGAGAGGAGAAAATATCCATCGCAGTTACCGTTTTGGCGATAAGTTACTAATATATTTAGTGTAGAGGTTTTCCAGTTGAGGTAAAACATACTTCTTACCAAGAAGAGGTTCATCTCTCAATTGTTGCTGGATTAATTCAGTGGTGAGTTTTTTCAAACAGTCGGAAGCGGTAGAGTAGTGACTAATATGCCAGGGTTCGATGGCCACACCGCCCTGATCATCCTGGTATGGAAAATAAAATCCATAATTAACTGCATTGTTCATTAACCATTGATAAAACGGTTTTTGATGAGACTGCAAATATTCCCAGGGTTCCAGTTTGATGGTTTCGTTATCAGGCAAAGCTGCTTTGTCATAGATATCAAAATCTGTTCCCCAATGATGGCGACTCGCTCCGGGAAGCGCTGACCAACGCAGTATGGCATGTATTTTTTCTTCGTCGCTGAGAGAAAAAATATCCAGTGCCTGACTGTTACTATCTAATAACACGCGTTGCCCTGAATATTTTCCATTCCAGATGTTTAACTGTTGTTCAAAGCTCCTGAACCCACTGGCCAGATGAAAATCAAATCCGTCTTTTTGGGCTGCACTGATAAGTTTTGCTAAATCATCAGTAACATCCTTATGCACCTCAAAGTATTTCTTACCAATAAGCAGAGAGGATAAATGGGTTGTTGATTTTCCGGTCAGTTGCTCAGGAGTCATCATCACGCTAGCGTGTTCTCCAGAACTTTTTCATACATATCGGTCAGTTTTTCCAGATCGGCAACACTGACACATTCGTTTACTTTATGGATAGTGGCATTAACAGGACCTAATTCCACAACCTGAGATCCCATTTGCGCGATAAACCGGCCATCAGAAGTACCACCCGTGGTTAAAAGCTCTGGTGGTTGATGATTGATCTGATTTACAGCATCGACGACAGCATCCAGCAAAGGACCGTGATCAGTCAGGAACGGTAATCCATTCAATACCCAGTCCAGTTGATAATCCAGTCCATGAGCATCCAATGTTGAATGTACCCGACTTTTAATTTCGTCAGCGGTCAGCTCTGTACTGAAGCGGAAGTTGAACTGAACATAAAATTCACCAGGCACAACATTGGGAGCACCGGTACCAGCCTGAACGTTTGGGATCTGAAAACTGGTTGGTGGGAAATAGTCATTTCCGTTATCCCATTTGGTTTCTGTTAATTCAGTGATAGCGCGAAGAGATTCGTGAATTGGGTTACGTGCCAGATGAGGATAGGCCACGTGGCCCTGAATGCCTTTTACAACCAGATCACCGGTTAGTGAGCCACGGCGACCATTTTTAACCACATCACCGACATGAGTTGTGCTGGATGGTTCTCCAACAATACACATGTCGATAATTTCATTACGGTCACGCAGGGTATCGATAACACGGGTTGTTCCGTTAATGAACGGGCCTTCTTCGTCCGAAGTAATTAAAAAGCTGATAGAGCCTTTATGATTCGGATTTTTTTCCAGGAAGCGTTCAACAGCAACAACCATACAGGCTAAAGAGCCTTTCATATCGGCAGCTCCGCGACCATGAAGATGACCATCAATGATGGTTGGCTCAAATGGTGGAGTGTGCCACATGTCTTCGTTACCAGCAGGTACGACATCCGTATGGCCGGCAAAAGTAAATAAAGGTGCTTCTCTTCCTTTTCTTGCCCATAGGTTGGTTGTATCTTCAAATACCATTTCTTCGATTTTAAAGCCCAGAGCTTCGAGTCTTTCAATCATGACTTTCTGGCAATCTGCATCTTCCGGAGTAATGGATTTACGACTAATTAAGTCTTTGGCCAATGCTAAAACAGGACTGTCTGTCATCCGTGGTTTCCTTTATTCTGAAAATAATTCCGCATACTGCTCTGGTTTAAAACCAATGTGAAGTTTTCCATCGATGGAAAGAACAGGGCGCTTTATCATAGCTGGATATTCTACAAGAAGTTTGATTGCAGATGTTCCATTTATTTCGTCTTTTTGCTCTTGAGTAAGCTGACGATATGTCGTGCCTCGTTTGTTCAGTACGGTTTCCCAGCCAAGCTGATGACAAAATTCAGTGACCATATTTTCGTCTATTCCCTGCTTGCGAAAATCGTGGAAAGAATAGTTTATTTCATTGGATTCCAGCCATTTTTTGGCTTTTTTGATCGTATCGCAGTTGGGAATACCATACATAATTACCGACATACATTCTCCTTAAATATCATTTTAATTATTTGTCCAAATCCTATCAGGAAGAGGCTGATTTCTCAAAACATGGCTGCAACTATTCATTATGTAAATAATTAACAAAACCATTTGTATGACTCAAAGATCTATTGATCGAGCGCAACACACTTCAGATGAAAACAGAAATAATGGTGTAGCACGATATAGGAGGTTTCGATGGAATTGAGTCCTGTTTTTGCACGGAGGTTGTATTTAGCGTATCTCGTTGAGAATACTGAAAGGCCAAATGTTCCTAAATTGATAGAAAAAACTGGCTGGCCACGCCGTACAATTCAAGATGTATTAAAAGCATTACCTGGGATCGGTATTGAACTGATGTTTATTCAAGATGGTCGTCGCCACAATGACGGATATTATAAATTATCCGACTGGGGTCCTTTCGATAGTCAATGGATTTTGGATCGTCAGACTGAAATTGAGTCCAGTATCGCACGATAATAAAATAGCCAGATTACCTGGCTTTTTTATTTGCTTTCTATTATGGGATATAACCCCAAGCGACAGGTTAGCCTTGTTTTCTGATTAAGTAATCAAATGCGGATAAACTTGCTTTTGCACCTTCACCCATCGCAATGATTATCTGTTTATAAGGTACCGTAGTTGCATCACCAGCAGCGAATACACCTGCCATACTGGTCTCTCCGCGGGCATTGATTTCAATTTCACCACGCTGAGATAATTCTACATCAGAATCTTTCAGCCATTCAGTATTCGGTACCAGACCAATTTGCACAAAAATACCGGACAACTCAATTTCGTTGATTTCATCTGTTTGACGATCTTTGTATCTTAGACCGGTAACACGTTTACCATCACCGACCACTTCTGTTGTCTGAGCCATTGTAATGATATCAATATTCGGTAACGAATTAGCTTTATCAATCAAAACCTGATCAGCCCGCAATGTATCGGCAAACTCAAGAACGGTAACGTGCTCAACGATACCTGCCAGGTCAATGGCTGCTTCTATACCTGAGTTACCACCACCGATGACGGCTGTTTTTTTGCCTTTGAATAATGGACCGTCACAGTGAGGGCAGTATGCGACACCTTTGTTTCGGTATTCCTGCTCTCCCGGAACATTCATTTCTCGCCAGCGGGCACCCGGACTAAGAATTAAACTTTTGCTTTTTAATGTTGCCCCGCTTTCTAAGCTAACCTGAATATAACCGTCTGAAGTACTTTCTGCTCCCATTATTTTATCGGCCTGCTGATCAGTAATGATATCAACACCGTACTCTTTCAGGTGTTCACCTAAATCTGCTGCCAGTTTCGGACCTTCAGTTCTTTTGACTGAAATAAAGTTCTCAATTGCCATAGTATCCATAACCTGACCACCAAGACGTTTAGCTAGGATACCAGTTCTGATTCCTTTACGTGCCGAATAGATTGCAGCGGCACCACCACCAGGGCCACCACCGATAACAAGAACATCAAACGGGTCTTTTTCATTAATATTAGCCGCCGCTTTTTCTGTCGCTCCATCATCAAGTTTTGCCAGTATTTCAGAAAGAGACATGCGTCCCTGGCCAAAGACTTCACCATTAACATACACGGTTGGAACAGCCATGATATCGCGTTGTTTCACTTCATCCTGGAACAGTGCACCATCAATCATGGTTACTTTTATATCCGGATTAAGAGCTGCCATCATATTGAAAGCCTGCACAACATCAGGACAGTTTTGACAAGACAGAGAAATAAAGATTTCTACATCCAGTTGTTTGTCTAATCCGGCAATTTGTTCAATCACATCCGATTCTAATTTGATTGGATGACCACCTGAATGCAGCAGTGCCAGCACCAATGACGTAAATTCATGCCCCATAGGCACACCGGCAAAGCGGAGTTGCGTATTTTTGGCTGGGTTTGAAACTGTCATCACAGGTTTACGTTCACTTGCAGTATCATCGCGTACAACAGAAACAAATGAGCTTAATTCCGCGATTTCATTTGCCAGTGTTTCGATTTCTTGCGCAGCCTTGCTGTCATCCAGACTGACCACTAAACGGACGTCTTGTTTTAGATTTGCAAGGTATTGTTGTAATTGTTGTTTTATTGCTTGGTCTAACATAGGTTACTCATCCTGATTAATAATTTGAAGTGGTCACTCTTGATAAAAGCATTAGGGGAGAGAAGACCAGGATCTTAGGTCGTCAGGGTCAAGAGTCCCGGTTTTCTCTCAATTTTTAGCTGTTAATTATTCTTTATGGCTGATTAAATTTTGCCTACAAGATCCAGAGATGGAGCTAGCGTTGCTTCACCTTCTTTCCATTTTGCCGGACAAACTTCACCTGGGTGAGATGCTACATACTGAGCTGCTTTGATTTTACGTAGCAGGTCATCTGCGTCACGACCGATACCTTCCGCGGTGATTTCCATTGCCTGAATAGTACCTTCTGGGTCAATGACGAATGTTGCTCGGTCTGCAAGTCCCTGACCTTCACGCATCACACCAAAGTTGTTTGTGATGTTGCCAGTCTGGTCGCCAACCATGTAGTAGTTGATTTTGCCGATAGTATCAGAGCTGTCATGCCATGCTTTATGCGTGAAATGTGTATCTGTTGAAACAGAGAATACTTCCACACCCATTTTCTGAAGTTCTTCATAATGGTCTGCAAGGTCACCCAGTTCGGTAGGACATACAAAAGTGAAGTCTGCAGGATAGAAGAAAAATACTGCCCATTTACCCGCGATATCTTTTTCAGAGATCTCTACGAATTCACCTTGTTTAAATGCAGTTGCGTTGAATGGTTTAATTTGAGTGTTAATCATACTTTACTTTCCTTTATGTTATTGGAATTGTTGTTCACATATCTTGTCTACGGGATGTATATTCCCATTCTCAAGAGTTAAAGGAAAATTGCTTGTTTCTATTGAATCAATAGGTGAAATCAATCTTGTTACTGAGTTTCTTAATCTCGCACTTTGGGAGTAGATTGGTATAGAATTGTTTTCTCATTCAATTCAACTAATATCTTTATGTCTGCAACTGCCTGTAATTCAATGTCTTCATCTAAGATGACACAAAATATTCAAATTATGATTTTAACGGTTGCGGGATTTATATTTCAGACAACCGAGTTTGTGCCTGTCGGGTTACTCAGTGATATTTCAGCTGAATTTGGTATGTCGATAGAAAGTACCGGATGGATGCTGACGATTTATGCATGGATAGTGGCTTCCTGTTCTCTTCCTTTGATTATTCTGACGCGGCATATAGAACGTAAAAGGTTGATAGTTAGTGTTTTTTGTTTGTTTATTTTAAGCCATATATTATCGTTCAGTGCCTGGTCTTTTACCTCTTTACTGGTGAGCCGAATTGGAATTGCTGTTGCTCATTCTCTTTTTTGGTCAATGACCGCAAATCTTGCTATTCGACTGGTTCCGGCGGGAAGGAAACCATTTGCGCTGAGTATGATTGCTACGGGAACGTCACTGGCATTAATTCTCGGAGTTCCATTAGGAAGAGTGATGGGACAGCTTTTCGGTTGGCGGATGGCGTTTATTGTGATTGCTGCTCTTGCCTGTATTGTTCTTATTGCGCTTATTCGTGTGCTTCCGACATTACCGAGCACATTTAAAGGTTCGGTTCGCCAGATATCTGAGCTGTTTAAAAATCAATTATTACTATTACTTTACCTGTTCACTTTCCTGGTTTTTGTCAGTCATTTTACCACTTATGGTTATATAGAACCTTTTCTGAAAGAGGTTGGTCGTTATGGTGAAAACTCTGTAACATTTTTCTTGCTGCTGTTCGGCGTAGCAGCGATGTTAGGTAGCCTGCTGTTTAGCAAAATATGTCGATATGTTTCACTAAAAATCAGGTTTATCGCGTTTACCACCTGCGTTTTTGTGTCGATGTTTTTGTTGCCGTCTTTAGTACCTGATACAACACCGTTATTTATTCTGATATTAATCTGGGGATCCACCCGAATTATGATGATGCTCTGTCTTCAGTCTGCTGTTCTTTCGACCAATGAAAACGGCGGGGATTTTGTGATGGCTGTCTTTTCGAGCATTGTCAATATTGGGATTGGTGGTGGTGCGTTAATCGGGGGAAGTATTATTAGCCAAATGGGATTGGCTAATATTGCTTATACCAGTGTTATTATCGGGATAGTTGCTCTTGGCGTGCTGTATAAAATTATCCGTCACCCAGCACTGGAATCGTAAATCTGGCTGAATTAATCCATCGAATAACTGGTGAGCTCGCCTTCGATATTCACTATTTTACGCTTGTACTGAAACTTAACCATCTGCATTCCCAGTTCAGGCGCATACCAAACGGATAAAGAACGATTACTTACCCGAGTCTGTTCGATTCGATAAGTTTTAAATTCACCAAATTTAGTTTGAAGTTTATCTCTGCCTTTGAGTTCAAAGAAATAGTGATTTACTTCGTCAGAAGTCTGCATGTAAAAATCGAACGCCTCTTGTCCACTTAGCAACCCTTGGCGAACCTGAAGAAACATGGCATTCAGATCGGTAATTTTTCCTTTATCTTCACTAAATTCCATTGTTTGACCATTCATTGTTACCGAAGAACTATGGGCATCTTCATTGATGGTTGCTTTTAGGTCAATGTCTTCTAATCCTTTAGAATATCTTTCAAAACTACTGGTTTTAAACCATTGTTTTAGTGGCTGCCAGGTAATAACTGAGTCCTGATAGCCGCCAAATTTAAACAGCATAAATGAAAGATCTGCCGTTAAGTTCAGACGATAGTCGCTATTAATACTTTCTTCTGTACGAGAAATCTTACCAATGCTTTTTCCAAGGAAAAAAACATCATAAGTGAAACTTCTGTTCTTTTTAACTAATGGCTCGTTGGTTTCTTCAGCCGAAATGCCTGCAGAAAACAGTAAAAACAGGGTCAGAATTGAAGCCATAAAGTATCTAATCATCATTGTCCTATCATGTGAATTTCTAATAATTGTCGTCAATGAATTATAATTATTCAAGGATGAGTAAAGGTCAATTGTCTGTGAATAACTAACTATTGCATGGCAAGGAATAATGTAGTGATGAAGCAACAATTTAATACTGTTTTGAAAGATTTTATTAAGCTCTATATCCCTGTTATGGCCGTTATTATTGTTGTGTCTTTTGCTCTGTATCATTTTGATAATCAGCAACAGGAGAAATGGATTACTTATATTGTTGGTGATGTTTGCTTGTTTTTGCTGATTGGCCTGGTTGTCTGGAGATATGCTAAAGCAAACTATAAGCTCGTTATGGCTGAAACGGATTTAAAGAAAGAAAAAGAAAAATTCCAATTAGTGGCCGATTATACTTGCGATTGGGTGTTTTGGAGCGCACCTGATGGTCGTTATATCTATATTTCCCCTGCATGTGAGCGAATATCGGGTTATCCGGTTGAAGATTTTATGGAAAACCCTAATTTATTAATCACACTGATTCATCCTGATGATTTGGCACCTGTGAAAGAAGATGATGGGTTCAGATCTGATGCAGAAACTCTCTGTAATATTACTTTTCGTATTATTAATACGGCTGGTGAAGTGAAATGGATTGAACATGTCTGCCAGCCGGTCTATAGCGAAGATGGTGAGTTTTTAGGTCGGCGTGGTCATAACAGTGATATCACATCACGGAAAGAAGCTGAATTAGCGTTACAAGAATTTTCTACCCATGATGATTTAACCGGATTACCGAATCGTACGCTTTTGTATGATCGATTAACACTATTGATAGCGCATGCTGCCAGAGGAAATAATATCTTTGGCGTCATGTTTATTGATTTAGAAGCTTTAAAAGAAATTAATGATGCTTTAGGGCATGAAGCCGGAGATTTGGTGTTACAACAGATCGCGGAGAGAATGCAGAGTGTGTTGAGAAAAAGTGATACGGTTGCCCGGATTGGCGGGGATGAATTTATTGTTGTATTGCCGGATATTGCTGAGATGACAACGGCTAATGATATTGCCCAAAAGCTGATTGATATTATCAACCTGCCAGTTTTAATTACTATCGGCGGGAGAGAGGTAGAACAGTCAGTGGGTGCGAGTATCGGTATAAGTATCTATCCTGCAGATGGTCAAACTATCGATAACTTAATTAACTCTGCAGATCAATCCATGTATGAGGCCAAAAAGATAGGCAAAAATCATTTCTGTCGGGTATCGAAAATTTCCAACTAACAACACTCACAAATATCCCGGAGATTCGGTAGCCTTTTCTCTTGGGTCATAAACTGATATAAGGAGCCGCAGAATTTCAGTAAAAATGTAAACGTGTACTATTTATGAATAGAAAGAAGAAAATCAACGAAACGTTAAAGAAAAAGCTCAAAAAGAAAAATGCCAGATTGCATAAGAGCAATAAGCCCAAATACATTTCTAAAGCAGAGCGGGCTAAGCTGGAAGAACAACAGCAGGAGCAGTCATCAGCTCAGATAATCAGTGAAGCTGAATGACGAATACAGTTTTTTAAGGATATACGTGTTTTATTTACCTAAAAACAAGTAAACCCCAAATCCAATCCAGCTAACAACTAACAGTATCCAGGGAACCACGGATGAGTTTCCTGATGTTTCTGATGCTTCAGAAATGATTTCTTGATCCTGTTCTGATTCTGCTTGCTGCAATTTTTGCTTTTGAATTTTTTTTCGCTCTTTATCCGCGTTGCGCTGTTTTTCTTTTTGCTGTTTTTTATACAGGGCGATACCTTTTTCTATACCCTGAGCGATGAGTTTGGTCTGTTCTTTGTTTTGGCCTGGCTTTTGTGTCGCTCTGGCTATATTCATGGCTTCTTGTTTTGTTTCTGGGGAAGGCGTTGGGTTCTGGCTCATTTCTTATTCTTTCTTTGGAAATTATTCTGTTTGTGTAAACGGTACTAAATATTACATGAGGAAACAATTTTTCTTCGGGTTTTTCTGTGACTTTTGCGTTGTCGCAATTTAATCATTTACCCGCTGTGTATATGATGGACTAAATGAATGGATAAAAAAGGGAAAACCATGTCTCAATGTCAGAGTGCTATCTTACCGGAAGCCGGACCATTTGCGCTTTATGCTTTGTTTAAAGTGACTAAAGAAACGCAAAAAGTATTGGATGCTCTCAAGTCCTTACCTCAGCTTGTTGAGGAGTTGAATAGTCAGCAGCCTGGGGCTAATCTGACTTCTTCAATTTCATTTACGAAAAAATTCTGGTCACAGTTAAATCAGCCAATGCCGGACGAGTTAGAGGACTTTCGTGAACTGGGTACAGGTAACATTGTTGCTCCTAAGACCGAATGTGATTTTTTAATTCATTGTCATTCAACCCGTCATGACCTTCTTTTTTATTTATTGCGTCAGTTTGTTTTTAGTGTTTCTGAAAACGTAGAGGTGATAGACGAAACATACAGTTTCCGTTATCTCGATGCCCGTGATATGACTGATTTTATTGACGGAACCGAAAATCCTAAAAATGGAGCTCGTAAAGACGTGGCCATCATTCCTGAAGGAACGTTTGCTGGTGGCAGTTATGTGTTACTCCAGCGTTTTGTTCATAACTTACCTGCGTGGAACAGACTTAATATGGCTGCACAGGAAAAAGTCATCGGTCGAACTAAGCCTGATTCAGTAGAGTTGGATAACGTTCCACCAGCATCTCACGTTGGTCGGGTTGATATAAAAGAAGAAGGGAAAGGACTTAAAATTGTTCGTCACAGTTTGCCTTATGGTTCGGTGAGTGGTGAACACGGACTTCTGTTTATTGCTTATTGTTATACTCTGCATAACATCAAAACTATGTTGGAAAGCATGTACGGTGAAAAAGACGGTAAAACGGATCAACTGCTACGTTTTACTACTGCTAAAACAGGCGCTTATCTATTTGCTCCGTCAGCTGAAATGCTTCAGTCTCTATCTGCTGCTTGATTTTATTCCTGCATTAAACTCTTTTCTAAGCCAGTACTGTCGTGTATTGGCTTTTTTATTTCTAAAGGTTCTTGCCTGATTGCCGACAAAAACGTTAGGTCTTTATTGGTCTTTTTTATGGCAATTACGATTAACACAAATGTACCGGCATTAGTTGCGCAGCGATATTTATCGCAGGCGGCAGAACGTGCACAACACTCCTCTGAAAGGCTTTCGTCAGGAAAGAGGATTAATAGTGCCCGGGATGATGCAGCTGGTTTGCAGATATCAAATCGCTTAACCACGCAAATGCGAGGTCTGGATGTGGCTGTGAGAAATGCCAATGATGGTATTTCTATCATGCAGACAGCCGAGGGGGCAATGCAGGAGAGTACCTCGTTAATTCAGAGAATGAGGGATTTGGCTCTGCAGTCCGCCAACGGTGTTAATAGTAGCCAGGAACGGGAAGCGCTGAATCAGGAGTTTAGTTCTCTGAATGATGAGTTAAACCGAATAGCAGAGACAACCTCTTTTGGCGGTAAAAAATTACTGAATGGTTCCTTTGGTCAGGCTTCATTCCAGATCGGTGCAGGTTCAGGAGAGGCTGTTCAACTTCATTTGAAAAACATGCGCTCAGACAGTCTTGATATGGGCGGTTTTAGTTATCAGGCTCAGTTGAAAACAGATAATAGCTGGCAGGTCACAGATAATAACCGTAATTTCGAAATGTCTTACTTAGATCAATATGGTCAGCAGCAAACAATATCGATTACTGCTAAAAGCGGGGATGATATTGAAGAACTGGCAACTTATATTAATGGCCAGACGGATGCAATTAATGCCTCTGTCAATGAAGATGGTCAACTGCAACTGTTTATGGCTGCAGGAAAAACATCGGGAACGGTTTCTTTTAGTGGCTCTCTGGCTAATGAATTAGGAATGCAAACGCTAGGGTTTGAAACTGTCGATTCAATCAATATTAACGATGTCGGTGGTGCACAACGGGCAATTTCCATTCTTGATGCATCAATGGGGTTTGTTGATAGTCACAGAGCTGAACTTGGCGCGTTACAAAACCGTTTTAATCACGCCATAACCAATCTGGATAATATTCATGAAAATGTGGCTGCATCTAACAGTCGCATTGTGGATACTGACTTTGCTAAGGAAACCACTTCTTTAGTGAAGCAACAAATATTACAGCAAGTCAGTACTTCAATATTGGCACAGGCTAAGCAGCAGCCTAATATTGTTCTTTCTTTGTTGCAATAAAAGCGCACTTTATCGTTTGTTCTTCAGAAAACTTTAGTAAAAACTCGCCACAAAAAAAATAAAATTGTCTTTTTTTGCTGTTTGTCTACAAATCCAATCCAATTGCGTTTTTTTTATAAAAATCGAAAAATTTTTCTAAAGGATTTCCGAATCGGGCCGTTATAAAAAGTAACTTTGAGAGAACTGCTTGGTTTTCCGAGACGTCGGAAACCGGAAACATCGGAAAATCAATTGGAGAAATAATCATGTCAGTAAATGTAAACACTAACGTATCAGCAATGACCGCTCAACGCTACTTAGGCGCAGCAACCAATGCACAAAATACGTCAATGGAACGTCTATCATCCGGTTTCAAAATTAACAGTGCGAAAGATGACGCAGCCGGTTTACAGATTTCAAACCGTTTGAATGTTCAAAGTCGCGGTTTGGACGTAGCAGTACGAAATGCGAATGATGGTATTTCGATTGCACAGACAGCAGAAGGTGCAATGGATGAAACAACCAGCATCTTACAACGTATGAGAGACCTGTCTCTTCAATCGTCTAACGGTTCAAACTCTAAAGCTGAACGAGTAGCGATTCAGGAAGAAGTAACGGCTCTGAATGATGAATTAAACCGAATTGCAGAAACCACGTCTTTTGGTGGTAACAAACTGCTAAACGGTACTTACGGAACCAAATCTTTCCAGATTGGTGCGGATAACGGTGAAGCGGTAATGCTGAACCTGAGAGATATGCGCAGTGATAATGCCAGCATGGGTGGTACTAGTTTTAAAGCACAAGATGGTAAAGACAAAAACTGGGCAGTTCAGGCGGGGTCAAATGACTTACAGATTGACCTGACTGATGTGAATGGTGATGCACAGACAATCAATATCTCAGCGAAAGCAGGCGATGATATTGAAGAGCTGGCAACGTACATCAATGGTCAGACTGACATGGTGAAAGCCTCTGTTGATGAAGACGGTAAACTGCAGGTATTTGCCGGAACCAATAAAGTATCGGGTGGAGTTTCATTCAGTGGTGGTCTTGCCGGTGAGTTAAACATGGGTGCGGGTGTTGCGGACACAGTTGACACGATTGATGTGACTTCTGTAGGTGGCGCGCAGCAGGCAGTGGGTGTTATCGACTCAGCGTTGAAATACGTGGACAGTCACCGTGCCGAACTGGGTGCATTCCAGAACCGATTCAGCCATGCAGTGAACAACTTAGATAACATTAACGAAAATGTGAATGCGTCTAAGAGCCGTATCAAAGATACCGATTTTGCGAAAGAGACGACTTCTCTTACTAAATCTCAAATCCTGTCTCAGGCTTCCAGTTCAATCCTGGCCCAAGCGAAACAGGCTCCACAGGCGGCACTGAGTCTGCTTGGTTAAGGAGTTTTGGGAGCTTCAATCTGAATTTAAAAAATCCAGCCAATGCTGGATTTTTTTATCACCGAGATCAGTTTGTTCTGTTCGATTGGTTTCAGACTGACTAAATGAATGATTGTAGTGATCACAGTAGATGATTTCCCCTAAAGGATATTTATGAACAAGCCATTATAAAAAAACAGTAACAATGAGAAGGTTACTTGATTTTCCGAAGCGCTATTAAGCGGAAATATCGGGAAATCAACTGGAGAAATTATTATGGCAGTAAACGTAAGCACGAACGTATCTGCAATGACGGCTCAGCGCTATTTAGGCGCAGCAACTCAAGCGCAGAATACGGCAATGGAGCGTCTGTCATCCGGTTTTAAAATTAACCGGGCAAAAGATGACGCCGCTGGTTTGCAGATTTCAAATCGTCAGAATGTTCAAAGTCGTGGTTTGGATGTTGCTGTGCGAAATGCCAATGATGGTATTTCAGTGGTACAGACAGCCGAAGGTGCGATGGATGAAACATCCAGTATCTTACAGCGTATGCGAGATTTGTCTCTTCAATCTGCTAATGGCTCTAATTCTAAATCTGAACGAGTAGCGATTCAGGAAGAAGTGACCGCGCTTAATGACGAGTTAAACCATATTGCAGAAACGACCTCTTTTGCGGGTGACAAATTGTTGAATGGTTCATACGGAACCAAAGCCTTCCAGATTGGTGCGGATAGCGGTGAAGCGATAATGCTGAACCTGAGAGATATGCGCAGTGATAATGCCCGCATGGGGGGGACCAGTTACAAAGCGGCCAATGGCAAAGAAAAAGACTGGGCAGTTCAGACTGGCACCAATGACTTACAAATCACTCTGAATGATGTGAAAGGTGATGTACAGACTATCAATATCTCAGCAAAATCAGGGGATGATATTGAAGAATTAGCAACCTACATCAATGGTCAGACAGATATGGTGCGGGCATCTGTTGATGAAGACGGTAAGCTGCAGGTTTTTGCTGGTACAAATAGAGTGTCGGGGCCTCTTTCTTTCAGTGGTGGTCTCGCTGGAGAACTTAATATGGGGCCAGGAACAGTTGATACGGTTGATTCTATTGATGTAACAACAGTGGGGGGCGCTCAACAATCAGTGGGAGTTATCGACTCAGCGCTGAAGTATGTGGACAGTCATCGTGCTGAGCTGGGGAAGTTCCAGAACCGTTTCAACCATGCGATTAACAACTTAACTAACATTGCCGAAAACGTGAATGTGTCCAAGAGTCGCATCAAAGATACCGATTTTGCGAAAGAGACAACCGCGCTTACCAAATCACAAATTTTATCTCAGTCTTCCAGTTCGATCCTGGCACAGGCAAAACAGTCTCCGAACGTAGCGATTAATCTGCTTGGGTAAGGTGTCGGTGAAATTACAATCTAATATAAAAAATCCAGTATGTTCTGGATTTTTTATATTAGGAAAATCAACACCCTTACATTGTTCCTCCTAACTAATTGATTATATGAATTAAAAAAAGATTAAAATTTTTCTAAAGGATTTCCGAATCGGGCCGTTATAAAAAGTAACTTTGAGAGAACTGCTTGGTTTTCCGAGACGTCGGAAACCGGAAACATCGGAAAATCAATTGGAGAAATAATCATGTCAGTAAATGTAAACACTAACGTATCAGCAATGACCGCTCAACGCTACTTAGGCGCAGCAACCAATGCACAAAATACGTCAATGGAACGTCTATCATCCGGTTTCAAAATTAACAGTGCGAAAGATGACGCCGCCGGTTTACAGATTTCAAACCGTTTGAATGTTCAAAGTCGCGGTTTGGACGTAGCAGTACGAAATGCGAATGATGGTATTTCGATTGCACAGACAGCAGAAGGTGCAATGGATGAAACAACCAGCATCTTACAACGTATGAGAGACCTGTCTCTTCAATCGTCTAACGGTTCAAACTCTAAAGCTGAACGAGTAGCGATTCAGGAAGAAGTAACGGCTCTGAATGATGAATTAAACCGAATAGCAGAAACCACGTCTTTTGGTGGTAACAAACTGCTAAACGGTACTTACGGAACCAAATCTTTCCAGATTGGTGCGGATAACGGTGAAGCGGTAATGCTGAACCTGAGAGATATGCGCAGTGATAATGCCAGCATGGGTGGTACTAGTTTTAAAGCACAAGATGGTAAAGACAAAAACTGGGCAGTTCAGGCGGGGTCAAATGACTTACAGATTGACCTGACTGATGTGAATGGTGATGCACAGACAATCAATATCTCAGCGAAAGCAGGCGATGATATTGAAGAACTAGCAACGTACATCAATGGTCAGACTGACATGGTGAAAGCCTCTGTTGATGAAGATGGTAAACTGCAGGTATTTGCCGGAACCAATAAAGTATCGGGTGGAGTTTCATTCAGTGGTGGTCTTGCCGGTGAGTTAAACATGGGTGCGGGTGTTGCGGACACAGTTGACACGATTGATGTGACTTCTGTAGGTGGCGCGCAGCAGGCAGTGGGTGTTATCGATTCGGCGCTGAAATATGTGGACAGTCACCGTGCAGAGCTGGGTGCATTCCAGAACCGATTCAGCCATGCAGTGAACAACTTAGATAACATTAACGAAAATGTGAATGCGTCTAAGAGCCGTATCAAAGATACCGATTTTGCGAAAGAGACGACTTCTCTTACCAAATCACAAATTCTGTCTCAGGCATCCAGTTCAATCCTGGCCCAAGCGAAACAGGCTCCACAGGCAGCACTTAGTCTGCTTGGTTAAGATAAAACGTCTTCGGACCAACAAACTGAAATTAAAAAATCCGGAATTTTTTTTCCGGATTTTTTTTGCTTGTTTTTCTTAAATGAGTCTATTTGTACGTTAACCTCATGAATATAAAGGTTAAAAAAAAAGCAAAATTTTTCTAAAGCTTTATTCCTTATGGCCGTTAAAGATATTGAGAGAAATGAATGTACCGATGCGAGGTGAGAGACGCAAAGGTACATTAACTTGTCCGTACAGGAGATCAAAATATGGCAATTAGTGTTGGTACTAACGTTTCTGCAATGACAGCACAGCGTTATTTAAATAGTGCCGCTGAAGGTACACAGCGTTCAATGGAGCGTTTGTCTTCAGGGTATAAAATCAATAGCGCAACAGATGATGCTGCAGGTCTACAAATATCAAATCGTTTGACATCTCAGAGCAATGGCTTAGACATGGCTATAAAAAATGCAAACGACGGTATTTCAATCGCGCAGACAGCTGAAGGGGCGATGGATGAAACCACGTCTATTCTGCAACGTATGCGTGACTTATCCCTTCAATCATCTAATGGTTCAAACTCTAAATCTGAACGAGTAGCGATTCAGGAAGAAGTATCAGCTCTTAATGATGAATTAAACCGTATCGCGGAAACAACATCATTTGGTGGTAACAAACTACTTAACGGTACTTACGGTAGTCAGTCATTTCAGATTGGTGCTGATTCTGGGGAAGCAGTACAGTTATCTATGGGTAACATGCGCTCTGATAATATGGCTATGGGTGGTCAAGCATATGTTGCTCAAGACGGCAAATCTGCAGACTGGACTGTGGGAAGCGCGAACGATTTAACTTTAAGCTATACTGATAAATTTGGGGAAGCTCAAAATATTACTATCAATGCTAAACAAGGCGATGATATTGAAGAGCTTGCTACCTACATTAATGGTCAGTCTGAAGATGTGAAAGCGTCTGTAGATGAAGATGGCAAACTACAGTTATTTGCATCATCACAGAAAGTTGACGGTGATGTGACTATTGGTGGTGGTTTAGGTGGCGAAATCGGTTTTGGTGCAGCACAGAATGTAACTGTTAAAGATATTGATGTATCTACAGTTGGTGGTTCTCAGATGGCAGTAAATGTTATCGATAGTGCACTAAAATCTGTTGATAGCCAAAGGGCATCTTTAGGTGCGTTCCAAAATAGATTTAGCCATGCGATTAGTAATTTAGATAACATTAACGAAAATGTGAGTGCATCTAAGAGCCGCATCAAAGATACTGACTTTGCAAAAGAAACTGCAGAGATGACGAAAAATCAGATTCTGCAGCAAGCCAGTACATCTGTTTTGGCTCAGGCTAAACAATCACCATCTGCAGCTCTGAGCCTGCTAGGTTAGTAGGTTTATATGAGCTTTGGGTCACGTGGTTGTTTTAATATGTAACCCATGAGGTGGAAGGGAGATTGTTATGGAAATATCATCCTACGCATCGAACATCCAGCCTTACGGCTCAGCAAGTGGCACTAAACTTGCTTCTGAAAGTGATGGTACTGCTAGTATGAAAGATACTAGAAGCATTTCGATATCACGGGATACTGAACGCCCCGATAAACTCTCAGAAATAACGTCTGAGCAAGCAAAAGAACGGCGGGCCGAGTCAATTGAAGCGGCACAAAAGCTTGTGAAAGAGAGAGAGCGGGTCAATGAAGAGCAGAGAACTAAAATGATGGATCAGATGCAGGAATTTGTATCTTCTATGAATAAAAGTCTCTCTTTTCGATTTGATCAGGAAGCCGGACGAGATATAGTGACGATTTACGAAGCCGATACCGGTGATGTCATTCGTCAGATCCCTGAAGAAGAAATGCTGGTAGTACTGAGACGCCTGGCTCGCACGAAGGATCAATCTGGTCTTCTGAATACTCAGGCGTAACTGTTACTTTTGAGGTGATTAAATGAGTTTAGGTCCCGTAGGGATGAATATTGGTGGCATGGACGTTAACTCCATGGTCAGCAAGATTGTCGATGCAGAGCGCATGCCGAAGCAGCAAAGCATCGATAATAAGCGTGCCCAAAATGGCGCCAGTATCAGTGCTTACGGCCAGCTCAGGCAGTCGCTGGATACGATGAAGGATCTCATGACTCAATTTCGTCAGGAGAAAGCGTTCGCTCAGCGAAAAGTGGACTCTTCTGACGAAAAAGTTGTATCCGCTACAGCGACGACCGATGCCATAGCAGGTAATTATGCTATCGATGTGTTGCAGCTTGCCCAGAGTCATAAAATCGCATCTAACGTTTTGTCGGATGACGAAAAATTTGGCCCAGGCAAGCTGCAGATTTCACTAGGAAAATCTAAATTTACTGTTGATGTTCAGTCTAATTCCCGTTTACGGGACGTGGTGAATAACATTAATGGTTCTAAACAAAATCCGGGTGTTCGTGCTTCTTTTATTAATGATGAAGAAGGCCCTCGTCTTATTGTCGCTTCTAATCGTTCTGGTAAAGAAAATAACATTAGTATTGGTGTTGAAGCCGCATCTGGTAATCCATTAAAAAAACTTGAATACAAAACCTTAGAGCAGAGAGTCAAAAATATTGAATCTGCTCGTGTTCAGGCTCAGCAATTATTAAATCCGCTGACTCCTAAGGAGCAAGAACTTGCCGCTAAGGTTGCCGAAAAACTTGAAACGGCGGCAAGGGCTGTCGATGCTTCGGTTGCGCAAGAGATACAAAAAGCGGCTGAAAATAATGGCTCAACAGATTCATCTACTGCAGATACCACAGAAAGTGGTTCATCAACAGATGACTCAACACAGGTCAAAGTAGCTGATCAGGTTAATCAGTATCAGAAACCTGAAGATCGCATTCCCGGTTGGACCGAAACCGCGTCAGGAACATTACTGGATTCGTACCGTGAACCGGAGCCGGAACTTGATGGTGCAGCTGAAAATAAATCGCAAGATGTTCCGGGGTGGTCAAATACAGCTTCGGGAACTTTGTACGATTCTTATGTCACACCAGAAGAAGCTCAGACCAAACTTAAGCAGCAGTTAGACAAGCAAAATGAAAAAATTGAAAAGGCTGTAGCGGCAGGTACCATGACACCAGAACAGGCTAAACAGGCTGCTCGTGAGCAAATGACACCTGAAGAGCGTGCTTATCTGGACAAAGTGGAATCTGTTTATAATCAATTACAAGAAGCACAGACTGATTATGATACTTATCAGGGAATGCAGGAAGTCCAGCGAGCTCAGGATTCGGAAGTGTTACTCGATGGAGTAGCTAAATTATCCAGTAATAACAATATTATCGAAAATGCCATCGATGGTGTGAATCTGACGGTAAAAGGCAAAACATTACCGACTGAGCAGCCGGCAGAAATAGGCATTGAGTACGACAGGGATAGCGTTCGCAATGATATTGAGACGTTTGTTAGTTCATATAATCAGTTCTATAACTTGTCAAAACAACTGAGTAGCATTGATCCTGTAACCGGTCAGTCCGGGCCGCTTGCCGGTGATAGTGTTGTTCGAAGCGCTGATTCCAGATTAAAACGTGTTTTTTCAACAGAAGTAAAAGATGCCCCCGAAAATATCAAGACGCTAACTGAATTCGGTATCACTACCACTCGCCAGGGAACGTTAGAAATCAACTATGATATGTTGAATCGGCAGCTGAATAATAATTTTGATAAATTAGGTGATTTTTTTGGTGGACGTGATGGGTTTGCCAAACATGTTGAAGATGCAATTCAGGGAATTACTGGTGTCACAGGAGCAATCCGCACCAGAGAAAACAGCTTAAGTGAACAAAGCCGTCGTTTGGATGATACTCAGGAAGCTTTGGATCGGCATATGGATAGCCTGGAAAAAAGAACGCATGCGAAATTCAGCGCGATGCAGGATGCGACGAGTAACATGCAAAATCAACTTGCCGGCATGATGAATGCATTAGGCCAGTAATATGGATACAAGACTAGTATTAATATGTGATATAGATCACAAAATTTACCTGCTTCTCCAGGATTCTGAAATAAATACTGAAGAAATTGCGTTACTAGTCGATAAAAGGGATCAGATATTGCAGGAATTATTGTGTTCAGCAGAAGAGGATTCTTCTCTGCTAAAAACAGAAGAATGGCGTGAAGCTATTCTGAATACAAAAAGACTTGTTGAGTTGATGCAAAGTAAAACGTCATCTTTAGGTGATCAGTTAAAACGTTATCGACACGGTAATAAATCAGTTCAGCAATACAAAAAGTACTTATGAAGAGGAAAGCTATGCGTGGTTCTTTACAGGCTTACAAAAAGGTATCAGTTGACAGTCAGCTGAGTTCGGCATCGCCGCACAAAGTTGTTCAAATGCTTATGTCTGGTGCTATTGAACGCCTAATACAAGGTAAAGCTGCTATGATTCAGGGCAATTTACCCGTAAAAGGCGAACGTTTGGGCAAAGCTCTTGATATTATTATTAGTTTAAGAAGTTGTCTGTCGATGGATGATGGCGGAGATATAGCCAAGAATCTGGATCAATTATACGAATTTATGATCAGTCAGATTACGGCGGCTAACCAGTCTAATACACCAGAACCGATTGATGATGTCATTGAGATCATTCGTGAAATTAAATCGGCATGGGACCAAATTCCTCCTGAATATCATAATTTGACAGCAAATGCTGACTGATAAATTTCTGCACGATTTTCAAACCAGTATCACATGTAGATACTGGTTGGTTGCCTTATTTTATTTATCGCCTAGAATAGAACCTACTGATTAATCAGTAAGTTTGTGTTGCTGAAAGCTAATAATCAACTAAAGTTTATTATTAGAGGTAAGAATCATCTGAGAATGACATCGGTGTTTCTCTGGCAGCAATAATAATTTTACTTAAGGCGATTTCTTATTCCATGCAAGGTTTAGCAAAACTTCTTGTCATCGAGGATGACTCTACTATACGTCAACAGCTTCAGATTATTCTGGAGTTTATGGGCGAGTCCTGCGAATTAATTGAGTCATCTGGCCTTGAGGACATCACTTGGTCTGAAAATTGGGGGGGATGCATAATTGGCTCAATAACAGGTGGAAAATTAACTGAATCTATAGAACAGTCCTTAGTCAAAGCCAGTCATGTTCCTATTCCTTTAATTAAAATAAATAATCAGTCTTATTCTCTGGATGCTTATGCCAATTATGTCGGAGAGTTAGATTTCCCGCTTAATTATCCGCAAATGTCGGAAGCACTCAGCCATTGTCGTAACTTTCTCGGTCGCCGGAATGGTACCATGTTTAATTCCGGGCGTAAAAATACCTTATTTCGTAGTTTAGTTGGTCAGAGTGAAGGTATTCAGGAGGTCAGGCATTTAATTGAACAGGTTTCCGACAGTGATGCCAATGTTTTGATTCTTGGTGAGTCAGGTACTGGTAAAGAAGTGGTCGCGAGAAATATTCATTACCATTCCAGCCGTAGAAATGGTCCGTTTGTTCCTATCAACTGTGGTGCTATTCCTCCTGATTTGTTGGAAAGTGAACTTTTTGGGCATGAAAAAGGAGCATTTACCGGTGCTCTGACTTCAAGAAAGAGGCGTTTTGAACTGGCAGATGGCGGAACGCTTTTTCTGGATGAAATTGGCGATATGCCGATGCCAATGCAGGTTAAACTGCTGCGAGTATTGCAGGAAAGAACGTTTGAGCGAGTTGGTGGAAACAGCACGATCAAAGTGAATGTGCGGATTGTTGCGGCAACGCACCGCAATCTTGAAACGATGATAGAAAAAGAATTATTCCGTGAGGATTTATATTATCGATTGCATGTTTTCCCTATTGAAATGCCAGCCCTGAAAGATCGGGTTGAAGATATTCCTCTATTGATTCAGGAATTGTTAACCCGTATGCAGGCTGAAGGTGCTCCTAAAATCGGTTTTACTCCCCGGGCGGTAAATTCATTGATGGAACATATCTGGCCAGGGAACGTTCGAGAGCTAGCCAACCTGGTTGAAAGAATGATTATCCTTTACCCAAATAGTTTAGTGGATGTGAATCACCTACCAACTAAGTATCGGTATAGTGATATTCCTGAATTTCATCCGGAAAATAATAGTCGTGTACCTGTTGAAGAACAGGAAAGAGAATTGCTTGCCGGAATATTTTCTGAAGATTTTAAAGTCGATAATATAGAACGCCTGGATGATATAGTGAACAACTGCAATTCACCTCAGTCCATTCCTCCGGAAGGTGTGAACCTGAAAGAATTACTCGCAGAATTAGAAATTGATATGATTAATCAGGCATTAGATGCTCAGGCTGGTGTTGTTGCCAGAGCCGCAGATATGTTAGGTATGCGCAGAACGACTCTGGTTGAGAAAATGCGTAAATATAATATACAGCGATAAAGCAGAATTAAGAGTCAATATATTGTCACAATAGTTATTGCCATTTAATTCTCTGATTTATATAACAAAAAGGCTTGGAACGTTTTTTGCTTCTAAGCCTTTGTTGTATTTATTAGGCAGATATTCGACATGCAAGATTCTCAACTTCAAGAGCAACACTCACATTTAGATTCTCTCGAAGATCAGGTCGCACGTTATAAGCAGGTGTTGGACGTTATGCCTGCGGGCGTTATTCTTCTGGATACTCAGGGGGTTGTCAGAGAAGCAAATCCTGAGGCTCATCGCTTACTTGATGTACCGCTTGACGGTGAGCGTTGGTTTTCTGTTATACAGACTGCGTTTGCTCCTAAAGAAGATGATGGTCATGAGATTTCACTACGCAATGGACGCAAAGTTCATCTGGCAATATCTGCTTCAAACACCGGACAGCTAATCCTCATTACTGATTTAACTGAAACTCGTCTGTTACAGTCGCGGATTAGTGATCTACAACGTCTTTCTTCCCTCGGTCGTATGGTCGCATCACTTGCTCATCAGGTAAGAACACCACTGTCCAGTGCGATGCTATATGCGTCCAATTTAGGCACGTCAAATTTACCTTCAGCAACGAGAGATCGCTTTCAGACAAAACTAATGGATAGGCTCCATGATCTTGATAAGCAAGTGAATGATATGCTTTTGTTTGCAAAGGGTGGTGATAATAAAGTGGTTAAACCATTTCGGGTCAGAGAACTGATGGATGAATTTCAGCCTATGGTAGAAACCGCTCTTCATGCTGGTCAAATAGACTATGCTTTAGAAGTCGAAAGTGATGATGAAGTGTTGATGGGAAACTCGAATGCAATAGCATCAGCTTTGAGCAATTTAGTCATGAATGCTATTCAGAATTCAGGTAAAGGTGCTCAGATAGATGTTTTTGCTCGTCCGGTTAATGGCAGTTTAAAAATATCGGTCCAGGACAATGGCCCTGGTGTCCCGAAAGATTTGCAAAATAAAATTATGGAACCTTTTTATACGACTCGTTCACAAGGAACCGGACTTGGGCTTGCTGTGGTGCAGATGGTATGCCGTGCTCATAACGGTTCTCTGGAATTGATCTCGGAAGAGGGGGATGGAGCTTGTTTTACCATGAATTTGCCAATTGCAACCGCTAGTCAGTCAGCTGAAGAGAAAGGAGAATAGTTAATGGCTCAAAGTAAAGTGTTAATTGTTGAAGACGACGAAGGTCTGCGCGAAGCACTTGTTGATACTCTTGCTCTTGCTGGTTATGACTGGGTGGAAGCAGATTGTGCAGAAGATGCCTTAGTAAAGCTAAAATCTGAAACGATTGATATTGTGGTTTCCGATGTACAAATGGCCGGAATGGGGGGCCTGGCTTTATTACGCAACATCAAACTGCAATGGCCTAATTTACCCGTTTTGTTAATGACTGCTTACGCTAATATTGAAGATGCAGTTGCAGCAATGAAAGAAGGTGCCATTGACTATATGGCTAAGCCATTTGCACCAGAAGTTCTGCTCAATATGGTTAGCCGTTATGCCCCGGTTAAGAGTGACGATAATGGTGATGCTGTTGTTGCCGACGAAAAAAGCCTCAAGTTGCTGGCGCTTGCAGATAAAGTGGCCAAAACGGATGCCAGTGTGATGATTATGGGACCCAGCGGTTCCGGTAAAGAGGTTATGTCTCGCTATATTCATAACGCATCTTTACGAAAAGACGGTCCTTTTGTGGCGATTAACTGTGCTGCAATTCCTGAGAATATGCTGGAAGCAACGTTGTTTGGCTATGAAAAAGGCGCATTTACCGGTGCGGTTCAGGCGTGTCCGGGAAAATTTGAACAGGCTCAGGGCGGTACTATTTTGCTTGATGAAATCAGTGAAATGGATTTAAGCCTTCAGGCTAAATTGCTGCGTGTTTTGCAGGAACGTGAAGTTGAAAGGCTGGGTAGCCGTAAAAGCATTAAATTGGATGTGCGGGTTTTAGCGACCAGTAACCGTGATTTGAAACGTTATGTTCAGGAAGGCAACTTCAGAGAAGATTTATATTATCGTCTGAATGTTTTCCCAATTACCTGGCCTGCGTTATGTGACAGACCGGGAGATATTCAGCCTCTGGCGGAACATTTGATTGAGCGACATTGTAAGAAGTTGGGGATGCCAGTTCCGTCCCTTGACGACAATGCAGTGCAGAAATTATTGGCTTATTCATGGCCTGGTAATGTTCGTGAACTAGATAATGTGGTCCAGCGGGCTCTGATCCTGAGTGAAAACCAAAAGGTCACCGGAGAGAATATCTTACTCGAAGGTGTGGACTGGCAGGATTCTGATGGCTTACAGCAATTAGTTTCCGGTGATGAGAAAGTGTCAGCGCCAACGGTTAAACCAGTTGCTGAAGTTGAATATGACAGCAATGATACCAATATATCATCCGGTTCTGGATTGGGCGGTGAATTACGAGATCAGGAATATTCTATTATTTTAGAAACACTAAAAGAGTGTCATGGTCGCCGCAAAGAGATGGCCGAAAAGCTCGGAATAAGCCCGAGGACTCTGCGCTACAAACTTGCCAAAATGCGTGATGCTGGGATTGAAATTCCCGGCTGATCGCTATTTTGATTAGTGGCACGCTAATTGCTGAGTATCTATTGTGGTTATTAAAGTGTCAGAACAGAGTCAAATCTTTGGCAGCGGGGCGAATATGAGACTAGATGGTTTACAAAATGAAATGCAGGCAATGATGATTGAAGCAACAAATCGTCAGCCTGCTGCTACAAGTCAGACTGTTGGCGCTGATTTTGGTAATATGTTGTCTGATGCAATCAATAATGTGAATGGTTTGCAAAAAACATCCAGTACTCTACAAACCCGATTTGACCAAGGTGATGAAGGCGTTTCTCTGTCCGATGTCATGATCGCCAGAAACAAAGCAAGCGTTGCGTTTGAAGCAACAATTCAGGTCCGAAATAAATTGGTTGAAGCTTATAAAGAGCTTATGAACATGCCAGTATAGTTTGTGGTAGGTATTTATTGTGGCTGAAGATAATCATTCAACAGATCTTGCATTAAAGGATGAAAATACTTCTTTAATGACAAGTGAACATGATGGTATAGACAACCAGAATCCGGACAAAGATGAAAAAAGTTCATCACGTTTTGACTTTGGTGCCGGGGATCTGGACTTAGTACGCCAGGTCGTACTGGTTCTGTCGATCTCGATTTGTGTTGCATTGATTTTAATGTTGTTCTTCTGGGTAAAAGAGCCTGAGATGCGCCCGCTTGGAGCTTATGAGACAGAAGAACTAATATCTGTTCTTGATTACCTGGATCAACAAAAACAAGAGTACAAATTAGACGGAAATACCATTCTGGTTCCGGAAAGTGATTACAATAATCTGAAGTTAAATCTCGTCAGAGCCGGGCTGAATAAAAGTCAGGAAGCTGGCGATGATATTCTGATGCAGGATATGGGATTTGGTGTTTCCCAGCGTCTTGAAATAGAAAGGCTCAAACTCAGCCGTGAAAGACAGCTTGGCAAAGCCATTGAAGAAATGACCCAGGTGCGTAAGGCTAAAGTTTTACTTGCGATGCCAAAACAAAGTGTCTTTGTGCGTCAGAACCAGGAAGCATCGGCTTCGGTATTCCTGACATTAAGAACTGGTGCAAACCTGAAACAGCGTGAAGTCGACGCGATTGTTGATATGGTTGCCAGTGCTGTTCCCGGAATGACAACCAATAAAGTCACTGTGACTGATCAGCATGGACGGTTGTTAAACTCTGGTTCGGAAGATCCCCTGTCTTCTGCAAGAAGAAAAGAACAGGAACTGGAGCGTAAACAGGAAGAAGCGCTGAAAGATAAAATTGATTCTGTTCTTATCCCAATCTTAGGCCTTGGAAATTATACTGCTCAGGTCGATGTTTCACTTGATTTTAGTGCTGTTGAACAAACACGCCGACAATTTGATCCAACAACCTCTGCAACAAGAAGCGAATATACCGTTGATGATTACAACAAGAGTAATGCGGTAGCTGGAGTGCCTGGGGCACTAAGTAATCAACCGCCAGCTGATTCTTCTATACCTGAAGATGTTGCCCAGATGAAAGACGGTTCTTTGATTGGACAGGGCTCTGTGCATAAAGAAGCGACCCGCAACTATGAAATAGATACGACTATCAGCCATGAGAGAAAGCAGACCGGTGTTATTGCCAGACAGACAGTTGCTGTAGCGGTTAAAGATCGTGAAATTGTCAATCCGGATACCGGAGAGATTACTTATCAGCCTTTATCTGATGCTCAGCTACAATCTATTAAACAGGTTTTAATTGGCGCTGTTGGTTTTAATGAAAATCGTGGTGACTTGCTGAATGTATTAAGTATGCCGTTTGCTGCTCCGGATATTGAACCAACGGTTGATGTACCTATCTGGGAGCATCCGAATTTCAGCGAGTGGGTCAGATGGGTAGCGAGTGCGTTAGTTATTATTGTTATTGTATTGGTGCTTGTCAGACCAGCAATGAAGAAACTTATCAACCCGGCTAGTGAAGAGGATGATCAGCTATACGGACCAGATGGTTTACCAATAGGTGCGGATGGTGAGACAAGTTTACTTGGTGGTGATATCGATAGTACTGAGCTATTTGAATTTGGTTCTTCGATTGATTTGCCTAACTTACATAAAGATGAAGATGTGCTGAAAGCGGTTCGTGCACTGGTTGCGAATGAGCCTGAACTGGCAGCACAAGTTGTTAAAAACTGGATGGTGATGAGCGATGGCTAATGATGATGCAAAAAAAGGTGGAGATATCGTACCAAGTGAAGGCCCATCTTTTGATATATCAACCATGACAGGTGATGAGAAAGCAGCCATTCTCTTATTGAGTTTAAATGAGGAAGATGCCGCAGGTATCATTCGTCACTTAGAACCAAAACAGGTACAACGAGTCGGTAGTGCTATGGCTCGTGCAGCCGATCTGAGTCAGGAAAAAGTTGGTGCTGTGCACCGGGCATTTTTGGAAGATATCCAGAAATACACCAATATTGGTATGGGCAGTGAGGACTTCCTACGTAATGCGTTGGTTGCCGCTTTGGGGGAAGATAAAGCTGGTAACCTTGTTGACCAGATTCTGCTTGGTACCGGGTCAAAAGGTCTGGATTCACTGAAATGGATGGAGCCACGACAGGTTGCCTCAATCATTATTAACGAACACCCTCAGATTCAAACCATTGTTCTGTCCTATCTGGAACCGGATCAGTCCGCGGAAATATTAGAGCAGTTTGCTGAGCGGGATCGTCTCGATTTAATGATGCGTATTGCTAATCTGGAAGAAGTTCAGCCATCAGCTCTGGCTGAATTAAATGAAATTATGGAAAAACAATTCGCCGGACAGGCTGGTACTCAGGCTGCGAAAATTGGTGGTCTGAAAGCGGCTGCAGAAATTATGAACTACTTTGATAATAATATCGAAAGTGTCTTAATTGAGCAGTTACGCGATCAGGATGAAGATTTGGCAACTCAAATTGAAGATTTGATGTTTGTCTTTGAGAACCTGGCCGAAGTCGATGATCAGGGTATTCAGAAACTGCTACGGGATGTACCTCAGGATGTACTGCAAAAAGCGCTTAAAGGTGCTGATGATGTTCTGCAGGAAAAAATCTTTAAGAACATGTCTAAACGTGCAGCTGAGATGATGAAAGATGATCTTGAAGCAATGCCACCTATTAAAGTGTCTGATGTAGAAGCGGCACAGAAAGAGATTCTGGCGATTGCACGCAGAATGGCAGATAACGGAGAAATTATGTTGTCTGGCGGTGCTGATGAATTCTTATAATCGTAAATCGATGTTGTTGGGTGTGGCGTTATGACCTCAGACAGAAAACGTGGCTTTTTAAGACCAGGCAGAGATCTTGAGCAGAAAGATGCTCAAAAATGGGGATTACCCGACTATGGGGATAATCACCGAGAAGCAAAGCCTACAGCTATGAACTACGATCCAACATGGATGCCTGCTGTTGAAGAGCCTGAAGAGGAAGAAATTAAGCCTTTAACTGTCCAGGACATAGAGGCAATTCGTGAAGAAGCTTATCAGCAGGGACTGCATCAGGGACAAGAAGCAGGTTTTAAACAAGGATATGATAAAGGCAAAGAATCCGGATATCAGGCGGGTTTAGAAGAAGGTCATCAGGAAGGTCTGGAAAAAGGTCAGGCAGACGGTCAGGAAATCATTGCTCAGCATATTGCAACCTTTGTGCAACTGGCTGATCAGTTTAGCCAGCCACTGGATTTAATGAATAGTCAGGTTGAAAAACAGTTAGTTGATATGGTTATTGCTCTTACCAGAGAAGTCATTCATGTTGAGCTACAGACCAATGAACATATTATTCTGGATACGATCAAAGATTCTGTCGAGTCGTTACCTATTGCCGGTCATCCCATCACTCTAAAGTTAAATCCGGAAGACGCAGAATTGACTCGTCAGACATACGGTGAAGAAGAACTGGCGGCCAGACAGTGGACTTTGGTTGTTGAGCCGGCTCTTGAACGTGGTGACGTTCAAATCGAAGCCGGAGAGTCGAGTGTGAGTTACCGTATGGAAGATCGGGTAAAAACAGTATTGCATAATTTCTGTGGTTCAAACCGACATCCAAAGGGTGAATAGGTATGTTAGCACTCGCAGATCGTCTTGCAGAATATAAAGTTGAGGGACTTTCAACCCGTCCGGTAGCTTCCGGTCATCTGGTTAGGGTGGTTGGCCTGACACTGGAAGCGACAGGTTGTCGTGCTCCGATCGGCAGTTTATGTAAAGTAGAAACCATGTCTGGTTCTATGGAAGCCGAAGTCGTTGGCTTTTCCGGTGATCGTCTTTTCCTTATGCCTAGTGAACAAATTATCGGTGTATTACCCGGTGCAAAAGTAACACCTTTAACAGAAGCAGCTCAGTTACCGGTCGGAATGGAATTATTGGGCCGGGTTATTGATGGTGTTGGTAATCCATTAGATGGTTTAGGCCCTATCTATACGGCACAAAAAGCTTCTTTTAATGTCCCGCCAATTAATCCGTTAGCCAGAAAACCCATTTCAGAACCTCTTGATGTGGGAATCAAAGCTATTAATGGTCTTCTTACTGTTGGTAAAGGTCAGCGTATCGGTCTTTTTGCGGGGTCTGGTGTCGGTAAATCGGTCACTTTGGGAATGATGACCCGAGGCACAACGGCACAGGTGGTTGTGGTTGGGCTAATTGGTGAAAGAGGCCGTGAAGTAAAAGAATTTATTGAAGAAATTCTGGGGTTTGATGGTCGCCAGCGTTCAGTTGTTGTGGCTGCACCTGCTGATGCATCACCCTTAATGCGATTAAAAGGCTGTCAGACAGCGTTGACTATTGCGGAATACTTTCGAGATCAGGGGCTGGATGTCCTGCTGTTGATGGATTCCTTAACCCGTTTTGCTCAGGCCCAGCGTGAAATTGCTTTATCCGTCGGCGAACCACCGGCAACCAAAGGTTATCCGCCATCCGTATTTGCTAAATTGCCTGCTTTAGTTGAAAGAGCCGGTAACGGTTCTGATGAGCAGGGATCTATCACTGCTTTCTTTACAGTACTAACCGAAGGGGATGATTTACAAGATCCTATCGCTGATGCTTCCCGGGCAATTCTTGATGGTCATATCGTGCTTTCAAGGGAAATGGCTGATAGTGGTCATTATCCGGCCATTGATGTGGAAAAATCGGTCAGTCGTGTTATGCCTCAGGTGACAACGGATGAACATGTGCTGATGTCAAAAGCGGTGAGACAGGTTCTTTCTGTCTGTCGAAAAAATCAGGATTTGGTTTCTATTGGTGCTTATAAGCCGGGTACAGATCCGGCGATTGATAGTGCATTTACACTGAAACCCAGAATTGATGCCTTCCTACAGCAGAAAATGAAAGAGTCTGTGCCCTATGATATGTGTGTGAGTATGTTAAAAAACGTACTCCAGATAACGTAATAGTATTATGGAAAATGCACTTGAGTTCTTACTGGATCAGGCAAAAGAGCAGGAAGAGAAAGCCATTCTTGCCTTAAATGCTGCGCGGCAGGAACTTGACAGTTATTACGCTCAGTTAAAGCAAATTGAACAGTATCGTCTGGACTACTGTAATCAGCTTGTTGAACGGGGACAAAAAGGATTATCTGCCAGTGAATATTGGCACCTGAATCGATTTTTAACTCAGTTGGATGAAACTCTGGCTAAGCAAAGAGGGGCGGAGTCCCACTTTAAAGAACAGGTTCAAAATTGCGAAGAGCACTGGATGGAAGTTCGTAAACGAGCTCGTTCTTATGAATGGTTGATCAATAAAAGACAGGCCGAAAAAGAAAAATTAGAGCAGAAAAAAGAACAGAAGTTTCTCGATGAATTTGCGACATTGCAGTTTAATCGCCAGAAAAACCGAAATAATTCTTAAGATGGCTCATTATTTGCATTTTATAAGTAAATATTAAGGTTGTATTGCTTTGTGGAACCCCACGTAGAGTCACCTTGTTAGTACGGTTCTCCTGAGAGTGAGCGCAATATATGAAAATTAATCTTGGCACAACATCCGATGTTTCGAATGTTAAAACCGGTCTTAAACTTGATGGGAAAAGTGATAAAGCGAACGGTGAAGACGAAAGTTTTTTCAGTAAGCTAGCCTCTTTTTTTTCTGGAGAGAATGATTCTAAATCACAGGTGACTGCTGCTAAGGGCGGTGTGGATGTTAAAGCTGAATCAGACATTAAAGGAGAGTCTGCCGATAAAACTCTGCCAAATAGTGACGGTCAGATTCAAATTCTGAAAGCTGAAGAAGGTTTGGAACTGGTTTCTGATTCAGTAGATAGCGCTGATGATGCTACTGCAGATGTAAAAACAAAAAGTGAATTGGATACTGACACCTTAAAGGTTCAGGCACAAGCAAACTCAAAAAGCTCTGATTTAGAAGATGAAATTGTCAAATTAGATCAAGTCTCATCTTCGGAGAAAAATGCTTCTCAGGTGATGGATGAAGGAAAACAGGTTCTGCATCGTCTGCAAGAGGCAAATGTGACGTTATCATCCGGCAAAGCTTTGCCTCAAAAAGAAAGTGAATTAGTCGATGATGGTGCTACGAAAAATTTAACAGTTGAAGCGCAAGCACAAAAAAATGATGCTGGTCCAAATGTTCTCACAGAAATTGATAAACAGGTTTCTGCTGACATAGTTGAAAGTAATAGTGATGCATTATCTTTTGTGCAGAAAACTGTTCAAGCTCAACAAAAAATATCGACAAATGTTCAAAATCCAGCGCAGTTTGTGGATGATCCTGCTTCTCTTTCTGTCTCTTCTTCATTAAATGCTGAGACTCGTATGACTACGTTGTTATCAGAAGATGAAATGATGCCGGAAGATGTAGTGGCTTTAAATGATTTAATTCCTTCTGATAATAAGATGTTTGTAGGGAATGTACAGGAGCAGGAAATAGCATTTTCAGATATCGATGGTGTTAGTAGTAATCCACTTGTAGCAGATTTTTCAAAAATGAATGGTTTATCACCGCAAATGCTGGAAAAAATGGAGGCTGATGGAGAACTGTTATCTGACCATACGCAATCAACAGTGTCGTTTGATCAGCCAATTTCTGAACAAGCTATGTATTTTTCTCCGGGAGTCTCTGCTGGAGTTGTGAATGAAAACAATGCAGTATCATCAATGATGTATGTTGATACTGATGGTCAGGTTATTGATTTAGAAAAACTCAATAAAGCTGAATTAGAACAGTTAGCTCATAAACACGGTAAAACAGTTCCTCAGTTATTATCGGGTGCAATGCAAGTGAATATGAATCAACATCAGCAAGCACATTTTGTTTCGATGCAGTCTCCAGAAAAACAGGGTGATGAATCATTAAATATGCAGATGGGGCAGACTGCTAATTCGGCCGCTAATAATGCTGCTATGAGTGAAGCCGCCGCTCTGATGACAAAAGATGTGACTAAATCATATGAGCAAAGAAACGGATTAGATTTGGAGCGTCATGTGAATTTACGTGAAATTGATGGCGACAAAATGGGCAAAGATTCTCAGATCGCTCAGCAGTTATCGGCAATGAATGGTCAGAATTCGCATTCATTTTCTCAGCTAGCCCGGACTGACGGTGCTCTGGCTTCCCAGGCTCCGGTTCAGGTAACGAAAGATACTGCATCTGATCAACTGGCTGAACGGGTTCATATGATGTTATCGAAGAACTTAAAAAATATTGATATCAGGCTTGATCCGCCAGATTTAGGTAAAGTTCATATTCGAATGCATATGAACGGTGATACGACCTCGGTTCAGTTTACTGTAGCAAACCACCATGCCAGAGAAGCTCTGGAAAACTCAATGCCAAGATTACGGGAAATGTTATCTCAGCAAGGGGTACAGGTAGGTGATACTGCGGTTCAGCATCAGTCAGCCGGCCAACAGCAAAACGGTTATGCCGCATCGGGACGCGGACAAGAACAAAGTGGACAATCTCAGAATGGTAATTCAGGCTTAGGTTCTGGTTTTGGGGAAGAAAATAATGAGTCTGATGTTACACTTAGAGTAAATGTTCCGTCACCAAAAGACGGTATAAGCTATTATGCATAAAGCAATTGGATTAATTTTCTCAGGTAGAGTTATTTATGGCAGCAGAAGAAGACGAACAGGCAGAAGCACCCAAAGGTAAGGGGAAATTATTAATTATTATCATCGCTGCTGTATTGCTCCTTGGTGGCGGTGCGGCTGCTTTTTTCCTGATGGGAACTGGTGGCGGTGCAGATGAACCGGTAGCTGCTCAGGATGCTCCGGTAGTTGCTGAGCCAATCGTTTATGTTATTTTGCCACAGCCGTTTGTGTTTAATGTGGCAGGTGATAAACGTGATCGAGTGGTTCAGATAAAAGTACAGTTGATGGTCAGAGGTGCTGAAAATGAAAGTCAGGCTAGTTATCATTCGCCGTTGATCGAAAGTACCCTGATATCGACGTTTGCATCTGCAACAGTTGAGCAATTGAGAAGCCCTAACGGACGAACTGATTTACGTGATAAAGCAACCGAGGATATAAAAACAACGCTGACTAAAGTTGTGGGTAGCCCTGTGATAGAAAGAGTGTTATTTACTGACTTTGTTATGCAATAAAGGTGGTTAGGTGACGGATTTATTAAGTCAAGACGAGATTGATGCGCTACTTCATGGTGTGGATGATGTTGATGAGGAAGAGGAAGAGATTTCGGACAGCGGTGGTGCCGGTGCGGTAAATTTCGATTTCTCTTCTCAGGATCGTATTGTTCGTGGTCGGATGCCGACCCTGGAACTTATTAATGAACGTTTTGCGCGTCATATGCGTATCAGTTTATTTAATATGTTGCGAAAAACGGCCGAAGTTTCTATCAATGGTGTCCAGATGATGAAATTCGGTGAATACCAGAATACGCTTTATGTGCCAACCAGTCTTAACATGGTTCGTTTCAGACCATTAAAAGGGACCGCTTTAATCACAATGGAAGCTCGTTTAGTTTTCATTATGGTAGAAAACTTTTTTGGTGGCGACGGGCGTTTCCATGCCCGAATTGAAGGCCGTGAATTTACTCCAACCGAAAGGCGTGTTGTTCAGCTTATTCTGAAATTGGTTTTTTCTGATTACAAAGAAGCCTGGGCACCGGTTATGGGGGTTGAATTTGAGTATCTGGATTCCGAAGTGAACCCGAGTATGGCCAACATTGTCAGTCCGACGGAAGTAATTGTGGTCAGCTCATTTCATATTGAAGTGGATGGCGGCGGTGGTGATTTTCATGTTGTTATGCCTTATTCCATGGTCGAACCTATCCGTGAATTGCTCGATGCGGGGGTTCAGTCCGATAAAATGGAAACCGATGTCCGATGGAGCTCGGCATTAAAAGAAGAAATTATGGATGTGCCGGTTAATTTTCGAGTCAATTTATTAGAAAAAGCTCTTTCTCTGAGAGATCTAATGGATTTACGTCCCGGAGACATTATTCCGATAGATATGCCTCCACACGCGCTGATGTATGTTGAAGAACTACCTACCTTTCGGGTTAAGATGGGACGCTCCGGAGAAAATGTTGCTGTGCAAATTTCAGAGAAAATTAAGCGACCGGATGTCATGAAAACTGATTTAGCTTTCCTCAGTGAGAATATTATTTCGGATCTTGAGGACGAAGATGATATTAAGCAACTACCACATAAAGGCGAATAGGTGAATTATTATGTCTGATTCTGATGATCAAAAATTAGCCGATGAGTGGGCTGCTGCTCTGGGTGAAGATCCGAATGCACCAGAAGTTGATGTAGATGAAATTCTGGCTGCACCTTTGGAAGAATTGAAAGATACATCCACACCGATTTCTGAAGATGAACGCCGTAAACTTGATACTATCATGGATATCCCGGTTACGATTTCTATGGAAGTGGGGCGTTCACAAATTAGTATCCGTAACCTTTTGCAACTTAACCAGGGGTCTGTGGTTGAACTGGATCGAATTGCGGGTGAGTCTTTGGACGTTCTGGTTAACGGGACGTTAATTGCTCACGGGGAAGTTGTGGTTGTTAACGATAAGTTTGGTATTCGTCTGACGGATGTAATCAGCCAGACTGAGCGTATTAAAAAACTTAAATAATAATATGAAACAGTTAATACGTGGTTTTTTGTTACTCATCTGTATGGTGAGTTCTTTTTCATCACTGGCGGCTACCGATAGCGGCCAGTTTGATATATTTGCGACTTTTGGCTCTCTGATCTTTGTTGTCGCTTTAATTTTAGTTCTGGCCTGGCTGATGAAACGAATGCGTATACCAGCGTTGGGGCGGGAAAAAGATTTTGCTGTTATCCGTCAGATACCATTAGGGGCGAGAGAGAGATTAATGGTGGTGAAAGCTGGTGATGAGCAGTTTGTGGTTGGTATGACACCACAATCTATTCAACTGATTTCCAAACTTGAAACACCGTTACGAGACAATAGTCAAAATTCGTCAGATAATTCGATTTCCTCGTCATTTGCTAAACAACTCAACCAATTGTTGAAGAAGAATGAAAAAAATTAGCGCATTTAAAGGTTGGCAAATTATAAGGCATCAGGTATTGCTGTGTCTGCTTCTGCTTATTTCATCTGTTCCAGCGTTTTCTGCTCCGGCTCAGCCTGCTAATTCTGTTGTAACACAAAGTGTTACGTCTCAGGGGGTTACTTCCAGTTCGACTATCGGGCAATTTAGCAATGCTGGTATTCCTGCTATAACCATGACGACAAATCCGGATGGTAGTGAAGATTATTCGGTTAATCTGCAAATCCTGGCATTGATGACTATGTTGGGTTTTTTGCCCGCCATCGTTATCCTAATGACGTCATTTACCCGAATTGTTGTCGTGATGTCGATACTGCGTCAGGCCATGGGGTTGCAACAAACACCATCCAATCAGGTGATAATAGGTATTTCACTGTTTCTGACCTTTTTTATCATGTCGCCGGTATTCGATAGAATTAACCAGCAATCGGTGCAGCCCTATCTGAATGAACAAATTTCGGCGCGTCAGGCATTTGATAATGCACAGCAGCCGATGAAACAGTTTATGCTGAAACAAACACGCATTAAGGACTTAGAAACGTTTGTGCACCTTTCCGGATCTGATGTTCAGGACCCGCAGGATGTATCAATGGCGGTATTGATTCCCGCGTTTGTTACCTCTGAGCTGAAAACAGCATTTCAAATGGGATTCATGTTATTCCTGCCATTTTTGATTATTGACCTGGTGGTCGCTTCGGTATTGATGGCAATGGGTATGATGATGTTGTCTCCTATGATTGTGTCTTTGCCTTTTAAACTGATGCTGTTTGTTCTGGTTGATGGATGGAATTTGATTTTATCTACGTTAGCCGGCAGTTTCTCTCTTTAGGAGAATGTAATGACACCAGAAATTTTTGTAGAAATATTTCGCGACGCCTTGTGGATGGTACTGCTTATGGTGTCGGCTATTATAATTCCCAGTCTGCTTATCGGATTAGTGGTTGCAGTGTTTCAGGCTGCAACGTCCATTAATGAACAGACACTGAGTTTTCTTCCCCGCTTGATTGTGACACTTTTATCTTTAATGCTTTTTGGTCACTGGATGACCCAAATGCTAATGGATTTTTTCCATTCTATGATTGAACGTATTTCTCAGGTCTTGTTTTAGAGGGATCGCAAATGGAATATCCAACGACACTGGTACTTGAATGGATTGCGAGCTACTTCTGGCCATTTGTGCGGATATCCGCAATGCTGATGGCAATGAGTGTGACCGGTGCCAGATTTGTTCCTTCCCGAATCCGTCTGTATCTTTCCCTTGCCGTAACTGTTGCGGCTATGCCTGTTATTCCCGCTGTTAATATTTCAACACCATTGATGTCGCTGGGCGGTTTTTTGATTACCTTCAATCAGCTTGTTATTGGTGTTGCGATGGGGATGATAACCCAGTTCATGATACAAACTTTCGTCATGCTTGGTCAGATTATTGGTATGCAGTCGAGTTTGGGTTTCGCATCTATGGTCGATCCGGCTAATGGTCAGAATACCCCTTTGCTTGGCCAGTTTTTTATGTTTCTTGCTACCTTATTCTTTTTGGTCAGTGACGGGCATTTAAAATTAATTCAATTAGTTGTGTATAGTTTTAAAACATTACCTATTGGATCTGGTGGATTGCAGGCGGGCGATTATCGGGAGTTAGCCACATGGTTGTCGATGATTTTCAAAGTGTCTCTGAATATGGCGCTTGCGGGTATCATTGCTTTGTTAACTGTGAATTTGTCTTTTGGTGTTATGACCCGGGCGGCTCCTCAGCTTAATATTTTCTCACTTGGCTTTGCATTTGCCTTAATGATTGGCTTATTGATTTGTTGGTATATCGTTTCTGGATTGTATGCTCATTATGAGCAATATTGGCAATACGGTGAACAAGAACTTTGCCGTATGATCAAACTGAACTGTTAGGAGAGCATGATGGCAGAATCTGACGGTCAGGAACGTACCGAAGAAGCCACGCCCCGAAGGCTACAGCAGGCGAAAGAAAAAGGGCAGGTTGCACGCTCTAAAGAATTAGCGTCAGTTTCCGTGTTAGTTACCGGGGCTATTTCATTGATGTGGTTTGGCAATACTCTGGCCAGACATCTCTATTCTCTGATGTCACGTCTTTTCAGTTTAAGCCGCGAAGAAATCTTCGATTTATATAAATTGTTTGATATTGCATCGGGTGCGATTATTTCCATTGCTCTTCCTTTGTCGATGATATTAATTGTACTGTTTGTTGCTGCACTTATCGGTGCCGCCGGGTTAGGTGGCGTTCAGTTTTCTGTCGAAGCGGCTACTCCCAAGTTCAATAAGCTAAATCCGTTAACTGGCCTTAAACGAATGTTTGGGATGCAAAGCTGGGTTGAATTGGTTAAATCAATTTTAAAAGTAGCTTTAGTTGCTGGCGTTGCGTTTAAATTGATCATTAGTTATCAACATGACCTTTTTCAGCTCAGCCTGGACGTTTTTCCGCAAAATATTTTTCATGCCTTAGATATTTTGCTCAATTTTGTTCTGCTTATCAGTTGTTCACTGTTAATTGTGGTTGCGATTGATATTCCGTTTCAGATTTGGCAGCACGCCAACCAGCTAAAAATGAGTAAACAGGAAGTTAAGGACGAATATAAAGAAACGGAAGGTAAGCCTGAAGTTAAAGGGCGTATCCGGATGTTACAGCGGGAAGCTGCTCAGCGTCGGATGATGGCGGATGTACCTCAGGCCGATGTGATTGTCACCAACCCGGAACACTTTTCTGTGGCGCTTCGTTATAAGCAGGGTACGGACAGAGCTCCTGTCGTTGTGGCAAAAGGGGTTGATCATATCGCATTGAAAATTCGGGAAATTGCCCGGGAACATGATATCTATATCGTTCCGGCACCACCGTTAGCCAGGGCGTTGTATCATACAACGGAGCTTGAACAGCAAATTCCAGATCAGTTATTTGTCGCTGTTGCTCAGGTTCTTGCGTATGTGTTCCAGTTAAAACAGTATCGTAAAAAAGGCGGTCAGCGTCCTAAGTTAAATGAAGGTGCAATGAACATACCGCCGGATATGACATATTAATGCTTTTTGTTTTATGTACAGGGTTTAACGAATGGCTATCTTTCCGGAATGGAAAGAAGAATCAGTAAAGCCCCGTCTCCACCAAATTCCAGCGGAGCCTGATGAAAAGCCATAACGTCAGGATGTTGTGCCAGCCACAAAGGAACTTTCTGCTTGAGGATGTGTTTACCAATACCGTGCTGAACACAGGCACAGTGAACCGATTCTTTCACACAATAGGCAATCATCGCACCTAATTCTCGTTTGGCTTCTTTTTGAGTCATGCCATGCATATCCAGAAAGACGTCAGGTACATAGACGCCACGACGTAATTTTTTCAGTTCGTATTTAGAAACATCGGTTCTTGAATAACGGGTTGGCCCCTCTTCACTGAGTAGAGGCATAAATTCATCTGAGAAGTAAAAATCACTGTTGTTTGCTTCTCTTGATTCTTTACGAACTTCTTTTTGTTTTACGTTTCTGTTTGGTTGCTGGATTATGGTATCCTGTCGCAACTTTTTTACGCCCTTTACTTCCTCTTGGAATAAAGCGAAGTCATCATCAGTATAATTGTCTTTTTTATCTGTCATTGGCTCGATTTATGTCATATTTTTAGAGAGGTCGTATTGTAGCGCTTTTCGGAGGCAAATTTGGATAAGATTTTTGTAGAAGAAGCCGTTTCTGAGCTTCATACGCTTCAAGATATGATTCGTTGGACCGTGAGTCGGTTTAACGCAGCCAATCTATTTTATGGTCATGGTACTGATAATGCCTGGGATGAAGCGGTTCAACTCATTCTACCTACACTTTATCTGCCGATTGATGTGCCTTCACATGTATTAAATTCACGTTTGACCAGTAGTGAACGTACTCGTGTTGTTGAGCGGGTGATTCAGCGTATTAATGAAAGAATACCGGTAGCATACATTACAAATAAAGCCTGGTTCTGCGGACTGGAATTTTATGTTGATGAGCGGGTGTTAGTACCACGTTCGCCAATTGGTGAGCTAATTCAGCAGAATTTTGAGCCCTGGCTGGCACATGAACCTACCCGCATTATGGATTTATGTACCGGAAGTGGCTGTATTGCGATTGCCTGTGCTCATGCTTTTCCGGATGCTGAAGTGGATGCCGTTGATATTTCAACTGATGCGCTGAATGTGGCAGAGCAAAATATTCAGGATCATGGCTTAGAGCAGCAGGTTTTCCCTATTCGTTCTGATTTGTTCCGTGATCTACCAAAAGAACAGTACGATATCATCGTCACCAATCCTCCTTATGTTGATGAGGAAGATATGAACAGCTTACCAAATGAGTTCAAGCATGAACCTGAACTGGGTTTAGCTGCGGGTTCTGATGGTCTGAAACTGGTAAGACGAATTCTGGCAAATGCGCCAAATTATCTGGTGGATAATGGTATTCTGATTTGTGAAGTGGGTAATTCCATGGTGCATATGATTGATCAGTATCCGGAGATCCCATTTACCTGGATTGAATTTGAAAACGGTGGTCATGGCGTATTCTTATTAACCAAAGAACAACTATTAGAACATAAAGACGAATTTGCACTTTATTTAGATTAATTAATATAAGTAAACACAACAATTTTGCATCAGGATTAGAGGAACACATGGCAGGAAATAGCATAGGACAACATTTCCGTGTGACGACGTTTGGAGAAAGTCACGGTATTGCTTTAGGTTGTATTGTCGACGGATGTCCTCCGGGACTGGAAATCACCGAAGAAGATTTACAAGTCGATCTGGACCGACGTAAGCCGGGGACTTCCCGCTATACAACACAACGTCAGGAAGCGGATCAGGTTAAGATTCTGTCTGGTGTCTTTGAAGGTCAGACAACAGGAACATCTATTGGTCTTTTGATTGAAAATACTGACCAACGTTCAAAAGATTATTCTGAGATTAAAGACAAGTTCCGTCCGGGACATGCTGATTATACCTATCATCAGAAATATGGTATCCGTGATTATCGTGGCGGTGGTCGTTCATCTGCACGTGAAACTGCAATGCGGGTAGCTGCCGGTGCGATTGCTAAGAAGTACCTTAAACAGGAATTTGGTGTTGAAATCCGTGCTTATCTGTCCCAGATGGGGGATGTGTCTATCGATAAAGTTGACTGGAACGAAATCGAAAATAATGCCTTTTTCTGTCCTGATGCCGACAAAGTTGAAGCATTTGACCAACTGATTCGCGATCTTAAAAAAGAAGGCGATTCAATTGGTGCAAAAATTCAGGTGGTAGCGACCAAAGTGCCTGTTGGCCTTGGTGAGCCTGTATTTGATCGTCTTGATGCTGAAATCGCCCATGCTCTGATGAGTATTAATGCGGTAAAAGGTGTTGAGATTGGTGACGGTTTTGAAGTGGTTAATCAGCGCGGCAGCCAGCACAGAGATACACTTTCTCCGGAAGGTTTTGGTAGTAACCATGCTGGTGGTATCTTAGGTGGTATTTCTACCGGTCAGGATATTGTAGTTAACATCGCATTAAAACCAACATCCAGTATTACGGTTCCTGGTGATACCATCACTAAAACTGGTGAAGCAACTCAGCTGATCACTAAAGGTCGTCATGACCCTTGTGTTGGTATTCGTGCCGTGCCGATTGCAGAAGCGATGCTGGCTATTGTTTTGATGGATCATCTGTTAAGACATCGTGGTCAGAATTATGGCGTGGTGACTGAGACACCTAAGATTTAATTTTCTGAATCTGTTTCTATAAAACCCTTAACTCAAAATAGTTAAGGGTTTTTTTTATCTTTCAACTTTACCTTATTGACTAAAATAAGGAGAATGGCGAGCCATAAGTAAAGTCACTATCAATAATATATGAGTCATCAATATCAGGATCTGATTACTATTTTTAATCGTACATTTCTTGCAGAGTACAATACAAAGCTGGAGCTCGGAGGGGATGAGCCTGTCTATTTGCCTGCTGATGAAAAAATACCCTATCACCGTATTATTTTTGCTCGTGGGTTCTATGCTTCTGCATTACATGAAATAGCTCACTGGTGTGTTGCCGGGCCACAGAGAAGGTTACTGGAGGATTTTGGCTATTGGTATGAACCCGATGGTCGGACTGAAGCTGTTCAACAGGCTTTTGAGAACGTCGAGATTCGCCCACAGGCGTATGAATGGCTATTATCTGTGAGTGCCGGATTTCCGTTTAATGTTAGCTGCGATAATTTAAATGGTGATTTTGAACCAAACCGACTCGTTTTTATGGATAAAGTACATAAGGAAGTGATAGATATTCTTGATGCAGGATTACCTCCCAGAGTCGCTCAACTCTCTGAAGCATTAAGACATTTTTATCAAACACCGCCGCTTGCTGCGGAACAATTTAAAGTAAAATAAGCGAACCAGTTATGATTATTGAATACGAAGAAAAATTATTAGAATTAATTGATGCCCGCATTGAATCTGCATCGGATGACGAGTTATTTGCTGGCGGCTATTTACGTGGCCATATTTCGCTATCGGCTGCAGCATGTGAAGAAGAGGGCATTAATGATATTTCAACCCTGTGTAAACGAATTGATGACAGCCTTGAAAAGGCAAAGTCAGAACTGACACCAGCGGATCAGGTTGTGGTTACTTCTTTGTGGGCGGAATTACAAAGCCAGATAGCTATCGCCTGATTAAAAAATTCTTATCATATATGGGGGCTGTTCTGATTTATCCGTTTCTGACGTATATATTAGTCTGCTCCTGATTCTTTTTGACCTTCCCTCAAAACCATTTATTGTCTTTTTTATTCACCTCCTTTCTCGTCTACAGAATTATCTATCTCTATTCGATGAAAACAACAATTTGTGTTGCGTTTTTTAGAACAGTTTGTTGGTTTTATAGCATTAGTTATATCTCGCAGGCTGTGCTTAAATCTAATCCATAGTGATTATATGGAATATCTGATTAATAAAAGGAAATTAGCCATGAACAATTTAAATGGCCAGTTAGGTAACTGGCGACTCCATCTGGTGGTGATTATTCTTTCTGTCATTGCCGAATTGATAGGCATTCTAAAGATTCCTCTGGGAAGCAGTAGTGTTGTATTACTACCATTATTTTATTCATTCCTTATTAGCTTGTTTTTAAACCCGAATATTATAAGCAAAGCTAAAGTTATCCTAACTTCTAAACAAGCAGCAAAAGCTTCGCCGATCATCATTGTTTCAGTCCTTCCTTTTCTGGCGAAATTCGGAACACTTATCGGTCCTTCATTAAACAAAATATTAGAAGTTGGTCCAGCTATGATACTGCAGGAGGCTGGCAACCTCGGAACAATCTTAATTGCGATGCCAATTGCCGTGTTAGCACTGAAAATGGGACGCGAATCCATTGGCGCATGTTTCTCGATTGCCCGTGAACCTAACATTGCACTTATTTCCGACAAATATGGCCTGAAAAGCCAGGAAGGGATTGGTGTCATGGGGGTTTATGTCATGGGCACAATGTTTGGCGCTTTGTATTTTTCTATCCTAGCCTCACTTCTCGCTTCAACCGGGTGGTTTGATGCCCGCGCATTGGCAATGGCATGTGGTGTTGGGAGCGGCAGTATGACAGCAGCCTGTTCAGGAGCTCTAGCTGAATCACTTCCTGCGATGAAAGATGAAATATTGGCACTGGCAGGGGCCAGTAATCTTCTGACCAACGCGACCGGGTTATTTGTTGGATTATTTATCGCACTTCCATTAACAGAAAAACTTTATAAACTTTTTACAAATAATAAAACAGTAGAGCAAGGGAGTGTTCTAAATGACTAATTCAAAAGAGAGAAGTAACGTTAACGAGAATATTGATATTAAAGATTATGCGTTTGTGTTGGTCATTATCTCAGTTATTGCATTAATCAGTAACTGGACCGGAACTGGGATTACTCCTGTAGCAGCTCTTCCTGGAATGGCTATCATTTTTGCCATGATCATGGCCAGTCTGATTATCGCTAAATTGGTTCCATTTTATTTACCTGTAGTCGTTTGGTTATCGGTTATTAGTGTGTTGTTAACTATTCCGGCTTCGCCCATTTCTGAGGTGATACTGACTTATGTTAAAGACATTAACTTCTTAAGCTTACTGACACCTGTATTGGCCTATGCTGGCTTAGCGATTACAAAGAACGAAGTAGAAACCTTCAAAACAGCAGGCATTAAAATTGTGATTATTGCCGTTTTAGTGTTTACCGGGACATATTTGGGCTCTGCTCTGGTTGCCGATTTTATGCTTTTGTAATAGTAAATAAATAGATACTCCTAAGTCTCCCTTTGATAGATAAGATAAAACAATGACAGCACATATTAATCAATATTCCGAAATGCATAATCAGTTAGTGGCATGGCGTCGGGATATTCACGCTCATCCTGAAACAGCTTATGAAGAATTCAGAACAGCAGATCTTATTGCCAATATTTTAAGTGATGCCGGACTGGAAGTTCATCGGGGACTAGGACGTACTGGTGTTGTTGCAACTTTACATGGCAAATTGGGACCGGGTAAAGCTATTGGTTTAAGAGCTGATATGGATGCACTTCACCTTGAAGAATGCAATTCATTTTCTCATTGTTCTAAACATCAGGGAAAAATGCACGGTTGTGGTCATGACGGGCACACAACCATGTTACTTGGTGCTGCAGTTATGTTGGCAAAAGAACCTGATTTCAAAGGAACTGTGCACTTTGTCTTTCAACCAGCAGAAGAAAATGAGGCCGGTGGCAAGTCAATGATCGATGACGGTCTGTTTGAGTTGTTTCCGATGTCAGAAATATATGGATTGCATAACTGGCCAGAATTGCCTGCAGGTGAAGTAGCAGTACATGATGGTGCTGTCATGGCTGCATTTGATACCTTTGACATAAAAGTTAATGGCAAAGGTGGGCACGGGGCCATGCCTGACAAAGCGATTGATCCTATCTATACAACGACTCTGATTATTAATGCGCTGCAGGGAATTGTAAGCCGTAATATTGACCCTCAGGAGTCTGGTGTTATCAGCGTCACCCAAATCAGTGGCGGACATACTTACAACGTGATACCTGAAGAAGTGACGTTCAAGGGAACGACTCGATCATTCAGTCCCGTTGTGCAGGATTTGATTGAAACAAGATTAACTGAGACAGCCAAGGGCATTGCTAAGTCACAAAGTTGTGTTGCTGAAGTGCTATATACTCGACGCTATCCTGCAACCATTAATTGTGTAGACAAAGCTAAAAATTGTCTGGATATTTTGGAATCGATGCCTGAAATTAAAAAAGTTCATCATAATCCGATGGCGAGCATGGCTGCCGAAGACTTTGCTTTTATGCTGGAAAAAATACCAGGCGCTTATATCTGGTTAGGCAATGGTAGTGAACAGAATTCTCATAGTCTTCACAGTTCAAACTACGATTTTAATGATGAAATATTACCTATTGGATCAAATTTCTGGATTAGACTGGTAAACTATCTCCTTTCCTAATAATTCAGTTGTTACCACACAGGCAAATATGGACGATAGGGCGTTAAAATATTTTGAAGTAGTTGCTAAAACCAAAAGTATTCGTGCTGCATCTGAAATGCTGCACGTTTCTCCTTCTGCAATCAGCCGAAAAATATCTCAGCTTGAGGAACAGCTTAATATTTGTCTGATGGAGCGTCTCAGCCGGGGAGTCAACCTTACCGAATCAGGACTTCGGCTTGTTCAGTATATTCAAGATGTTAACCAGCGCAAAAATGATTTTATTTCAGAACTGTCAGAGATTGATCAATTAAAATCAGGGACGCTTAGAATTGCAACTGGTGGCGGGTTTATTTCAGATCTGATCAATAATGCAATTACCGAATTCTCAAAAAAACATCCTGGGGTCAAATTGGTTCTGGATGTTGGTGGAGGAGACTATGTTATCGATAGTCTGAAAAATGAAGAAGCGGATATTGGATTACTGCTTAACTCTCCTCCGGATCCTAAAATTGATATTCTTTATTCTTATCCCTTCCAGGAACTAAGTTTATTAGTGCCAACTGACAGTAAATGGTCACAATTAGACATTTGTACACCATCTCAGCTTTCTGAAATTCCTTTAGCCCTTTTGAATAAATCTTTCAGCATCCGTCAGGCAACTAATTTATATGAGGCTCGTCAGGAAATCCGTTTAAATGAATTAATGGAATGTAATTCTTTTGAAGCTCTGAAGTGTTATGTGAAAGCGGGGCTGGGGGGGACCCTGTTACCAAAAACCTGTGTCACCAGTGAGTTACAAAATAACGACTTTGTTGCTGTCGCAATTGAAGGAATGTATTCCCTTGATACTTCAGTTGATTTGGTCATAAGAAAAGGCAGAATACAAAGTGCGTTAATACAAAAAATGAAAGAACACATCGTTAACTGCATGGATGCTTTCAATGCAGGAAATTGATTTAATTTCGAGTGTTTGTATACCCTATGTAACGTCAATTATGGCCTTAACTTCAATTCAACCAGCACTTCTATATGCTCCGTATGGGGAAACATATCAAACAGTTGCACACGAACAATATCATATTGTAATGACATAAGATCCTGTGCAAGGGTTTCCGGGTTACAGCTTGAATAAATAAGATGTTTCGGCCTGATTGCATTAATGGTAGAGACCAATTCTTTCCCTAATCCTCTGCGTGGAGGATTGACAATAATGGCATCTGGCCTGTCATTTGAAGACTCGCTGAATGCCGTACTGTCTAGCGCTGAAAATGTAATGTTTTGCAGGCCCAATCTATCCGCTGATAATTTTGCACTCTGTATCGCTTCTGGTTCAATTTCAATGCCGACAACAGATTTAACATGCGGTGCACAATGTAAGGCGAAACCGCCAACGCCGCAGAATAAATCCCAAAGACGATCGATTGGTTTTTCTTTTACCCAGTTTGTAACGGTGGCATATAACTTTTCAGCAATATGTGGATTGGTCTGAAAGAAACTTTTGGGTCTAACCATTAACGGTATCTGGTTCAGTTCTTCTTCCAGAACGGTATTTTCGGTCAGATAAATTTCTTCATCACCTTCGAGTCGCGCCATATGAACCGGTTGAATATTGACTGAAATAACAGATAAATCAGGAAACTGACTATAGAGATGTTGTAAGTTATTTTCTATTCGGGGAATAACATGCGTACTGCGCAGAACAAAACGTAACATGAATTTACCAGAAGCGGCACTTTCATGAACCAGTATATATTTCAGCTCTCCTTTACACTTATGCCGATTGTAAGGAGGGAGTCCAGAACGTTGGATCCAGCCAGGCATCGCACTCAGAAGTGCCTGCATTTTTTCTGAATATAAAGGGCAATGTTCTAACGACACTTCTGTTTTGTCTGATGGAGACTCTATGCCTATAACAGGAGCCTGAGCTACTCCCATAACAACCATTTTGGCTTTATTGCGAAATGCTTTTTCCGGACTTTCGACAGCAGGGAGTAACTGTTGTGAGTCCAGGTTTAACAAAGACTGGATGTACTGTTGTTTGCTGCTAAGTTGTTGAGAATAGGGAGTGTTAATGGTTTTACATGAATGACAATGAGACTGTTCAAAATAGGGGCAATACATAGGCAACACAACAATACGGAAAAGAAAGCTAAGTCTATGTGGTTAATTAAAAAGTACTATTCTGATTTATTGTCTTATCAATAAGCGATTTTTATCAATGTGAGTGTTTTGGATGGGGATTTGCACAAATACATTGCGTTATAAAATTGGTTTAATAAAAGCTGCTGATTTCAGCAGCTTTTTATTCTCAGGCATTTCTTTTTTATACATGGAAAAAAGACAAGAGTTGTTTTTGGTTTTCGCTCTCTCCGGCAAGATCCTGACTTGCTGCAGTACTGGCAGCGATACCAGTCACATTCTGGTTAACCATATCAAGTGTTGCTGAGATATTACCCGATATTTCGTCAGTCACGCTTGATTGCTCAGTGGCCGCTGTCGCAACAAGTGAGTTAACATCAGAGATGGTGCTGACTGATTGAGTGATACCCTGAAATGCTTCTCTAACTGTTTGTGCAATTTTCTGAGACTCATCAATTAATGATGTGTTTGCTTGCATAAATTGATCGGCTTTCTCTGCCTGTGCTTGTAATTTGCTAATTATTTCCTGTATATCGATTGTCGATTTTTGTGTTTTGGATGCTAAATTACGAACCTCATCAGCAACAACTGCGAATCCTCTACCTGCTTCACCGGCCCTGGCTGCTTCAATAGCTGCATTAAGAGCAAGTAAGTTTGTCTGTTCAGAAATACTATTGATAACCTCAATAACCGAGCCAATCTCAGAGGAGTATACTTTTAACTGATTTACCAAACTTGTTGCTTCTTTTAAAGAATCCCCAATCTTAGCTGATATTTCATCAGATTCAGTAAGTGATTGATTTCCTGTTTCAACACTTGAAATAGCTTCACTAGCTGCCGCTTCCGCATGAACAGCATTTTGGCTCATTTCCAGAGCGGTACTGGACATTTCATTAAGTGCAGTAGCGACTTGTTCAACCTGAGATAACATATTTTGTGAATTGGTGTCTGACTGATTCATGGTTGCTGCCAGTTCTTCTGAGGAGGAAGCAACATTATTGGCAACATCGATTAACTTTCCGGTCAATTCAGACAGTTTTATTGCTGTACTGTTATAGTTCTGAGCAAGACTGCCGAGTTCGTTATTACCCAGGTTTTCAATTCGTACTGACAGATCACCATCTGCCATTTTAACCATTGCATTCTGAACCAGTGTTATTGATGAAATAAGAGTTCTGGAGATATACAGGCCGGATAATACAACAACGATAATAACGACTACAACCAACGAAATCATCAGAGTTATCGAATCATCATAGATAACATCCCCAAGTTTACTGGCCTCATCCGCTCCTGTTTCATTTATTTGGGATAGTTTTAGAAGTATGTCTGAATACTGGTTATAAGCATCTCGTGAATTGCCGAGAAACAAATCTTTCGCTTCAATATTTTTGTTTTGCTCGGAAAGCGAAAGCAACTTATTTTGGATGTTTAGGTATTCGGCATATTTCTGTTCAAACTGGTTCAGAAGTACCTGTTCTTCATTACTGGATACAAGGGATTTATATAAAGAAATCGAGTCATCAACTTTAGCTTTTATAGATTGAATCACCTGTTCAGCGCGACGAATTTGGTCGGCATCAGTCGATATGATATGAACCGCTTCCTCATTTCTAAGATCTGCAGTTTGTGTGTTGATTCTTTCTATTACCTGTACAGAGGGTAACCAGTTAGTTGAAATAATGGTGGACTGATGATTAATAGTATCCATCTGAGATATAGAGATCCAAAGCAATGCAAGAAGCGCAATAACCGGTATGGCAAAACCACCTAACAGTAGTGTGCTAATTTTTATATTTTTCATGTTGATTCCTAATTGATCAAATAAATAGAACAGAAAGAATATTTCTAAATCAATTATAGTCAGGGAGTTTGAATTAGCTGATTTTTTGTTGAGAATCAAAGATGGTTACTAAGGGTAACTCTCGTTGGTCAAAATTTTTGAATAAGTCTTATCAATTATTCAGATTGTTGCACTGCTGGTTTTTGTTTAGTCTATAACCATACAAACAAGAGAGGAATTAAGTATGAAAGTTATCGCCTTTGGAGCTAGCACAAGCTCAACATCAATCAATAAATTTCTGGCTTCTTATGTAGCAAAACTAATCCCGGGTGCGGACGTTGAAGTTCTTGATATCAACAACTATAACGTTCCAATGTTTAGTGAAGATAAAGAAAAAGAAATAGGGCAAGCCGAAGGTGCAAAAGCCTTTTTAGATACGTTATCTAAAGCTGATGCGTTAGTTATTTCTTTTGCCGAACATAACGGTTCTTATCCGGCTGCATATAAAAACCTGTTTGACTGGGCGACACGTATCAATCAAAAAGTGTATCAGGACATTCCAGCTGTATACCTTGCAACGTCTCCAGGCCCTGGTGGTGCACAATCTGTGCTGGCAGCGGCAAATGCTTCTGCGGGTTATTTTGGTGGTAATGTTAAAGGTTCTTTATCTGTTGCTAGTTTTTATGACAAAGTTGATTTAGCAGCCGGAGCTGTAACAGATTCCGAGTTGGATGCTCAATTAAAAGAATTGGCTGCAAAACTGGCTTAATAATAAGAAATAAGAGCCTGAATGATTAATATACAGACTCCTGTTCTTGCTATAGAAAACTACGCTTAATCGACTTTTTTACCTTTACGTAGTTTTCGGACCCACATGCGTGATGGGTGAAGCCTCTCTGTTAGATCCACTGCTAATGGTAGTGGGTCACCCATCACCATCGATGCCAGGTATTCACCCAATAGAGGCGCTGAGCTTAAACCTCGCGAGCCAAGTCCGAGAAAAGCATAGATATTAGGTAAACAATGGATATCTTCTGCATCTGACTGCTTCTGAAAGACCAGATCATCATACTGATTTTTAACAGAGTCTAATTCAGATAAATTCCCCACAAACGGTAAATGATCCCGGCTGACACAACGTATTCCCTGGCGTGAGCTATTTTCACTGACATCTACTTCCTGTGGCCAATCCATATCTGGCAGGCAATGGACTAATTTTCCTTTATTATCAATTTGAGCTTCAGGGTCGAACTCAGTATCTATATGAGCTTTATCATAACTGGCTCCAATGCAATGATGCCGATTATTGGGATTACATGGCGTCATGTAACCGTCATAACAAAGCACCGACTTGATTTTGGAAAGTGTTGGCGTTGTCGGTATATGGCTGACTTGCCCTTTAACCTGCCCTAAAGGTAGATCCCTGGTTGGGGTTAATCGGCTGAACTCATGTCCATTGGCGATAACGACGCATTGATGACTATAAACTGTGTTATTAGTATGCAGGTGCCAGTTTCCCAGCTCCCAGTTTAATTCAGTAACTTCATGAGAATAAAATGCGGTAAGTTGTCCTTTATTTTCAAGATCTTCCAGAATGGCAGCGGTAAATTGTGCCGGGTATAGCCAGCCACCCAACGGGTAAAAGAGACTCTCAGTGCCGGTTGCGAGACCGAAATTTTGTTCAGTCTGGTTGTTATCCTGTTTGGTAACCAGTTCCGGGTTATATTCACCAGCAAAGATATTGTTCAGTTTATTGGTTGATTTCTCATCCCACATTAGCTGAGTGACGCCACACCAGTCATGGTCAAAGGCTAAGGTTTCTGCAGCCTGATTAATGAATTGGCGGGCAAACAGAAATGCACCGGAAAAAATACAGGAAATTTCATCATTGCCTTTGGTTAGTAGCGGGTAAATAGCGCCTTGTCTGTTACCAGAAGCACCTTCAGCAGGTTTGTCATCTTTACAGTACAGAGTAACTTTAACGCCTCTTTGTGCCAGTGATTTCGCCAAACAGGCACTGGCAACACCGCCACCGATAATAGCTATATCATTAACTTCCTTAGTGGCATAGAATTTATACCAGGGAAGAATATTTGACTGACGCGCTTTAGAAGCGAGTGTGCCCGCTATCATGTCTCGCTTTGTGCCAAATCCTTTGACCTTTTTCATATCAAATCCGGCGTCAATCAGTCCCCTGCGAACAAAACCCGCAGCAGTAAAGGTGGCACAGGTACATTCATCTTTACTCAGATTTGCCATGTTATTAAACAGGTTCTGATTCCACATTTCCGGGTTTTTGCTTGGGGCAAAACCGTCTAAAAACCACGCATCAACAATTCCATTGTTACTAACAGGAATCTGAGGCATACAATCTTTTATATCGCCAAACCACAGATCAAGAGTCACAGCTCCGTTTGCCAGTACAATGCGATGGCAACCCGGAACGGCAATCGGATAGTATTTCTGCAGTTCTGCTGCATATTCTGCTAACTGTGGCCAGGATTGATGTGCTTTAATCAGATCCTGAATAAGAATCGGATATTTTTCAAAACTGATAAAATGCAGTTCTTTAACTGAAGAGTCTGGGTTATTCTGACGAAATTCATCAAATAATTGCCATACAGCAAGAAAATTTAACCCTGTGCCGAAACCTGTCTCACCAATGACAAATCGCCGGGAAGAAAAATCTTGCCACCGTTCTGGTAAATGGTTTTGATGTAAGAAGACATATTGGGTTTCTGCTAACCCGTTTACATTAGAAAAATAAACATCATCAAATTGGTCAGAAACAGGCGTACCAGATTCATTCCAGTCAAGATTTGCGTTAGTAATGGAAGCCATGTTGAAGAATTTCGCTATATCTAAGACAATAATTACAATGAATTGTACGAATTTCTTGGAAAGCTGACCACTTTTGTTATGCTTGTCCGCTATTATTTAGCTGTATTTATATTTATAGGAATGACAAATGAAACGAGTCGTAATCACCGGTATGGGTATTATTTCGAGTATCGGTAACAACGTCGAGGAAGTTCTTTCATCTCTAAAAGCAGGTAAATCAGGTATTACTGCTTCTGAACAGTTCAAAGAACAAGGACTGCGTTCTCAGGTTTGGGGCGATTTGAAAATCAATCCTGCTGAGCATATTGATCGCAAACAAATGCGCTTTATGGGTGACGCGGCTGCTTATGCATACCTATCTCTGGAGCAGGCCATTGCCGACGCTGGTTTAACTCCTGAACAAGTTTCTGATATCCGCACCGGTATTGTTGCGGGTTCTGGTGGCGCATCTTCATTAAACCAGGCTGCTGCGGTTGATATTAAGCGTGAAAAAGGCGTAAAACGTGTTGGTCCATATATGGTACCACGCACGATGTCTTCTACTGTTTCTGCCTGTCTAGCAACACCATTTAAAATTCACGGCGTTAACTACAGTATGAGTTCTGCTTGTGCAACATCAGCACACTGTATTGGCCATGCGGCAGAACTTATCCAATTAGGTAAACAAGACATTGTTTTTGCTGGTGGTGGTGAAGAACTTGACTGGACTATGACCATGATGTTCGATGCTATGGGCGCTCTGTCTACCAAGTATAATGACACTCCGGATAAAGCATCACGTACTTATGATGCTGACCGCGATGGTTTTGTTATCTCTGGTGGTGGCGGTATGCTTGTGATTGAAGAGTTAGAACATGCATTAGCCCGCGGTGCAAAAATCTACGGTGAAATTGTGGGTTATGGTGCTACATCTGATGGCTACGATATGGTTGCTCCATCTGGTGAGGGTGCAATCCGTTGTATGAAGATGGCAATGGAAAACGTGGATAGCGTTGATTACATTAACACTCATGGTACATCAACACCGGTTGGTGATGCGAAAGAACTGAGTGCAATTCAGGATGTATTCGGCAGTAATAGCCCTGCAATTTCAGCAACCAAAGCGATGACTGGTCACTCACTGGGTGCAGCTGGTGCTCATGAAGCAATTTACTCAACGTTGATGTTGCATCATAACTTTATTGCTCCAAGCATTAATATTGCAAATCTTGATGAAGCGGCTCAGGGACTTGATATCGTAACTGAAATGCGTGAACAGGAACTAACGACAGTAATGTCAAACAGCTTCGGTTTTGGTGGTACTAACGCAACGTTGGTGATTAAAAAATACCAGGCATAATCACGTGATTTGCATGTGATGAATATGCACAATACCCATCTGTAAATAGCAGATGGGTATTTTTTTCGTTCTTCCCTCGACACTCTTTGATCTGAGAGTACAATTCCCCGTACCAAAGAAGTATTAATTAAAGAAAATGAAGATTCTGATAGATGAAAATATGCCCTACGCCGAAGGGTTGTTTAGCCAACTGGGTAATGTTGTCTTAAAAGCTGGCCGTCAGATGTGTGCTGAAGACTTGGTTGATGTAGATGCATTGATGATTCGCTCGGTAACAAAAGTGAATGCGGCACTAATAGCCAAAGCAAATAAGCTGAAATTTGTCGGAACAGCAACGGCCGGCATGGATCATGTCGATCAGGCTTTATTAAAAGAAAAAGGCATTTATTTTACGGCTGCGCCAGGTTGCAATAAAGTTGGTGTCGCTGAATATGTTCTGAGTTCACTGATGGTTCTGGGGCAACAGCAGGGTTTTTCAATTTTTGATAAAACTATTGGTATCATAGGCGCCGGTCAGGTAGGCAGCTATTTATATGATTGCTTAACAGGAATCGGTATCAATGTGTTGTTAAATGATCCACCTAAGCAGTCAGAAGGCGATCAACGTAAATTTACTCCTTTTGATGAGTTAGTGGAAAAAGCGGATGTCATTACTCTTCATATGCCGATTACTTCGTCGGGAGCATGGCCGACTCATCATATGTTTGATACAAAGCGTCTGGAAGCGCTTCGATCAGATCAGATATTAATTAATGCAGCACGTGGACCCATTGTTGATAATCAGGCTTTAAAAGCTCGCCTGTTGCAAAATGACGGATTTACGGCTGTATTAGATGTATTCGAGCATGAACCTGCAGTTGATATGGATCTGCTACCACTACTGGCGTTTGCAACACCTCATGTTGCTGGTTATGGTCTGGAAGGGAAGGCTCGTGGTACCACAATGATTTTTAATCGTTTTTGTGAATTTATCGGGCGTGATTTACAGGCGGATCCTGCTGAGTTGCTTCCAGTTGCTCCAATTTCAGACATTACACTATCTAAAAAATGGGATGAATTTGTTCTCAATAGTTTGATTCAGTTAGTCTATGATGTTCGTAGAGATGATACTCTTTTTCGGAGAAAGATTGGTCCGGAAGGGGCTTTCGATAAGATGCGGAAGGATTATTGGGATCGCAGGGAATACAGCGCCATCAAAATTAAAGGCCAGTCTTCATTTGGTCTGGAATCATTAAAAAAACTTGGTTTTAAAGTAGAGGTAACACATGAGCCAAATGTTTAATATTGCCATTTTAGGGGCTTCAGGCACTGTTGGCGAAGCTATGCGTGAAGTACTTGAAGAACGAGATTTTCCTGTTGATAACATTTACTTCCTCGAGACAGAAGACAGTGATGGAAAAACTTATCGTTTCAAAGGCAAAACGGTTCGTGTTCAGAATGTAGAGGACTTTGACTGGTCTCTGGTACATATTGCATTTTTTGCTGCTGGTAATGAAGCATCAGAAAGATGGGCTTCTGTTGCCGGAGATGACGGAGTGGTGGTTATAGATAGTAGTGAGCAATATCGCTATGAGTATGATGTCCCTCTGGTTGTTCCTGAAATCAATCCGGATGCAATTGCTGATTTTAGAAATCGTAATATTATTGCTAACCCTGATAGTGCCACAACCCAGATGCTGGTTGCCCTGAAACCAATTTATGATGCGGTTGGTATCGATCGGGTGAACGTGACGACATATCAATCTGTTTCAGGTGCTGGTAAGCAGGGTATTGATGAATTGGCAGGACAAACAGCAAAACTATTGAATGGTTTGCCGGTAGAGTCTGCGATGTTCTCTCAGCAAATCGCATTCAACTGTATTCCACAGGTTGGTGAATTTCTTGATAATGGTTATGCCAAAGAAGAAATGAAATTGGTTTGGGAAACTCAAAAGGTTTTCAATGACTCGAATTTAATGGTTAATCCAACCTGTGTTTATGTGCCGGTTTTTTATGGTCATGCTGAAGCATTACATATAGAAACCAGTGCACCAATTGGCGCGGAACAGGTAACTCAGTTACTGGAACAAACAGATAGTATTGAAGTGTTCACTGGTATTGATTTCCCGACACAGGTAAGAGATTCTAATGGCAAAGACACTGTATTAGTCGGCCGGATACGAGAAGATATCAGTCATCACAGTGGAATTGATCTTTGGGTTGTTGCTGATAATGTCAAAAAAGGGACTGCGACTAATGCGGTTCAGATCGCTGAATTGTTAGTCCGCGACTATCTGTAAACAGTCGTCTATTGCTGATTATAATTACTGATAAAAAACCACCGCAAGGTGGTTTTTTTAATGCTTACTATATTTATCTTAAGTACTTTATCTTAAGAGCTTACGCCTAAAGAAGAATTAAGATTTTTTCTTATGTGCATCTGCATCGTTTTTGCATTTTCCATCAGCACAACGACCATATAGATACAGACTGTGGTTAGTCAGTTTAACATTATACATTGCAGCAATTTCTTGCTGGCGTTTTTCAATGACTGGATCGGAAAATTCAATAACGGCACCACAATCTAAGCACACCAGATGATCGTGGTGAACTTGAGTCGATAATTCAAATACGGATTTGCCGCCTTCAAAATGGTGACGGGTGACGATACCAGCATCGTCGAACTGGTTAAGAACTCGATATACGGTAGCAAGACCAATTTCTTCGCCTAAATCGATTAATTTCTTGTATAAATCCTCAGCGCTGATGTGTTGGCATTCTGGTTGCTGCAGAATTTCCAAAATTTTCAATCTTGGCAGGGTTACTTTTAATCCAGCATCTTTTAGCGCTTGGTTGTTATCAGACATATACTTTCCTGTTGATAATCTGCATTTGTTACAGAAATTGTTGATTTCAAATATTATAGGCGACGAAGTAATAACAATAAACCACGAAGTTAACAAGGTTTAAACTAAGTTTTAATATTGCGTTACAGGCCTCTATTAATGAGACCTGTATATTAAAAATGAGACTTAATCTTCCAGCTCAGCAAGACACATTTCACTATAAACCTGGTTAACCCAATTATTAACACGTTCTTCAGTCAGCTCTGGCTGGCGATCTTCATCGATACACAGACCAACAAAGTGATCGTCGTCTACTAATGCTTTAGAAGCTTCAAATTCGTAACCTTCAGTAGGCCAGTAACCAACGATGGTTGCGCCTTTAGCTTCGATGATATCTCTGAGAGTACCCATTGCATCACAGAAATATTCTGCGTAATCTTCCTGGTCACCGCAGCCGAACAAAGCAACGAGTTTAGTAGAGAAATCAATCGCTTCTAGCTCTGGGAAAAAATCATCCCAGTCACATTGAGGCTCACCGTAGTACCATGTAGGGATACCAAGAAGCAGAAGATCAAAGTTATCAATGTCTTCTTTACTGCTTTTTGCAATGTCCTGAACCTGTACGAGTTTTTCTCCGAGTTGCTTTTGAATCATTTTCGCAACGGCTTCGGTATTACCAGTATCACTACCAAAAAAGATACCTACACTTGCCATAGATTATTACCTTTCTCTAACTTAAATTGTTTAGGATAGTACTTAAATTATACGTGCAAAATTGTTGTTATATCCCAGATATCCGCGAACTATACCACTGTTATTGAGAATTGTTAACGGTGTTTTCCATACCTAAATCATAGTTTGCATATTCAATAAACGCGTAAAATTTGTTTATTGCTCTTAAGACTTCTGTTGGTTTCTCTGCATGCAGCCAGTGTCCTGTGTTGGAAACGATATGGGCTTTAGCTTTCGGAAACTGCCGGGCAATATCTGGTTGGTGCTCTGGTAAGATATATTCCGATGATGCACCTTTGATAAAAAGGGTTGGAATGGTAACGGGAGTAATGTCATTCCACCCCAAAATATCGTAATAATGTTCTTTTAATGCGCTTACATTAAAGCGCCATTGCATGTCATGAGTGTCATTATTTTTGTATAATGACTTACCTAAAAACTGTCTCACGCCTTCTTCTTTTACATGCTCTTTCATTAATTCCAAGGCTTCATTTCTGGAAGTCGGTTTATTTGCTGCCACTTTTTCTATTGCAGCAAACACTTCTTTATGACGGTTTTGTGTGTAGTGTATAGGAGCCATATCAAGAATAATCAATGAATGGACTCGTTCTGGGATGAGTGATGCCATTTTCATGGCAACTTTTCCGCCCATCGAATGACCAATAACAGAAAATTCATTGATGTTTAATGTGCCCATTAAACGGATAACATCTTCGGCCATAGCTGAGTAAGAGTGTTCATTGTCATGAAATGAAAGCCCGTGATTGCGAAGATCCAGACTGATAACCTGATAGTGATCTTTTAGTGCTCTGGCCAGGATACCTAAATTGTCCAGATTGCCAAAAAGACCGTGGATAAGGACAATGGGATGACCATGTCCTTCTGTTTTATAGTGAAGTAATGCTGACATTTTCTCTTAATAGTATTGGGTTTAACGTAGAGTATCGTTAAAGATCTCGTTATAATCCTATTGAGTGTAAACATAGAGATTGTGAAAAGCGAATGAAAACAATTGAGGTTGATGAGGAATTATACCGTTATATAGCTAGCCAGACCCGCCATATAGGGGAAAGCGCGTCGGACATTCTCCGTCGTTTACTGGGTGTTGATCATACGGATCAGCCTGTAGCTATAGTTAGTGAAGACGTTAAGCAGCCTGTTGTGGCTGAATTACCTTCAATGTCTCAATCCGAGGGAATTATTGTCAGCAAAGATGCTGGAAAAATGAGTATGCACGAATCCGTTAAGGCAATGAGAGAATTGCTTATTTCGGATTCTTTTGCTGAACGTAAGAAAGTGATTGACCGTTTTATGTTGGTTTTATCCACATTATATGGTCTGGATGCGGAAAGCTTTTCTGAAGCGATGGCAGTAAAAGGCCGTAAGCGCATTTATTTCGCCGATAATGAACACACCTTATTAGAGCATGGCAATACTACCAAGCCAAAAGTGATTCCTGACACGCCTTTCTGGGTTATTACGAATACCAATACAAGCCGTAAGCAACAAATGGTTGAACAGGTGATGACCCGGATGAATTTTCCTGCAGATATTATTGAAAAAGTATCAAATGCTATTTAATAAGTCTTAAAAGTGATATGTGTCACTTTTGAGAGTTAAACTAGGTTCATAACGTAGTATTTTCATTTTATTATAGATTTTTGCTTCCAGTAATTTTCAAACAAAGGATGTCATATGGCTAATCACCCTCGAGCAGGACAGAAGGCTCTTCAAGAAGATTTGCAAAATATTCCTGCATTAGTGGCTAATTATTACTTACGTCAGCCAGATGCAAGCAATGATGCACATAAAGTTGAGTTTGGTACTTCTGGGCACCGGGGAACATCAAACAAGACTACATTTAATGAAAATCATATCCTTGCTATCGCTCAGGCTATTGCTGAAGTGAGAAAACAGCAAGGCACTGAAGGTCCGATGTTTGTAGGAAAAGATACGCACGCATTATCAGAACCTGCGTATTCAAGTGTTGTTGAAGTCCTTGTTGCAAACGGTATCAATGTTATTGGTCAAATTGACAATGGTTACACACCAACTCCTGGTGTTTCTCATGCAATTCTTACTTATAACCTTGTTCATGACAAAAAAGCGGATGGTATTGTTATTACTCCATCCCATAATCCACCTCAGGATGGCGGTATTAAGTACAACCCGACTCACGGCGGTCCGGCTGAAGCGGAGTTGACTGAGGCGATTCAGGATCGTGCGAACGAAATTATTGCTACAGAGCTTGCCGCGGTACAACGTGTCGATATAGAAACAGCTAAAGCATCGCCTCTTTACAAAGAGCTTGATCTGATTACTCCATATGTCAATGATTTGGCCAATGTTGTTGATATTGAAGCTATCCAGAAATCGAATCTGAAAATCGGTGTGGATCCACTAGGTGGTAGTGGTATTGAATATTGGAAACAGATTGCTAAAACCTATAATCTGAATCTTACCCTGGTGAATGAATCTATTGATCCTTCTTTCCAGTTTATGTCATTGGATAAAGATGGTGTGGTTCGTATGGATTGCTCATCACCTTATGCTATGGCGGGTTTGCTATCTCTGAAAGATGAATATGATTTAGCTTTTGGTAATGACCCTGACTATGACCGTCATGGTATTGTTACGCCAAAAGGATTGATGAATCCAAACCATTACCTGGCCGTATGTATTGATTATCTATATCGTCACCGTTCTCAATGGAAAGCGGATGTTGCGGTTGGTAAAACATTAGTTTCCAGTGCACTGATTGACCGTGTTGTCGCTGATCTTGGCAGACGACTTTGCGAAGTTCCAGTTGGCTTTAAATGGTTTGTGGATGGTTTGTATTCAGGTGAGTTTGGTTTCGGTGGTGAAGAAAGTGCCGGAGCTTCTTTCTTAAGAAAAGATGGTACACCTTGGTCTACAGACAAAGACGGCATTATTTTGTGTCTGCTGGCTGCAGAAATTACTGCTGTGACCGGTAAAAACCCTCAGGAATATTACGAAGAACTTGCAGCGAAACATGGTGAGTCTAAATACAATCGTATTCAGGCTGTGGCAAACGGCGCTCAGAAAGACGTTCTGAAAAAACTGTCACCTGAAATGGTGTCTGCAGAAACTCTGGCTGGCGACCCTATCACTGCACGTTTAACTCATGCTCCTGGCAATGGTGCTGCAATTGGTGGTCTTAAAGTAACAACCGATTATGGCTGGTTTGCTGCACGTCCATCGGGTACAGAAGATATCTATAAGATTTACTGTGAAAGTTTTAAAGGTGATGAACATTTAAAACTGATCGAAGATGAAGCTCAGAAAATTGTAAACCAAGTTTTTGCGGATGCTGGTTTATAGTCTTTCTTGCTATTCTTAATCTTTACAATGGGCTCAACAGAGCCCATTTTTCTGCTCACGGCTCAGGCCAATTATTTGGCACAATAAACCAGAATGTTCCATCCAGAGTCTGACCATGAACAAACCGCTTTGCAAACCGAACGAAATCAGCTATTTTCCCTTCACTTCCTTCACTTCCTTCACTTCCTTCACTTCCTTCACTTCCAGCCATCCACTGCCATTTTTCTAATGGATAAATGGTGTCTGGTATTTTTGATATCTCATCCTGATAGCACCAGTATCCTTTGACTCTGCTGGAATTTATTGGCAGACCAAGGCAATGGGCTGGTATGGTTTCTGGTCTGAAAGGATTAATGTACAGTCTGCCTTGCATCAATAATTTCGGCAAAATGCCGTCATGACTCCATTGAGGATAAGATGATTTAAAAAATGGCGTTTGTCCCATTAATAACTGGTGGTTTAACATCCGATCCAATTTTTTGTCTAATCTATCTTGTGGATTTGGTCCATACCAGAGTCCTTTATGGAGTAAGAAAAATTTGATGGCTACTTCCCACTGTTCGATCTTCTGTGTTTTATTGTTTTTAGTAATAAAATCAATAGCACCTAAGGTTTTTTTATCCTCAATAATCTGAATTTCTTCTGCCAGAAGCTGATAATTCGATGAAGAATAAAACAGTTCAGCGCAAACATGCTGATAGATAAAACCCAGACGAGGATTACCCTGATAATCATTATTAAATGTTAACCGGCTATGAGAAAAAGGAGCCTTCTCGGCAATGACAGAGTCGCCTTGTATCAGGCCGGGGCGGGTTATTATCCAGTTAGCTATCTGTTCCAGCTCCATATTTTCCCTCAGTTGAACTATGATAGTGAACATTGTAGCCTGAAAGGTAAGTGCTAACGAACTGTTCGCAGGAAATATAATGAATAATATAGAATTAGAATTGTTATTGAATCAGACTTTAACGCCTGAACTTATCAAAGATTATTGCCCGAATGGACTTCAGATTGAAGGTAGGGAAGTAGTAAATAAAATATTGACCGGAGTGACCGCATCCCTGGAGTTAATAGAAAGAGCTATTGAGCTCGATGTAGATGCGATTTTAGTTCACCATGGTTATTTCTGGAAAGGTGAACAAGAACAGATTCGGGGCATGAAAGGGAAACGGATTCGCGAACTTATCCGTCACGATATTAATTTGTATGCTTACCACCTGCCATTGGATATACATCCAACATTGGGTAATAACGCTCAGCTCGCTCAGCTACTAGACATTGAAGTAGAAGGTGGGCTGGAAGGGCATCCTCAGTCTGTAGCAATGTATGGGCATTTTAAACAGCCTTTAACGAGTAAGCAACTGTCAGAGAAAATTAATCATGTATTAAATCGACAGCCATTACATATCAGTACTTATGATGATAAACCAATTGAAACGGTCGGATGGTGTACTGGTGGCGGTCAGGATTTTATTGATTTAGCAGCCAGCAAAAATCTTGATGCGTTTATCTCCGGCGAAATTTCTGAACGCACGACTTACAATGCCAGAGAACAGGGAATCCATTATTTTTCCGCGGGCCATCATGCAACCGAGCGATATGGTGTGAAGACTTTAGGGGAATGGTTAGCAGAGCAACACGGTTTCGATGTGACGTTTATTGATATTGACAATCCGGTTTAGCCAATTGGTTAAAACGAGATAACCAGTCAAAAATAACAAGCAAAAAAGAGCGGGTGAATAGCAACACCCGCTCTTTTCATTTAAGGCTATTAATACCAAAAATTACACTTATTCACGTTCATACTGTGGTTTGAAATCACGTAATTTTTCACCAGTATAAAGCTGTCTTGGGCGACCGATTCTGCTTTCAGGGTTGTTATGCATTTCATTCCAGTGAGCAATCCAGCCAATAGTACGGGATACTGCAAAAATAACCGTAAACATTGAGACAGGAATACCAATAGCTTTAAGAATTATACCAGAGTAGAAATCGACGTTCGGGTATAATTTTTTATCAACAAAGTATGGGTCGGAAAGTGCAATTTTTTCCAATTCCATTGCAACGTCCAGTAGTGGATCATCAATATCCAGTTCTTTCAGTACTTCGTGACATGCTTCTCGCATTACAGTGGCACGAGGGTCATAGTTTTTATAAACCCGGTGACCAAAGCCCATCAGACGGAATGGATCGTCCTTATCTTTGGCGCGTTTAATAAATTCAGGAATTCGTTCTACACTACCAATTTCTTCCAGCATACGAAGACACGCTTCGTTTGCACCGCCGTGTGCAGGTCCCCAAAGTGATGCGATACCTGCGGAAATACAGGCAAACGGGTTTGCACCAGAAGAACCTGCAAGACGAACTGTTGATGTTGAAGCATTCTGTTCGTGATCTGCGTGCAGAATAAAGATTTTATCCATAGCACGAGCCACAATTGGATTCACTTCATAATCTTCACATGGTGTTGAGAACATCATATGTAAGAAGTTTTCCGCGTAAGTTAAATCATTACGTGGATAGATGAAGGGTTGACCAATTGAGTACTTGTAACACATCGATGCAAGAGTCGGCATTTTTGATAGCAAGCGGAATGCTGCAATTTCACGGTGTGCATCGTTATTGATATCCAGAGCATCATGATAGAACGCTGCCAACGCACCTACCACACCCACCATAATTGCCATTGGGTGAGCGTCACGACGGAAACCATGGAAGAAGCTTGCAATTTGCTCATGAACCATAGTGTGGCGCGAAATGGTATAGATGAATTTCTCGTACTCTTTTCTGCTCGGTGCTTCACCATAAAGAAGTATGTAACAGACTTCTAAATAATCAGCATTATTTGCTAACTGATCAATCGGATAACCACGATGTAATAAAATACCTTTATTACCATCAATATAGGTTAACTGAGACTCACAAGATGCAGTGGCAAGAAAACCAGGGTCAAATGTGAAATAGCCATTGGCTCCTAGTTGACGAACATCGATTACCTGAGGCCCCATAGCGGCGTCAATAATCGGCAGTTCGATTGGCGCTCTGCCTTCAATATGAAGGATCGCTTTCTTATCTGCCATAACAATCTCCTTTGTTTATTATTTAATCCGTCCAGGATGTTTGCGAGCAAATTCTTACCTCGGAACGGAATAAAGTCAATTTTTCTGAACTGTTGTGTGCACTCAATGCTGTTTTAAATTTTAGGAAAGTTAAAAATATGTTCTTGTTAGCATAAATTGTTAATAAGATGGTGCTAAAATGTTCAGCACCTTATTCCAACGAATAACTGAGTTGTATAAGTTAAATTTCTTAAGAGAATTACTATTTGGTATAATACACCAAATCATGCATAACTAGTGAATTTATTTGCATACATATGCTCAACAACAACACTTAAATGTAAAATATTTGTTAATTATTCATGGTTTTTAATTTTTTTTACCATAACAACATAAAAAAGCTCTTCCGGAGCTAAGAGAGTAAGTCTGTGAAACAACGTATAGTAAAAAATATTGCCTACAATATACGCAATATTTATTTTTCTACTGCCTTTATTACCCTTATTCGTGATCTCACCGTCGATATGCGGCAATTCTACAGCCATAAGACGAAAGTTAAACCATACTTAGTTTCAGAGTGCACCATACCGTTTTTTTACAAAAACAAGTCTTAATGATGCATTTTGTGTCTTTCGTTGTCATGGTACTATGAATGGTGTAAGTGTTTGTCATAGACAATAATTCTTACAAATACATTGACCAATTTAAATCAATATTGATTTAATGGTCAGTATAAAAATGATTAACAGTTCAATGTACCTTACTCTTATAGCATTAATTTGAATTGATGCGAATGAAAACGATTAGAAAAGGGAAAATATGCAAAACGGCGTGATGAAGGCATGGCTCGAGTCTTCACACTTGGCTGGCGCCAATGCAACGTACGTAGAAGAACTCTACGAACTCTATTTAAGTGATCCCGATTCGGTAAGTGAAGAGTGGAGACGTGTATTTGATGAGCTTCCGGCATCAAAAACAGTGGTTGCTGAACAACCACATTCACGTGTTCGTGATTACTTCCGTCGACTCGCTGAAGAGACAAAGCATTATAATCTCCAAGTTAGTGATCCTGATGTCGATGCTAAACAAGTAAAAGTTCTACAGCTAATCAACGCATACCGCTTTCGTGGACATGAAGCGGCTCAGCTGGATCCATTAGGTTTATGGCAACGTCCTCCGGTTGCTGAGCTTAATCCTTCTTTTCATAACCTTACCGATACTGATATGCAGGAAACCTTTAATGTAGGTTCATTTGCTATTGGTCATGACACCATGATGTTGCAAGACATTTATGAGTCGTTAAATAAAATCTATTGTGGTTCTATCGGTGCGGAATACATGCATATGACCGATACCGAACAAAAGCGTTGGATTCAACAACGTCTGGAGTCGGTTGTTGGCCAACCTTCTTTTTCTCAACATGAGAAAATCACATTTCTTGAAGAATTAACTGCAGCTGAAGGACTGGAACGGTATCTTGGTGCTAAGTTCCCGGGCGCGAAACGGTTTTCTCTTGAAGGCGGTGATGCGCTTATTCCAATGATTAAAGAGTTAATCCGTCATGCCGGAACTCAGGGAATGCGGGAAATTGTCATCGGTATGGCTCACCGTGGTCGATTGAATATGCTGGTGAACGTTTTAGGGAAACGTCCCCAGGATTTATTCGATGAATTTGCCGGAAAACACGATGAGACATGGGGTACCGGAGATGTAAAATACCATCAGGGCTTCTCTGCTGATTTTGAATCTGAAAACGGACCGATTCATCTTGCGCTTGCATTTAACCCATCTCACCTCGAAATAGTCAGTCCTGTTGTGATGGGCTCTGTCCGGGCCAGACAAGACCGACTTGGTGATAAACATGGCATGAAAGTGCTTCCTATTTCGATCCATGGTGACTCAGCGGTTGCCGGACAGGGAGTCGTTGCTGAAACATTTAATATGTCTCAGGCCAGGGGTTTTAAAGTTGGTGGAACCGTTCGGATCGTCATCAATAACCAAGTTGGATTTACCACATCAAATCCACTAGATACGCGTTCAACCATGTACTGTACCGATATCGCAAAAATGGTTCAGGCGCCTATTTTTCATGTGAATGCGGATGATCCGGAAGCCGTTGCATTTGTGACTCGGGTGGCTCTCGATTATCGCAATACTTTTGAGAAAGATGTTGTAATCGATTTAGTCTGTTATCGCCGACATGGACACAACGAAGCAGATGAACCCAATGCAACTCAGCCTCTGATGTATCAGAAAATTAAAAAACATCCGACACCGCGGAAAATTTACGCGGATACCTTAATTGAAAGAGAAGATTGCGATATTGAATTAGCAACTCAGTTGGTTAATGAATACCGGGATGCATTGGATCATGGGGAAGTCGTTGTAAAAGAATGGCGACCTATGCTGATGAGTACCGTTGACTGGTCTCCTTATCTTTCTCGTGAATGGGATGAGCCGTGGGATAGTGAAATGGATCGGCAGCATCTGTATGAGCTGGGTATGCAAATCTGTCAGTATCCTGAAAGCCACAAATTACAAAGTCGTGTTGATAAGATATACAAAGACCGTCTATTGATGATCAATGGAGAAAAACCCATTGACTGGGGTATGGCAGAAACTCTTGCTTATGCAACCTTAGTGGACAGAGGCAGCCGTATCCGGATTTCCGGTCAGGATTCAGGAAGGGGAACCTTCTTCCATCGCCATTCTGTTTTGCATAATCAGACTGATGCCAGTATTTATGTACCATTAAAAAATATTCATCCGACTCAGGGTCCATTCCAGGTTATCGATTCTGTTCTATCTGAAGAAGCTGTTTTAGCATTTGAATATGGTTATGCCACAGCAGAGCCTGATGGATTAACTATTTGGGAAGCCCAGTTTGGGGACTTCGCAAATGGCGCTCAGGTTGTGATTGACCAGTTTATTTCTTCTGGTGAACAAAAGTGGAAAAGGTTGTGTGGTATAACCATGTTGCTTCCTCATGGATATGAAGGGCAGGGGCCTGAACACTCGTCAGCTCGTCTTGAACGTTACCTGCAGCTATGCGCTGAACAGAATATACAGGTTATTGTTCCATCGACTCCAGCTCAGGTTTATCACATGCTAAGACGTCAGGTAGTCCGTCCGATGCGCCGGCCATTGATCGTTATGTCTCCTAAATCCTTACTGAGACATCCTCAATGCGTATCAACGTTTGATGAGTTAGTGACTGGTACTTTCCAGCCCGCAATTGGTGAAGTGGATGAGCTTGATCCACAAACTGTCAAACGTGTGGTTTTCTGTTCCGGTAAGGTTTATTACGACCTGTTAGAGCAACGTCATACTAACGAACAGAACGATGTTGCGATTATTCGTATCGAGCAGTTATACCCGTTCCCGCTGGATCAGGTTCGGGAAGTTATTGCTGCTTATACTAATGTTGTGGATTATGTCTGGTGTCAGGAAGAACCTCAGAACCAGGGGGCCTGGTATTCCAGCCAACATAACTTCCGGGCAGCCATCCCTAACGGTGCGATTTTAAAATATGCCGGCAGACCAGCTTCTGCGTCACCAGCTGTTGGATATATGTCTGTGCATTTAAAACAACAAAAAGCGTTAGTAGAAGACGCATTAACCATTGATGAAGAACTAGAAGTAAAAGGAAGAATCACTTATGACAATTGAAATTCTGGTTCCAGATTTGCCTGAATCAGTCGCAGACGCTACGGTTGCCACCTGGCATAAAAAGGCTGGTGATGCGGTTGAACGAGATGATGTTCTGGTTGATATAGAAACAGATAAAGTGGTACTGGAAGTTCCTGCTCCTGAATCTGGTGTATTGGAAGAAATTCTTGAAGAAGAAGGCGCAACAGTGCTGTCTAAGCAGTTACTTGCCAAATTGAAACCTGGTGTTGTCGCTGGTGAGACCACTAAAGATAAACCGGCTCAGCCGGATACTTCAGTTTCATCAGAAGATTCAGCCTCTTCTGATGAAGAAAGTAATGATTGGTTAAGTCCGGTAGCTCGCCGTTTGTTAGCAGAGCATGGCCTTGAATCATCAGATGTAAAAGGGACTGGTGTTGGTGGGCGAATTACCCGTGAAGATATTGATGCCCATGTTGCTGCTCTTAAATCTAAACCAGTTAAAGAAGTTATTCAGGCTGATGATGACCTGCCTGATGCTGATATGCCAAGAAGTCAAAAACGGGTTCCGATGACTCGTTTACGCAGAAGAGTTGCAGAGCGTTTACTTGAAGCAAAAAATAGTACGGCAATGTTAACGACATTTAATGAAGTTAATATGAAGCCGATTATGGATCTGCGTAAGCAATATAAAGAGTTATTTGAAAAGAAACATGGTATCCGTCTCGGATTTATGTCTTTTTATGTTAAAGCAGTAACCGAAGCTCTGAAACGTTATCCGGAAGTCAATGCTTCAATAGATGGCGAGGATATTGTTTATCATAACTTCTTCGATATCAGTATTGCTGTTTCTACTCCACGAGGTTTGGTAACACCTGTCCTGAGAAATTGTGATTTGCTCAGCGTTGCTGAGATAGAAAAAACCATCAAAGACCTTGCGATTAAAGGTCGGGACGGAAAACTAACAGTAGATGAGTTAACCGGGGGTAATTTTACCATTACTAACGGTGGCGTATTTGGTTCGCTAATGTCAACTCCGATCATTAACCCTCCGCAAGGTGCGATTTTGGGCATGCATAAAATTCAGGATCGCCCAATGGCTGTGGATGGAAAAGTAGAAATACTTCCGATGATGTATTTAGCACTGTCATATGATCATCGGTTAATCGATGGGCGTGAATCTGTCGGCTTTTTGGTGACAATTAAAGAATTACTTGAAGATCCGACTCGTTTATTACTCGATGTCTAAAAAATTATACGTTTAGATATCTAGACGGCTAAATGTATTCAGGCTAGACTAGCATGCGTCTAGCTTATTGAGCCAACTGGCATAATAAGCCAGTTGGTGATTTTTAGGAGTATCCTACAGACGTTTTGCCTATTTTATCGGACAGTGGTGAATCAATATAGGCAAATGGAAAACTAATAAAACGGAATAACATAATGAATTTGCATGAATATCAAGCCAAACAGTTATTTGCAGAGTTCGGATTACCAATTCCTGATGGTTATGCGTGCAGCACACCTCAGGAAGCTGCTGAAGCAGCAAGTAAAATTGGTGGCTCTAAATGGGTGGTTAAATGTCAGGTTCACGCTGGTGGTCGTGGTAAGGCTGGTGGTGTAGAACTTCATGATTCGAAAGATGGTATCCGTGACTTTGCTCAAAAATGGTTAGGAAAAAATCTCGTTACTTTTCAGACTGACGCAAAAGGTCAGCCTGTATCTAAAATTTTGGTTGAAGCTGCTTCTGATATTGCCAATGAATTATATGTTGGTGCTGTTGTTGACCGTTCTACTCGTCGCATTGTTTTTATGGCATCGACGGAAGGTGGGATGGAAATTGAAAAAGTAGCCGAAGAAACACCTGAACTGATTCATAAAGCATCCATTGATCCTCTTGTCGGTCCGCAGCCTTTCCAAGGACGTGAACTCGCATTTAAATTAGGTCTGAAAGGTGATCAAATTAAACAGTTCACCCAAATCTTTTTAGGCTTAGGCAAGATGTTCAGCCAGTACGATTTAGCTCTTCTTGAAATAAACCCTCTTGTTATTACTGGTTCCGGCGATTTATTGTGCCTGGATGGAAAAATTAACATTGATTCAAATGCGTTGTATCGCCAGCCTAAATTACGTGAGATGGATGATTTATCTCAGGAAGATGAGCGTGAAGCACATGCAGCACAATGGGGTCTGAACTACGTAGCGTTAGATGGCACGATTGGTTGTATGGTTAATGGCGCCGGTCTTGCCATGGGTACGATGGATATCGTGAACCTTCACGGCGGAAAACCTGCCAATTTCTTAGATGTTGGTGGCGGTGCAACAAAAGAACGCGTTACAGAAGCATTTAAAATTATTCTGTCTGATGACAAAGTAAAAGCTGTGTTGGTTAATATTTTCGGCGGTATTGTGCTTTGTGATTTGATTGCTGACGGCATTATTGGGGCTGTTGAGGAAGTCGGTGTTTCTGTGCCTGTGGTTGTACGCCTTGAAGGTAACAATGCTGATATTGGCCGAGCAAAATTAGCAGAAAGTGGGTTGAATATTATTGCAGCTTCTTCCTTAAAAGAAGCAGCAGAAAAAGTTGTCGCTGCAGCGGAGGTTAAATAATGTCCATTTTGATCAACAAAGACACAAAGGTCATATGCCAGGGCTTTACTGGTGGTCAGGGGACATTCCACTCTGAACAGGCTATTCAATACGGAACTCAAATGGTCGGTGGTGTATCTCCTGGTAAAGGTGGCCAGACTCATTTAGGTTTGCCGGTCTTTAACACAGTTAGAGAAGCAGTCGAAGCAACCGGTGCGACAGCATCTGCTATTTATGTTCCAGCGCCTTTTTGTAAAGATGCTATTTTAGAAGCGATCGATGCAGGGATTAAAATTATCGTTACTATCACTGAAGGCATCCCAACGCTGGATATGCTGGAAGTGAAAGTTCGCCTGGATGAAGCTGGCGTACGTATGATTGGGCCAAACTGTCCGGGTATTATCACTCCTGATGAGTGTAAAATTGGTATCATGCCAGGACATATTCATAAGAAAGGTAATATTGGTATTATTTCCCGTTCAGGTACTTTGACTTATGAAGCCGTGCAGCAAACTACGGATGAAGGGTTTGGTCAGTCAACTTGTGTTGGTATCGGTGGCGATCCAATACCGGGTACCAACTTTATCGATATTCTGAAACTGTTCCAGGAAGATCCGGAAACGGATGCAATTGTCATGATTGGTGAGATTGGCGGTACAGCAGAAGAAGAAGCGGCTGCCTTTATCAAAGAATATGTGACCAAACCTGTGGTTTCATATATTGCGGGAGTTACCGCTCCAGCCGGTAAACGAATGGGACATGCAGGTGCGATTATTTCTGGTGGTAAAGGTACTGCAGCAGAAAAATTCGCTGCACTTGAAGCTGCAGGGGTTGTGACAGTAAAAAGTCTGGCAGATATTGGTCAGGCATTAAGAAGCGTTAAAAACTGGTAATGACCAGAGTTCGTTAAAGATTATAAGAAAGCCTCCACTATCGGAGGCTTCTTTATGTCTGCTATTCCTGATTATTACTAAACTGAGATAGTAAAAAGAAACAACTGCAGCAAACAACAACCGAAGGTCCTGCTGGGGTATCAAACTGCCATGAGGCATATAAGCCGAGCAACACTGAGATCATTCCGATTACTGAAGCTATTGTCGCCATTTGTTCCGGGGTTCTGGATAACTTTCTGGCAGCTGCAGCAGGGATTATCAGTAAAGACGTCATTATTAATGCACCAACGAATTTCATTCCCAGGGCAATGACAATACCAACCATAATCATCAGAATAATTCGCATCAGATCGGTATTGATCCCTTCGACTTCGGCAAGCTCTTCATTGATACTTGCAGATAACAATGGTTTCCATAAGTAGAACAGTATTGCTGATATAACTACCACACCTAACCAGATAAAAATTAAGTCCGTCGGAGTCACCGCAAGCAGATCACCAAAAAGGTAGCTCATTAAATCGACGCGGATATTATCCAGAAATGAAAGGGAAATCAGACCGATAGATAAAGAACTATGGGCCAGTATGCCTAATAATGTATCAGTCGCAATAACCTTTTGTTTCTGCAATCCAACCAAGAGTACAGCCAGAACAATACAGCAAACCAGCAGGGCTAAATTGAGGTTAACATCGAGTAAAAATCCAAGAGATAATCCCATTAATGAAGCATGAGCCAGAGTATCTCCGAAGTAGGCCATTTTACGCCAGACAACAAATGAGCCTAAGGGACCTGCTATTACAGCAATGCCAATACCGGCAAAAATAGAAGGTAAAAGAAATTCAATCATGGGTATGACCGTGAGTGTGGTGGTGACAAATATGTTCGTTTTCAGCAGTAGGCTGCTGTGCTAAATCATGGTAATGATGATGTTCATAAAAAGCCAGAATTTCCCGGCTCTTGTTACCGAATAACGCAAGATAATCAGGATGACTTTTAATGTCGGTTGGCGTTCCTGAACAGCAAATATGATGCTGCAGACAGATAACTTCGTCTGTTTTTGCCATCACTAAATGGAGATCGTGAGACACCATAAATACCGCACAGCCAAATTTGATTCTGACGGTGTTGATTAAATCATATAATTCTATTTGTCCCTGAACATCGACACCCTGAGCCGGTTCATCAAGTACCAGGATATCAGGACGTTGCAGCAGCGCTCTGGCTAATAATATTCGTTGTGTTTCGCCACCGGACAGATTATGCATGCTCGATTTAAGCAGATGCTCGGAACCAACCAGATTGATAGCTTCCAATAGCTCTTGTTCGCTGAATTTACCTGCTAAAGATAAAAACCGTTTTACTGAAAGTGGTAATGTGTCATTGAGCTTTAACTTTTGTGGTACATACCCAATCTTTAATTTTTTTTCTTTAAGGATTTTACCTTCAGTAGGCGCTTGTAGACCCAGTAACACTTTGACCAGCGTTGATTTACCAGCCCCATTTGGGCCAATTAACGTTGTTATTTTACCTTTAGTTATAACCAGGCTTATATTGTCTAATATCCGACGATGGCTAAAATCGACACAAATATGTTGTAGCTCGATTAACGGAATCATGAACGAAACTCATTTGCAATTCACAGGTGTTATAATATAACATTCTGCTCCTGCTGATTCTACCTTCATGTGAGAGAGGTCTTATGCTTTTTCGTAGTTTACTATTTTTTTTCGTATTTATTTTAGCTAAGCCAGTTTATGCGTTAACGGTGTTAACAACGATTAAACCGATACAAATGATCACCTATGAACTGACGGAAGGCATAACCAAACCTGACGTGTTACTTTCATCTACAGCTTCTCCGCATGAGTATGCGTTAAAACCCTCAGATGTGCGTAAAATTAATGATGCGGATTTACTAGTTTGGTTTGGAGAAGGCCTGGAACCATTTTTAACTCAGTTGATGAAGAAAAAGGATCCATCAGAAGTCGTTACCCTAAGTCAACTATCTGGTGTGGGTTATCATCAGTTTGGTGAAGAACATGAAGATGATGGACATCATCACGGTACAGTGAATCCACATTTTTGGTTGGGTCCTGATGTGGCAAAACAAGTAGCAGTTGCTTTAGTCAATAAATTGAAAACTCTTGATGCTGATCATGCTGCGATGTATGACCAGAATTTGGCTAAGTTTCTCAGCAATGTGGATCAAATGGATAGCCAGATAGAAACCAAATTATTTCCATTAAAGGATAAGCCATACTTTGTTTTCCACGATGCCTATGAATATTTTGAAACGTATTTTCATTTAAATAATCTGGGACATTTCACGGTTAGTCCGGATCGTAAACCAGGAGCAAAAACATTAGTTCGCATTCGCAGTACATTAAGTCAGTATCATGATGTGTGTATTTTTGCTGAGCCTCAGTTTACTCCAGCCATTATTGAAAGTGTTACCAGAGGAACTGATGCAAAAATTGGTCACCTTGATCCTTTAGGTACAGCTATCGTGGCGCAAAAGGGAAGCTATTTTGACTTTATCAATCAAATTGCCTCTCAATTTGAAGAATGTTTGAGGTAGGGGATTAAGGAAATAAAGGAAGAAAAGGTAAATAGGGAAATAAAGGAAGAAAAGGTAAATAGGGAAATAAAGGAAAAAAGGTAAATAGGGAAATAAAGGAAAAAAGGTAAATAGGGAAATAAAGGAAAAAAATGGTAAATAGGGAAATAAAGGAAAAGAAGGGATTGAAGGAAATAAGGGATTGAAGGAAATAAGGGATTAAAGGGAATTAGGAAAATAGAGGAAAAAAGAAGAAAAGGGAAAATAGTCGTGGTATAGCGGGGGACTATACCACGGACGCAAACCGTCAATTGTATTTTTTGGCTAGGGGGACCTATATCCTAAAATACGTACTGAAATAATTTTCAGTGGAAATGTAAGTAGATAGGCTAATCTCAACTAGGGAGTGCTAAACAGCACCCAAGATAAGCGCAAAGAATACTACCACTAAAAGTATAGTTATTTCGTCTCAATTGTGAGATGAAATATACATTTCAATATGCTCGATGTAGCATAATCATGCCAATTTAAATAAATATTTCTATTTCAGATACTTATTTTGATATTCCAAGTATTAAAAAAAAATTTGATTTACCTCAACGCGGGGAGCAGTATTTGATCCTACATTGGCTGATAATAAAAACTCTTCTCATTGCGAATTAAAAGGTGAATGTATGAAGCTAAATCATTTAAAAAACGGGCAAACAGGACTTATTGTTTCATTTAATAATATGTCTGCTGATGTTCGTAAGCGTTTGATGATTATGGGCTTGCTGCCTAATACCGAAGTTACATTAATTCGTCGTGCTCCTATGGGGGATCCTCTTCAGTTAGAAGTCAGAGGGGTATCAATTGCGGTCAGGGAAAGTATCGCAGCATCAATTGAAGTGGAGGCTGTCTGATGAAATATAATATTTTAACTGTTGGAAATCCCAATAGTGGTAAGACAACATTGTTTAACGGTTTGACTGGTGCAAAGCAACAAGTTGGTAACTGGGCGGGTGTAACGGTAGAGAAGAAAACGGGTAAATATATCCATGCAGGAGATGAATTTTTTCTTACCGATTTACCAGGAATCTATGCTTTAGATAGTGGTAATGATACGAATAGTATTGATGAATCAATTGCTGCCCGTTCTGTTTTGACTTATCCGACAGACTTGATTATCAACGTCGTTGATGCAACTTGTCTGGAAAGAAGCTTGTATATAACTCTTCAGCTTAGAGAACTCGGCAGACCAATGGTTGTTGTTCTGAATAAGTGCGATGCGCTTAAAAGAGAACGCTTAATTATTAATAAGAAAGGATTGGAATCTGTTTTAGGTTGTCCTGTTTTAGAAATTAGTGCGAATAATCAGCAGCAGGTTAAAGAACTTAAAGAAAATCTGCATAAGCTATTGGTGCAGGGCATCCCGATGCGTGATTTTCAGCTTAGCTATGATCAGCAGTTTGAAAATGCGATTAGTGAACTTGAGCCGCTTTTTAAAGATGATATTGTCGCCAGTCGTGCATTAGCGATTCGTGCTTTAGAAAATGATAAAATGGTGATTAATGATCTTCCTGAACAAGATCGTAACCTTGTATATCAGCTTCAGAATCAGGGGCATGTTGATATCGATCTTCATGTGGCTGATACTAAATATACATTTTTACATGAGCAGTGTAAGAGAATCAGACGTTATGAAGGTAAGCTGAGTCGTAGTTTTACTGAAAAAGCGGACCGACTGGTTTTAAACAAATGGTTCGGAATTCCATTTTTCTTCTGTGTCATGTATCTCATGTTCATGTTCTCCATCAATATTGGTAGTGCCTTTATAGACTTTTTTGATATCAGTGTTGGTGCTCTTTTAGTCGATGGTGGGCATTACCTTCTGGATGATCATTTGCCAGTCTGGTTAGTTACTGTTCTTGCTGATGGTATTGGTGGCGGTATTCAGGTTGTGGCTACCTTTATTCCTGTTATTGCATGCTTGTATTTATTTTTGGCGGTACTGGAAAGTTCTGGTTACATGTCACGAGCTGCATTTGTACTGGATAAAGTCATGCAGAAAATAGGTTTGCCGGGTAAAGCATTTGTTCCTATGGTACTTGGCTTCGGTTGTAATGTGCCTGCAATTATGGCGACAAGAACGCTGGATCAGGAGCGTGAGCGTAAGCTATCTGCTGCTATGGTGCCATTTATGTCTTGTGGTGCTCGTTTACCTGTATATGCTTTGTTTGCTGCTGCATTTTTCCCTAATAGTGGTCAGAATATTGTTTTTGCACTGTATATTCTGGGTATTTTGGCTGCTGTCTTTACAGGTCTGATTCTTAAGAAAACGTTATACCCGGGGTCAAGTGACAGCTTAGTGATGGAAATGCCGAATTATGAAATTCCAACGCTAAGAAATGTTGTAATCAAAACATGGCAAAAATTGCAGCGTTTTGTTTTAGGTGCGGGTAAAACGATAGTTATTGTCGTTGCTGCATTGAGCTTCCTTAATTCAGTGGGTACCGATGGTACTTTTGGTAATGAAGATAGTGAAAGCTCAATGTTATCGAAAGCGTCTCAGGTGATCACACCAATTTTTGAGCCAATTGGTGTTAATGAAGGTAACTGGCAGGCAACGGTTGGTATCATTACTGGCATTTTTGCTAAAGAAGCTGTTGTCGGTACGCTTAATAATTTATATACATCTGTTGAGCCAGATCAAGCGGATTACGACTTGTTTGGTAGCTTGGAAGAAGCTGTGATGTCTATCCCTGAAAATTTAGTTGGCTTAAGCTTTACTGACCCTCTCGGTTTAGAGGTGGGTGATGTTCAGGATCAGAATGTTGCGGCAGAAGAGCAGGGTGTTGATTCCTCTATCTTTAGTAATATTCAGCATAATTTCACTTCCAGTGGTGCTGCATTCTCCTATCTCATTTTTATTTTGCTCTATACTCCTTGTGTTGCTGCTATGGGAGCATATGTCAGAGAGTTTGGATCAAAGTTTGCTAAATTTGTCGCTGTGTGGACTTTTGGCCTGGCTTATCTTTCGGCTACTGTGTTTTATCAGATCACGAAAGTTGCTGATCAGCCACTTGTTAGTGTTTCCATGATCGCAGGTATTATTGCGGTGTGTTATGGCATTTACAAATGGTTATCGATGAGGGGGCAAAGGGCTCAGACCGCTGAAATGGGAACCTTATGATTTTACATGAATTAAGAAACTATATCGCTGAAAAAGGTATGGTGACCCGCCATGAATTAGCGAAACAGTTTGCTTTAAGTGAAGATGGCGTTGATGCAATGCTTGAAGTCTGGTTGAAGAAAGGTGTTGTTTGTCGTTATGCCGATACTGATTTGAAAAACCATGTTTCAAAAGTCAGGTATAGCTTGAATAAAAGAGACAGCATACCTATGAATGTTGTTCTTTAACGAGACAGTTCTTTGATGAAAGTAGTTCTTTAGAAATGCCGCTGACCAGCGGCATTTTTATATCTGAAAAATAGAATTAATGAGCTTTAAATATTTCTGATTTTTGCAGATTTTCAGTTATTCTCTCAGCTAACTTACTTTGTTCTTCATCACTGCGCTGTTCTCCGAGCGTATTTCCCCAGACAGGGCCAGGCCAGGCAATATCCTCTTTGTATCGTGCTATGTGATGATAATGGAGCTGTGGGACTAAGTTCCCTAATGCGCCTAAGTTAATTTTATCTGCATGGAATACCTGTTCTAATAGCTCAGAAATACATTGTGATTCAATCAGAAACTGTTGTTGCTCTTCCATTGATAAATGGTGAAATTCAAGCAGGTTTGCTTTTTTCGGGACCAGAATAATCCAGGGTACAGCATTGTCTTTATGTAGAAGAACCAGTGACAGAGGAAATTCACCGATGATAGTTGTATCTGCTGCAAGTCTTGGATGTAATTGAAATGGCATAATGTTTTACCTCTTGCTATAAAACTGGCAATAAAAAAGGCTGGCATTGCCAACCTTTTTTCTATTTGCTTTATTACATTTTTTCTAATGTATTGATACCCAGAAGAGCAAGGCCTTGTTTGATGGTTTTCGCTGTTAAGGCTGCAAGTTTCAAACGACTTTGTTTCAGCTCTTCCGTTTCTGCAATCAGAATCGGGCATGCTTCGTAGAAGCTGGAGAACTGTCCTGCAAGTTCAAAAAGGTAACTACACATCAGGTGAGGTTGACCTTCTTTAGCAACAGACTGAACAGATTCTTCAAACTGAAGAAGTTTAGCGACAAGTGCTTTTTCTTTTTCATCATTTAAACTGATAGTGCCAGTTAGTTCATCCATTGATACGCCAGCTTTAGCAAAGATAGATGCGACACGTGTATAAGCATATTGCATGTATGGTGCCGTATTACCTTCGAAAGCAAGCATATTGTCCCAGTCAAACACATAGTCAGTAGTTCTGTGTTTAGACAGGTCGGAATATTTTACTGCTGCCATAGCGACTGTGGTTGCAATGTTTGCTTTTTCTTCTGCGCTCAGCTCTGGGTTTTTCTCTTCGATTAGGCGTGACGCACGTTCTTCAGCTTCATCCAAAAGTGCAGCAAGACGAACTGTACCACCGGCACGAGTCTTAAATGGTTTACCATCTTTACCAAGCATCATACCAAATGCGTGGTGTTCCAGAGATACTTCTTCAGGAACGTAACCTGCTTTGCGAACAATAGTCCATGCCTGCATTAAATGCTGATGCTGACGAGAGTCGATAAAGTAAAGCACACGGTTTGCACCAAGAGTTTCATAACGATATTTAGCACATGCAATGTCTGTTGTGGTGTACAAGAATCCACCATCACGTTTTTGCACGATAACACCCATTGGTTCGCCATCTTTGTTCTTATATTCATCTAAGAACACAACCTGAGCGCCATCATCTTCCTGAGCCAAACCCTGAGCTTTCAGGTCTGCAACAATTTCAGGAAGCATGTCGTTGTACATACTTTCGCCCATTACGTTTTCACGGGTTAGTGATACGTTTAAACGATCATAGTTACGCTGGTTCTGCTCCATAGTGATGTCGACCAGTTTTCGCCACATTTCTGCACAGAACTCGTCGCCACCCTGAAGTTTTACCACATAGCCACGTGCTTTTTCTGCAAAGGCTTCATCTTCATCATATAATTTTTTCGATTCGCGGTAGAAAGCTTCCAGATCGGAAAGTTCCATTGATACTGAATCAGAAGATTCCTGTTGTACTCTTTCTAGGTTGGCAATAAGCATACCGAACTGAGTACCCCAGTCGCCGATATGGTTAGCACGAATAACTTTGTGGCCAAGGAATTCTAATGTGCGGACAACGGCATCACCAATGATAGTTGAGCGCAGGTGACCTACGTGCATTTCTTTGGCAACGTTAGGCGCTGAGTAGTCTGCAACGATAGTTTGAGGCGCTTCTTTGGCTACACCCAGACGTGCATCTGCTAATGCGCTTTCTGCTTCCTGTGCCAGGAAACTGTCATCAAGGAAAATGTTGATAAATCCAGGGCCCGCGATTTCTGTTTTACTCGCGATACCATCTAAATCGAGTTCATCTAATACTTTTTGTGCAAACTCACGAGGATTTGTACCGAGTTTTTTAGCCACACCCATGACACCATTTGCCTGGTAGTCACCGAACTGAGGTTTTGCTGACTGGCGTACCGCTGCCGGACTGCCTGCTGGTGCCCCGGCTTTTTCTAGAGCCTGAGAGACTTTTTCATTTATCAGTGCTTGAATATTCACTCGCTTGTCCTTCAATTCATAGAATTGTTTGGTTATGCATCAGATTCTCTGTATTAGCGTGATGCATATCTCGATCTTGTTCAAAAATTGGCGCACATGATACCAATTTTATCTTCGCTCTTATAGATAAATAGGCGAATTTTATTTCATTTGATCAAGCTTTCTTTGGTTGCGAGCCAAAGCCGATTAATCTTTAGGCATCAGATGGAATTCTTTAATGGATCCAATAGTTTTACCCAAATCAAGTGGCAGCTGTTCTTTATGTGCAAGCCCTTGAGTATGCATGATTAATCTGTTTCCGGTCCGTGGTTTTAATTCTTTCACTATAAAGCGGATCATATCGACCCGGGACAAGGAACGTAAAGACTTCAGAACTTTTTCTTTTTGATTAAATTCATGGTCTTTATTACCTATGGCAACCCATAAACGTTGGGCTCTGCTTCGCAACGTTGGATCTGGCGTCGCAATCTGGTTCCATAACCCACGTTTACTGCTCTGCCACTGATATTCGTTTAGTTCCATAAGAACCAGATAAAATGCATTCAGGAATTCATCGATTGCGTCCATCAATTGTGCCGGAGCGGCATTAGGTGACTGAACATAAAGCACGATGCCAGGGTGTTTATTGAGCGGTAAATTCCCTGTTCCCACCATGTAGCCCAACTGCTGCCTAGTTCTGATTTCGTTAAAGAAAGTGGCAGACATAAGATGGTTTGCCAGCGAATATAATGCAATATCTTCAACGTTTGTCGTTTCACTCTGGTAGTAAACCACGACGGCAGAATCATCCTGATCGCAGCTAACTTCCCGGTGGAATGTGCCATGATTTCCCAGCATAATTAACGGGCGTAGTGATTCTTCGTAGACCTGCTCATTTCCGCTGAGAGCCGTACGTAATGTGGTACCGATTTTTCGTGCATCCTCTTTATGCCAGTCACCGTAAACAAACATTTCGATATGCAGATGATTTATCATTTCTTTGACAAATGTATCCAACTCATCGACATTGATAGTTTCCAATTCGCTCAATAAATCTTCATAAGGTGGGTTATTGGGTTGCAATAGCCCGGTCATTGCATTGAATAACTGAGAAATAGGCCGATCTTTAGATGCATTTGACCAACTTCTGTGTAGCTGATTTTTGATAGATTCAAACCTTTTCGATCCAAATCCTCTGGCGGCGAATTTATCGAGAATCATTTTTAGCAGTTCAGGCTGTTTTTCGCTAAATCCAGAAATGGATAAAGTAACGCCACCCTGATGAGTGTACATATTGTAATTAATTCCTGCTATTTCAGCCGGATAAGTTTGTTTCGCCAGAGTATCAAGAAACATTTCAACACACAGGCGGGTAATGACAATATTTCTGGTGTTTTTTACCGCATAAGGGCTGTCTATTGCGACATAAATAACACCTTTAGGCACCCTGTACTCTGTATCTTGTAAATGCCATAGCCTGAATCCTGGTTGTTCATCTAAAATTTCAGGAATTTCCTGTTGTGGTTCCTCAATGATCTTTGGTATCAGGTTATTACATATAAATGGATTTATATCTGGTAACTGAATATTAAGCTCAGAATTGATCTTGTGATAAAAAGCAATTTGTTCCGGAGTTAAAGGTTTAACTGAGTAGGGTGTGAAATACCATTTTGCTTCCTGATCGTAGACACCACCTTTTGCCAATAAAGTTACTCTCAGATTTTCAGGAATTAGCTGGTTTAGCACTTGTGTCATTACGTCAATTTCAAGTCCATCCATCATATAATCACCATAGATGGTGTCGACTTGATCGTAACGCTGCATGTTAATGGCTAAATGGCTTACCGTATCCAGTGGACGAGATGTTTCCTGAAACTGGAACGCTGATTCCATCACTGCTTGTTTTTCTTCATATCGCCAGGGCTGGAATCCTTCTATATCAATAAGGCTGATATAGTTAAATACGGCCTGAATAATGTCATCAATATGCATCAGACCTGAGTCAGTCAATTGCATGCTGATATTGAACTCACGATAGTTACTTCCGCTGGCACCACCACCTGCAGACAAACTGTTGATCCACTCTTTATTATCTTTCAGCTCAAGCAGTAAACTTCCTGTCCCTTCGTATCCGAGAAGATGTGCAAAATAAGAAAGAGGTTTTGAACGGTAATACTTTTGCATTTCCGGCAGTGGGAAACTGAGGATGAGTTTTTTGATGTCTTTGACCGGATTGACATTAATAAGCAGGCCTTGCTGTTCTTTGGTCACATACGGTTCAGTAACAGTTTTCCCTGCTAGCGACTGGTTTGGTATGGCCGAGAACAGTTCCTGACACCATTCTTCCAGAGTATCCAGTTCCTGGGGGCCAATGACAGCAAGCGTCATGATATCGGAAGAATAATTTTTTTGATGAAACGCTAAAATCTCATCTCGTATTGAATAACTATTTCTATCCGCTAAGGTAAAACTGTTACCCACAGAAAATTTGGCAAACGGGTGTTCGGGATTTACTGTTTCTTTGTGAACCTGATACAACCGACGGGTTTCATCTTTGAGCTTAAGACGGTATTCAGATTCTATTGCTTGTCTTTCTTTATCTAATGCTTCTTCATTAAACAAAGGTGCTGTAAAAAATTGAGAAAATCTGTCCAGAGCCTCGTGAAAGACTTTTGGTGCGATATCAAAGAAGAAATTGCTATGTTCAGTGCCTGTCCAAGCATTATGCGCGCCACCGAACTGATTAATAAAATTTTGAAACTCACCAATTTTAGGGTATTTTTCAGTCCCAAGGAATAACATATGTTCCAGATAGTGGGCCAGACCTTCCCGATCGGCAGGGTCATCAAAGTGCCCGACGTTAACAGCAAGAGCCGCTGCAGATTTTGAGGAATTTTCGTCGTGGATCAATAGCAAACGCAAACTGTTACTTAGCGTTAAGTAGCGATAGGATTTTGAATCGTTTGGGCTGATACGCACGGCGATGATCTCCTGATGTTTTTTGTCTTTTAAGTATGTCTTTGATTTCTATTGAAGCAAATAACAAGACAAATTTTTTATGAGAAACACGTCATTTTAATAGTTTGGCTTGAAATATGATAGACGAAGAAGAAAAAAGTCTTCGTTAAATTAATTATAAACCATTGAAATCCATCATGGATGATTTTTGGCAAATAGGTAACACTGGATATGAAGATTTTTATTATGCGTCATGGGGAAGCCAGTCATATGGCGAGCAGTGATGCAGAGCGTCACTTAACCATGCGTGGACGGTTAGAGTCCTTAACGGTTGTTAAAGAAGCATTTGCACAAGAGTTAACCGTGGATAAGGTTTTGGTCAGTCCTTATATCAGGGCTCAGGAAACCTGGGAAGAGATTTCAACTCATGTCAATTGTGCTGATGTGGAGAGTTGTGAAGACATAACACCTTATGGCCAAGCCGATAAAGTGTATGACTACGTTATGGCTCTGGTTGAAACGAAGCAGCTAGAGTCTATATTTATGGTGTCCCATTTACCTCTGGTTGGTTATATGGTGAGCGAATTTGTTACTGACGTTGCGCCTCCTATGTTTCCAACATCTGGTATGGTATGTATTGAATTTGATGCTAAGACTGGCAAGGGACAACTTATTTCTCAATATCATGCATAGAATGGCCTGATTATCATTAACCAATTTCATTAGCCTCATAGGAATAAGCCATATTTTTGACATTTCTATGGTGCAATTATTGCATAGTCGCTGCCATATCTGTGTTTTACATAGGGCAGTGACTGTTTAATGAAGTTTCCTTTGCCATTTGCGAATAAATTACCATCGATCCCACAGAAAGGTATCCCCGCGATCGGGGCGCCAGTTATGGTTCTGGCGACGCTTGCGATGGTTGTCTTACCAATTCCTGCTTTTCTTCTCGATCTGTTCTTTACCTTTAATATTGCGTTAGCAATGGTCGTTTTGTTGGTGACTGTTTATACCAGAAGACCGCTAGATTTTGCTGCATTTCCAACGGTATTGCTTATTTCAACATTGCTGAGACTGGCTCTGAACGTTGCTTCTACGCGTGTGGTATTACTCTATGGGCATGAAGGCGGTGATGCAGCCGGTAATGTGATTGAAGCCTTCGGTAATGTGGTTATTGGTGGTAACTACGCGGTTGGTTTGGTCGTATTCCTTATCTTGATGATCATTAACTTTATGGTGGTTACCAAAGGTGCTGGTCGTATTTCTGAAGTAAGTGCTCGTTTTACTCTGGATGCATTGCCTGGTAAGCAAATGGCGATTGATGCGGACTTGAATGCGGGGCTTATCGATCAGGAACAAGCTCGAACCCGGCGTTTTGAGGTAACCAAAGAAGCAGACTTTTACGGTTCAATGGATGGTGCGTCAAAATTTGTTAAAGGGGATGCTATTGCCGGTATTCTGATCCTGTTTATTAACATTATTGGCGGTTTGTCCATCGGGATGATCCAATATGATTTAGTCTTTGGTGATGCAATTGAAATTTATACCTTATTGACGATAGGTGACGGGTTAGTCGCTCAGATTCCGTCACTACTATTATCTATTGCTGCTGCGATTATGGTTACTCGTCAAAATACTGATGAGGACATGGGGCAGCAGGTTATCTTTCAGATGTTCGATAACCCTAAAGCGTTGGTTATTACTGCTGCGATTCTGGGGATTATGGGCGTCGTACCCGGAATGCCACATTTTGCTTTTCTACTATTAGCTATATTGGCGGGTGGTGGCGCTTATCTGATTTATCGCAAACAGAAAAAAGCGGCAGAAAATCCTGTTACATCTGAAGCTTCTGAAGTAGAAGCGCCAGCCCAAAAAGAACTCTCATGGGATGATGTTCAGCCTGTCGATATGATTGGACTGGAAGTGGGTTATCGCCTCATTCCTCTGGTGGACAAAGATCAGGGCGGTGAATTACTTGAGCGGGTGAAAGGTGTCAGGAAAAAATTATCGCAGGACTTTGGTTTTTTAATTCCGCCTGTTCATATTCGGGATAATCTGGAGCTAACCCCAAACAGTTACAGAATTACATTGATGGGAGTGGCTGTAGGGGAAGCTGAAATTCGTTCCGATAAAGAACTGGCCATTAACCCTGGTCAGGTATATGGAAGTATTGACGGCGAAACGACATTCGATCCTGCATTCGGTTTAGAGGCCGTCTGGATAAAAGAAGATCAGCGTGAACATGCTCAGGCATTAGGTTACACGGTTGTGGATGCCTCTACTGTACTTGCAACCCATTTAAGTCAGTTACTTACCAATAATGCAGCACAACTTATTGGACATGAAGAAGTTCAGAATTTACTTGATCTCCTGGGTCGTACGGCACCTAAACTGGTAGAAAATTTTGTTCCTGATCAGCTTCAGTTAGGCGTGGTAGTGAAAGTACTGCAGAATCTACTTAATGAGGCTATTCCAATCCGTGATATCCGCACCATAGTTCAGACGCTTTCGGAATATGCGAGTAAGAGTCAAGAACCCGACGTATTAACTGCGGCTGTAAGGATAGCATTAAAACGTTTAATTGTTCAGGAAATCAATGGCATAGAACCAGAATTACCTGTTATCACATTAGTTCCCGAATTGGAACAAATATTGCATCAGACAATGCAGGCATCTGGCGGTGAATCCGCTGGTATTGAGCCAGGGCTTGCTGAACGTTTGCAATATGCATTAAGCCAGGCAACGCAGGAACAAGAGTTAAAAGGTGAGCCTGCGGTTCTTCTTACTTCTGGCGTGCTTCGTTCAACATTGGCTAAATTTGTTAAAAATACTATACCGAATTTACGGGTCCTTTCTTATCAGGAAGTGCCTGATGAAAAACAGATTAGAATTGTACAAGCAGTCGGGAATTAGAATCTGGGTACACAGTAATATCGATGGTGGATAGCTGCTTTGAAAATTAAACGATTTTTTGCCAAAGACATGAAAACTGCATTACTTCAGGTTAAAGAGGAACTTGGGGTTGATGCTGTTATTATGTCGAATAAAAAGGTCGCAGGTGGCGTCGAAATTGTTGCAGCTGTAGACAACAGTGATGCAGCTCCGGTACGACAGATTTCACGGTATGACTCTCATCCTCGTCACCCGCAGCAACCGGCTACAAGCGGGTATGCACCAAGAACCAATCAATCATATAGTGGTAGAGACAGTAGCAGAGAGCTGGCGGATGATCGTGTCCAGCTTAGTGCAACAAAAAATGCAGCACCTGCTGAGCAGCCTGCATCAATGTCAAAACGCTTTGCGAATTTACTGAAACAGTACAATTCAGCCAGTGAAGGCAATAATGATGAAGATGAAAATGTAGATTCATTATCAGCACTGCTTAAGCGTCAATCTAATGTTAATTCGCAATCCAATAGTCACTCGGATACGAAACAACGATTAACCTCTGACCGCTGGAAAGATGCACCAAAGAGTAAGTCTGTGAATACGAACCGCAGAGCGGCACTTAATAATTCATTTGATAATGATGATATTTCAGCAGATGAAATTGAGGCTTTACGCGAAGATGTTACTTCTATTCGTCGTTTGCTGGAACATCAGGTCTCTGGATTGATGTGGCAGGAAGTAGAGCGCCGTGAGCCACTAAGAGCTATGTTGATAAAGCGTTTGGCAAGAATGGGTTTGTCTCTTGATCTTGCTGATCAGCTTGCCTGTTATATTCCGGAAGAAACACCGCCTCCGAAAGCCTGGAAAGCATTGTTAAGATTAGTTGCCGATCAGATTCCTATTGCAAAACATGATTTACTCAAACGAGGTGGTGTTGTTGCGCTATTAGGTCCGACCGGTGTTGGCAAGACAACGACGGTTGCAAAGTTAGCAGCGAGAGCTGCTATGGAGTTCGGTTCCGATAATGTTGCCCTTGTGACTACCGACACTTTTCGTATCGGTGCGCATGAGCAATTGGCCATTTATGGAAGAATTATGGGGTGTCCTGTAAAAGTTGCTAAAGATTCTAGTGAGTTAGCCGATGTAATATATCAGCTACGTAATCGTCGCTTGATTCTTGTTGATACAGCAGGCATGGGACAGAGAGATGTTAGATTGTCAGAACAGCTAGACACCCTAATGTCAGAAAGTGGTGAAGTGATTCATAGTTATCTGGTTTTACCTGCAACGGCACAAAGAAAAGTGCTTCAGGAAACGATAGATCATTTCCGCAGAATTCCTCTTTCTGGTTGTATTATGACGAAGTTAGATGAATCTTTAAGCTTAGGCGAATTTGTTAGTGTGGTAATTCAGAATGCTCTTCCGGTTGCTTATATTGCAAACGGACAGCGCGTTCCGGAAGATATCGTATTAGCCCAGCCTAAGTATATGGTAGCAAAAGCGAATGAGTTGCTTGAAAAGTCAGCGGACAACGAGCCTCACTATTGGTCCAGTGACTCAGACAGACTCTAGGCGGCGATGATTATGGCGAACAAGATGATATATGATGACCAGGCAAGTGGTTTACGTCGATTAAAGAAACCTACACTGACCAAGGTAATTTCAGTTACTGGCGGGAAAGGTGGGGTTGGTAAAACCAACGTGACTTTGGGAATGGCCATGTGTATGGCAATGCAGGGCAAAAAAGTCATGGTCTTGGACGCCGACCTGGGATTAGCGAATGTTGATGTAATGCTGGGTATAAGGCCTAAACGAAATTTAGGTCATGTTCTTGCTGGAGAGTGTGAACTTAAGGATGCGATTGTTGAAGGTCCTCATGGTGTTAAAATAATACCGGCGACCTCCGGGACTCAGTCTATGACTGAATTGAGTCACGCACAGCATGTTGGATTGATTAGAGCATTTGGTACTCTGGAAGAAGATATTGACGTACTGTTGATTGATACAGCTGCCGGTATTTCGGATATGGTGGTCAGTTTTTCACGTGCAGCACAAGATGTTGTCGTTGTTGTTTGTGATGAGCCAACGTCAATTACAGATGCGTATGCTTTGATGAAATTGTTAAGCCTGGAACATCAGGTGCAACGATTTAAAATTGTGGCAAATATGGTTCGAAGTTATCGGGAAGGGCGAGAATTGTTTGCTAAGTTGACCTTAGTCACAGAGCGATTCTTAAATGTGAGTATAGAACTCGTAGCATGCATTCCTATGGACGATAATGTTAGACAGTCGGTGAAAAGACAAAAAATTGTCGTGGATGCCTTTCCTCGTTCACCTGCGTCTTTAGCGATTAGTTCGTTGGCTAGTAAAGCATTAACCTGGCCAATACCAAAAACCCCAAGTGGACATCTGGAGTTTTTTGTTGAACGCTTATTAAATCGCTCTGAAACCATAGAGGAGCCGTTTAGTGAATAAAGCGTTAACTTACGACCAACATGGAAATGTTAAGAGTCAGCAAGCGTTTTTAGAAAAATATTCTGTACTTGTGAAACGAATTGCTCACCATATGGTTGCTCGGTTACCCCCCAGCGTCCAGGTTGAGGATCTTATCCAGGCCGGGATGATTGGCTTGCTTGAAGCGCAGAAAAATTATGATGGGCGCAAAGGAGCGAGTTTTGAAACTTATGCGGGTATCCGTATCCGTGGGGCTATGTTAGACGATATTCGCCGAGGAGATTGGGTTCCGAGATCGGTACATAAGTATAACAGAGAAATCAGTCAGGCTATATCTGTACTGGAAGGACAGCTTAATCGTGATCCGACAGATTCAGAAGTGGCAAATTATTTGGAAATGTCGCTAGATCAGTATCATAGTATTTTAACTGATATAAACTGTTCCAGAATAGTAGGAATTGATGATCTTGGTGTTTCTGAAGATGTCATCTCTTCTCCGGATATGTCTGAAGAAGATAATACACCATTTAAAGGTGTGGCTGATGAATCGTTTAGAAAAGCATTAGTTGAATCAATAAAATCATTGCCAGAACGTGAAGCTTTAGTACTTTCGCTTTATTATGATGAAGAATTAAACTTAAAAGAAATTGGCGAGGTGATTGGTGTAAGTGAATCACGCGTAAGCCAAATCCTTAGCCAGACAATGCAACGTTTAAGAACAAAATTGAGTTCTTGGACCCAGAATGACTAACTATCACTGATCTCATACTCAGTGGAGGCAATTTTGAATAAAAATATGAAAATCTTAATTGTTGATGATTTTTCAACAATGCGTCGAATCGTAAAAAACCTTCTTCGGGATCTGGGATTCAATAACACTCAGGAAGCGGATGATGGTTTAACGGCCTTACCGATGCTTAAGAAAGGTGATTTTGATTTCGTTGTTACTGACTGGAATATGCCTGGTATGCAAGGTATCGACCTGCTTAGAAATATTCGGGCTGATGCAGAATTAAAACATCTTCCAGTTTTGATGATTACTGCCGAAGCTAAGCGCGAACAGATTATTGAAGCGGCTCAGGCTGGTGTAAATGGTTACATAGTGAAACCATTTACCGCTGCTACTCTTAAAGAAAAACTGGATAAGATTTTTGAGCGTCTTTAATTCGGCTCATTAGTCTCCGTCTTAGTATTTGTTTTATTTATCCGATTCAAAATGTGTAGAAGGCTACTTCAGCATGATTACATTAGAACAAGCCGAAAAACTCGTCGACCTTCTTAAAAGTGAGCAGCAAGAAGCGGCTAATGAACTGTTAGTTGATATTTGTAAAAGCTCAGTTCAACATCCTATGTTTGAACAAATTGGTAATTTAACCAGGGAGTTACATAACTCTTTGCTGGAGTTTCAGTCAAGTGAAAGGGTTCAGCAAATTGCAACTGATGAAATACCGGATGCCCGAGATCGACTTGAGTATGTTATTTCTAAAACGGAAGTTGCTGCCAATAAGACAATGGATTCAGTCGACAGATGTATGCCTATTGCAGACAGTATGCACGAGTCATTACTTAAAGTCCGTCCAAAATGGAATGAATTAATGCATGGTCGGATAGAATTAAGTGAATTTAAAGCCCTATGTCACGATGTTGATGGGTTGCTCAGTCAGATTGAAGGGGACAGCTCTGAATTGAGAGGGCAGTTAACTGAAATACTGATGGCTCAGGATTTTCAGGATTTGACCGGGCAAATAATTCGTCGTGTCATCACTCTTGTCACAGAAGTAGAACAAAGGTTAGTCGAAATATTAACTATTTTTGGTGCACATCAATTAGAAGAAAGTTCAATTACAAAATCAAAAAGAGATTTGGAATCGTCGAGTGAGCCGGAAGGTCCTATTATTAATCCTCACGAGCGAAATGATGCAGTCTCTTCTCAAGACGAAGTTGACGACCTGTTATCCAGTCTTGGTTTTTAGGGGTACCTTATGAGCTATGATTTAGATGAAGATATTCTACAGGACTTCTTAGTAGAGGCTGGAGAAATATTAGAGTTACTTTCAGAGCAACTTGTTGATCTGGAAAATAACCCGGAAGACAAAGATCTTCTTAATGCAATATTCCGTGGTTTCCATACCGTTAAAGGTGGCGCGGGTTTCCTTTCATTACATGAATTAGTAGAAACCTGCCATGGTGCTGAGAATGTGTTCGACATTTTGCGAAATGGTCAACGTTCTGTAACTGCAAGTTTGATGGATACCATGCTGCGTGCTCTTGACACGATCAATGCACAATTTAGCGCCGTACAGGAAAGAGAATCATTGGTAGCCGCTGATCCTGCATTATTGGAAGAGCTGCATCGCCTGTCTAAACCCGCTACAGCAGATGAAGTAGAAGAGTCTGATGCCGGTTCACCACATCCTGAAGTGACTGTTGATGATGTCGTAGAAGAGCCCGAAAAAGTTGCTGCTCCTGCTCCTGAAGTAAAAACTAATGTAGGTCCTGTTGATGAAATTACACAGGATGAATTTGATAAGCTTCTCGATGAATTACATGGTAAAGGACATGCACCAGGAACCGGTGGGGCAGCCTCGGTTACTGAGAGTAAACCCGCTTCTGAAGCAAAAACTACAGCGGATAGTGGTGATATTACCGATGATGAATTTGAAAAGTTATTAGATGAACTTCATGGTTCCGGTAAAGGGCCGTCTGCAGCCTCTTCTTCTCCGACACCGCCTCCAGCTGCACCATCTCAGCCTAAATCATCTGTTAGTCAGCCTGCTGCTGACAGCGATTTAATGACAGATGCTGAATTTGAAAAACTACTGGATGAATTACACGGGACAGGTAAAGGGCCATCAGTAGAAGAACTGGATATGGCGACGAAACCAGTGGTTCCACCTTCTTCAGAGCCCGCAGTTAAACCAGCAGCAAAAGCACCAGTTGCTGCAACCGGAGGTACTGGTACGCCAACAAAACCACCAGTCTCATCGGATAAACCAGCAGCTGCAACACCAGATAAAAAAGAAGTAGCTAAGAAAGCGACTCAGGCTGAAGCAACTGTCCGTGTCGATACCTCAACGTTAGATATCATCATGAATATGGTGGGCGAATTAGTCTTGGTTCGTAACCGTTTAATTAGTCTTGGAATGAATAGTAATGACGAGGAAATGTCAAAAGCTGTATCAAACTTAGACGTAGTCACTGCTGACCTTCAGGGCGCAGTGATGAAAACCCGAATGCAACCAATCAAAAAAGTGTTTGGCCGGTTCCCAAGGGTTGTTCGTGATTTAGCGCGAAATCTGAAAAAAGATATCGTGTTAGAAATGCGTGGTGAAGATACAGATTTAGATAAAAACCTTGTTGAAGCATTGGCCGATCCATTGATTCACCTGGTTCGAAACTCTGTAGACCACGGTGTTGAGATGCCGGAAGAACGTGTAAAAGCGGGTAAGCCAAGAACAGGTAAAGTGATTCTTTCTGCTTCACAGGAAGGGGATCATATTGAACTGTGTATCATCGATGATGGTGCCGGTATGAATCCTGATAAATTGCGTGGTATTGCCGTTAAAAAAGGACTAATGGACGAAGATGCCGCCTCTCGTTTAACGAATAAAGAGTGCTTTAATCTTATCTTTATGCCTGGGTTCTCAAGTAAAGAACAAATTTCGGATATTTCCGGACGTGGTGTGGGGATGGATGTGGTTAAAACGGCCATCAATACACTGAATGGTTCCATTGATATCGATTCTGAGATTGGTAAAGGAACGAAAATTTCGATCAAAGTTCCTCTTACATTAGCCATTTTACCAACCCTGATGGTTGGTGTCGGTGGCCATCCGTTTGCTTTACCGCTAGCAAGTGTGAATGAGATTTTTCATTTGGATTTAAGCCATACGAATATCGTTGACGGTCAGTTAACCATTATTGTAAGAGAAAAATCGATACCTTTGTTCTATTTACAAAATTGGCTTGCTCCTCAAAAAGGCATTGTTGAAGCCAGAAAAGGTCATGGACATGTTGTTATTGTTCAGATCGGTAGTCAAAGGGTTGGTTTTGTTGTTGATACACTGATTGGTCAGGAAGAAGTTGTTATTAAGCCTTTAGATGAAATGCTACAGGGAACCCCTGGTATGGCTGGCGCGACAATTACCAGTGATGGTCATATTGCATTGATACTTGATGTTCCTGACTTGTTGAAAAACTATGCGGCAGCATCTCGTATATAGATATAGAGTGATTATTTTAAAGAAGGAATACTATGGCGATTAGAGTTCTAGTGGTTGATGACTCCAGTTTTTTCAGACGCCGGGTAAGTGAAATTATTAATTCTGAGTCGCGACTGGAAGTCATTGATGTTGCGACAAACGGAAAAGAAGCGGTTGAAAAAGCTAAGCGCCTTAAGCCTGATGTAATAACTATGGATGTTGAAATGCCTGTTCTTGACGGTATTTCTGCTGTTCGTCAGATCATGGCTGATAATCCAACGCCTATTTTAATGTTTTCTTCAATCACTCATGATGGCGCGAAAGCAACGTTAGATGCTCTTGATGCCGGGGCAATGGATTTTCTTCCTAAAAAATTTGAAGATATTGCCCGTAACCGCGATGAAGCAGTATCTTTACTGCAACAACGAGTTATTGAAATATCAAGACGTAAAGCCTTTATGCGTCGGAATGTATCGACCACTGGCTCCACAGGCTTAGGTCGTTCGGCTCCTTCATCAGCTTCTACACTTTCTGGTACCCCACCGGCATCTCGTCCGGTTACTCGTCAACCTTTACGTAATCCTATAAATACCAATGTTGCAGGAACGTCAGCGACCAGTACGGCAAAATTTAGGGCTACCGGTAAAAAATATCAGCTAACAGCAATTGGAACGTCAACCGGAGGGCCAGTTGCTTTACAAAAAGTATTGACTAAATTACCGGCAAACTATCCTCATCCGATTTTGTTGATACAGCATATGCCCGCAACATTTACAGCAGCATTTGCTGCCAGACTGAATTCATTATGTAAAATATCGGTGAAAGAAGCTGAAAATGGTGATTCATTACGTCCTGGAGTTGCTTACTTAGCTCCCGGTGGCTTGCAGATGATGTTAGAAGGACGTCCCGGCGCTGCCAAGATCCGTATTCTTGATGGCGGAGAAAAAATGAATTACAAACCGTGTGTTGATGTGACATTCGGTTCGGCAGCAAAAGTGTACGGAGACAAAGTTCTTTCGATAATTTTAACCGGAATGGGAGCTGATGGGCGCGAAGGGGCAAGAATGCTCAAGAGTGCTGGAGCCACTATTTGGGCACAGGACGAAGAAAGTTGTGTCGTTTACGGTATGCCTCAGGCGGTTGCTAAAGCTGGTATATCAACAGAGAGTCTACCTCTCGAACGTATTGCTGAACGTATGTTGACTGAACTTGGTATGGCATAAGGGCAAATAATGATCGTCTGGAGTATCGCTAACCAAAAGGGCGGTGTAGGTAAGACCACAACAACGATTACACTTGCTGGACTGTTATGTCAGCAGGGAAAACGAGTGTTGCTTGTTGATACCGATCCTCATGCCTCGTTAACGACGTATCTTGGGTATGATTCTGACGGTATGGAGAAAAATCTGTTTGATTTATTCCAGTTAGAAAAAATAACTCAGGATTCAGTTCAGTCGTTAATCGTTAATTCAGAAATAGAAGGTCTCGATCTTATCCCTGCTCATATGTCACTAGCGACACTTGATCGTGTAATGGGTAACCGTAGTGGGATGGGGCTGATTTTAAAAAAAGCGCTTTTAGAGCTAAAAGATGTTTATGATTATGTATTAATAGATTGTCCTCCCATTCTTGGGGTGATGATGGTAAATGCATTAGCCGCCAGCGATCGTATTCTAATTCCTGTTCAAACTGAATTTCTGGCAATGAAAGGCCTCGAACGCATGATTCGGACATTAGCGATTATGCAGCGTTCGCGAACTCGTGAATTCAAGGTGACCATAGTACCAACAATGTATGATAAGCGTACCAAGGCATCTCTTATGACGTTGAATCAGCTTAAAAAAGATTATTCGGATCAGGTTTGGAATTCAGCGGTTCCGATTGATACAAAATTCAGAGATGCAAGTTTAAAGCGTTTGCCTGCTTCGTATTTTGCGAGTGGAAGTCGGGGAGTTTTTGCTTATAAACAGTTACTGATTTATTTAGAGAGGCTGGCAATAGATGAGTCGTAATGTACTGTCTGGTGAGCAGGCTCTGACGGATTATTTCGCTGATTTGCTGAATGAGGCTGAAGAATCCGAGGTAGTTCAGGAAAAGGAATTAGAACCAGTTCAAGAAAATGGTGAGGAAGAACCTAAGGATGTTTTTCATAAAGAGCAATTTGTACCACAATTAAAACCAGCAATCATAAATAAAGAATCGGAACTACAGGATTCAATTGCATTTTTACCTCAACCCGATCTAAAAGATGTTGAACGTTTACTGGGACAACTGGAATCCGTTAATCCGGATAAAGTCGTTTCGGAATATCATGAACAGCTCTTAAAAGAACACGTTGAAAGTGAAATTGAAACGCAAGAGGTTCAAGAACCTGAAGTAGAAGTAAAAGAACAAACTCAAGAAATTGTTGAATCAGCCGATGAAGTAGCGACAGACGTTAGTACCCATGTTCAACAAGGCGGTGGTTCCGGGAATAAATGGGACCATTGGGAAAGTGTCAGGAGAACATCGGATTTTCAGGTACTGTATTTTGATGTAAATGGGGTCACATTTGCTGTTCCTCTGGATGAGCTGGGTGGGATACATCTGATTGCTGAGTTAAACCATTTACTCGGAAGGCCGAAGTGGTATTTAGGATTACAAACCAGTAAAGATAATCAGCTTGATGTTGTTGATACAGCACGTTGGGTCATGGCTGATAAGTTATCGGATGATTCATATAAAGAAGATTATCGGCATATTGTTATGCTTGGTGAAAGCCTTTGGGGACTTGCCTGTGGTGAACTGAAAGGCACAGAATTACTTGAAACCGAACAAGTTCGTTGGCGCGAGCAGGTTGGTAAACGACCATGGCTTGCTGGTATGGTAAAAGAAAAAATGTGTGCTTTAATCAATGTTGAGGCATTAATAGCAATGCTTAATGCAGGACTTGATGTTAAAGCTCTCGATAAATAAATAGTGCATTAATGTCGAATACGACTTTAGAGAGGATAAGGTATGTCTCAATCCAACGAAGTAGTTGAAGTTAAAAAGGATCAATCCAAAGACGAAGTTCTTCAATGGGTTACGTTCCAGTTAGAAGAAGAAACGTATGGCATTAATGTAATGCAGGTACGTGAAGTTTTGCGCTATACCGAGATTGCTCCAGTCCCAGGTGCGCCTGATTATGTTCTTGGTATTATTAACTTGCGCGGAAATGTAGTTACAGTTATCGACACCCGTTCACGTTTTGGCTTGATGGAAGGTGAAGTGACTGATAACACTCGTATTATTGTCATAGAATCAGAAAAGCAAGTTATCGGCATATTGGTGGATAGTGTGGCAGAAGTGGTTTATTTACGCTCTTCTGAAATTGATACTACTCCAAGTGTAGGAACTGAGGAAAGTTCTAAGTTTATTCAGGGTGTAAGTAATCGTGAAGGCAAGTTATTGATTCTTGTTGATCTTAATAAACTACTTACAGATGAAGAATGGGATGAAATGGCTCATCTATAATGCTTGAAAGTTTGTTAAATAATACTCCCTTACTGATTGGTGGGGGAGTCATGGTATTCTGCCTTCTGTTTCTTTTGTTATTGACATTACGTTTCAGGAATTATGCAAAAGTAAAACTTGATAAATTACATCAGGAAAACCGCACACTAGCCAAAGATTTGCAAAAAGCAAACAAGCAAATTCTTGAGTTACGTTCAATCGCGGTTGGTCTGGGACAAAGTTTCTCAGAGCAGCAGGATGTCATGAAACTATTTTCGGAACGCATCTCAGAACTGGAACAGGAAGATCGCGACGGACGTTTGTACAGTCGGGCAACTAAAATGGTTAAGCTTGGTGCTGATATTAACGAACTTATTGAAGAGTGTGAACTACCAAAAGCAGAAGCAGAACTTATGCTCTCTCTGCAAAAGAAATTGGCCGGCCACGAATCAATACCACCGTTAGAGCAGGATCCTATGGTTGCTCAGACAAGACCAAGACGCCGAACACAGAGATAGTCTCATTAATTATAATCAGAGGAAGTACAGCTTCCTCTTTTTTTACCAGGCATTATCCTTTGATATACTAAACTAAAATCTTCTTTTTCATTAGTAGACAAATATCGTTAAAGATCAGAAGATAGCCTTTAGAAATTAATAAGCAAGAAACAGGCAAGTTGCTAAGAAAATAATTAATGAGTTAACGGAATAGATGTCAGTGCTAAAATTAAATCGAATCAAGTATATAACCGTTGTATTTTTTGTTGTCTTCATGTTTGGGTGTAGTAGTGCTCAGGATTCTGGAAAGGAAGAACAAAAGACAATTACGAATGTTGAAAATATGCCATCATCGGAAGACCAGATAAAATATGTTTCAGAAGTTAATGATCCGATTGAAGGATTAAACAGAAAAACATGGTCTCTTAACTACGACGTGCTTGATCCTTATATTATCAAACCAGTATCTCTTGCCTACGTAGACTATGTTCCTCATCCCGTACGGTTAGCCATTTCAAATGTATTTTCTAACCTTGATGAACCAGCAAGTTTTGTAAACAACCTTATTATGGGAAATGGTAAAGCAGCATTAAATCATTTTAATCGTTTCTGGATTAACAGTACTTTCGGCTTATTTGGTTTAATTGATATTGCTTCGGCAGCTGGTATAAAAAAAGCAGAACAGAAGGGTTTTGGTGATGCCTTAGGACATTATGGAGTTGGTAATGGACCGTACGTAATGCTGCCAGGCGCTGGCCCCTATTCTCCTCGCGAAGCGACTGATTGGGTCGATACAACTTATGCTCCGCTTTCCTATCTTAATATCTGGGCATCGGTCGGTAAATTTGTCTTTGAAGGAATGGAAACCCGGGCGTCATTAGTCAATCAGGAAGCTATGTTGGATAACTCTCCTGATCCATATTCATTAGTCCGCGGTATCTATTATCAACGTCAGGACTATAAAGCTGAAATCCAAACGGATGAATTTGATGAAGAACAGGAAGATATGCTGGATGACTATTTAGATCAGCTCGGTGACTAATATTGGCATCTTAAATTTTATGCGATCATTACTCTGCCGCTAAAATATTCATTTTCTACAATATATTCAGTGTTTCTTATTACATCATCGAGGAGCTCATTCATGGGCTCTTCGTCAGGTGAATTTGGGAAAATACCTCCAACCCTGATATTGAAAGGTGTCAGTTCTTTAGCCCAGCTTTGCGTAAAGCCAGAAACCATGGACGTCATATGATCTAAGCCGTTACTTCCATTTTCCCCCTCTGAATTCGCAATGATATTAACCACAACTCCCCCTTTTTTATCGAATCGGACTCTTTGAGCAAAGAGTTGAGCAAACGAAAATAAGGTCGTCGCTAGTGACGAAATATTAGTAGTAAAGATTTCAATTGGGTGCTCATCGGTGATTGATGGCATTTCCGGTCTTGGCCAAAGGTTGATTAAAACATCAGGAGAAAATGAATAATGCCTATTGATCCACGAGAAAATTTCCTCAATTGATTTACTACTATAATCATCAATATGTACGTAATCGACTTCTGGTGAAAAATTCAAGCACCTTCTGTATGTATCATTCAACATTGACTCACAGCAATCAATTAAAATAAGTCTGGCACCAAGCTTACAGAAACGCTCAGCTAAAGCGCCACCAAGCAATGATCCGGCAGATGTGATGATAATCGTAGATTTATTAATATGCATAGAGTTATCCCGTTCAATCAACATTACAGTTGCAGATAATTAATAAAAGCATGGCTTAGGAAATGTTATGCGGATGTGAATGGATTCGCATTATTGAAGCAATAGGGAAAATGGTGTGCTAAATCTTGTAGAGATTCACATAAAATGCTCCGACCTCGACATGTTTTTACAACATTTATATATCATGCGTAGGCTGATAATTGATCCCGTCGGTGAGCATCGACCAGCTGGTGATAAAGTTCCTGATCAAGGGGAGGGCTATTTAAATTTTTATTTTTCAACCGTCTAACAGTATGTCCGGACAGATTATGGTACACCTCTTCTGACAATCCCTGAGTATTTTCAGGGCGATAACACAGGGCTTCTGGTGTGAGGTAGTGATTGAATTTAGCACTGGTCAAGCCTGCAGAATGGAACATATCCGCAATATGAGCTGAAGTTTGGTAAGACTCTGAATTTGAAGTTAGTTGCTGGGCTTGAGGGACAGAAAACAATTTTCGGACACTTTCACTGTCCATTTTATCTGATGAAATAGTATCTATTGGGGTCGTTTCACAAGCGTCATTGGAAAGCATTGCCAGAAGCAGAGCAAAATCAGCACGGCGATGTTCAGAGATGGCCCTGTTTACACTGGTCCCACACTGGATCTCTGTTATCAGGTTAGCACTAATTAAATCTACTTCAGTCATCTGTCACTCCGCTTGTTAGTGATATTAGCGACAGGGACGCAGAAAGCTTTAATTTAAATATAAAAAAGCTCGCATTTGCGAGCTTTAAATCACAGATTAGCAGAAATAAGATGAATTCTTATTTTGCAAAGTTTTCAGCAACGAATTCCCAGTTAACCAAAGCCCAGAATGCAGCAAGGTAATCAGGACGAACGTTACGGTAATCGATGTAATATGCATGTTCCCAAACATCAACGGTCAGAAGTGGAGTGATACCATCTTCAGTTAGTGGAGTCGCAGCATTTGATGTATTGGTGATTGCTACAGAACCGTCAGCTTTTTTAACTAGCCATGTCCAACCAGAGCCAAAGTTGTTTACTGCTGAGTCTGTAAATTTAGCTTTGAATTCTTCAAAAGAACCGAAAGCTGCGTTAATCGCATCAGCAACAGGGCCTGTTGGTTCATTGCCACCTTTTGGTGACAGGCAATGCCAGTAGAAAGTGTGGTTCCATACCTGAGCCGCGTTATTAAAAATGCCGCCAGTAGATGTTTTGATGATGTCTTCCAGAGATTTGCTTTCAAACTCTGTTCCAGGAATTAGGCCGTTTAGCTTAACCACGTATGTGTTGTGGTGTTTGCCATAGTGGAAATCTAGAGTTTCTGCTGAGATATGTGGTTCTAATGCATCTTTTGCGTAAGGAAGAGCTGGTAGTTCAAATGCCATTGCTGGATTCTCCTTTGTATCGAAAGAGTGTCTTCTTTCATTGCTTCCAAATGTAATAATTGTCTTTATTCGTCAATTTGACTGACTTGTGATATAGTTTAGCAAGTTTTTACTTTATTTAAAGGTTTTTTTCGAAAAAATATTGAACAATTTTCATAATTACAATTTTCTTTTAAGAAAAGGAATTTTAGTTATAACTTTATGACTAATAAAGATATTAATAGTAATTGCGAACTTAATGATTACTGAGAGTTTAGGGGCAGATCCCAGCTAAAGTCCACATTTATAATAGGCTTTTTATTCTTTGTTAATCATTTAGAATAGCTTGCCATAATCAAGAGATCTTCAAGAGGACACGACACGATGGAAACAATAGATAAAATCAAGAAGCAGATTGAGGAAAATCCAATCCTTCTTTATATGAAAGGTTCCCCAAAATTACCGAGCTGCGGTTTCTCTTCTCAAGCTTCTCAGGCGCTGATGGCTTGTGGTGAGAAGTTTGCTTATGTAGATATCCTACAGAATGCCGATATTCGTGCAGAATTACCTGTTTATGCGCAATGGCCTACTTTCCCACAATTATGGGTTGAGGGTGAATTGATTGGCGGATGCGATATCATTCTCGAAATGTTTCAGAAAGGCGAATTACAGCCATTGATTAAAGAAGCAGCCCAACGAGCAAACTTAAATCAGGATAGCGAATAAACTGTATAAAATCACAGTGTAATTTGTTATGTTTAAGCCACGATGAATCGTGGCTTTTTGTTATGTCTAATTTATATATTGCAGAAAAACCCAGTTTAGGGCGGGCTATCGCTGATGTACTGCCTAAACCCCATAAAAGAGAAGATGGAGCAATCCGTTGTGGCAATGGTGACGTTGTTACATGGTGTATTGGTCACCTTTTAGAGCAGGCTGAGCCGGATGAATATGATGCGATATATAAAAAGTGGTCTTTAGACGCATTACCGATTTTACCGGATCAATGGAAACTGAAACCCCGTAAGAGCGCGTCTAAGCAGCTATCGAAAGTAAAAAAGTTGCTCAAAGAACCTTTGAATATTATTCATGCTGGCGATCCTGATCGGGAAGGCCAGTTACTTGTTGATGAAGTCATTGATTATTGTCGGGTATCAAAAGCGAAAAAATCAGAGGTAAAGCGTCTTCTTATCAATGATTTGAATGCATCAGCAGTGAAAAAATCGTTGAATAGTATGCAGTTAAATTCTGCCTTCATTCCTTTGTCTGTTTCCGCGTTGGCTCGCTCCAGAGCCGACTGGTTATATGGGATGAATATGTCTCGTGCTTATACATTACTTGGTCAAAAAGTAGGGTATCGGGGCGTATTATCAGTAGGTCGGGTTCAGACACCTGTGCTGGGGCTCGTGGTTCGCCGAGATGAAGAAATAGAGAATTTTATTCCCAAAGATTTCTATACACTGCATGCGCTGATTCCTTATTCGGACGAAAATATCAATGGTGATATTAAAGCAAAGTGGAAACCTAGTGAGGCTTGTGAACCCTGGATGGATTCCGATGGGCGCGTCTTAAATCTAAAGTTAGTTGAAAATGTTGCTCAGAGAATAAAAGGCAAACCTGCTGTTGTCAGTAAAAGTGAGCACAAGAAAACCAGGCAAAATCCACCGTTACCCTATTCACTCTCAGCATTACAGATTGATGCATCAAGGCGTTATAACCTGAATGCACAACAGACGCTGGATATTTGTCAGTCTCTCTATGAAAAACATAAGCTGATTACTTATCCACGTTCGGATTGCCGCTATTTACCCGCAGGTCATTATCAGGAATCTGATCAAGTTCTTCAGGCAATTGCTAAACAGGACTCAGATCTACAGGGCTCTGTGTCAGAGGCGAATCGACATCTTCGTTCCAAAGCATGGAATGACAGTAAAGTAGAAGCCCACCATGCCATCATACCAACCAGTAAAGTAATATCTTCTGGCGTGCTTAGTGCTCAGGAAAAAAATGTATATCATTTGATCGCAAGGCAATATGTACTCCAGTTTTATCCGGCTGCTGAATATTCTGAAAGTCGTCTTGAGTTTACTATTGAAGGAGGGACTTTTATTGCTATCGGAAAAGTTTTGCTTGTTCCTGGTTGGAAGGTGGTAACTGGGTATAGTCAAGATAGTGAAGAACAGGATAGCCTTGTTCCGCCATTGAAAACAGGGACAGAGCTACTGTGTCGTGAGGGATTGATTCAGTATAAGAAAACTGAGCCACCAGCGTATTTTACGGAAGCAACACTGCTAAAAGCAATGACAGGGATAGCCCGCTTTGTGAGTGATTCATCTCTGAAAGCTATTTTGAGAGAAACCGACGGATTAGGTACAGAAGCAACAAGGGCTGGTATTATTGATATCCTGATTCGCCGCAGCCTGATGCACAGGCAGGGAAAGCAAATGCGCAGTACGCCAGCAGGGAAAGCGTTGATTCATGCCTTACCTGATAATGCTACTTATCCGGATATGACTGCTCATTGGGAAAAGCAGCTACAAAATATGGCAGAAAGAGGTCAAGCGTATCAACCATTTATGCAGGAGCTGACTAATAATATTATGACTATTATTGATAATATTAAAATTCAGCCTGTTCCTGATTCAATGAGGTTGCTTTCCTCTCAACAACCTTTTTCAGTTAAGAGAAAGACGAATCGCTCCCGTCGGAAATCTCGCTAATTCTGAGATTCTGCTATCTGTAATTTTTCAAAGAAGTGACAGTTATCATGCTGGCGTAAGATTTTCACCAGTTCTTTAAAGGGTACTGGTTTTTGTAAATAGAAACCCTGCACGTAAGTACAGCCCAAGTTGCTGACATAATCTAATTGTTCTTGGGTCTCAATACCTTCAGCGATGGTAGTCAAATTGTATAGTGATGCAAGCTCGATGATGATATCAACGAGAGGGCGGTGTTCCTGGTAGTGGGTCTGTGTTGAATCAATCAGATTAATAAATGATTGGTCAATTTTTAGTGTGTCTACCGGATACGAATGAAGCTGGTTGAACGCAGTAAATCCGGTACCAAAATCATCTAACGATAAATTGATGCCAATCTGTTTTAGTTGTTCTAAGCGATCAATTACTTTTTGATCATTGTTAATCAGGCAGGTTTCTGTAATTTCCATATCAATTTTTGCAGCAGGAACCTGGTGCTGGGAAATCAGTTGCGAAATTACGGGAACGAAATCATCATTTTTTAACTGATATGGGGAAAAATTAATAGAAATTGAACCCTTATAATTTTCCTCATGAATCAGTTGATAGAAATGTTCGATAGCCGTTTTAAATACCCATAAATCTATTTGTTTAATAAGCCCGGTATGTTCTGCTACAGGTATATAAACATCCGGACCGAACTGGCGAAGATATTTGTCATTGGTACGGATCAGACATTCAATATTTTCAATTTCACCTGAGGTACAATTGAATATAGGCATAAAATGAAGTAAGAAGTGATCATTTTTAAGTGCGGATTTGATGGCTTTTTCTATATCACTATGGCGTTGTTGTTCTTTTTCCAGTTCTTCTGAATAAAAATGGTAGCCATTTTTAGTCGTATTCTTTACATGATACATGGCCGAATCTGCGCGTTTTATTAGTGTATCCGCATCGCTGGCATCAAATGGTGAAACTGCAATTCCAATACTGGTATGAACATCATATCGGATATCATCGACCAAAAGTCCATTTTGACAGATAGATACAATACGTTTCGCTATTTCAGCGATGACATCGGCGTCAGGAGCATAGGGGAGAATAACGGCAAATTCATCGCCAGCTAAACGGGCTATATCACTATATAAGCTTGGTTTAACAATGATGTCTTCTCTTCTCAGTGTATCTGTCAGACGTTTAGAAAATTCGATAAGAACTTTGTCACCGGTATGGTGACCATATTGGTCATTTACTGATTTGAAATTATCTAAATCAATATAAAATAACGCACATTGGGTTGAGTGTTTAACCGCATCTTCTACACATCTTAACAGGGCGCTACTGAATACTCCCCGGTTTGCCAGACCAGTAAGCGTATCCCTGCGGGCCAGGGTATTAAGATCGTCTAATAGTTTTATGTAACTATTATTTAATGAAGAAACTTCATCTTTTTTATCAATCAATTGCAGGGCTTTCATATCACCCATTATTGCTTTTTCTACCTTAGAATTTAGATTCTCTATCGGTGTTATAATTTGCCGGTTTATTAACCTTTTTAATAAGAAAAAACTGATAATAGTGATGTTAAACACAAGGCTGATAATTGATATTAAGTATGGGGATAGCAGTCCGTTAATGTATTTTTTATCTGGGGTAATCTGAACGTCTATGATTGGACTTTTTGTTATACCCGAGTGAGTCTTTGAATCATAAATATAATTAGTTTGTAAAGTCTGCTTTGGTTGGTAGAGAGCATTGATACCAATAACGGATAGTTTTGTATTGGGTGATAACGAGTTGTGAATATAAGGCAGTAATTGATCATTGAGGTCAATGATAGTGGAAATTCTGGCTGTATATAAGGTTGAATGCAATGAGAACATATCATCGTATATGGACTGCTCAGGAGAAAAAGTTCTATATACATTCAGCTGAAATTTATGGTCTGATAGTTTGATGACATCGTATTTTGTCGTATCAAGGTTCACCGCATTATCTGGTGATAATGCATGAGCAATATTATTAATATGAGTCAGTAATCCTTTCGATGGCTGTGCCGATGAAAATGGATCTTCACTGTCATAACTAAAAAGTGGAACTTTATCCATGGTGTAAAACTGAATAGTAAGATCGGTTCCGTTGCTGGTTACGATGCTTGAGATAAAACGGATAAGTTGGTTTTCTGATGAATATTCAGCATAAACGCCATTACGTTTATTCAAATATTCCGTAACCTGAAGACTATTCAGTAACTGTTTGATTAGGCTATCTAGTTCTACCAATCTGTCTTCATAAGTTCGGACAACATACGTTGACTGGTACTCGAGTTTATTTTTTAAGGCATCATAAACAGAATTTCTCTGTGAAATAAACGCAACAGTGCCTGCAACAGTAAAAATAACTGAAATTACGGGAAGAATGATAAAGTTAATACGCTTCGATAGCTTCAAATGTATCGCCTTTTACTGGTTATCATTGGTTAAAATGCTGATAATGCGTGTACGGAGCTTTAAGCCCTCAAGGTCAATGTTTTTATATGAGTAGCTTTGCTCTAACACTTGTTTTGATGGAAAGAGTTCCGAATTATCTTTATACTCATCACTGACGTATTTCATCGATTCTTTATTTGATGTGGCATACCAGACATATTCTGCATTCATTGCTGCTATTTTAGGGTCATTAATAAAATTAAGAAACTCAATGGTCGCTGGTTTTAGCGGAGTATCTTTTAACTGAGCAAAACATTCCTGCCAAATGAGTGTTCCTTCTTCGGGCATAATATAAGTCCAGTCATCCTGCCCTGTCAGTTGCTTTAAAGAATAACTTTCGCCTGAAAAAGCAACAACCAAATCTAAATCGGTTTTTTCTTTGTGTTCACCCGCATATGTGAGTGCATTGACAAATTCTTTAATATTCTGTTTGGTCGCTTTTAGTAAATTAAACGCTTCCATCAGCTGAGCTTTATCACTGGTAAATGGATCATAATGTAATGCCAGTAATGCCATTGCTGTCGTGTCCACTTCATCAACTGGAATTGTTATTTTACCTTTATGCTCTGGTGAAGGGGTTAAGGCTGACATCCAACTGGTTACCCCGTTGGGGTACTTAGATTTTCTGTATGCAATCCCCATGGTTCCCCACATATATGGTACGCCGGTATTACCACAAAGGCGTCGGCTGATAGAGTCCATATTCTTTAATGTTGGCAGGGACGTAGGGTCAAAAATTGTCAACTGATTTTGTTTTGACATCATTTCAAGCGTTAATGAATCCAGAATGATTAAATCATAAGAATAAGCTCGTTCTGTATTTACGACTTCATCTCTGAGAACTTCACTATCAAAATAAATTTGGTTAACAGTGTTGCCGGTTTGTTCTTCAAATAAACGAATAACTTCGGGAGAAATATAGTCTTCCCAAGTATAGATTTTAATGGTTTCTGCATTTACAACAAAACTGATTAAGCTTAAAAATGCTATATTGAGCAGTGTCTTAACTAAATGCATAACTCACAAACCTTGTTAGTGGTGACAGTTCTTAAAGTGTAGATGATATATCTATGAGTCTCTCATAAAGAAAGACTAAAATTGGAAAATTAAAGGTAGAAAAATCATTTTATCTTTCAGTTAGTAGAAAACAAACCAATATCTGATTTATTTGTGTGATATTGTCCGCATTATTATTTGTTTTAATTATCCTTTTTGTTTTTATTTTACCAACACATAAATAATGGTTGAGGGCCGTGAGAGGACTTCCATACTTCGCTTATTGATTTTAAGCGAAGTAATGAATATCTACGTAGTTTTAAGCTATGTCTATTTCTTTGCCCAGAAGAGACTTCAGAATCTCTTTTTGTTTTTCGGCGCCGAGTAATGAAATAGATTTGTTCTCTAATGAATAGATGAGTGTTGAGCTATCAACACGTTTTACTAATTCTGTAAGGGCATCATGAAAAGCGTCATAAGCTGTTGTGCCGGTTGTTTGAATCGCTTGTGAAATATCACAGTGAAATACATTGTCTTGGCTTTTTAAAACTCCGGGAAAGTGAACAACTCGTCTTGTGGCATCTGTGTTCTGTGATGCTCTGATAATGAATTCCTGCTTTATGTTTATGTTCATCGAATAACCTTCAAACTAATAAAATATTTCAGCTTCGAATGATAGCGTATGCCATCTAAGAGCGCAAAGTATGAGTTCGAGTATTACCGAAATTTTACGCGTTTATGGTTTGGAAATATTTTATAATTTATCCATATAAATGAGTAAAAATTTCTATTTTTAAAGGAGTTTAAGGTAATTAAAGCGAAAAAATTCCCTTTATGTAGGTGTATATTAATTACATTAAATCTGTTGGTGATAAGGATAAACTAATGAATGTAAATGTGTGGGATGAGTTAATTAGTGTCTTGAAAAGGGAAGTTGTTCCGGCATTAGGTTGTACTGAACCAGTATCAGTGGCCCTGGCTGCTGCAATTGCTGCTAAAAAATTATCAGGTCAGCCACACAATATTGTTGCTTATGTTTCTCCCAATCTGATGAAAAATGGCATGGGGGTCGGCGTTCCTGGTACAGGAATGGTTGGTTTACCTATTGCTGCTGCCGTTGGAGCCATTGCTGGCGATGCTGATGCCGGGCTGGAAGTCTTGAAAAATATTACGGAATTCGATGTTAGCCGGGCAAAACACCTCCTGGATAGTGGTTGTGTTTCTGTTGAGGTTGCTGATGTCACTCATATTCTTTATGCCAAAGTAACTGTGAGTAATGGAACAGATAATGTGACAGTTACTATTGCAGACAGTCATACTAAAGTAGTCGGTATCGAAGAAAATGGTATTACAACGTATATTTCCCAACCTGAAATAGTCGATCCAAGAGAAAACAAGACTGAGAATGTGTTTTCATCAGTGATTGCTAAAGACATCTATGAGTTTGCGTTAAATGTTCCTATTCAAGATATTGAATTTATAGAACAGGCAAAAGAATTAAATGACGCCCTTTCTCAGGAAGGATTATCCGGAAAATATGGACTGCAAATTGGTGCGACATTCTTGCGTAATGTTGAGCGTGGTTTGCTTTCTGGTGGTTTACTAACGGAAGTTTTGGCCCGAACTTCTTCTGCGTCTGATGCGCGTATGGACGGCGCAATGAAACCAGCAATGAGTAATTCCGGTTCAGGGAATCAGGGAATCGCTGCAACAATGCCTGTTGTGGTAACTGCTGATTTTCTAAAAAGTAGCCGGGAGCAAACGTTGCGTGCACTTATCATGGCTAATCTAATGGCTATTTATATTAAGAGTTATCAGAATAAACTCTCCGCTCTTTGCGGTGCTACTACTGCAGCCATGGGAGCAGCAGCTGGTATTACCTATCTTTTAGGTGGAAGTTATGAGCATATCAGTCATGCAGTGAGTAGTATGATTGGTGATATCGCCGGTATTATTTGTGATGGCGCGAAAACCAGTTGTGCCATGAAAGTGTCTTCGTCTGCGGGGGCTGCAGTAAAAGCGTCATTAATGGCTTTAGATGGTGTTTATGTAACCGGCATGGAAGGTATAGTGGCAAATGATGTTGATACTTCCATTCGCAATTTATCTGCCTTAGCAAATGGCTCTATGACTCAGACTGATGTTCAGATTTTAGATATTATGGTGCGTAAGAGCGCCTAATAAATTTAGATGATTTGGCTGTTTTCAGCCAAATCATGCTTCTTCTTTACTATTAATTCAATGATTGCATATTTTATCTGCACTTGTCGTAAATCCAGTGTCGACTTCAATAAATTTGCCTTTGCTTTCAAGAAAGTCCACTAATTCGCTGGCTGTCATATCTTCTTTAGAACAGGTATAAAAACGAGTGTTATCTCCAAACTTGGCCACTATTGCTTCGCAGAGGCTTTTTTTAGTATAAGCCTGGTTATCTGAAAGCATCATGTTCATCACTTCATGCCCGTGTATTTTTTCTGCCATTTTTATGTCCTTATTGTTTAGTATAATTTTAAGTACTGTACGAACTTATAGTAATGCAATAATGTCAGTACTCATTTATCTACAATTATGTCAAAAGAGATTTAAAGTTGGAACAGTTATTACCTTCATGATTTAAGAGAAAAGGGATAATAATGGGTAAAGAAAATAAGAGGAATTTTCTATGCTGACGATAATTTTACGATAAAAACGAAAAAAGCTGTTGAAAATCAACAGCTTTTTCATAGAAGTGGCGGAGAGATAGGGATTTGAACCCTAGATACGCTACAAACGTATGCCGGTTTTCAAGACCGGTGCTTTCAACCACTCAGCCATCTCTCCGTTGTTGTGGGGATAATATCTATATCTTCCTAATATGTAAAGTATTTAGCGTATCGTTTGCTGTATTTATCAGCGATACGTCGAAAAAATTTAATAAATGATTATTTTTTGATGTTTACATATAAAAAAGGAAGACCTTCCTTCGAAAATCTTCCTTAGGTGTATGGTCGGACTGACAAGATTTGAACTTGCGACCCCCGACACCCCATGACGGTGCGCTACCAAGCTGCGCTACAGTCCGATGGGATTTAATCTAATCTCTTTGATCTGATTAGTCAAGTTCAGACTATAGCTAAAGTTATGATTTAATTATCCTTTGAGTAAAAACGTTGCAATTCGGTTAAGCCTTGCATTAATACTGGAAGGGTTGGGTTTTTATCTGGTTGTCTTTTGTAATTTTTATCGAACAGCTTGAAGTTACCAAATTTATCGATGACAGTTGTACTGTCGTCAGTAATCAAAGCAAGCTCCAAAGCATCTCCGGCTAAAATCCATCTCCGGGACTTTTCATTAAACAGATTTTTTCCGCTGCTGTAATCGGATGGGTTAGACGAAACCCCCAGCATATCCTGCAACAAGGTTACAGATACATCCAAATGACTGGTTCTGTGTGTAAATACGTTAGCAACTCTTCCTGGCCAATGAATTACTAGCGGTATTTTTAACTGGTATTCGCTGTAATTAGTGTTAGAACCCCAGGAGTTTGTCTTTGTTTCGTTAAACTCGGTTCCATGGTTAGAGGTAATGACAACAATGGTTGAATCTAACAAATTATTTTCATTGAGTTTTTTGAATAGAAGACTAAGTTCTGTATCCGCAGTCTGAACTGATAAATCGTAGTTATCTTTCAGGTGTTGATTTGGTGACTCTTTACTGGAGTGTTTTTGCTGAATAGCTCCAAAATCTTTGACAGTCACTAATTCTAAGTAGCTAAACCAGGGAGTATCCGATTGTTCATTAACCCAGCTGGACCACTGTTGAATAACTTGTTCATCTTTAGAACTATCTGTATTGAACGACTCTTTATTTAAAGGCAGACCTCTGAACACGGTTTCTGAATAGAGTGGGTCATCAAAGTTATCACCGCTGAATAAGCCAAAGTGATAGTTTTGATTTTTTAGAGTACTCATTAAGACAGGAAGCGTTCCCTGAACGGTAATGCTACTCGAGTAACTACTTGGTAAGCCATAAAACAAACCAAAAATACCGAACATATCATTGCTTGAACTGTAATGATTTATGAAATTCAGATTCATACTGGCAAAAGCTGACGTATGTGGCATGTCTTTCGGATTCAGGCTATCACTGCGCAAATTATTTACACTCACAACCAGAATGTTTAAATCGTTAGGACGACGATCAAATGAAAGAGGCTCAAGAGGATAGGAAACTAAATCAATATTTTGTTTTTGTTTCTCTGCTAGTTTCTTACGATACTCTTCTCTGTCCAGTAAGCCGTGTTTCTCCATAAATGACTTTGCTGTCATCGGATAAGACAACGGGAAATTAGAACGTTGGCTTGTCACTGGTGTGTATAAAGATGCATCAGACCAAACGTAGATTAAGTGGCTACAAGTGAAAGCCACAAAGAATATTGCAGCCAAGGGGCGGCCAATATGTTTATGGGATAGTCGTCGTTGCTTGCGCCATACCCATTCAGCTAAACCGAGTTCAACAGCAAATATCAGCGGTAGCATGATAAACAGATGTTGCAGATCTGCCGATATTGCACTGTTTTCTTCACTGAATATTAATTCCCACACAACCGGAGTTAAGTGGAAATTGAAAGACTGATAGGTTTGAGTATCAATTAATAGTACGGTCAGGCCAAATGTGGCAAAACAAACAGCTACAAACCGGAATAGCCGGCTTGTAGGGATTAAGAAAGTCAGTGGGAATAAGATTAACAGGTAAAGCGCAAATACCAGAAAGCCAAAATGGCCAACCCACGAGACAGATAAATAAAACTGCCCTAAAAATGTCTCAGGCCATGGTGATTGACTAATATAACGAGTACCAATCAGCATAGCTGCGATAATGTTGAAAAAAGCAAACCAATGACCCCAGCCAACGAGCCTTGATACGCGTTCTCCGTAGGTATTTTCGCTATCTACCATTTTTTATTCTTATCCGTTGTAATTTTACGTGAAAATTAGTGAACCGAACCTTCAATCGATGACATTAATGCCTGAGCAAATTTTTCTGCGATGATGGCTCTTTGCTCTTTAGCGATTTTTTGATTAATGACATTCGTGGCAATGTTACCTGCAATCATCAGAACAAGATCAGATGATGCATTATGCTTATCAAACACGGCGGCAACTTCTGCAAGTATGGCTTCAATTTTTTGGTCACTGTATTTAGATTGTATAGGCATATGGACTCTAATGGTGATAGAAAAACGTCTTATGATACCCTAGTATAGCTATCAACTGAAACCAGAAGACATACAAAATCTTATGAGCCTAGATCTATTTAACGTTATTTTGCATCAATTGAGCAAAAATGAATCAGATGAACTTGTGGTTAACTATCGTTCTCAAGCATTGGAAAATAATACATCAACCAGTAATTTAGTTGCTGAATTACATCGTGTTTTTAACTCTAAGTCAGCAAAAGGATTTGGCGTTTTTAGCTCTGACAGCGAAATGAAACACTGGTTGCAACAATTAAAGAAAAATGAGCTAAATTTTTACGATTTCTCACAAATTAGTGCGAAGAAATTAAAAGAAGAACTTTCAAAATATCCATTTGCAGATGAAGGGATATTGGTTATGGCTGAATATCAGTCTTTAGCTACTCATTATTTGTTTATCGGTTTGTTGCCAAACAGTCAGAGTTTAAAAGTCACTGAAGGTCTGGATATCAGTGCTACAGATTATCTTGATATTAATCATATGGATATTGCTGCCAGAATCGATCTGTCATTATATGAATCTGATCCTGAGTCAAATCGATATCTGAGCTTTATCAAAGGGCGAGTCGGTCGGAAAATCGCGGATTTCTTCCTGGATTTTTTGCAGGCAAATGTGGGGTTAGACACAAAACAGCAGAACCAGGTTTTGATGCAGGCTGTTGACGATTTTTGTACGGACTCTAAGCTTGATAAAGAAGAATCAAAAAATTATAAAAAACAAGTGTATGATTATTGTAATGATCAGATAAAAAGTGGTGAGGAAGTCAGTATTAAAGAGCTTTCCGGAGAACTTTCTGATCATTCTGGCAACGGAGACAATTTTTATAATTTTACTCAGGATAATGGTTATGAGTTGGAAGAAAGTTTCCCTGGTGATCGTTCTACGGTGAAAAAACTGGCTAAATATGTCGGTGCTGGTGGCGGATTGAATATTAGTTTTGACAGCTTATTGCTTGGTGAACGTATCTTTTACGATCCAGAAACAGATACGTTAACAATTAAGGGAACTCCTCCGAACCTTAAGCATCAGCTGACAAAATCATAGGTAAATCAATTTGGAGTAAGTAGCGTATGAAATTATCCAAACCAAAGGTTTTGTATATGCTTGTCAGCCTGTGGTTGGTGTTGAGCTTGTGTGTTTCGGCTGTTTTTATTGTAGATCAGCATGTTCAGGATAAAATTAGTACGCTAAATTATCAGGTCGTTGTTGCTAAAGAACTTATCGTGGTGAAACGCGATTCAGTGAAACGGCAAAACAATCAACTTACCGGATTGCTTTCTCAAATCAAACATAACTCTCAGGAATTACCTTCATCAGATTTATGGTATTACCCGGGGGATACGCTTTATTTTCAAAATCTTCTTGCTGAATATATCGAAAATATACAAATCGGTAATAATGATGCTATTCAGATACATAGTTTGCTCATTGGGATTAATCAAATCATAGGTACAGATGCGAGTTCTGAAGAGGTAAATCAGTTAATTAATGATGTGAAAGCAACCGTTTTTTATGCTCTGTTTTCTGATCATCAGCAAAATCCGACGATTTACCGAAATTTTGATCGGATTTATCTGATTTCAGAAAAGTTAGCAAGAAAAGATAAGGTTGTTGTTCAGAAGGTGCTTTCCATGGCGAATAAACTATTGGAAAAAGACGCCAGTCTGTCCAATTCAATTTCTCAATTAAGTTCGCTAAAGCTTGAACATGAATTTTCACATCTTCATGAAAAATTTCATTTTCGTATTCATTTGTATCTGATTTCTTATGGTTTGATCAGTCTGGTTGTTCTCTGTTCATTACTTATTATGGCGCTAAAGGCGGAGCAAAGCAGGCAGAACAGTATTGCTGCACAAAAAAGCGTAATGAAAAAGGAACAGAGTGAATCTGCCTATGATAAAGAAAAGTCAAATCTACAGGTTCAGGACCTGAATTTAAATACAGACGAAGTAGGGATTGATCTTAGTGTGCTCCATCATTCAATGAATGGAGATATTGAAGCAATGAAATTGTTGCTGGGCATTTTTATTCAGGAGCATCAAAATGATAACAACCTTATTCGTAATGCTATCCTGAACCATAATTTGTCTATAGCACAAAATGCTGCCCATAGCTTAAAAGGTGTTTCTGGGAGTATCGGTGCTAATTTACTGAGAGAAATTGCCTTAGTATTAGAAAAAGAACTAAAAATGGGGCAGGAACCAACGGAACAGGAATTATGTGAGTTAGATGCACAGTTAGCAACGGCGATTATTTCAGCAAATGGGCATTTAGGTCGACTTAATCAGTAATGAATGAAATATCGTCAACTTATTGTTTTTACTGTCTTTTGTGCTTAAGATGGGCATTAGGTGAAAAAAAAACTAACAAATCTGTTAAAAAGGGTTGAGATTTTCTCTTAAACCACTTATAGATGAGGGGTTTTAATTTTTTAGTTTAACGAGAATACACGGAGAGTTTGTACAATGAGAGTAGGTTTAGTTGGATGGCGTGGCATGGTTGGTTCGGTACTGATGCAGCGCATGGTTGAAGAAGGTGATTTTGACCTTATCGATCCAGTTTTCTTTAGTACATCACAAGTTGGTATTGCTGCACCTAACTACGGAAAAGATGCAGGTCTACTACAAGATGCTTTTAATATCGAAGCTTTAAAAACGTTGGATGCGGTAATTACCTGTCAGGGCGGTAGTTACACTGAAAAAGTATATCCAGAATTGCAAAAAGCCGGTTGGAAAGGTTATTGGATTGATGCTGCTTCAACATTAAGAATGGCTGATAATTCAATTATCACATTAGACCCTGTTAACTTACAGCAAATCCAGGAAGGCATTCACAAGGGCACTAAAACGTATGTTGGCGGCAACTGTACAGTAAGTTTGATGCTGATGGCTCTTGGCGGTCTGTTTGAGAAAGGTCTGGTTGAATGGATGAGTCCAATGACATATCAGGCAGCTTCTGGTGCTGGTGCGAAAAACATGCGTGAACTGATTGCTCAAATGGGTGTAATCAATGATAGCGTAAGCAGCGAGCTGGCTAATCCTGCAAGTTCGATTCTGGATATTGACCGTAAAGTAGCTGAAACCATTCGTTCTGATTCATTCCCAACAACTGAATTTGGTGCTGCTCTTGCTGGCTCTTTAATTCCATGGATCGACGTTAAACGTGAGAATGGCCAGAGTAAAGAAGAATGGAAAGCGGGTGTTGAAGCGAACAAAATCCTTGGTTTGTCAGGTTCACCAATTCCAATCGATGGTACTTGTGTTCGTATTGGCGCAATGCGTTGTCACTCTCAGGCAATTACGATTAAACTGACTCAAAAAGCGCCATTAGACGAAATCGAAGACATCATCGCTTCTCATAATGATTGGGTTAAAGTGATTCCAAATGAAAGAGACATTACTGCAAAAGAACTTTCTCCTGCGAAAGTAACTGGCACTCTTTCTGTTCCTGTAGGCCGCTTACGCAAACTGGCAATGGGTGACGATTACCTGAATGCATTTACTGTTGGTGACCAGTTACTTTGGGGGGCAGCGGAGCCTCTGAGAAGAACACTTCGTATTATTCTTGCTGAAAAGTAAACTGAAAAACTCTCCACATTAAAAAATCTAAGGCGTCTTGGTGAATCACTAAAGACGCTTTTTTTACTTTATGGTTGATAGTTTATTAGAAATTATTATCAGAGATTAGCAATACACTTCATTTGCTGTTCTACATCAAAGGTGCTCGGGCGGTAACCAACACTGCTGCGTTTTTCATCCTGCACACATTGGATGATTTTTTCTACATAGATTTGCCGTGAAGCACTGAGTGAGACATCAACAAGTTTGTGCTGTATTGGCGCATTACTATCAATAATATTATTGGCAACAATAATAAGATTTGGGTTTGTTTGTTTGAGAGCGCTCAGTTGTTCTATGGAGAGCGATTGATCGCCAGACATTAGATATAACGCGTTACAATCTTTAGCGATTTTGAGCATATTCAGATCTGTGGTATTGGTATTATCAGTAATGATTTCGGTGATCGTTGCTTTGGGGGTCTGCTCTCTTATATAGCTACGAAATCCAATTTCGTGTTCAGAAAAAAAGTCGTAGTCATCTTGGGCAAATAATAGTCCAATGCGCGGTGCATTCGTGCAACGAGTTAACAGGTACCAAGCGGCTGTTTTTCCTGATTTAAACGCGGATACATCGATATGACCTTTCAATTCATGGGATGATACGGCTTTAAAAAGAGTAAATACGGGAATGTTGAACTGACGCAAAAAATGGATTGCCTGATATGATGCTTCAGATGAGTCAGTCACGATTCCGATTGAATCATATTTGAGGTTAAATTCTTCTTCTAACTGATCATTTTCATTTATATAGATAATGTTAATCTCATACCCATCGCCACAGTTTGGGTAAACACCATGGATTTGTTCCAGTAGTATTTTGTAATTGGTGGGGATTTTTCCCTGCACGTAAATTCCAATACGGTGTAGTGCTGACTGAGGATTGGCAGTGATCTCTGAATTGTAAGATGTTGCGCTAATAAACTGAGTTAAATTTAATGCGGTATTCATAATTAAGCCCTGCCGATTTTATAGTTGCTAACCTGCGTATGACAATGAGAAAAACGAGAGGAAATCAATTCCCTCTCGTTTTGTTTTGTCTTGAGAATATTTATCCCATGAGCGGATGATTAAACATTCGCGCTGGTTTCCATTTCTTCACGTTTGTAGCCGTGTTGCTCTTGTTTCTGAATAAAACACTCTTCCATGTCTTCCAACGGAACGCCTTTTGTTTCTGGTACAAAGCGACGAACAAATAAGTAAGCTAGGATCATGCATGTTGCGAATACCCACATTGGGAACGCACCTTTGAAGTGTTCATTAAGATAGACACTGTCATTCATAACCGGGAAGGCCAAACCAATGATGAAGTTGCTCACCCATACGGCACCAATGGCAACACCCATCCCCATAGAACGCATACGGTTAGGGAACATTTCTGAAACCACCAACCATGCACCAAGAGCCCATGACAGAGCGAAACAGATCATAAAGGTTGCCATACCAGCTAGTGTCCAGTAACCCATAGTTAATGCTGCTTCACCAGTCAGACTGTGAGACTGATAAATAAAGTATGAAGTTAGCAACAGACCAAATGCGCAACCTAGAGAGCCGAATTTTAGCAGCGGAACACGACCAATTTTGTCCATAAGCAGTGCGCACAGCGCAGTACCAATCAGCTGAACAACACCGATCCAAATTGTTAGGAACAGAGCCACATCATTATTACCTGTTACACGTTCCAGAATAACCGGCGCGTAGTACATCATGATGTTAACGCCACTTGCTTGTCCAAAGATGGAAATAAAGCAGGCAACAAACACGATCAGCCAGAATAGTTTTTCTTTATGTACCGCTAAACCTTTTTGGCGTTTTTTACTTTCTTCTGCTTCTTTATTTGATTTATCAATCAGTTCCATTAAAGTTACAGCATGACCTTCATCACGGAATATTTTGATTAACACTTTCTTAGCTTCAGCTGTTTTACCAACCAACATTAGCCAGCGCGGTGATTCAGGGATGAATAGAGAAAAGATAATAAACAGTGCACAAGGAATACATTCAGAACCGATCATTATTCTCCAGCCGACATCGTTTAACCAAGCGTCTGTCATACCTTTTGCAATTAGGTAGTTAACGGTGAAGATTAAAACCTGACCACCAACAATAGCGAAGTTTTGCATACCTACAGCACGACCACGGATCTGCTTTGGTGATACTTCAGACATATACATTGGCGAGACAGAAGATGCGATACCTACAGCTAAGCCACCGATCATTCTGTAAACGATAAACCAGAAAAAGGAAGTAGCCAGAGCGGAACCGGCGGCAGATATTGTGTAGAGGATTGCGGCAAGGATTAATGATTTTTTACGACCGTATTTTTTTGAAAGTGGGCCAGACCAGAAAGCACCGATAATACAGCCAATTGCTACGTTGGATACGGCCCATCCGACACCTAAAGGGCTAAGATCAAAATAGTTTTTTATCGGATTTACGGCACCAGAGATAACAGCTGTATCGTAACCAAGTAACAGACCGCCTAATGCAGCAACGCCACATATAAACAGTACATATTTCATACTGTAGTTACTGTCACTGTCATTTTGATTGACATTTTCTATGTTATTGGACATAAAACCTCCATTATAGGGTTATGTTTTATTTTTAATTGATAGTTTTCGTTATAGTTCTTTTACGTTATGGTGAATATTGGGCAGCATAAAAAGCTGCCCGGGATATTAGATTAAATACAATCAATGTCTCATCTGTATTTAATTGATTTTATAAGGATTATTCGAATTTAATCCAGCTAGAGCCGTTATCTGCAGAACGAACACAGTTTTCGATCCAACGAACACCTTCCAAACCTGCATTGATATCTGGGTAGATTAGGTTTTCTAGTGTTTCTTTATCGCCGGTTTTCGCTGCGTTGATTGCAATGGCGCATTGTAGATAGATGTTTGCCCATGATTCAGCCAAACCTTCAGTGTGAAGGGCGCCTAAGCGTTCATATTCCATTGCTTCTTCATATAGATATGGCATGCCGTGGTGCATAACTTGATTTGGTTCACCCTGAACCTGATAAATCAATTCACCTGGGTTATAGTCACTCCATTCAAGACTTGCTTTAGAACCGATAACACGGATGCTTTGGCTATCCATTGAACCAGCATTGATTGAAGAAGCCCACATACGACCAACCGCGCCATTATCGTAGTGCATGATAACCATTGCATTATCTTCCAGTGGAGCACGAGAAGGGATAAAGCTTTGGCGGTCACACATTAGTTCTTTAATTTTCATGTGTGGAGCAACAAGTTCAGAGATGTAGTAAGTGTGAGTTGAAATATCACCTAGTACGAATGTTGGACCAGAGATTTTAGGATCCACACGCCATTTTTGTGCGTCGTTATATTTATCACCATCTTCAGTTGCGCTGAAACCGTGAGTGTATTGCATGTCGATCATACGTACATCACCGATATCACCGTTAAGGATCATTTTTCTCATTTGGCGAAGTAATGGGTGTCCGGAGAAGCCGTAAGTTACACCAACAATTAGATTTTTAGATGCAGCAAGATCTTTGATTTCCTGAGCTTCTTTCACTGTGAAGAATAATGGTTTTTCACAGATTACATGTAGGCCAGCATTAAGTGCAGCTTTAGTGATTTCGTAGTGAGTACCATTTGGAGTCGCAATAGAAACTACTTCAACACCATCTTCACGTTCTGCTTCCATTTCTAGCAGTTGATGGTAGTTGTCATAACAACGTTCTGGATCCATGCCTAAATTAACACCAAAATCGCGTCCGCGTTCAGCATCGATATCGAAAGCTGAAGCAACTAATTTGAATGCAGTATTGTCACGAAGAGCACCACTACGGTGTTTATAACCAACTTGGCTTAAACGACCACCACCAATCATTGCCCAGCGAAGAGGTTGAGGAATTAATTTTTCACCAATATTCATAACTGTAGGTTCCATTATTGATTAAACTGATTACCGGGATTACTCCCGGGTGCAAATATAAGTAAAAAATTTTCTGATTTTACTTATACAGCTCGCCTTATTCTTTTTGTGCTCCCGGGTGCAGATTGGTGCAAAAAAATATTCCTTTAAATTACCAATGCCATCTTTTTACACGTAATGTACAACAGGAGTGTGTTTGTGAACGGTGTCACATCTACTCGTTCAACCAACTAACTGTATTGTTCGAGATGAAGTTACCTTACGCGCAAATAATTTAAATTAAAAATGGATTATTGAAACTTTATGAAAAATGTCACAAATATTTGAGGGATATTTTGCTCCCGAGTGCAAAGTGTGATCATTGTTGTTTACAGCCTTTTTGTATAAAGTTATCTCTCCTTTGAAGAGATATTAAAATGCAAAAAGAGAATTCTTTTCTTAAAAAAAATAAAGCAACGGCAAAAGATGTTGCGGAAAAAGCCGGTGTGTCTAAATGGACGGTTAACCGGGCTTTCACTGAAGGTGCACCGATCTCCCGCGAAACTCGTGATAAAGTTCTGAAAGCTGCCGATGAGCTTGGGTATCGGCCTAACCTGTTGGCCCGTAGTTTATCCAAGAAAAAAACCAATATTATTGGTGTGGTGGTGGATCAATTAGATAATCCAAATATAACTCCTGTCTTAGATGAAATTACAACTCAGCTTCAAAACCAGGGATATATGACTTTTTTACTTAATATATCTCAGGAGTCCAGTTATAAGTCTGTTCTTGAATTGGCAGATCAGCTTCAGGTCGATGGGCTTTTATTTACAGGTACTGTGTTATCAGACGACATTATCATGCTGGCAAGAGATTCTCTTCATATTGCGTTGGTGCAAATGTTCCGAAACAGTGTTCACCCTAATATTCAGGTAGTGACAACCAACGGCTATATGGGGGGGCAGGAAATAGGTCGATTACTTTTTTCTCAGGGATATGAAAACTTTGCTTATATGAAAGGACCCGATACCGATTCCTGGGAGTTACTAAGATTTGATGGATATCGGGATTTTCTTAATTCGCAGGGAATGGAAGTTAATACTTTTCTTGTTGCTGGAGAATATAACTACAGCAGCGGCTATGAGGCGATGAAACACTACTTAGAGTCAACTTCACCAGAAGAATATGTGGATGCACTTTTTTGTGAAAATGACATTATTGCTCTAGGGGCACTCGATGCGCTTAAAGATTTTGGTGCTGGACACCATATGGGGGTGGTCGGGTTTGATGATATTAGCCTGAGTTCTGCAACATCTTACCGTTTAACAACATATCAGCAACCCAAGAAAGAAATTATCAAGGCATCGATTGCAAGAGTACTTAAACCGAATATGCAAAAGAATAAGGAACTGCTTCCCGGAAAATTAATTTGTCGTTCTTCTCATTTAAAACGGGTCTAAGTAATGTAATAGTTTCTTATCTATACCTGTCATTATTTTGTCTTTGTTTTAACTTTAGAAACAGGGACAACTCGTTTATCCGGATCCGGTAGTAAGCTGCCACAATTTTTACAGTATATAGCGTCTGAATCATGCCCTGAGACTGAGCAGTTAGGGCACTTAACAAGCTCTTTATGGGAGTTCATTTCATCTTGCATATGTGCTGAGATAATGCCGGTTGGAACTGCAATTATAGAATAACCAAGTAACATGGTTAATGAAGCAATTGTTTTACCCAATCCTGTTTGTGGAACGAGATCGCCATAGCCAACGGTTGTGATTGTTACGATTGCCCAATAGATGCTCTGAGGGATACTGGTAAAACCATATTCAGGTCCTTCTATAACAAATATTAATGAACCAAAGATAGTCACAAGAATTGTCACTGTGCTGAAAAAAATAAATATCTTACGCCGGGCAAAGTAAAGCGAGCGTAATAGTATATTTGAATCCTGCAGATACCTTACTAACTTTAATATTCTGAATATTCTCATAATTCTTAACAGGCGAATCACAAACACATAGGATGCTGCAGGAAAGAAAATGATAAGAAAAGTCGGTAGGATTGCCAGTAAATCGACTATTCCATAAAAACTTCTTGCGTAAGCTAACGCTCGGGGGGAACACCAGAGTCTGGTGAGGTATTCGAGAGTAAAAAGGGCGGTAAACAGATATTCGATGTATTTGAGTTCAACAGCACAATTTTCATGGATGGAAGGCACTGAGTCGAGAACCAATACTCCCAATGACGTCAATATGGTTGCAATTAAGCAGATATCAAACCATCTGCCAGCAGGAGTATGAGTTCCAAAAATAATCACATAAAGTTGTTCTTTGATAGACTCTTGATTCATAGTAGGTCTTTTAATAATCAATAGTATATCTAATGATAAAACGATTGTTCGCTCTATGCTAATCCGGGAAATAAATTTCTTAGACCGTTGGCAATAAATTCTATCCCCAGAGCGCCTAATACTAAGCCCATGATACGGGTAATAACATTAATCCCTGTCTGACCAAGCCACTGAACAATATAAGGAGCAAGACGGAGAAGTCCCCAGGAAGCCACCGCAAATACCATGACAGTGAGTATGATACCAAAAGTGTCTAAGGTTCCAGGATATCTTGCGCCGTAAACAATTGTAGAACTGATAGCACCGGGCCCGGCCATAAGAGGCATGGCTAAAGGCACTACAGCTACCTGCTCTTTACTCACATATTCAGATTTTTCTTGTTTGTTCTGCTTATCCTCACCCAGCTTTCCGCTCATCATAGAGAATGCAATCGACATTAGCAAAAGTCCACCAGCAACTCTGAAAGAATCCAGTGAAATACTAAACATATCAAGGAGTATCTGACCTGCCAGCAGTGAGATGATTAAAATTGCCGCAACAGCAATGTTTGCTGTAAGTGCTGTCTTATTTTTTTCTTCTACGGACATATGGCTGGTTAATGAAATATAAACAGGCATGATGCCAATAGGGTTAACTGCAGCAATTAACCCTAAGAAAAATTGTAAAAATATTGCGAACTCAACAGGTTGCATTGTTTATTCCTAATTCAGATGACGCAGGATAAAGTTATAAAAAAACACAGGTAATTTAGGACAAAATCTGGTTTTATTCGAATGAAAAAAATTAAGGATAGATGCTGAGTAATGTAAGAAAAACTAATGAATTATTAGCCTGGCTTTAGATTGAGTTACAAATGTTGTAATACTACATTTATTGAGGGTGCATAAAAGAATAGCCTTGTTTTTAATAAGGTATTATTGGGGAATTAATGGAAATATAGCTAACAATATAAGAATAGAAGCACGCAATTAGCAGATTACAATATTTAAAGACAAATGCGGCTGAAACTTTGTTACTTATTGATATGTTTATTCTATATTTTTAGTTAATGAACTGTGTGTTTCGTTATATTTTTAGTTACTCAAAATAAATAAAATATGTCTACTTATCAATTGTATATGTTTGTTTTGTATGGTTATGAACATGCTTGGTATGAATTAAAGTTTCATAACTGATCTGAGTCAATGTTTTCACATTTTTAACGTCTATACTTCGAACTTGAAAGCTTTTTAATAAGTCCGGAAACACAAATCTTTGAGTTTTTGGTGTTATGTTCCTATAACTGGCTTAATAAAGAGTTTTTAAATATTTTTAAATTTTAGGAGATTCATTATGCCTGTAACTAATTTGGCGGAACTTGAAGCTTTGATTGCTCGCGTAAAAGTGGCACAAGCTGAGTATGCAACTTTTTCACAAGAAAAAATTGACCATATCTTCCGTATGGCAGCACTTAAAGTTTCAACTAAACGTATTGAACTTGCAAAAATGGCTGTTGAAGAAACTGGAATGGGTATCGTAGAAGATAAAGTGATCAAAAACCACTTTGCTTCTGAGTTCATCTACAACAAATATGCTGACACAAAAACTGTTGGTGAATTATCACGTGACGATAATCTAAACACAGTAACTCTTGGTGAGCCAATGGGTATCATCTGTGCAATCGTGCCTACAACTAACCCGACTTCAACGGCTATCTTCAAAACACTGATGGCTCTGAAAACTGGTAACGGTTGTATCGTAGCTCCTCACCCACGTGCTAAAAAATGCACAAACTACGCTGCACAGCTAGTTCTTGAAGCTGCTATCGAAGCAGGTGCTCCAAAAGATCTTATCGGCTGGATCGACCAACCATCTATTGAGCTAACTAACACTATCATGAAGCATGATGATACAGCTATCATCCTTGCAACTGGTGGTCCAGGCATGGTTAAAGCAGCATACTCTTCAGGTAACCCTGCAGTTGGTGTTGGCGCGGGTAACACACCAGTTGTTATCGATGAATCTGCAGATATCAAACGTGCTGTATCTTCAATCCTAATGTCTAAAACATTCGATAACGGTATGATCTGTGCTTCTGAGCAAGCAGCAATCGTTGTTGAGTCTCAATACGATGCATTTAAATCTCGCCTAGAAGCTTACGGTGCAGTTATCCTAAACGAAGCTGATGCGAAGAAAGTTGCTGACGTTCTACTTATCGACGGAGCACTAAACGCGAAAATTGTTGGTCAACCTGCACACGTTATTGCTGAACTTGCTGGCGTGAAAGTACCAACTGCAACTAAGATCCTGGTTGCTGAAGGTGAAGCATGTTACGAAAACAACTTCGCTCACGAGAAACTATCTCCAACTCTGGGTCTATTCAAAGCAACTGATTACGAAGATGCATGTCGTCAAGCTGAAATCATGCTTGATATCGGTGGTGTTGGTCACACAGCTGCACTATACACTGACCAAGATGCAAACTCTGCTCGTATCGATGACTTCGGTCTGCGCATGAAAGCATGTCGTATAGTAATCAACTCACCAACATCTCACGGTGGTATCGGTGATATCTATAACTTTGGTTTCGCACCTTCACTAACGTTAGGCTGTGGTACTCACAGTGGTAACGCTGTTTCAGAAAACGTAGGTCCACAACACCTAATCAACACTAAAACAATAGCGAAGCGAGCTGAAAATATGTTATGGCATAAACTACCTAAATCAATCTACTTCCGTCGTGGTTCACTACCAATCGCAATGAGTGATTTAGTAGGCAAAAAACGTGCAATGGTCGTAACGGATGGTTTCCTATTCGCTAACGGTTACATCGATGACCTACGTGTTATCCTTGAAAAACAAGGCATGATGGTTGAAGTATTCCACGAAGTTGAAGCTGATCCAACGCTTTCTATCATCCAAAAAGGTGCTGCAGCTTGTAACTCATTCAACCCAGACGTAATTATTGCAGTTGGTGGTGGTTCACCAATGGATGCAGCTAAGATTATGTGGGTTCTATACGAACACCCAGAAACTAACTTCGAAGATTTAGCAATGCGCTTTATGGATATCCGTAAACGTATCTACAAGTTCCCTGAAATGGGTAAAAAAGCAGAACTAGTATGTATCACTACTACTTCTGGTACTGGTTCTGAAGTAACGCCGTTCGCCGTTGTTACAGATGATAACACAGGTAAAAAATACCCACTTGCTGACTACGCTCTAACACCAAACATGGCTGTTATCGATGCTAACCTAGTAATGAACATGCCTAAGTCTTTATGTGCATTCGGTGGTTACGATGCTGTTACTCACGCAATCGAAGCTTACGTTTCAATCCTTGCGAATGAGTATTCTGACGGTCAAGCGCTACAAGCACTTAAACTGTTAAAAGAATACCTACCAAGCTCTTACGCAAATGGTAAAAACGATGCTGTTGCTCGTGAAAAAGTTCACAATGCTGCAACTATCGCTGGTATTGCATTTGCTAACTCATTCCTAGGTCTATGTCACTCAATGGCGCATAAACTAGGTAATGAATTCCACATTCCACACGGTCTTGCTAACGCACTGCTACTAACGAACACTATTCGTTACAATGCAACTAACAAACCGACTAAACAAGGTACGTTCTCTCAGTACAGCCGTCCACAAGCACGTGCTGACTATGCTGAGATTGCTGATCACCTAGGTTTCCGTACAGGTAACACTGAAGCGAAAATCAATGCACTGCTAACTTGGTTAGACGAGCTTAAAGTTGAACTTGATATTCCACTATCAATTCAAGCTGCTGGTGTAGCAGAAGCTGACTTCCTGGCTGCAGTTGATGACCTGGCAGAACAAGCGTTTGATGATCAATGTACTGGTGCTAACCCACGTTACCCACTAATCTCTGAAATCAAACAAGTTCTTCTTGCTTCTTACTACGGTAAACCATTCGTTGACGGTGAAACTTACGATAGTACTTCTGTAGTAGAGAAAAAAGCAGAACAAGAATCACCAAAAGCAGCGCCAAAAGCAAAGAAAGAAAAAGCTGACGCGTAATTCGTCAACTCCAGTGAGTTAACGCTTGCACTCTTTGGCCCCAACATTTTGTCGGGGCCTTTTTTTATTTCATTGCCTGTTGCAAAATTTTATTTAATTGAAACTGATAATGGGTTAATTCTGGATGGTGAAATTTAGAAAATGAAGTGAAATCAATACGATTTTCTTTTAATGCGTAAAAGAGAGATGTGATATCGTCAATGTTATTTTTATAAATTGGGAACATTGGTGAACGCATCTGAAAGCCTTCATTTTGAAAATCGATACCATGGAAATAATCATAAAGTAAAATTGTCGCCCAGGCGGCTTCTAAAAAATGCCCGCCTACATCAACGATCAGTTCACCATTTTTTATTGCATCAATGCTTTTCCCTGACCATCCTATACCTGCGATAAAATAATCTTTACCTGCGGTTAAATGTAATTTCTTTGCTTTTTTTATTATGGCTAAAGCGATATCGTCATCGCCAGCCCAAATAGCATTTACATGAGGATAACGTTTTAAAGCACCGATGTATTTAGAAGTTGCATCATCAAGTGACCAGTCTCTGGTCGTGAAATATTGGTATAAAATGGTGTTATGGTTTGCTTTTAATGCCCTTCTAAGTCCTTTCTCTCTTTCAATTGTTGCTCCGTCTGAAACGGTTCCATTGATAGCAATCATGTGTACTTTTTTTCCCGATTTACCGGGGAAGTAACTATCATAATTTAAAGTAGCAGCAATGATTTTACTTGCGGTGAGGAAACCAGCAAATTCATCATCTGGAATCATTTCTCCAAGCCAGTATGTATATTTTTCTCTTGGTTTGCCTGCAATTTGATAATCATGTTCAGTGAGGGGGGTATTAATCAAAAAAGAGGCAACATTATTGTTATTTGCAATTTGAATAAAAGAGAGACCTTGCTGTTTGTAATTATGAAAAATAACAGCATCAACTTTGTTGGGACCTGTTGTTGCCAGTTCTATCTGGCGTTTCATTTCAAATTGATTGTCATCTGAATAATAAACAATACACTGAATATTCAGGCCCTGGCAAGCCGCTTGCATAAATGCTTCTTGTTTAGGCCAGAATGAATCCTTTCTGGGGGCAAACATTGCAAAGGTTAATGACTTTTCAGGTGGTTGGGCATGAATAGTAAAGGGAATCAGTAAACACAATATGATTACATAACATAAATAAAAAATACGATTGAGGTGATTCATGCATATACCTCTGATTTAATGATCGTGAACTGAACCCAATAAAAGAGCGAATTTATTCAATCTTTCATACTAAGAAGAATAGCTGGAAATAGCGGCTTTGCAGTTAATTTGAATTGTAAGCTGACTCGATGAATCAGCTTATAAGGGGAGGTGGTTAATGTTACTGAGATTTATAAACAGAAAGACAGTAATCGTTAATCTGTTTTTTTACAAATAATGAGCCATGCAGGTACTGCTGAGAACATCTTTCTTTGCGTACTAAAAACTCGGCGTCTTTGTAAGATGGTTTGATTTTTAAAATATTGTAGGGTGCAGTTGTTAAACTCAAAGCACTGGCTAAGACAATCCAGAGTGGTATAAGAGAATAAACCTGTTCTGACCAGTAGGATACCGGGTAATCCCTCATTATAAAATGCAGGAAATAAGGGCTTGAGTATACGATAGTGCTACAAACGGCAATCAGACATACAATGTATTCAGTTCTGAACCAACGGTTAAATTGTTCCAGTTTAGGTTTGGTTAATTCTTCTCTTTTTTTCTGCACATCTGTAACGGTATATTCCGGGATAGAAAATTGAGAAGATTTATTTTGATAATTTTCCATAGGTGTAACTTTTAAAATATCATTCTACGAATGAGTTAATAACTAAATATATTTCTGATTACATAAAAGCTGGCTCACTGAACCAGCTTTTATTCAGTAGCAGGTTTAACCTGCCAGAACATCTGTTGCAACTTTGTACGAAGGATCTTCTTTCACATTGATTTCTATCAGGCTACCGGCTTTTTTTAGTAGAGCATGGCAGTCAGGACTCAAATGACGCAAATGTACTGTCTTTCCAAGAGCTGCATAACGTTCAGCAATGGTTTCAATAGCCTCGATTGCAGAATGGTCAGCTACGCGAGATTTGGCAAAGTCAATAATGACCTGATCCGGATCGGAATGAGCATTAAACAATTCCAGAAAGTGGCTGGCAGAACCAAAGAAAATAGGGCCATTAATTTGGTATTCTTTCTCACCATCTTCATTTATTTTTGTTGAAGCATAAATATGTTTTGCGTGATCCCAGGCAAACATCAGAGCAGATGTGATGACACCAACAAATACAGCAATGGCAAGATCGCTAAAGACAGTAACCACTGTGACTAAAATAATAACGAAAAAGTCTTTACGAGGCACACGACGAGCCAGTTTGAATGTTGCCCATTCAAAGGTGCCAATAACAACCATGAACATCACACCCACTAGGGCTGCTAATGGAATCATTTCAATCAGTGATGAGGCAAACAAAATAAAGACAAGCAACATAACGGCCGCGACAACACCGGATAAACGGCCGCGACCACCCGAGTTTATGTTAATCATCGACTGACCGATCATCGCGCAGCCACCCATAGCACCAAATACTGAGCAGGAAATATTTGCCAGACCCTGACCGATACATTCGCGGTTTGACTTACCACGCGTATTGGTCATTTCATCAAGAACAGTCAGAGTCAGTAATGATTCGATAAGACCAATTGAGGCTAAAATAAGTGCATAAGGAAGCGCGATTTTTAATGTTTCTAAATTCCATGGCACATTCGGCATAGCAAATGTCGGCAGAGTACCTGCAAGCGTGGCATTGTCATTGCCAGCCATGGTTCTGAGAAAATCAACAACAGTGCGAGTGTCCAGGTTAAGAGCCTGAACCAGAATGGTAACCGTTACGATAGCTGCCAGAGAAGAGGGGACTGCTTTGGTTAGCTTAGGTAAAAATTGAATAATGGCCATAGTCAAAATGACTAATCCTAGCATAAGGAACATATCATCTTTTGCCAACCAGGTAAGCGTTCCATCAATAGACGGCACTTTGAACTGCCCAAGCTGAGCCATGAAAATTACGATAGCCAAACCATTCACGAATCCAATCATAACAGGGTGGGGAACCATGCGGATGAATTTACCCAGTTTAAATACCCCTGCAATGACCTGTAAAATACCGGTTAAAAGTATTGTTGCAAATAAATACTCAACACCATGTAGTGCAACTAAACTTACCATAACCACTGCCATGGAGCCTGTTGCACCAGAAATCATTCCTGGCCTGCCACCAAAAAGTGAAGTGATTAAGCCGACAATAAAAGCTGCATAAAGGCCAACCATAGGGTCAACACCAGCAACAAAAGCAAAAGCAACGGCTTCTGGTACAAGCGCTAAAGCGACAGTAAGCCCGGAAAGGACATCATTTTTTACAGATATTTTTGAGTTTTCGATCATGATTTCAAGTGGTTCATTCTGTGAATTAAGGACCATTGAATATCTGACCAATACAGTGAATAACTAAAAAGGATTTTTAAAAGAACTAAGTATTGGTCGAAATTCATTCAGAGCGTGAATCGTACAGAAAAACGTGATGAAGTTCAACTAATCAAAAAAATAGCCCCTGAGTCAGGGGCTATTCATATTCAACCAATATTTGGCTTAATTAGTATGCAGCAGGTTTAGACATTTCCGCATGTGCGCTATTTGTGGCGGATTGTCCACCGGCGCTGCGACCTTCATAACGTTGCTCTTTCATTGGAGCCGCGTTAATTTCAATCTGCTTAATCTCATCTATAGCCGGAGCTTTTGCCATTGCAGAAGTTGCATGGCCTTTAGCTTTGGGCTGTGGAGATGTAGATGCAGTCGGTTTAGCCTGCTCAACAACTGTTGGTGCCTGAGTTTCTGTCTTTGTTTCAATTGCAGCAGAAACTTCTGGCTCTGCAACTTTGACTTGTTCCACTTCAGCTAATTCGGTTGCCGTTGCTGCTACAGCTTCAGTAACAGATGCTTTGCTCGGTATGACAATTTTACCCATTGCCATTTCAGGTTTAGCTACACCACCAATATGAATGGCTGGAGTTACCGAAACTGAGTTGTTCATTTCAACATTTTCAACTTCAACCTGTTCTACCTGAGGTTGTGGTTTGTTTGGCTGGAATGCAGGTTTAGGTAAATCATATCTTGGCATCACTTTACCCATAGCCATTTCCGGAGAGGCAACACCACCTTTACGTAAACGGAATGGATTTGGTTTACGATCTCTTCCACGACGGCGACGCTGACCATTAGCTCGCAAATGACGAGGTGAACGGCGGGAACGGCGTTGTTGTGGTTTTGATTCAGTATCGGAATCCGTTGTAACACCTTCATTTGATACTGTAGTTGCTTTAGCTTCCTGTACCGGAGCTGAAGTCGTATCATTAAAGTTTGTCACTGGTGCCGCATTAACTTCCTCTGCTGACTGAACCCGTATTTGCTTGGTCAGTTTTCTCTGTTCACGGCGATTTTTTACTGTTTTAGTGCGTTGAGATGTCGAAGGTTCATTATCTGCCTGTTTTGGCTGATCCTGACGAGCATCATCGACCAGTTTTTTACCTTCCTCAAGGAGTTCATTATTGCGCGCATTGTCATTTTTATTGCGGCGATCCTGCTTGCCTTTTCTTTGCTTAGGTTTGCGGTTTTCCTGAGGTTTAGGTGCATTTTTATCTGTTTCAGCATCCGTAGATGTATCAGAAGGCTTACGACGATTATTCTCATTTGATTGATCGCGGTTATTACGTCTGCGCGGGTCATTTTTATTTGGACGACGGTTGCGCTGATTATTACGATTGTTTCTTGAGTTATTGTCGCTTACTTCTTTTTCTTCTTTTTTCGGTTCAGCTTTCGCTTCATCACCAGAGCCGAAGAACAGGCTGCTTAATGCTTTGAAGAAACGTGAAATTAGACCTGGTTTTTTCTCAGCTGGTTTTTGGGCTGGAGCCGGTGCCGCCGTTGGCATTGGGGCAGACGTTGTTGGTGCAGAGAAACCTTTTAATACTGGTTCTTCCAGTTTACGAGGTCTGATATCAACTTCTTTTTCTTCCTGCTCCGCTTCTTTCATCTCTTCCAGTTTCTTTGGAATCAGGTATGAAAGAAGATCCTGCTCTTCACCTTCACGGATACGGATTACATCAAAGTGAGGGGTTTCCATATCTGAATTTGGAACAACAGTAATCTTAACGTCTTGAATGCGTTCAATGTGATTGATTGAGCGTCTTTTCTCGTTAAGTAGATAAGATGCAATTGGCACAGGGACAACAGCAAGCACTTGAGAAGTGTTGTCTTTCAGGGCTTCCTCTTCAACCAGACGAAGTACTGACAGTGCAAGTGATTCGTTATCACGAACCACACCAGTACCGGAACAGCGAGGACAGATGTGGTGACTTGCTTCTGCTAACGAAGGGCTCAGACGCTGACGAGACATCTCCAACAGACCGAAGCGAGAAATTCGACCAATCTGAACTCGGGCACGGTCTACTCTTACCGCTTCACGCAGGCGGTTTTCAACTTCACGCTGGTGACGCACTGGTGTCATGTCGATAAAGTCAATAACCACTAAGCCACCTAAGTCACGTAAACGCAATTGGCGTGCAATTTCGTCGGCTGCTTCAAGGTTGGTGTTTAATGCGGTTTCTTCAATATCTCCACCTTTAGTTGCACGGGCAGAGTTGATATCGATTGATGTCAGAGCTTCAGTCGGGTCAATAACGATTGAACCACCAGAAGGTAAACGAACTTCACGCTGGAAAGCGGATTCAATCTGACTCTCGATTTGATAATGACTGAATAAAGGAACTTCACCATCATATTTTTTAACGCGAGAGACAAAATCAGGGCGCACTAATTTGATATGCGATAAAGCACGTTCATAAATAGTATTACTGTCAATCAGAATTTCGCCAATATCACGACGTAAATAGTCACGGATAGCACGAACAATAACATTACTTTCCTGATGAATCAGGAACGGTGCAGGGTTTGAATCTGCTGCCTGTTTGATCGCACTCCAGTGATTTAATAGTACGTTCAAATCCCATTCTAATTCTTCTGCACTTTTACCAACACCGGCTGTACGAACAATAAGTCCCATACCTTGTGGCAAATTTAAAGTGCTCAGTGCTTCTTTAAGTTCGGTGCGTTCATCACCTTCGATACGACGAGAGATACCGCCGGCGCGAGGGTTGTTTGGCATCAGAACCAGATAGCTTCCTGCAAGAGAGATAAACGTGGTCAAGGCAGCACCTTTATTACCGCGTTCTTCTTTCTCGACCTGAATAATGACCTCCTGGCCTTCACTCAGGACTTCTTTAATACTTGGACGGCCCTGATATGTATAACCTGCCGGGAAATATTCTTTTGCTACTTCCTTGAGAGGAAGAAAACCATGTCGTTCTGCGCCGTAATCAACGAAAGCTGCTTCCAGGCTTGGTTCAACTCGTGTGATTCGACCCTTATAAATATTGGCTTTCTTGGATTCATGCCCGGGGCTTTCGATATCAAGATCGAAAAGACGCTGGCCATCGACCAGCGCAACACGCAACTCTTCTTTCTGAGTTGCGTTGATTAACATTCTTTTCATTTAAAAGTCTCGTTATAATTTTTTGCATTTTTTTATTATTCTTGTTGCTTATTTCATGGTGCCAGATCCCATGGCTTAAATTTGCAGCCTCCCGGCTGGAAGGGATGCTCTACGGGCACGACAGTTATCACAGATAAAAAATAACCTGCGATTCGCCAATTATGCGAATAATACTCAACATGAAAGCATGAGTAGGGCAACAAGAAAAAGAGCCTTACCATTATGTCTTACGCCATTTGCTGCATAACAATGGGCCGTTCTACTCACATTTGCTCAAAAACACAGCGGTTATGGACAAAACACCGCTAATGCTAATACTGCAGATATGAACTATAGCAGTGGCGCTCAATTTCAGCAATCTGCTTTGCATAAATATAGCTTTAAATAATAGAGAAAAATTCAGCCGGTGAATGATAATAGGTTGTTTTTGTGTGCTTTAATGAGTTGAGTATTAATAACAGTGCGTTAAATATGTTCTGATATCTATCATTCCGTAGCAGAGAATGCGAAAATAGCAGAAAACTGCGTTTGTCTGAGTTCATTTAATGATGGAAAATGTGACAAACGTAATTCCTCCAGAAAGAATTACTAAACTTCATGAGTGACATTAAAACCCAAGTTCAATTTGTCGATATTGATGCTGATATGGCAGGTCAACGAATCGATAACTTTTTACGTGCACGTCTAAAGAGCATTCCTAAGAGTGTTGTATACAGAATCCTCAGGAAAGGCGAGGTACGCGTAAATAAAAAACGTGTGAAAGCCGAATACAAAATTGCGGCTGGTGATGTGGTGCGTATTCCACCGGTGACCATTTCTGAGTCTGCAACGAAAACGGAAACAGTGAGTGCCAAGTTAAATAAAGTGGCAGAGCTGGAAGATTGTATTCTGTATGAAGATGATCACTTGCTGGTGTTAAATAAGCCTTCGGGTACTGCAGTTCATGGTGGTAGTGGATTAAAATTTGGGGCAATTGAAGGGCTAAGAGCTTTAAGACCTCAGGCCCGTTTTTTGGAACTTGTTCACAGAATCGACCGGGATACATCTGGAATTTTGCTAGTGGCAAAAAAACGGTCGGCATTGCGTCATTTACAGGCACAGTTTCGTGAAAAAACAGTGCACAAGTATTATTTCGCTTTAGTGATGGGTAAATGGAAAAAAAGTTGTCACAAGATCAATGCTCCTTTGTTGAAAAATGAAGTCAACAGTATTGTCAGGGTCAATCCCAACGGAAAAGCGTCAGAAACCCGTTTTAAAATTATTGAGGAATTTTCTGAAGCGACCCTGATACAGGCGAGTCCAATCACTGGGCGAACTCACCAAATCAGGGTTCATACTCAGTATGCCGGGCATCCTATCGCCTGGGATGACCGCTATGGTGACCCCAGATTCGATGCTTATACAGGCAAATTTGGCTTAAACCGATTGTTTTTACATGCTGCTCATATCCGTTTTACCCATCCAGGCAGTGGTGAAGTGATGGAACTTGAAGCTCCAATGGATCGGATGCTGCAAAATGTTCTTCAAAAACTAAGAGAAGAACATTGAGTTAATTATTGTGTGGTGTCCGAGATAAGCAGAATTCACAAAACGGGAAAATTTTCTGTTTCCAGTAAGTTTATCAGTTTGATTAGAGGAAGGCCGATCAGTGAATTGGGGTCATCACCTTCAAGTCGCTTGAATAAAGCAATGCCAAGGCCTTCGCTTTTGAAACTACCGGCACAGTAGAATGGTTGCTCTTTATCGACGTAGGCTTCAATTTGTGCCTTGGTTAACTGACGGAAATGGACACGAAAAGTATCAATTATTGAGTGCGTCTGATCTGTTTCAGTGTTGTAAATGGCAAGTCCGGTGACAAAAGTAACGGCTTTTCCACTTTGCAACTCTAACTGTTTGATAGCATTTTCCCGATTATGCGGCTTACCAATAATTTGATTATTGATAATACAAACCTGATCGGAACCAATAATCAGGCTTGGTTGTTCGACCCGACATGATTTTGCTTTATTTTCAGCAAGTCGTATCACGAGCTGTTCTGGTGTTTCATTTTCTAATGGTGTTTCATCACAATCAGGTGTAGCCGTTAAAAATGGGACCATTAGTTTTTCTAAGATAGAGCGCCGGTAAGGTGAGGTTGAAGCAAGAACAAGTGTGAGTTTTTTCATTTTTTAGAGAAATTTAGTAGCGGAATTGTTTTAGGTTATACGATAATATTCGCTGCTTCATGGTTTTTATGTAGATAAAGGAAAAAAAGTACAACTTTTTGCCCTTTTTCTTTGACTAAATTTGTTTTGGAAGATAATATTCGCGCCCTATGCAAAAGGTAAAAATACCGCGGACGATTGATCCGTTAAAAGCTGCTCAAAAAAAACTGGACTACAATGGTATCATTCAGGTTAGTCTTTTTAAGCGCTTAGAGGAGTCAGTCGCAGGCGTTAAACGCGACGCAGAAGTCTCATTGTCATTTGAGATTGATGAACAAAAACTTATTGTTATCTCTGGTAAAGCTAACATTGAAGTTGATTTAGTCTGTCAGCGTTGTAATGAGGTGTTCACACATACGTGTGAAGTTGAATTCACTTATACACCTAATAAGGGTGAGCATAGTGAAGAACAGATCCCAGAAGAGTACGATTTGGTAGATCGGAATGAGTATGGAGAAATCGACCTTATTCAACTCGTTGAAGATGAGTTCATCATAGAATTACCTCAAATTCCAATGCATGACGAAGCGGATTGCAGCGTTAATTCGGATAATATGGTGTTTGGTGAAATCCCGGAAGAAGACGAGGAAACTAAACCGAACCCATTTGATGTTTTAAAAAGCCTAAAGAATCAGTCTGATTCTTAAGCATTAACACATATAGGAGTAGGGTCCATGGCCGTACAACAAAACCGTAAAACACGTTCTAAGCGTGGTATGCGTCGTTCACATGATGCGCTAACAACTGCAGCTCTTTCTGTAGATGCGACTTCAGGTGAAACTCATCTACGTCACAACGTAACTGCTGACGGTTATTACCGTGGCAAAAAGGTTATCAACAAGTAAGGTTGACCCTTTGCATAATTTAACCGTTGCACTTGATGCAATGGGCGGGGACTTTGGTCCTCGCGTCACAGTGCCTGCCGCCGTGCAGGCACTGTCGCATTTCCCAGAGCTAAGAGTGATTATCACCGGTGATCGGAACGATATCACCCATCAGTTGTCTCAGTTAGGTTACTCTGACGATTCTCGCTTGAGTATTGTTCATAGTGATCAAGTTATCTCTAACTCCGAAAAACCTTCTTTAGCACTTAGACACAGATTAAATAGTTCTATGGGGCTAGCTATAGATTTGGTTGCTAATGGTGAAGCACAAGCTTGTGTTAGTGGCGGAAATACCGGTGCTTTAATGGCATTGTCCCGTTTTCGTCTAAAATTATTGCCAGGGATTGATCGCCCTGCATTAGTTACAGCATTACCAACAGGGGATGGTAAGAAAACATGGATGCTTGATCTGGGAGCAAACGTATCGAGTGATGCTGATTCGTTATTTCAGTTTGCTGTCATGGGTAGTGCTTTAGCTGAAGAGCATTTGGGGTTTAGACCCAGAGTGGCTATTCTGAATATTGGTGAAGAAGAAATTAAAGGTAATGATCAGGTAAAACGTTGCGCAGAAATGCTGAAGCAGGCAGAATCTGTAAATTTCATTGGAAATGTAGAAGGAAATCAGTTACTAACTAATGTCGCAGATGTTATTGTTTGTGATGGCTTTGTTGGTAATGTATGTTTGAAGTCCTGTGAAGGTACGGCCCAGGTTTTTATTGATAAGCTAAAAAGCACAATGTTTGGCTCATCAATAAAAGGTTGGATTGCAAAAAAATTGTTTGCTGATTTGTTTACTGAATTGAAAACATTGAACCCCGACCAGTATAACGGTGCAAGTCTGTTAGGATTGCGCGGTATTGTTGTTAAAAGCCATGGAAGAGCTGATGTATCCGCTGTTGTCAACGCGATTGGAGAAGCGGTGCATGAAATAAAAAGACAAGTACCTAGTCGTATCAGCGATCGGTTAGAAGCGGTTTTACTCGAGAGGCATTATTAGTCTTCATGTTTAGCAAAATTTTAGGAACAGGCAGCTACCTGCCATCTCAAGTGCGTACTAACGCTGATTTAGAGAAAATGGTAGATACGAGTGATGAGTGGATTGTCACAAGAACGGGTATCAAAGAAAGACGTGTTGCGGCAGAAAATGAAACTGTAGCAACAATGGCGTTTCATGCTGCTGAGAATGCGATTGAGATGGCTGGTATCGATAAAAATGATATCGATATGATTATTGTAGCTACAACCAGTGGCAGTCATGCATTTCCATCGTCAGCATGTCAGGTTCAGGATATGTTGGGGATTGATAATTGTCCTGCATTTGATATGGCTGCTGCATGTTCGGGTTTTATGTTCGGGCTTTCTACAGCTGATCAGTATATTAAAACCGGAATGTGTAAAAATGTTTTGGTCATTGGCTCAGATGCCTTATCTCAGACTTGTGATCCCCAGGACCGTTCTACGATAATTATATTTGGTGATGGCGCAGGTGCCGTTGTTCTTGGCGCAAGTGAAGAGCCGGGAATTATTTCTACGCACATTAATGCTGAAGGTAAGCATGGCCCGTTATTAAGCCTGGAGTATCCTAAAAATGGTGATACACCAGACAAATGGCTATATATGGCTGGTAATGAAGTATTTAAGGTTGCGGTTACTCAATTAGCTCGATTGGTAAAAGATACTCTGGCAGCTAATGGCATGGAAAAATCACAGTTAGACTGGTTGGTTCCGCATCAGGCCAATTACCGTATCATTACCGCGACAGCTAAGAAGCTTTCTCTGCCAATGGATCAAGTGGTTGTTACACTTGATCGACATGGTAATACTTCTGCTGCTTCAGTTCCGAGTGCATTAGATGAAGCAGTAAGAGATGGCCGTATTAAGCGTGGTCAGATATTGCTTCTGGAAGCATTCGGTGGTGGTTTTACGTGGGGCTCTGCACTAATCAAATTTTAATGAAATTAGTAGATAGTAAACTTATTAAAACGACATTCTATTGTTAGGGAAATTTATAATGAGCAAATTTGCTATTGTATTCCCAGGTCAAGGTTCTCAAACTGTGGGAATGCTTGCTGAACTGGGTGAACAGTATGAAATTGTGAAGGCGACTTTTGCCGAAGCTTCAGAAGTACTTGGTTATGACTTGTGGGCATTGGTTCAGAATGGACCGGCAGAAGACCTTAATCAGACTTTTCGTACTCAACCTGCGTTATTAGCTTCTTCTGTTGCTATTTGGCGAGTTTGGCAAGAGCAGGGACTTTCTCAACCTGAAGTCTTAGCAGGTCATAGCCTTGGTGAGTATTCTGCGTTAGTTTGTGCGGGTGTGATTGATTTTAAACAAGCAATTAAGCTTGTTGAGCTTCGTGGCCAGTTAATGCAGGAAGCTGTTCCTGCTGGTGTTGGCGCAATGTATGCGATCATTGGTTTAGGCGATGATGAGATCGCTGCTGCTTGTGAACAGGCTGCTCAGGGGGAAGTTGTTTCTCCGGTAAACTTTAACTCGCCAGGTCAGGTAGTTATTGCTGGTAACAAAGCTGCTGTTGAGAGAGCGGGTGCACTATGTAAAGAAGCTGGTGCTAAACGTGCTCTTCCATTACCTGTATCTGTGCCTTCCCACTGTGCATTGATGAAGCCTGCTGCTGATAAGTTGGCTGAAGCACTGAAAGAAATTGAATTTAATACGCCAGCGATTCCTGTTATCAATAATGTTGATGTTGCAGCAGAAACCAGTCCTGACGCTATTAAAGATGCACTTGTTCGTCAGCTATACAGCCCGGTACGCTGGACTGAAGGCGTGCAGAAAATGCATGAACAAGGTGTAGAACAGTTATTTGAAGTTGGTCCAGGAAAAGTACTGACCGGCTTAACAAAACGTATTATCAAAACACTTAACGCTTCTGCAGTTAATGATATTGCATCATTAGAGGCGGCTAAGTAATAACAGGAAAGGGAAACATGAGTAATTTCATGAATCTAGAAGGTAAAGTTGCTCTGGTAACTGGTGCTAGCCGTGGTATCGGCCGTGCTATTGCGGAGCTTCTTGTTGAACGTGGTGCGACTGTTATCGGTACTGCAACCAGCGAAAATGGTGCTGCTGCAATCAGCGAGTATCTTGGTGAAAACGGTAAAGGTTTGGCATTAAATGTGACTGATGTAGCATCTATTGATGCTGTACTTAAGTCAATTACTGATGAGTTCGGTGCTGTTGACATTCTCGTGAACAATGCTGGCATCACCCGCGATAACCTTCTTATGCGAATGAAAGATGAAGAATGGTTAGACATTATGGAAACAAATTTAACGTCTATTTTCCGTTTATCTAAGGCTGTTCTTCGTGGAATGATGAAAAAACGTGCGGGACGTATCATCAATATTGGTTCTGTTGTTGGTACTATGGGCAACGCAGGTCAAACGAATTATTCTGCAGCGAAAGCAGGTGTTATTGGTTTTACTAAATCAATGGCCAGAGAAGTTGCTTCTCGCGGTGTAACGGTAAATACTGTTGCTCCTGGTTTTATTGAAACCGATATGACAAAAGCACTGAATGATGATCAAAGAGCTGCTACACTTTCACAAGTTCCAGCTGGTCGCTTGGGTGATCCTCGCGAAATTGCATCAGCGGTTGCATTTTTAGCTTCTTCAGAAGCTGCATATATTACCGGCGAAACGTTACACGTTAACGGTGGTATGTACATGGTATAGTGTTTTTTTTGAAATGGTTAAAAGATAATCTTTTTAGCCATTTCGTTAAAAAATTCACTAAGTGCGCAACTTTTGTGCATGATTTAAGTCAATTATGGTCTGAATTTCGGTTAAAATCATCAATTTTGTGGTTTGACCAGCGATGACCCTCTTGCAACTTTCCCTAGTTCTAATAAACTACGGAAATATCGCATTGAGCGAAATCTGTAAAGGAAAATGAAAAAATGAGCAACATCGAAGAACGCGTAAAGAAAATCATTGTTGAACAGCTAGGTGTAGACGAAGCAGAAGTTAAAAACGAAGCTTCTTTCGTTGAAGATCTAGGTGCTGATTCTCTAGACACTGTTGAGCTAGTTATGGCTCTAGAAGAAGAATTCGACACTGAAATTCCTGATGAAGAAGCAGAGAAGATCACTACTGTTCAAGCAGCAATTGACTACGTAAATAGCGCTCAGTAATCTATCTCTCCAGGCGGCCTTCTGGCCGCCTGAGTTTTTATAGTATCTCTACCCCTCTCATAGAATTTTCAATTCCGGAGAAATGATTGTGTCCAAGCGTCGTGTCGTTGTCACTGGCATGGGAATGTTGTCACCAGTTGGCAACACAGTAGAATCTTCGTGGAAAGCCCTGCTAGAAGGTCGAAGTGGTATCAGTAATATTGAACACTTTGATACAAGTGATTTTTCAACTCGTTTCGCGGGTCTTGTAAAAGACTTTAACTGCGAAGACTACATGTCAAAAAAAGATGCCCGTAAAATGGATTTATTTATCCAGTACGGTATCGCAGCTGGCATTCAAGCCCTAAATGATTCTGGTCTTGAGATTACAGAAGAGAATGCACCTCGAGTAGGTGTTGCTATCGGTTCTGGCATTGGTGGCTTAGATCTTATTGAAAAAGGTCATCAAGCTTTAATGGATAAAGGTCCTCGCAAAGTAAGCCCATTCTTTGTTCCGTCTACTATTGTAAACATGGTAGCAGGTAACCTTTCTATAATGCGTGGCCTTCGTGGTCCAAATATCGCGATTTCTACAGCGTGTACAACTGGTTTGCATAACATTGGCCATGCAGCTCGAATGATTGCATACGGCGATGCTGAAGCAATGGTTGCTGGCGGTGCTGAAAAAGCATCTACGCCTTTAGGCATTGCTGGTTTCGGTGCTGCAAAAGCGTTATCAACACGCAATGATGAACCACAAAAAGCTTCTCGTCCTTGGGATAAAGACCGTGATGGTTTTGTTTTAGGTGACGGTGCAGGTGTTATCGTACTTGAAGAGTATGAACATGCAAAAGCTCGTGGTGCTAAAATTTATGCTGAACTCGTTGGTTTCGGTATGTCAGGTGATGCTTATCATATGACAAAACCAACTGAAGATGGTTCTGGTGGTGCATTAGCTATGGAAGCGGCGATGCGTGATGCTGGCGTAACTGGTACTCAAATTGGTTATGTCAATGCTCATGGTACGTCAACACCAGCTGGCGATATTGCTGAGCTTCGTGGTGTAACACGTGCGCTGGGTGATGAAGGTGCTAAACAAGTACTTGTGTCTTCAACTAAATCAATGACAGGTCACCTTTTAGGTGCTGCTGGTTCTGTTGAAGCGATTATTACCATTATGTCTTTAGTTGATCAGATTGTTCCGCCAACAATTAACTTAGATAACCCTGAAGATGGTATAGATATTGATCTTGTTCCGCATACCGCCCGTAAGGTCGAAGGTATGGAATACGCTATCTGTAACTCATTCGGTTTCGGTGGCACTAATGGTTCACTGATCTTTAAGAAAATATAATCAGCCAAACTAGTTGGTCGATTAGCTTGTAACGAAACGGCTTAATGCGTAGCATTAGGCCGTTTCTTTTTTATAACTTTCTTTTTTTATAAGTTTTTTATAAGTTGAATTGTATGTATTGGATAAATGGACAACTTGCTGAATCTGTTCCATTAAATGACCGGTCCTTTCAGTATGGCGATGGTTGTTTTACCACTATTCTTACACGAAATGGTGAACCGGATTTATGGGATTATCATTTAGACAGAATGCAGCAAACATTATCCAGATTAGCCATTGATGAGCCGGACTGGAAACTGGTCTATAACTGGGTTACAGCAATTTCTTATTCAGATTCTCTGGCTGGTGTCAAAATCCATATTAGCCGTGGCCAGGGTGGACGAGGGTATAGTCCTAAAGGGATTCACCAGCCTCAGGTGACTACCAGTCGTTTTCATTACCCAACTAATTATGCATCGTGGCAGCAGTATGGGGTGAAATTGGCTATTTGTGAAACCCGGTTGGGTATGAATCCATTACTTGCAGGGATGAAGCATAATAACCGTTTAGAACAGGTTCTGATTAAAAGCGAGTTGGATGAACTGCAAGCTGATGATGGTCTTGTTCTTGATCTCAACGATAATGTTATTGAAACCTCAATGGCTAATATTTTCTGGGTTAAGAACAGCATACTTTATACTCCGTTATTAGCTATGTCCGGTGTTTCTGGTGTTATGAGACGGCATATTATTCAATTAGCAAAACAAACATCACTATCAATGAAAGAAGCAACATTTTCGTTATCAGATGTAGTTAATGCGGATGAAATTTTTATAAGTAATGCGTTGTTGGGAATAGCACCAGTTATTCAACTTGCGGATAAATATCAATATTCTATTGGTCCTATGACTAAATTTTTACAAGAACGGATCGTGACGTGATAAAAAAAGTAGGTTTTAGTTTAGTTATTGCTATCGTTGTTGCTGTTTTTGCAGGAAAAGCGTATCTGGATTCAAGTGTTAAAGACTTTCTAAATCAGTCAATAACGTTAGAAAAAAGTGAGTTTTTTACGGTCAAAAGAGGTACATCACTTCAATCTGTATTGAATCAGGTGGAACAACATCACTGGATTTCATCATCTTGGGTTGTAAGAGTGTTACACCGTCTTAAACCTGAGTTGACCAGTATAAAAGCAGGCACCTATCAGGTTTCTCCTGATGAACCTCTGATGAGTCTGTTGAATGATATTATTGCTGGTCATGAATATCAGTTCTCTATTACTTTTGTCGAAGGAAGTCGTTTCTCTGACTGGACAAAAACATTGGCAACGACAGATGGGATCCGCCATACCATCAATGATATGAATGAGCAGCAAATTGCTGAAAAATTAGGTCTGGATAACAACAAATTAGAAGGAAGGTTTTTAGCAGAGACGTACCATTTTACTGCTGGAACAAAAGATATTGATATTCTGAAACGCTCGCATGCAAAACTCGAAACCGTGTTAGCAAATGCGTGGCAAAACAGGAAAAATGATTTACCACTAAAAACACCGTATGAAGCATTAATTTTAGCCTCTATCATCGAGAAAGAAACTGCGATTGAAGGCGAAAGAAAACAGATTGCTTCTGTTTTTATTAATCGCCTGAAGAAAGGTATGCGTTTACAAACGGATCCGACTGTTATTTATGGTATGGGTGATAAATATGATGGAAATATTCGTAAGAAAGATTTACTGACAGCAACACCATACAATACTTACGTTATTAAAGGCTTACCGCCAACACCGATAGCAATGCCCGGACAACAGTCCATTGAAGCTGCATTGCAGCCTGACAATACTCGTTATTTGTATTTTGTTGCCAGTGGTAAGGGAGGACATGTCTTCTCTAATACGTTATCTGAACATAATCGTGCGGTTTATCGCTATCTTAAACAATTAAGACAGAATCATTAATGAAAGCAAAATTTATTGTCGTTGAAGGATTAGAAGGTGCAGGGAAAAGCACTGCAATACAAACGGTCGTTGATGTATTACATCAGCATGGAATTTCTGATATTGATAAAACACGTGAACCTGGCGGAACAACGCTGGCTGAAAAAATGCGTGAACTCGTTAAGCAGGAACATGATGGCGAAGTTCTGCAGGATATGACTGAGCTGCTTCTGATGTATGCAGCCAGAGTTCAGCTTGTTGAGAATGTTATTAAACCTTCATTAGCCAAAGGGCACTGGGTAGTTGGTGATCGCCATGACATGTCATCTCAGGCCTATCAGGGGGGAGGCCGGGAAATTGACTCGGAGATCCTTCATTCGTTACGTGATATTACCCTGCAGGGCTTCAGGCCTGATTTAGTGCTTTACCTGGATATTGATCCTAAACAGGGACTTGAAAGAGCCAGGGGCCGGGGAGAATTGGACCGAATCGAAAAAATGGATCTGAGTTTTTTTGAGCGGACCAGAGCGGCATATCTGGATATTGCAAAGAATGACAGCAATGTGATTGTAATTAATGCAGGTCAAACGATAGAGAATGTTAAAGCCGACATTATATCTGCATTGGATAACTGGCTTAATTTAAATAAGGCGTAACGTGATGCTTCCTTGGTTGGAGCCTGTCTGGAATCAGTGGCTGGAATCGATAAATAACGAGCATTTGTCTGCTTCAACGTTGTTTGTCACGGAGGAAGGGCTTGGGATTGAAGAGCTACGCAAATCGATTGTTAAAGGCATTCTTTGTCAGAATAATAATGAAGGCTGTGGGTTTTGTCATAGCTGCCAGTTGTTAGATTCTGACTCTCATCCGGATTACCACAATATTAAACCGGAAAAACCGGGTAAGCCGATTACTGTCGATCAAATTCGTAATGTCAATCGATTAGCGGTTGAAACCTCTCAGTTAGGTGGATATCGCGTTATTTTGATTGAACCTGCTGAAGCAATGAATGAATCTGCTGCCAATGCGTTACTAAAAACATTAGAAGAACCAGCCGAAAAATGTTGTTTTTTGCTCGTTTCAAATCAAACGAATCGAATCCTTCCGACTATATTAAGTCGGTGCAGAAAAATCACGATTACAAATCCTGATTTGGGGGTAACACTTAACTGGCTTGAACAACAGGGATACGAAAATATTCCTTCGTATGTTGTTAAAGTCAATAACTATGCTCCGTTGAAAACATGTGAATTTTTGCAGCAAAACCAAGAGAAAGATTTCATAGAAATACAATCCCGGTTTCTGACTTTTTTAGAGGATCCTGCCATTCAGTTAGTGCCATTGGTTCAATTTTTAAAACCTAACTTAATCAGAGAATTAATCTGGTTATGGTATGGAATTACTGATGCGCAGAAAATTCAACAAGGGATTAATATAACGGATTTTACACCGAAAAGTCAGGCAATAGCCGATAAAGTGTCTTATGCTTTATTGCATAAGCAACTGAAGGCTCTAACTGTTGTTATTCATCAATTATCTACTCAATCCGGGTTAAATGATGAATTACTGATTACTAACTGGTTATTAGATTTTATTGAGGATTCATGTTTATAGATTCCCATTGCCATCTGGATAAACTTGATTATTCGGATAGACATAATGATGTTGCTGATGTTTTAAAAAAAGCGCAAGAAGTTCATGTCGACCATGTTCTGTCGGTTGGTGTGACACTGGATGCTTTTCCTAACATGATTGAGTTAATAGAACCGTTTGATAATGTTTCAGCATCTTGTGGTGTGCATCCGTTGGATGTGGAAAGTGACTTTGCTCTGGATACATTTAAAGAGTACTGCCAACACCCAAGAGTCGTTGCGATAGGGGAAACAGGGTTAGATTATCATTATCAGCCAGAAACAGCGGAATTACAGAAGCTACGGTTTAGACAGCAGGTTGAAGTGGCCACTGAGTTAAATAAACCATTAATTATTCATACCCGCAACGCCAGGGAAGATACGCTTAATATCCTGAGAAACGGCCATGCAGAAAAATGTGGTGGTGTTATCCATTGTTTTACAGAAGATGAAGCATTTGCAACAGCAGCAATGGATTTGGGTTTTTATATCTCTATTTCCGGGATCGTCACATTCAGGCAAGCCACTGAACTAAAAGAAGTCGTTAAAAAATTACCATTAGATCGGTTGCTGATTGAAACGGATTCCCCGTATTTGGCTCCGGTTCCTCACAGGGGTAATGAAAATCAACCCGCATACGTAGTTGAAGTGGCTGCGTACATTGCTCAGTTGAAAGGAATATCTATTCAACAAGTGGCAGAAGAGACCACAAATAACTTTCGGGAACTTTTTTTAAAATAAAAAATATGATCGTTATTTGTGTCAGTTATCTGTGCACTATTTTGGTGAATAAAAATAAAACAATAGGGGATATTTTAATATTAAACAATAAGTTAAGTTGTTTTTGTTCAAGTGGTTAACAATTTGAGGTTTTTTGTTACATCTCTAACATTGGTGCGATTTGATTTTTTTTGAAAAATTAGGTGCCATAGCTATTAAATAATATATAAATCATGTGGTTAGTTTGGTTGTGGGCATTATATTCTCCAATTTGTAACTGTGATCTACATTTTATTTTAGAACTAAAATTAATTTGGCTATAGAAATGTTGAGGGGGGTCAATATATATTTAGAGGCGAAAAATATAATGCATACTATGGCATTAGCCATTTTTCACACTAAGTAAGACGCTGTGGGGGTGAGCTGCTTAGTGTATATAAATAATATTAATAGAACTTAATCAGGAGCATAAGATGAAAGGCTTTTTCAGTAAGCTATCTCAATCAATTATGTTACCAATAGCGTTGTTACCTGCAGCAGGTATCATGCTAGGGATCGGTGGTAGTTTCACTAACCCGACAATGGTAACGGCATATGACATTGGTATTCTACAAGACGGCACAGCACTTAACAGTTTTCTTCAAATTATGACTGCCGCAGGTGGTATCGTATTTGCTAACTTGCCAGTTATGTTTGCAATCGCTGTAGCTATCGGCTTTGCACGTACAGAAAAAGGCGCAGCTGGTCTGGCCGCGGTTATCTCTTTCCTTGTAATGAACGTTGCAATTGCAAAAACGTTACAGGTTGCAGGTATGATCGATGGTGGTGCTGTTGTTCTTATGGGCGAGCACTATAACGGTGTATTAGCTGACACATTGGGTATTCACAACACATTAAGTATGGGTGTGTTTGGTGGTCTGATTGCTGGTGCAATTACTGTTGTTCTGCATAACAAATACCACGATGCAAAACTACCTGATTATTTAGGTTTCTTCGGTGGCGCACGTTTCGTTCCGATTATCAGTGCATTTGCAGCGTTGTTCTACGGTATTGCGCTAACATTTATTTGGCCATTCTTTGGTGCTGCTTTCGGTGCAATCGGTCAGGCACTTGGTGACTTAACAGCTTCTGGTCACGGTTATATTGCATCCCTAATCTTCGGTGTTATTGAGCGTTCACTAATTCCTGTCGGTCTACACCACGTATTCTACCTGCCACTATGGCAAACAGAAATCGGTGGTACTGCAACTATCGCTGGTGAACTAATTAAAGGTACTCAGAACATCTTCTTTGCATCTTTAGCAACTGGTGACTTCTCTCACTTTACTTCTACTAACTTCATGACTGGTAAATTCTCATTCATGATGTTTGGTCTTCCTGCTGCTGCATATGCAATGTACACCCTTGCAGATGATGTAAACAAACCTGCTGCTGGCGGTCTGTTATTCTCTGTTGCATTGACTGCATTCCTGACAGGTATTACAGAGCCAATCGAATTTACATTCCTATTCCTGGCTCCTGCTCTTTACTACTTCATCCACGTACCATTGGCTGGTATCTGTTTCATGCTGATGGATGTGCTAGGTGTTAAAGTTGGTATGACCTTCTCTGGTGGTTTCATTGACTTCTCACTATTCGGTATCCTACCTGGTGTGACTGGCGCTGATAACCATTGGTACTACATCATTGTTGTAGGTATTGCATACGCATTCATCTACTTCTTCCTATTCCGCTGGTTCATCGTTAAATTCGATATCAAAACTCCAGGTCGTAAAGGAAGTGATGTTGCTGTTGTTACTAAGAAAGATTACCACGCAGCAAAAGCAGCGGGTTCTGACAACGCTCAAGTAGAGAAAATGATTGAAGCTCTTGGTGGCGCAGACAACCTGATTGACGTTGATGCATGTATCACTCGTCTACGTATCACAGTTAAAGATGGCTCACTAGTTAAAGATAATAACTACTGGACTCAAGAACTTGGTGCAAAAGGCTTAGTTAAAGTTGGTGATACTGGTATCCAGGCTATCTACGGTGCACAAGCTGCAACATATAAAGCTCAAATCAACTCTCGTCTGGGTCGATAATGGGTTTTAAGTTCAAATATCGGCGAATGGGGTCGTTTATACTCGACCTCGTTATTGTAAAGATCTTTGCTCAGGTGGGCATCGATCTTTACCTGGGAATCGTTACTTATTTAAGTAAAGGTTCCGGTGCTTCTCTTGCATTTACTGATACATTAGCTCTACCAGTACTGCTTTCTTTATATGTGATGCTGTTACTAGTGTTTATCGGTATCTATATGGGGTATCACTGGGTATGTTATGCTTTCTTAAAAACATCGCTGTCCAGGTACTTTTTAGGGTTAAAGGTTGTTTCTGATAAGGGACTGCCTCTTGAAAAGAATACTTATATGAAAAGGGAGTTTGAGAAAATAATATGGAGTGTTGCTACATTAGGACTGTATGTGTTTTATAGTGGTGCACAATATCTGACATTCTCGAATCCACCATTACACGATAAGAGAAATCATACGCAGATAGTTGAATCTTAACTTTAAAGTTTTATAAAAATCCCTTCATAGAAGGGATTTTTTTTGTGCAGGTAAGAATATTTAATAAGATGAGAAAATCATTTTAGTGATAAGAACTGAGCAAACCATTGCATGACAATGGCTGAGTGGGGAGGAAGTTCCAGGCTGGTTAAGGCGTGATCATATTGTGTTTCCGTCAATAATGATCTCTTTTGCTCCACCAGTTTGCGGTCAAATTCAACAGAAAATTCTGGGTGTCCCTGAACTGTCAGAATGTGATTGTCTTTTTTCAGCATGTAGTTAGGACAAAAATCACTTGATGCAATAATTTCCATTGATTCGGGCTTGTTAATGACCTGATCCTGATGGCTGACTAATAGATTGAGGGTTTCTACTTCTGGAGTCATCCACGGATAAATTGTTGAGATGGTATTTACACTCATACCAATTCCCCAGCCTTTTTCTGACTTCTGTACTGTACCACCTAAGGCAAGACTGATGATCTGATGGCCAAAGCAGATCCCAATCAATGATTTTTTCTTTTCATCACACTGACGTATCCATTTTGCCAGATTATGAATCCATGGTTTGTCTGCGTAAGCATCGTGCGTACTTCCGGTAATGATATAGCCTTCGCAATTATCATTTTCCGGAGGAAGTTCCAGGTTTACAGCGTTAAATAACTGATAGTCAAATGAACCAAACGGATTCAATGTTTCCATTATCATATCCGCAAATTCACCGTAGTCTTTTGCCAGTTCTGGTGCGACGGTATCACAAACAATTATTCCAATTTTCATCGTAGAGACCTGTCCTTGTATCTGATGAGAAGCCTGAGTATCAGTCTTGTTGTCTCTAACCCTATCGCAAATTTAACTGTCTGTCTCAAGCTTTTCGAGTTTTATTGCGACCTTCTTGTAGTTGATAATACAGAGTAAGCACCACGATTCTAAATGGTCCAATTCGATTTCGTGCTAATAAAAAAACCCACCAAAGTTTGGTGGGCTGTATCGTATTCCTGAATCCTGAATCCTGAATCCTGAATCCTGAATTACTGCTTACTTGCAGCAATCTTCATGCAAATAAACGCACCGCCCCAGGTAAAGCCTAAGCCGATAACCATCATTACAACTGATGCAAATTCCATTACTCATACTCCTTATATTTGTAAGCTTCACCAAAGCCTGCGATAACCCAAAGAGCGAATATGATAATCCAGCCCAAAGATAAGTCGTAACCACCATAGCCTTCTGTTAGTAAGGTATGAACTTTAGTTACAAGAATAACCGCAAGGATAACTGGTGTTATAAAGCGTAAGCAAACATCAAACCATGTGCTGATACTGAAATCAGAAATGCCATTTACATATTTTCTGACATCAGCAATTTTCACCAACCAGGTCATTAGCAGGATTTCGATAAAGCAGCCAGCCATGATACCGATGTTGTTGGTAAAGTGGTCGACAAGGTCTAGCAGCAGTAGCCCACCGTTGGTTGCGAATGCCAGTGAAATGATGAATCCACAGCCTAGAACAATGTTTGCAGCCTTTTTACGGCTCCAATGGAACTTATCCATTACAGAAGCAACAACGGCTTCCAGAATTGAAATAAGAGAACTTAAACCAGCAACAACCAAAGCAAAGAACAATACCGGACCAAGAATATATGGTGCTGGTAATAAGTTAATAGCCTGTGGCAATGTTACGAAAGCAAGACCTACACCGGCAGAAACAACATCAGTAAGTGCTTTACCCTGAACTTGAGCCATATAGCCAAGTACAGAGAAAATCATGATACCAGCAAGGATTGAGAATCCGCAGTTGATCAAGACAGTCATAAACGCGTTGTTTGTGATGTCTGATTTTTCTGGCAGGTAACTTGAGTATGCCAGCATGATGGAGAAACCAATACTTAACGTAAAGAAGATCTGACCATAAGCTGCCGCCCATACTTTTACGTCCCAGATTTTGCTGAAATCAGGTTTGAACATGTAATTCACACCATCAAGTGCACCAGGAAGGAAAATCATGCGAGCAATAAGAGCCAGAACCAATACGAACAAAATTGGCATCATGACTTTTGACATTCTTTCGATACCAGCTTTTACACCACCGACAATTGCTGCATAGGTAATTGCCCACGCAACTGTCATAACAAGTGCTATTTGCCACTGGATGCTACCCAGGTTTGTTGGTGAGTTATCACCAAGGCCCAGGTATTCACTGAAGAAGAATGAATTTGTGTCCTGTCCCCAACCCTGGTTGAATGACAGAACGAAATAAGAGATAGCCCAGCCAACCACTGCAACATAATAAACGGCAATGCAAAATGCGACACCGACCTGGAACCAGCCCAGCCATTCAAAGCGTTCATGGATTTTTGCCAGTGTTTTTGGCGCAGAACCTTTGTATTTTTGCCCCATACTGAACTCTAGGATCATAAATGGGATACCAGCAGTGATCATGGCAAAAAGGTAAGGAATGAAAAATGCGCCACCACCGTTTTCATATGCCATATACGGGAAACGCCAAATGTTCCCCAGGCCAATTGCAGAACCTACTGCAGCTAGTATGAAACCAGCTCGTGATCCCCATTGTTCTCGCTTCATCGAGTACTCCTTCATAATGTACTGAGTTAGAAGCTATCTATTTATTGCCGTATGAGAGATCAAAGCGAATGAATAAGTGAGCAGAAAAATTATTGCATCACTATTTATACTTTTATCATCTTGCATTATTGGTTTTATATACTGCAATATAAGATAAAACTCAGAATATTGTTCTTTATGTTTTGATGTGTGTTTGCGCTAGGTAATATCTTTGCCTGCGCTTAAGGTCCGAGACTACATACTTCTGTTTTGAAAGGCAATAGATTATAAAAACCACCATTACGCGTTACTTTAGTGATTAATAGTAGATATCTTTTTTATAGTAGTATTATTATTTAACAATTTATAAATAAATTGATTTTGTCACTGCATTGGGTTTTTTATCTAAAATTATATTTTGTCCTTTTGGTTAGGTTTTTATGCCTAATCACAAGGATAACCTAGTGATATAGTTTGATGATGCATATGTTTAATTAAAGCATGAATGAAGAAAATACGTATTTAGCGCCACAGAATTTTATTCTGTTTAAATATGCAATTTCTTACAGATTAATTTATAACCAAAATAATTTGGTGTTGGGTATTATTGGCGCAGTTATTGTTTCTGGATCATAACGTCACACGATACATTTATTGTGATCTGTTGGTCATATTTTGTACATGGGCAGGAGTATTTATTGCTGATCTCAATTTTTTCCGTGTATGTTGAAATTGTTATTCTTAAATGAAGGAAAATCTTATGGACTTTGATATGAAGTTTGCGATAGGCACTACAGTCGTTGTGTTTTTTTTCCTGATTGTGGCTGGCGTAATTGCGATAGCTGCTTAGAGCAGTTGTCAGTTACCGGCTAACTGACAACTGTTGTTAATTGAAAAATATCATTAATACACTGGCAATATTCTCAGGCAGTTTGTTGCACCTTCCACATTTTGTATATCACCCTGAGTGATGATAACGATGTCTCCGAATTCAAGATAATGCAGCTCCTTCAAATGCTCCAAAGCTTCCAGGGCAACATCGTATCCAGATGATTGTTTAATTTTAAAATATACGGGTATAACACCTCGATATAGTGAGCAACGGTTTAAGGTTCTTTCATTGCTGGACAAGGCAAAAATAGGGAGATCAGAATTTAGTCGTGATGTCATGAGAGCAGTACGGCCACCTTCTGTTAAGCAGACCATGGCTTTGATGCCTTCCATATTATTGGCAGCAAAAATGGTTGAAAGGGCGATGGTTTCCTGTGCTGTGATGAACAGTTTGTCAAAACGGTAAGTTTGCTGGCGGACTTCGGACATTTTTTCTGCACCGATACAAACTTCCGCCATTGCTTTCACTGTTTCGACCGGGTGTTTACCTGCGGCTGTTTCTCCGGAAAGCATGACAGCATCAGTTCCATCAAGCACTGCATTAGCCACATCCATAACTTCTGCCCGGGTTGGCATTGAGTTTTCTATCATGGACTCCATCATCTGGGTTGCCGTGATAACCACGCGGTTTAATTCTCTGCTCCGTTTGATGAGCATTTTCTGTACGCCAACCAGTTCCGCATCACCTATTTCAACGCCCAGATCGCCACGAGCAACCATAATGACATCTGACGCCATGATAATATCGTCAATATTTTTGTTATCGGCTACAGTTTCTGCCCGTTCGACTTTCGCGACCATTTTTGCTTCCAGGCCTGCATCACGAGCCAGATCTCTGGCATATTTGATATCTTCGCCGGTCCTGGGGAAGGAGACGGCAAGGTAATCAACTTTTATTTCAGCTGCAGTAATAATATCTTGTTTATCTTTTTCTGTGAGAGCCTGAGCAGATAATCCACCACCTTTTTTATTAATCCCTTTATTATTGGATAGTTTGCCACCGATAATGACTCTGGTATGTATTTTTGCCCCATCAACCATAATGACCTGAAGTTGAATACGCCCGTCATCCAGTAATAATACGTCACTGGTTTTTAAATCATTTGGTAGAGCTTTGTAGTCTATACCGACACTTTCCTGATTGCCTTCTCCTCTTGGTAACTCTGCATCCAGAGTAAATTTATCGCCAACATTGAGAGAGATTGGTCCGTCTCGGAAGGTTGAAATTCTGATTTTGGGGCCCTGTAAATCACCTAATATAGCGACCTGTCTACCTAATGTTGCGGCGATTTCCCTAACTTTTTTGGCTCTTAGTTTATGGTCTTCAGGTGTTCCATGTGAGAAATTGAGTCTTACAACATTGGCGCCAGCTTTGATAATTTCTGTCAGGTTATCTTCAATATCCGTTGATGGACCTAACGTTGTAACGATTTTAGTTCGACGTTTTCTATCTACCATCATTCTTTCCCAATCAGTGGTTTATAAGATACTATCTGATAAGTATATGCAATATCTTTAAGACTGCCTGATTCCTCCGGGGTTTTAGCTTGTTTTTTCATCATATTTTTTGGAAAAAAATGACGGAAATACAGTAACTTTTGAACGACTACACAATATACTTAATTAGTGCGTGATGGTGGTCACGGTCAGTTATAAAATTACTTCACAATTACTTCGCAAAGTAAAAAAATTACAGGGTTCAAGTTTTGAGGAGAATGAGATGTATACGGCTCATCCGGGCCACGTTGATCATATTAAACAGGTTAATGCGGGACGGGTTTATCAATTAATCGATCAATATGGACCAATTTCCAGAATCGATTTGTCTAAATTAAGTGATTTAGCCCCTGCAAGTATCACGAAGATCACGCGTGAACTCATTGCTTCTCACCTTATTCATGAAACAACGGTTCAGGAAGCATTAAGTCGCGGACGTCCTGCGGTTGGTCTTCAGACTCGTAATGAAGGCTGGCAATTCCTTTCTATCCGGTTAGGGCGAGGCTACATGACGTTAGCTTTGCACGAACTTGGTGGTGATGTCCTGATTGATTCTAAAATCGAAATTCACGAAACGGACCAAGACGACCTTCTTGCTCGTATTCTCTACGAAATTAATGATTTTTTCTTAACGTATTCTTCTCATCTGGAAAGGCTAACCAGTATAGCAATTACATTGCCCGGTTCGGTGAATGGTGAAAATGGCGTTGTTATGAAAATGCCGTTTTATCAGGTTAAAGATTTTCCGTTAGGTGTCGAAATATATAAAGCAACAGGCGTTCCTGTATTTATTGCTAACGATACCAGAGCATGGGCACTGGCTGAAAAGTTATTTGGACATGCTCAGAATAGTGATAACTCTGTGTTAGTTTCAATTCATAATGGGTTATCTGCTGGTGTTATGGTTGCAGGGCGTGTATTGCAGGGGCGATTCGGAAATATCGGGGACATGGGACACATACAAGTTGACCCTATGGGGAAAATTTGTTCTTGTGGTAAAAAAGGTTGTTTTGATACTGTGGCCAGTTCACAGGCTATAAGAGATGAAGTCAAGTCACGTATATTATTGGGTGAAGACTCTATTCTTAGTGGTTCTGTGGAAGAAATCACCTTGGAAGATATTTGTCATGCAGCTGTTCTGGGTGACTCATTATCTTGTGATGTAATGAGAAAATTAGGCACAAATCTGGGTAAGGCTATCGCTATTCTGGTCAATATGTTTCATCCCGATAAAGTTCTTATTGGTGGGGTGATTAACCAGGCTAAGGAAGTTCTTTATCCAAGTATGTTGCAGTGTATTTCTGATTTATGTCAGGAAGAAGATGTTAAGTCATTAGATATTATGGCTTCCCGCTTTTACAAACAATCAACCATGCCTGGCGCGGCTTTAATTAAGCAGGCGTTATTCGACGGCTCCTTATTGATGAAAGTGACAGAAGGGTAATTTACCTTTCTATCATTTACACAATCTTTTCTATCTGTATCCTAGATTTATATCTGGAAATGGTCCACAGTGTAAGAGATCGCATTTCCAGAGTTAAATGATTAGGAACAGGTAGATAGTTCATTACTTAATTGATTTTGTTAATTTGCTTAACATAAGCAAATATTTTGGGTAGCCAAAAGTATAGGTTACGGTTTGTTAAGTTTTTAAGTCCGTGGAAGTTTTTATGTCCAGTGTATTGAATACTGTTGATCAACGTACGAATTTAGTGGGAGAAAACCGACTAGAGCTACTTTTGTTTAGCCTGAATAGTCGTCAGACTTTTGCTATCAATGTTTTTAAAGTAAAAGAAGTGATCAAACTTCCCGTACTTACTAAAATGCCAGGCTCTCATCATAATGTTATCGGAGTGGCTTCGTTAAGAGGTGAGTCAGTACCTGTTATTGATTTAAGGAGTGCTATTGGTTTTCCGTACGCCGATTATGGGGCGGGTGAAAAGAACTTAATCGTTACTGAATATAACCGGTCAACTCAAGGCTTTTTAGTTGGTCAGGTAAAACATATTATTAATACTGCATGGACAGAAATTCAGCCACCACCTAAAACTGCAGGACGAGCTAATTATTTAACCGCTATTACTCAAATTAAAGAGAATGACCAATTACAAATTGTTGAAATTATTGATGTAGAGAAAGTGTTAGCTGAGATCATTCATTATGATGTTTCTATTTCAAAAGAGGTTCTTGATGAAGAGCTCGTACATGAAATGCATGGTCGCAAAGTGTTAATTGTTGATGATTCTTCTACTGCCCGCAATCAGGTCAAAGATACTTTGTCTCAGTTAGGGCTTGAAATCATCGAATGTCGGGATGGTAAGGAAGCGTTGGAATTATTAAAACGCTGGAGTGATGCAGGAAGAAATGTAGCAGAAGAGCTGTTACTTCTTATTACTGATGCTGAAATGCCGGAAATGGATGGTTATCGTCTGACTTATGAAATTCGTCAGGATGAAAGATTGAAAGACCTTCATATTACGTTAAACACATCGCTAAGCGGCAGTTTTAATGAGTCCATGGTGAAAAAGGTTGGCTGTGATCGGTTCATATCAAAATTCCAGCCAGATATGTTAGTTGAAGTTGCTCAGGATAGACTAAGAGAAATTCTTTCCAAATAACTCTTAGTTTTATGGTGAGTTATTTCAGCATCGTATCTTGGGAAAATCATCACAACATGTAGTGTATTGGGGAGATAGCCTGTCTCGGTGCATCTCCCATTTACTTTCTGTTCCTTGTGCTGCCAGAAATAGAGTATCATTGCCATAACGTTGGTTTATCTGATCAAATACCGCCATCAACCCAATATTATTGGGTGTTGGATTAAATAAATCCTGCTGTTCATGCCGCCCATCAACTAAATCTACCAACCCAACGCCAAATTTATAAAACCGAATGCCTTCGGCAAATATTTCTGCAGCTAATCTGCCTGCTACCTGAGTGATAAGGGTGACATCAGCTGTGGGATAGGCAAACCGATGTACTGTTTTTAAGTGGACTGGTTTTTCCTCATAGGGGGAATTTGCGGCAAAGGCGATCATCACTCTACATAGTGAGCCTTGTGCTCTGGCTTTTCTTGAGGCAATTCCTGCATGTTTTGATAAAGCCTGTCGTAACGATTCAAGATCTGTAATGCGATGGCCTGCACTGCGGGTCGAAAAAATTTGAGTTTTATCTGCTTTTGCGGTGTCCCATGATATACATTTCTGGCCATTTAGTTCTCTGACGATTCGTTCAACGCCGATATTAAAATTTTTTCTCATTAATGCTGGTGGTTGCCTGGCTAAATCAAGTGCACTATTTATTCCCATCTGATGTAAGTGTGCCGAAATTCGTCGACCGATCCCCCAGATATCGGATACGTCCAGTTGCGCTAGTATCGTTAATTTTTCTTTATGGTTATCTAAAACACACACACCCTGATAGTTTGGTAATTTTTTAGCAGCACGATTCGCTATTTTCGCTAACGTGAGAGTTGGAGCTATGCCAACACTGACAGGCAATCTGCATTCTTTCCAGATGGTCCTTCTTAGTTGCAGCCCGTGTTTCCTAAGACATGGAATGGCAGATGAACAATGTTCAAACGAAAGGAAGGACTCGTCAATGCTGTATATATGCTGCTCTGGCGCGAAGCGTCCGATTATCTGCATCATTTTTGCGGAGAGATCGGCATATAACTCATAGTTTGAGGATAGGGCTATTACTCCTTGTTTTTCACATGATTTTTTTACTTTGAAGTAAGGCTCGAATTTGGTTACGCCAAGTGCACAAGCCTGACGATTGGCAGCGACAACACATCCATCATTATTTGATAACACGATAATGGGTTTGCCGCGCCATTCCGGACGAAAGACTTGTTCCGCACTACAATAAAAAGAATTAGCGTCGACAAGAGCAAACATATATTTACCTTCTCTAACGAACGGCCTTGTGGCATCGGATTGATCGGATCACGACACCTTCGATAGAAAAAACATCGGATTCAAGTATTGGAACTGGCTGAATTTTCTCATTGGCAGATATCAGCTGGCGGCGGCGTTTATCCAGAATTTTACAGACAAATTCGCCATTGTAATTGGCGACGATAATATCGAAATGTTCAGCATTCACGTGGCGATCGACAATCAGAAGGTCACCATCGAAGATACCCACCCCTTGCATCGAATTACCACTTGCCCAACCAAGAAACGTTGCGCTGGGATGGTCGATAAGTAACTCATCTAAATCAACGGCTAATTGCTTGTATTCAGCGGCGGGCGATTCAAAACCTGTGATACCTGCCTGAGCAGCGATAGGAATAACGATCATAATTAGTACTGGTTATTTATACAGTACTAATTATGTTCTAAAAACCCAGAGACAGCAAGTGATTGTCTATGAATAAAAGTAAGGTTATTGATTGGATATTGTGTGAGCGATAGCTTCTGCAGCCAAGGCATGATCTTCTTCTGACGCTAATCCTGAAACGGTTACTGCCCCGATAATTCCACTTCCCTGAAGAGTGATAGGGAAGGAACCTCCATGATCGCAGAAGTTATTTGCATCGATATGAGGCTGATTATTAAAATCAACATCATTACTGGCATTTTGTACCGATAGGTAATGAGAACTGTGAGCAAAACGCAGTACAGAATTACGTTTACGCTTGATCCAGATCTGATGTTCCTCTGAGGTTCCGGGACGTGCTGCTGAAAATAAAGTTTGATTAAATCCATAGACTTCTACTGCAACAGCATGTCCTCTGTCCTGAGCCAGTTGAAACAGATAAGAGCCTAGTGCCCAGGCGGTATCAAAGTTAAATGTTTTAAACTGTAAAGATTGTTCCTGATCCTGTATGCGACCTAATTCTTCAGCCATTGTCATGTGGTGTTCTCCTTATATGTAGGAATATTGTTTTTGGTAAGAAGAATAGAGTAGAGGAATTTTGAAATGTTTAAATCTATATTTGATGGTTTTTGATTTGTTTTTTGTATTTTTGAGTGTTTCGTCTCTATTTTTAAAACAAAACCAATCAAATCAAATCATGATATTGATTGGTTTTGTGATTTTCAACATCAATTATAGTTTAAGGACTTACTTTTTAGGCTGAGCGTCAATACATTGCCCGTGAATATCTTTTCCTTCCGGTGCCATCAGGTATAAATACAGGGGCATGATATCTTCTGGGGTTTTCAGAGTGTTTGGATCTTCTGATGGGAAAGCCTGAGCGCGCATGCTGGTTCTGGTTCCACCAGGATTGATGGCATTAACCCGAATATGGGTATCTTTTAATTCATCGGCCAGGACCTGCATCATACCTTCAGTGGCAAATTTTGAGATTGCGTAGGTTCCCCATAACGCTCTGCCTATATGGCCGACAGTTGAAGAGGTAAAGACAACTCTGGCATCACTGGATTCCCGAAGCAATGGTAACAATACCTGGGTCAGTAACAATCCGGCTCTGACGTTAACCGACATCGCATCATCAAACACTTTGATATCAATTTCTTCTAATGGCGTAATTGTGCCGAGTAAACCGGCGTTGTGTAGAACGCCGTCCAAATGATCAAATTGTTGTTTGAGTGACTCGGCAATTTGTAGATAATCTTCCTTTTCTGCTTTTAGCATATCAAGAGGAATAATGGTCGGTTGAGTACCGCCCAAGGATATTATTTCATTACAGGTTTTTTCTAGTTTGGATTTTGTTCGTCCTAACAGAATGAGAGTGGCACCATATTTAGCAAAGCTTAGTGCAGCTTGTTTGCCGATCCCATCACCTGCACCTGATACCAGAATAACTTTATTTTTAAGTGCTTCTTTCTCAACCGAATAGTCCACAGATAACCTCCTTCTGTTATGATTTAGGGAATAACACAGGTACAATACACCAAATCACAAATAAGAGGATTAAAGCATTGGAATTTTTATTGGACTATGGTCTGTTTTTGGCCAAAATCGTAACGTTTGTTGCAGCAATAATTGCATTGCTTGTGATTGTGAAAGCGGTTAATGGAAAAGGTCCGAAAGGCGAACTGGAAGTGACCGACCTTACGGAAAAACATAAAGAAACCGTCAAACATTTAGAAGCTCATTTACATGATGATGCTTATATTAAAGCTCAGCACAAACTGGAAAAGAAAGAACAGAAAGCGAAAAATAAATCATCAGAAAAAGCGATGAAAAAAGCGGCTAAAGAAGGGAAGTTGGAGGCTGTTCGTGAACCGCATCTGTTTGTTCTGGAATTTAAAGGTAGCATTGATGCCAAAGAGGTTGCCTCTCTTCGTGAAGAAGTGACTGCAATTTTAGCGGTAGCGAAAGAAGGTGATGAAGTACTTCTTAAGCTGGAAACCGGTGGTGGTATGGTTCATGGTTATGGCCTGGCTTCTTCTCAACTGGATCGTATTAAATCAGCAGGGTTACCACTTACTATTGCTGTCGATAAAGTGGCGGCAAGCGGCGGTTATATGATGGCATGTATCGCGGATAAAATAGTATCAGCGCCTTTTGCTGTTGTGGGGTCTATCGGTGTCATTGCTCAGTTACCTAACTTCAACAAGTTATTGAAAAAACATGATATCGAGTATGAGCAACTGACTGCTGGCGAATTTAAACGTACGCTGACTATATTTGGTGAAAATACTGATAAAGCGCGTGAAAAATTCAAAGAAGAACTCGAAGAAACGCACGGTTTATTTAAAGACTTTATCCGTGTTCATCGTCCTCTTTTGGATGTTGATAGTGTGGCCACAGGTGAACACTGGTTTGGTACTAAGGCCAAAGAATTAGGTTTAGTAGATGATATTAAAACGTCCGATGACCTGATTGTTGAAGCTTGTAAAGACAGAACAGTACTTGCTATTCAGTATGTTCAGAAGAAAAAACTGACCGATAAACTGGCTGGTGTTGCTGGCGAAGCGGCGGAAAATGTGTTTATGCGCCTGTTAAGTAAAGGCCAGAGACCGTTTATGTAATCCCGCGGTTTATTATGTAAAAGTAGTGGGTATCAATAGATTAACATTTATTGATGCCTGCTTAAATTTTTTGGACTAGAAGATGTGTTTGGTAGGCCGTGTGGGGCTCGAACCCACGACCGATTGATTAAGAGTCAACTACTCTACCAACTGAGTTAACGGCCTGTTTTGATTTGAATGATACAATCCGATGGGACATATCAAAAAAAGAGTATAGCTCGCCATTGCATAGAACTGCTGAGCTACGAACAGACAATAGCGCCAAACCTCACCCATTGTCAACCATGTAGAAAGAAAATATAACTAATTGTTAAGTTGGACAATTTTTGAATCATAACGTTAATTTATCTTTCTTTTGATAAATAAATTTTTGATAAATGAGAACCAAAATTCCCCCCCAGATCAAACCAATCAGATGAGCCTGAATAGCCACCGGAGCCTGAATAAGCGCTTGTGTGTATGAGGATGGACCAACAAGCTGTTCCCAGAGCACTTTGGCTATAACACCTGCAACCAATATCCAGCTGCTACGACGCCCCTGAAAACATTCAAGTAAAGCGAAGTACACAAAAACCCCATGTAACGTGCCGGAAAGTCCAACGTACTGTTCTATGCTTGTGGTAAGTAGTCCCACACCAACTCCCAAATTTATCAACATAGTGATAATGAAATAGTGTTTAGCTTGGGGCCTGAAGATAAGGGCAATAACCCACAATGCGATTATATTCATGGCGAAGTGCTCAAAGTTGGTATGAGCAAAATTTCCTGTTAGGATGCGCCACCACTGACCGGCTTCAATGGCTGACTTATCCCAGACAAAAAATGTCGTGATCGGCTCGAAAAGGGCGGCCAGGCTCGGTATGCTAAGTAAGAATAAAATTAAATAAAGGTTCACATGGTTTCTCGTTATTGTTCTCAATGTGGTAAAGCAATAAAAGCATGTATTTGTCCGTATATTACTTCATTACATTCTGAAGTGGAGTTGATCATACTACAACATCCGTCTGAAGAGCATCGTCCGATGGGAACGGCCAGAATTCTGAGCCTGTCGCTTAATCAGCATCATCATATCATTGGTGAGGATTTTTCAGAAAATGAAGAGCTGAACACGCTATTGGCAGATACAGATTTCAGACACTATATTCTTTATCCTAATGAAAATGCTCTGGAAGTGGATCGGGATGTTCTGATTACAGAATTCGATCAGAGAAAATTACGGATTATTCTTCTCGACGGAACCTGGAAAAAAGCGTTTAAAATGTGGCAGTTGTCGGCGAATTTACAACAGTTGCCGACATTAAGTTTGTCAACGGACTTAACAGGAAATTATCGGATCAGAAAAGCCCCCAGCGATAATAGTTTATCTACGGTGGAAGCCGGATTTCATGTTCTGACTTTGCTCCAGCCGGATAAAGATTTCACTCCTCTACTTAAGGCATTTAATCAAATGGTCGATTTTCAAATAGCTCAGATGCCGCCAGGTGTTTATGAACGTAACTATTTAAAAGACTGACATATTAAGAAATTGATATATCAGTAGTTGTGGGCAGAAAACAGTTCCTGATGCAGACGCTGAGCATAGGCATCCGTCATAGCCGCAATATAATCACAGATAACCCGCATTCCCTGATGCGAATGAGTTTCAGCTTTGTGCCATTTATCCTGAGTTGATTCAGGAAGCAAACGCTCTGGATCGCCGCTCAGTGCTTCGAACAAATCCATAATGATCTGTTGCCCTTTGTATTCAAATCGCTGCACCTTGGGAATATGGATGACATACTGGCTGACAAAATATTTAAGGACTTCCAGGATCTTATTCATTGACGGTGTCAGATAGGCATTGTAGGCGAGCAGGGGACTATCAAAGTGACCATCGACCGGCTGAATCTGGACATTGGTTAATAATGCATTGACCAAACTGCCAATTGCATCTTTTCTCTGAAAATGCTTACCAGAGAACAGGTGATCAGTAATTAAAATAAGATTTTTATTTAACCATTCATCATTACAGTCACGTAGCGCCGGATAGGCTGACATCATCCATCGTTCCCGGTCAATCATCCCCAGAACGATTGCATCTTCTAAGTCATGAACACCATAAGCAATATCATCGGCAAGCTCCATAATTGAGGCATCCAGTGATTTGAACTTTGTTTTGGCATGCTCATAGGGCGACTCAATTGGAGTGCGGTATTCGGATAGCTCTTGTTTGTCCTGATCATTTAACGGTTCCAGCACCCAGTTGAACACTGTCTTGTCACAATCGTAGATACCTTTTGCCGGAGCCCAGTCTTTTGCCTTCATCTGTCTTTGATGAGTTACCGATTGCGGTGTTTTTTGTGAATGAACCTGACTGAGTAATGCCGGATACTTCATTAAGCCAAGCAGCGTTCTTCGGGCCAAATTCATGCCGTGATTTTCAGTATAGGGCTCGAGACAGGTTACAATCCGAAATGTCTGTGCATTACCTTCAAAGCCGCCATTTTCCCGCATCATATAATTCAGGGCCGTTTCACCACCGTGTCCGTAGGGTGGGTGACCAATATCGTGCGCCAGGCATAATGCATCGATCAGACTATCACTGGGCAATAATAGAGCAAACTCTGGCTGTTTGATTTCTAACTGCGCAACGATACCAGTACCGATTTGAGAAGCTTCCAGGGAATGAGTCAGTCGGGTGCGGTGAAAATCGTTCAGATTGGTGCCATGCACCTGGGTTTTGGACTGTAATCGTCGGAAAGCGGCTGAATGAAGAATACGGGCTCTGTCGCGTTGATACGGGCTACGGTGATCATTGAGACGAACTTTATTTTCATCATTAAATCGCCACTGCCAGCTGTCATCAATTGTTATCGTCATCCATTGCTCTCCGCACAAGTTAACTTATTTCATCTTAACTGATTTCATCTAAAGTGAGTTCAAAACTTGGTGCAAATGTTTCAAGGAAATAGACCATTTCAGGTGATTCCCGTTCTTTTAATGTTACTTCCAAACGGCGCTTTGCGCGCGAATATTCATGATTTCCGGCACTTAATTCTTCTAAACATTTTAAATAGGCACAGATGCAATCGGCTTGTTTTACAATATCTGCGTCTTCTGTGTATGCAGATTCTGATAGCAGATAGGGTGCAAAATCTTCCTGGAATTCTTCCGGCAGCATAGATAGCAGTTTCTTTTCCGCTGCCGCTTCAATTTTTTTGTATTCTTTGGCTATTTCTGGATTGTAGTATTTTACCGGAGTGGGTAAATCGCCGGTTAATACCTCACTGGTATCGTGGTACATCGCTTTTATGGCGACTCGTTCCGGGTTAAGGTTTCCGCCAAACTTCTTATTTTTAATGACGGCCAGAGCATGGGCGACAAACGCAACCTGCAGACTGTGTTCGGAGATGTTTTCTTTAGAAACAGAGCGCATTAAAGGCCAGCGCTCAATTAACTTCATTCGGGCGAGGTGAGCGAAAAAATGACTTTTATTCATATTTAAAATCTTCCTTGCGGATAAAAAATAACAGGCCAACTTCAACTGTACAATAGCAAAAGTGCTGTTTTCAAACTGATGTCAAGGCTTGACGTTTGAGTTAGGTCTTTATTTTTATGAATAGTTAACCTGGTACTTCTTGCCCACATATTGCACAACTTTCTTGTTTTTTATATTTAAATATACGTTGTTCACCAGAAAATCCATCGATAAGCAGCAGACGACCAAAATAGGGATTACCTGTATTAGTCAGAATCTTAATGGCCTCAAGAGCCTGAGTCGACCCCACAATGCCAACGACAGGAGATAGTATTCCGGATTCAACACAACTTAAATTCTGTTCACCAAAAGAATGACTAAAACAATGATAACAGGGAGTATTATCCAGATAATTAAATGAGGTTACCTGACCTTCAAACCTAATAGCTGCACCTGAAACCAATGGAGTTTTGTTCTGATAACAGGCTTTATTAATTGCTTCTCTGGCTTGTATATTATCTGTACAGTCGATAACAATATCGTGCAAAGCGACCTGCTCATTTAATGAATTGTCATCGAGTTGGTGCTCAATGCTTGTTACACAACACTCACTATTCTGTGTTTTAACAAACCTCTTCGCTGCGGATACTTTAAGGTCGCCGATATCTGACTCTTTATAAATCACCTGACGCTGCAAATTGCTGATTTCAATAGTATCAAAATCGATCAGAGTGATATGCCCGATCCCCGATGCCGACAGGTATGGCAGGCAGGCACTACCAAGTCCACCTAATCCAATCACCAAAACTTTACTTTCCAATAACTTCTCTTGCCCTTCGAAATCGAGCTGGCTAAGCAGGATATGTCGGCAATATCTGAGCGTTTGTTGATCATTAAGTTCTGGCATAAATAGTCTTTTCCGGAGTATTAAACGAAGAATAAATATAAAAGTTAATTACATAATCAAATAGATACGACTAGTTTTCAAGCTTCTTTATTACATATTTATATACTTACTAAGGAGTATAGATTTTAATTAAGCAGTAAAATAAAGTGTTATTAAATTGTAACAACTCCGAAGCCTGAAAACCTGTAGCCGATAATGGTATGGTGTTCAGGCCGTGGTTAACCCACCGGGTTCAGTGAGAAATGATTGAGCCTCCCGTATTTGGAAAGGTGTTGAGATGCTTATAGATCCACAAGGACGTGAATTCACGTACCTGCGGTTATCTATCACAGACTTATGCAATTACCGTTGTAATTATTGTCTGCCTGATGGTTATGACTGCAGCTCCAAATCCAGTAGACTTAATCTGTCACAAATAGAGTCTATTGTGACCTCTTTTGCCCGTCATGGTATTCGTAAGGTACGAATCACCGGAGGTGAACCGACACTTCACCGGGAACTTACTTCAATTATCCGGTTGATTAAATCTGTTTCTGGTATTGAGAAAGTTGCACTGACAACGAATGGACACCGAATGTCATCTTATCTTCAGGAATGGAAAGATGCCGGTCTGGATACCATTAACCTAAGCTGCGACAGCCTTGATCCCAGAATGTTCAGTGCAATCGTTGGCCGAGATGCGCTAACGGAATTGCTTGCCGGTTTAGAGATGGCTATTTCGAACGGGTTCAGTGATATAAAAGTTAATACAATTCTGTTAAAACAATTTAATGCTTCTCAGGTCGGGGAGCTAATTGAGTGGGCAAGTCAAAAGCCGATTACTCTGCGATTTATCGAGTTAATGCAAACAAATGATAATGTCGAGTATTTTAAGGCGAATCACATGAGTTCTGATGTCGTGATTGGCTCTCTTATCCGAGATGGCTGGCATGAAAAGAAGCGAGGGGCTACTGATGGGCCTGCTCGTGTGTTTTCCCATCCTGAATGCATAGGCTCTGTTGGTGTCATCGCTCCTTATAGTAAGGATTTTTGTAAAACATGTAACCGTCTGAGAGTTTCATCAAAAGGCAAATTACATCTCTGCTTATTTGGTGAAGAAGGGCATGATCTTTTACCATATATTGATCAGAATCAGCCAGAAATACTCGATGATGCTGTCGCTACTTTTCTCGGTTATAAAGTAGACAGTCATTTTCTCCACAGTGGAAATTCCGGTCATACTTCTCATCTGGCGATGATAGGAGGATAGGCATGATTCAGTATGTTGGTGTTGTACTGGCTGGTGGTTTGTCATCAAGAATGGGTACTGACAAAAGTCAGTTAAAATGGCAGGGAGAAACGTTACTCCAGCACAGCTATAAGGTTCTTGCTTCGAGTTATTGTCACTACATTTATATTAGTCATAATCGTGGAGAGGGTATACAGGACCGTTTTACGGAGTGTGGGCCTTTGAGTGGTATTGATGCTGTCATTCAACAGGTTCGTTCCGGTGAATGGCTGACTATTCTTCCGGTTGATATGCCTCTGATAAATAGCCACTTAATCATAAGATTACAAAACTTTGCCAACATGAATAATCAGGCGTGTTACTTTGAACATAATCATCTGCCGTGCATTATTCCGGTGACGGATAGTGTAAAGGCCTATATTGAAGAGCAGCTTACGCATTCCGGTAATTACTCCGTTCGCGGATTACTGAAATTTGTGAATGCGGCTTCAATAACGAATACCGAACGACTGCCGTTAATGAATACCAATACGCCTGAAGAATGGATGCTTGCCTGTCAGGCGAACTATGACAACAGAAAGGAAAATCGATATGTCAGATCACAGTGCTAAACAATTTCAACCTCTTAATATATCAGTGCTGACCGTATCTGATACTCGTGATGAAAGTAATGATACGTCAGGGGATGCCCTGATTACCGGATTGACAGATGCCGGTCATTTTTTATCAGAAAGATGTATTGTAAAAGATGATGTTTATCAGATCCGGGCGGTTGTTTCTAAGTGGATTGCCAGTGATGATGTTCAGGTCGTTCTGATTACAGGTGGCACAGGGTTTACCTCTCGAGACACAACGCCAGAAGCGGTAACACCATTGTTTGACTCTGAAATTCCGGGTTTTGGTGAATTGTTCCGCAGCATTTCTCTGCAGCAGATAGGCACCTCAACTATACAGTCCCGTGCTGTTGCCGGTTTGGCCAATGGTGTCGTGTTATTCGCTATGCCCGGCTCAACGAATGCCTGTAAAACCGCGTGGTACGATATCATTCAGGAACAACTAAACTCAACACACAAACCCTGTAATTTTGTGCCTCACCTGAAGAGCACTCATATGGACTTATGTGAGTCAAGGAAGTAATGATATGTTGACTCATACAGATAAAAACGGCCATGCCAATATGGTTGATGTAAGTGAAAAACAAGAGACGGTAAGGGTTGCCGTTGCAACTGGCAGAATCACAATGAGTGAAGAGGCTTTTCGTCTGGTGGTTGAAAACGGCCATAAAAAAGGTGATGTGTTGCAAGTAGCCCGTATCGCTGGGATTCAGGGCGCAAAACGTTGTTCCGATCTTATTCCGCTTTGTCATCCACTGGCGTTGTCAAAAGTTGCTATTGATTTTGAGCTTGATCCGCAAACGCAGTCAATTCTGGTTTTTTCTACAGCCAAAGTGACCGGCAAAACCGGTGTCGAAATGGAAGCTCTGACCGGTGCATCGGTAGCTGCGCTGACCATTTATGACATGTGTAAAGCAGTAGATCATGAAATGGTTGTCTCCGATCTCAAGCTACTGGAAAAAACGGGTGGTAAGTCAGGTCATTATGTCAGGGAGGATTCTCAATGATCAAAATTCTGTTTTTCGGCCGGTTACGAGAGTTACTGAAATGCAATGATATGGAATATTCAATTGCTGATGAACCTGTGCCATTGTTTGTCCTACGTAAAGAACTGATGGCTAAAGGAGCGGAGTGGGATGAGTTTCTTTCGCCACAACAAGCCCTGGTCGCGGTCAATCAGAACATGGCTGATGATACAGTAATGGTTAAGTCTGGTGACGAAGTGGCATTTTTCCCTCCTGTCACGGGAGGCTAAATGATAACAGTTAATCAAGCGGCATTCGATTCAGGCGTATTAACCGAAGATTTGCGTTGTCGCGATAGCAGTTGCGGTGCACTAGTCACATTTATTGGTTCGGTCAGAGATATCAATGCTGGAGAATCGGTTCAGGCGCTGACACTGGAACACTATCCCGGTATGACGGAAAACGTTTTACACGGTATAGCTGAGAAGGCAAAAAAGCGATTTGGTGTCAAAGAAGTCGATATTTACCATCGGGTCGGGACACTGCAGTTAAATGAGGCGATTGTGTTTGTGGGGGTCGTATCCCAACATCGTGAAAGTGCCTTTCTTGCCTGTGAATTTGTCATGGACTTTCTAAAAACAGAAGCGCCATTCTGGAAAAAAGAGCTTCGAAACAATGAATCTGTCTGGCTCGAACAAGCAGAAAAAGAGAAGCATGTTCAACAGCGCTGGAAATGAGAACAATATATTCTTTTAGAAAACTAATTTAGTCATAAAGAATGACTGAAACGACCTCTCCAGCTGTCGCTCCATCGCTTTCAGCGAGTAATAATACATGACAATTTGCCTTGCTCAGAGCTGAGAGCATTGCTGAACCCTGTTTCCCTGCATTTTTAACTGACCATTTACCATCATCGAATTCAGCGATTCCTCGTTGGAAATCAAGCCTGCCCGGACGTTTTTTAAAATTATCGGTGGCTATTGCATTTAGTCTGTCTGGAATAGGTTGAGGGTGGCGCTGTGTTTGACGAATAAACGGTGTTGCCAGTTGCCCAAAGGTGACGGCAGAAGAAACAGGGTTGCCCGGTAAACCGATAAATGCACAGTTACTCAGATAGCCGAACGCGATCGGTTTTCCCGGTTTCATTGCCACTTTCCAAAAATTTACCTGACCCAATTCATCTAGAATCTGTTTGATATAATCTGCATCACCGACAGATACACCACCAGAGGTGATGATGATATCCATCGTTTTTTCCGCTTGTGTTAGGGCGTGTCGAATAGCATCTGGCTCGTCAGGTAAAATTCCAAAGTCTTTCACTGCTACATCAAGTTCAGACAACATGCTATACAACATTGGACGGTTTGAGTCGTACAGTTGTCCTGGCTGTAAATGTGTTCCCGGTTCTGTTAATTCATCACCAGTAGAAAAAAGGCCGACTTTTATACGCCGGTAAACCGGTACCGTATCTAAACCACAGGCACTTAATAAAGCTGAATCCCGGGATGAAAGTAAGTGCCCGGAAGATAAGATAACTTGCCCTGCCTTTATATCTTCTCCGGTGAAACGAATATTGTCGTTAGATTTTGGTGCAGAGTTCAGGATAATTGAATCATTTTCCCGAGCGACATTCTCTTGCATGACGATAGCAGTTGTGCCCTGGGGAATTTTAGCGCCCGTCATGATACGAATCGCTTCTCCCTGATTGAGGCTCTTTGTCGCAGGGTGACCAGCTAAAGAGGTATCTATGACAGGAAATGAAGCAGAAATATCAGCACCATCATGGTTTACTGCATAACCGTCCATTGCCGAATTATCGTAAGGTGGCAGATTGACAGAAGACGCAACATCTTCTGCCAAAATTCGCCCTTTGATTTCAAAAACGGATACATTTTCAATCTCAGTGACGGGGGTTGCCTGAGAGACTAAACGATCTAATGCTTCATCAAAAGAGAGAAGTTTTGACGTGTTAAAATCACAATCCATAGTATTCCTTACTATTGCTTATCCATCATCCAAACCGCAGCTTCCAGGCGAGAACGGACGTTCAGTTTTTTCAGCAGGTGTTTAACATGAACCTTAACCGTTGAATCGGAAATATTAAGTTCTCTGGCAATTAATTTATTGCTCATTCCTTTAGATATCAATGACAGAATTTCATATTCACGGCTTGTGAGTGTTTTTAGCGGGTCTTTCTGTGGTTCTTTTTTGGGTTTATGCCAGGTTTGAGCAAGTACTTTGGTCAGGCGATCCGACAGAGCCAGCTTACCAAGCACGGCCAGTTTGATATTTTCAACAATGTCTTCCGGTTCCATATCTTTCAAAAGATATCCGTCAGCACCATTGGCCATAGCAGCAAGCACATCATCCTCATTGTCTGATACAGTCAGCATAACAACACGGGACGTTACGCCTTTTTCCCTCATCAGTTTTACGGTTTCCAGACCGTCCATTCCCTGCATATTGAGATCAAGTATTATTAAATCGGGATCATCCAGAACCGCACCTTCGACGGCATCGGCACCATTATTGAATTCACTGATAACTTTAAGATTGTCTTCTAATGCAATAAGTTGTTGTAATCCTTTACGAAAAAGAGGGTGATCATCGACTAACATTATTGTTGCAGCTTCTGAACTCACAGGTAGCTCCTTACTCATTCTTCCGTGTCTTGCGACTCATTTAATTCTTATTCTTTTATATTACTTTTAATCAGGGCTTGTGTTGAGATATTTTGGCAAAAATAATAGGTTAACTTCCGTACCGCCGGAATCTGGAGAAATAATAGTGAGTTCTCCTCCAAGTGAATGACACCGTTCCTGCATGATTTCTGTACCATAATGATTCAGTTGCTGTTCTTTTCTCTGCAAACCAATGCCATCATCTTTAATTTGTAATGAAATGAATTTATTTTCTTTTTCTACTAATGAAATGTTGATGCAACTCCCTTGTGAATGTTTTATCGCATTCTGAAGTGCTTCTTTAGTAATTTGTAATAAATGAATTTCTTCATTAGGTTCGAAAGGGATATTCGTGCAGTCATAATTAAGCTTGATCGTCATCTTACTTTGTTCTGACAATGTTTTGATTGTTTTGCTGAGTGCATCCTGTAGTCCGCCATTACCAATTTGTAACCGGAAAGTTGTCAATAGTTCTCTTAGCTGACGGTATGCCGAAATAAGACCTTCTTTTAGTTCGGTTACCGGGTTAGAAATGGCTTCTGAAATGTCCTGACCTTTCATCCCTCTTTCAATGCGAGTTACCTGAATTTTTAAATAGGAGAGTGATTGTGCTAATGAATCATGAAGCTCGCGCGCAATAATGGCCCTTTCATCCAGTAAGGCGATTCTACGTTGTTGGTTCAGGTGGTTACTTAGACTTAATGCCATTGCTATCAGATCCACCAAAGAATGAACCAGATTGTCCTGCCAGCGTTCTATTGAGGCACTTTCATTATAAAAAACAATCACATCACCATATCTGATGTCGTTTTTCTCTATACTAAATGTACTGAATTTTGTGTGACTGTTTTCGGTATCGAGTTTTTCAGGGTCAATCACAATATGTTGATAGGGGATAGAGGTGATATCTGAATACAGTTTTAGTTCAATTCTTTTTAGTTCGCTTACCAATTGCAATTCTTCAATAATTGCCTGTAGATTTAACTGTCCACTGCGGGATTCATTCACCTGCTGAGCAACATTGTACAGAAACGTTAGAATTTCATTATTACGGCTAAGTTCTTTGGTTTTCTCCTGAATCTGCCTTTCCTGATCCCTATGAATCGCCTGGATACTTTCATTAGCTTTGTTCAGTGTTTTAGAAAGTAAACCCAGTTCGTCTTCCCGTTTTACTCTGGAGCGTTTTGTCCAGTCACCGTTAGATGATGCTTCTGCAACGTCAGTAAGTTCTTTTAGTGGGCGGGCGATATGGCGGTGGATACTATAAATAGAAAGAAAAATAAGGAGAATCGTAATAGCCAGTGTGACAGACTGAATAATTCGTAACTGTGATAATTTGTCCTCCAACACACTTTGGTAGCCGTAAACCAGAGTATCGATCGAATCAACAAAAGTCTCCAGTTGAGGAAGGAATGTATGCAAATTAAAATTGTTGTCAGCATCTCTTAGAGTAGGTTTTATTACTGTATTCCATTGCGTATTTACAGAGTCATAGTCTTGCTGAATTCTTATATTACTAAAACGATGGAAATCAAGTTTAAGAACAGGGTCATTGAAGCGGTTATCAAAACCTTCAATCAAAGAGAGAACTTCCTGCTTAGTGTCTTTTGTTGGTGATTGCTGCATTGCGGCAACCTGAGTGGTAATACGGTAACTCATCATACGTAATGAGCCGGACAGATTAATGGTTTTTCCGTCAAATTCACTAATCTGAGACATATAAATAGAGGAAAAAATACTGATAAACGCCATTAAAATTACGCTTATCATCAATGACGTAATTCTGAGAACAACAGAGTGACTTAATTTTCTAATAACTAATGGCATAAATGTCCTGATAATCAGAGAAGGAACAATCCTTCTATAATGGCAATGAAACCAGTTAATAAAGCGACACATTTCCAAAATAAAACCGGATTGTGTTTAAGTAAAGTCCGGTTATTTGCACTATGTAATAAACGTGCATTGGGTGTGAAAAGATCCACAATAAAATCACCAAGAGCCTGATATCTTTTTTCCGGGATCTCTGCTGTTGCTTTTTGTAACGCAAGATCAATCCAGAGTGGAATATCATCTCTGAATTGCTGTATCGGCCGGTATTGCCACTTTATATGACGGGCCTGTTGTAATGTTTGCTGAGAGTGTTCCTTATAGGGTAATTTACCACAGAGCATTTCATAACCAATGACACCGATAGAAAATAAGTCTGAAAAGATAGTTGCTTTACCGGTATTGATGTATTCAGGTGCGGTGTAATTAACCGATCCGAGAGGAAAAGACGGACTCTCTTCCGAGTAAGATTCTGTAAGGCCTTTGACCTCTACCGCACCGAAATCGATAATTTTCACTTCATTATTTTTAGTGACCATAATATTTTCAGGTTTGAGATCCCGATGAACCATATCGGCGCGCTGAAAGACACGGATAGCTTTAACAATGCTATCAATTAGTTCCCGGACGGTATTCAGATCTGGATTAGGATGGTCAAGCATCCACTGCCTTAACGTTACTCCCTCAATGTACTCGCATATCTGATAAATAAATTTTGTATTTTCCGGACATGGATACATCTGCATTACCCGGGGGCTTTTCAGGTGTGATGCGATCCAGTACTCATTAGCAAAGAGTTTTAATGTGTCAGGTTCTTCCTGATAATTCAAAGAAGGAACTTTAATTACGACCTGATCTTCTGTTTGTGTATCAACGGCAAGATATACATGACTTCTGGTGCCATCATACAACGTCTTAATTATTTCAAAATGGTCGAGTCTTGAATGGTTAGTTAACGCAGGAGGAATTGCACGACTCAGCAGCTTCTGTTGATGCTCAAACATTGTCATGTCCGGCAAATCGGTAACTTTTAGAACGATACAAGTTGCGTTGTCAGTACTTCCTTTGTTGAGGGCTGACTCGCATAGAATTCTAGATAACAGTTCTGCAGACTCAGTATTATTGGCATACTGTATTATCTCGTCACTTTGTAATGTTTCGTGGACTCCGTCTGTAGTGAGAATAACAATATCATCCATTTGTAACTTGATAGTCTGATAATCGAGATCAATATTGACATCCATCCCCAACGCTCGGGTCAGATAATGTTGCTTGCCAATATTGACTCTCTGGTGGTCCTGAGTCAGCTGTGTAAGGTGGTTGTTACGGAACAGATAAATACGGCTGTCACCAATATGAAAGAGGTGCGCCGTGTTGGATTTGATAATCACCGTACTCAATGTGGTGACCATTCCATTATGATTTAAATGATCTTTGCCCTGATTATAAAGCCAGTTGTTAATTTTAAGCAGAATCTCACTTACAGAATGACTGACATTCCAGGTTAACGGTGTCGCATAATAATCAGCTGTAAATTGAGTCGTGGCAGTATGGCTTGCCTGTTGCGACTTATCACTACAACTGACGCCATCCGCAATGCAGGCAATAATGCCTTTGTGGATCAGTTCTTCATTATTTTCAGGGTAATTGACGATGAATGCATCCTGATTTTCTTGTCTGAGTCCTTTATAAGAGCATCCGGAAAATTCGACGCGATTTTTTTTTGTTTCTTGCATATGTCGGTTTCCTGCCATCTGATGTTGTAAGTATTGTTAAGGCACAAAAGCCCAGCCAGTAATGGCTGAGCTTCTGAACGATATTGAACATTGCCTGTGCGTATAAGAATGCGGATTCGTTCAATATCTCCCGATTTTATTAATTTGATACATCGATAAGCGTAACACTACCGTCATCGTTCACTTCAGCTATCTGGCCGGAAGGTTCTTCCATAAATAGTAGTGCAACGAAACCAATAATTGCTGTACCTGCAATAACGAAGAAGAAAGTCTGGTAAGATACGAAAGATAAGATAGTCAGATAGGTCACCGCCCCCACGTTTCCGTAAGCACCTGTCATTCCAGCAATCTGACCAGTCATACGACGTTTGATAAGTGGTACAGTTGCAAATACAGCACCTTCACCTGCCTGTACAAAGAATGAACAAGCCATTGCTGCTGCTACTGCAACCCATACAGGCCAGCTGGCATTCACCTGTCCCATCAGGAAATATCCAACAGCAAGACCAGCCGTTAAGATTAACAGAGTCAGTTTACGACCAAATTTATCAGAAATTAAACCACCACCCGGACGCGACATCAGGTTCATAAAGGCATAAGCGGATGCCACCATACCCGCAACAACCGGGGTTAGTTCGAATGTTTCAGAGAAAAACAGTGGTAGCATAGAAACAACAGCTAGCTCAGAACCAAATGTAGCAAAGTAAAGAACGTTAAGAACCGCAACTTGTTTAAATTTGTATTGATGGATAGGTTCAACCGGTTTTTCGAACACAGACTTGTTCACTTTCCAAACCTGGTTAACTTCGATGAAATACAGAACAGTCAGGCCCACATAGATCGCATTTACTACCCACTGATCAAGCATGTTGATATTCGTTGGAGATAATTTCCATGCCAGTAAAGCCAGCACGGCGTACATGGGAATTTTCATTCCAAGCAGGAAGAAAAAATCACCTTTTGATGTTACTTCCATAGCCGATAAGTGCTTAGGTTTAAAATAGGTTGCGCCTTTAGGTGTATCTGAAACTGTTTTATAGAACACAACAGAAAATAGCAGACTCATCGCACCGGTCAGAGCAACGGCATAACGCCACCCGTCTTCACCGCCAAAGATGAGAGCCAGTGTAGGTAAAGTGAACGCAGCGGCAGCTGAACCAAAGTTACCCCAGCCCCCATAAATACCTTCGGCTGTTCCAAGCTGGTTGTGCGGGAACCATTCAGACACCAAACGAATACCGATAACAAAGCCCGCACCGATAAAGCCCAGAAGGAAACGAGCTATTGCAGCCTGAATAAATGAATCTGCAAAGGCAAACATGAAACAGGGAATAGAGCAGATAGCCAGCAGAGCTGAATAGACAATTCTTGGACCAAATTTGTCTGTAAACATACCGATTAATACACGGGCAGGAATGGTTAGTGCCACGTTTAATATCAGCAGTGTTTTAATTTCCTGAGTTGATAGCCCCAGAGACTCTTTCACCATCTGTAATAAAGGTGCAAAGTTAAACCAAACCACAAACGTAATAAAAAATGCGATCCAGCTTAGGTGGAGTATTTTCATTCTTCCGGTAAATGAAAAGAGAGAAAATTTTGAGCTTTCCATGTTCATTATTCCTTGAAAAAAGCGTGTAGTTCCCCATCAGAGGCGTCGTTATGAAGCCTCTGTGGCGCGTATAAATAAAGTGATACTTCTCGTTATTGTCTTATTTCGATGGTTCCGTCATTGTCTCTGACTTCATAGACGGGAACCTTATACAGAGGATCTTCAAGACACTCTCCGGTCTCGAGATTAAAATGTTGTTTGTACAGTGGTGAAGACACGCAAAGGGTCTCATCGATAGAACACACGATGCCTCTGGACAAAATGTTGGCATGTCCTATTGGGTCGTAGTTTGAAATAGCATGAACAGAGTTGGTTCTTTTACTATAGAAAACAGCAACCTGATTTGTCCCCACTTTTGCGCAGACACCGGTATTAGGTGCAATATCTTTTGTTTTACAGATTGATAGCCAGTTGCTCATGTCGTTTCTCCTTAGTTAACTTCTACAATTTCGATTGCCAGTTCATCTTTTTTATCTTTAGGGATTTGCTGATCTCTGATGGTGATGAACTGCAGAGCATCATCACGATCCGGACTGTTAATGAAATGACTGAAACGACGTAATTTTTCTGGTGTTTCAATTGTGGTTTTCCACTCACACTGATAGTTATCAATATTGGCCTGCATAGCACTTTCAAGTTCTGCCACCAAACCAAGTTTGTCATCAATGACAACTTCTTTCAGGTATTCGATACCTCTTTCAAGATTCTCTAACCAAACAGAGGTTCGTTGTAAACGGTCTGCGGTACGGATATAAAACATCAGGACACGGTCAACATATTTGATCAGTGTTTCATCGTCTAAATCGCTGGCCAGAAGATCTGCATGTCGAGGGCGCATACCGCCGTTACCACAAACATATAGATTCCACCCTTTATCTGTTGCGATAACACCAATATCTTTTGACTGAGCTTCTGCACACTCGCGGGTACAGCCAGACACAGCAAATTTAATTTTGTGTGGAGAACGAAGGCCTTTGTACCGGTTCTCAAGGTCAATAGCGAATCCGACGCTATTGCGGACACCATATCGGCACCAGGTACTTCCCACGCAGGATTTCACGGTACGCAGTGATTTACCGTAAGCATGACCAGTTTCGAACCCAGCATCGATAAGTCGTTTCCAGATAACCGGAAGATCATTTAGCTGAGCACCAAACATATCGATTCGCTGTCCTCCGGTCACTTTGGTATAGAGGCCAAAATCGCGGGCAACTTCACCAATGACAATGAGTTTTTCCGGGGTGATTTCACCGCCAGCAATACGTGGAACCACAGAATAGGTACCGTCTTTTTGCATGTTACCCAGGTAAATGTCGTTCGTGTCTTGCAGTTCAATGTGTTCATCCTGCAGGATGTAGTCATTCCAGTAAGAAGCCAGAATAGACCCTGCGGTTGGTTTACAGATTTCACAGCCCAGGCCGTGCCCGTACTTTTCAAGCAATTCGTCAAAGGTTTTGATTTTATTGACCCGGATGATGTCACTTAGCTCCTGACGAGAATATTCAAAGTGTTGGCAAATGTTGTTGTTAACTTCAACACCCAGTTTTTCCAGTTCACTATCAAGAACCTGTTTCGCTAAAGCACTACAGCCGCCACAGCCAGTTGAGGCATTCGTTGTTTCTTTCAGTTGTGCCATTGTTGTGCAGCCAGCTGCGACCGCATCTTTAATTTTTCCTTTTGTTACATCGAAGCAGGAACAGATCACAGCACTGTCCGGCAAGGCATCGATCCCCAACCCGGCAGAATCGCTGTCAGCCACATTAGGTAATATAAGCACTGATGGATTTTCAGGTAGTGGTAGGTCATTTTGACGAATTTGCAATAAGTTACCGTAAGCTGAAGCATCGCCGACAAGTACGGCTCCGACGATTTTCTGTTTATCTTCGGAAATAATAAGACGCTTATAGACCTGTTCGATATCGTCTTTGTACGTGTAGGAGAGTGCACCTTCAGTCTGACCGTGAACTTCACCGATACTTGCTACATCAACGCCCATAAGTTTAAGTTTGGTACTCATGTCCGCGCCGGTGAATTCAGTGCTGTTTTCATCTGCAAGAATATGTTGAGCGGCCACTTTTGCCATCTGATAGCCGGGGGCAACCAATCCGAAAATACGCTGTTCCCATAGGGCACATTCACCGATTGCGTAGATGTCTTCAAAGTTCGTCTGACAATGGTTATTAATGACGATCCCGCCACGCTCACCAATCGTAATGTCACTGTTTCTGGCTAATTCATCTTGAGGGCGAATACCAGCAGAGAAAACAATCATATCGGTATCAATATGTGTACCGTCCGCAAAATTCATACGATATCGACGTTCAGTTCCGTCGATAATTTCAGTTGTCGCTTTTTCTGTATGCACTTTTACACTAAGATCTTCGATCTTACGACGAAGGAGGTCACCACCGTCCTGATCTAACTGTACTGCCATTAAGCGCGGTGCAAATTCAACTACGTGAGTTTCTAAACCAAGGTTCTTAATTGCGTTAGCCGCTTCAAGACCGAGTAGTCCACCACCGATTACGACACCGACTTTACTTGATTTACCGGACTGCTCTATAGCATCCAGATCTTCAATTGTTCTGTAAACATGGCAGAAAGGTTTATCATTTCCCGGAATTGGAGGAACGAAAGGAAATGACCCTGTTGCCAGTACCAATTTATCGTAATTTTCTATACGACCTGATGATGTCGTAACTTCTTTCGTCTGTGGATTAATACCAGTGACTTTTTCGTTGAGCAGATAATTAATACCATTATCCTGATAATACCCTTCACTGGTCAGAGACAGGTCCGCTACTGTTTTACCTGTAAAGTAGGAGGTTAACTGAACCCGATCGTATGCCAGACGAGGTTCTTCAGAAAAGGTTACGACTTCAACCTGATCATTTTCGCTCTGTATGATGGTATCAATAAATTTGTGGCCAACCATTCCGTTACCGACCACGATTATTTTTTGTTTGCTCATAATTTTCTTCCCTTAAATAATTCTGACGTTATGGCCGAGGAATCAGGCGCTTTTTTGTAAATCAGTGTCTGAAACTTGTTCTGTATTTCTTTTATTTAATTGTGTTATCCAATCCATTTGGCTAGATACGGTGACCACGTCACCTATGACAATTAATGCAGGCGATTTTATCTGGTGAATTTCAGTTAAATTCCTTAAATCAGATAGTTGCCCGATAATTGTCCTTTGCTGAGGTGTGCATCCATTTTCGATAATCGCGACAGGTTTATTTGAATTCATACCTGCCTGAATCAGTTGATGCTGAATTTGTTGTGCTTTGGTTAACCCCATATAGATAACCAAAGTCTGATTTAACTGCGCTAAAGCTGACCAGTTGATTTCAAGAGATTTGTCTGCATGTGCCGTAATGAAGGTACATCCCTGAGCTAATCCACGGTGAGTCAAAGGGATATTTGAATAGGTGGAACAACCTGACGCTGCTGTGATACCCGGTACGACATTAACATGAATTCCCTGCTTAGCCAGAAACAGCATTTCTTCACCACCACGACCAAAAACGAAAGAATCTCCACCCTTCACCCGACAGACGTGTTTACCATCCAGAGCAAAATTGGCAATGAGTTGATTAATTTCTTCCTGTTTATAGCTATGGCACCCTTTGGCTTTTCCGACATACACCAATTGACTGTGCATAGGAAATAGCTGACGAATTTCTTCACTGACTAAATTGTCATAAACAATGACATCAGAGCATTCGATCGCTTTAATTGCTTTCAGAGTTAATAGTTCTGGATCACCCGGTCCTGCTCCTACCAGTGATACCTTTCCAGTTAGTGAGTATGCTGCTTCCATTATCGCTTCCTTACTCAGGATTTATGCTTATGCTGACTGGTAAAGCAATATGGGTGCCATAATGGAATTTAATGTAAATTTTATTAATTAAAACTATTTATATCAATAATATATATTTTTTTTGAGTTTGCTGGTCAACAGTAGGGTGGTATGTTTGATAAAACCAAAAGTGGTATATATGTTACCGATGAGGGCAGTCTTGCTTATGTTTAGGTAAAAATACATAAAAAGTGGTAGTTTTACTGGGTGATTATAGCTACCACTTTAGGGGTAGGTGTGATGTTATTGGATTGAATATAATATAAAAAACATTAATTAATGTAAAAATTAAGCTTTGGAATGAAATTTGCTTCTTAATAAATATAATATTGAGTTGGAGGTTTTCAGGGATGAGTGAGGGTTGGATTAAATCAACTTGTGCATATTGTGGTGTTGGATGTGGTATTGAAGCCAGACCAATGTCTGATGGACGACTGGAAGTCCGTGGCGATAAAGAACATCCATCCAATTATGGCAAGCTGTGTACGAAAGGAATCGCTCTTGGGGATACCGTTATTCACGATGGGCGTTTACTTACACCTAAATTTAAAACAGATACTGGATGGAAAAATTCGGATTGGAATGAAGCGATCGAGGCTGTCGCAAAAGGTTTTTCTGAAACGATAGAAAAATATGGTCCGGATTCAGTGGCATTTTATGTATCGGGTCAATTACTGACAGAAGATTATTATGTAGCTAATAAATTGATTAAAGGTTTTTTAGGTACCAGCAATATAGATAGTAATTCTCGCTTGTGTATGGCCTCTTCTGTTGTGGGTCATAAACGTGCTTTCGGAATGGATACAGTCCCCGTCTGTTATGAAGACCTTGAAATGACCGATCTGGTGATATTGGTGGGGTCGAATTTGGCCTGGTGTCATCCGGTATTATTTCAGCGTCTCAGGGCTGCAAAGCAAACAAATCCAAATTTAAAAGTAGTGGTTGTTGATCCCCGTAAAAATGAATCCTGTGATATTGCCGACCTGCATCTGGCAATTAATCCGGGTTCTGATGTTTCCCTGTTTAATGGTTTGCTGGCCTATTTGGGCGATAATAAATATTTAGATAATGGGTTTATAACTTCCGCAACCAATGGATATAAAGAAGCTTATCAGGCGGCTTCACACGAAAATGAACCCAGAATTACTACTGGAATAGATACACACTTATTGATTCAGTTTTATGCTTTGTTCGCTGAGACAGAAAAAGTGATTACTATCTATTCTCAGGGCGTTAACCAGTCTTCACAGGGCTCAGATAAAGTTAATAGTATTATCAACTGCCATCTTGCTACCGGAAAAATAGGTAAAGAAGGTATGGGGCCATTTTCTGTAACCGGACAGCCGAATGCGATGGGCGGGCGTGAAGTAGGAGCATTAGCGAATACACTGGCTGCACATATGGAATTTGGCCACACTGAAGAATTAGATCAACTGGCTTCATTCTGGCAGACAGATAAACTGGCGACAACGCCTGGTCTGAAAGCGGTTGATATGTTTGATGCTATTCACAATGGGAAAATTAAAGCCGTCTGGATTATGGCGACAAATCCAGTCGTGAGTCTCCCTGATAGTGAAAAAATCAAACAAGCCCTTAATAACTGTCCATTGGTAATTGTTTCAGATTGTATTGAACAAACAGCGACAACGCCTTACGCCGATATTCTTCTGCCAGCACAGGGATGGAGTGAGAAATCTGGAACTGTGACTAATTCTGAACGGCGTATTTCCAGACAGAGACGATTACTGGCGAGTCCCGGAATGGCAAAACCTGACTGGTGGATCATTTCTCAGGTGGCTCAGAGAATGGGCTTTCCGGAACAATTTAATTATTTACACGAAGGTGAAGTATTCAGAGAGTATGCTCAGTTAACCACGATAGGTAATGAAAACAGGGAGAGAGATCTTAATTTATCTGGGTTGACGGTAATTACCGATAAGGAATATCGCTCTTTAAAACCGCAACAATGGCCGGTATTGATAAAACAAACAGAGATCGTAAATCAGCGTATGTTTGCAGATCAGCAATATTTCACAGCAGATAAAAAAGCAAATTTTATTCCTGTCAAACATGTTGTACCACAAATATCAACAAGCAATAAATACCCTTTGGTACTCAATACCGGAAGAACCCGGGATCATTGGCATACGATGACAAGGACAGGATTATCTACTCGTCTGGCTGATCATTCTCCCGAACCCTATGTTCTGCTCAATCCTAAAACAGCATCAAAAAACGGTATTGCTGATGGTGAACTTGTCACTGTTTATAATACAAATGGGGAATGTGTTGTAAAAGCGGTTATTACTGATTCGATGAAACCAGGAGAATTGTTTATTCCAATTCACTGGAACGAGGTAACAGGGCCATTAAGTAAACCCTGTGCACTTGTTGATGCCAGAACCGACCCATTATCAGGTCAACCAGAATTTAAATTTACTCCAGTGGCAATAAAACGATATACATATCAGTCGAGCGCACTCTTTTTTGTTAGGGAATCATTAGCTATAGAAGGGGTTGGTTATGTTGTACGTACGAAAATTACTGATGGGTATCTCTACCAAATATCATCGCCGTTCAATATAAGTACATTAAAGACTCATTTAGATCAATTGATTATTGTTTTGAATGCTAAGACGAAAAGTATTTATTATGAAGACCCAAATAAAATAACTAAATTATTGGTTGGTAGAAATAAGGTCGAATGTCTGTATCGAGTTGATAAACAAGTTATTAAAAAAGATGACATACGATCACTGAAAGAACAATTTAATCAAATGGTGCAAGGTTATTGCAATGCGGAAAACACAAGTACGTTATTTTAAATTTAAATATATAATTGTAATATTATGATAAATAATGGAATTTTTGCTATTACCTTGTGTGGAAATTAAGAGTGTTGAAGTTGGTCGCTTGAATTTGTTTAGCCTATTTTGATAAACAGGCTCACTTCCAGTGTACAGAAGTGAGCCTATTGTGCCTACCGAAATTCTAAATTTCTTTATTGTTTATAGGTAGATAAGAACTGCTCAAACCGGCCGATAGCGATTTCTAATTCATCCACGTATGGCAGAGTAACGATACGTACGTGATCTGGTTTTGGCCAGTTAAAGCCAGTCCCCTGAACAAGCAATACTTTTTCCTGAATCAAAAAGTCGAGAACCATTTGCTGGTCATCTTTGATGTTGTACTTCTTAGAATCAATTTTAGGGAAAAGATACATTGCCCCTTTCGGTTTAACACAAGACACGCCAGGGATCTGATTGATCATCTCCCATGCTTTATCACGCTGTTCTAATAAACGACCACCGGGAAGAATGAGCTCATTAATGCTTTGATAACCACCTAACGCAGTTTGTATCGCGTGTTGCATTGGCACGTTAGCGCATAAACGCATCGAGGCTAAAATATCCAGACCGGAAACATATCCATCAGCGATGTGTTTTGGACCTGTGATAAACATCCAGCCGCCACGGAAACCACAAACGCGATATGCTTTTGACAGACCGTTAAACGTCACCATCAGCACATCATCTGCTAATGTCGCAATGGAAGTATGAGTCGCACCGTCATACAGAATTTTGTCATAAATCTCATCAGCAAAGATGATCAGTTTATGCTTACGGGCAATTTCAACAATTTCCAACAGAAAGTCACGAGAATAAACCGCACCTGTCGGGTTATTTGGGTTGATTAATACAATACCACGTGTCTTAGGTGTGATTTTCTTTTTGATGTCATCAAGGTCTGGGAACCAGTCAGCCTCTTCATCACAAAGGTAGTGAACAGCTTTACCGCCTGAAAGCGCCACAGACGCTGTCCAGAGAGGGTAATCCGGAGCAGGTACCAGCATTTCATCGCCATTATTCAATAATGCCTGCATGGACATTACAATCAGTTCTGATGCACCGTTACCGATATAAACATCTTCAACACTTAAATTGCGCAGCCCTTTGCGTTGATAATACTGTACGACTGCTTTTCTGGCTGAATAAATACCTTTTGAATCACAATATCCCTGAGAAGTTGGTAAGTTACGAATAACGTCAACGAGAATTTCATCCGGGGCGTCAAAACCAAATGGGGCGGGATTACCGATATTTAATTTCAGTATTTTATTGCCTTCTTCTTCCATGCGCTTAGCATGTTTGAGTACAGGTCCCCTAATGTCATAGCAGACATTATCGAGTTTGGACGACATCCCGATATTTTGCATTGTGAGATTCCTAGATGTGATTAAGTTTCTTTATTAAGTTACACTAAATTGATGTTTAAAAGAATATAAAACTAGAAACAATACGATTTTAAACTAGAGCTTTCTCACTATGTGATTTAAAATCCTCATCGTTCACCTTGATTTGCGATAGTTCTGTCAATAAAGTAGCCCTCTATCGCGTATCAAACCTTTAAAATTTGAGGTTGCTTTGTCTGATTTTTACCATTCGATACATACACTGATTCAAAAAATTGAATCTGCTGACTCTGGCGTTACCCGCTGCACACAGATCTTAGAAAGTGCTCCCCAATTTGGGCTAATAGACTGGCTGGATGCTCAACCGATATTTCCTAAATTTTACTGGCAGTCAAGAGATACAGCTGAAGAAGTAGTTGCATTAGGGCAACTGTATACGTTTATGGAGCCTGCTCCTGCTTATCAAATACTTTCTGATAATCAGAGAGTCTGGGGCGGCCGTTCTTTTGATGGGCGAACGGATAAAAATCCACGCTGTATGTCTTCATTTTTCTTCTTATCGCAAGTTGAGCTGATCCGTAACAATGAACAGTGGTTGCTTGCTGCCAATATAAATAAAGACAAAGAAAAAACGCTGGATTGTTTGCGTTCATTAAAAATATCTGTTGAATCTTTATTACCGATAGAAACAACGGTGTCAGCACTTACTCACTGCCCAGACAAGCAACAATGGGCTGATCTAATCCAAAAAGCGTTGGATGAGATTGATACAACAACAGTGAAAAAAATTGTGCTTGCCCGTGAAACCACACTGCAATTAGAGCAAGCGATTAAACCTGCGCAATTATTAAAAATGAGCTCAGAGAAAAATTTTGATAGCTACCATTTCCTGTTAGCAATGGACAGTAAACACAGTTTTCTGGGGTCAACGCCTGAACGCCTGTATCAGCGAATTGAACAAACATTAAGTACAGAAGCGCTTGCCGGGACTATTGGCCGGGGACGTAGCGTTGAAGAAGATACAGAACTGGCGAACTGGTTAAGAAATGATTCTAAAAACCTCATAGAAAATCAGTATGTGGTAGATGATATCGTTGATCGCCTTAAATTATGTGCTGATGATGCCCGGGTAGAAAGTGACGTTCAGTTGGTGAAATTAAGCAAAGTGCAACACCTGAGACGTACGATTCAGGCCAGTTTAAGATCTGGTGTTAATGGCGTCCATTTGCTTGGGGCTTTGCAGCCGACAGCCGCTGTAGCCGGGTTGCCAAGGAATGAATCAAAAGCATTTATTGAAAAATACGAGCCATTTAAACGTGGGTGGTATGCTGGTTCGGTCGGGTATATCAGTCATAAAAAAGCCGAATTTTGTGTCGCGATAAGAAGTGCATTAATTCAGGGGAATACGGTAAAATTATATGCTGGAGCTGGTATCTTGCCTGGTTCTGAAGCGGAATATGAATGGGTAGAATTAGATAAAAAAGTGTCTACTCTGTTGAGTCTGATTACGGATAAATGTCCGCAGGGAGTCACTTCGTGAGTGAAGAGCGTGCTGTTATCAACCGGATATGGAGTCGGGTGATTTTAGAAGAGTTATCCCGTCTTGGTGTCGAGAATGTCTGTGTTGCTCCGGGATCTCGTTCTACCCCCTTGATCGTGGAAGCCGATGACAGCAGTAAGCTAGCACTTCACACGCATTTTGATGAACGAGGACTGGGTTTCCTTGCTTTGGGAATGGCAAAAGCCAGTCAGAAACCCGTGGCAGTGGTGGTTACTTCCGGTACTGCCGTGGCAAATTTACTCCCTGCAATAGCCGAATCAAAACTAACCGGTGAAAAACTGGTGGTTTTAACGGCGGATCGACCTGTCGAATTAGTTGGATGTGGGGCGAATCAAGCCATTGAACAACCCGGTATCTTTTCGCACCATGTTACTAAGGCGGTTAATCTGCCTTCACCAACAACTGATATTCCTCTGAGCTGGCTGCTGACAACAATTGATGATGCGATGTTTAAACAATCGCAGTTGGGTGGTGCCGTTCATATTAACTGCCCTTATCCGGAGCCTCTTTATACCGACAAATCGTCCTGGAATGATTCGGATTACTGTCAGCAGGTAAACCAATGGCACTGTACTGATGCTCCATTCACAATGAAATGGCAATCTGGAAATTCTGCTTCGGATGATGTTGCAAATTTTGTCGATAAGAAAGGTATCATCCTGATTGGTTCTTTGCCCCTTGAGCAGGCCAGACAGGCTAAATCTCTCGCTGATACATTAGGCTGGCCTGTATTATGCGACCCTCAGAGTGGTATCTCCAGTGACTGGGCCCATTATGACCTCTGGATGCAGAATCCGCAGCTGAAAAAAGTGCTGAACCAGTGTGAAGTGATTGTACAGCTTGGTGAGCGGCTGGTGTCTAAGCGTTTAAATGCCTGGATAGCACAACATGTTCAGTCTGCTGCTTGTCCTTATCTGTTTTTATCGTCTTCCTGGTCGAGAAATAATCAGAGTCATCTGGCTCAATCTCACTTTGTTACGGATATTGGTGGGTGGCTTGATATACAGCTAAAAAGTCTGGAGAGAGTTAAAAGTCATTATGCCGGATGGGCGGATGGACTATGTGAAGATATCCAGAAAATCCCAGCTATGGTATCTGATCTTTTGCATGAGCAGAACTTTCTTTCTGAACTGGCGATTGCATCGACGATTGAGCAGACAGGTAATCAGTGTGATTTATTTATTGGTAACAGTTTAATCGTACGTCTGTTTGATATGTTTGCCGCTCTTGATTCGAGAAACGTGTATTCCAACCGTGGTGCTTCGGGGATTGATGGCCTTGTCGCTACTGCGTCCGGTGTTCAGGCTGCTACTGGTAAGCCTATGATTTTGTTTATCGGCGATGCATCGCTTTTATATGATCTGAATTCAGTGGCCTTGTTATCGAAAATTCAGCTACCTTTTGTCCTCGTTGTCACCAATAATGATGGAGGGGCAATTTTTGATTTGCTCCCTGTAGCAAAAGAGCAAAAGCAGGCGTTGTATCAAATGCCACACGGATTCGGCTTTGAGCATGCAGCATTAATGTTCGGACTTAACTACGAATGTCCGGTTTCTCTGGAGCAATATCAAAATATCGTAAATAATCATATTACGAATGGTTCTGGTGGGCTGGTTGTTGAGGTAAAAGTTCCCAATGAGCAGGCTGCCACACATATTAAGGCGATTGTGAGGCAGGTAAATGCTATATAGTCACTATCATCCGGCAACCTCTTCTCAGCAGGAAAAACCAACACTGGTATTTTTGCATGGTCTTCTTGGTGACGGGCATGATTGGGCCGATGTTATTTCTCAGTTATCACAGTTGGATGATTATTCCACTCTGACCATAGATCTGTGTGGTCATGGAAGAAGCCGGTATAAAAGTTGTCAGGGATTTGATCACATCTGTGATCTTATCGAATCAACGATACAGAGCCGAATTGGTAAAACTGCCCCGGTAGTCTTGGTCGCGTATTCACTTGGTGCTAGAATTGCGATGTATGCAATGGCACAAAAAAAGTGGGCGACAATAAATATTATATCTGCAGTGATCGAAGGTGGTAATTTTGGCCTGCAATCACAGGAAGAAAAAGATGCCCGCTGGCAGCATGACCTTCGTTGGGCGAAACGCTTTTGTTCTGACTATCTGACCCATGTTTTATCTGACTGGTACAAGCAAGCCGTATTTTCTTCTCTAAGCCATGAACAACGATATGCTATGGTCGTGAAGAGAAGCTCTAATCTGGGTGTGTCAGTTGCAGATATGTTGCTTGCCACATCGCTCGCAAAACAACCTTATTTACTTGATGAACTCAAGTCCCAGACAATACCCATGCTGTATTTGTGTGGTGAAAAAGATAATAAATTCCGGAAATTGGCATCGATGAGTGGTTTGAACTCACAATTTATTGATGGTGCCGGGCATAACGCCCATGTAGAACAACCGGAACGTTTTGCTCACACTATTTACAATTTTATTTTAAACACTTTTAAAGTGAACAGTTCGCAATAGGAACACACATGACAATTACTGTTGGAATTACAGAAGAAGAACTTTATGCGCCAGTAGAATGGCAAGACTGTACTGGTGAATATGAGGATATTCGTTTTGAAAAGTCAGTGGATGGTATAGCGAAAATTACTATTGCCCGTCCTCAGGTACGCAATGCTTTTCGCCCTCAGACAGTAAAAGAAATGATGCAGGCACTGGCAGATGCTCGTTATGACTCATCTGTTGGTGTGATTATTTTAACTGGTTTGGGTGAAGATGCATTCTGTTCTGGTGGTGATCAGAAAATTCGCGGTGACTACGGCGGCTATAAAGATGATGAAGGAACTCATCACTTAAATGTATTAGATTTTCAGCGTCAGATCCGTACCTGTCCTAAGCCAGTGATCGCTGCGGTTGCCGGTTGGGCTGTGGGTGGTGGTCATGTTTTGCATATGATGTGTGATTTAACCATCGCAGCAGAAAACGCTAAATTTGGTCAGACAGGTCCTAAAGTGGGTTCGTTTGACGGTGGTTGGGGCGCATCTTATATGGCGCGTATTGTTGGCCAGAAAAAAGCACGCGAAATCTGGTTCCTGTGCCGTTTCTATGACGCGCAGGAAGCATTAGATATGGGGCTGGTTAATACTGTTGTTCCCCTTGCTGATTTAGAAAAAGAAACCGTTCGCTGGTGTCGTGAAGTTCTGCAGCACAGCCCAATGGCATTACGTTGTCTTAAAGCTGCGCTTAATGCAGATTGTGACGGGCAGGCGGGTCTGCAGGAGCTTGCCGGTAATGCAACCATGCTGTTCTACATGACAGACGAAGGCCAGGAAGGCCGTAATGCATTTAATGAAAAACGTCGTCCGGACTTCAACAAATATCCAAGAAACCCATAGAGCTCTCTCAATGGGGTGATGATTTAGCATAAAATCCAATCATCAATATTTTATTTCCGTATGCTGAGGTGAGGCAGGGAGCTTCCCCGGCATAATTAGAAAAGAGGCTATCATTGCTATGCGCAGTGCCAAACTATATCGCTATCGTTTACCTATGGATAGCGGCGTGATCTTGCGTGAAGAGAGATTACATGAACGCGAAGGTTTTATTGTTGAAGTTAATCAAGATGGCAAAGTAGGTCGCGGCGAAGTTGCACCGCTACCAACTTTCAGTGTCGAATCCGTGGAAGAAGCTGGTATTCAGCTTCAGGAGCAATTAGCTATCTGGGCTCAGGGTGGAGAGACGATAGATTATGATCAGCTTTACCCTTCGGTAGCTTTCGGGTTATCTGCGGCACTAGCTGAACTTGATGATTTGATTCCGCAAGAAGGCAATTTCTTCTGTGCTCCATTATGCGCAGGTGACCCGGATGGTCTGGTTGAGAAGTTGCAAAAATTACCAGGTAAAAAAGTCGCAAAAATCAAAGTTGGCTTATACGAAGTTATTCGTGATGGCATAACCGTTAATCTCTTCCTGGAAGCTATTCCGGATTTGTCACTGCGTTTAGATGCAAACAGAGCCTGGACTCTGGAAAAAGCGGAAAAATTTGCCAGTAAGATTTCTCCGTCACTACGCCAGCGTATTGCTTACATTGAAGAACCATGTAAATCACCGCGTGATAGCATTTCGTTTGCTATTGATACAGGTATTGCCGTTGGCTGGGATGAAACACTTCAGCAATCGCTGCGTGATCCTGATTTCAGACTGGAAAACCTGACAGGCGTAAAAGCGATCATTATTAAACCAACGGTAATTGGTTCAGTTCAGCGTTGTCAGTATCTGGTTGAAAAAGCCAAGAAACTTGGTATTCAGCCGGTTATCAGTTCTGCTCTGGAATCCAGTTTAGGTTTGTGTCAGTTGGCCCGTATGTCTCGTTGGCTGTTACCGGATGAAGTTCCGGGACTGGATACGCTTAATCTGTTTAAGCAACAACTGGAAGTTAGCTGGCCAGGTAGTGAATTACCTGTTGTTTCATTAGAAGATCAGGAAGTCATTTGGCACTCTTAAACATTCAGGTTGAGAGAAACTTGTGGCGGCATTGGGCTGAACAACATTCAGGTGATGCCGTCGCCCTTATATCCCCATCAAAACGTTATTCCTGGCAAGAGCTGGATCATAAAATTAATCAATACGCTGTTTTACTCCGTCAGCAGGGCGTAGCGTCTCATGATGTTATAACCCTACTCGGAAAAAATAGTGAGCTATCAGTTTTTATTTTCCTGGCCGCTCTTTCTCTGGGAGCATCAATGGCGTTTGTTAGTCCGCAAACAGAATCTCAGCTATTCAAAAAATTCGACACTCTTTATAAACCCGATCAGAAAGTCAATTTGATCTGTTTGTATGATGGAGTCGACTGCGAGGAATTACAGCGAAACCGAGCTTCTGTTCAGGTATTAAACACAGATCTTAAAGATGCTTCTCTTTCTGATAGCAGATGGGAATATAATCAAGATTCTGTTGCTTCTCTTATCTTTACTTCCGGTTCAACCGGAACTCCCAAAGCAGTTGCTCATTCCTCTCTGCAGCATCTGCATTCTGCGGACGGGCTTTTACAGCACTTTCATTTTTCTTATCCGGATTGCTGGCTGCTGAGTTTGCCGTTATATCATGTGTCCGGTCTGTCGATTATTTATCGCTGGTTACTGTCTGGTGCAACCTTAAAAATCGGCACAGGGAAGCTCGCTGATGATATTGAAGGAGTGACTCATGCTTCTCTGGTTGCAACACAGCTACAGCGCTTATTAGATTCAGATATAACACTTAACCTTAGTCATGTGCTGCTTGGTGGTAGTGATATACCAACAAAACTTTCAAATGAAGCAGCTAAACTGGGGATAGAAACCTGGGTTGGTTATGGTATGACAGAAGCTGCTTCAACGGTTACCGCGAAACAGGTTGACGGCAAGTCTGGTGTAGGGCAGGTGTTACCACACAGGAAAGTTAAGCTAGAGAATGACCGTATCTGGATTGGCGGAAAAACTCTGGCATCCGGTTATTATTGTCAGGGGATTTTAACGCCACTAACTAATAGTGAGCACTGGTTTGATAGTAAAGATCTTGGTGAATGGAAAAATGGTGAACTGGTGATTAAAGGTCGGGTTGATAATCAGTTTATCTCTGGTGGAGAAAACATTCACTGTGAAGAGATCGAAGCTGAGTTAATCAAGCATCCTGCTGTGCAGCAAGTGGTTGTTATTCCGGTTCTTGATAAGGAATTCGGAGCTCGCCCGGTGGCGTTGATCAGAACAGAAGAAGCCGAAGTAATAGATAAATCGGGTTATGAACAATGGCTTAAAGATAAGCTGGAAAAATTTAAATGGCCTGTTGATTATCTTCCTTTCTCTGAGTCACTCATGGGACACGGAATTAAACTATCCCGTCCTGCTGCGAAGAAATGGTTACAGGAAAACTATCCTCAATACACTGTAAAGTTATGAGATAGTTCAAAACGGCATTTCGGATTTTTATATCCAATATTCATAATAACCTCGATAAACTTAGTATCGAGGTATATGAATATGTTCAGAACAGGACTCTTAATTGCCGTTGTGATTTTTCAGCTTGTGATTGCTATCTCTACAACTGACAGCATTCGTTCTCTGGCTGAATTGTCCGCATTTTTAGTCATACTGGGAATGCTTTCAAATCAGCCATATATTCGTTTTTCTAAAAAGACGAACTAGCTGTATGGGTTGTGATCCATAATAAAGAGCACACAGAAATAGTGATCCATAAGCCAATGCCATAAAGAAGAGGTTTAGGCCCGGCGGCTTTTAACCGGCTCAGAGACAATCCACAACCAATCAGGAACAGGCACACAACCAGTGTTTTTTTCGCAATCTGGAAAATAATCGAATACCAGTCATTAAACTGTGGCAGTTGATCGTGGATAGCAATGGCGACACAGTAAAACAAAATGAAATATGGGATGGTGATTTTTTTAGAGTCATTTTTAAATAAAAACGCACTGATTAAAGCAACCGGAATAATCCATAATGCCCGGGCCAGTTTTAATGTTGTTGCTGTTTTTAACGCTTCAACGCCATAGGACTGAGCGGCACCAACGACTGAAGATGTATCGTGAATGGCAATCGCTGCCCAGGTTCCGAATTCAAGCTGACTTAAATGCAATACATGCCCGATTAAAGGGAAGATGAACAGCGCCAGAGAGTTGAGTAAAAAGATAGTGCCCAGTGCCAATGCCATTTGATCATCATCTGCTTTGATAGCCGGACCTACTGCTGCAATAGCGCTCCCGCCACATATCGCCGTACCTGATGAAATCAGATACCCCGTTTTCTTGGTCAATCCAATTTTTTCACTGACGAAAAAGCCAATCAGTAATGTACAGAAAATGGTGGTCATAATCAGACCGAGACCATGGGATGTGACTTGTAGAGCTTCCTGAAGTGGAATACCAAAGCCAAGGCCTATGATGGAATAAGAAAGCAACTTCTTAGTAATTCTTGAAAGAGGCAAAGACTCAGGAACAAGGCCAAGAGCTGCCAGAAGAAACCCGATAACCAACGCCGTAGGTGAATTTACCCAGGGTGTGAAACAGACCAAAATGCCAAGAATAAAAAGGAGATAGCGAAGAGGATTCATATACACACTTCCAATGTGGAAAATAATGGAAGCATTGTATATGAAAGTCGGCGATCAATAAGTATTAATGTTTTAAACATCTGTTCAGGAAAATTGAACAGATGTTTAAGGATTCAGGATTCAGGGTTTAGGGAATGTGGTTTATTATCCGTGACTGGTTCCTTTAACAGATCTGTTACACAAGTTTTTAAATGAGTACGATTGGCGTCTTCAGTGGCCACTGCTTTACCGATATTGACAAATATCGGGTGACGGCGAAGTCGCGGCAGGCCTTTACAAGCGTTACCTTTGGCCCGGCTGAAGTAGCATCCCCATACACCAATCAAACCAATAGGGATGACCGGAACCGGATTTTTTTTGAGGATAATATCGACACCTCGTAAAAAAGGTTGCAGCTCTCCATTTGGGGTCAGTTTGCCTTCCGGAAAAATACAGACTAAATCACCTTTTTTCAGTGCTTCTCCAACATCGTCAAATGCACGTTTCACCATGCTGGCATTATTGGCACAGATAGGAATGACTCCCGCCTTGCGCATTACTCGGCGAATTAAGACAAAATTTGCATAGTCGGCTTCCATAACAAATCGGATGAGTCGGGGAGAGGCAATATTGAGTAACAGGGCATCTAAATAGCTCACATGGTTACAAACGATGAGCGCAGCCCCCTCGCGAGGCAGATTTTCTGTTCCCTTAAAACGAACTTTGTACATTGCTCTCAGGATAAAAGTGATGATCACTCTTAATGTATAAATGGCCGTTTTTTTGAGGAGATACAGAAATACAAACAAATTAAGCAGAGCAAGCAGTTCAAATAACTCCGGGATACTCATTTTCAGAACAGTAAGACACACAATACCCAGTATTGCGCTGAAGACCATAAACAGAGAGTTATAAATATTCAGTGCGGCAATGACCTGAGCGCGTTGTTCCGGTTTAGCGCGCTTTTGTAATAACGTATAAAGCGGGACGATAAATAATCCGCCACAAATGCCAATCATTAACACACAGCCAAACAGTGGCCACGTATCTCCATCAGAAATAAAGTCAATAAATCCAAAATGAGGAACAGGATTTTGAGGGACATATTGAATCAGCAGATAACCAAACAGTGATAAACCGAAAGATGCCAGAGTGACCACACCAATTTCTATACGGCCAAAGGAAAGTCGTTCACATAATAAGGAGCCAACTGCAATACCTATAGAAAATAAGGCAAGCAGCCAGGAAACGGCAGACTCATTACCTTCCAGAGCCCATTTGGTAAAGTTCGGGAACTGAGTCAGATAGGTCGCACCAAGAAACCAGAACCAACTGATCACATAGATAGTGATTTGTGTGACGTAATCCTGCTTACTGATTGCAAGTGTCTTTTTGGTTTGTTTCCATGGGTTAAAGCGAAATTTTATACTGGAGTCTGCTGCCTGAGCATAGGGGATTGAACGGCTGCTGATGTAGCCTGAAACAGCAATAATAACAACAATACCTGCGGCAAGTTGTCGGGAATAGTCCGAAGACGCAATAACACCAGCGAGTAATGTTCCCAACAAAATCGCAATAAATGTTCCCATTTCAACCAGTGCATTGCCCGCTACCAGCTCTTTTTCTTTCAGATGTTGTGGAAGTAATGCGTATTTAACCGGGCCAAACAATGCAGACTGGGTTCCCATTAAGAACAGCAGGATTAACAGAATAAAATAGCTGTTGGTGAGAAATCCTACTGCACCACAGAGCATGATAACGATTTCTAATGATTTGATCTTTCTGATTAAACTGCTTTTTTCAAGCTTATCAGCCAGAACACCAGAAGTTGCTGAGAAGAGAAAAAATGGCAGGATAAATAGACCAGCCGCCAGATTGATAAACAGACTACTTGAAATAGAAAGCTCGCCGGTACCGGCAAAAGCAACAAATAACAATAAGGTGTTTTTAAAAATATTGTCGTTAAACGCGCCGAAAAATTGAGTTGCAAAATAAGGGAGAAAACGGCGTGTTTTCAAGAGGTGGTGTGAAGCAAGTGACATATAAGAGCCTAAATTTACCAGGTTTTTAAATATTGAGTCAGTAAATTGTCTATTAATGCTTGACCATCAATAGATGTACCTGCGAAAAATTTATCATCAACACTCAGCAATGTAATGCCGTGGACCCCCGCCCAGAGAACCCGGCTGGCTGTAATGACTTCTTCTTCTGAATGGTCTGGACCTAACTGTTTTAATAACCCTTCCAGCATTCCGGTCATGGTATTGATACGCTTTGTCTGCCAGTCAGGAAGTGCTTCACCATTCATATCATGTTCAAAGATAAGCTGCCAGCGGTACGGATGATTTAGCGCGAAGTTATGGTAACAGTATGCCAGCTCAAATAACGCCTGATTTGCGGACTGACTGGGACAAACAACCGACTTCGCTTCTGTGGCAAGCTCATCAAGTGTTTGGGCGACAGCGTGCAGTAAAAGTAAATTATAACTGCCAAAAATATTTACCAGAGTACTGGGAACATAACCAATCATATTGGCAATTTTTCTTAAGCTAAGCTCATGATAGGAGTGTTCTTGTAAAAACTGTTGGACATGATTAAGGGTAAGTGTGATGAGTTCTTCCCTGGTGTGATCGTTTCTCCGTGCCATTTCTCGGTGCCAATTTTGAACAATGTTCAATATGATAGTAACCGGGAAAACCGCCGTCAATCAGTTATTTTGCAATATTATGATACATGTTTCGTGTGCCGATGTATTTCAATATGCTCATTATATGTCTATGATGTTGCGAGTATCCTCTAAGCTAATAAGGAAAATAATGAAACGCTTGTTTTCTTATGTTGCGGTGTTATTGATCTCTTTTAGTCTTATTTCTGTTTCATCGGTAGCTGAAGCGAAGAAATTTGGTGGTGGTCGGTCATTTGGCTCTGTTTTTAAAACAGCTCCGGCACCTAAAAAAGCAACAACCAATACGTTTAACAGTAACAAATCTGCAACCACAAATCCGACATCGAACCGCAGAGGCTTGATGGGCGGGCTGTTGGGTGGTCTTCTGGCCGGAGGATTGCTTGCGGCTTTCTTTGGCGGAGCTTTTGAAGGCATCCAGTTTATGGATATCCTGATCCTTGGCCTTATCGCTTACTTTATCTTTAAATTTATGCGAGGGATGCTTGGAGCCAAGCAGGCTAGTATGAATCAGAATCAGCCAGCATTCGGCGGAATGAACAGAGAGCCTCATGCACAGCCAAATGTTCATAACTTTGAGCAAAGTGGTTCAACGGCTGGTGGATTTGGTACTAATGCACATTCTGATGTTCCTCACAACTATCCCCCGGGTTTTGACCGTGTTGCCTTTGTTGACGGTGCGCGCGAGCATTACCGTATTCTTCAGGGAGCGTGGAACTACAATCAGCTTGAGACGATCAAAGAGTATGTATCTGAAAGTCTTTTTGCTGATTTGAGAGATGAACGGGCGAAGCTTGACGGAGAACAACACACAGATGTGATGTATGTCGATGCTGAAATCGTCAGAGCTGACTATGATCAAAACAGAGCTCAGCTTAGTCTTCAGTTCAGCGGGCGTTATCGTGATGCGGTCGAAGGTATTGAAGAAGATATCGAAGATATTTGGCATCTGGAACGGGATTTAACCGTTTCAGACGCTCCCTGGATAATTATAGGTATTCAGGGATAAGCACAAAATCTAGATGAAAAAAGCCCGGGCAATTTGCCCGGGCTTTGTCGTATGAGAGGGAATAATATGGAAGAACAATATCAACAATTGCCAGATGAACTGAAACAACACATCGACGCAGCCGTATTTAGCCGATTATTGAGTTACCTTTCTCAACACCAGGAAGTTAAGAATCTTGAATTAATGCTGGTATCTGGCTTTTGCCGCGATACCCTTGCGCAGTGGTATATCGAAGAGGCTCAGGCCAGAGGATATGAATGCTCAGCCGATGATGCTGAATCCAGAATATATATGTCTGATGAATCAGATTGAGTTTAATGTCTGATGATTTTTTAGTAAACAATCCACTTCTAAGAGAAAATTCGTTATATTTAAGCCTGTTGAGTTGGAAATAAATTCTCCGGGGCTGTTAATGACGTTTGATGAAATAGATAAAAAAATACTCAGGTTGATTCAGCACGATGGCAATATATCGCTGAATGATCTGGCAGAAGAAGTGAATCTGACCACGACACCTTGCTGGAAGCGCTTAAAACGTCTTGAAGATAATGGCGTGATACGTAAACGCGTGGCGTTATTGGATCCGGATGTTATCGGATTATCGTTTACAGCCTTTGTTATGCTGAAAACCAGTGACCATTCGCACCAGTGGTATCAGACGTTTGTCGATACTGTTGTTGACTATCCTGAAGTCATGGAGTTTTACCGCATGGCGGGTGAATACGACTATATGTTACGTGTTTTGGTTAAGGACATGAAAAGCTTTGATGAGTTTTACAAGAAATTAGTGAACAGCATTAAAGGACTCAGTGATGTGACATCCACGTTTGCGATGGAGTCATTGAAATACACCACTGAACTTCCTTTTTAACTGATGTTTCTGAATACAACTCATTACTAACCGAATATCAAAGCAATAGCAAAAATAACTACCATAAATATAGCCAGCATTTTGAGTAGTGGGCCAACTTCCTTGGTCCCGCCTTTTGGTGGTTGATTACAGCAATTCATACATAGTCTCCTTTCATACATAGTTTCCTTTTTCTGGTGACAGTTTTTTTCCAGTGCAGAACTACTGTAAACCCTTCCCCAAGGGGAAAGTAAAGAGTTAATGGTGTCTCCAACGCATAACACCTTCCTGGACAGCGCTTGCGACCAATGTTCCTTGTTGGTCAAAAATTTCACCACGAACCAGTCCACGGGTATTACTTGCTGTCGGGCTTTCAATGGCAAACAATAACCACTCATCTATGTTAAAGGGCCTGTGAAACCAAATTGAGTGGTCGATAGTCGCAACCTGAAAATTAGGAGTCATCAGCGACACACCATGTGGATGCAGTGCCGTGGTCAGAAATCCCCAGTCAGATGCATACCCCAGAATGTATTGGTGCATAAGCTGGTTTTGAGGAAGCTCGCCAGTGGCCTTTATCCAAAGATATTGTTTGGCTTCTGTTTTTTCCGGGTTTATCGGGTCAATGACATTGACCGGACGAACTTCAATCGCTCTTTCCTGAGTAAAACTGTCAGCAAATTTCTTCGGTAGCAGGTGAGCTACTTTTTTTATTATTTCCTGTTCTGATGCGTAATTTTCTGGCCCAGGGATCTCTGGCATTTGCAACTGATGCTGGAATCCTGGTGCTTCACCGTGATATGAGGCAGTCAGATAGAAAATAGGGCGTCCATTCTGAATTGCTTTTACCCGGCGGGTACTGAAACTACGGCCATCACGGAGTTTATCAACATGATAAATAATTGGTTTTTCAGGATCACCCGGATACAGGAAATAGCTGTGCATGGAATGAACTGTACGATCATCCGATACCGTATAGCGAGAAGCCGATAATGCTTGCCCTATGACTTGTCCGCCGAAAACCTGTGGTAAACCAATATGTTCACTGTTACCACGGAACAGACAGTCATCCAGTTCCTCTAAGTCTAATAATTGAAGTAGGTTATTGAGAGCTTGACTCATAGTGCCTCTATTTTGTCTTTGATGCAGAGTGCGGGGGATCTAATGCCCATATCAAACTGCTCTCACTACTAAAAATCAAGTCTATTTGTAAATTTTATCTATAAAATCCATCGGTACTGCTTTAATGAAATATTACCAGACGAGCTTATGGTAATATTTTCTGCTATTAACCTTTTTAATTGACGTTGATAGTCTTCCCCTTTTAAAGATATCTGACCTTTGCTGTTAATGACCCGATACCAGGGTAACTGTGAGTCTGACGGAATGTTGCAAAGCGCTTTACCTACATGACGCGCATATCCGGGAAATCCAGCCATTTTAGCGACTTCCCCATAAGTAGAAACCTTACCTTTAGGGATCGCATTGACGACAGCAAAAATGGAGGACAAGAAATTTTCCTGGAAGAGAGAATTACTTTTCATTTGGTTTGTTACTCAATATGAAAGATTATGAAAAAGAAATTTATCAGAATTATGAGTTCTTATGCATGTAAGTCGTTCGTAATTTATACAATTGGTCAAATTTTCGTGTATTATTGACCGAATTATTAAAATAAAATGCAAATCTCAACGTCATGAAAAACACAATATTCATTTTAGTTGGTTATTTATGGCTGGCATTAACAGGCAGCTATGCACAGGCTAATGATGATACAACATCCAATCATGTCTTCAAGGTAGGTATCGAAGCAGATGATGTAGCAACGCGGGTATTGTTTAATGCGGCTGCATATAACTTCGATTTCAACGTCAAATATGTCACTTATCCGAGTTTCGATGCCATTCTCAAAGCAATTGAAACAGGAGAGGCTGACTTTGCAGCTAATGTCACTTTTACTGAAGAACGAGCGAAACGTTTCGAAATATCAAGGCCGACCAATATTGAATATACCTATCTTTTTAGTAAGAAAGGTGCTCGGCTAAATGAAATCAATACTGTTGGTGTTCCTGAAGGTACTATCTACGGCGATTTGATTCATGAGCACTATCCTGAATTAATTCAAGTGCCTTATCTGGGACATGATGCCGCTGTTAAACTTCTGAGAAGTGGTCAGGTGGACGGCGTTATTGATGCAATCAATCAGCTGAAGCCAATGCTTTTCAAAGGTTTTGAAGCTGATTTGTTAAATGATCAGCTTTCGATTAAGCCTGTTTCTATTGTTGCACCGTTAGGAATACATACGAAGTTGCTCAAACAGATCCAAGAGTATGCATACAGTGCAGATGTCCAAAGGATTTTAAGCGCTTCGATTAAAAAATATCAATTTGATATTCGTCAACAAGCTCTTCGTCTTGCTGTTAGAGATAGTGGTTTAGATCTGCAGAAAATATACAGAGTTAAGCTGGAAAACTTAAGTGAATATACCACTTACCATAAAAATGGTGATGTGGATGGTATTAGTGCTGATGTGGTTTTTCAGGCCTGTACAATATTATTGATTAAGTGTGAGCTTGTCAGTACGTCGGATGAAACATGGGAAAGTATGTATTCAGATCTTTTACATCAGAAAATCGACATCCTTTCCCCTACGATAATATCTCAGCCTCGCAAATCGCAAATGTATTTCAGTGAGTCATATTATCGTCCGGAAGAAGTGTTGATAAAAAGAGAGAACTATAAGAATAATGTTTACAGTAACATATCTGAACTGATCACGGAGAGAATAGCCGTTATTAAGGATGATTTTTATGATACATTTTTAAGCAGGATGTTACCTAATAAGGTCCTCTACCGATATACCAATCAGGATGATCAGCTACACGCATTACTGGATAATAAAGTGGATTATATCGTTCTAAGTCGAGTTAATTATAACCATTTATTACGTAATTCGAATACGGTATTACCAATAGAAGAAGATACTCTGATTGGAAATTTTCATAAATCTGAAGTAGCGGTTGCATTTCCTAAAAATAATACCGGGCAGATACTTGCACCTCTTTTTTCTCGTGCTATTCACATGCTTGATTTGTCAGAAATTGTTAATAAATACAATGTGGTCCCGGATTGGAGAGCAACTTTGATTGCGGAGAAAAAATTCAATCGTCAAAGTTTGTGGTTCTTGTTTATTCTCTTACTTGCTGTCGCCGGTATTGCTTATTATCTGCATGTTCAATCAATGACAGATAATTTGACCAGACTGAAAAATCGTCGTGCTTTATATCGCAGATATGCTCGTGGTATTTCTGCCCGCCGTACGGTTGTGTATTTAGACGTAAACCGATTTAAACCGATAAATGATACATTTGGGCATGAGGTCGGTGATAAAGTTTTGATAAAATTAGCAGAAAAAATAAACAAATATTGGAAGGGAACGGGTTACCGAATTGGTGGCGATGAGTTTATTTTAATTAGTGATGAAAAAGGGGAAGAGTTATTAAACTCAATAGCTAATTTTGAACGATTCGTATTTATTGATACTGACCGGAATCTGAGCTTTACGGTTACCGTGGCTGTCGGTATATCACAGGATAGAGATCAATATATGGGAATAGAAGAAGTGTTACATCATACAGATGTGGAAATGTATCGTTCAAAATACAAATCGCGGTCGTTTAAATCTTCAGTTGCTGAGGAAACAGAATCGAAGCAAGTACAAATACTGGCTTGAATGAAAATAAGTGGTTAATCACTAAGCGATTAAACGTAATGCTGACCATTTTTCAGCATTTGCACTTGCAATGAAGAGTTCGATGTTTAATAATCACCGCACTCTTTAAGAGAGTAAAAATAGAATCTATGGAGGCTCTGGTCCTCCCGCAACACTAGTTTGTGAACCTGGTCAGATCCGGAAGGAAGCAGCCACAGCAGATGACGTGTGTGCCGGGATGTGGCTGGGGCCTCCGCCCTTTCTGTCGCTGAAAGCATAAAATGGTTTCAGCACACTTTCTGGTAAGTGCAAATTTACTTTGTTAGGGCATCTTTTCAAAGTTTAACGTCTCCAACAAAGATTTTTGATCTTTATCGCTCAACTTATCGATTCAACAAACCAGCTCTACTGTCACATCATTCTCACAGAAAAAGTAATTAAGCGGTACATCAAGTTCTTCAGCCATACGCGTTAATGTTCCGATATCTGATACATGACGGCTTTTTTCATAATGGTTCATACGACTACTTGCCACACTTTCGTCCATACCAATTTTTATCCCAAGATCTTTTTGGGTGATTTTTGCTTTTTTCCGTGCAGCTTTAAGTCTCGTTGGGAATGGATTTTCCATTTTAATATTCTTTTGTATTTAAAAGCTTAGTAATCCTAAGTTTATATTTAACCGCTTTGCTTGAACAAATGATTCACTGTTAAAGATTAAGTTTGTGACTAACTTCTGCCCCTTTCCGTGTTTCAGAAGATTGACTACTCACTTTACTAACTATTAAATTGACATACTTTTCTTTATGTCGGTACTGGAATTTCTTTAACTCGTATACTTTCAATATTTTTATCGCACTTTTCTAATTTTTTGACAAAACACACTAAACTCATCAAGGAACCGGTTACAATTGTAAAATTGATAGAAAATAGGAATGTGTAGGAATGAATAATGTCAAGCTAGTAGCTACCGACATGGACCATACGCTATTAACCGAAAAGGGTGAATTACCACCGGATTTTAGCAATTGTGTCCATCAATTAAGCCAAAGAGGTATTGAAGTTGCTATTTCCAGCGGCAGACCTCTTTATACTCTTCAACATGTTTTCTCTGATTTGCTCAATCAACTCACTTTTATTTGCGATAACGGTGGCGTCATTGTTCATCAAGGTAAAACAATATTTAAGAGTGTCATTGAGCCAGAAAAATACCAACAACTAGCGAAGTTTGTTCAAGATAACACTGATGGAGTTCCAATAGTTTGTGGGTTAAATGCTGCTTATATATCTAAAGATAATGCTGCATATAAGTCATTTTTAAGTCAGTTCTATACCCAAATTGAAATCGTTGAAGACCTTCAGCAAGTGAATACTGAAGCTGATAAGTTTACGGTTTACTTTCCTAACCAAGATGGGCGAGTAAATTTTGACCAAGTATTTCTTCCTCATTTCGGCGACCAGTATTCAGTGACAGTTGGAGATACCATATGGATAGATTTAATGAATAAAGGTGTCGATAAAGGTAATGCCATGCGATTTTTGGGAGAAAAAATGGGCATTACTACAGATCAAATGATGGCGTTTGGAGATACTTTAAACGATGTGGAAATGCTCAGAGCTGTAAAATTTAGCTATATAGTGTCTAACGCTCATGAAGACATGAAGCAACATGCTAACTATGTAACTAAATCTAATGATGAATTTGGTGTAACTGTCGTTTTAAATGAGCTTTTACACAATTTATCTAATGAACCTATTGCAGCACTCTAATTTTGAACAATTTTAGGTGTTAATAACTCGATTAGATTTGAACCAGCAATGACGGTATCAGTGGATAACTTAACGAGAAAAGCCGAAGGTTTACCGTATCGCTATGATGACTCAGCATTATTGGGCGACCAGCATATTTATCAAAATAAAATGGTTGAATATAACCAGACTCTTCCTACAGAGACCGAAAAGCGCCAAGTATTGTTGAAAGAGGTCTTCGCTGAGATTGGTGGACATTGTACTGTTGAAACGCCACTGAATTCTAACTGGGGCTGTAAACATGTTCATGTTGGGGAAGGTACATACATTAACTCTAACGTTACGTTTGTAGATGATGAACACATATATATAGGAAATAGCTGTTTAATTGCACCTAATGTAGTTTTTTGCACTTCAGGCCATCCAATTCTTCGTGAAAACCACTACGTGTACAATCTGCCTATTCGTGTCGGGAATAACGTTTGGATAGGCTCTGGAGCACAAATTATGCCCGGTATCACTATTGGTGATAATTCAGTAATAGGAGCCGGGAGCGTTGTAACTAACGACATACCCGAAAATGTCGTAGCATTTGGTGTTCCATGCCGCGTAATCAGAGAAATAGGAGAAAAGGATCAAAAATTTTATTACAAAAATCGTGAACTGGATGTCTGGGAATAAGATCTTATTCTATTAAGGATTGCAGCTTAGCTATGTACCGAGTCACCAAACTTTCTGCTCAATTGGATTGAGAAGAAAGTGATTTAACGATACCTGATGTAATTCGTGGAAAGCTAAATTAAGTAGAAGCTCTAAAACGTTTATGTCCAGAAATGATTTTGCGGTGGTGAGTTATCAGTTAACCATGCCTGATATTAGTTCTGTACTGATTTTATTTAGTTTTCTAACGAAAGATGACAAGACAGAAAAAGCAAAGGAAACGTCACCTTTGCTTTTTTATTAATGTTTGTCCGGAGGCATTGTTTATTTTGAGTTAGTGTAAGCTGTTAGGTTTATTCAACGTCCACCCAAACTGCGCCAGCATCAGCAGATTTAACACAGTATTCAACCCACTTAACGCCTTCAACCCCAGCGTGTACATCTGGATACCAAGTGTTTGCAAGCGTTTCTTGGTCATCGCGATCTTTCGCATCCATTGCGATAGCAAAACGACGATACAGGTTTGACCAAGCTTCAAACAGACCTTCTGGGTGTCCGCCACCAATTCGATCTTCTTCCAGAGCTCTGTCCGAAATGTATGGCATTCCGCGTTCCAGGATACGAACTGGTTCACCCTGAACTTCATAACGAAGTTGGTTAGGCTGTTCATCCCACCATTCCAGACTTGCTTTTGAACCGATAACCCGAACTTTTTGACCATGCATTGAGCCACAGTTGACTGCTGAACTCCATACAGTGCCAACGGCACCATTATCATATTCCATCAATGTGAAAGCATTATCTTCCAGTGGTGCTCTGGATTTGATAAAACTCTGACGAGAACACATCAGGCGGGTAATTTTCATGTGTGGTAGCATTGTTTCAGCAAGAAATAGTGGGTGAGTACCTACATCTCCCAGAACATAGCTAGGACCGGCAAATTTAGGGTCTACGCGCCATTTCGTACTTGGGTTTGCTTCTTCAACAGCTTCAGCATGGAAACCGTGAGCAAATTGCATATTAACGATGCGGACATCGCCAATTTCACCATTAGCAATCATTTCTCTGGCCTGATGAATCATCTGGTGACCAGAGTATCCATAAGTGACACCGACAACTTTATTATGCTTAATACTTAGTTCTTCGAGCTCTTTTGCTTCTGCAATGCTAAAACACAGTGGTTTTTCACAAACAACGTGAATACCGGATGTAATTGCTGCTTTACAGATTTCAAAGTGGGTATTATTTGGTGTAGCAATTGAAACCGCCTGAATACCATCTTCACGAGCGGCTTCTTTTTCAAACATAGTTTTATAGTCAGGATAACAACGCTCAGCGTCTACCCCAAGTTTCAGACCAAATTCAAGTCCACGTTCAGGGACAATATCAAATGCACCGGCAACCAGTGTAAATACGTTATCACGAGTAGCAGAGGAACGGTGAATATAACCAATCTGGCTGCTACCGCCGCCACCAACCATGCCCCAGCGAATTGAATTATCTAAAGGTTTGATGCCATTAATCATTTTTGACTCCTATTAATTTTTTAGTTAAAACCCACAGAGGTTAAATATTCCAGACTGGCCGTAACATCTTTAAGGCTGCCGTCAGCATCACGAGGATCTCGTTCTTGCTCGATGGTGATCCACCCCTGATAACCTTTCTTCTCTAAGAAAGATTTAACGGCTGGATAATCAATGACACCTTTACCAATTGGGCACATGACGCCCTCTCCACATGCAGAGAAAAACTCTACCCGGCCACGGGACATCACATCTTTGTAAGTATCTGAATTAACGTCTTTAAAGTGGATATAATCGATTTGATTGAAGTACTTGTCTAAATAGGTAACAGGATCCATACCTGAATAGTAAAGATGACCAGTATCCAGGCATAACCCCGCAACTTGGTACGGAATATCTCGAACCAGTTTCTCAATCTCATCAGCAAATTCGATCCACCCACCAGCGTGAGGATGAATTACCGGACGTACTCCATATTTTTCTTGTGCTATAGCGCTAATAATTTTGATGTGGTCCATCATTCGAGCCCAGCTAGCATCATCAAGACGCGGAGATGTTTCCGGATGTCCGGCTAACATCGCACGTTCTTTATCCCCCCAATCGATAATGACTAAATAAGGACCTTGAATGTTTTTCCCAGCTTCTTTTTTTGCAGTCGGGATCTGTGATAAATTGTTGCAAATATCGTGAGTAAGCTGCTTAATATTTTCAAAGTTCTCTTCACTGACCAGGTCATCAAAAATAGTACCGGCAACGATAGACAAATCATGTTCTTTCAGTGCTTCTGTCAGCTCGCTGGGATCTGTTGGCAGAAAGCTCCATGGGCCCAATTCAATACTCTTATAACCTGCAGCACTTGCTTCTGTAAGAACCTTACTCCAAGAGGGCAAGTATGGATTTTTTGGATCATCTACGCCCCAGCTACAAGGCGCATTCGCAATATTCATAGTCATAATATTTCTCGATTTTTTCGTATTTGATAATTAAGAGATAACGCTTTTTGTTTCTTCGTCACTCTCTTGATTTGAGTTAAAACGGCTTAGTACTAAGTCTTCCATTTGTTCCAGTGGAACACCTTTAGTTTCTGGGACATACACTTTCACGAACCACCATGAAACAAAGCAACACACTGCGAATAAAAGTAGAGGGAAACCACCGTGGAATTTTTCTGTTAACCATGCATTTTGGTTCATCATTGGGAAGGTTTGGCTGATGATAAAGTTAGAGATCCACATGGTGGCAATTGACACGCCCATACCAACAGCACGTAAACGGTTCGGGAATATTTCGCCAATAACAGCCCATACCACCTGTGCCCAGGTAACACCGAAGATAAACATAAAGCCAAATAATCCAATTACAGAAGTGAAGCCTTTAACTCCGAAATAGAATGTGAAGAATGTTGCAAGTAGACATATGGCTGAGCCTATGGAACCCCATAATAAAAGAACCTTACGACCTAACGTGTCAATTAACACCATACCTACGCAAACACCAGCAAATTGTAAACCCGCTAAGAAGACTGTCATGAACATGGCTTCTTGTACGGTATCTGTCACATTCTTAAGTAGTGATGGGCCAAAGTATTGAATAACATTAATACCTGTTAACTGGTTGAATACCGCCAGACCAATACCTATCACCAGGAAAATAACTGTTTTTTTAGTGAATCGAACTTTTTCAAGTGATGCAGCATTTTTAGCATCTAAGTGAATTGATTCTTTAATATCCTGAAGGACTTGTTTTGCATGTTCTGCATTTGAAATGCGAGTCAGAGCTTTTAATGCATTATCATCATGACCGACCATTGCACTCCAACGTGGTGACTCTGGGATCATGCCGACAAAAAGAAGGAAGAATATGCATGGAACAAATTCAGAACCCAGCATCCATCGCCAGCCTTGATCAACTAGCCATTCATTTGTAGCCCCTTTAGCAATCAAGTAATTAGTAATTAGCACGACTACTTGTCCACCGACGCAACAAATCATGTTCATGGTCATTGCCCGGCCACGAATATCTTTTGGGGCAACTTCAGCGATGTATACAGGGGAGATTACTGACGCAATACCGATGCCTAGTCCACCAATCATTCGGAAGATGACAAATATTGTGAAATCAGTTGCTAAAGCGGAACCAACTGCTGAGACGGTGAAAAGGATGGCTGTAACCACTAGAGTTTTTTTCCGTCCATATTTATCAGCAATTTTCCCGGCAGAAAAACAGCCAACAACACAGCCGATAATTACATTTGATACTGCCCATCCCGTAGAGGTTGGATTGAGTTGATAATACTCGCTTAATGGTTCGATAGCACCTGAGATGACAGATGAGTCAAAACCAAAAAGTAAGCCGCCAAGAGCTGCGACTAAACATATATACATGACATAAGCAAAGTTATGCCCTGATGTTTGTGTGGACATGGTGTCCTCCTGTTTTGTTCACGTTTATTGATATGTAGTTATATTTAATATGAGGTTATTAAACACACAGGAGTTTTTTGTATCAAAGGTAAAAGCATCATATTATGATTTATGATGCTTTTTATTTTAAATAAAGAGCTTTTTGCATCAAAGTATTGGGGGCAGAAATGAAAATCTATGATCAGGTGCAAAAATTTAAATATGGAAGCTTAGATGGTGGAAATTTGGCCGTCTAAGAACGACCAAGCTATATAACCATTTGAATTCAAATATTTTCTTTGGTCTTGATGACAAATTCAACAAAAGTATTGATAAATCCGGATGGTTCATTTTCAATTAAGTTTCTACTAACAGTTAATATATTCGTAGACAGCTCATCAATATGATGCGTTAGCATCATGTCAATTGTGTCATCAATAAACCTAATTTGCTGATTTTCAATAGGTCCATGGCAGATAAACGTGACAGTTTTACTTTTACCTGTATCAAGCAGAGCCTGTGCAATCCCTTCTACACCGCCGCAAGGAGCATAAAGTAAGGATAAATCCGGATGATCTTGTAAAAGTGACATTGTTGCATCGTATCCATCCTGGATATTTTCATAGCTTCGTACAGGTTCAATAAACTGATAATTTGAGCTAATTTCACGTAAATAGGAACGAAAACTTATTTCACAGGTTTCCTGACAGGTAAAACGATTATCTCCAATGACAATACCTATTTTTGATTGCTCAGGATAAAAACGTTGTACTGCCCAACCTGCTGTTCTTCCAGCTTTTTTATTATCCCAACCTATATATGCTGATTGATTACATGATGATAAATCAGATAAAAGTGTTATGACTTTTGTGCCACTACGGGTTACTTCTTCAACTGCATGTCTAATTAAAGGGTGATCAATGGAAACTATTCCAATTATGTCAACTTCTTTAGCTAAATTAATGATAGCTGTCGCTACAAGCTCTATTTGATCTAATGTAAAAAAGACGAACTTTGGTGCTTCAGTTGTATAATTTCGGGCTACTTTAGTTAAGGACTCAGACAGAGATTTATAAAAAGAGTATTTATCTGAAAGCAATACAAATCCAAGCTTGAAAGAGTTAAGCCTAACTGCTCTGGGAACTGACTTTTCTATATTAGTATTTAATATTTTTGATTGCTTTACCCGATAGCCTAATATTTTAGCGGAATTAAGAACCTTTTGTGTCGTTTCAGGTTTTGTTGTTCCTCTGCCATTAAGCACACGATCTACGGTGGCTCTACCTACCCTCGCATGTTTTGCTACATCATTGATTGTTACATGCTTCATTTGAGTTACTCATAATGTATAATGATGCAAATGTATCATTTTATGAGTCACTTGGTAAATTTAAAATCAGAGAAATTTATAAATATGAGAGATGAATGTTGTTAAATCCGAAAACAAAGCATGGTGTTATTTGAATGCATGAATTTCCTAAACAGAAATTGTCCGTCAACGATGCTACATCGCGTAGTGAAACAAAAGATGCCTTTTTGCGTGATTACATTACTGGGTTTTGTATCTCCATCAATTGTAGAAACGTAAGCCTTATCAATTTAATAATGTCTACTTCTGTTTCTAGCAGGTATTTCATTGAAAATGAGATCTAACCACAGGTTTTCGGACATATTTGCCATTTTGATGTGAGCTTTATCAGTATTATTTCATTTTTGCCTTGAATGAAATTCCTGTTTTATTTTAAATTGAAACCGTTTACAGGAACCGGTTACATGTTCTTGTCCAAAGGGTTTGAAAATAGAAGGGTATGCTTATGGCAGCTGTACGGGATTATGCTCAACTTGCGAAAGATATTCTAAAAGAAGTTGGCGGTCAGGAAAATTTGAATCAATTTTCTCGTTGTGCAACGAGATTACGTTTAGTTCTAAAAGAAACACCAGAAGGTGCTGCTGATAGAATAAAAGAAATGCCAGGTGTTATTACCGTGGTATTGAGTGGTGGACAATTTCAGGTTGTGATCGGTACACACGTTCAGGACGTGTTTGTTGCGATGTCTAGTTTAGTTGATTCATCATTAATGACTGCAGGTAAAGAAAAAGTTCGCATACTTGATGCAATCATTGCGTCTATGTCGGCTATTTTTGCCCCATTTATCTTTATTCTTGCTGCTGCAGGGATTTTGCAGGGTGGGTTGATTTTTACCAACTACTTAAATCCGGCCCTTGCTTCAACCGGTACATTTGAAGTCCTTAACTATATGTCATGGACACCATTTGTTTACTTGCCTGTGTTTATTGCTTTTACAGCATCGAAACATTTTAACTGTAATCCTTTTATTGCTGTTCTATGTGCCTGTGCTTTGGTTAACCCTTCATGGGGTGATATTGCAGCAAGGATTGGTGATGGTGAATTGATTACTTTCCTTGGTCTTCCTCTATCAAAAGTGACTTATACTGGTTCTGTGTTACCGGCAATTTTCATGGTATGGGCGCTAAGTTATGTTGAACGATATGTGCAGAAATTGTTACCTGATGTAGTTAAAGAGCTGTTTACCCCACTGATTTGTTTACTGATTATGGTACCGGCAACATTGACTCTGATTGGTCCGGTTACCAGTTTTGCTGCAGGTGCTGTCGCTGGTGGATATAACGCACTTTATAACTTTGCACCATTTGTTGCTGCTCTTCTGATTGGTACAGTGTGGCAGGTTATCGTTATCTTCGGTGTGCACTGGGGCTTCCTTCCAATTGTAATGGCGAACTACGAAAAATTTGGTTTTGACTCAATTCAGGCATTTTGTGGTATTGCGGTAGTTGCGCAAATGGCAGCAGCATTTGCAGTTGCGTTTAAATCACGTAATCAGCATATGAAGACAACAGCGGTTTCTGCGGGTATTACAGGTATTTTCGGTATTACCGAACCTGCAATCTACGGTGTAACACTAAGACTGAAAAAACCATTTATCTATGGCTGTATTGGTGGCGGTATTGGTTCTGCTGTTGCAAGTTTATTTAATACCTATTACTACGTGTACGCTGGTCTTCCTGGCATATTGACTCCGGTAAATGCGATAAAAGAAAGTAATCCGACTTCATTCACAGGGGCATTAATTGGTACTGGTATTGCACTGGTTGTTACAGTTGCTCTGACTTATGTGCTTGGCTTTGATGACCCAATTGAATCTGCAGATAAAGTAAAAGAAAGTGAACCTGCTGACGTTGAAACTGCTCCGGTAACGAAAAAAGCGGTTACATTGGTAAGTCCGTTAAAAGGAATAGTTGTTCCATTAGAAACTGTCAATGATGAAAGTTTTGCTCAGAAATTACTGGGTGATGGTGTTGCAATTAAACCAATGGAAGGTATTGTCCGTGCACCAGCTGATGCGACCATTTCATCACTCATTGATTCAAAACATGCGGTTGGTATGACATGTGAGAATGGCGCAGAAGTCTTAATTCATGTTGGCTTAGACACAGTAAAACTACAAGGTAAGTACTTTGAATATCTGGTAGAACTGGATCAGCAAGTGAAAGCAGGAGACCCACTAATTCGTTTTGATTTAGAAGCGGTTGCCAAAGAAGGATATGACACAACAACCCCATTTATTGTGATGAACAGTGATGAGTATGAATTTGAACTTCTTCAGCATGGCGCAGAGGAAAACAATATAGAAATTGGTCAACCTGTAATTCAAATGGCTTAATGGTGAGTAGAATGAGTAGTATTTTCCCTGAAAACTTTTTATGGGGCGGTGCAGTCGCGGCGCACCAGGTCGAAGGCGGTTGGGACCGTGATGGTAAAGGTCCTAGTATCGTCGATGTGCTATCTGGTGGTGACGTCAATACCCACAGAAAAATCACTGATGGTGTCCTTGATGGGTATCATTACCCTAACCATGAAGCGTCGGCATTTTATGACCACTACAAAGGTGACGTGGCACTTTTGGCGGAAATGGGCTTTAAATCTTTCCGTACTTCTATTTACTGGCCGCGTATTTTCCCAAACGGGGATGAATTAGTACCAAATGAAGCCGGTCTGCAGTACTACGATGATTTGTTTGATGAGTTGCTAAAACACGGGATTGAGCCGGTAATTACTCTGTCACACTTTGAAATGCCACTTCATCTTTCAAAAGAATACGGCGGTTTTAAAGACCGCCGGGTAGTGGACTTCTTTGTTCGTTACGCTGAAACAGTCATGCGTCGTTATAAGAACAAAGTGAAATACTGGATGACTTTTAACGAGATCAATAACCAGCGTGACCTTCACTTACCATTGTGGGGTTACTCAAATTCTGGCGTTGATTATACGGTTGAAGAAAATCCGGAAGAGTGCATGTATCAGGTGGTTCACCATGAATTTGTTGCCAGTGCAAAAGTGGTGAAACTTGGTCATGAAATTAACCCTGATTTCCAAATCGGTTGTATGGTTGCCTGGGTTCCAATTTATCCGTATTCATGTGATCCTGATGACATTATGTTAGCGCAGGAAGAAATGCGGAAACGTTTCTTCTTTACTGATGTTCATATGCGTGGTGCGTATCCTTCCTACGTATTAAGAGAGTGGGAACGTAAGGGTTACAACATTGAAATGGAACCGGGTGATCTTGAGATCTTAAAAGAAGGTGTTTGTGACTTCCTTGGTTTCAGTTACTACATGTCTGTTGCTGTAAAAGCCAATGCAGAAGAAACTTCTCAAGATTCAATGAATGGATTTTATGGCAGTGTGAAAAATCCATACTTAAAAGCATCTGATTGGGGCTGGCAGGTTGATCCAGTCGGCTTACGCTACTCATTATGTGATCTTTATGAGCGTTATAACAAGCCATTATTCATTGTAGAAAATGGTTTTGGCGCAATCGACGTAGTTGAAGAAAATGGCGACATTAATGATGACTATCGTATCGATTACTTAAAAGCTCATATAGAAGATATGAAAAAAGCCGTTACTTACGATGGTGTTGATCTGTTGGGATATACCCCTTGGGGATGTATTGACTGTGTGTCATACGGAACAGGTGAATACCGTAAACGTTATGGTTTTATCTACGTCGATCGTCATGATGATGGCACAGGTACTATGGAACGTAGCCGTAAGAAGAGCTTCTTCTGGTATCAGAATGTTATCAGTAGTAATGGTGAAGAACTGTAAAAATTACTAAATTAGTAATTTTCTATTTGTGATTTAACCCCCCCTTGTTTGATATAAGAGCAAGGGGGTTTTTGTTGCATAAAAGCAAATAAATTAACCAATAAAAAAGCCAGCACTAACAATTGTGCTGGCCTTCAAATACAAACTTATAGGCTTACTTAAGCAATTTTAGTCAACCAGTTATGTGTATCTGGTGCTTTACCCCACTGAATGTCATTCAGTGCCTGGCGTAGTTTTTGTGCCATAGGGCCAATTTCACCAGAACCTACTTTTACGTCCTGACCATTGTGGATCAAAGTACCTACAGATGTTAATACTGCTGCAGTACCAGAAAGCATGGCTTCTACGCCTGGTTTCGCTGCACGTTCCAGTAGCTCTTCTACAGACACTTCACGTTCAGTTACTGTCATGCCCAGATCTTTTGCGATAGTCAGAATACTTGAACGGGTAACACCGTGCAGGAAGCTTGAATCCAGTGCTTTAGTAATGATCTCATTACCATCAACTAACAGGAAGTTAGCTGCACCAGTTTCGGTGATGTAACCATTTGGACAGAACAGCACCTGATCTGCCTGATATTTTTCTTTTGCTTCCAATGTTGGAGCAAGAGCGCTAGCGTAGTTACCACCACTTTTGATCATACCCATGTGTGATGCACAACGTTGGCCTGTTTCGTCTAATAACAGACGAAGTGCGTGCGCGCCACCTGCAAAATAATCACCTACGGGTGATAGCAGGATATAAAGCATTGATGTCAGTGAAGGTGATGCTGCTTTGCCTACCGCAGGTTCAGTACCAATGTGAGTCGGGCGAATATACATTGAACCAGGAGGAACCGGAACATCGGATGCGAATTCAGCTACAACATCCATAATCATTTTTGTTACTTGTTCTTTATTGATTTCTGGAAGTGATAGCAGTTTGCTGCTTTGTGCAAAACGTTCGACGTTCTGGTCCATTCGAAAGACGTGTACGCTACCGTCTTCGTGACGGAATGCCTTCAAGCCTTCAAAACAAGTGCTTGAATAATGTAACACGTGTGCACCTGGGTGAAGAGAGATGCTGTCTGCCGCAACGATCTGAGCGTCAGACCATTGATTGTTTTCGAATGTAGTTAATGCCATTTTAGGCATAAACACGCTACCAAAAGCCGCCATTATGATTTCCTACTGAATGAAATTATGATTAAAGATATGTTGTGCTATTAAGTTTGGGCAGGCGATTAGATTGGATGTCCAAGACTCAATTCTAAGATACTAAAACAGATTCAGTTGATAGGAAAGAGTGATTACTCTATTCGGGCACATTTGCTGCTAATTATCTAGATTTTAGAGGAAATAGTAATAATTGCTGGTAGAGACCATAGATAGATTGGGGGTCCCCAGGTACATAAATGTTATAAACATGATTTCATTTCCTGGTTCAACAGGAGTAAGTCAAATGTTAGACTGTGCTTTTATTTATTTCAGTGGTTAAAAGGTAGTGTTATGAACCCAATTATTGCGATGTTGAAAGAGAACAATATTAGCGATACACAAATCAATGACGTTTTTCAGGCGTTGACACAAAACCCGCTTGCTGCAATGGCGACAATCAGCCAGCTAGGGTTACCTCAGGAGAAACTTCAGCTGTTAATGGGGCAGGTAATGCAGAATCCGACTTTGATTAAAGAAGCAGTAGAAGAACTGGGACTGGACTTTTCAAAAGTAGAAGAAGCTAAGGCAAAACTGCAGCAGTAAGTTTACCTGCAATTAAATTAAAAAGATCGTTTAGAACATTAAAAATGTGTTTAAACGATCTTTTTGATCGGGAAAGATAAACTTGTCCATTTTTATCAAATCCACAATAGTAATGCCTTCTGAGGACTTAACTTGCTATTAATTAAAAAGTTAACAAATATTTCAGCTCAGTGAGTTAATAAAATTAAAATTTTAAAAAGTGATGTCCATCAATTGATGAGTTAATAAAGCAAATATATGCCATTTTAAACTGCTATAATGTTGCCAATATAAGAGACAGCTAAAGTAACTGACTCGTAAGCTAAAATGTAACCACACCAAAAGGGGATACGGTGAAGTCTTTTAAATCTCGCCTTATATTGTTAGCTTGCATTTGGGTATTGGGTCTCTGTTTCTTGTATTTTAGCTATCAACATCAGGTAAACAATAATATTGCTTTGACGGTTGAGACTCGAGCAAGCACCATTCGACAGCATATTGATCTTGCTATATCGATTGTTGATAAAATGTCAGAACAAATGACATCTAATATCGAACTTGCTGATAAATCAAGTTATGAACATCCTGCTGCGACCTATATTCGTAACTACCCGGAAAAAGGTATCTATGGCACAGATGGGTTAGAAACACCAAAAGCAGGAATTCCACTTTCGAAAGCGTCCTTATCTGGAGAAGGACACTTTCCAACGGATGATATTGAAACTAATCGCGAGATAAACGCAGCACTAAGCCTCTCCCTTTCAATCAGCAAAAATATTGCAGATAACCCTAATTTTGTCTGGTCTTACTATACATCAAAGCGCAACTTTATTTATATCTCACCAAAAGTACCGGTTATAGATTTCCATTTCACGCAGAATCTTTATGAGAAACCCTATTGGAAAGTCGGAACGCCGGAAAATGATCCGGAGCGGAAGATCGCTATTTCAGATGTTTATGATGATGAATATGGGCAAGGTTTAATGTTCAGTATTTCCTCTCCTGTTTATTATCTGGATGAGTTCAGAGGTGTGTGTTCACTTGATTTAGGGATTAAAGAACTGACAAGCAGTCTCTCAACCGGCTTGCTTGAAGGTACATCTTTATTGGTAGATGAACACGGAGATTTAGCTGCATCATCGGCCGAATTTGATCATGGACAACGGTTGGATAATTATACAAACATTCTGTCACATGCTGGCTCTTACGTTCGTATCAATGATAATGAGTATTTTGTTCGTGTTGTTATGGCAGGCGAATTGTATGTAGTTCATAAAATATCTATGGATGAGAAGGTCTGGAAAGTTTTAAGGAATATGGCATTTTCCAGTACAACATACACAGGCATATTGCTGATTTTGTTTTTAATTATCCAATTGAAAGTGACATTAAATCGTGCCACACAACTTGCGATCACGGATAGTCTGACTGGGCTATATAATCGCAGAGCAATGGAAGATCACAGTAAGGTTTATTTTGCTCATTCTGAACGTATGGCGGATTATGTGACTGCTATTATGGTGGATATCGATCATTTCAAACAGATCAATGATACCTTTGGCCATGCTATCGGAGATGAGGCAATTAAATCCGTGGCAAATGTGCTAAGGCGAACGTGTCGTAAAGCCGACCTGTTAGGACGAATTGGCGGTGAAGAGTTTCTGGTAATTATTAGTGCTAATGACAAGGATAACTCCCAAAATATAGCCGAACGAATTCGTGAAATGGTTGAATCCGAAATTATTCACCAGGGACGTATCAGTCTTACTGTTAGTATCGGATGTGCCAGACGAAAATTTCAGGAAAACTATGAAAGCTTGGTTCAACGAGCGGACAAAGCATTATATCAGGCCAAGAAACAAGGTCGTAACCAAGTGGTTTTTGGAGATAAGTCATCCGACAATAAGCAAGCCAGCCATGTAACCTTTGCTGAATTTGGTAAGAATTGAACCTGTGTCTGACTTTTGGCCTGGTAGGCGAAAGAGAATGTGTTTTGGTTCACTGACTGAATATTTCCTGTGTAATATTATGCATATAGTGAAATGTCGCTGTCAGTGATATGTGCTCGGGAGGCTAGAGAATGCCAGACAGATTTATATTCGAAAATGGTTCTGTGAATATTCATGTGCTCGATAATTTTGTTCCCAAAATAAACGAAATGCTCAGGGAACATAAATCTTACCCTAAAATAGAAGGCTTAGAGGTCCGGTTTATAGAAAAAGTTAACGGAAATCAGCCCAAACTTCTTTATTCTACTCCAGATGATTTTTCCCAAGAACAGTTAGAATTAGCTTATGTGGTTGTTCGGGATGTATCGAAAGCGTTTGTTGAATGGCATGCTGAAAATCACACTTAATTCAGTGCGATTTTTTGTTAAATTAATCAGGTGGTTATATTCTGGGTAGGCAGTTAAAGATATTCTCTGATGATAACCACTTAAAACTTAAGTTCAAGAGTCAGTCCCACGGTTTTCCTGTCATAAGTTAAATGAAGTTGGGTATCATCTTCCCAGATGCCCGTTATCCAATGATGAATATGACCAACCGGATTCAAAAAGAACAGAGAGATGTTCCCCAATATAGTTGAACCCAGTACCTCGCCACCATTGGCTAAAATTGCCTGTTCCTGATAAATCATCATTTCGCCGACGACAGAACCGAGTAACGGAGTGACGACCAGATCCTGATAAGACGGACGCTCAGCAAATGCTTCTACGCCATATTCCCAGAAAAAGGTAGACATCATAAAAGAGTAAATCGTCGATTCGTAAGGGTTAAATCCCGCGTGACGACTTGCGGTGTAATATATCCCACCGAAATAAGGGTGCATCACATAGTTAAGATAAATATCGTCGTTATCCCACTGAGGACCTGCAGTGACATTATCTCTCCATTTTGAGGTTAGATTATCCCATGATCGATCGTTTTTATCCCAGCCCGTAATACCTTCCGGCATGAAGCTCATAACTCCGACAATCGTAACTGCTGAACCTAAAACAGTGTATGTCTGCTCTTTCAGATATGACCAGTCTTTGTCTTCAGGGATCGTCAGATATAATGGATATGAGTTGTCAGTGCTGTGTGAATCAGTGTCGGCCAGTGCTGTCTTGATATCTGAAATTTGCATTGGTTGGTCATCAAGAGTCAGAAACTCCTGTCCAGAAGGTTGGGCCAGAACAGATAAAGAATGAAAGCAAAGACCAATAAGTGCTATGACAGTGATATTATTCATCGGCTCTCCATCATTCAGTACATATAGTAAGTATGGTAAACATTCACTTTGTTTCAAATACTTGTCATAAATATGTACATAGCTGGGGTTTCGCTATCTAGTGTATTGACCCTGCCTATTTGATGAATCATTATGTATGTAGTTGAATAATATTCGCAAAAATAAGGAATAGTATGAATTGGTATCTGGCAGTGTTAAAAAAATATGCCGTTTTTAGTGGTCGGGCGAGAAGAAAAGAATATTGGTATTTTTTCTTAATCAATATCGTGATTAGTATCATTCTTGGGTTTGTTGATGGTATTACCGGTAGCTTCGATGCAGAAGCTGGTATGGGGTTACTTAGTGGAATCTATTCTCTAATCGTGTTGATTCCGAGTATTGCTGTGATGGTCCGTCGTCTTCACGACACAACGCATAGTGGCTGGTGGATTCTAATCTCGTTGATTCCGTTTATCGGGGTTATTGTGCTATTGATATTTACATTACAGGACAGTAAGCCTGGGGATAATCAGTATGGAGCTTATCCTAAGTAAATAGCTGTCGGTTTATTAGCGAGTACACAAAATTATAGGCAAAATATTCTGAGGATATAAAGCATGATAGATTTTGAAAATTCATCAATATTTAAACTAAAACCAATTGAAGAATCTAAGGTCCGAGAAGATTTTCATAAGTTTTTAATTGCGGGTGAAACGATTGTCGCTGCATTTAAAAGTATGCGTGATCAGGTTGTGTTTACCAATAAGCGGGTAATCGCTGCGAACGTGCAGGGAATTACCGGTTCTAAAGTGGATTATACTTCGCTTCCATATAGTAAAGTGAATGCTTTTTCAGTGGAATCATCAGGCACGCTGGACCTCGACTGTGAAATAGAACTTTTTATCAGTGAGGTCGGTCGGGTGCGCTTTGAAATCAAAGGATCGTTTGATCTTGTCACCTTTAATAAACACATTAGTGAGTGTGTGTTAGTGTGATATAAAAATTACTATATTACTTCCTGTACTACTCTGTTTACTTCCGAGAAAGGGTATCGCTCCAGTTTGCCGAAACCTTCCATCTTGTTTGCTTTCAGATTGGTACTTAGCGGCGTAGTAAGACCACAAAGGAAACGACTTAATGCTTTGCTGGATAATGGATTATCGCTTGCCTGTTGATAGGTCTGTAGCCAGGACGCTACCAGCTGCTGGTCTATAGGAGATAGTTTTCGTGTGGATAAATGGGCGACTTTTCCATTACAGACAGAACAGTGATGGCATTCTTTTGGCGCGTTGGTATCAGAAAAATAGCTTGCCAGAGAGTAGCTCAGACACTGCTTACTCTGGAAAAAATCTATCATGGAATGAATCCGGTTTATTTCACTTTGTTCTTTTTGGGCAAATAAGTCATACAGTTTAGTCACAAGTTCCTGTTTTGCAACGTCAGTATTCAACACTGTATAAACATCGGTGATCTGCTTACTTTCTAAATCAATCCAGCCTTGTTCATGAAAATAATCAATGGCAGCGATAACTCGTTTTCTTTCGGCATGGTAACTGAGCCATAATGCATCGAAATCAACACTACACCAGGTTCTTGCTTTCGTTGAACACTGAAAGATGGCTTCAACGAAAGTGCGTCTTTCTCCCTGAAAACGATGAGTTATTGATTTGGCATTGTCGATAAATTTAAAACGGTAAGAAGCAAAATAACTGTATTCTGACTGAATAACATTGTGCATTTCCAGATAAACCAGCAGAGTCTTTAGTGGTAACTGACGGATATTACTGTCTCTGGAAAGACGACTGGTCATAACTTCCCAGCTACCAGAACATGAATATATCTGATCAACAATATATTCAATGGCTGATTTGTCCGGTGTATCACCATAAATAAAGTTTTCCAGTACATTTAAATTATCAGTATTGGCCAGAACAGTGCATTCAGACTGTTGTCCGTCACGTCCTGCACGGCCAATTTCCTGAGAGTAGTTTTCGATGGATTTAGGTAAGTCATAATGGATAACCTGACGGATATCGGCTTTGTCTATTCCCATTCCAAATGCAATAGTGGCAACGATACAAGTAGACGATCCTTGCATAAATTGTTGCTGAATAGATTCTCTGAGTTCATTGTTTAATCCGGCATGATAAGCCGTAGCATCAATCCCATATTCCAGAAGTTTAGCAGCAACGATTTCGGCTGTTTTTTGCAGTGTTACATAGACAATGGTAGGCGCATGGGGTGACTTCTGAATCAGCGAATTTAATTGCTCGAATTTTTCTTCGTCACGACAGGGAAGGATATTTAATGTCAGATTAGGTCGATAAAACCCGGTGATGGTAATAGCTTCTTTTGGTATATTGAATTTATTACTCATGTCTTCAATAACTTGTGGTGTCGCTGTTGCTGTTAGCAGTAACACCTGTGGGATATTAAGCAATTTGCGATAATAAGGCAGTTTTAAATAATCCGGTCTGAAATTATGTCCCCATTCAGAAATACAGTGTGCTTCATCAATGACCAATAGGGATATAGGAATCTGAGAAATAAACTGTCTGAAGCGCTCATTCTTTAACCGCTCAACTGAAATCATGAGAATTTTCAGCTCTCCACTTCTGGCTTGCTGCATAATTTTTTGTATGGTTTCTCTGTCCTGCGTTGAATCAATACTGGCAGCAGCAATGCCTTTACTGTGTAGGAATTCAAGCTGATCTTTTATAAGTGCAAGTAGTGGCGATATGACCAGAGTCAGATGAGGTAATTGTAGAGCGGGGAGTTGATAACAAAGTGATTTACCTGAGCCAGTAGGGAAAATAGCAGCAGCAGACTGTCCGTTCAGAATATGATGAATAACTTCTGACTGACCATTTCGTAATGTGTCAAAGCCAAAGTATTGTTTTAATAATTGTTCCATCATTTTTTATCCTGAATCGTGCCGTTTTTTGTAAACCAAAGTTTAAGTGACTTTTTTCTATATGAAAAACAATAACAGATGTTCTGCGAGTAAATTCAAGAATTTTTAGCTGATTGCTACGATTGGAATCTCGTTACATTAAAAAATTACGAACATTTACATATTGCTTACGTTTCTTGAAGTCTGAACTTATATAGTAGTGACAACATCATTGAAAATGTGAGTTTGAATATGTTTAAATCCTTATTACTTCGTTATGGCACTATTGCTGTATTATTGCTGACAGTGGCAACGCCTTCTATGGCCAGACCTCATAATGAGCCACCAGGGCACTCGATGAAACACAGACAGCCGCCGATACATCATGTCTATGAGCGAGCCAGTTTACCAAGCGCAGCCAGCCTGCTGCTTATTTCCGGAATTACGTATGCTGTTATTGATGGCCTGTATTATCAACGCCACAATGATAAATATGTCTATGTTGAAAATCCTCCTGTAGCAACGCAGCAGAAGACAGTTGTAAGCAACTCAGGTATGACAGGTACTGTTATCAATGCACTGCCTGCAGGCTCCAAAGCTGTTACTGTTAATGGTGTGCTTTATTATGTTTACGGTAGCACATGGTATGCTCCGATTGCCAGTTCCCACAGTTTTGTGGTTGTCGAGCCACAATTATAAGCCATACTCAGTTACGAACAGTTATCATATTAGTATCTCTAAGTAAAAGTAATAGCGGTCCTTATCAGGGCCGTTCCTTTTTTCAGTCAAAAGAGCTTTTGGAACAGTCATATATTCATTTGCTTGATTTAGCATGAGTTTTATAGGGATATTTTGAATGATATCCTATGACTGATTTGTAACACTGCTATAATAAACTCTGATTTTTCCTTCCTATAAGAATTCAATTTAAGCATGGAATCTGGAGTAGCATTATGCCTCAATTTGCTTTGATGCAGTTTTTGTCCAATTTTAAAATTCGGACAAAATTAATTATTCTGTTTGTGTTTATCAAAGTGATTCCTCTGATTATCCTTGCTGTTATTACGCTCATCGGTATTAGCTCTCTCTATGATTTTTTTATCGATAATACCAATCAGGTAAAACAAACGGCTAAAGAAGTCGTCTCATCTACTGCAAATACGGCAGTGGCTGATAGTATCCTTGCTCTGGATAGAAAGTCCCAAGAATCTCTGGAAAAAATTAGTGGTGAAATTGCCCGGTCGGTAGCAGATTTTTTGTATGAACGTGATGCCGATTTACGCTTTCTGGCGACTCTTCCGAAAAACCCGCAAACCTACGAAAATTTCATACACAGTAAGACAAGGTTGGTTATCAAGGACCAAAGTGATAATTACCGTTACGATGACAAATCATCGAAATGGGTTCGGCGTGATCCATTAGGCACGGAGAAAAGGCTTAAAAAAGCAGATTTAGTAGACAACGCCAGAGAGTTCAATCGGGTTGATTCCGTCAAATATGAACAACAGCCACTACCGCTTTATAAAGAAATTACCTTTTTTGATTTAAATGGGCAGGAGCAAATTAAAGTATCGTCTCTGAATCCGATAAAAGAGGATATCAGCAAACGGAGTAATACCTACATAAAAGCAGAAACCTATTTTTCTGAAATTCAAAATCTCAAACAAGGTGAAATTTATGTCTCTGATGTGATTGGCGCTTATGTACCAAGTAAAATTATTGGCGTGTTTACCAAAGAAAAAGCAAAAAAGGCCGGGATACCATTTACACCAGAACAATATGGTTATGCAGGGCGGGAAAATCCGGTAGGAAAACGATTTGAAGGGATTATCCGTTTCGTTACTCCGGTTTTTGAAGGTAAGAAAAAAGTGGGTTATGTTTCTCTTGCTTTGGATCATCTCCATATTATGGCATACACGGACACGGTTGATCCTTTGAGTTATTCTCCGATGGATGTATCCGATGCCAGTGCAGGTAATTATGCGTTTATGTGGGATTATAAAGGACGCGCGATCTCTCATGTAAGAGATTATTTTATCCCCGGATTTGATCCTAAAACCGGTAAGCGTATAGCCCCATGGTTGTCTTCGGAAGTTGAACAAGCATTCGAAGTATCTAAAATGACCGACATTAATGCGTTTCTCAAAGGTTATCCGACGTTTGATTCTCAATCCTTATCGAAAAAGCCATCCAAAAAAAATCTCGACCAAGGGTTAGTTGGCTTGGACTGCCGTTATCTCAATTTTGCTCCTCAGTGTCAGGGATGGATGCAGCTAACGAAAAATGGTGGTCTTGGTTCTTTTATTATTCTATGGAGTAATGTCTGGAAATTAACGACGGCTGCGACAATTCCGTATTACACAGGGCATTATGGTAATAGTCCCAGAGGTTTTGGGTTTGTCACTTTAGGTGCCAATGTCAATGAATTCCATAAAGCGGCGGATAAAACCAAAGATAACCTGAATACAATTCTTGTCGACCAGCTAAGCCATATTGATAGCATTGTGGATAAAACTGAACGTAAGACAAAAAATGAAATTGATCTTCTTATAAATCAGTTAACGTTATCGACACTGACTATGGTGGTATTAATGATTGCGATCGCGGTATGGTTATCCAATCTGTTAAGACGCCGGCTTCAGAAACTGATTGTTGGCGCTAATGAGTATAGCCAGAATAATCTTTCTTACCGTATCCCGGTTGATTCTCAGGATGAAATTGGCATGTTGTCGAGTTCATTCAATGAAATGGCAGGATCGCTGCAGGATTACATGCAAAAAGAGCAAGAACTTAATCATTCTCTTGAAGAACGCATTGCAGAACGTACCGATCAGCTAACGTTACTGAACCGTAGGATCCAGAAAGAGCTGACCGAAAAAGAGAAACAAGAGCAGCAGCTGAAAATTTATGCGCGTGTTTTTAGTAATACCACTGAGGCCATAGTTATTACGGATACTCAGGGGGTAATCGAACATGTTAATGAAGCATTTACCCTGATGACTGGGTATCTTCCGGAAGATGTCATTGGTCATAGCTACCAGATGTTTCGCTCTGATGAACATGATCTCACTTTTTATAGGAAAATATGGCAAACCATTTTTTCCAAAGAGAGCTGGGAAGGGGAAGTCTGGACGACGAAAAAAGATGGAACTCAGTATCCGGCATTGGTCATTATTGTCCCGATACTGGATAAAAATGGGCAGATCACGAATTTTGCCGGCATTCAGCATGATATGTCAGAAATAAAAGAAAATGAGATGGCTCTCCACCGTCAGGCTTACTACGATCCGCTTACTGAGCTGGCCAACCGAACCCTAGGTTATGATCGCCTTGAACATGCCATTGTTAATGCAAAATCTCATAATACTAAAGTTGCTGTTCTATTTTTAGATTTGGATAAGTTTAAGCAGGTCAACGACATAATGGGGCATGATGCCGGTGATATGCTATTGTGCGAAGTCGGTAAGCGCTTATGCAGTGTATGTAAAGAAACTGATACCATCAGTCGATTGGGCGGAGATGAATTTCTAATCATTCTTGAAGAGATTAATTTCTACGAAGAAGCGATTCATGTTGTTGAAAACATCATCCAGGCATTATCGAAGCCTTTCGTAATAAACGATCACGTGATTCATTCATCAACCAGTGTCGGTATTACATTTTATCCTGATGATGGTTTAACAGTTCGCCGCTTACTTAAAAATTCAGATATCGCGATGTACCGGGCTAAAGCAAAAGGTCGGGGTGTTTATGAAGTCTTCACTGAGGAACTCGGTTTACAGGTTCAGGAAGCGGTACTGCTTGAACAGGCATTAAAAGAAGCCGTTATCAATAAAGATTTTTTAATGCATTATCAACCTATTATTGATCTCAAAGACAGCAAAGCAATTGGTGTTGAAGCTCTACTTCGCTGGGAAAATGAAGGCGAACTTAGTTACCCTGATGTTTTCATTGAAATGCTGGAACATACAAAACTGGTTGTTGATGCAACGGAAGGTATGATGACTGACATCTTTGCGTTTACTAAGATGTTAAATCAGCGCTATAGCAGGGATCTTTATGTTGCAGTGAATATTTCCGCTATACATTTTGCATTGGATGATTTTTGTGAGCGAATCATTAAGCTTGTGAAGGCTGCGGAAATTAATGCTTCACTTATTTGTTTCGAAGTGACAGAGACGATCTTTTTGCGTGATATTGATGTGGTAGCAAAAAAATTAAGTGAACTAAAACAGTTGGGATTTAAGATCGCGCTGGATGATTTTGGTACAGGATATTCGTCGCTCAGTTATTTGAAAAAACTGCCAATAGACAAAATTAAAATAGATAAAACCTTTATCAAAGGCTTACCTGATTCTGCTGGTGATGCAGCTATTACTACATCTGTTTGTTCCTGGGGAGAAAACTTCCACATGGATGTTGTAGCCGAAGGGGTTGAAAATAAAGAGCAACTGGCTTTTCTGGAAAAAGCCGGATGTCAGAATATTCAGGGGTATTTGTTTGCTAAACCAATGGATGAAGAGGGGGTGTTAGCGTATTTAGATGAACATTTATAAGGATACTGCCTTCAACACTGACGGAAATTTGTCTTTATTTTTTATGGGGAGGAAATAAATCTTCCTCTTATAGCGGAAATATGGCCATACCAGCGGTAATGATTTGCCGCTTATCTATCTTATTTATAAATATATTTTCTGTTTTATTCCTGATTGACTAAAATTCAAACTATTATTGTTGGTCTGATTCTTGCTTTGTACTGATGTGTATAAGCCAGTGAGTATGGAGAAATAACGTCAGTGGGCCATTATTATCGGTATAATAATAGTATTAAGTTTTTATGTGTAAGCTGCATTTTAAGCTTGTTGTTATGCACAAAAACTTTTGCGTATAACAAAGATCTTGAAAAAGCCGGAGATATTTTACAATGGGGACTCCCATTTGCCGCAGGTATTATATCAACGGTCAAACTTGATGGTGAAGGTTTAGTTCAGCTTGGCGAAGGAGCCATGTGGACGGCGTTATCGACTCACTTTCTGAAAAGATCTATTAATGCTACTCGCCCAAATGGCGAAGATTTTAGTATGCCATCAAGTCATACCTCATCAGCAGCTCAGGCAGCGGCTTACCTGCAGTTTCGTTATGGTTGGGAATATGGTGTCCCAGCATATTTACTGACCGGACTAGTTGCGTATTCCCGGGTTGATAGTCGTCATCACTACTGGCGTGATGTAATCGCCGGTGCTTTGCTTGGTACAGCGATACAATATTCCGTGTCTCTGGGCGGTTTTAGTGTGACAAATTTAGCCGTTGTCCCATACTTTGATGGTGATAACGTAGGTTTATATGCATCGATGGACTTTTAGGTGGATGTAAATTATTGACGATGTAAGTTATTCAGTATACAAATAATTTGAGATCTTCCTGAGAACTTGAATCAGAAATAAAGAGAAAAATAATATGAAAAAGTTAGCGTTAGTTTCTTTGTTGGCATTATCGGTCGCTCCTACTGCATGGGCTGATTCTGTTGTATTTGGCGGTGCATCTGTAGGTACTTCTGAATATGATCATGATAGATCTGTTGCTTATAACATGCATGTTGGAGTTGGAGTAATTCCATGGCTCAGTGTAGAAGGCGGTTATACAAGCCATGGTAAATTTGATTCTGTAGGCGGGGACATCGATGCAGAGTCAGCTTATGGAGCAATCAGACCGAATGTGACGTTTGGAGCTTTGCAGGTTTATGCGAAAGCAGGACTGAATTCATGGCTTTTAGAAGCTGATCCAGGTGTGACGCTTGAGGATGATAAGGGGGTTGATAAAATGTGGGCCGTTGGTGCTGACTATACTCTTATCGGCCCTATGGCAGTTGGTCTGGAATATTCAAATTATACTATGGGTCATAAAGACGTAAAAAGTGTTAATGCCACAGTGACATTCTACTTCTTTTGATTCGTTGCCTTGCTGATGGAATTAATTAGTTAACAGCATAACCATATTCCTGATCGACATGGTGACGGAATTTATGGTGAATGTTGTTAATGGCCTGGCTTAAGTGTTCTATGGCGACTGGCTCAGAGAAATAATAGCCCTGAAGTGTCATGTACCCTTTCTGCGCTATATATTTTGCATGTTCCTTAGTTTCTATACCTTCACAACAGCAATGAAGATCAAGTTTATTGGCTAAGTCCAGTATCGAACTTAATATTGCATCATCTTTGGCACTGACAAAGGCATTCGATACAAATTGTCTGTCAATTTTTATGGTATCTATTTCTATAAGGCTTAAATAGCTCAGAGAAGAATAGCCGGTACCAAAGTCATCCAGAGCAATAGTTCCACCAAGCTGCCTGATTGAAGAAAAGAACTGGTTCGCTAATTCAAAATCTTCTAAATAGCTTGATTCCGTAATTTCAATTTGTAGTGATGACAGATTTTGTTGGTTTTTATTTAATTCAGCGAGAATATGTCCGTGCATTTCGGTGCTGATTAAATCTTTTGACGATAAATTGAAAGATACCAGAATATCATCGCCACAAATGTTTTTTAGCTGAGTAAGGTCAGCACAGACCTGAGACACTACCCATTTGGTTATTTCCCCTATTTTTCCACCTCGTTCTGCAATCGGGATAAAGTCTTCGGGCAATATTTCACCAAGAGTGGGGTGATACCAGCGGATTAATGCCTCGAGACCTCCAATCTTACCAAACGAAGAGACTTTGGGTTGGTAATACAGGGTAAACTGTTTATTACGTATTGCCAATGGGATCTGGCTGATAATTTCTTCGTTGCGTTTTTTCTGATTCAGCATATATTTTTCAAAAACAGTGTACTGACCACGACCGTTATTTTTTGAAACATACATTGCCACATCTGAATTAGATATTAAGGCATCTAAGTCATAGTCGGCCTGAGAGGCTAAGGACATACCGACACTGACACTTGTTGATATTTGCCAGTTATTAACCATCACTGGTGTTGAAAACTCAGCAATAATTTTACGGGCAATATTGGATGCAAAATTGATATCCGAACCTTCATTTAACACGATCAGGAATTCATCTCCGGCAAGTCTGGCCAGAACGCACTGACTGCTAAGACAAGACAGCACTTTTTGGCTGACGAGATTAAGTAACGCGTCACCAGTTTCATGTCCCATCCGGTCATTGACACTTTTAAAACTGTCAATGTCAAAATATAAAATAGCCAGATCAGAATGAGCCGCTTTTACCTGTTCTAAATCTGTTGTTAACTTTTCAATAATAAAGCGACGATTCGGCAGTCCGGTCAATTGATCGAAATTGGCCAGTTTATTCAGTTTTTCCTGTTGCGAACGCAGTATCTGTTGTTGTTTCTGATTGATTTGATATTCGTTATTAATGGTTTCCAACATTGAGTTAATATCATCGGTCAGTGTTGCAACTTCATCGGAGCTTTCGGATTTAAACCTCAGACAATAGTTTCCGGTTGCTTTGATTTTTTTTGTAAATTCAGATAACGATAGCAAAGGCGCAAATAGTTTTTTGAGAAGCAGCCAGGTTAAAATGAAGGTGCTAATCAGCACTGCAGTAACGACAGGAAAGGCTATTGAAATCAGGGTATTGCGGCTTTTTATAATAGGAGCATCAAAGTTATGTATCACCAGAAGATAACCTTGTGGGCTGTCTTTTTCTCCAATGGGTTTTACTATAGCTAAGACATCATTTTGTTTCGATATGGCATAAGGGAGTGATTTTATGTCAGGTAATGATGACATAATCTGGTCGATTTTTTGTTGTGAAACCTTATTTATATTGACGTACTGGTTGATTTTGTTCCAGTCTCTATCATAGACAAATGAAAAAAGTATGTGGTTATACTTTTGAAAAATAAGTAGATTATTTTTAACAGAGAATGTTGAATCCTGCTCATTGATATTGAATAACAATTCGTCAGCGACATTAGCAGTAAGGGCATCTAAGTTATTTTCAACGGAATTAATGTAAATTTGCTGGTGTTGGTTTAGTGAAATTGCGAATACTGATAGCGCACAAAGTACAATTGAGATTGTACTGATTAACATGAATTTTGTGCGGATGCTTAAAGGTATCATTAGTATTCCAGTTCGTTGTGCTGCTATTTTTGATAAATGATTTTTATGTTATTAGGTACAGGACTATAGTGCGATGAAACATATCCGATTACTTTGTCATGTGATGAAACATAGTCAATGACTTCTGATTCTTGTTCAAATTCTTTTGGTGGTTTTTCACTTTTACCGGAAAAGAGCAACTGAGCCCAATAAGCTTGAATTCGCCCTTCGGTTAGTCCCAGAACTTTAGTGTTAAATAAAGCCCGGGTTTGATTCCCTGCAATTAAACTTATGGGTTCGTATTTCCTGCTCAGGGTTCCCCCTAAAAAAACCTGTCTTATTTCGCTTCGGGAGAGTGTTTCCAGGGGCGATGTAGCGTTTGTAATAACGAAAATATCAGTAGCATATACTGGTCGTATTGTACTCAGAATGAGAATAATTCCCAGACAAAAGTACAAAAACAACGGGTATGAATACTGAAAGAGTCTTTGCATTAAAAGATCCACTGCAGACTTAATTTATATAACATCGCCGTTCGGTCGAAATCTTCTTGTATCGAAGTAAAATAAGAGTCCTTATCGGCATAGCCTTTGATGTAACTAACTTCGGCTTTGAGTGCAACTTTGGGTTGAATATCCCAGCGGGTCCCCAGAGTCCAGACTCGCACTGAATCATTAGCTAAGAATGACATCAACGGAGATAGCACTTCGATATTGCGGTAAGATTCGATTTGATCACTATATTCGAATTTACTTTCTGCATAGGTTAGACTAAAAGTCCACGGAAAAGTAATATAACCGCCGGTCAAATAATAACTTTCCATATTCGGAGCAAGATCGAGATCATTAGTCAGAATACGTACCCATTCGGCCCGGCTGAAATATTCTAAGCCATCATAAAAAATGGAAGCCTGAGCAACATCAAAATGGCCTTTTGATGAAAGTTGGGAGTTTTGTAAAGAGTAGGCCAGAGACTGTAGCTCAGTATTAAATGGGTCACTTAATATAGCTGAATATAGATAGTTTTCGGCCATATCAAATAAACTTTGGACATCCATATCGATAACACCACGGTGCTGCGATAAACGGAACTGAATGTTGTTGTAATTTACCTTTCCAACCAGTCCGCCAAAGGCTTTGACACTGTATTTTGCTGTGCCACCCATGACACCTTTTTTATTCTCATAAGTACCAATATAGGTTTCCAAAGATGTATCAAATTCATTAAAGTTACTTCCCCAGGCAACATCAATACCGTCGTAAGTCGGGAATAACCAACCACTGTAGGATTGTTTTGGTAAGGTGATCCATGGATAGGCATAACTAATGTCATTGATGTCACTATAAGCAAGAAACGGAGCCCGCATCCGACCAGCTTTAAGCGTTAAATTGTCATTAGGTAACCAGGTCAAAAATGCCCAATTAATAATGTCATCATTGTAATCACTATAATCTTTATTATCGTCTTTTAATGTTCCCTGAACAGTGGTACTGAGATAATCATTAAACTGATAGGATACCTGTAACCCCAGCAAACTGTCTGGCTTCAGTGATAAGTTATCTGAATACCCTCTATAACTTGCCTGATCGGTATCCAGTTGTCCGACAGAAAGACTACCAAAGCCTGAAACAGACCAGGGTGAATCATCAGTAGTTTCAGCACACGAAAGAATAGGAAACAGGACAAAGCCAATAATGACTAACTTATTGATAGGTAGCCGGAAAAAAGATGAAGAGGTAACCACAGCGAAAAATCTTTAGTTGAATTATTGATGACGATATTTTGGCGATCGTCAAAATATCAGCGAATTATTGACATAATACTCTTTTAGTTAGTGCATACGCAAATATTATTGAACAATATGACGGTACGAGTAAGGGGAGGTTATCTAGCGTGCCGAAGTCTCTCTTTTACTTCGTGCAGGCTAGTGTAAACATTAAGATTGGACTTTCATATGAAGCTCAGAGCTTCTGTGGTTTGAATAGTATTAAGTATTAACTTCTGTGCGCTGTTTTTGGACGATTTAGTTGGAACCAATGGCGTTGGCGCCCTGTTCTTTTCGACATAACATTCTCCTTATTATCTAGGTAACATATCGAGTATAAGCAGTTAATATTAATTTTATGTGAAGCTGCTTTGAAATTTAGACTACATAGTGAGAGATAAGTTTCATATTTATAATTCCATATCTGCTTTATCACTTTCTTGCTATCAAGATGATTTTGCTCAATGAATATACAGTTGATTACACTATATATTTGCGATTCTTTTGTAAAATAAATTATAAGGTTATTAATAATGCGGTGGTTGGCAATAGGTTTGTCGTTACTGGCTGGCAGTGGGTTTGCTATGAGCTCAGATTGCCATAATGAAAAAACTCAGGTATTAGAAATTGTTTGTAATACAAAATCATTAAGTACCATGGATGACGTTATTCAAGTCCTCTATGAGCAAAACCTGACATTAGCAGGGTCAGAAAGTTTAAAAGCAGAGCAGGAGGCCTGGTTAGCTCAGCGCGATCAGGGATGTCTGGATAAAGAATCCTGTGAAGATGTGATGATTAACAGGATCAATCAGCTTTTAGTTCACCTGACAGAAAGAAGAGTCACTAATTTGCAAAAAGGTATGGAATTACCACAAGAAAACCTTTTGGATAACTATTCAAAAGATGCTCTTAAACTAGTTGGTCAGGAACATTATCATCCTTGGAAACGCAGGGCTGTTTTAAAATCCGGAGTCGAAGTATTTGAACCTATTGCAACGGTATTAGGTGATGAAGTTTTTGTTTTCTTTAAAACGTATACGGCAACGTTTAAACAGGAAATTCATGAACTGAATTTGATGACAATGCAGGAGTACATTGTCGCTTCAGGTGATGAGTACAATATGGCGATTAAAGATAATCATCTGTTTTTCACCATGGTACCTGAAAAACAAAATACTCAGCTTTATTCTTACGCAGTCGGCTCGAAAATGTATCCGACAAAGGCAGGGAAAGTTTCTTCAGATGAGTATCTGACGATGATGGGACACAGTGATCGTAACAGACGCTGGGCGCTATCGCATGATGGTACGAAGTTAGCTGTGATTACATCTGAAATTAAATCGATGGAAAATGATCAGTTATTATCGGCAAAAGTCACAGAGTATCTAAAACGGATTTCAGAAAAATTAGATCCGACAATGCAAGATAATCGTACTATTGTGGTTTATGACAGCATCAAAGATCAGTTACAAATCATGCCGGATATTCTGGATGGTTCAAAAGAACGTGTCTGGTGGCGTATTTATGATATGACATGGACAAAAGATGACAGTCAGATCTATTTTGATAATGAAGGACAGCGTCTGGCCTGTATTTGGCAATATGATTTATCCGCAAAGCAGGTGACAAAAATAGTCCCGGAACATACAGCCATTACTCCTTATCCAATCGTTTATAAAGGAAAAGCGTATATTGTGTATGTACTGGCTCATGGTGGATATGAAGGAAGGTTAATGCTGGCAACTTCTCCTCAATAACCGTAGCGATTTATAGTTTTCATAGGCAATAAGGTGCATTCTTTCTGTCAATATTTTACTGAAAAATGCACCATTTATGTAATATCAAATAATCTGCAATTTTGATTTTTATCAAAAGATCATTTCAATTTTTCCTCTTAATTTCAGCATTATTATTCATTAATAGTGATAAAAATAGTTGATTAATCGATTACATTCTTTTTTTGGTTAAAATTACACGTGGTTATCTAACTTGTTGATTTTTATATGCGTGTTTTTATTTTGAGACGGTTTTTATATTGATTGAAATATCATAAAAATTCATTTTTATTAAAATCTGCCTAATTTCCACATAATGGATAAATCATTTGAACTTGATTTGATGTGTAGAATAATAGGCTTTTATTTCTATCAATATAAGAATTATGGCAAATACACATCAAATTTTAGGTCATCCAAGAGGCCTGTTCCTTTTGTTTGGAACAGAGCTATGGGAACGATTTTCTTATTACGCAATGAGAGCCATTCTGGTTTTATATTTAACTGATACGACAATTCATGGTGGTCTTGGTTGGACTCAAAAAGAAGCTCTTGATTTATATGGTATATATACGGGCCTTGTGTATATCACACCATTAATCGGTGGTTGGTTAGCCGATAACTATTTAGGCCAGCGTAAATCAATTTTGATCGGTGGTGCATTGATGGCTATTGGTCAGTTTACTCTCGCTTTACCAAGTGAATTATTAGGATTGAATGCTGTCCACGGATTTGTACTTGGCCTGGCATTTTTGATTGCCGGTAACGGTTTGTTTAAACCAAATATCTCAACTATGGTTGGTGACTTGTATGAAGAAGGCGATCATCGTCGTGATGGTGCTTTCACTATCTTCTATATGGGTATTAACCTGGGTGCATTGATGGCAGGGATTATTGCTGGTGCAGTGACCAATGAATTTGGCTGGAAAGCTGGTTTTATTGCAGCGGGTACTGGTATGTTAATTAGCCTGGTTATGCAGATGATGTTAGCGCAACGTTGGTTGGGTGATATCGGTCGCGTACCATCAGCAGTTAGTGATGCAAGCAAGAAAAATCAAGCTAAATCAACACCATTAACTAAACAAGAAGTGGACCGCTTAAAAGTGATTTTGGTGATGGGGTTGTTTGTTATTATCTTCTGGGCTGGTTTTGAACAGGCTGGCGGATTAATGAATATCTACACTCAGCAATATACTGATCGTATGATTGGTAGTTTTGAAGTTCCAACGGCCTGGTTCCAGTCTCTGAACCCATTCTTTATCATCACTTGTGCGCCAATTGTTGCGGCTATCTGGGTCAAAATGGGGTCGAAAGAACCAAATTCTCCGGTGAAATTTGCCATGGGCTTATTCTTCTTGGCCATTGGTTTTGTTTGTATGGTTGGTGCTGTCGTTGAACAGGGCGGTGATGTAACGGTTAAAACATCAATGCTATGGCTAGTTGGTGCCTTCTTCTTCCATACTATGGGTGAATTATGTTTATCACCAATTGGTTTATCACTCGTGACTAAATTAGCTCCGTTAAAACTGGCATCACTAATGATGGGGGTTTGGTTTGGCTTTAATGCTGTTGCAAACTATGTTGCGGGTCTGATTGGCGCTCATGTTGGTGAATTAGGTGCAATGGCTATTTTTGGCGGCATTGCAGTAACTGCCATAATATGCGGTGCTATTTTACTGTTATGTTCAAACAAACTGGTTTATTGGATGCATGGTGCTGAGCAAGCTTCTGGTTCCCATTCTACTGAAGGTAATCTTGAAGCTCAGGAAGCTTAATATCTGGGTATGAGATACTTTTTGTATCGAAATCAATAAATGGCAGGCCATTCTTGCAGTGTATTGTAAGAATGGCTTTTTTCATTCAGATTAGTGTGCATATCTGTCTGGTTTGTCAGTGATCATCATATCCACTCCCCAAACCCAGAAGCTCTGAACATCCATTGGATTATTCGGTGTGTAACAATAGATTGCGTAGCCTTTATCTTTGATAGTCCGAGCCTGAGTTTCATGTAAAAACCGATAGTCGCAATGAACGCTGTAAGCATCAAGAGATTCTAAAAGGGCAAATGCATTATCTGGCATTTCTTCCCACAACAAACCTCGTTTGATATTTGGCAGTACATCTTTAATTTCTTGTAGTGCGGTTACACTAAAACTTGAAAACAGGAGCTGTTCGGTATTAATTCCAACAGTATTAATGATATCTGCGATTTGTTGGGCGAGCATCGATTCATCATCACCAGGATAGGGTTTTAACTCGATATTAATATTAGTATGGTGAGTTTTTGCCAGGGTTAACACTTCTTCGAGTGTTGGTACGGTTTCATCACTGAATTTTGGATCAAACCAGTTTCCGGCAGAAAACTGCTTGAGTTGCGGTAATGTGTAGTCTGAAACCTTCCCGAGCCCTGAAGTGCATCGTTCAAGTTGTTGGTCATGGATAACGACAGGGACATTATCTGCTGTAAGTTGAACATCAAGCTCTATCCATTCGCAGCCAAAATCAATAGCTTTTTTAAATGCAGCAATCGTATTTTCAGGTGCCAGGCTGGAAAACCCTCTGTGTGCCATGACTCTCATCTCACTTTTCTCCTGTTTTTATTTTATTAATAATTTCAAATGATTATGGCATTTATATTTCAGTAGTATGAATTGTCACTTTATCTGAACAAATTCATTTGTTTGCAATAACTCCGTCATTTTTCTTCCTTAACGTTTAAATATATATCCAAAACTTCAGACGCATAATAGCGTTGATTAGAAATAAGAACTTTAGGGAAATCAGAATGACGTTTAATAAAATGGTTAGTTTAGTTATAGCAGCAACTTTAGTAAGTTCTCCAGTCTTTGCCAAAACTGAAATTGAATGGTGGCATGCAATGGGTGGTTCTCTGGGCAAAAAAGTCGATGAAATTGCCTCTAACTTTAATGCTAGTCAGGATGAATATGAGGTTAAGCCGGTTTATAAAGGCACCTATGCGGAAACCATGACCAGTGCAATAGCTGCATTCCGTGCCAAAGAACAGCCTGCAATTGTGCAGGTGTTTGAAGTAGGTACTGCGACCATGATGGGCGCGAAAAATGCGATTTATCCGGTTTATCAGTTAATGAAAGATACCAACGAACCTTTTAATCCCGATAATTATCTTTCTGCAGTGACCGGCTATTACACAACTAATGATGGCAAAATGCTGTCTATGCCATTTAACAGTTCAACTCCTGTTCTGTATTACAACAAAGATATGTTTGCCAAAGCGGGTATTTCTCAACCACCAAAAACATGGGATGAGATGGGTGAAGTTTCACGTAAACTACTTAAGTCAGGTGCGACTTGTGGATTTACGACCACCTGGCAGTCATGGACACAGATTGAAAACTTCGGTGCCCGTAATAACGTTCCTGTTGCTACAGAAAATAATGGTTTTGCTGGTTTAGATACTAAGTTTGAATTCAATGCTAAACCTTATGTTGACCATATTGCTCAGATGGCAAAATGGTCAAAAGACGGCATCTTCAAATATGGTGGCCGTCAGTCTGAAGGTATGCCTTTGTTCTACACTCAGGAATGTGCAATGAGTATGGGGTCATCAGCAGGTCTGGCTGGAATCAAAGAGAATATGAAAGGGGTTAATGTCGGTGTCGCCCAGTTGCCTTATGATTCTCATTTAGTTAAAGAGCCCCAAAATACCATTATCGGTGGTGCTTCATTGTGGGTACTTAGCGGACACTCTAAAGCTGAATACAAAGGTGTTGCTAAATTCTTTAATTATCTTTCAAGTGCGGCTGTTCAGGCCGACTGGCATCAGTTCACCGGTTATCTTCCAATTACCAAACAAGCGTATGAGCTAACTAAGCAGCAGGGTTTTTATGCTAAAAATCCGGGCGCAGAAGTTGCGGTCATTCAGATGACATCAAAAACGCCAACAGCTAATTCAAAAGGGATTCGCTTTGGTAACTTCCTGCAAACCCGAGACATCATTAATGAAGAGTTAGAAGCTGTGTGGGCCGGTAAAGAATCCGCTAAGACAGCGCTTAATAATGCGGCTGTTCGTGGTGATGAGCAATTACGACGGTTTGAACGCACTCAGAAATAATTTCTTTATGTTATATCAGCGGGTCAGGATGGCCCGCTATTCCTGATTAAGTAAAATTAAAATTATGATGTCATCTCAAGTAGTGTTCAAACATCGCTGGTTACCGGTGATGCTAATGACACCTCAATTATTGATTACGTTTATTTTCTTTTTGTGGCCGGCCGGACAAGCCATTTTCCAGTCAACCCAACTGGAAGATGCTTTTGGTATGAGTCGTGAATTTGTCGGTACTGAAAACTTCCTGCGTCTTTTTACCGATATTCATTATCTGGAATCTTTGGGAACGACTTTTGTTTTTAGTATCTCAGTTTCCTGTCTTGCATTAGTCAGTGCACTGATTCTGGCGGGAATGGCTGAAAATATCGTCCGTGGTGCGTTAACTTACCGGACTCTGCTCATCTGGCCATACGCCGTTGCTCCTGTCGTGGCCGGAGCGCTATGGCTGTTTTTATTCGATCCGACTATCGGTGTTATCAGCGAAGTGCTTAAGTCTTTAGGTGTTGACTGGAACCCCAAGTTAAACGGGACTCAGGCATTAATTATGGTTGTTATTGCTGCTACCTGGAAGCAGGTCAGTTATAACTTTCTGTTTTTCCTTGCAGCATTACAGTCGGTACCTAAATCATTGCATGAAGCTGCGGCAATTGATGGTAGTGGACCGGTTCGTCGATTCCTCACTATTAGTTTTCCGTTAATCACACCGACGAGCTTTTTTCTTCTGGTCGTGAATTTTGTGTATGCCTTTTTCGATACTTTCGCGGTAATTCATGCCATGACCCAGGGTGGACCGAGTAACAGTACATCGACACTGGTTTATAAAGTGTATAACGATGGATTTATCGGTCTGGACATGGGCTCATCTGCGGCTCAGTCAGTTATTTTGATGATCATTGTCGGATTGTTAACTGTGATTCAGTTTAAATATGTTGAGAAGAAGGTGACGTACTAATGGTCGAAAACAGAACCTTATTCCGAGTTTTTTGTCACCTGATTCTGATCCTGGGAATTATATCTGTGGCATTTCCGGTCTGGTTAGCCATCGTTGCAACCACTCATGAAAATGGCGAATTTGCGACGGGTACACCGCTTTGGTTTGGTCATTTAGGCTTCGATGTGTTCCGGGAATTATTTGATTCTCAGGAGAAAGTGAATAATTCAGTTTTTCCGTTGGGCCTGATGATAACCAATTCACTGATCATGGCCTTATCCATTACAGTTGGAAAACTGATTATTTCCATCTTATCGGCATATGCTGTCGTTTTCTTTCGGTTTCCCGGCAGAATGCTGGCTTTTTGGGTGATTTTTTTTACTCTGATGCTGCCGGTTGAAGTGCGTATTATGCCAACCTTTGAGGTGATTACGAACTTACATATGCTGAATTCGTTTTATGGTTTAACCATTCCTCTTATAGCCAGTGCGACAGCGACATTTCTGTTCCGCCAGTTTTTTATGACGGTACCAAATGAGTTAGTGGAAGCAGCAAGAATTGATGGTGCAGGACCATGGCGTTTCTTCTTTGACATTCTGTTGCCGTTATCGAGAACCAATATAGCGGCTCTGTTTGTTATCACCTTTATCTACGGTTGGAATCAATATCTTTGGCCATTATTGATTACTACAGATATCCATTATTACACCATTGTTATGGGCATTAAGCAGCTGCTGAATGTGAATGATGGCATAGTGGAATGGAACAAAATTATGGCTATTACCTTAATTGCGATGTTACCGCCTGTTTTGGTGGTAATAGGGATGCAAAAAGCCTTTGTCAAAGGCTTAGTTGATTCGGAGAAATAACGTATGGCGACATTAACATTAACCGATATTAAAAAGTCTTATGCCAATGGTTTTCAGGCAATTCATGGAGTTGGCCTAGATATTGATGATGGTGAAATGGTGGTTCTTGTAGGACCGAGTGGCTGTGGAAAATCTACTTTGCTACGCATGATTGCCGGGTTGGAAGAAATCAGCTCAGGTCAGTTAACCATCGATGATGTCGAAGTCAATGGTCTTGAACCAGGGGAACGCGATATTGCGATGGTTTTCCAGAACTATGCTCTTTATCCACATATGTCTGTTTATGACAATATGGCTTATGGTCTGAAAAACCGTAAAATACCAAAAGAACAAATTCAGGAGAAGGTTACTTCTACTGCGACGATGCTGGAACTCGATCATCTTTTAGATCGAAAACCCAAACAGCTATCTGGTGGGCAGCGTCAGCGTGTGGCTATGGGTCGGGCTATTGTTCGTTCACCGAAAGTATTCCTTTTTGATGAGCCATTATCTAATTTAGATGCCAAATTACGCGTCCAGATGCGTTTGGAAATTAAGAAGTTACAGCGTCGTTTAGGTACAACCTCTGTTTATGTAACCCATGATCAGGTTGAAGCAATGACACTGGGTGACAAACTTGTGGTATTAAACCAAGGCAATATCGAACAGGTGGGGTCACCTATGGAAATCTACCAGAAACCGGCTTCGTTATTTGTAGCGACCTTTATTGGTGCTCCGGCTATGAATATATTGAATGTTAATATTACGGCTGATGGCGTCATGTTAGGTTCGAATTTTTTGGAGATGCCGACAAATTGGTGGAATTTAGGTAAAGCTAAGTTGGGTATACGTCCGGAACATATTCATATTGTCGAAAATCATGAGGCAATGTTTACGGTAGAAATAGAGATGATAGAACAATTAGGTGCCGATCTGCTGTTGTATTGTCAGTTAAATGATGAAACTAAGCAGAAACTGATCATTCGTACTCACGGTGAACACCAATATGATGTCGGTGCTAAATTAGGTATTTGTGTTGATACGGAAAACCTGCATATGTTTGATGTGAATACGTCTAAACGTCTGCCTTCTCCATCTTCAGTATACCAGGATAGTGAGATTGTGAATGGTTAAAACAATCAATCAGCTGAATATTTTCTCTCAATCCGGTAACTTTCCGTACAAATTGAATCTGCGCTATCACTGTACTATAATCGATTCATAGTGACGGAATAGTTCCGTACATTGGAGGAGTTATGGCGACTGCGCGTTTAGATATCCGCCTTGATGAAGAGATTAAGGCAAAAGCAGAAAAAGCATCTGCATTACTCGGTCTTAAAAGTCTGACAGAATACGTTGTTAGACTGGTAGACGAGGATTCAACTCATGTAATCGAGGAACACGAAAGTATAGTAGTTAAAGATAGCGTCTTTGATGAGTTTATGGTCGCATGTGAAAAGGCTAAAACGCCAAACAAAGCGTTGCTAGCAGCGGCAAAGTTTGCCGATGAGAGTGATATTAAGTGAGCTGGGGCAAAGAATTCGTAGAACTGAGTAAATCGAAACACGATCGCAATTCATTTGATTGTGGTGAGCAAGAGCTAAATGTATTTATAAAGACTCAGGCAGCCAAACATATGCAAGCTGGTATTAGCCGCACGATGATACTGCCAAGTGCTCAACCATTGCTAAATCAGAAATATGCAATTTGTGCATTTTACAGTGTAGCCCCTAGCTCTATTAGTCGAGAGACTTTACCAGTACAACAAGCAAAGAAATTGCCAAGATACCCAATCCCTGTCTTCTTACTTGCTCAACTGGCTGTTCATAAAGAGTTTCATGGTTCAGGTTTAGGCAAAATTAGCCTGATTCGTGCTCTAAAGTATTTGTGGGAAGTTAACTTCTATATGAGAGCTTATGCGGTTGTTGTCGATTGTCTTACAGATTCAGCTCAAGCATTTTATGCCAAGTATGGTTTTGAAGTTTTGTGTGAGCACAACGGACGTATGCGCATGTATCTGCCAATGAAGACGATAGAACTGCTCTTCAGTAAATAACTTACGAATATAACAAGAAATTTCAATGGATGTGTATAACGTCTGGCATTCGCGGTTTGAAGTCATTAACTTGCCAACATATGAGTGATAGAATAGTATTACTTAAGTACCACTTAAGTATTCCTTTGGAGGCATCTTTTATGAAAGTAGAATTAGTTACGTCGCTTAAACGGCAGGCGACAAAAATTCTTGCTGATTTACGTGACACAAAAGAACCTGTTTTAATTACAGAACATGGTATTCCATCAGCTTATCTTGTTGACGTTAGTGATTATGAGTTTATGCAAAATCGTTTAGCAATCCTTGAAGGTATAGCACGAGGAGAGCGAGCGATTGCTGACGGAAAAATAGTTAGTCACTCAGAAGCCAAGAATAAGATGTCAAAATGGCTGAAGTAATTTGGACAGAACCAGCACTATCAGATTTAAATGATATTGCTGAATATATTGCGTTAGAAAATATTGTAGCAGCTAAACAGCTTGTCCAGTCAATCTTTTCAAAAGTAGAACGCCTGGAAACTTTTCCTGAATCTGGGCGTATTCCTCCAGAACTTGAGCATTTGAGTTATCGTGAAGTTGTCGCGACTCCTTGCCGGATTTTTTATAAACAGGAAGAAAATCGAGTATTCATATTATATGTCATGCGAGAAGAACGAGATTTACGTAAGTTCTTATTAAATAAACAGTAGCGATTCCTATCATCCTACAGTTATCGGTTCATCGTTATCCCACTAAAAATCAGAAACATACCTGCAGCCTGAAACCAGTGAAAACTTTCTCCGAGAAACAGCAGGGAAAGTATGACGCCAAATACCGGCAACAGATGAATGGATAAACCCGCTTTTGTTGGTCCCATTTTTTCGACGGCTGTTGAATAGAGCAGGTAAGCAAGTACAGAAGGAACAACACCAATATAGGCCATGCTCAAGATTGCGTGAGTATTCCAGTGCGGGAACTGACCGTTATTGACTTCTGACCAATAAAACGGGATCAATATGATCAGACCAATTGCCATCTGAACAGAAGTTAATCCAAGACGGTTCATGGTATTAGGCAGATGTTTTAATCCTAACGTATAAATCGCCCAGCAGACCATAGCGACAAAAATGATTAAATCGCCATGGTTAAAGCTCATCTCATAAAGTGTTTGCCATTTGCCATGGGACACAATCATCAATACTCCACAGAATGATATCCCCATTCCTAACCAGCTTTTAGTACTCAGTTTTTGGTGAAATACCAGCCAGCAAATCAGGCTGATCAGCAAAGGAATAAATGAATTTAAGATAATACCGTTTGTTGCCGTAGTGAACTGCAATCCATAGTAGATAAGAGAATTAAAAGCACTGATACCTGTAATGGAAGTAAGCAGAATAAGCCAGCGGTTTTGCCAGTATTGGTTAAGGTCATTTTTAATCGCTTTGATGGCAAATGGCAGTAATAATACCAGCGCGATAACCCAGCGATAAAACGAGAGTGTTAATGGTGGTATTTCACCTCTGACCGAACGACCGATAATAAAGTTACCTGCCCAGAAAAGGGGAGGAAGTGTCAGAAGAAAAAACAGTGTGGCTCGCTCTCTTAATGGCGATGTCTGAGGGGCTGATATCATCATTTTCTATCCCTGGTGATGTATCTGAAAACTAAAAATTGCCCACAGGATAACAGTTATTCAACTGGCTGAGTACTATTCAGTGCCATGTCGTTTGAATAATCATTTGCTAACTGGTAAAAGAGCTTTGCAAGACGAAAGATATCTGAATCAATTTCGTTCAAAGCGGCATTTCCGAATCCTAAAATTGCTCCTTTCCAGTCTCGTTGACTTGGTTTGCTTTCATAGTGAGATAAAGGACGAAGTTTGAGTTGATGAGTTTTGGCTAATTCTGACCATGCTATCTCTTCAACATTGCTTTCCCAGGCAATAGTAACATGCAGTCCGGCCGGCTGACTGATAATGTTGATATCAGTACCAAAATGATGGCTCAGGCTATCGACCATTGTCTGGTGCTTTTCCTGATACAAGCGGCGCATTTTTCTGATATGTCGTTGTAAATGACCCTCATTGAGAAACTGAGACAAAGCGAGTTGTGATGCTGTGACTGATTCTCCACCCAGCGTTTGTTTTATGCTGCAACACTTATCGACTAATGATGGAGGAACAACCATGTATCCCAGACGCATACTGTTAAACATAACTTTACTGAGTGAACCGATATAAATGACATTTTCAGAGTAGCCAAATTCATGGGCCAGTCCCTGCAAACTTGGGTAGGGCTGATGAGCAAACTGAAATTCACTGTCATAATCATCTTCAATAATAAAGCTATTGTTGAGAGAAGCCCATTCAAGTAACTCTAATCGCTGAGCAACAGGCATGGTCAAACCAAGTGGATACTGATTACTCGGAGTGACATAAACTGCTTTAGCACAACTACCCTGCAACGATTTCAGATCCCAGCCGGTATCTTTATCAATATTTAATGGAATATTGTCCATGTTAAAGAGTTCCAGAATTGACCTGACATTGGTATATCCGGGGTCTTCAAAAGCAACTTCGCCGCCGTAAGAAGCGGTGCCCAGTAATGCAATCGAGATGGCCTGCTGTGCGCCATGAGTGATGATAACCTGTTCAGGAGTGCAGTAAACGGTACGGCTTGATGATATATAGCGTGCGATTGAGTTTCTTAAACTGCTCAGTCCCTGAATTTCACTGTATCCGAGAAAATCCCGACGCTGACCATGATGATGGACCAACTGGGACCAGCGTTTTACTGGGAAAACATCCAGATCCGGAACTCCCGGTGAAAAAGATCGGGTTGTTTGTTCACTGCTAGGTTCGTTAATTAGTATCGGGTCGAGCTTCTCTCCAACATAAAACTGCTCAGGCAAATCAACAGCAACAAAGAAACCTGAACCGATCTGGCTTTTGATATAACCTTCGGCGACTAATTGTTCGTATGTAGCGACTACGGTATTTCTGCCAATATTCAGGCGGGTTGCCAGTTCGCGGGTTGATGGTAATTTTGCGTTACTCTGCCAAAGTCCCGCAACAATTTTAGACCGCACGGCATTGAATAATTTTTCCTGCTTTGTATTGCCCTGTTCTGTAAGGGTCAAATCGCCAATATCAATGATCAAACTGGTTCCACCAAATATTTAAAAACGGCACTTAATAAGAGTACCAATTTTAGGTTAAATAAGAAAACGATTTCTTATAAGGAACATAAAGTATGTTATCACCTACCAACAGAACTAAATTGAAAAAAGCACCTTACCGATCTGGTACGGATGTGGAGCAGCTTTACGCGATAATTGATGAATCCAAACTGGGTCATGTAGCCATTACAGATCAGCATGGCCCTATTGTGATTCCCATGTTGTTCTGGCGTGACGGAAACGAGATTTATGTCCATGGAGCAAATAACAGTTGCCTGATTAAAGCGTTAAGTAAAGGCGAACCAACCTGTGTCACTTTTACCTTGTTCGATGGTTGGGTTCTGGCTCGTTCGGCATTTCACCACAGTGCACATTATCGTTCGGCAGTTGTCTTTGGTCGGTGTGAGAAAGTGACAGAACGTGAGGAAAAAGACCGGCTGCTTAACTTGTTTATTGAACAGATTGCGCCAGGACGAAGTGGGGTTATCCGGGCATCAAGTAAAAGAGAATTGGATGGTGCCAGCCTTTTAAAAATGAGCCTGAATGAAGCCTCTGTAAAAATTAATGAGGGTGGTGTAAATGATGACCCAAATGACCTTGATGTAAATGTCTGGGCTGGCGTGATCCCTTTTCGGACTCAGGTTGGTCCTTTGCTTCCTGCCGCTGATCTTCAGGAGGGAATTGACAGTCCGGATTACAGTCAACCTTATGGAGAAAGGTGGGTAAGGTTTTAAATTTACTCAGGGTTACAAGTCTCAATAAATTACTCATTCGTTTGCCCAATTGCCAAGCAGCCCTATACTTAATAAAGCAGGGTAATTGCATGTTTTGAGGAATTTTTATGATTACTGAAGATTCTACGTTACCTATGATCGTGCAACAATGTTTTACCACTTTTCGAACCAGTGGGGCTTTTTTTTATCGCCGTGGAGACGGGTTTGCACCACTCTCATCTGAATATATTTTGGAAACTATCCGCCGTTTTGCGCTTGGGCTGCGGGCTTGCGGTTTAAAAAAAGGGGATGTAGTGATGGTGATTGCGCCATCAAGTCCCTGGTGGCTGATTGTTGACCTGGCGATCATGCTCGCTGGGGGACGTAGCTGTGCCGTTTTCCCGAAAATAAGTAAAAAGAACCTGCTTTACCAGATCAAAAATTCCGACAGTCGCTTTGCCTATGTTGATTCTCCTGAGTTATGGAAAGTCGCTCAAGAGGGTTGTAGTCACCTGAAAACGGTGATTTTAAGAGATGTTGCTCACCAACAGAAGAATAATATTACCCGTTTTGATGACGTTCTGAAAAAAGGCGATCAATTGTCGCTGAAATCGCCAACACTACACAATCAGATGTATGAAGAGATTGATGCAGACGACATTGCCACACTGATCTACACATCAGGCAGTACGGGTGTTCCGAAAGGGGTGGAGTTGAGCCATCGTAACCTATGCAGTCAAATTGCAGCAGCTATCCAGCTGTTCCCTCTGGATCACAGTACAGACCGCGCTTTAAGTGCTTTACCTCTGGCGCACAGCTTTGAACGTGTTGTGGTATACACCTATTTTTGTCAGGGAGTTCCCGTCTACTTTGCCGACGATATTCAAAAATTAAAAGAGTACCTCCCCGAAGTACAACCAACTGTGATGAGCATGGTGCCGCGAATTTTGGAAAAGCTTTATGCAACATTACAGGAAAAGGTAAGGAACAGTAATGCGTTGCGAAAAAGGCTCGGTGAATGGGGCTTTAAAGTCGCGCACAATGACCATGCTAATGCATGCAGCAAAGCCATTACTGATTTTCTGCTGTTTAGGAAAATTCGTGCCGGGATGGGAGGAAGGTTAAAAGCCGTGATCCTCGGTGGTGCCGCCTTAGAGGAGCGACTGTGTCGGTTTTTTATCAATGTGGGCATCCCTGTTTATCAGGGCTACGGACTGACTGAAACCTCTCCGGTAATAACGGTCAACTATCCGGGACACAATACCCCCGGCACCGTAGGCCCGCCTCTTCCGGGAGTTAAGGTAGCCATACTCGGCAGTGAAGGTGAGATCCGATGTAAAGGGCCGAATATTATGAAGGGCTACCATAAACTTGCTGAGTTGACGGCACAACGCTACGACAGTGATGGGTGGTTCTGCACCGGCGATTGTGGTGAATTTGATGAGCAGGGCAACCTGATCATAACCGGGCGCTTAACCGAAATGTTTAAGACATCCACCGGGAAGTTTGTCACTCCTGTTCCGATAGAGCAAAGCCTGACGAAACACGCGCTGATTGATGCTGCAATGGTTATTGCCGATGGTAAATCATATGTGACAGCACTGCTGTTTGCGGAAACGGAGGCACTCCGGTCTACACTGGAGAATTATCAGCACTCTGAAGAGTGCGCCAGTAAACAGGATGCCGACTATCTCATGATAAAAACACTGCAAAGTCATATTGATGAGGTTAATGAAGGGCTTAATGGCTGGGAGCGGATCCGGGCTTTCCGCTTTATCACAGATGAATTAACCATTGAGTCGGGATTGTTAACGCCTACCATGAAACTCTGTCGCGGCAAAATTAGTGAGCAGTATAGTGCCCTGATTAACTCAATGTACAGTGAGCAGAAAGTGCGTTCTGATAAGGAGCGGGGATGAAACAAAGATTAGCAATAATTGATGGCTATCGCAGCCCTTTTTGTAAAGCCGGAACCGTTTTTAAAGGGATTCAGGCAGATCAACTGGGGGCAATAATTGTGCGTGAACTGATGGCGCGCTCTCCCTTAACTTATGATGATATTGATGAGGTGATTTTCGGCAATGTAGCGCAACCAGCACATGCTGCCAATATTGCTCGTGTTATTGCTTTGCAGGGGGGCTTCCCGGCGCATACCATCGCCCATACGGTGAATCGTAATTGCGCCTCGGGAATGGAAGCGATTACCACTGCAGCCAATAAGATATTTGCTGGTGAAATCGAGATGGCACTGGTTGGCGGGACGGAATCGATGTCAAATATTCCCCTGCTTATTGATCCCAGAATGAGCGCCTTGCTGATGAAACTGATGGCGGCCAAAACACCGCTGGCTAAGCTGAAGGTATTGCGTAGTTTTCGTCCTTCCTTTTTAAAGCCTGTGATCGGCATCGAATTAGGGCTGACCGACCCGGTTTGTGGGCTGAATATGGGTGAGACCGGCGAAGTACTCGCTCGTGAATTTGCGATCGGACGTCAGGAGCAGGACAGTTTCGCCCTGCTCAGCCATCAGCGCGCTGCACAAGCGCAGCAACAGGGACTGTTTGATGAAGAGATTATCCCTGTTCCTGTCGCCCCGCATTATGAAACTATTCAGCAGCAGGATAACGGTCCGCGCGCTGAGCAGACTCTTGAGGCACTGGAAAAACTGCGCCCCTATTTTGATCGCCTTGCGGGCAGTATCACTGTGGGTAACTCTTGTCCGATAACCGATGGTGCGGTGGCGTTCACTGTGATGGCTGAAACAACCGCCCGGCAACGTGGGTTAAAACCTTTGGGGTATCTCCGGGACTACTGTTATGCGGGCGTTGATGGTTCGCGGATGGGATTGGGACCGGCCTATGCCACGGATGGATTGCTGAAGAAAAGCGGATTATCCCTACAGGATTTTGATCTGATTGAACTGAATGAAGCATTTGCGGCGCAGGTCATTGCCAACGAGCGCGCTTTTGCCAGTGAACAGTTTGCGCAACAGTATCTGCACCGGGAGAAAGCGCTGGGGGTGATTGATCGGGACAAACTGAACGTCAACGGCGGGGCAATTGCCCTTGGCCATCCTGTTGGAGCAACGGGTGGCAGACTGGTCTTAACTCTACTCCATGAATTACGGCGTCGTGGTTTGCAGATGGGGCTGGCAACCCTCTGCATTGGTGGTGGTCAGGGGGCTGCTCTTGCGGTGGAGGTTGAATAATGAATACGATTCGTGTTGAGAAAACAGAATGGCTTATACGTGTGATTTTTGATCTCCCGGGTGAGAAGGTAAATAAACTATCCAGCTCAGTGATGGTCGAGTTGCAACAGGTGGTAGACGATATCAGCCAAGATAGCCACTGCGAAGTAGTAAGTTTTGAAAGTGCCAAAAAGGATATTTTTATCGCCGGTGCAGATATTGCCGAGTTGCAGAGTATCGATTCGCAGGAAGTTGCCAGAGAGAAAGCGCAATTAGGCCAGCAGCTCTTTTCCCGTATCGCCGACCTACCGCAAACGACGGTGGCGATTATTGACGGTGCTTGTGTCGGCGGCGGCTGTGAACTGGCCTTGGCCTGTGATTTTCGTTTAGCGACCGATAATTCCAAAACAAATATTGGGTTGCCGGAAGTGAAACTGGGCATCATCCCCGGGTGGGGAGGCACGCAACGTTTGCCCCGGTTAGTTGGCTTGCCGGAAGCGTTGAAAATAATTCTTCCGGGCAAAACCGTTAATGCCGCTAAAGCTAAGAAGATCAACTTGGTGGATCAGGTAGTCAGTGCCGCGCTTATTGATGAGGAGCGGCGAAGCTTTGTGCAAAAGTTACGTGATAAAAGTTTCCGTACTGCTTTACGCAACAAGAGAAAAGCACGTGGTAGTCTCGCCCGTTGCATGCAAATTGTATTAGCTACCCCTGCTGCCCGATATTTTATCATCAAGCAGGCACGCAAAGGGGTAATGAAAACAAGCAAAGGGTTTTATCCGGCACCGCTTGCTGTGCTTGACGTGCTGTCTGAAAAGTGCAGTTTCAGCGAGGGGCTGGAGCGGGAACTGCAGGCATTTTCTGAATTAGCTGTAACCGATATAGCGAAAAATCTGGTCGGGCTTTATTTCTTAAATGAAGAGATGAAAAGAGAGCATGGCTCAGAGTTTAGTGGTGCTATTAATTCTCCTAAGTCCGCAGCTGTTCTCGGCGCCGGAGTGATGGGAGGCGGCATTGCCTGGCTGATGAGTCAGCAAGGTTTATCGGCACGCATGAAAGATATCAGTTGGGATGCCATTGCTCAGGGATACGCTCAGGCTAACCGTTATTTTTCCCAGTTGAAAAAACATCGTCGGATCAAGCCAAGGCAGATAGAGCGAGCCATGAACCGGATTGGCGGTTCAATTGATTACTCTGGTTTTTCCCGCGTTGATCTGGCCGTGGAAGCGGTTGTCGAAAATATGGAGGTTAAAAAGCAGGTGCTGGCTGAAACCGAATCCTATCTCCCCGATTCTGCGCTGTTATGCAGTAATACCTCGGCATTATCGATTAGTGAGATGGCGAGTGTTTTGAAACGACCGGAGAATTTTTGCGGAATGCACTTCTTTAATCCGGTCAACCGGATGCCGCTGGTGGAGATTGTTAGTGGTAAGCAGACCAGTGCTGAGAGTCTGGCACGTGCTGTGGCGGTGGTTAAAGAGTTAGGGAAAAGTCCTGTGGTAGTACAGGACTGCCCCGGATTTCTGGTTAACCGGATTCTACTTCCCTACATGAATGAAGGCGCTTACCTGCTGCAGGAAGGCGCTGATATTGAGCAGATCGATCAGGCATTAACCGGATTCGGTATGCCGATGGGGCCTTTTCAACTTGCCGATCAGGTGGGTATTGATGTTGGCTATAAAGTCGCCAGAATTCTGGAAGAAGGATATGGCATACGGATGGCAACTTGTCCGCTTTTGGCCACCATCTATGATGAGATGCATCTGTTGGGTAAAAAAGGGGGCGCGGGTTTTTATCGTTATAAAGGCAAAGATGTAACGGTTAACCCCGCTATTGTCCGAGCTGCTGCGCCAGATAAACCCCGGTATTTTAGCGATAGCGAGATTATCTACCGCTTAATGCTGATTATGGTCAATGAAGCGGCCTGCTGTCTCCATGAACAGGTGGTGGAAAGCCCCGGACAACTGGATTTTGCCATGATTATGGGGACAGGATTTCCACCGTGGCGAGGCGGTCTGTGTCGTTGGGCTGATAGCGTCGGGTTGGAAAAAATAGTGGAAAAATGTGCGAATCTGGATGCGGTGATTGAGGAGCGCTACCAAGTTTCTCCCTATCTGCGTGAATTGGCAACAAGCGGGCGGGGATTCTATTCCTAGCCATAGGAGTCAGTATGAGCGTAAAAGATGAAAATAAGGTGGTTATTGATACTTCCAAGATGAGCGATGCCGAGGCGTCATCTTTGAATATTACCGAAAGCGCCCGTGAATCGACATGGGAACACCCCAGTTTCGGTCGCTCTCTGTTTTGGGGCGAGTTTGACCAGTCGCTTCTTTTCCCGTTTCCGCAACAAAGCAAAACAGATCAAGAAATCGGTGAGCAGTTGGTTGACAAGGTGGAGCATATTCTCCGTGAGCAACTTGATGCCGATCTGGTCGATGAAAGCCGGATTATTCCTGCCGAAGTGATCAACTCATTGGCTGAAATCGGCATTTTTGCGATGAAAATTCCTAAGGAGTACGGCGGACTGGAGCTATCTCAGGTTAACTATAACCGGGTGATGATGGCTATCTCCAGTTACTGTGCTTCTACTGCGGTGTTGATCTCCGCGCATCAGAGTATCGGCGTACCACAGCCGCTGAAGCTTTTTGGTACTCCTAAACAGAAAGCGCGTTTTATGCCTTATTTTAGCGAAGGAGCAATCTCCGCTTTCGCTTTAACCGAGCCCGGTGTCGGTTCTGATCCTGCACAGATGAAAACCACGGCAACGCTCAATGAGCAGGGCAGTCACTACCTGCTCAACGGTGAGAAGCTTTGGTGTACGAACGGCCTGATCGCTGATTATCTGGTGGTGATGGCCTGTACCACACCGAAAATGGTTAACGGCAAAGAAAGAAAACAGATCTCTGCTTTTATTGTTGATGGTAAAAGCCCGGGAATTGAGCGGGTGCATCGCTGCGATTTTATGGGGATACGTGGCATTCAAAATGGCCTGATTCGTTTTCACAATGTCGAAATTCCGGTGGAAAACCGGATTCTTGAAGAGGGACGTGGCCTCAAACTGGCACTGGCAACACTCAATTCCGGGCGGCTCACTCTGACGGCAGCCTGTGCCGGTATTGGCAAGCAATGTGTCAATATGAGCAGACGCTGGGGAGGAAAGCGCATTCAGTGGGGAGCTCCAATTGCTGAGCATGAAAAAGGATCTAACCGCCTGGCGTTTATCGCTTCCTCCGCCTATGCCATGGAGGCGGTCACCTGGTTAACCAGTCACCTTGCGGATAAAGGTGATGTGGATATCCGCATGGAAGCAGCCATGGCGAAGATGTTTTGTAGTGAGATGGCATGGCAGGTAGTTGATGAAACCGTGCAGCTTTTTGGCGGGCGCGGTTATGAAAAGGCACCCTCTTTAAAAGCGCGTGGGGAGACACCTTTTCCTGTTGAGCGGATGCTGCGCGACTGCCGCATTAACCGTATTATTGAAGGTACCACGGATATAATGCAGCTGTTTTTAAGCCGTGAGGCTCTGGATGCGCACCTTAATCTGGCTGCGGGCCTTATCCAGCCTGGTGCCGATTTTGCGAGCAAAAGAGCGGCGTTGGGTAAACTGTTAAAAGAGTACGCCTTCTGGTATCCGAAACAACTTGTTAATAGCAGCCTGTTTGCCCGTTTTTCTCATCAGGGGAAACTGGGTAAACATCTCTATTTTTGTCAGAGAAATGCTCATAAACTGGCGAGGACATTGTTTGTGCAGCTGATACTACATCGGGAAAAACTGGCTCAGCGTCAGGAGGTGCTTGGCCACCTGATGAATATTGGTGCCGAGATTTTTGCGATGGCGGCAACCTGTTCTTATGCAGAAAGTCAGCATGATCAGGACCATAAAAATGCCATTATGCTGGCGGATCATTTCTGTCTTCTGTCAAGAGCGCGCATCCACGCTGAATTTAAAGCGTTGTCGTTTGCTGAGAGGAAAACGGCTAAACAGATCAGCCGTAACATATTAGCGGGGGATTTTCGCTGGTTGGAAAAAGGGATCTATCCGGTAAAAGAGGATGAGTGATGTCTGAAGAACATACTCTGGAAAAGGCAAGCCAATCATTCCGGATTTATGGGCTGTTAATGAGTGCGCTTAAAAAGTTCACCCGCTCATCGGTTTCGGTCGAAGGGCTGGAGAACTTACGTTCCAATCCTACCTTATTTGTGGTTAATCACTTTACCCGCATGGAAACAGCGATAGTGCCGCATGTCCTTTATCAATTTAATGGGCAAATGGTTCATTCCCTGGCCGACAGTTCACTTTTTGTTGGCAAACTGGGGCAGTTTCTTAGCTCGGTTGGCGCCTTTCCCCTTAATACAGAAGGGCGGAATGAAAAGATCATCTCTGAGCTGATGTGCGGTACCTATAATTGGGTCATCTTTCCTGAAGGCTCAATGGTTAAAAATAAAAAAATAGTAGAGAAAGGGCGTTTGCAGATGCATCTGCCCGATGTGATTCGTGGCCCGCACACCGGTGCGGCTACTCTGGCCTTAAAAACCTTTCTGATCAAGCAGGAGTACAAACGAGCAATTGCAGATAATAACAGCGAGCTGATCCATTACTATCAGGATACCTACAATCTGCGTGGCCCCGGAGATCTTGCTCCGCTGGACTTGTGTATTGTTCCGGTCAATATTACTTACTACCCGCTGCGTCCGGGAAAAAACATGCTTTACACGGCGGTACAATTGCTGGTTAAAGAACTCTCGCCTCAGGCGGAAGAGGAACTGCAGGTTGAGGGGCAATTGCTGCTGCAGGAGAGCGATATCTCAATCTCTTTTGGTCGTGCTCTTGATATACGCAGTTTTACGCGACCTTATCTGCATGTTATGGCTTATCTGCTTCCCTTTTTACCCGCCGCCAGAAAAATAAACTGGCTGATAGCCATGATGCGCCATCGTCTTACCCGAATATTTATGCACCGGGTGTATAAGGGGCTGTCCATCAATATGGACCACCTGGTTGCTACAGCATTGCGCTACCTGCCGGCGCAGGGGATGCGGGAGGAAACTTTCAAGCAGGTACTGTTCCTTGCGATCGCCATGCTTAAAAGTAAGCAGGATCGGCGTGTTCATCCGAGCCTCAGTGACGGTACGGTTAATCTGGTTGCCTGTGAAGGTTATAAACCCTACGACCAGATTATGCAGTTGGTGGAGGCCGAAGGAGTTGCTTATAGAGAGAATGGATACCTGTTTGTTGATCATGAGAAAATTAAGAAGCAGCATTCTTTTCACCGGGTACGCCTGGACAGTACCACACAGGTACTGGCCAATGAATTTGCCGTCATGGACAGTTCTGTAGCGAACATTAGAAGGTTGCTGCGTAGGCCGGAGGCCAGGCTTTCTCAGCAGGTAGCGGAAATGGTTAAAGAGCGGGACTTTTCTATCTATGAGGAGGAGAGGGGGCGTTCATTTGTTGAAAACGAAACCAAAAGTGGTGAGGTAGGTAAACCCCGGCATCTGATGGGGGAGAGGAGTAAACCTGGTATTGTTTTGGCCCATGGCTTTTTAGCTTCACCCGGTGAGATGCTGGAGTTAGCAGAGTACCTCAATCAATGTGGCTACGGTGTGTATCTGGTGCGCCTTGCCGGGCACGGTACCCACGCTTCTGAGCTGAACAAGGCAACCGTGCAAACATGGTCGGAATCCTTTAAACGCGGCTACGCGGTGCTTTCTCAATATCATGACAAGGTGGTGGTGGGCGGCTTTTCTGCCGGTGCATTGATTGCCTTGTTACAAGGAGCTTGTCTGGCAGACAAGGTCGCAGGTATTGTCCTGATCAATCCGGCACTCCGGCTGCGGCAGAAATCCAGCCTGTTTTCTCCGATGCTTGATAGGTGGAACAAGGCGTTGGAGAGTATCTCCCTGCACGGTGCTGCTATTACATGGTTGGAGAATAAGCCAGAAAACCCCGATACCAATTATGATCGGCTGTATATCGGTGGCCTACGGCAACTGCTGCTATTGCAGGAGCTTTGTCAGAAAAAACTTGCTGATATTCGTGCCCCGCTGTTAATTATTCAGGGGAGTCAAGATCCACTGGTGGATCCGTCCGGAGCGAAAGAAATTATGGAGAAGGTCTGCTCACCAAATAAAAAGCTGGAGGAGATTATCTTCAAGCGTCATGTTATCGTCCGTGGCAATGCGTCTATTGAGGTTTTTAAGCTGATCCCGCCTTTTGTGGAAGGGCTTTAGCAACTTATTATATTTTCATGAGTTCTCAAAAATAAGCTAACTGCAATATATATAAACGGCATGACTGGAGCTATGATATGCAAATGAGTTACATTGTTGTATAGCTACAGTTTACAACGGGTTGTTTTTGATAGAAACATTGTAGGCATATTAAATTTTAAGATGATAAAAATGTTGCCTACCGTTAGTTAAGGAAGATACATGTTAGCGATCAGAGAAATGGAAATAGCGGATTATGATTCTGTGATCAAATTATGGCGTGACACTGAAAATTTATCATTGAGAGATGCCGATTCGAGAGAAAATATTGGCGAATATCTGGTAAAAAATCCGGGATTAAGTTTTGTTGCTATTGAGGAAAACGATATTGTCGGGGCTGTTTTAGTCGGCACTGACGGGCGCAGAGGATATCTGCAGCATTTGGCTGTAGCTCCCGGTTCTCGTATGCAGGGTATTGGTCAGAAGTTGGTTGGGGAAGCGGTAAAGTCTCTGGATGCGATAGGTATTGCAAAAACACATTTGTTTGTGCTTAGCGATAATATGGGTGCACAGGTGTTTTACCAAAGTTTAGGTTGGTATCCCCGTGACGAAGTTCGTATGTTTTCGTTTAATAGTTCCGTTAATCTCAATATTTAGTTAAAGTCATAGCTCTTGGGTATAAATGTATTAATTAAAGAAGAAAGCCTGATAGGCCCGGAGATAAAAATGAGTGCAGATTTTAGTGTTAAAGCATTAGTGGCTGTGTTGTGTGAGCTGGAAAAAGATGGTGCTGATTTAGAAGCATTTGCACAAAAAGTAAAAACAGGCATTATGGGCGAAGAAAAATATTCGCCATCAGGTGTAGCAAAGAAACTGCAGGTAGCAGACGTCATTGATCAGGCTCTTGAGTATACGAAAAGGTATAGTTAAGGTATCAGAGATACTATGCCTGAAATTGCTATATAAAACAGAAGAGCACCTGCGAAGGTGCTCTTTGTGTTTATGGGGGGAAGGGGAAGCCGCTTGCTTTTTTGTGCTTAACTTTACGTTCAGTGGTGAATGTGCTGTTTTGTGATATAGTAATAACAGGTATTACCTTTTAGTACAGAGGACCGAAAATGGCAACATCAGTTAAAATAGATAATGAGTTGAAAAGTCGGATTCAACATTTGGCTGAAGCACGTCAACGCTCTCCTCACTGGATAATGCGTGAAGCGATCCGTGATTACGTTGAACGTGAAGAAAAACGAGAATCTTTTAAACAAGATGCCTTACACGCGTGGGAAGCTTATCAAGAAGACAGTTTACATCTAACACATGAAGAAGCGGATTCTTGGCTGGCAAAACTAGAAGAAGGCGAGGATGCGGAGCTACCTGAGTGCCACATCTGATTTGGTCTCCTGCCGCTCTTACTGATGTTCAGCGCCTTTATCAATTTCTTGCCCAGAAAGATAAAGACGCAGCCCGACGTGCTATTAAAACCATACGATCAAGTGTTAAAATTTTGGCTCTTCAGCCAGAAGTTGGACGTCCTGTTGATGATATGGATCCTGCTTTCCGTGAGTGGCCGATCGGTTTTGGCAATAATGGTTATATAGCCTTGTACCGATTTGATGGTGCCGTTGCTACGATTTTAGCGGTACGGCACCAAAAAGAAGTTGGGTACTAGCTGAATGATTGTGTTAACCAATCATTCTTGCACTTTCCTGTTGCTCGTTTAAAACCACAGTTTGTGCACGTTTAAAGAAATTAAAATCGGTTGCCGTTGCGCTGGTGTAGGCACCCATCATGCGTCCAATGACTAAGTCACCGTTATCCAGTTTTGGCAGCATGATATTTTCAGCAATCACATCAATGCTGTCACAGGTTGGTCCTGCCAATACGCTTGGAGCAAACTCACCGTCCTGTTTCAGTGTCATCACCGGATATTGAGCATCGTCGAATATCAGGCCACTGAACGAACCATAGATACCGTCATCTAAGTAGTACCAGATGTTGCCTTCGCGTTCAGCCTGACCCATTACAGAAGCCACACTCATAACCGCTGGAGCCACAATAAAACGGCCTGGTTCTGCTAGTACCTGTACTGTTTCTGGTAGTTCATTTAATGCTTCGTTTATCGGTACACAAAACTGATCAATTGGCATCATCTGTTTTGAGTAAGTGACCGGAAAACCACCACCAATATCTAATGTACTCAGTGCCGGTAAACCTTTCTCAACCACATTTTCCATGACTACTTTACAGGTTCTGATTGCATCGACATATTTTTGTGGATGACTGGTTTGTGAACCAACATGGAAAGATAAGCCTTTAATACGAATACCCAGTTCTTTCGCTTTTTCAATAATCACAAGTGCTTGTTCTGGAGAACAACCAAACTTTTTAGATAAATCGGCGAAAGCTTCAGAGTTACGAAAACTCAAGCGCACTAATAACTCAACGTCATCGTTGTATTTTTCAAATTTAGCCAGTTCGTTAAGATTATCGACCACAAACACATTGCATCCGTATGCTAATGCGTCACGAATATCCGCATCGCGTTTAATTGGGTGAGTGTGGATGGTTTTTTCTGCCGGAACGCCTTCACTTTGTGCCAGTTCTACTTCGCCACTGGTGGCTAAATCAAAACTTGCTCCTTCATCTAACAGGGTTCTTACCACTGATGGATGAGGTAATGGTTTTAATGCAAAGTGTAAAGTCACACTTGGTAATGCATTACTCAGAGCGCGGTATTGCTGGCGAACGATATCACAATCAAGTAGCAATAAAGGTGCACCAAACTGTTCAACAGAAGATTCAATAAGTTGAGTTTCGTCAGCGGTCAGAGCCTGAGAAGTGAAAGATTGAAAATCCAATACAGAATGAGAGTGAGCCATGGCAAGCCTCCAATGTAGTTGTGCACTTTTCATTTGTATTTCATATGTATAGTGATGAAAAGTGGAGCGTCAATAAAAGCGCAGGTGTTGCGCCGTCAAAGTCACTCTTGGATAGTTGCTCTATCGCCTTGCCACAAAACAATCTGTGATGTACTCGGATTGGCTATCATCAAGAAGCAGCGCGATAGTAAGACCATATGCGGGTAGGTGCAATAAAAAATGTCCTTGTGATATTAAAAATTTTTTGTCGTCAGGATTGGTTGTTTTAATGGGAAGGATTGTCTCTGTGTAAAGGAATAATGCCCAAAATTGGGGATCGAGCGCACAAAATTGATCTGAATCAATTATTGCGCATTAGGCATTACTAATTCAGAGATCTGGAAGACTTAATTCGTTGTTTGAACTGGTTTTAATAACCATTCTCATTCTAATGTTAAATGTCAATATTATCAGTTCTGGTTATCGATTATTAAGGAAATTATTTTAAAAATCATAGCAGTGCACTATGTGCACAAATTGTTTTGTTTTTGTTGATGAATTTTTGCCCATTCCTATACTCCTCCCATGTAACGCAAACGTAACCAATAATTATTTCTATTTAGATGCGTTTACATTGCGCTCTGATTAATGGCGCTTTTACCTTTACCGACAACAAATGGGTAGCCATGAGTTCGTAGAGGAATCCAATAACATGAATTCAGGAGTAATGAACGTGATTAAATCGAATACTCTACACGCGACGCAATTATCCACTACAGAATCTGATTGTGATGTTTTAATAATCGGGGCTGGTCCGGTTGGATTAATGATTGCAAATTATCTTGGCCAGCAAAGTGTTAATGTCACTGTGGTTGAAAAGCTGCCTAGCCTGATTGATTTCCCGCGCGCAATTGGAATCGACGATGAAAGTCTTCGTGTATTCCAGTCTGTTGGCCTGGTTGATAATGTTGTTCCTTATACAACTCCACTGCATTCAATGCGGTTTTTAACTCCAGGCGGTCGCTGCTTTGCTGATATCCAACCAAAAACAGATGAATTCGGCTGGTCTCGGCGTAATGCGTTTATTCAGCCTATGGCAGATAAAGTTCTGTACGACGGGTTGGTTCGTTACCCAAATGTGAAAGTGTTGTTCTCGAGAGAACTGGCTGAATTTGGTCAGGATATAGATCAGGTATGGGTCAATCTGACCACAGAAAATGGTCAGACAGAACGGATAACCGCTGGTTATATGGTGGCCTGTGATGGTGGTAACAGCCTGGTTCGACGCACTCTCGGTATTGCCTTTGATGGCAAAACAGCACCAAACCAATGGATTGTTATGGACGTGAAAAACGATCCAATTGGTACTCCAAACATCTATATGTGTTGTGATTCTGAACGTCCATACGTATCTGCAGCACTACCAATGGGTATTCGCCGGTTTGAATTTATGGTGATGCCGGGTGAAACAGAAGAAGAACTGAGTAAACCAGAAAATATGGATCGTTTACTGAAGAAAGTGCTTCCAAGTTCTGAAAATGTAGAATTTATTCGTCAGCGCGTATACACCCATAACGCCCGTATTGCGGAACGGTTCCGAGATAAACGTATTCTTCTTGCCGGTGATGCGGCTCATATTATGCCAGTATGGCAGGGACAGGGTTATAACAGCGGGATCCGGGATGCAAATAACCTGGCGTGGAAATTAGCCTTAGTCGTGAAAGGTCACGCAGAAGCATCATTACTGGATACCTATCAGCAGGAACGTCACCGTCATGCTAAAGCCATGATTGATTTGTCTGTGACTGCCGGACATGTGTTGGCTCCACCGAAAAAATGGCAGGCGACTCTGCGTGACGGTATTTCCTGGTTGCTGAACTATATTCCACCGGTCAAACGTTACTTTGTCGAAATGCGCTTTAAGCCAATGCCGAAATATTCTCATGGCGTAGTGGTTGAACCTGAGTCGGCAACCAAAAATTCACCTGTGGGTAAGTTATTTATTCAGCCAACGGTTCTCACCGAAAATGGACTCTGCAAATTAGATGATGTGATTGGACAAGCCTTTGCAATTATCAGCTGGGGTACTGATCCAAAAGCAGGTCTGACTGAGGAAGAGATCAAACGCTGGGATGAATTGGGTACCAAGTACATCCGGGTTGTTCCGTCGGTGCAGTTAAAAGCAGATATTCAGCTAAGTGATGATGTTATTAGCGTCGGAGACGAAAACGGACGATTAAAAGAATGGTTCGGTAACTATCCTGCGTCAGTTGTAGTGGTTCGTCCGGATCGTTTCGTGGCTGCAGTTGCAACACCACAAACTTTATTGAATATGTGTCAGAAAGTGAGACAAAAGCTGTTCGCGACGACAAAACAAGCGGAAAAGCAATATTCAGAATCAGATGTGTTGAAGCAGAAGGTGGCTTAGTATGAACGCGTATCTGCATTGTTTATCTCATACTCCTCTGGTCGGGTTTGTAGATCCGGCTCAAGAGATAAAACAAGAAGTATTTCAGACGATTGATGCTGCCGGACAACGGATTGCTGAGTTTGATCCTGAGGTGATAATTCTCTTTTCTCCGGATCACTATAATGGCTTCTTTTACGATGTTATGCCTTCTTTCTGCATCGGAACTAAAGCGTATGCCATTGGCGATTTCGGAACGGCTTCCGGTCCGTTAAATGTACCAGAAAAGCTTGCCGAAGAGTGTGCCGGATTCGTGTTAGACCAAGGGGTCGATGTTGCGATTTCCTACACGATGCAGGTCGATCACGGTTTTGCTCAACCTTTGGAATTTCTGTTCGGCAGCTTAGCTACGGTTCCTGTCATTCCAATTTTTATTAACAGTGTTGCTCAACCATTACCAAGTTTTCAGCGAGCACGAGTGTTTGGTGAAGCGGTTGGTAAGTTTGCCCAAAAGCTGCAAAAACGTGTTTTGTTTCTGGCATCGGGTGGATTGTCTCACCAGCCACCGGTCCCTGAACTTGAAACCGCTGATGCTCTGGTGGCAGACCGTATGAAAGGCAGCGGGCGTCATTTACCGGCTGAGGAACGGGAAGCCCGGACTCAACGAGTCATTACAGCAGCGAGAAATTTCACTGTCGATCAAAATGTATTGCATCCTCTTAATCCTCGCTGGGACCAGAGTTTTATGTATGACCTCGCCAGTGGACAAATTGAGAAACTTGATGCAATGAAAAACAGCGATTTGTCTGAAATCGCGGGTAAATCAACGCATGAAGTTAAAACCTGGGTAGCTGCCTTTGCTGCGTTATCCACCTATGGCTCATATCAGACTACAGGTCACTACTATCGGGAAATCCCTGAGTGGATCGCAGGATTCGGTTCGATAAGCGCAAGTCCGTCTGACCGTGCTAGTCATGAAAATGTTAGAAATAAAATGTATTAAGGAATGAATTATGTCTGAGTATATTCACAGTGAAAGTGCAACCAGTCATTTTGTAACGATTCAGGAAGATGAACTTAATCTGCAACTGCATTATAACGATTGTGGTGCGGGTAATGACGTAGTGGTCATGCTGCATGGTTCTGGTCCGGGCGCAACAGGTTGGGCTAATTTCAATCGTAATATCGAACCTCTTGTTGAGGCGGGCTTTCGAGTTATTCTCCTTGATTGTCCTGGGTGGGGTAAAAGTGACACCATAGTATCAACATCATCACGTTCTGATCTGAATGCCACTGCATTGAAAGGGATGATGGATGCTCTAGATATTGAAAAAGTACATATCCTGGGTAATTCAATGGGCGGACATAGCGCAGTTGCTTTTGCACTTCGTTATCCGGAACGAGTTAAAAAACTGATCTTAATGGGGGGCGGAACCGGAGGTGCGAGCCTTTTCACTCCGATGCCGGCTGAAGGTATCAAACGTCTCAATAAACTCTATCGGGAACCGACCATTGAGAATCTGAAAGAAATGATGGACATCTTTGTTTTTGATACCAGCGACTTAACAGAAGAACTGTTCCAGACTCGTCTTAATAATATTCTGGCCAATCAGGATCATCTGATCAACTTTGTTAAAAGTCTCGAAGCGAATCCGAAGCAATTCCCGGACTTTAGTCCTCGTCTTGGAGAAATCAGTGCGGAAACGTTAGTTGTTTGGGGACGTCAGGATCGCTTTGTACCTATGGATACCGGACTAAGACTGATGGCAGGAATTCCCAAGGCACAGCTTCACCTGTTTAACCAATGTGGTCACTGGGTTCAGTGGGAACATGCGGATACTTTCAATCGTTTAACCATTGATTTCTTAACGCATTAGGAGGCCACATGTCAGAAAATTTAGCTGAGCTGGCACAACAGTTACGTCAGGCTGAGTCATTGGGACTCACTATGCATCCACTAAGAAACATTCTTGGCAGAGAGAATGTACAAGATGCTTATGCCATTCAACGTCTGAATGTAGCACACAGTATTGCGAACGGTCGTCGGGTTGTTGGTCGGAAAATAGGATTAACCAATCCTAAAGTTCAGGCTCAACTGGGTGTTAACCAACCTGACTTCGGAACCTTGTTTGCCGATATGTGTTATGGCGACAACGAAGTGGTGCCATATAACAGAGTCATGCAGCCCAAAATAGAAGCGGAAATCGCGTTAATCCTGAAAAAAGATCTTCCCCATCAGGATACGACGTTTGCTGAAGTGATTGAAGCAATAGGCTGGGTAGCTCCGGCACTGGAAATTGTTGGTAGCCGTATCTCTGACTGGGACATCGCTTTTGTTGATACCGTTGCTGATAACGCTTCCAGTGGACTTTTTGTCTTAGGGGGACCGATGCGTAGTGCTGATGATCTTGATTTCAGAGGTGCGGCTATGCAGATGTATCGCAATAACGAAGAAGTGTCATCGGGTGATGGTTCGGAATGTCTGGGAAATCCTATTAATGCAGCGGTATGGCTGGCGAGAACCATGAGTCAGTTAAACGAACCACTACGATCCGGGGATATTGTTTTGACAGGAGCATTAGGTCCGATGGTTGGTGTCCAGGGCGGAGATCACTTTGAAGCAGAAATCAAAGGTGTTGGTAAAGTCTCGGTGTCCTTTGATTTTGGAAAGGAGAAATAACATGCAGAAAATGAATGTTGCAATCATTGGTTCGGGAAATATTGGGACTGACCTGATGATTAAGGTGTTACGTAATAGTCAGTACCTAACCATGAAAGCCATGGTGGGGATTGATCCGAATTCAGACGGGTTAGCTAGAGCCAGTCGAATGGGGGTGGCGACCACTCACGAAGGTGTTGATGGCTTGATTAATATGCCGGAATTTAAGGATATCGACATTGTGTTTGATGCAACTTCGGCCAGTGCTCACGTCAAAAACGATGCGGCGCTACGCAAAGTGAAACCAAATATAAAATGTATCGACCTCACACCTGCGGCAATTGGGCCATACTGTGTGCCGGTAGTGAATCTGGAACAAAACCTCGATCAGCCAAATGTGAATATGGTGACGTGTGGTGGTCAGGCGACCATTCCGATTGTGGCGGCAGTGTCTCAGGTTGCTAAGGTTCATTACGCTGAAATTGTTGCTTCTATAAGTAGTAAATCTGCAGGTCCCGGAACCCGGGCTAACATCGATGAATTCACCGAGACAACGTCAAAAGCAATTGAAATAGTGGGTGGAGCTAATAAAGGAAAGGCGATTATTGTCTTAAATCCGGCCGAACCACCATTAATGATGCGAGATACCGTACATGTTCTTTGTGACGCCAAAGATCAGGAAACGGTTCAGGCTTCCATTGAAGAAATGGTAAGTGCCGTTAAAAGTTATGTGCCCGGTTATCGCATGAAACAAGAAGTTCAGTTTGAGCGTATTTCTGATGAAATACCGTGTTTTATCCCCGGATATGGCAGTTTTAGCGGCCTTAAAGCTTCGGTATTTATCGAAGTGGAAGGTGCTGCTCACTATCTGCCTTCCTACGCTGGAAACTTGGATATTATGACTTGTGCAGCTCTGGCGACGGCTGAACGTATGGCCAAGTCGTTGTTGAACTGATAAGAAGGAGCTTAAACATGAACGATCAGAAACTTTTTATATCAGATGTAACGTTGCGTGATGGTAGTCATGCGGTTCGTCACCAATATTCACTTAAGCAGGTAAAAGCCATTGCCAGAGCACTGGATAACGCCAAAGTAGATTCCATTGAAGTAGCTCATGGGGATGGTCTGCAGGGTTCAAGCTTTAACTACGGTTTTGGTGCTCATACCGATGTTGAATGGATTGAAGCGGTAGCAGAAGAGTTAAATCATGCCAAAGTGGCAACCTTGCTGTTACCTGGAATCGGTACTGTACTCGATTTGGAAAATGCGTATCAGGCGGGGGCCCGTATTGTCCGTGTCGCCACTCACTGTACTGAAGCTGATGTTTCCAGACAGCATATCGAACATGCCCGCAAGCTTGGTATGGATACGGTGGGCTTTTTAATGATGAGCCATTTAACCACACCTCAGAATCTGGCTCTGGAAGCGAAAAAGATGGAAAGCTATGGTGCGACCTGTATCTATGTAGTTGATTCAGGCGGCGCAATGACGATGCAGGACATTCGTGATCGTTTCCGTGCTCTGAAAGACAGTCTGAATCCGGAAACCGAAACAGGGATCCATGCTCACCATAACTTAAGTTTGGGTGTTGCAAACAGTATTGTTGCTGTCGAAGAAGGGTGTAACAGAATCGATGCCAGTCTGTCCGGTATGGGAGCTGGCGCAGGTAATGCACCACTAGAAGTCTTTATCGCTGCAGCAACCAAAATGGGCTGGAATCATGGAACTGATTTATATGCCTTAATGGATGCGGCTGATGATATCGTTCGTCCACTTCAGGATCGTCCGGTTCGGGTTGACCGTGAAACTCTCGCGCTGGGATACGCCGGTGTTTATTCGAGCTTCCTTCGTCACGCTGAACGTGCAAGTGAGCGTTACGGAATGAAAACAGTAGATATTCTGGTCGAACTTGGTAAACGCGGCATGGTCGGGGGACAGGAAGATATGATCGTCGATGTCGCTTTAGATTTGCTGCATGCACAAAAATAAAATAATAAAAATATCTTGCTCAATGTGATAACAAGCTGCAGTTCAGAACTGGGCTGTGGCAAATTCTCTTTTTGGAGTAAATTATGTCTTTATCTAATCCAATACATGAAAGTGAAGTAAAGAATAGTAAGAAAGAAAGTCGCCGTGCTGTAATATCCAGTTATCTGGGTTCAACAGTTGAATATTATGATTTTCTTCTTTATGGAAGTGCCGCCAGCCTAATTTTCCCTGCGTTGTTTTTTAGTGAACTTGATTACAGTACAGGGGTACTTTTATCCTTCCTCACATTAGCCGCTGGTTACATTGCCCGTCCTGTCGGTGGGTTATTATTTGGCCACTTTGGTGATAAATTTGGTCGTAAAAAAGTCCTGTTTATCACGCTGATGGTGATGGGGCTAGTATCCGTGCTTATTGGCCTGCTTCCTACCTATTCATCCATTGGAATTGCTGCACCATTAGCCTTAGTGATTCTGCGTGTTGTCCAGGGATTAGCTGTGGGTGGAGAATGGGCTGGAGCCACTCTCATGGCAATGGAGCATTCAGGTAAAAAATCAAAAGGATTAGGTGCCAGTATAGCTGTTTCTGGTGGTCCGTCCGGAGCAGTTCTAGCTACCTTAGTGCTGGGTGGGTTTTCACTAATGCCAGAAGAACAGTTTATGAGTTGGGGGTGGAGAGTTCCGTTCTTACTGTCTGCGACACTGGTTATTATTGGTTTGTATATGCGTCATCGCGTTACAGAGTCACCTGATTTTGAAGCTTCAAAGAAACAGGATGAGGAACAGAAAACTGAAGTGGGTATCCCTTTGGTTGAGCTTTTCCGTTCATCATCAAAAGAAATTGGCTTAGGTACTCTGGCAGGGCTTGCACCACTATTTATGCAATCACTTTTGGCTACCTTTGCTCTGACATACGCTGTTGCTATTGGTCATAGCCGTGCCGACGCATTATTAATGCTGACTATTGCTAACTTCCTGCACATTTTTACTATTCCTTTGATGGCTGCTGTGTCAGACAGATTTGGTCGTCGTCCGGTCATGTTAGTCGGAACTATATTAGGTATGATTCTGGTATGGCCGATGTTCATGTTAATCAGTGATGGTTCACCCTGGATGATGCTACTTGGTTTCATCATCGGTAACCCAATCATCCAGGCTGTTATGTATGGACCAATGGGCGCATTCATCAGTGAAAAATTCACAACGCGCACTCGTTACACCGGTTTGTCTCTGACTTATCAGTTAACCTCTTTACTGGGTGCCGGATTTACGCCAATTATTGCACAGACTCTGTATAACAGTGCGGGTGGTGGTACCAATACCTATTATATTGCTGTCGTCTTCTGTGTTTTATGTGTAATTACTGCCATTGGTGTCTTTTTCTCAAAAGAAACGGCATTTACCAAAAAGAGTGTTTACCAGGAATCAAGATCAGGCTCTATTTCGCCCGTAAAAGATGCAGTTTGATATAGTGATTTAAATTAAATATTTATCTATGAATAGCCTCTGACTGAAAGATGTCAGGGGCTTTTTGTCTCTGGGATGAGTTAAGTTTGTTTGATACTAAGTAACAGGGAAATAAATATGGAATGATTATTAATCAACATTACTCAAATGATAGAGCGAGCGAATTAAAAAATGTTTTAGTATCACATTCATTACATTTTCGGGAATGTTCTCTACATTTGGTCCCCTCCAAATACAGCTCATTTTCCCAGACTCCCCATAATAAATCTTGAAATGGTCTCCTCTTTTTGTCTTATTGTGTAGTTTTGCCTGATGTATGGTGCCAATCCCACTGATAGAGAAGAAATAGATTTCATCCTGGAATTCAATATCAATATTCATCTAACTTCCTCTCTGCGCTTCTGTTTCATGTTGTATATATGCCGGGTTTGAGTTGGTATCATTTCAATATGCAACGTAATCAGTATAAGTAACTCTGGAATTAATATCACATAAATTTCGTTGTAGACATCTCAACACAGAAAAATAAGTTGATGGCTTGAGTCTTAGTTAAATTTTATGTACAGAATCACCAGCAAGATAAGGACTGATGACAACCTGATTTGCTGATATTCCTGACTGAATTTGTTCTGCGACTTCCTGCAGAGTGGAAAGGAACTTACCTACGGCCTGTTCAATAGGCATTGCATCTGCAATGTAGACTAAACTTAAGCAACCGACCAACTGATTGATTCCATGAATAGGCACCGCAATAGCGGCTACTTTTTCTTCCTTAGACCAGTATTTGAAATTTTCACCGTAGCCATTTTTTTGAATACGACTAAGAATGTCATTGAGTCGTCGTGGTTCTCTTGCCAGTTGATATTCTGCTCCTTCTCTTTGAGCTAACATGTCGAGAATTTGTGTCCGTTCGTTCTCCGGGCAAAAAGCCAGATAGGTCATTCCTGATGCAGTTTGTAACAAAGGCAAACGACGACCAACCATATTGCGGTGGAAAGAAAGGCGACTGTATCTGTGGGTGGTTTCCCTGACGACCATGGCATCCACATCCAATGTGGTGATATCCGTTGGCCATACGACTTTTTCAAGCAGGCTACCCAGTAATGGGGCCGCGAGAGCCGAGACCCATTGTTCATTTCTAAAGCCTTCACTTAACTCTCTTACTTTAAGCGTTAATTGAAAGCTATTATCAGAAAGGTTATGTCGTACATAGCCTTCATCTATCAAGGTTTCGAGCAGGCGTTTTACGGTGGTACGGTGAATTCCGGTTAATTCTGAAAGTTGAGCAACGTTAGCACCGCCATCGATGCGGTTTAGCATATTCAGAACGTCAAGTCCCCGGGTCAGACTTCGAACGGTTTTGTAGTTACTAGGATAAGCATGCTTCATCGTTATTTTATGTCTTTTGTTTTTAGTATCACGACAAGTGTAGTTGTTGAAGAAAAGTGAAGGCGTGTCAGAGGACCAGATTTAGGCAGTGATGTCAGAAGTTTTGATTTAATATTTTATTGGATATTAATAATTCTATCACTATTGATGGTCAATGTTTAACCGGTGGTCAAGATTTTGTCGATTCTATGTTGTTTTTGCCCGGATGCCTATTAGCTTTATTACATAATACTATCAGTTTACTGGCTCATAAGTGCTTTTGGAGAATATTGATGAATACGAAAGATATTCAGCATACATTAAAAAATTTAGGTTTCGATCCCGGTCCTCTGGATGGAATCCGAGGCAGACAGACGATACATGCAATAAAGGATTTCCAGACTCAGAATAATTTGGTCGCCGATGGATTAGTGGGACCAAAGACAATAGCTGCTTTGTTTAAAGAGCATAAATTCAGTGACAGTAACAATTTTGATATACCTCTTACCATTCCCTGGCTTGAAACTGCATATGGTTTGATGGGAACACAAGAACGTCCAGGGAAAGGTTCCAATGAGGCTATTATCGGATGGGCAGAAGACCTGGAAATTACGTCATACAATGATGATGATATTCCCTGGTGTGGTTTGTTTGTTGCTCATTGCATAGGTTCTCAACTTCCTGAAGAAATATTACCGGGTAATCCGCTTGGTGCGCGACAGTGGGCTAAATTTGGTCATGATATAAGCCCGAGAGTCGGGGCTGTCATGGTGTTTTGGCGGGGAAGTGCTGATGGCTGGAAAGGTCATGTTGGTTTTTATTGGGCTGAAGATGATGAAGCCTATCAGGTATTGGGCGGAAATCAGTCCAATGCTGTCACGATAACCCGAATTTCTAAGAATCGATTATTAACCGCAAGATGGCCTGATACAGGCTTATCTGTTGATGGGCAAATTCGAATAGCTGCGTCTAATGGCAAAATATTATCTGTGAATGAAGCATGACTTTTCTAAGGAATAATAAAATGATGAGTTTCGATCGTGAGTTATCAAGGTTGTTATTGGAAGTTTGTCGTTATTGTTATGCGAGTGATTTCGATGATAAAGATAATAAGAATGATGGCGAAGATGCATTTAAATATATTAATAAAGTTAGTGGAATAACAAAAGATAAATTAATAAGGTTAAATGGTTCAAAAACATCGGTTGCTTGCATAGCAGTTTTACCAGATAAAAATATAGTCTCATATATGGGGACAAAAACAGAGTTTAAAGATGAATTTGGTGAATCCATACTGGATTGGATAAAAAATCTGGACACTGTTCCTGTTAACTTTTCTCTTTCAGATGCGCAATTAGGTGGAAAAATTTCTTCAGGAATAGACAAAACAGATTTGGGAGGGAAAGTTCATCGGGGTTTTCTATCAGAATTACAGGCAATTCAAGAAAAGGTAGTCAAAACATTAGAAGAAAATGATGGCCGAACAAAACCTGTATTTATTACTGGTCATTCCCAGGGAGGGGCTTTAGCTGCGTTGGCAACCCGAGCATTATTAGCTGGAGATTTCTTTGTTTCAGGAACTTATACTTTTGCAGCTCCTCGTGCCGGAGATATTGATTTCTGTAATACACTCCCAAAAATATTACCAATTCATAGGATTGAATTTGGTGATGATTTAGTCCCACATCTCCCACCACGCCTAATTGATAGTAGTATTGCAAATATTCTCGAAGGAATAGAAAAATTACCATTTTTACCGAGTGAAACCAGAAAATTATTAGAGTTGATGCCTTCACAGGCTGATAATGAGTTTGTCGGACTTGGAGCATTATGTTATGGCAGCAATAAGACTAAAGCGATACGGGTCGATTTAACTTCAGATCAAGAAAATGAGCTCTTTTTAGATAGGTTATGGAGCTTGATACGTCATCCGGACCGTTGGGCTGATCACCATCATTTAGCCGGTACTGTGAAACAAGTAGATGAAGGTAACAAAGGTAATTATACGGCTTTAGTTAGTGACTTTCTTTTAATTGATGAAAATTAATTTTTAAAAATTTAATTTCAATAAGAGTGGTTTCATATCAATTTATAAGATATTGCTATGAAACCACATTAACCACTTTTTCTGCATACCGATAATGTCTCCAACCATTGATAATCAGACAGATAATTGCCAGCCAGATAGGAATGTATATGAGGAAGTCAATCGGTGAAAAGACGCTTCCCGGCAGAATTAAAGAGACCAAAAACAGTAACAGGGGTTCTAAGTATCCTAGCAATCCAAATAAAGATAAAGGTAGTAACCGGCTGCCAGCAATATAAAAAAGTAAACCTGAACCTCCGAGTATGCCCAGGCCAACCAGAATTGGCCATGCATAGGGTTCATGAGCATTAAAAAAATCCGGAGTCCAGTTATGCCAATGCAGAAAATAGAGGGCAAATGGCGCCATAACCAAATGCTCAAGCAACATGCTATGAATGGCATTTAGCTGTAGTTTGCGTTTAAGAATGAAATAAGGCGGATAGCCAATCATAACCAGTAAAGATATCCAGGATAGGTTTCCATAGATGATCAGTTTGATACTGACGCCTATGGCAGCAAATGCTACAGCGAGAGTTTGTAAACGTGACAGTTTATCATTGAATATCAAACGACCACATAACACCATCATCAGCGGAAGCAGAAAATAGCCCATAGCCAGAGCTTCACTACTCTGGTGTAAAGGAGCCCAGGCAAAAGCAAAAATTTGAAATGAAACTAAGCAGGCACAAACACATAACACAATGATATTCGAAGGCTTTGTAATAAGATCGATAAATTTGAGATGTAAATTTCGCCAGTCGCGTAGCAGTGTAACCAGCAGACTTAATAAGATTACCGTGCCTAGAATTCTCCAGCCAAAAACACCATAGCTATTTAATGGTGTGAGATAGGCTGTGTAATAACAGAGTGTTGCGAAGATAATTGACGCTAACAAACAAAATACGATACCGAGAAACAAAGTGACTCCTTTCTATTTAAATTTTGTATATGGGAATTCCTTTCCCATTAAATAAACTCTAACTCGTTTTTTTGCCAAAAACGTTAATAAGTGCGCCAGAGATAATCAAAGCTCCGCCTGAAAAGGTCCAGATTGATGGAATTTCATTAAAGACCCAAACACCAATTAATCCGGAAAAAACTACCTGAATGTAGGAATAAGCAGATGCCTTTCCTGCAGTTTCTGTTTGCATTGCTTTGGTTAAACCATACTGACCTATCTGAGTACATACTCCGATTAAAACCATTAATAAGGTTAAATATAAATCCGGCATGATGAAATCATCACCGATAAGCAATGCAGATACTGGTAGTGCGACTAACGGGAAATAAAAGATGATGACTGAACTATCTTCAGAATTACTTAGTTTTCTGACGATAACATAGGCATTTGCACTACCAAAGGCACCTAATATAGCCATGCAGACACTAAAAATCGGTAAGTGGTAAGAAACATCTTGTTCAATCCCGGGTAAGACCATCACACTTAAGCCCAGTAAACAAAATACGATGCAAATTATGGTCGGAATCTGAACACGTTCTTTTAAGAACAAAACCGCAAGAACAGCCGTGAATACCGGATGGATATATTGCAGGATAGTCGCAGCAGCCAACGGAAGCGTTGTGACTGAATAATATACACACATCAGAGAGACAGTGCCTATTGCACCGCGGGCAAACAACAATTTTTTATTATTACCCCAGATGGAAATTCGTTTTCGCTTTACGTCCAGATAACTAATGATGAGAGAAACCAGTGCACGGGCAGCTACTATTTCAAATAAAGGTATCTGATAAGAACCTACAAGTTTAACGAACATGGACATAAAGGCGAAGCCCAGAGCAGAGAACACCATAAAGCGAACCCCGATCGGGAACAAAGAATCAAAACGGCTTGGCATAACAACGAAGATAAATAGGTGATGAAGATCACTGTATCATACTCTTTGTTAAATGGGAGGAATATAAAAATTTGTTGATGTAAATGGGCGTATTGTTACTTCATTAATACCATTTATTTTTCGATTGTCCTATTCTAACTACATCGTTTTACGTTTCAGGAAGGAAATGTATGACTCATACAACAAATATAAATATCGATCTACGTCAGGTTATATTAGCAATAGAAACGACCGTTTCCTTAGTCGGGATTAACGATACAAATCACGGGAAAAGGGTTGGCTACATTGCTAATCAGTTAGCTCATAAGCTGGGTTTCAGTCAGTCTGATATTCAATTTGCGTTTGAATTAGGATTGCTGCATGACTGTGGTGTTTCCACTGATCATATGCATGTCAATCTGGTACATAATTTTGACTGGGAAGATGCCTATATCCATTGTGATAAGGGATATCAACTCCTTAAAGACTTTGAGCCTTTGTCTAAGTTTGCTGTGCCGATTCTATACCACCATACTGCCTGGAAGGAGTTGGTGCAGAAGCAAATCAAAGATTACGATGCCTGTATGGCGAATTTGATTTTTCTAGCCGATAGAATTGATGTCATGGCTGCAACTCACTATGAGTCTGATATTCTGCTGGTAAGGCAAGAACTTATTGATTCAGTAACAAAATGTTCCGGGTCGTATTTTAATCCTGAATTTGTTCAGGCATTTCTGGATATCCAGAGTAATGAATCATTTTGGATTACCTTAGAAAATCGTCATATTACAAATTTTGTACGGGATTTCGAACATTTATCGCAGCGGAAGGATTTAACACTGGAGCAGGTCAGACAACTTTCGCTCATTCTTGCTTACGTTGTTGACCAAAAGAGTTCTTTTACAGCCCAGCATTCAGTTCGGGTGGCGGACGTGGCCAAGTTTATTGCACTGTCTTACGGACTTACTCAGGAGCAGTGCGATAAGATCGAAATTGCCGGGTTATTACATGATTTAGGAAAATTAAATATTCCGGATGATATTCTGGAAAAAGAAGGTCCTCTTGATAATACTGAACGAGCAATCATGAACCATCATAGCTACGAAACTTATGAAATTTTGCGACATATTGATGGTATTGAAGATATTGCTCAATGGGCTGCTTTTCACCATGAAGGTGTCAATGGTCGAGGGTATCCTTTCCATCCGGAAGAAACCGAGTTAAGTTTGGAAGCGAGAATTATTGCGGTTGCAGATATTTTTCAGGCCCTTGTGCAGGATCGCCCTTATCGGAAAGGTATGAAGCTGGAGCAGGTTCTTTCTATTCTTAAAGAAAACTGTGAGTCAGGTAAATTAGATGAGAAAGTCGTTGCATGTGTGGAAGACATCGCGATGGAATGTCATGCAATAGCATCAGGTTCTGTTTTTGACAAAAATCAGGAGATGAGTTTCGGTCTGGTGCGTTAAAATTGTGCAATTGCACCATTTATGGCGTGAGACATTCGGATTTATATGGTGCTAATAGCAACTAATACGCTCCAGATACGTTTTTTGTTTGATCTGATTTTGATATTCGAGAGGCGTGGTACTGACCAGTTTTTTAAACTCTCTCAGAAAGTGAGATTGATCGGTAAAACCAAGATCACAGGCAAGGTCTGAAAAGCCGATATTATTACGGTGGTTGATGTCATAAATAGCTGATTGACAACGAATTGCGCGACTGAATCCTTTAGGCGTCAGACCTATGTCAGCTTTGAATTGTCTTTCTAAAGTGCGGGCGGTATAACCTGAAAATTTTTCTAAGTCTTTTACCTGTATATTACCTTTATGCTGGCAGATTTTAGCAACAATCTGAGAAGTTAGCTGAGTTGGTTTACGGGCCACTTTTTTGCCAAGAAAATTCTTAACGGCAAGCACCTGTTCGGAAAAATCTTTAGCACTCACTACCTGTTCTACCAGTGTATCTGCATTTTTTACCACATCGACAATATTGCATTGCTTATCAATTACTTCTGATGCTGTCGTATCAATGAAATCTGGAAAGCTCCCTGGGACAAAGCGAATACCAAAATAGCGATTATTCTGTTTGAAGCTGATAGATCTTGCCTCAAGGGTTGTCCCACAGACCTGAGCCATTGGCTTTATCGAATCGCAGTCAAATAACAGGTCAATGCAACCATCCGGAACCGCAATTGTCGGTGAGTCATTTCTCCCGGACTGAAAACTGTAATAGTGTGAAATTAAAGGATTTTCAGTTGTTAAATGCGTAAAGAAGTGTTCGGCATGCAAAACAAACCACGGCTGTTTTGAATGTATTCCTGCGATTTTTTGAAAGGTGGATGCGTCTGTCATTTTAGAGTTCCTTTCTCAACTGACTTCCCATCACTAAGCAATCCTGATGCCAGAAATTGGGTGGAAAGTGAACTTGTTTTAATGTCGCAAAAATACAATACGAGAGAAAATACACACCATACTATCGTTCCAGATTATTCCACTTTTAGGTATGCGCTTTATCGGCATGAGTAAGGAGAAATATTATGCAACGCATCAATTATTCATCAGGAGCGCCTCTTGAAGAATTAGCCGGTTATTCGCGTATGGTTAAGGTTGGCAACCAAATCCATATCGGTGGTACTACTGCTGTACTGCCGGATGGCTCTGTCTCAGGCACCACAGCTTACGAGCAGGCACATTTCATCTTTACAAAATTCATTGCTCTTCTGGAAAGAGCCGGTGCTGAAGCCAAAGATGTATATAAAGTTAAGGCTTACGTTACAGATATGGCACAGGCTAAAGATGTTGGAGCTGCATACAGCGAGTTTTTTAAAGAAATTCGTCCACTGTTCACTATGGTTGAAACACCAAAACTTAATCGACCGAGCCAGTTGGTTGAAATTGAACTCGAAGCGATGCTCGACTGCGAAGTTTGTGCAGAATAAAGGACAGCAGATGCGGATACCTATCCGTAGTGACAAGGAGTCAAGTATGTTGAAAAGATTGCATGAAAACTGCCCTGCGACAGAGTTTGTTACCATCACCTTTGAAGGGGAGAAGTTGCTGGTTCCTGCTGGTGAAACTGTTTTAGCATCGGTGATGGCGGCAGGAGTGGGGTATAACCGCACCTCGCCGATTAGCGGCGCACACCGCGCGGGATATTGTCAGATGGGGGTCTGCTTTGAGTGCCTTATGGAGATTGATGGTATTCCCAATCAGCAGGCCTGTTCTATTCAGGTGAAGAATGGCATGGTTGTCAATCGTCAGATAGGAAAGAAGGTGACAGCCAATGGATAAAATCTACGATCTTATTATTATTGGGGCCGGTCCCGGCGGACTTGCTGCTGCGGTCACGGCTGACAACCTTGGACTGAACATTCTGGTCGTTGATGAACAGCCTGAGCCGGGAGGACAGATTTACCGCTCGATGGAGCGTAGTCGCCCGGAAAACGCTCATATTCTGGGAAAGGATTATTTTGCCGGGAAGTCCCTTGTCGAGGATTTTCGCGCCTCGGGTGTTGACTATATGCCAAGCACCACCGTTCTGAACATTTCTGACGGCTTTCATGTCGATTTAGTTTCTGCAGGAATAACGCAGCGGGTAAGCGGACGCAGGATGTTACTGAGCATCGGTGCTGTTGAGCGACCTGTGCCTATGAAGAACTGGACACTACCCGGTGTGATGGGGGCTGCCGCTGCCGATATTTTGTTTAAATCTGCTGACATGGTTCCGGATGAACCAGTGGTTATAGCAGGCAGCGGGCCGCTGCTTTTATTAGCGACTTGTCACTTAGTTGATAATGGAGTCAAAATTGCGGCAATGGTCGAAACGGCCAGTTTTAAAGATTACATTAAAGCCGTGCCCTTCCTGCCAGGAGCTCTGCGACGCAGCAGTTATCTTCTGAAAGGGCTGCAGATGCGAATGAAGATCAAACAAGCGGGGGTACCTCTTTACATTGGCTGCCGGGATCTCAGTGTTCTTGGTAGCGAGCGCGCCGAAGGTCTGAGTTTTACCTATCGCGGTAAACAGATGAAGGTTTCCGCCAAATCAGTACTTCTGCATGAGGGCGTGGTTCCCAATCTGCGCCTGAGCCAGTCGCTTAACTGCAAGCATGAATGGTATGAACCACAACGATATTGGAAACCGCAGATCGACCAGTGGGGTCAGAGTAGTGTTGAAGGTGTATCGATTGCGGGTGATGCTTCTGGTATCGGCGGCGGTCCAATCGCGGCAGCGACCGGTCATCTGGCGGCTATGGATATTGCCTGTAAATTACAGAAGATCAGCGAAGATGAACGTGACCGGCTGGCTGAAAAACACAGGAAAAATCTTAATAAAGAAAGAGCAATTCGTCCTTTTCTGGATCATGTTTTCCCGCCAAATCGTCAGACACTAAATCCCGTCGACGACGAGGTCTTGGTTTGTCGCTGTGAAGAAATCACCGCTGGGCAGATTCGTGAAGCTATCGCTCAGGGGGCTCGTCATCCGGCTCAGATCAAAGGCAAAACGAGAGCGGGGATGGGGCCATGTCAGGCACGTATGTGTTCTGCAACGATCACCGAAATGATAGCTGACAGCTGTTCACTCGATATTGCTGAAGTCGGTATGTTAAGAATCAGAACACCACTCAAGCCGTTGAGTATTGAACAGTACGCCAATATGAAGTTTGTCACTAAAGACTGAGGATGTCAGGCGGGAGCAGGAATAATGGCTCCGGTAACGCAGAAGGGAAACACAATGAAAGCAAGTGCGGATGTAGTTATTATCGGTGGCGGAATCATAGGTTGTGCGACTGCCTATTATCTGGCTAAAAAAGGAAAATCAGTCATCGTTCTTGAAAAGAGTCAGGTGATTGGTTATGGAGGTTCCGGCCGTAACGGCGGGGGAGTGCGTCAGTCAGGTCGTGACAAACGCGAACTTCCACTGGCAATGTATGGTGTAAAAAATCTCTGGCCATATCTCTCTGAAGAGCTGGGAACAGATGTGGAATACTATCAACACGGAAACCTACGTCTTGGAAAAACCGATGATCATATCAATATTCTTAAAGGGTTGACTGCAACTGCCGTAGGTCAGGGCCTTGATGTAAAGATGATCAATGGTGAAGAGGTCAGAGAAATCTGTCCACACCTGTCTGATGAAGTGATTGGGGCGAGCTGGTGCCCAACAGACGGTCACGCTAACCCACTGAAGACCACACTGGCGTTTCAAAACAGTGCTCGCCAGCTTGGGGTTCAATTTTTGACTGAGCAGCATGTACTTTCGTTGAAAATGGTTGGTGGTAAAGTTCGCAAAGTTATAACTGCGGACGGAGAGTTTGAAGCGGACAGAATAGTTTTGGCAGCCGGTCTTGCAAGTCGACGCATCTCTCAGAGCGTTGGTGTTGATGTGCCTATGAAGCCGGTTGCCCTGGATACTCTGATCACTGACGCTCAGCCCCCCATGTTTTATCAGATGCTGGGCACAGCCATGGCCGATTTTTACGGTCATCAGACAACCCACGGTTCCTTTATTTTCGGTGGTGGATCCCCTCTGAATTCGGAACTTGTCAGCTCTACTTCAGATCATACCCCAATAGAAGCAACTTCCGCGACATGCCAGGGAATCCTTGGTTATCTTCCTGCTTTAAAACATGCGAAGGTGGTGCGTAGCTGGGTTGGCATTATTGATTGGTGTGAGGATAAGGTTCCTGTTCTCAGTAAGGTAGAGGGTGTTCCGGGGTTAATTCTTGGCTGTGGACTCTCTGGACATGGTTTTGGTATCTCACCTTCGGTGGGTACTGTTCTGGCAGAACTGGCTTGCGATGAAACACCTTCCATTGATATCAGTGAACTTGGATATGAACGGTTTGCTGCTCAAGCCCGATAAACCTAATTTTCAGCTTAAAGTTATGTCGCAAAAATACAATACCTACGAAAAAAAGCGCCATATTATCGTCTTGTAATGTTGCATTAATGTTTCATAAATGTAATCAGATTAATTGTTTAGAATAGAAGTAAACTATACGGATATAGGTGGATATATGACAGACAGTACCAAAATTGATTTTATTTATCTTTCAGAGCAGGACATGATCAAAGCGGGTGTAACCGATATGCCTAAGTGTGTTGATGCAATGGAAGAAATGTTTAAGCTATTGTATTCAGGTGATTATCGTATGGCCGGTGAAAACAGTGATTCTCACGGCGCTATGGTGACTTTCCCTGAAGAATCTCCATTTCCAACTATGCCAAAACCCACAGCTGACCGACGCTTAATGGCTATGCCTGCCTATTTAGGCGGTGATTTTCAGACGTGCGGTGTGAAATGGTATGGTTCAAATATAGCTAACCGTGAAAAAGGCCTGCCTCGTTCTATTCTGATGTTTATTTTGAACGATATTGATACAGGGGCTCCTCTGGCTTATATGTCGGCTAACCTGCTATCTGCTTATCGTACTGGTGCCGTACCTGGTGTGGGTGCTCGCCATTTAGCCCGCAAAGATTCAAAAGTAATTGGTTTGCTCGGCCCTGGTGTCATGGGGAAAACAGCTGTTGCGGCATTTATTTCTGAATGTCCTGAAATCGATACAGTAAAAATCAAAGGCCGTGGCAAGAAAAGTATCGATAGTTTTATGACCTGGATTGCAGCGACGTATCCACAGGTAACGAACGTTGAATTGGTCGATACCATCGAAGATGTTGTAAGAGGTTCAGATATCGTGACTTACTGTAACTCTGGTGAGACTGGTGATCCGTCAACGTATCCCGAAGTGAAACGTGAATGGGTGAAGCCAGGTGCGTTTCTGGCAATGCCTGCTTACTGCCGTCTTGATGATGGTATGGAACAACCGGATGTCCGCAAGGTATTAGATAACACAGGTCTTTATCAGGCTTGGTTCGAAGAAGTGCCAAAACCAGCTCACAACTATATTCCTATTATTGGTGTGAGATTCATGGACATGATTGAAGAAGGAAAACTAACGCTGGATGATCTTGAAGATATCGGTGCAATTGCTTCTGGTGCTACTCCGGGGCGTAAGAGTGATGATGAAATCATCATTATGTCGGTGGGTGGTATGCCTGTAGAAGACGTGGCATGGGGAACAAAATTGTATCGTAATGCTCTGGAAAAAGGAATCGGGGTAAAACTGAACCTTTGGGATGAACCTGCTTTGAGTTAATCCCTCCTCTACAGATGGGGGCAGGTAACATCTTATCAATAAAGAGTTGTTGTCCCCTTTAACATAAGGAATGTGAAAATGAGCGAATTAGTACAAACTCGCAAGTTTGATGCTGCTGATGGATTTGCAGCTAAAACTGAAAAATCGAAAATGGGTCTTCCTACAATGATGGGGATCTGTATCGGGCTGGTTATTGTTCAGGGCGCTATGATCTCTGCAACTCAGGGTATTGGCATTGGTGGTATGTCATTTGTTGCTGCCATGATCGCAGCTTTCATTCTGGCTCAGTTTAATGCGATGAGTTTTGCCGAGTTATCATTGATGTTTCCTCAGGAGGGAACATTAGCCACATACACTCAAAAAGCGATAGGTCATTTCCCGGCAATCGTATCTGTTTTTGCCGGATATGTTGTTGTTGCTGTGTTGGCTCTGCCGGTTGAAATGTTTCTGGTTGACGCTATGTTAAATGAAATGTTACCGGGAGTTCTCCCTGACAAAGTGGTCCCTCTCATTATTTTAGCTATGCTGACGGTAACTAATTTAATCGGTACTGACGTTTTTGCTCGTGTGCAGAATCTTTTGGCATTCATTTTAGTCGCTGCACTGATCATTGTTGGTTTATGTGCGATAACCGGAGCGGGTGAACCACATCCTGTTCTTACCGGAAATACGGTTGACTGGAGTTTTGGCGGTGTTCTTGACGGTAGCTTTGTTGGTTTAATTGCTTTAGCTATGTGGCTGATGGTCGGGGTTGAGTTTATTTGTCCGATGATCAACGACGTAAAAGAACCGATGAAGAATATTCCCCGGGCAATGCATTTCTCTCTGTTGATGATCTTTCTGATTTTCCTTGCATTTGCCTATGGTGCAAGTCTGTATCTGAATGTCGATACGTTACTTGGTTCCCCCATTCCATATCTTGATTATATTAAAGCGGTATTTGGTAAAAGTGGTTTGGTGATTGCTACGGTGATGGCACTAGCGGCCACTTGTAGCACGGTGAATACAATTCTGGCTTCTGTTCCAAAAATGCTACATGGTATGGCAGTTGAAAAACAGGTATTCCCGATATTTAAAGCAGAAAACCGTTATAAAGTGCCATGGTTCGGCATTGTTGCAATTGCTGGTTGTACCACTATTCCGTATCTGTTAGTGAGTGTCGATTCATTAATTGTTTTGGTTATTGCAGCAACAACAAGTTGGTTATTGGCTTATATGGTCGCTCATATTGATGTGATCGTTCTACGTATGCGCTTACCTCGTGAAAAACGTCCATACAAAACACCTTTTTATCCTGTTCCACAAGTTATTGGGATTATTGCGATGGGGTATGTAGCACTACACAATTCACCATCACCTGAAATGACATCACTGGTTTACAGTATTACCGGGGGTATCTTATTAGCTGTCGCTATTATTAGTGCTCTTTGGGTTAAGTTTTATATGAAGAAAGGATTATTCACACCGGATAATGATTAATTTTTCGATATGTCATCAGAGGTCATCTCTGGTTGTGTGTTTGGGGGCAATGTGCGAGTTGCCCCCTTTTTTTATTTCTGCATGACGGCGGTAAGTAGCTAATTTGTCCAAGAACTTTCTGGCAGATTTAGATATAACAACGTTTGTTTTAGAGCACTAAATTCAGAAGTATATAAAATGTTTGTTATCAATATTGCCTACTTTAATATCCAGTCCTAAGCTTAATACAAACTTTGGGGATGCTTATTAAGGGGTATGTTATGTCCAAAGAATTTATATTAATGCTTCATCCTGCATTTGGGGTTCTTGCACTCGTCGCTGCGGTATGGGTGTTTGTAGAAACTCTGAATGCTAACGATATTAACTACGGCCGAATCAGAAGTGCAAGTGTCCTGGTGGCGGTCTTTATGTGGTTAACCTACATAATTGGTGGTTACTGGTATGTGGTCTTCTATGGAGGTGATAAAGCCATTATCAAAGAGGGGCCGTGGCCTTTCTCTCACTCTTTCTTTATGGAAACAAAAGAGCATGTGTTCCTTATGCTTTTGTTGCTCTCAACTTATCTTCCTGTTGCCGCATGGAATGGCATCGTCAAGCCATTACCTAAGCAAAAGTTAGTCCTGTGGATTTCCGCTCTGATAATTATTTTATCCCTCGCAATGGAGGGAGCGGGAGCGATTATTAGTATGGGCGTTAAAGTCTCTCTGCTTGCAAATTATTTATAAGGGGATAAGAAAATGTCTGTTAACCAAACTACCAAACATCAGTCTGAAGCTCCTGGTGCTGCTACCACTGGATTTGGTATTTCCTATGCCATTACAAGTATATTGAGCGCGCTATTGGTTGTGCTCAAAGGAAAGCAGCGAAGCCGTCCACAACTTGATGACTGCGATGGACCGGTCACCATTGGGTAACCCATGGGGTTATTGGACCTCATTGTCTTTCTGGCGCTCGGCTTAGTATTCTCTCGCACATGCAGAGCTTCGCGTGTGACGCCGAACGCAATCATTATGATCATAGTGGGGGGCGACTGTCATAAGCGGACTAATAATCACCGGGTACTTTATCTGAACTCGTTGCATTAGTTCCCATATTACCCTTGTTCATATTATTCAATAAAACCAGTTTATTGGGGAATTTATGGAGCCAGTTGGACGCAACTAAAGCATTTCTGGACAGCCAAAAATAACGTTCAGATTTGACCTGATTGTTTCACTGCAATCTAGTCCCAATAATCAATTCCGACCATACTTTTCCAGTGGTCGGATTCTTATTCATTTTTTGATAAAACGATTTGAAATTCCGTAAGATGCTCAGATGAAGACACTGTTATTTGTCCTTTATGTAACTGAACAATCGACTGAGCTATGGCCAGTCCTAATCCGGCCCCAACGCTACGAACATGCTTTCTGGATTTGTCTGCTCTATAAAAACGATCAAATAAATAAGGTATTGCATTTTGGGGTATTTCATCACCCGTATTTGTAATTTTTATTGTATTAAACATATTATCGCTGGAAATATATACAGATATAACGGAATCATTTTCACAATGCCTTAATGCATTCGAGAGAATATTTCCGACAGCACGCTGCAACATATGCTTATCTCCAAATTGAATGCTATCTCCCGTCAATTCTAATCTTACATTCTTTTCTTCTGAAAGAATTTCATAATATTCAATAAGAGGTTCAATGATTTTCCTAAGATGAAGATGTTCTTTTTTGCTGTGGAGCAGTTGGTTTTCCGACTTAGCTAAATAAAGTGTATCCTGTATCATTTTATTTAATCGCTCAAGCTCTTCAGTATTTGAGCAGAGAACATCTTGGTACTCATCAATAGTTCTGACGGTGGATAGTGTGACCTGGTTTTGAGTCATAATATTAGTCAGTGGTGTTCTGAGTTCATGTGCTATATCGGAAGAAAACTCACTAAAGCCTTTCAAACCCTTTCTGCAAGCGTTCTAACATTTGATTTTGAGTTTCTACGAGTAGGGATAATTCTATTGGGAACTCTTCAGTCGGAACCCTGATATCAAGTCGGGATGTGTTGATACGACTCAAGTATCTCTGCAAGGTTTTTAAAGGCTCCAGACCTCTCCGAACAATAAAAATAGAGTACATTCCAGAAATCGTTATTGTTATCAGAAAAAAGATCAATAAAACAAAGTTAAATTTTTTAATAAAGCGAGTGTGGTAATCAATATTTAATCCAAGAAAAACTGAGGAATATTGTGAATTATTTAATTTAAACTGAAAACCACGATACTGTTGGCCGTTGGCAATCCATTCATAAGCGTTCTTCTTTATAGCGTTTACGGGAAAAGTCTGTTCTGTATTTGTAATAACGGTTTTCCCATCTTTATCCAATACCCAAAAATATGCAGTATCAGCAATAGGTAACGAAACGTCATTATTATTTTGATTACGTAATTCAGAAGAGATAGTTAAAAACTTTATTATGCAGAAGTTGGTAGTCTTGTTGGTAAAAATGATGCTTCACAGAGTACACAACAAGAAGGGAAAATAATGCTAAGACAATAAACGAAGTAGCGAAATACATTCCGATTAACCTGTTTGCAATTGAGTTTTTGTTTATAATTTTCATTATTCTGCTACATCATCAAGCTTATAACCCATACCTCTGACCGTATGAATTAACTTTATCTGGTATGGTTTATCAATTTTTCCACGAAGTCTTTTTATTGCCACATCAATAACATTGGTATCACTGTCAAAATTCATATCCCATACCATTGAAGCAATAAATGAACGCGATAAAACCTCTCCACCTTTTTTTGATTAATAATTCAAGTAACGTAAATTCTTTCGCAGTCAAAGGAATGAGATCACCACTTCGACGAACGGTTCTTTTTAACAAGTCTAGAGATAAATCAGCGACAGTTAACGTAGTATCGGATTCAATCTGCCCACTATGATGTCTTAACGCATTTTTAACTCTGGCAAGTAGCTCAACAAAACGCAAATGGCTTTACTACGTAATCATCTGCGCCTAATTCCAGTCCTTTAACACGATCTTCAACCTGATCTTTCGCAGAAAGTATAATAATCGGAGTATTAATTTGACTGCTTCTCATTGTTTGCAGAACCTGCCAACCATTAAGCATAGGCAGCAATTATATCGAGGATAATAAGATCATAATGATTAGTTGTAGCCTGATACAATCCGTCAACCCCATCTAATGAGAGATCAACAACATATCCGGATTCAGTGAATCCCTTTTTTAAATAGCTACCGGTTTTTATTTCATCTTCTATAATTAACAGCTTCACAACTTTGATACCACTCCTATTAAGAATCACAATATTACCCTAATCGCTCTCAATGAACCATTAGGGTAAAGACTATTAGTTATTTGATGATTCTCTTTGAGCAAAATGATACGTCACAGCTACGTGTCCTTTATATGCAATATCACCGTTTGAATTCATAAATTCCTCTACCGTGACATAACCATCCTTATTTAAATGAACTTGGTTTGGCACTGTATTTCCGGCAATCAGACTTAGTTCTTTACTTAACTCTTCAGGTGAACTTGTGTCCAGTTGATGAAGTTGTTCTAGCCCAAGTTGATAGGCTTCCTGTTTTGACTGGACCGTTGCCGTGTCAAAGGTTTTTGAGCCTAACCTTTCTGCTACATTTCCTCCGGTAGTGACATATTGCCCAGCGAAAGCACTAATACAAACAAAAGATAAGGTCGATGTAACGATAGCGGCTTTACATAATTTCATAAGATTTCCCTCATATAATCAATAGTATGTGAAATTGACTTTATGATAGCAACCCTATTCTGACATCTTACTATCCTGAATATGACATTTTTGTCATATTCATTATTCCATAATAGAAATAGTTAATTCCAAGCCCAGAAAAATAATTTTCATATAAAAACAAAAAAGCTTGAAAATATTCCAAGCTTTTCTTTCGACATTATGATAAATAAATTCTGGAACTCTAAAAAAGAATTAACTATCCTCTTTCTTTATTTCTTCCATCATTTTTTCGCAATTTTCGGCAGACATATTTTTATGCATCTGAGCCATCATGTTTTGCATTTGTTGCATCATCTGTTTATGCTCATTCATGTTCATCATATCCATATTCGAATTGTCAGATGCAACTGAATTAGTATTATGGTTATGAGAAGGAATCATTTCATCACCATTCAGTTCATAGGCAAAAATAGGAGCAGATAATAAGCTACTAACAATTAGGACTGTAAATACATTTTTCATAAGATTACTCTCTAATTTAGGATACGGTTCAACCAGAATCAGGCGTTAAAACTGTCACCACCATGAGCTTTGTGATCCAGTTTTTTAGATTCATTCCCCACCAATTGACTTTCTTCACTCTTGCCTGATTCGGTTTTACTGTTAGTCATCATATATTTCATCATTACTCCGTGCATAACCAAGCATAAAATGAGTGGTAACAACGCAGAACCAAGCAGCGAAACATTAAACGGACTGTCAGTTGATGATAAGATGAGTAGTGGTAGGCCAACCATCAGTAACAGACAAAGCAGCATCATCCAGCTATGTCCTTTATGATTACCATGTCCGGAATGACGAGATTTTTTGTTGTTTGTATTCATATCAGGCTCCCAATTGATTGTTTATTAATTACTAAGTATCTTAGCCTACTGTTACTGTCAGAAAGGGGGCCAACTTGATGACATTATTGTCATCAAGCATTTTTATACTCCACATGGCACCAATATTAAGAGCTACCCATTAATTTACTGCCTGATTATCCAAATAATAAAACCAACAATAAGACAATAACTGCAAATACGGATATCACTTTAAAAAGTAATTTAGGATCATTACTTCCGCCATTCGGCGCTTGATTACAGCAACTCATAGTAGGTTCCTCTCTTAGTGTGAACTCAACTCAGTCTTCAATTTAATTCTAGAACGTATGTGTAACACACAGGTCAAGAACATTGATTAAAAAAACCTCTCTGGTATTTATTGATAGATTAATGGTTACTATCTCTAAGTTGATAATGCACTTTGACATTGACCAATCCTACATACTCCATTTTTCCTTCTTGATTCATTCTTTCCTGAACCGTCACGTAACTTTGTTTTCCCAGATGAGTATTAGAATTACCTGAGTTATAGGCCCAGACATGTAGTGTAGAATCCAGCTCTCTCTCCGACATACTTTTCAGGTTATTAAGCTCCGTTAAACCCGCATTATAAGCGTCCTGCTTAGAGGGTTCAGGCGTAGTCAAAACCGTTCTTGCTTCAACTTTACTTATGTAGTTATTGCTAGAAATCAATGGATGCGCAAATACAGCGGAGCTAGAAAGCGCAATAGCACTGGTAAGAATAAGTAGGTTCATAGTTTTCATTTAATTTTCCTTCTCAGATTTAGTCTATGAACGAAAATATACCTTAGCCTGTCTGACTATTAATGGTCTGAAAAATGACATTTTTGTCATGTAATCATCTGAAAATTAAAACTAAAAAAACTGATTGGTGATAATTAGAATGACAGAGTACTTATTCAAATAATTTTAGGAAAATAACTTAACCGAATCGATCACATTGGTTCTGGCATCCTAGTATCTGATATAACACGTCTGTCAGGGCATATGTGACAAAGTGTGTCACTCTGAATCGTTGTCATCAATTGTAATAAACAAAAAGATTTGTGACACACATTCATTGCTTGAGTTTGCTGTAATTAAGTTAAGGAAAGTAATAAGAGTAAGAATCATGATGGAGACCGTTTTGGTAATGATGACAAACGGGACTCAGAATAATAGGGGGAGGTTGGTATGCATGAATTCTATAACATGGGCTTCGGAATAGGACATTTCTCAATGATGTTGTTTTTGATCGCTATTATTGGCTTGATCATTTGGGCAGTTTTCTCCTCCAAAGTTACACACTCGGTAGAAAAAGAATCCCCTTTGGACATAGCAAAAAAACGTTATGCAAGGGGTGAGATTTCTCAAAAAGAACTTGAAGAGATTAAACGAAATTTATAGTGGTGCCCAAAGTAAAAAATTAAGTTATCAATGGCAGTTTTCCGGGAATGGACTGCCATTGAATGTGATGGCCATTCGTCTTCTATAGAAGTGAATACCCATCATATTCAACATCCATCAAAAATCACTCCTCAAAGATGACTTTAATGTCTTTCGGTTTAGCGTAGTAAGGGGCGGATGTCACAATGATGTCTGCACCTGCAGCAACATATTTCCCAACATTGTTTTGATTGACTCCACCGGCAATAGCAAGTCGTGTTGAACCGTTTATGTTTTGACAAAGCAGCTTACACTCAGCGACATCTTCTACAGAAAACTTATCGAGCTGAAGAACATCAACACCCGCTTCAATCCAGGTTTTTGCATCGTTAACCGAATGGACTTCCAGCACAACTTTATGTTCCGGGGATACTTTAGATAAATGCGTTAACATTTCTTTGGGTGACTTGTTCATAAATTGTCTGTGTTCGGCAAAAACAAGAATAGATTCCGATAGCCCTAAACGATGCATCACTGCGCCACCGGAACGAACCGCTTTGATTGACAAAGATTTTGTGAAGGGTGTTTGCTTACGGGTACAGGCGACAGGGACTCCTTTGGCCGATTCAACCATGTTACCCGATGCACTTGCAACACCACTCATCCATTCCATTAAAATTTGGGTTGCTTTCCAGACAACAAAAAGTTTTGACGAGTGTCCCCGAGCCGTAAGAATAAGATCATTCTGGTTTAACTTGTCTCCGGACTGACAGAATGTTTCTACAGTGACGCCTTTTAATCGCATCATCTGAACAGCTTCTTCTACGCCACTGACAATCATTTCTTCGCGGGCATAAAAATGCATGTTGAGATTATCTTGATCAACAAGTAATGATGTTGTCAGATCGCCATATGGTGCATCATCACTAAGGAGTTGATTCGCTTCACTATCAGTTAGTACAGATTCCATTTTCCTTCCCTGGAGTATGTGACGGATAAAAGAATCGTACCACTAATATGTATTGATAGTAACTGCCTTATGCAAGTAATCGGACGGGGAGTGTGAAAAATAAGATTTGATAATTAAGTTAACTAGTTATTGAACAAGGAATTTTAAGCAAGGAGAGAATAAAAGAATGATATAAAAAAACAAGCCAGTAACGAAAGATACTAGCTTGTTTCCTCTGTATCACTATTAGTGAGAATTCAGAATTTTATCCGCTGCTTGTTTATAACTTGAACTAGCATTACGTAATTTTTCTGATGCTTTCAGCATATTTGCGTGAAGTTGACTTAAACTTTCGCGCACTGCAGCTTGAGCAGATTTTTCGCCCATTTTTGACATGAGTACAACTCCTAACGATAAATAAATGATTACAGCCATTACCGTTAGCCAGACACATCGTTGTTATTTTCCTCTGAAAGAGGTTCTTCTTATATCGAATGAATGTTTTATTCGGCTAAATTATAATCAATTTAATATGGGACTACTAGAGTAAAAATGGATTTAATATCACATTAATTATGAAATTGTGATAAATCAGTATCATGCAAGAAACAAATAAACTAATTTTGAAATTATCATTTCGATGGTTAATTTTTGTACAATGGATATAGGTGAGAAATGGGGAAGGTAAGTTTTAGATTACCTTCCCCATGAACATTAATTGATATCAATTTTAGTTGTGGTTTCAGGCTTGTTTTCCAGTTTCGGAACAACAACTTCAAGAACGCCGTCCTGGAATTCTGCATAAATTTCTTTTTGATCAATGTTATCACTTAAAGTGAAACTCCGGACCATTTTGCCCTGGAACCGTTCCTGGTGGATAAACTTATCTTCTTCTTTTGTTTCTATTTCTTTTGAAGTGTGCGCTTCAATAGTTAAAACACCATTATTACAGGTGACGGATATGTCTTCTTTTGAAACTCCCGGTAAATCCGCGATAATTTCAAACGCGGTTTCTTTTTCTACCACGTCAACACGCGGAGAAAAGGATTCATGTTCAAAGCCAGAGCGGATTGTAGGGAACGCATGGTCAAACAAGCGATAGAAGTCAGACCATGAGTCTCTTGGTATTAAGTTCCTCATAATATTACCCTCCTGTTCATCACTTCCAACCTACCACTATAAGTGTAGATCCTACGCTGCAATAAGCTAAGTGATTATGGCTAAAAATTGATCATTATCAAAGGTGGAATTTACGTTATTTTATTCGTTGAATAATAGAGAGTTAGCATATTTTTTCGACAAAATTACTATGAAATAACGTTGATATATTCGATATATATCCGGTTAGTGACTGATCATTGGGCGGGCTCTGTTGTTTATTGGTTATGGGCGGCTAATTTTGATAGGGATTCTCGGGGAATATATTGCTAAAATTTATAATGAGCCCAAGGGGCGACCGCTATATTGTGAAGAAAGAAAGGGAATCAAAGTGCAGAACAACAAAGTAAAGCTGCTTAACTATTCACTCAGTGATGAATTACTTCAGAAATTACGCTTTAGTGTGGTTGGGGTGATTAACACTGTTATTGCTTATCTGACTTTTGTTATTTTGCTTTATTTATTAAAGTATTACTTAGTTGCTTCTGTCTTATCGTCTTTTTTTGCCATGATAGTCAGCTTCCTGCTTAATCGTCGTTTTGTCTTCAGGAGTACGGCAGGAAAAGAACGATTTATTCCTTTTTGTATTGTGAATCTCGTATCAATTTCTTGTAGTGCCGGTGCTGTCTATGTGTTTGTCGATATATTAGATATTTTCGTTTATATCGCTCAGGCGATGTCTATTGGAGTCTCTATGGTTATCAATTATCTAGGTTATCGTGCTGTATTTGGTTATGGCAATTGTTCTTAATGAATATGTCAATTTCCTCAACTAAGTGTGATGAGGGTGCCCATTATCATTCAGGTTGTACTGGAAACGTGGTCGAAATAAGTTCTTCGATAACTGACTTAAACCAAATGTTTGAAAGTATTTCCGTCATCGATAGATAACCATCCTTTGGCATTTTCTCAGAGTAGTTAAAGCGTTTTTGGATCAGTAAATTGTTATCTTGTGACCATAATGTCCAGTATCCGGAAACGGATACTACACCAACTTGACTGGCATAGAATTTTTCCAAATTAACGGTTAGGTATGGAGCTGAAATCTGATATTGAGATGGGGCAATCCACTGGATATCCGGCAGGCGGGACGCCAGATAAGTCAATGTCATTTGTTCAAGCTGATTTTCGATTGATTCTGCCCATAAGTGATTGGCTGCCTGATAAACCTGACCATTATTATCAACCAGAATAATATTTTGTTTCTGTAAATAGTCAGGAACGGTAATCGATTTTAATCGGTAAACTTCATTTTTAATCGCTGGCGTTTCAGATGAGCTAACCGTTGCTGGGTATGGCAGTAGATACTGGTTAACCTGTGTTTGATTGGTTGATGAACAGGCCGTTAATAATCCACTTAAAGCCAGTACCAGTAGCGTTATTAAATTTTTAATATTCATCATATCTTGTGTCCTACTTCTGAGCTGCTTGTGGTTGCTGATCTTGCTTTGTTGATGTTCCGAATATCAATGCGTTTGGTTTTTGTTTTAACTGATTGATCAATGGCTGTAAATCTTCGAGATCCTGTTTGAGTATTTTAAGTGTCTGATTTAAATTCTGCCCGATTTCTCCCTGTGCCTGATAGTGTTGCAAGGTATTATTCAGAGCATTCAGTGAGTTTGCTAACTCTTGGGGAAGGGACTGAGTTGCTTTCTGGGCTAAAAGTGCATCCACTTTTTTACCAATACTGTTAATGGAATCTATGGCATTTGTGGCGGAAGTTAAGGTGTTATTCAGTTCCGCAACGGATTTATCCAATGGTAGTTTGGATAAGGTATCGAGCAGAGTTTCTACTTTATTTTGCATTGAGGCCAGGCTGTCATTAGTAGTCGGAAATACCGGATATTGATCATAATACTGCAGTGAATACTCAGGATCCGGTGCGGTAAATGCGACGGACACAATTTTTGAACCTGTTAGTAAATTACTGGTTGATAGTGTTGCTCTCATTCCGGCGTTAAAACCTTCAATACATTTTTCTTTCCACTGATCTAACGTCAACTTGGCATTTTTAAATTGATTACTAAACCGCTGTGGTTCGATATTGATAAGAACCGGAACTTGCGGTGCCTGTTGGACGGATAAGGAATCTAAAGTCATACCATTATATGGAACCTCTGTAACGGTGCCGATGCGGAGACCATTAAATTCAACCGCAGCTCCAGGTTCGAGTCCTGACATATTGCCTTTGAGCATAACAATGAAACTTATATGTTGGTCATAGCGGTGGTTAACTGCTTGTTCTCTGGTGCTGAATAACTGAAATTCAGTGAGATCTTTTACCGGTTGAGGAACAAGGTCAGTGTTAATGGCTCCAAAGCTTATACCACCAGAAACAAAGGTTTCTAAAGAATCCATTTTAACTTCTAACCCTTTCGCCGATCCTTTAACCGCTAATCCTGGAGTCATCCAGAATTGAACAGTATTGTTAACGAGAGAGTCATAGGGAGCTTTGATGAAGAGCCGATAGAGTATTGCTCCTTTTTTTATATCAAAATTGACACTTTCAATATAACCAACTTCATATCCCCGGAAATGGACAGGAGCACCGACTTCAAGTTTGGAGTTGTTTTCAGAATAAAGTCGGATGCGAATACCATGGTCATCAGATGTTGATAATGGTGGTTGAGTCAGCATGGTAAACGTGTCTTGTTTTTCACCTTCCTGGCTTGGTTGCATATTTATATATGCGCCAGACATGATCGTACCGAGACCGCTAATGCCTTCTCTACCGACTCGTGGCTTTTCAACCCAAAATTTTGTATTTTTAGTCAGGAGCTTTGCCGTCCCTTTTTTCATTTGAACCGTGATAATGGTATTTTTGTAGTCATCACTTAGTTTTATCGAGGTGACTTCACCTAAATCAACATTGCGTGTTTTGATTTTTGTCTTACCGGCTTCAAGGCCATCGGCATCATGAGCGACAATCGTGATCTGAATGCCTTGTGCAGACCAGTTAGAATACAACATCCATGAGGCAACGATGAGTGCGATTAGGGGAACGAACCAAATGGTATTAAAATGAAATTTTTTGGTGGACTCTAAATTAGTGTTCTGGGGCATCATTGTTCTCCTGATCGTCCCATATAAGGCGAGGGTCAAAGCTAAACGCAGCTAGCATGGTGAGAATGACTACAAATGAAAAAGATAAAGCCGCTTGCCCTGGGATAATATTCATTAAGGTACCCAGCTGGACCAAAGCAGCAAGTATGGCGACAACAAACACATCGACCATTGACCATTTTCCGACGAATTCTGTTATATGGTAGACCTTGTGTTTTTGTTCCGCCGTTATATTGGTATTGAACCTGGTATTCCAGCATAACCATAGCAGAGCCATAATTTTAGCCAGTGGAACTACAATACTGGCAGCCAGTATAATGAGAGCAACCGGATAGGAATGCATTCCCCAAAGTACCATGATGCCACCCACAATCGTTGATGGTTCTGCCTGTCCCAGAAAAGTAGTGATCATAATCGGGTACATATTGGCTGGAATATATAAAATGCTTGCCGCACACAGCAGAGCACAGGTTTTTGATAAACTGCTGTGCTTGCGACTATAGACGATGTGATGACATCTGGAGCATACGGCTTCATCTTTGTGAAGTAATGAGCCGCAAAAGGGGCAACCGATCAAATTTTGTGAACGGGCTGTGCCTGGGATGTGGGGTATTTGCTGACTTTTCCCGCGTAATTGATTCCAGAACCAGCGTTTATCTACCAGAGAAACAACACGTATCAGTAAAATGGCAAAACAGCAGAAAGCCCAGAAGGAATAGCCTAATTCAATTTGAGCCAGACTTTTGAGTTTGATAATTGCTACCAGCACACCCAGTAAAAAAACATCGACCATTAACCAGGGTTTCATACTTACCAGTAAATGAACGATTCCATATAACCTGAGTGGTAGTTTCAGTTCTGTTCTCATCATTATTAGCAGGATCAAAACGAAACATAAATACAGAATTGGAAACACAATTAAAGGTAGTGTAACGATAATGCCAAGTAGGGGATGATGTTCGACAGATAAATTAATAATACACTCGATTAGGGAAATATGCCGTTCCGCGCCTTTTGCGGAAAACCCCAGAAATGTAAAACAGAAAGACAAAATAAACATCAATACAGCACTTGCACTATTTAACCATAATTGCAGTTGTAATCGTGGATAGTGTGAATACAAAATATGCCCGCACCGTTCGCATTTCAGACGATACCCAGTTGGCATCGGTGGTACCGGATTTATCCAATCACATATTTCGCAAGCTGTGCTGTTTTCTTCAAACCAATGCTGATTGGGGGGATGGCACACGTTTATTAAATTCCAATTTCTGAATAATGTTTTTAGATTTAATAAAGTATAACTCGATCGGTAAAGAAGACGTTAATTCTTTGAAAAACTTTCTTTTGTCATAAACAAGACATAATGAGTGTGTAAATAGTGCACAAACTGACAAAAGTGCGCTAATACGGTGCGGTTTGTATTTTTTGAATTAGTATCACATAAATAAATTGTAACTAATCATTACTTTTAGTATGGATAATAACCAACTATAAAAATCATAACTATCTGTTAAATAATAAAATATATTAATTTTTTATCGAGCTAACCAATATGGAGCATGATTAAAATTTATTTAGTTATAGCTTGGAATTAACTATGCATCAGGAACATCTGCAAGGAAAGAATAGATAACTATTATTTTTTGATGTTTATTACGAGGCTAATAGAGATGAAGTTAATAACTAAAAGGATGTTAATCGCCAGTGCGCTTTGCTGGCCGGTGCTGAGTTTCGCAGATGACCCAATTACAGCTGATGCTGTTCAGAATAATCTGAATTTTGTCTGGACGTTGGTTGCTGCATTCCTGGTTTTTTTGATGCAGGCAGGTTTTGCGATGGTAGAAACCGGTCTGACCAGAGCGAAAAATGCGACAAATATAATGATGAAAAACATGATGGACTTTTGTATAGGTTCATTAGCGTTTTGGGCGATTGGTTTCGGCCTGATGTTTGGTGCTACTAATGGCCTATTTGGTACATCTGACTTTTTCTTTAGTGGTGCTACTGGTGATGATCAGGCATGGAATTATGCATTCTGGATGTTCCAGGTAGTGTTCTGTGCAACAGCCGCAACCATTATTTCTGGTGCCGTTGCAGAACGTACTAAGTTTAGTGCTTACTTAGTTTATTCTGTTTTCGTTTCTGCCATTATTTATCCTGTTTTCGGCAGCTGGGCATGGGGTAGCTTATATCATGGCTCTGGCTGGTTAGAAGGTCTTGGTTTCATCGACTTCGCAGGTTCTACAGTAGTTCACTCAGTAGGTGGCTGGTTAGGTCTTGCTGGTGCTATCGTGGTTGGCCCTCGTTTAGGTAAATACAGTGCTCAGGGAAAAAGCAAAGCGATTCCTGGTCACAACATCCCTCTGGCAGCTCTAGGTGTATTCCTACTTTGGTTTGGCTGGTACGGATTTAACCCTGGATCAACAACTACAGGTGATACTTCAATTGCGTCAATAGCCGTTACAACAACTTTAGCTGCTGCTGCTGGTTCAGTTTCATCAATGTTATATACATGGGCTAAATTTGGTAAAAGTGATGTTGGTATGACATTGAACGGTGCCTTAGCTGGTCTGGTTGGTATTACTGCCGGTTGTGCTAACGTGTCACCTTTTTCAGCCGTTATCATTGGTATCGTTGCTGGTATCTTAGTCGTTGTATCTGTGTTGACTTTGGATAAAATGAAAATTGATGATCCTGTTGGTGCGGTTTCTGCTCATGGTGTCTGTGGTGCATGGGGTACATTAGCTGCAGGTATTTTTGATCAGGGGGGATTCTCCCTTGCCGTGGTTGGTGTTCAGCTATTAGGTATTGTTGTTTGTTTTGTCTGGGCTTTCGGCGCTGGTATGATTTTATTCAAAACTATCGATGCAGTAATTGGTATGCGAGTTACTCGTGATGAAGAACTGGCTGGTCTGGACTATGCAGAACATGGTGCAAATTCTTACCCAGATTTCCATACCGTGAGCGATGTTGCTGATTTTCCATCAAATTCAACTCCAGGTGGTAAAACAGCGAAAGAAGCTTCATCTGTAGCTGCAAAAGATCCAAGTGTTCATGCATAAACATTTGTAAGTTTGTTTAAAAAAGCCAGAGTTTCAGAATGCTCTGGCTTTTTGCGTTTATTGTCTGCGAATGAGTTAAATCTGATCAACAACACAACGAATAGCTGCAAGCACATCCTGTCCAAAAGCAACACTTCTTTCCGGAGACCAACCATAAAATTCATCAGGATGGAGGATATGGTCTTTAAACGGCATTTCGATCGTGTAAGAAAGACAATGAAACTGTTCTGCTACCCATTTTGAGCCCACGGTTAGGTTTGCTGTTCCCGGCTCATTTTTGGGGTAACCGTGATCATCCTGAAATTCTGGAGTAATAGTAAGAAGGGCTGCTTTAAATAGATTTTCCAGAGTTTCTATTTTGTCATTATACGAAGGTACTCCTTCCGAGCCTGCTACAAAATTATACGGGATGGCTTCGTCACCGTGAATATCCAGGAACATATCCACTCCGGTTGCAAGCATACGTTCGCGAACATAAAATACTTCCGGGCTTTTTTCGACAGAGGGTGTTTGCCACTCCCGGTTGAGGTTCACGCCAATCGCATTGGTTCTCAGATGTCCACGGATGCTACCGTCCGGGTTCATATTCGGGACAATATGGAACACAGCTTTATCGAGTAAGGCATGAGCAACGGTATCGGTGTCATCGAGAAGTCGCTGTAATAGTCCTTCAATAAACCACTCAGCCATGGTTTCACCAGGGTGCTGACGACCGGTAATCCAGATGTTTTTTTTCCTTTCGTCTGGTTCGCCAATTATTAGCAGACTTATATCATTGCCATCAAGAGTTTGCCCCAGTGTTTCCAGATGGCAGTAATGATTCATTTGTGCCTGGTGTAACAGATCCTGATGGCGTTCATAGCTGTATGGTGCAAAATAAGCAAAATACATTGAAGAAAATTCAGGAATAACGTCAAACGACAATGTATCACCATCGAATTCAGCAGGGATACGGAACCATTCTTCTCGATCATAGGATGCAACAATATCGTAGTCTTTCCAGCCTTCCGGGTAGGCCGATTTTGAAAGATTAACAAATTTGAAAGAGTGTGAAACCTGAGCGGTCGATTCTAATCGGAAATGAAACCATTGGGCAAAATCAGAGTTATTATCTGCCGGGATACTTAGTTGGATATCATCGGTAGAATCTGCTTTAACAACATTGATATTTCCACTTTCGAAATTACTGAAAATTTTCATTACATTGTGCCGTTATAATTAATTATAACGACACAGTAACAATTATTTAGCATTTTTTAAAGATGTCAAATAGATCATCAACGAATATCAATTCTGCCTTCATATTCTGATTGAGGAGCAGGGAACCTGTCATTAATAAGTTTCAATTCTTCTGCGGATAGTGTGATTTTCACTGAATCCAGATTTTCTTTAATTCTGCTTTGATTACTTGATTTTGGTATTGCAACCACACCTTTCTGTGCCATTAACCAGGCAAGACATATCTGAGCCGGAGTGGCATTATGTCGTTGGGCTAAATCAGAGAGAAGAGATGAGTTGGTTAACATTCCCTGATCTAACGGGCAATAAGCCATCATTGAAATATTTCTTTCTTCACAATAAGGTTCAAGAGCCCATTCCGGTTCTCTGTGCGCCAGATTGTAAAGCACCTGATTAGTCGCACATTCACTCTGTACATCGGCTGAACAGAATTCTCCAAACTCATGGATATCAAGGTTACTTACACCATAATCAGCGATCTTTCCCTGTTTTTTAAGCAAATATAGTGCTTCTAATGTTTCTTCGAATGGAACCGAACTCATCCAATGAAGCAGATATAAATCCAGATAATCTGTATTCAGACGTTTAAGGCTCCGTTCGCAAGCTTTAATTACTTCAGATTTACGTGCATGATGCGGGTAAAATTTACTCACTAAATAGACATCGTTCCGATAACCATTCATTGCTTCTGCAACAATTTTCTCGGCTTCACCTTCGCCATACATTTCGGCCGTATCGATCAGACGAGCCCCATATTCGATACCGTAGCGAAGGGCGTTAACTTCCTGTTTTCTTGTTGCTCGATGTTCACCCATATACCAGGTGCCTAAACCAATATTTGGGATTGTGTTACCGGATGGAAGTAAAATATCCATATCTATACCATACAATTAGATTGAGCCTTACTTTTTATCATAACGTAATTCTGAAGTTTTTTTCATCAGGCAATGTTTATCGTTTCAAAAGTCAACGATTCATGGAATTGTTCATGAAAAGCGATAAATTCTTTTGTATATTGCTGTTCACAATGCCATTCGTGAGCTTCTTTTGATTGCCATGTTTCAATAAAGACTAATTTATTTGGATCATCAGTACAGGTAAAGAAATCATAAGAGATACAACCTTCTTCGGCGCGGGTATTTTTTTGCGCTTCAGGCGCTTTTGCCAGAATTTTCTCAAGAGTGTTAGGTTTCAGTTTTATAGTAATTACAAATTTATACATAATTCAGTCCTTGTATTATTGGAAAGTCTCAACTATAAGTCTCTGATATCAAATTAAACAATCAACTTTTTGGCAATAGTCTATTTCTGTCTGAAAAAGTGGAATGTTGCCAAGATGAGCTGGTATGTAAATCCCCTTTTTTCCCCATCTCTTCCAGGACATCCACAACATGGCGAACTTTAGGACGAAGGTGAGCTGTTTGAGGCCAGACTGCATAGACATTAACAGAAGAGTTACAGTACTCTTCAAGAACAGGAATAAGGTGACCGCTTTCAATATGCGGTTTTAAGAGAGATTCCGGCATCTGACATAGTCCTAAATCCGCCAGACAGGTTTTGATAATCGCTTCACCGTCACCAATCTGGTAAGTTGCTGGTGGTGAGATTCGTTCATCCTGCCTATTACGATGTATTTTCCAGGGCAGAGGCTGATTTCTCCGATATCCAACAATACAGTGGTGCTGGTTTAAACCATCTAAATCGACTGGTTGGCTGTAATTTTTAAAATATTCTCTCGTCCCGCAGATAAGCCAGCGCTCACTGAAGATTTTTTTAGCTACCAGACCGCTGGTTGATCCTAAATCACCTAATCGAATGGCTAAATCGACACCTTCTTCTATGGGATCAATTAAATGATCGGTAAAGGTAATCGTATATTCTAACTCCGGATATTCTTTACCTATATTGATTAAAATTGGCAGGATAACCTGTCTTCCATAGGCAACAGGCATATCAATTCTTAACCGGCCGGAAGGCACCATCGAAGCAGAGCCCAGATTATTTTCGGCATTGGTTATTTCACTCAGGGCACTGGAACACGCCAGAAAATACGCCTCTCCATCTGCAGTCAGGGAAATTTTTCGGGTGGTTCGGTGAAACAATTTGACACCTAACCGTTCTTCTAAACGGATAATGGCTTTACCAACCGCTGATTTAGATATTCCTAACTTTTCTGATGCTTCGGTAAAGCTTGATGAACGGGCGGCAGTTACAAAAGTGATAATGCCATTTAATGATTCTGCCTGCATAAATTAAGATCCATATCAATAATCTGTTTATTGTAAACTTATTAGCTACAAAGTATAGATTTTATGCTTGTTTATTAATCATATTTTCCACTATAAAATAACTGATAACTGATAACTGATAACTGATAACTGATATCAATAAGTAAATTCAAGGAGAGATTGATATGACGTCTTTATTTGACCCGTTTAAATTAAAATCTGTAACCTTAAAAAACCGCATTGCAATTCCTCCAATGTGCCAATATAGCGCTGATGATGGTGTTGCAAATGAATGGCATGATGTGCATTACACTGGTCTTGCTCGTGGAGGTGCCGGTCTGATTGTTGTTGAAGCGACAGCCGTTTCTCCTGAAGGTCGTATTACCCCTAAATGTTTGGGTATCTGGAATGATGAACAAGCTCAGGCATTAGCTAAAATAGCGAAAAGCATTAAAGAGAATGGTAGCGTTGCTGGTATCCAGATCGGTCATGCTGGTCGTAAAGCGAGTGCCAATATTCCATGGGAAGGTGATGATCACATTAAAGAAGGCGATCCAAAAGGCTGGGAAACATTATCACCTTCTGCAGTCGCTTTTGGCGCTAATTTACCTAAGGTGCCGAAAGAATTGTCGATTGATGAAATTCACCGTATTCAAAAGGATTTTGTCGATGGTGCTATTCGTGCAAGAGAGGCCGGGTTTGAATGGTTAGAACTTCATTTTTCTCATGGTTATCTTGCTCAAAGCTTCCTATCTGTCCACGCAAACAAGCGTACAGATGAATATGGTGGTGATCTTAAAGGTCGTAGCCGCTTTATTCTGGAAACAGTCAAAGCTGTACGTGAAGTGTGGCCGGAAGATCTTCCACTGACTGCTCGTCTTGGTGTTATTGAATTTGATGGTCGTGATGAAGAAACCATGCAGGATGCAATAACCGTCATTAATGAAATGAAAGCGTTAGGCATTGAGTTTGTAAGCGTAACTTTAGGCTTTTCTACATGTGATGCCAATATCCCTTGGGGACCGGCATTTATGGCTCCTATTGCAGAACGAGTACGTAAAGAAACAGGTTTACCTGTTACCACTGCTTGGGGGATGGATAATCCTCAGGATGCAGAAAAGGCAGTCGCAGAAGGTCAGATGGATTTGGTATTAATGGGTCATGCACACCTGCAAAATCCTCATTATACATACCAGGTTGCTCGTGAATTAGGTGTTGAAGATGCGGCATTTAAAACCCTTCCATCACCTTATGCTCATTGGTTAGCTGCGTATAAAAGCTAATTTAGTGTGAAGCTTATTCAGGACAAATACACTTTGTTCGAGTGTATTTGTCTATCTATTTAATTGAATTCCAGCCAATCAACTCCGATTTTTACTATCTCATTTCATATTGACGAGCTTTTTTGTTGACACATATTGCGATAATAAATCATAAATTTATATCTATAAATGAGTGAATTGCTAGCTACTTAAAAGCAGAACTTGGTGTTTCATTTATACTAATCTGATGATTTAACGTATAGAATGGTGAACGCATGTCGAAAACAGCTAAAATTAATAACGAAGATAAACTATTCAAAAAAGCGTTAGAAGTAGGGTGTAAGCTAGCTGAAATGCAGGGATACCAGCTTACAAATAAAAGTGCATCACCATCAATTAAAGCTAAAGCGCTTTATCTGTTTCTGGTCAAAGTGCAGCAGATTACCCCTCTTCCTGCTGATAAACAGGATGGACAGAATATTAAAAAACGCCTGGCGCTCTGGATTCACAAGGCTTTGCCTGACGATGATCCTTTGAAATAATTTTTATGCAGAAAGATAAGCACAAACGGAGGAACGATGAAAAGAAATAAATTCAGTAAAAATGTCGGTAAGCAATTTACCCTTCTGGCTGTCTCCTGTTTATGTGCTTTTAATGCGGCTGCTAATGGTTCAATAGGGGCCGCAGTAGGGTTCGGCTCATCAGAATATAAAGATTACGATCCGGATCCATTACCATTACCTATGATTAACTATGAAGATGATTTGATATATTTTCATGCGGTATCGGGAGGGATCTTTCTCCTGAAAAATGACTATAGTTCGGTCACATTAGGGTTATCCTATTTTCCTAAAGAGTTTGATGCCAGTGATTCAACCGATGCCCAACTTCAGCGGTTAGATGACAGGGACAGTACAGGTATGGTGGATGTTGGTTATCGTTATAAGGATCCTTATTTAGGGACTGTATCAGCATTAGTTTCAGTTGACTTCCTTGATAAGACCGATGGTGGCTGGAAAATGGATTTAGGATACACAAAAGACCTGAAGTTAAGTCAAAAAATCAGTATTACTCCTGGATTCGGGGTCACTTGGTTTAATGAAGATCTAAATGAATACTACTATGGTGTCAGTTCTGTGGAATCTGCACGTTCAGGGCTGAATGAATATCATCCTGACGGTTCCGTTTCTACCTATGCTGAATTATCCGCAAATTATTCTCTTTCCAAAAATGTCAGCTTATTTGCCAATGGCAGATACGTTTGGTTAGATAGTGAAGTAACGAATAGCCCTATGGTTGGGTCGGATCATTACATTGGAACTATGATAGGGGTTAATTTATTGTTCTAATTGTAAGTGGTTGGCGTGCTGACAACTGTGCGCGCCATTACCACATACGCCACTGAATAATCTTTCGTAATGCTCCTCATAAAATTAGTTCATTCCTTCTAAGAACCTTTTTGTTGTTGTTACTGAACCATCATCTTGCTGTACAGAAAATGAGTAAGTTGTAGACCGATCATTATAGTTACGAATAGTGACAGAGCCTTGATCAGATGTTTTAACTGTATGGGATGGGGAAGCTGTTCCTTTAACTGAAATAGGTACTCCAGCTACAGGTTGACCATCTTGAATGACGGTTATGCGTGCTGCGTTGTCTACAGTATAGATGCGCATATTTAATGGTGCTGCCGATACCTGAGATGAAAGAGCAAGCGCTGAAATAGTAGCGATAGTTGCAATGACTTTCATAATGTTTTCTCCAATTGATTTATTTTATTAACTTCGTCTCTTTGTGCTGACGAAATAATCATAGGTCGGAAGTAGTAGGAATTCGAGTGTAAAAAATAGCAGTGATTATTCAAAAAATTTGAATATCATTTAATGATGTCTTGAGTACAATAAGTATATTCAATTATTATTTTTTGTTTTTTTATAATCGACTTCGGGGCGGGGTGAAATTCCCCACCGGCGGTGATTTGTATTGTTTTTCCAGGTAATACATTCAGCCCGCGAGCGCCTGTTTATGCTAATTATTTAACTAAACAGGGACAGCAGATCTGGTTAGAATCCAGAGCCGACGGTGATAGTCCGGATGAAAGAAGATCGAAACAAATATACTCAAGATCCTCTATTTTGAGTGTATGAGTGTGATATTTTCAATCATCGCCCTGTTCATCTTTTTATCAGGAGAATTTAAGATGACAGGTACATTCTTTATCATGATCGCGTGTCTGACCTGGGCGCTGGATACGTTAATCCGGTATCCATTACTCAGTCAGGGATATTCCACATTACAGATTGTTCTTTTTGAGCATTTAACATTAGTCGTGCTGACGGCACCTTTACTGTGGCGCTACAGACATGTCTTTAAACACTTAAACTCTCTGCAATTTGCCTGTTTGTTTTTTATTGGTGGTATCGGATCTGCTGTCGGGACGTTGGCCTTTACTCAAGCATTCCATTATCTGAATCCAACCGTCGTTATTTTACTGCAAAAGCTACAGCCTGTTATCGCAATACTTGCTGCTGCGTGGTTTCTTAAAGAAAAAATACATCGCTATTTCTTTTATTGGTCGATTATTATCATCGGTGGTAGTTGTGTAATGATCTGGCCAGATATCCAATCCTTAACAGTTTCCAATCTTCACTATAGTCAGGATATGGGTAATGTATTTTTAGGGTATGCGTTTACTTTGCTGGCTGTGTTTGCCTGGGGAGCAGCGACGGTTTGCGGCCGTTATCTGTCTGAAAGTGATATACCCAGTAACGCCATTATGTCCGGACGATTTTTATTTGGCTTATTGGTACTTTTAGCCCTTGCTGCCTATCAGCCGGAACAGATTCAAATGGTTCCGCTGACGGTTACCGGCTCAATCGCTCTTATGGCTGTCTTAAGCGGTCTGTTAGGCATGGGGCTTTATTATATGGGGTTGAAAGATACTCAGGCTCATATTGCTACATTGGTTGAAATGACTTTTCCGGTATTTGCTGCTGTTATTAACTGGAGCTTTTTAGGTATAGAGCTTAACTCATATCAGATTTTCGGTGGAGTGCTTCTGATCATGGGGAATATCGGTTTACGTTTGCAGATACTCAATCGTCAGCAAACAGGACAACTTCAGCAGGCTTGATTTGATTAAAAGTTGTTAAAAAAGTTTTAGAGCTATCGCGGCACTATTGTACTGCATGGCACCGCGATAGTTTTGTAGAGAGTTCAGTTAACCTCAATATGATGTGTAGCTTCTGGATGTCCGGCTAGCTTCGGCACAAAAATTTCCAACACACCATCATGATGTTTTGCATAAATTCCGCTGGTATCAATATTATTGCCTAATGCGACTGTGCGTTTCATCAGACCTGTATGACGTTCTTGATGTATAAATTTATCATTTGCTTTAGCTTCGAGTTCCTGAGAAATTGACGCATGAATTGTCAATACACCCTCATTACAGTCGACAGCAATATCTTTTTTCGCAACTCCTGGCAGGTCAGCGATGATTTCAAAAGCGGTTTCTTTTTCAACTACGTCGATACGCGGTTCAATAAAGGAATCGTTGTCAAAATTATGCCGATGTGTCGGACATGCTTGATCAAACAAACGATAAACATCAGATAATGAGTCTTCTGGTAAAATGCTCATGGTTATCCTCCCGTTTATGTAACCTTTCGCTCTAATTGTAGCCGTTGAATACAATTTAAACAGGTTAAATTCACTAAATTGTTAAGTAAATTCATAATTTTAGAAACTGAAATTTACATTATGTATCCATTTGAATTTTATTATTTATCCTGCTTATAGGATTGAATCAAAATAGAAGTATCCATTCTTCCTAAACCTTTTTCCTGCAGCGATTTATAACGTGCATCTACGTTTTGAGTTAAAGATAAATCCAGATTATGCAATTTAGCTTCATCTAAGCAGATTCCCAAATCTTTGCGCATCCAGTCGATGGCAAAACCAAAATCAAATTTACTCTGTGACATTGTAACTGCCCGACCTTCCATCTGCCATGAACCAGCCGCGCCATGTTTTAAAACATCAACAACCTGTTCAACATCTAGATTGGCTTCTTTTGCGAGAAGGACTGCTTCACTTAAACCCTGTAGAATCCCGGCAATACAGATTTGGTTGACCATTTTACAGCGTTGACCCTGGCCATTTTCACCCATTAATGTGGCTTGTTTTCCATAACTTTTCATTACTGGCAGTACTTGTTCAAAGATGTCTTTTTTACCGCCACACATAATAGTCAGACAGCCATTTTCGGCACCGGCCTGACCGCCTGAAACAGGAGCATCAATAAAATGAATGTTTTTTTCAGCACAGGCTTTAGCCAGCTCAATGGCAAGAGTTGCTGAAGTGGTGGTGTGATCAACAAGGACAGCGCCAGCTTCTAACCCGGCAAGGATACCGTTGTCACCGTATACAACACTACGGACATCGTCGTCATTACCTACACACATAAATACAATCTGACTTCCTGCCGATGCTTCTTTAGGCGTCGGTTTCCAGTCTCCGCCAAACTGGTTAGCCCATTGTTCGGCCTTGCTTGTTGTGCGGTTGTATACTGTGGTTTGCCAACCTGATTTTTGTAGATGACCCGCCATAGGATAGCCCATAACACCTAATCCGATGAATGATACTTTACTTATGTTCATTGTTCTCTCCTTGATTATTCTAACTGATGTCCTATATTAATACACCCAAATTAACATATGTCAATCATGTATTTTTTATTTTCCTATGTTTATTAACTTAGGTCTGACTGATATGATTATGGTAATCAGAGGTTGTGTCAGGTTCATATAGGTTAATTGTGTGAGTGAAAGTAAATTTGAAAAAATCGCTTTAATTATAGAAAAAAAAATAGAAAGCGGTGAGTATCCACCGAATTTTAAGTTGCCAACACATAAACAATTGGCGTCTGAGCTTGATACAACACCTGCAACGGTATCAAAAGCTTATCAGCTTCTTATTGAAAAAAAGAAAATTGAGTCGTTTATTGGTCGGGGATCATTTGTTTGCGGGCGTTCTTCACTAAGTCAGGTTATCCATCCCACCGAAAGTAATTCTGAAATTAACTTATCTATTTTACAGCCGAGTTTATTGGAGAATGTTTCCCGGCTGTCCTCTGCATTAGGTCAATGTGCTCAGACCTTATCAACGGAGTTAATTGGTTATGCGGAAAATTCCGGGCACGAAATGCACCGTAAAGCAGGTGCACAATGGGCTAAATATTATGGGTTAGAGAAGGGGGCTTCTGAAAACACATTGCTTGTCGATGGAGCTCAGAATGCATTGGCTCTGGCCATTATCGCGTTGACAAAACCAGGGGATACGATCGCTGTTGAGTCGTTAACTTATCCCGGAATTCTGGCTGTGGCCAGTTTATATCGCCGCAAAGTATGCCCTGTCGAAATGGACGATGAAGGAATAGTTCCTGATAAACTGGATAAAGTCATTCGGGAATCTAATCCTACCTTGGTAGTGGTTATTCCGTCTCATCAGAATCCGACGGGCGTGACAATGTCGGAGGCCCGACGAAGAGCCATTGCGGATGTGATATCAAAATCCGATTGTTGGTTGGTTGAAGATGATATCTACGGCTTTTTGAATCCTGATGCTATTCCTGCAATTTGTAACTGGATACCAGAGCAGGGCATTCATATTACCAGCCTGTCAAAAGCGATCAGTCCGGCATTGCGATGTGGTTTTATGAAAGTACCTGAGTCATGTATTGCTTTATTGAAATCACATATCAGAACAAATATTTGGTTATCATCGCCATTGAATTATGCGGCGGCAGCTTATCTGATCGAAAATGGTGATGCGTTTAAGATGGCGGAAGAGCAGAAAAACATCGCATTACGTAGGCAGGTTATCGCTCAGAAATTATTTCCGGGAGTAGGCAGCCAGCCGACCAGTTTCCAGCTATGGCTGCCATTGTCGCAACAATGGACCAGTGAACGGTTTGTTATGGAAGCAAAAAACCAGAATATAATCGTAAGTAGCGGGAATTTTTTTAGTAGTACAGAACGGGATACAAAAAGTGTCCGCGTATCATTAATGTCTGTAATGAATGATCAAGAATTAGAAAAGGGGTTAAGAGTTTTGTCTGATCTTATTCATTCGAATATAAGTACAATTCAGCCTTTTTGATATGCTTGTGTAGATTTAGTAGTTTATGGTCAGCAATAGCTGACCATAATACCCCTGATTCCTGATTCCTGATTCCTGATTCCTAATGATGGCAATTACAGCCAGCAGTTTGTTTTTTACCAAAGAAGCCGGTTAGTTTATTAAAAATGTCTTTAATAACGATGTAAGCCAAAAGAATAGCAGCAAGCCATGTAATTGCTGGTGGAATAATATCGTTGCTGCTTGCTATTTCGCTGTTGATATTAATGTTTAGCAGTTCAATCAGGTAATTAGTCAAATAACCGAAGCCAATAGCAACAAACAGAACACCGGCAAGATAGCTAATTAAAGCATGCCAGCCCAGTTCTCTTTTCACAATGCCCAGACTGGCAATATTGGTTGCCGGGCCTGCAAGTAAAAAGACCAGAATAGCACCGGGAGAAACACCTGCCAGCATTAAGCCGGCGGCTAGAGGCGTTGATGCAGAAGCACAGATATACATTGGCACACCAATTAATGCCATCACAATCATAGCGGCAGGTCCTTGGCTAACACTGGCTAAAGCATCGAAAGGAACGGTTGCCACAACAATGGCTGAAATGATAAGTCCAAAAACCAGCCATCCAGAAAGATCTTCCAGTAATTCAGTAAAAGCATATTTTTGTCCTTGCCAGAGTCTGGCCATCACAGTTGATTCCTGGTGCTCATGGCTGTGATGATCATGACAACTACAGGCAGCACTACAGTTGCTATTATTAGTAACGGAATTATTTACGGGACTAAGCGGATTAACGGGTGTAACCGGGGTTATTTTTTTTATCGATAATATTTTTTTATCTTTATCTTCACCGAGCAGTACCAGTGCTGCTGCGACTATGGCGGAGCATATGGCAGCAATAGGCCGGATGATCGCCATAAATGGACCAAGAAGAGCATAAGAGATAGCGATAGAATCAACTCCGGTTTCCGGCGTTGAAATCAGAAAAGCAGTGGTTGCGCTTTTCGATGCTCCGGCACGACGAAGTCCGACTGCAGCCGGAATCACACCACAGGAGCAAAGAGGAAGAGGGGTTCCCAAAATAGCAGCTTTTATGGCTGGCCATAAACCTTTTCCCTGAAGATGCCGGCCTAAATTTTTACTGTTAACGAAAGATTGGAGTAAACCCGCAATAACCAACCCTAAGACCAGCCAGAAAGCAGCATCTACCCACAACTCTATAAATGCATATCCAATATTTTTCAGAATATCCATAAGCTAACTCCAGAACCTATAACGAAAATATAATACCTGTCTGAAGTTAGTGTAAACCTTAAAGTTAACTTTAAGGTCAAGGGATAATTTCTATGAGAGTGCGTGTGTATGACGGTTTTTGTACATACTGACCCACTGATACAGAACTACCAGTAAAATACATAATGCCAAAGCAATTCTTGTGGCACCTAATACGCCTTGCCAGCCCCAGCTCTGATAAAATGGTTCAAGGAAGAAAACGCCCAGACTTGCGCCAGAATAATAAAACAGACTGTAAAGTGCCTGGGCACTGCCTTTTGCTTTTGTTACACTTCTGCCAATTAACGTACTCGCCTGAGCATGACAGAAGAAAAAGCCCACGGACATCATGACCATACCGATAACCATAGTGTATAGGTTTGACCAGCTCATAAGAAAATTAGCCGTAAGCATAATACTGATCCCAACGATTACACCTGCAATCTGGCTATGTTTTTTCGCAAACTTACCAGCAAGCGATGAACTTGTTGTACCACCTAATAATGTTAGAAACATCAAACTGCGAATATCACTTGGCATGTTATATGGGAAGTCACCTAAAACAATCATCAAATAATTTGACAGGTTAACGAATGTACCAAACGCAAGCCCGATAAGCAGATAAAGAAATAATAATTGCGGTTGTTTCAGGTGATGTCCGTATGCTTTAAAGCACAATTTAATTTTTAGAGGAGAAGCTTTGAAATGACGTTGTTGTGGTAGCAGAAAATAGATAATAGAGAAAAGAGCAAGGCTAATACCAGCAATAACATACCCCGCATTCGCCCAGCCGCCAAGGTATTCGGAGCTTATACCACCGAGTAAGCGGCTGCTGATACCGCCAATAGTGTTTGATGCAACGTAAAAACCAACTGCACCTGCTAACCAGCTTTTTCTGAGTTCTTCACCTAATAAAGGTACTGCCAGTGCGGGACATACAGATAAAAACATTCCCTGAAGAAAGCGTAGTGAAAGGAATAAATGATAATTGTGTACCAGCGGTAGCGTAAAGGAAATCATCAGTCCGATTGCCGTGCCGCCGAGTAAAATTTTGCAACGACCTATCGCATCAGACCAACTGGCAAAAATAAGTAACCCCAACCCCATTCCAAGTAGTGGGGCAGACATTGCCAGGTTTGCAGATAAGGACGTAATGTGAAACTCTTTTTGCAATACAGGTAATAATGGTTGCAACCAATAAATATTAGAAAAAGTCACAACAGAACAAAGGCATACAGAAATTATAAAACGACTGAAGTGGGGTATTGTTTTCACTGCTCTCTACTACGCTAATAAAAAGTTAATCAAAAAATAATCAAAAATTAATCATGAAATGGTTTACATGCGTAGAATAACGATTGGATAAAGATAAATAAAATATCTTATGTTTATCTTTTCCATAGATAAAATTTATACCCTGTTATAAACTATTGACATCAAGAAAAAACTGAGCTTTTTTGAGTTTTATTAACGATGGAATTAAGACAATTACGACATTTTATAGCAGTGGTAGATGAGGGTTCTATTTCTGCTGCCGCAAGAGCTTCAAATCTGGCACAGCCTGCAATTAGTAGTAGCATCAAAAAGCTAGAACAAGAATTAAAGATGCCGCTGTTCAATCGTCGTGATCGAGGTATTGAATTGACCAAAGCCGGGCATGAGTTTTTATCTCATGCCCGGCAGATTGTGAGACAGGCGCAAGATGCGAAGTTGGCAATGCAGGCGATGGAAGGTCTGGATCAGGGGCAGGTTGAGATTGCCGTACCGAGTATGCTTGGTTCGTACTATTTTCCGCCTTTGTTGATGGCCTTTAAACACCAGTATCCGAATCTGGATATAAATATTATCGATACAGGAACACGTAATATCAGAAGGTTATTGCTGGATGGTGAAGTTGAATTAGGTGTTGTTGCCGATAAAGACCTTACACCAGAGCTAGAGAGTGGCAGTCTGATTCGTGAAGAAATGGTTGTCTGTATGGCAGAAGATCACCCGTTAGCAGAAAAAGAAGTGATTGAATATTCTGATTTTCTAGCGCATGAATTAGTGTTGTTTCGCAAAGGATACTACCACCATATACTTCTGGATAAGATTAGCAGGGAGGTAAATATGGAACCTAAAGTTTCGTTCACCAGTAACTTGCTACCTCTGATTAAAATGCTAATAAGACGAGGATATGCGATATCACCAATGTGGCAGGTCGCAATCCAGGATGATGATGAAATTGTGACCAGGCCATTTGCTGAAACATTTGAGATCGATTTGAGTCTGGCGTGGCGAAAAAATAGTTATATATCCAGAGCCAATCAGGCATTTCGGGATTTTGTATTAACAGAGGTTGGAAGCCTTCCTCTTGCTAATCCTGAATAGAATGAATAGAAAAGTTATTCGGCTATGGAATGGGCCGTTAGCTTTTCTCCTACCGCATCCAGTAAAGCCTCTTCATTGGGAGTTTCTGGTTCTGCAGATGTTTTTTCTGAGAAAATAAAATCCTGAAAGACAGCCAATGAATCGAACACATCGTTATCAATGAAGTTAGTTTTCATAAAAGCTGTTATAGCGATTATAGAGACGGCTACTGACAAATAAACCACGACAGTTTTTTTTCTGGCCGCTCGATAAAGCACATGCGTTTTCCTTACCACTTAACCTCCATATTGGCATGAGTAGTATCAACTTTATCGTGGCCGAATTATAGCAGTGCTTTGTTCTCAATTATAAGATCATCTTATAATATTTTATAAATTCGACGAGGACGTCCACCAGTATTGTAATCAAGCTCTAACTTAAGAGTGCCTTCAGACTCAAGGTACTCCAGATAACGGCGTGCTGTGATACGACTGAAATCCATTATTTGTCCGATTTCTTCAGCTGAAAACTCAGTAAGGCTCAGTTCATTAATTCGGTTTCGCAAACGTTCCAGTGTTGCAGTATCAATACCTTTTGGAGTCCGGCGCGTATGAGCAGTTGGCGACTTACCCAATAGGGTATCAATACCAGCCTGATCGACAGTCGTTTTGTTGCGGAAGGTTTCAATCGATTTCAGGTAGTCATCAAGAGCCTGATTTACACGCGACATGCGAATCGGTTTTACAAGGTAATCAATTACACCGAGTTGTACCGCTTTTTCAACAACAACCGTATCACGGACTGCGGTGGTCATGATGAAATGACACGATTGATTTTCTGCTCGTAACTTACGGATGACATCAAGCCCATTGCCGTCTGGCAGAGTAATATCTACAAAAACCAAATCAGGCGCATAGAGTTTGAATTGTTCAAAAGCTTCTGTACAGGTTTCTGTAACAGTCACGACCTGAAATTTGCCATGATGATTGATCGTTGATTCCAAAGTATAGCTCGCACGGACATCGTCCTCGAGAATCATTACGCGGGTTTTATTTTTCATCTGTGATCACTTTTCTTTTCTAAATAGACGCTAAATAATGTTGAGTTATCTTCAGTTCTTTCCCAGTCGATATTACCGTTCATATAATCGACCAGCTGCTTTACTAAATATAGACCGACACCGTTTTGATCATCGGTATTTTTCGAAGTTACTCCAAATTCTAATATATTATGTTCAATTTCGCTCGGTACACCAACGCCATTGTCTTCAACTTCGATCATTATATGCTGACTTCTGTCACTTATATAAATGGAAACAAAAGGAGTGGGTTGTTGATGCCGATTTTCCCATGCAGCCAGGAGTGCGTTATCGATTAAATTACCGAGAATGGTGACAATTTTTTCTGATATATCTTTATCATATGGCGAACAACTGCTATCGCTGTCTAGTGTAAATTGCACGCCCATTCTAGATGCTTTATTAAATTTTGCCAGTAATAATCCAGCAACTGCTGAATTAGCAATCGTTTTTACAATTTGATTAATGATTGATTGATATCCATCAGCTTCCTGTTGGATAAAATCGATACATTCATCATATTTACCCATCTGAAGCATTCCCGATAATACATTTAATTTATTGGAATATTCGTGAGTTTTACTTCTTAATAATTCAGAGTAGTTTTTGAAATAGGTTAATTCATTTTCCAAATCATTAGTTACAGATTTCGGGAAAAAGACAATAACATGTCCAAGTAAGCCTTTTGAGGTAATAATTGGATAAATGTCAGCCTGATATGCGAGCTTACCTAATCTGAATTCACCTTGTTGAAATTTTTCAGGTGTTTGTAATATCTGGTGACTCAGAGATGCACTATATCGGGGTAATAATTGCCCGATATAATCCGTACGATCAAGAACTCCCATGGAAAGCATTTTCATCGCTCTGTCATTAATAAGGGTTATCTGCATATCCTGATCAATAGCAATGATGGCATCACGAATACTATCAAAGACCATTTCATGTTCGCGGAATTTATTGGCGATATATTCGGGTTCATAATCGAAAAAGGTTCGTTTCATTTTCGAGAGAATAGCACCGGCAACACTTAGGCCAAAAAAGCAAACGATAGCAATAAGAACGATGATTTGAATAAACTGATTACGGAGAATATCTGAAATCCGCTCAGTAAGATAACCAATACATACGGCGCCAATCACTTGTCCGTTATCGACAATAGGAACAAAATTACGAATTGCTTTGCCTAAGGAGCCTATTTCTATTGTGCTGTATTGTTCGCCTTGCTTTAATACTTTATTAATATCTGTGCCGACAAAGTGCTTATTGACATTGAGCGGATCCGGGTGGCTTAAACGTATTGCATTTTTATCGACCACAACAATATAAGATGCATCCGTACGGGCTCTGATGCTTTCAATGTAGTGTTGTAAAACATATTGAGGCATTCCCTGATTTTTTTCACGAACAGAATCAATGACGACCGGGTCGTGAGCCACAACGGCAGCAAGTTCAAGTCCCCGGGCTCTCAGCCCTTCGTGATAAGTATGTTGTAGAAGATATAAAATAGCGACCGTCACAATAATCACGATAGAAGATGTTGCAACAACAGTACTTAATGTCAGGTAATTCTTTAGTTTCATAACTTATTTAGGTTTATAACTGTTTTAGTTTCATAACTTTTTTAGAACTTAGGAAAGACTAGTCCTTAACTTCAATATAGCTATAATTCTAATCTTAGTCAGCGGGATAAGTTTAAGATCTTAGTTTAATTGATAATGTTATTAATTATTATATATCTTTGATTTATTTTTGCTGATGTAGAATAACAAAAGGCTGATTGTGTCACCAATCAGCCTGAAAATATCGCTATAACATTAACATTTTTAGTTAAATGTCATAGAGATAAAGTAACCAAGGACAGTTGCTGTTGATACAGCCAGGAATCCTGGAATGATAAAGCTGTGGTTTAATACATACTTACCAATACGTGTTGTTCCTGTTCTATCGAAAGTGATCGCTGCAAGGTCACTTGGGTAGAATGGGAAGAAGAAGTATGCATAACATGCTGGAATTACACCAATTAATACTTTAGGTGGAATGCCCAGAGAGAAACCAAGTGGCATCATGATTGTTAATACTGCTGCCTGACTTTTCAGGAATGCAGATACAGCAAACATAGCCAGTGCGAATGCCCATGGGTGTGCAGCAACAAGGTCACTGATCATACCGATTAGGTAATGTTCATGGTGAGTAATAATGGTTTCACTCATCCATGCGATACCAAAGATAATGATAACCGCTGACATACCAGCAATGAAAACGTTACTGTGCACGATTTTCTTAGGCTGAATTTTTGTTGTAAGAAGGATAATTGCACCTACTGCCAGCATTAAGAACTGGATAGCAACTGACATTTTTACGCCTTCAGGCAGAAGATGCAGAGGTTTGCCGAATAGGGCAACAAAAACAACGCATGCGATACCAGCAAGGAAAATACCAAGGCCTTTACCTGCAGTATGTTCGATATCACCAGCTGCATCCGGGCCATCGTTATCTTCAAGTTCTGCAACAAATTCAGGGTCTTTCAGGCGTTCCTGGAATTCAGGATCTTTATCCAAATCTTTACCGCGTTTCAGGCTCCAGGTACAAGCAACCATCAGACCACAGAATGTAGAAGGAATTGTTACTTTAAGTACGTCAATCAGACCGATATCAAGGTTATTGTCAGTCGCGGTTGCCATAACAACTGCCGCAGCCGCAGCGATTGGGCTTGCTGTGATACCTAGCTGAGATGCAACTGAAGCGATTGACATTGGACGTTCAGGACGAATGCCTTTTTTGTAAGCCACATCGTAGATTACTGGAAGAAGTGGGTAAACAGAGTGACCTGTACCAACTAAAACAGTCAGTGTATAGGTACACAATGGACCAAGGAATACGATCTGGTTAGGGTGTTTACGCATTAATTTTTCTGCGTATTTAACTAAAAGTTTCAGACCGCCGGTAGCTTCCAGAGTTGCTGACGCTGCAACTACTGACAGAATAATCAGCATTACCGCAACAGGTGGTTTACCCGGAGCAACGTCAAATACGAAAGCCAGGACACTAACGCCCAAACCACCAAGTAGACCAAATGCAACGCCACCGAACCGAATACCTGTAAAGATAACGGCCAGCAACAATAACATGTGTATATAAAACATCTTTTGTTTCCTTTAAATTGGGGCGGTTTCACTCATAGGGAAGCTCACCGCCTCATTATTAGTTAGCTGTTTTTAAGCCATGAAAACAAACACAACTGCAAGTACTGTTACTGCAAATGCAACTGCATAGCATAAGAACTTAACAATTGGGCCTGAATGAATTTTCAGGTCATGCATACCGTGGTGTAGACGGTGCATACCATGCCACATAGGTAACGCCAGTGTGCAGATGACAAACAGTGCGCCGATGATGTTTTTCACAAACGGCTGAACATTGTCATAGCTAAGAGTATCTGCTGACAGAATTCCCATTGGACCTAAGATACCAAGTACAAGGATAGTTACCGGTGAGATCATAGCGAACCATGTACCACCAGCACCAAATAGACCCCACCATACTGGTTCGTCTGAACGTTGTGGATGTTGATTAATCACAGTCTTCTCCTTATACCAATGCCAGTACAATGATTGAAATCACGACTACTGCTGCCCACTGAGCACCAATCACAACTTTAGGTTCAAGTAGTTTACCTTTAAGTTTGATAGGCATTACTTTTGGCATCATGCTAAAGAATGTATGCGCGTGGAAAAGTGAACCCAGCAACGCAATAATGTCGATGATGATGACAACTGGATTTGACATAAATGACAACCAGCTTGCCCATGCTTCAGGACCAGACACTAATGCACCCAGACCCCAGGTCAGGAACAGAGTGAACAGAATTAGTGGTAATACGGTTCCTTCGCGTAGCATGTAAAAACGGTAGAATGGGCTGCTATTCCACCAGGTACGCTTCATTTCTCTTACATAAGGTTTACGATTACTCATTTTCTTATGACTCCTGTGGTTTTAGCATGGCAATCATAAAGTCTTTAGAAGACTCAATTTTGCCCTGGTTAACTGCCGCTGCAGGGTCAACGTGTTTTGGACATACTTCAGAGCAGTAACCCACGAAAGTACAACCCCAAACACCATTTTCACCGTTGATTAAATCCATACGTTCTGCTTTACCGTTATCACGAGTATCCAGGTTATAACGGTGAGCCAGTGTCAGCGCTGCAGGACCAATAAACTCAGGGTTCAGACCAAACTGAGGACAAGCTGCATAGCAAAGACCACAGTTGATACAACCAGCGAACTGTTTGTAACGCGCCATTTCTTCCGGCGTCTGCAGGTTAGTGCCGTCTTCAGGTTTACGGTCGTTACCAATGATGTATGGTTTGATTGCTTCTAAACGTTCGATGAACGGTGTCATATCCACAATCAGGTCTTTCTCGATAGGGAAGTTTGCTAATGGCTCGATTTTTACGCCATTTGGATAGTCACGCAGGAACGTTTTACAAGCCAGCTTAGGCACACCACCAATCATCATGCCGCAAGAGCCACAGATCGCCATACGGCAAGACCAGCGGAACGCAAGGTGTTTGTCTAAGTTGTCTTTGATAAACATCAGTGCATCAAGAACCGACATGGTTTCGTTGAATGGCACTTCATAAGAACGTAGATATGGTTCAGCATCCACTTCTGGGTCATAACGCAGAATGTCTACTTTTTGCATACGTTGTGCTGTCATTATGCTTTCTCCCCTGCGTTTTTCGCTGCTTCGGCTGCCGCTTCTTCCGCTGCTGCTTTTTCAGCTGCATCACCGTACAGACGCGCTTTAGGCTGTGACTTAGTGATAGTTACAGGACTATAGTCAATGGTTGGTGCGCCATCTGGATTGTAATGAGCAAGCGAGTGTTTCAGGAAGTTCACGTCATCACGTTCCTGGCAACCTTCGTCTAAACGTTGGTGTGCACCGCGAGATTCGTGACGGTTAATCGCAGAGTGAACCATTGCTTCAGCAACATCCAGACCGTAACCCACTTCAATAGCGTAAAGAAGGTCAGTATTGAATACGCTGCCTTTATCTTTAATGCTGATTTTTTTGTAACGTTCTTTCAGTTCAGCAAGTTTGTCGATAGTATCCTGCATCAGGTTTTCCTGACGGTAGATACCACAACCTGCTTCCATGCTGTTACCCATTTCAGTACGGATAGTCGCCCAGTTTTCGTCGCCTTCCTGTGTGCGAAGTGCTTCGATACGAGCTTCAACATCTTTTACCTGTGCAGCGATTTTTTTATCGTTCCAACCAGCAAAAGTTGTCGCATGTTTAGCCGCACTTTCACCAGCAACGCGGCCTAGTACCACGAATTCAGCCAGAGAGTTTGAACCTAAACGGTTTGCGCCGTGCAGACCAGAAGAAGCACATTCACCCACAGCGAACAGACCTTTGATGCGGGTTTCACATGCAGGGTCAACTTCAATACCACCCATGGTGTAGTGAACTGTCGGACGAATTGGAATTGGCTCTTTCGCAGGGTCAACGTTTACGTACGCTTTTGCTAATTCACAGATGAACGGTAAACGTTCTTCAAGATACGTTTCACCTAAGTGACGCAGATCAAGGTGCACTACATCACCAAGAGGGTGTTTGATAGTGTTGCCTTTTTGTAATTCGTGCCAGAACGCCTGAGAAACTTTGTCACGAGGACCCAGTTCCATGTATTTGTTCTTAGGCTGACCAACCGGAGTTTCTGGTCCCAGACCGTAGTCTTGCAGGTAACGGTAGCCGTTTTTATTCAGCATGATACCGCCTTCACCACGACAACCTTCGGTCATCAGGATACCGGTACCTGGCAGACCAGTTGGGTGATACTGAACGAATTCCATATCACGCAGTGGTACGCCATGACGATACGCCATTGCCATACCGTCACCAGTAACGATACCGCCATTGGTGTTAAAGTGGTAAACACGACCCGCACCACCAGTCGCTAAAATGACAGATTTAGCTTTGATAGTAACCAATTCACCTTCAGACATGTGAATGGCAACCAAACCCTGGATTTCATCGCCGTCAACCAACAGGTCAACTACGAAGTATTCGTCAAAACGTTTGATTTGAGGGTACTTCATTGAAGTCTGGAATAAAGTATGAAGCATGTGGAAGCCGGTTTTATCCGCTGCGAACCACGTACGTTCAATTTTCATTCCGCCGAAACGACGCACGTTCACTTCACCGTTTTCTTTACGGCTCCATGGACAGCCCCATTGTTCCATTTGGATCATTTCACGAGTTGCGTTTTCAACAAAATATTCAACAACATTTTGTTCACACAACCAGTCGCCACCGCCAACAGTGTCATTGAAGTGGTTTTCTAGCGAGTCTTCCTCTTTGATTACAGCAGCTGAACCACCTTCTGCCGCAACAGAGTGCGAACGCATAGGGTAAACTTTAGAAATCAGAGCGACTTCCATATCAGGGTTTGCTTCGGCTGCTGCAATAGCAGAGCGAAGACCGCCGCCGCCAGCACCAATGACCGCGATATCTGTGGTGAATGTTTTCACAGTTATCCTCCAGTGAAATTAAAAAAAATCTGTAATTATATTCAACGTTTTTTCTTGTTCTTATTTATCAGTGTTGTACACCGTAAAAAACGTGATTGACTATATGTCTCGTAGTCTAACTATTGAAAATATCAAAAATATTGATTTTGCTTATTTTGTAACTATCGAAACCTTTAGTAACTTTTGTAACCCGTAAAAAACGTTTTGAGTGTTCAAGATCTAACCACTACAGGATATGGCGGTGTATTTTTATGAATTTCTTGATTTTGAACTAAAATTTGATGTCGCTTATTTAATCTATGTGCTAGATATTTAAGATAGATGTGAGATACAGGCGGATAGGAAGGGTATATGAATAGTGATCGAATCATTCTTAAACGTGGAGACATCACTCAATCGGATTGCGATGCCATTGTAAACGCAGCGAACGTTACTTTATTAGGTGGGGGAGGTGTCGATGGTGCAATTCACCGGGCTGCCGGCCCCGAGTTATTAATTGCCTGTAAACAACTTCCCAGTATCGATGGAATCCGCTGTCCGGTAGGGGAGGCAAGGATAACCAAATCTGGGCGGTTAAATTGTCATTATGTAATTCATACGGTTGGACCAAATTATTTTTCTGATCCTGCCCCCCAACGTCATTTAGAACAGGCATATCGTTCATCGTTATCACTGGCACTACAGATGGATTTATCCAGTATAGCGTTTCCTGCTATATCCTGTGGGGTTTATGGTTATCCTTTAGCAGAAGCGGCAGAAATTGCACTAAAGACATGTACTGAACCTCAATATGAATCACTACAGATAACATTTTATTTATTTAATAAAGAGTTATTTGATATTTATGTTGATACCTTTGGCAAGCTTCAAAAATAAAAAAAGGAGCAACTTCTCGGTACAAAAGTTACTCCTTTGGGCATTTGAGCCTGTGTTAGCCAAAATCACCCGAAATATAACGCTTAGTTCGTTCGTTATCTGGGTGAGTAAATAGTTTTCTTGTGGGTGAAAATTCAATCAATTCACCAAGATACATGAACGCGGTATGGTCTGAAATTCGCATTGCCTGTTGCATGTTATGGGTAACGATAACAATAGTGAATTTTTGTCTTAGCTCGGAAATTAATTCTTCAATAGCCGAAGTCGCAATTGGGTCTAATGCAGAGGTTGGTTCATCCATTAAAATAATGGAAGGTTCAAGAGCCACGGTTCTTGCAATGCATAGGCGTTGCTGTTGTCCACCCGAAAGGCCGTTAGCATCTTCATGAAGTTTATCTTTGACTTCTTCCCATAAATTTGCCGATTTAAGCGCCTTTTCTACTTTTTCTTTAATTTGTGATTTATTCAGTTTCCCGTCTAAACGTAGTCCAAAAGCAATATTTTCAAAAATCGACATTGGAAATGGAGTCGGCTTTTGAAAGATCATTCCTATCTTTGAACGCAGTTCATTTAAGTCTTTAATCGACAGTATGTTCGTCCCTTCGTAGTTTATTTCACCAGTAGCATACTGATGATTATACAGAGAATAAATACGGTTTAAGCAGCGTAACAGGGTTGATTTTCCACAGCCGGAAGGGCCAATAAGCGCGGTTACTTGTTGCTTAAAAATCGGTAATGTGACGGATTTAAGTGCAGGTTCGGAATTTTTATTGTAATGGAAATTTAAGCTTTGAATATCCAGTACAACGTCTTTAGCCAAATCTTGTGTTGCTTCAAACTGAGTATTTTCCGGGATTGGCAGAACAGTTGAGTCTGCTGATCTCATTGTATTTAGATTCATCATTTTCTTCTCACCGAAATTAATTTTGGCAGATGGGTTGCCCCTAAGTTAATAAGTAAAATGAACAAGGTCACCACAAGGGCTCCGGACCAGGCCAACTGTTGCCAGGATTCATACGGACTCATGGCAAACTGATAGATAGTAACGGGGAGGTTTGCCATGGGAGAGCTCATTGATGTGCTCATAAAATTACTGTTTAGGGCTGTGAACAATAGTGGTGCGGTTTCTCCTGCAATTCGGGCAAGTGAAAGCAGAATAGCCGTAACAATACCTGGTGCTACAGAGCGGTAACTAAGGCGCAGAAGTACCACCCAGTTAGCGGCCCCGATTCCGCGTCCTGCTTCCTTAAGTGATGGGGGAACAAGACGCAACATTTCTTCTGTTGATGCGATGATGGTTGGCAGTGCCAGAATGGCTAATGCAACAGTGCCGGCCCAACCGGAATATCCTCCAGTAGTAACAACAATAATTCCATAAACAAATAAACCGACCAGAATCGATGGTGCACTGACAAGAATATTGTTCAGAAAACGAATGGTTTGCGCTCCGGGATGGTTGCGCTCTTTCTCAGATAACCATGTTCCTGCAAACAGGCCAATTGGCGTTGCGATAACAATGGCTAAAAACGTCATATACAGGCTACCGACAAAGGCGTTTTTAAGTCCGCCATCACTACCCGGCCCTGGAGTCACTTCTGTGAAGAGAGCAACATTCAGTCCTTTTACCCCTTCACTAATCAATGTCCAGAGTATGCTGGCTAAAACCAGTATTCCCAGACCGGCTGAAATAATACAAAGCCAGTAAAAGCAGTTGTTTTTAAATTTTCTCATGGTCATTTTTTTGCTCCCACAAGACGATTGGCAAGTAACATAACAATAAAGGTAATCACGAACAGTAGAACACCCAACCCAAGCAACGATGATATATGCACTGAGTCGGTAGCTTCGTTAAATTGTTGTGCGATGGTTGATGCAATAGAGGTTGCTGGCATGAAAAGTGACGTTTCGATGCGGTTAGTGCCACCGATAACGAACGTTACCGCCATGGTTTCACCTAATGCACGTCCAAGGCCAAGAATACAGGCACTTACAACGGCTCTTTTTACGCTTGGTAACAGAACTTTTGTAATTACCTCATACTGATTAGCTCCAATTCCATAAGCCGTTTCCCGCAATACATTGGGTATCGAGGCAAGCGCTTCCTTGGTTAATGACGTAATAATCGGGAGGATCATAAACGATAAAATAATACCGGCACTCAGTAATCCTACGCCGATTGGAGGACCAGAGAAAAGGGCGCCTATTACTGGAAGATCTCCCAGGTGTTCACTGGACCAAACCTGAAAGTTATCAGAAAACCAGGGGCCGAAAACAAAAAGTCCCCACATACCAAAAATGATACTGGGTATCGCTGCTAATAATTCGATTGCTTTGGCAACTGGGGTTCTTATCCATTCAGGAGCCAGTTCAGAAAGAAAAATGGCGATTCCCAGAGAAAGTGGTACAGCGATAAGACAGGCAATGAGAGAGCTTACGATTGTGCCATAAATGGAGGCTGCTGCGCCAAAAATGCCCTGAATGGGATCCCAGGTATCATTAAAAATAAATTTAAAACCGAATGTCGAAAAAGCGAGCTGACTGCCGCTGATTAGCGAAATAATTAGCCCAGCGAGTAACACCAAAACAATCAGTGCACTCAATAGACTCACTGAATTGAAGATATTATCTCCACGGTTCATATTAGTTGTGTTGTTCATACCGATTTTTACTTAAATAAAATGACCACACCAAAGAATTTGGTGTGGTCTGATGTGAGTTATAAAACTGAGTGTCCGTGAGATTTCAGATTATTTTCCCACGTTTTATTGACCATATTGACTACAGCATGTGGCATTGGAACATAATCCAGGCCCTGAGCCATTTCAGGATGCTGATAACTCCAGGTAAAGAATTTCACCATTGCTTTCGCTTTGTCTGCATCAGGTTGATCTTTATGCATCAGGATGAAAGTCGCTGAAGTCATTGGCCAGGTTGCTGCTCCAGGCTGATCATTCAGGATAAGTTTAAAGCCAGGAGCATGTTTCCAGTCAGCGTTTGCTGCTGCAGCCTGAAAGCTTTCTGCTGTTGGGTTAACAAATTTTCCTGCTTCATTTTTTAACTGAGTGTAAGCAAGGTGGTTTTGTGTTGCATAAGCATATTCAACATAACCGATAGAGCCTTTGGTGCGAGTTACATAGTTGGCAACACCTGCATTACCTTTGCCACCGATGTCTGTAGCTGCACTTGGCCAAGTGATATCTTTACCCACACCAACGCTGTTTTTCCAGTCCGAACTTACCCGAGCAAGGTAGTCTGTAAAGTTGAAAGTTGTACCTGAACCATCAGAACGGTGTACAACATAGATTGGTAGGTTAGGCAGAGATAGATTTGGGTTTAACTGAGTAATTTGTTTGTCATTCCAGTTTTTTATTTTACCCAGATAAATATCCGCTAAAACGTCACCGGTTAGTTTTACCTGACCTTCTTTGATACCCGGAATGTTTACGACAGGAACAATACCACCCATGACCATAGGGAATTGGATCATGCCTTCTTTATCCAGTTCTTTAACATCTAGTGGTGCATCTGTACCACCGAAATCAACAGTTTTAGCTTCTATCTGTCTGATACCACCACCAGAACCGATTGCCTGGTAGTTAATTTTTACACCAGTTTCTTTTTGATAAGCCTCAGCCCATTTTGCATAAACCGGATATGGGAAAGTTGCACCCGCACCATTGAGTTCATTTGTTGCCGAGAACGCAGCCGAGGAAAGGCATAATGCCGCAGAGGCAAGTAAAACTGTTTTCGTGAATTTCATGATTACCCCAAAATAAAAATGTAATTAATTTGTTGAGTGATGAAAGGATGAGTCCACGCTAAAAATTTTGAATGACAGTTTTATTACACAAGGTTTGATATAAAAAATAATTAACCATAATTATCTGAATTGAATAATTATGATAAGAAAATTTATCATCAAATATATTTAAAATGAATTAATTGCCTATTTAATATATCTATAAAAAATAGAACTTTATTATATTTGTAACAAAAGTGAAATATGATAATAAAAATACAGGATAGGTTTATATGATTTGTTAACCCCTTATTTTTAATGGTAAAAATAATAAAGAAACATATGCTTAAATAAATTCTCGCTGAATAAGTATCTTGAAGTTATTTGGGTATGTTTATAAACCGAAATAATGCAACAAATGATAGTAACCATGTAATTAATCCGGGGGCGAGTGATGATGAAAGTACTTATAGTCGAAGATGACGATTTTTTACGTGAAACTCTTGTTGATGTATTAAGGTTTGAAAAATTTGTTGTTGAAAGCGAATCGAGTGTGGAAGCTGCATTGGAGAAAGTTAAGGAACAATCTTTTGATGTCATAGTGTTAGATGTCATGCTCGGTGAAATTTCCGGTATTGATGGAATTACATTATTAAAATATCTTCAGCCGGGTATTGCGATCATAATGATGACTGCTTATGCTACCGTCGATCTCGCTGTCAGTGCGATGAAAAAAGGAGCAGATGAGTTTCTGACTAAGCCATTTGATATGGATACGTTAATCGTTACCTTGCAAAAGGTTGTTCAGAAACATCAGCCAAAGTCGGTAAAATCAGAACGTAACGATGACCTTATTTTCAGTGCGCTTGCAAACCCTATTCGCCGTTCCGTTATCAAGCAGCTACGCTTATATCACCAGGTTAAATTTATGGATCTTTGTCGTCTTGTCGGCATAGATGATCACACTAAATTTAATTTTCATCTGCGGCAATTGGTGAACAGTGGGATCGTAAAAAAATTAAATCATAAAGAGTACACCTTAACTTCTTTAGGCAGAGACATCTGTTCCGGAGGGTTAATGGAATTTTAGTAAAGTTAAATGGGTATTTACCGTGTTGTAACCCAAGTCTATTTTAAGGTTTACCATGACACAAAATAATTTCGATACAGAAGCGATGAAAACAGAGCACTCGCTATATGCCAATGATAATAGTAGCCGTAGCCAGCAATATATTCGAGTGCTTTTATTAGGCTTAAGTGCTTTCGTATTTAATACCACTGAATTTATCCCGGTCGGGCTGTTAAGTGATATTGCCCGTGATTTTTCGGTAACAACAACACAGGCTGGATGGATGCTTACAATCTATGCCTGGATTGTTGCCGGTTTGTCATTACCTTTGATGCTAATGACGAAAAATTATGAGCGGAAAAAACTGCTTATTGGCTTGTTTATTCTTTTTATTGCCAGTCATATTCTTTCGGTTTTTGCCTGGAGTTTTTCAATATTAATTATCAGTAGAACCGGCATTGCTTTCGCCCATGCTATTTTCTGGTCTATTACTGCATCGATAGCGATTCGGGTTGCACCTCCTGGTAGGAAAACACTGGCTCTTGGGGTATTAGCGACAGGAACTTCAATGGCCATGGTGTTGGGGGTTCCGGTCGGAAGAATGATTGGTCAGTTATTTGGTTGGCGGGCTACATTTGGTTTAATTGGTGTGGTGGCATTTATTGTGATGGTTTCATTGTATCGGATGTTACCTCCGTTACCGAGTCTGTTTTCCGGTACACTTAAAAAAGTGCCTGAGTTGCTGAGAATACCAAGACTTTCCAGCCTGTATATTTTTACGTTTATGGCATTTACCGCCCATTATGCAATGTACAGTTATATTGAACCATATTTAGAAAAAGTGGTTCATGTTAATGCCCAGTTTACGACGTTTATTCTGCTGCTTTTCGGCGGTGCAGGCATTATCGGTAGCGTACTCTTTAGTTATTTGGGTGAGAAGTTTGGATCCTTGCTGATGGTTGCCGCTGTTGTTTTAATGATGGTGACCATTGGTATTCAACCCTGGCTGATTGATTCCAAACTATTAATTGCAACAAATGTTCTCTTATGGGGAATAGCACTTATGTTATTGGTATTAACTTGTCAGTCGAAAGTATTAGCTGTGGATACCAATTCTGCGGATATTATCAGCTCAATGTTTTCCGGTATTATTAACCTCGGTATCGGTGCCGGAGCGTTAGTGGGTGGTTACGCTATTCATCTGGTGACATTACCGAACTTAAATTATGTCGGTGCCGGATTGGCAGCCATATCTTTGCTATTAATTCTTATATTTATGAAAAAAATTCCTGAGATTCATCAGTAGTATTTGGGATATATTCAGCGCACTATAAGACAGTTGTTGTTCAATTGTCGGAGTGGGGAATGTATGAATCAAGAAACTAAAATTATGGTTAAGCGGTGTCAGTCCATAGACGATACCGCGATACTATTTGAAATATCCTCAGATGAATCGGTGTTTTATTTATCTGAGGATAATCGAGTCACTTTGCCTGTTGGTTATCAGCTAGTCAGTACCCGCTTTTTCCGTCACACGCCGCCAAATGCAGATGATATCGAGTATGGTATTAACTATATTGAAGATGAAATTGCAAAGGTGGTCCATTCTGTTCCGAGTCAGTCGAGACCACTTTTTACCGTTACAGATTTTGTCCGTTCATTAGCTTTGTTGTGTTTCATTCCGGATCAGCCAGTGATTGAATTATCAACGCGTCAGCTTGAAAATTTGTTTAGTCAATACGCTGAAATTATTGTCGGGCGTCCGCCCCGTAGTGATGAACCGGATACTTCTCCTGAATTCTTTGCCAAACTTCTTATTTTAAGAGAATTTATGCACCATTTTAAAGTTGAAGGCATTCGGATTGTTTAAGTAAAACTAATCTGGTTATCAACAAGAAGTTAATACTTGTGTATTTTCTTCAATAAATTGAATTCCCCATTGAATGGCATTGACCGTTATCCCTTCACATAAGTGGGCCGGGTCGGTGTCATTAAATCCGCCTGGACGTAATTGACTACAGCGCAAGCTGGAAAATTTGTGTTCAAATTCTTTAGCAAACGAGGAACATAAATTAACAATGTCATTATTGCTCAAATGGATAGATCTTCCATAGATGCCAATAAAAAGTAACATCCCTTCTACTAATCCACATTGTGCACCGTATTTACCTGCCCCATGCATACCAACTGCTGAATCAATCACTTGAGGAGAAATGTCGATTGAAAATGCTTTAGACAAAGTTTTCAGCGTCGTTGTGGCACAATTAACATCTTCAATCCAGTAAAAGTGGTGGACCAGGTTTTTGACTTCTGACTCTTTCATATTATTGTCCAATAAACATAAGTATCACATATAGATACTGCGTATTTATTCCATATGATACAACTTAAATATCAGTAAAATCATACTACTCCATATCCTTTTCTTTACAAGAGCACTCTTCCCCCGAAAACTCAGGTTTATTGTCATCATTTATTGTTCCAGATTACTGGAACCAGACTCTGCGTAATACGCAGAATCAGTTCCAAACTTAGGTTACTTGTTATCTATATAAGAAATAGAGAGATTTGTGGGAAGAGTATCAGAATGACCAGACCAATCAGAGAGATCAGCAGGAAAGGCCCAATCCCTCTGGAGATATAACCTAGTGAGGAGCGGGTTATATTCGCTGCCACAAACAGGTTAATTCCCACCGGAGGAGTAATAAGACCGATGGAAAGTGAGGTCATCACCAGCACACCAAACCAGGTAAGATCAATGCCTAATGTACGGGCCACCGGAAGAAATATAGGCAGGGTAATATACATAATAGTCACCGCGTCCATGAACATCCCTGCGATTAGCAGTACGGCCATAATGACAAACAGCATAATGGTCGGGCTTTGACTGATAGTAGTAAGCGCCTCAGAATAATCCATGACGATACCATCTATCTCAATAACCCAGCCGAACAGTCCAGCAAAAGAAACCACCAGCATTACCACAGCAGAGGAGCAGGCTGAATCGACTACTGATTCATAAAACTCTTGCAAGTTGATGCTTTTATAAATAACTACCCCTACGAGCAGCGCATAAACCGAGGCCACGATAGCTGCTTCTGTCGGGGTAAAAATGCCGCCGTAAATCCCGCCAAGGATCAATACTGGTGTAAATAGTCCCCAGAATGCGTGAAAAAAAGAGTGATACAGTCGGTGACAGTAGCTGTGAGTTTCTCCATTTTCTGATTTCAGTAATTCTGGCAGAGTAAGATTTTCAGAGCCTTCATGTTGAGTGAAGGGAATAGTACACAGCATCAATACACCGAACATCAACCCTGGTACCACACTGGCAATAAACAGGTTACTGATGGAAGTTTCAGCAATCACACCATAGATAACCAGACCGATTGAAGGCGGGATGATCAGAGATAATGCTGCTCCAGTACAGACGAGTCCAGCGGCATAATTTTTTTTGTAACCTTCTTCGACCATACCGTTAATAATTAGAGGGCCAATTGCGGCTACAGAAGCAGGACCCGAACCGCTGACGGCACCCCAGAAGAGACACACAACGGTTCCCACCAATCCCATACTGCCAGGCAGTTTTTCTACCAGTACACGGAAAAACCCAATCATTCTCTCGGCGATGCCACTAATGCCCATTAGGTTTCCGGCCAGAATGAAAAAAGGAATGGCAAGCAGGGTATATTTAGAACTTCCGGCAATGATAAGGTCTGCAACCATATCCAGCCCGAAATCGAGCTGCCACATGGCGTACAAAGCAGAAATGGCGAGACTGAATGCGACAGGCACACTAAAAACGATCAGCACAAAGAACAGTAAAATCATTTGGCTGCCAATTGAAATATCCATTTATTATGCCTTTTTTCTTAGCTGTTGAAGTAAAAATTCGAATTGCCTTATCATCATCAGTACAAAGCTCAGGGGAAGTAACGCAGTGTAATACCAGGATTTAACCTGTAAGGCACTGGATGTCACCTGTGAATCATACTGATTACCTAACAGCTCAAACATGAAATAGCATAAAATCGCCAGCGTGATGATTACAGCGAAAGAAATCAGCGTATAAAGGATTTTTCTGGGTTTCTGACTGAGGCCATGCAGTACAAAATTAACAGCAAGCAGCTGATTATTTTTTATCGCAACGGCTCCGCCGAAAAGAGTCAGGGTAACCATGCCGTGAATAACAATTTCCTGAGTCGAGGCAAGAGAATAATTAGTCAGACTCCGGACCATTACATTCGAAAAGCCCAGAATTAACATCAGCATAAAAGTAATAAAACAGATGTACTCTTCTACTTTAGAAAATATATTTTTTAATAACATAAAACAGCGAATATAGAATAATTATAATAATAAGTCGGGCAGACAAAATAGAAAGTCTGCCCGGTAGTAAGAAATTACTTCACAACAGATTCGAACGCATCAACCAGCTCAGTACCTACTTTCTGTTTCCATTTATTATAGGTTGGCTTAGTTTTCTCTTTAAAGCTCTGAAGCTGTTCTGCCGTTGGCTCAACAACTGTCATGCCTTCTTTTTTTAGCACGGCCACACCGTCGGCTGTCTCTTTTCTGGACAGATCAATTTGATATTGCATCGCTTCTGTGGCTGCATCAGAGACCACTTTCTTCATATTGTCATCCAGACTGTCCCAGACTTTACGGCTAACCGCTAAAAATATTGGGTCATAAGAGTAATGCCACAGAGTGATATTATTCTGAATTTCAAACAGGCGCTGGGTAGTAATGATAGAGACAGGGTTTTCCTGGCCGTCTACAACGCCTTGTTGTAACGCTGAGAATGTTTCGGCCCATTGCATTTGCTGTGGGTTTGCACCTAAATCTTTAAATACATCAATGTACATAGGTCCGGCTACACGAACTTTTAATCCGGCCAGATCGTCCGGTGTACTTACTTCACGTTTACTGTTGGTTAACTCACGGAAGCCATTTTCACCCCAGGCCAGAATGATGATATTTTTCTGCTCAGCAATGGCCTCGATTTTTTTGGTTGCCGAGCTGTGAATGGCATTATCGACATCCTGATAATTACGGAAAAGATAAGGGAGAGAAAAAACGGCCATTTCCGGAATTAACGGGGTAACATTGATGGCGGAAGTCAGTACAAAATCAATACTGTTTCTGCCCAGCGCTTCTGCCTGCTTGATCTGATCCCCACCAGTAAGAACTGAGTTAGGAAACACTCTGAGTTTCATTTTACCATCAGTCTTTTCATTCAGGATCTGACCAAACTTCTCAGCTCCTTTTTGCCAGGTGGTAGTATTGGATACATTGTGTGAAAGGCGATAAGTTTTCGCTTGAGTCGATAAACTAACCGCAAGTACGGCAATAGAAAGCGTACGTAATAATAAAGTTATTGTTTTCATATCGTCCTGATAATTATTAAGTTGGGCGTGTTGTAAAGACATCCATTTGATTATATTTAAATTTTTTGTCAACCCTTGTTTAATAAATATATCAGCACTAAAAAAAAATTATTTTGTTTTTAGATTTTTGTCACATGATAAAATATAAAGACATAAAAACTATTTTTATATTAATTAATAAAATAATTATCTGATTATGTTCTTTGCTTTATATATAAATATGGTCATAACACGATATTCTAGCGTTTGTATGATTTTTATCATACATACTTACATTCGATCGTGTTGCACACCAATGGAATTAACCCCTTAGCGTTGGACTACGCAGTGGAAATTGCAGCAGCTAGGTGACGATCAGTCTCGATGCACTTGAGATCAAACTTAGTTCCCTTATGAGGCAATTAAATCAATTAATTACCGATTTTCAAAGCCGGAAAAGGTTAATGATTAAGAAATCTTAATGAAAATAATTCGCATTTACATTGAAAGGAGCCGCGCTTCCATAGTATAAAAGCACTCAGAATTTTTGTGAAAGGCATTGAAGCGATAAAGAGAACTTTTACTTAAAGCTTTTACTTAAAGAATTGCTCATTAAATAACTACAATCCCCGAACAACTTTATGTTTTCAGGCATCTCATTCATGAATGATGCTTAGATTACTGCACTTCAAATTTAAGGGGAACACTGATGAGCAAATGTGTGTTTTTACAGACGATGGATTAATCATGATTAAGCAGACCCCTCTAGCGATAATAATTGGTGCTTTGTTGTCAGCACCGGCAATTGCTCAAGATACGACGAATACAGACAAAACCAACGACACCGTGGTTGTTACGGCAACTCGGACAAATACCAAAATTACCGATACCGCAGCAACCGTTGATGTGGTTGATGGAACGGAAATCGAAAAATCACTTGCTCAGGATCTATCTGATGTTCTTGAATACACACCGGGTGTGACGCTCAATAGTACTCAACGTCAGGGCATTCAGACGGTTAATATTCGTGGCCTGGAAGGTGACCGGGTTAAAATACTGGTTGATGGTGCAACTCAGGGACAAAATTATGATGGCGGCAATACCGCATTCATTAACTCAAGTTCAGTGACTGTCGATCCGGACATGCTTAAATCGGTAGAAATTATCAAAGGAGCTGCATCCAGTCTTTATGGTAGTGATGCTATGGGTGGTGTTCTGCTGATTGAAACTAAAGATCCCGCAGACTTCTTAAAAGATGATCAGGATGGCTTTGGCGGACAGGTTAAACTGACGTATGCCTCCAAAAATAAATCGTTTAGCGAAAACGCGGTAATTGCGAATCGAAGTGGAAAGTGGGAAACCATGGTTGCCTATACTCGTCGCGACGGTGAAGAAACACAAAACTTCCGTGACAGTAATAATTACAGTAATTATTCGGTCACTCAGCAAGATACACAAAATAATGATGTATTGGTTAAAGCACAGTATCAGGTTAACGACAATCATAGAATTGAATTGTTGGGCGAGATGATACATAACGAAGCTAACTCTGATATTTATAATTCTTCCTATACCAACTATACCGGCGATGATACGACCAAACAGTATCGATTAGGATTAAAACATATTTGGTTTGCTAATACGTTATTAGCTGACATGGTTACCAGTAACCTAACGTGGCAGGATAAAAGAGATCATGATCTTACTTTCCGTCATGTGCCTGCAACTGCTGGGAATGCATGGGTTGCTGCCAGTGATGCTTATGACCAGACGAAAAACTACGAGTATAAAGACCGTTCAATTGAATTTGAAACTCAGTTAGATAAGCAAATCTCTCTAGCTGGTATTGAGCATGGTTTCATCTATGGTGTTAACTATCGATATAGTGAGCTTTCTAATCTTAATATTACCTCAACTTCTGCAGGCGATAGTGAAGTTACTGTGTATACACCGGATGCAAAAGAAACCAAACTGGGGTTGTTTTTACAGGATGAAATGGCTTTTCTTGATGGCCGCTTGCTAATCACTCCGGGAGTTCGCTTTGATTCATATGCAACGGACCCGGGTACAACATCAGTAACAACCTATGAAAAATACGATGATTCCGCTGTAACCGGACGCTTGGGGGCGGTATTCCATATCGATGACCAACACTCTGTCTATTCTCAGATCAGTCAGGGGTATCGTGCGCCGACATTTACTGAGCTCTATTACAGTTACACACACTCTTCAGCTGGTTATGAAATGGTACCTAATCCAGATTTGGAAGCAGAAACCAGTATCTCTTACGAACTGGGTTATCGATATAACACCGAAGCCTCTTATTTAGGCCTGTCTGCCTTCTACAGTGACTATGACAACTTTATTTCTGATAATGTGAAGAGTATCGGTACCGTTGGCGGCATAACACAATACTCTTATGTGAATATTGATAAGGCTACTATTACTGGTTTAGAACTGTCTAATCAGTTGAAATTGGATGAATTATTAGGGGCACCTGAGGGTGTAAGTTCACGCCTTGCGGCTACTTATACGCATGGTGAAGATGGCAATGGAGAATCACTGGAAAGTGTTAATCCCTGGAATGCGGTGGTTGGTCTGAATTATGACCAGCCAGATGGTGAGTGGGGTAGTAGCCTGAAATTCAACTATACAGCATCGAACCGAACCGATGATTTGGCTATGCCAAGCGCAGGTATTATTGATTTAACAGCCTATTACAAACCAATTAATGATCTGACGGTATCAGCCGGTTTGTTTAACCTGACTAACAGAGAATACTACCGTTGGAATGATGTACGCAGTGATTCATCATTGGAGCCGGAAAAAACTCAAGCGAAACGTAATTATTCTGTCTCTGTAAAATATGAATTTTAATTACCAGTCACCGACTTAGTAACACATAGCCACTTGGTTAACCGCCAGGTGGTTATCTTACTCATTTTTGGCTTACATTAATTTATTTTAATGATCCCAAATTGTCAGGATATTGAGAATAATTCTCAAATTCACTATTCTGAAGACACACAATTGTAGTGATATTTATTTGCGAATATGGGTTTAACACGGCGCAGATAAGGTATCGAACATCATTTTAACGAAGGTATTTCCATGGATATTGTATCCGAAGTTGCAACATTGCTTGAACAGAATGCTCAGGCGTTACCGGGTGATATGGCTCAACAATTGGGTGTGAGCGAAAAAGACGTGATTGAAGCCTTTCCGGCTGAAATGGCAACGGTTATCAGCGGCGAACATGCTCAGTTCTTGTTAGATGAAATTGCAGCATGGGAAACGTCGGTCACTGTCATCGTACATAGTTTCGGTTCGATTTTTGAAGTGAAAGCGCCGTTACCAAAAGGCAAATGTGCTCGTGGCTATTTCAACTTAATGGGCGAGGAGGGGCAGTTGCATGGGCATTTATTATTAGAAAACGTCACTCATATCGCGTTTGTTAGTAAGCCGTTTATGGGACAGGAAAGCCACTATTTTTGTTTCTTCGAAGCCAACGGAAACACCATTTTCAAAATTTATCTCGGACGAGATGAAAAGCGTCAGTTACTTGCTCAACAAGTAGATGCATTTATAAATATAAAACGAAAGTTAAGCCAATAATATCATCAGGAGTGTCATCCATGGATGCCAACGAAAAAAAACAACGACTGCAGAACCGCTTAGAGCCGGAAATCGCCGCGTTCCGCGAGCAGTGCCAGACACTGCAATTGGCGACGGTTGATGATAACGGTCTGCCAAATGTCAGTTATTCTCCCTTTGTACATAATGAGTCTGGCTATTTTGTCCTTATCTCTGAAATTGCGAAACATGCGAGAAACCTAAAGAGTAACCCGAACGTTTCCATGATGATGATTGAAGATGAGGTGAGTTCCAGGCAGCTCTATGCCCGCAAAAGACTGAGTTTTGCAGCTCAGGCAGTGTTGGTTGAGCGAGACACTGAACTTTGGAATGCGGTACTAGACCAGCTTAGTCAGCGTTTTGGCCATATAATTAATCAGCTTGGACAGATGGCCGACTTTAAACTGTATCAATTGGTTCCGGAGCAGGGGCTGTATGTGAAAGGCTTCGGTCAGGCCTATCAGGTATCGCACGAAGACTTGATTGATCTGATTCATCTTGACGAGGGACATAAGGCAATTACGCCGATTCCTGAACTTGACGCATTGCAAAACGCGCAATAAGTTGACGTTTTATCTGTAACCATAAAAGCGAGCAGAGGTGAGAGCCTCTGCTTGCTTTTTCTGTTTCTGTTTCTGTTTCTGTTTCTGTTTCTGTTTCTACTGCTGCTGTTACTTATGCCGGGCAATGAATGGTAGCAATTAATCCGACTTTTCCGTTCACCAGAGTGAATTTTCCCTGATGCCGTTCGGCTACAGCCTGAACAAAAGGCAAACCTAAACCGAATCCTTCAATCTTTTTGTTTACATCTAAACGCTGAAAACGTTTCATCACATTGGCTATTTGTGACTGCGGAATACCGGGGCCTTCGTCCATCACCTGAATCAGAATGGAATCCAGTTGTCGTTCAGCTTGCAGTTTTATCATGCTGTTGCTGGGCGCATATTTGATGGCGTTATCCAGTAAATTGGCGACCGCTTGAAAAATCAGGGCATAATCGGCGTAAAAGCTGGCTTTGCGTGATCCGAGAATTTTCAGTCTGATGTTTTTTTGTTCCATCAGCGGCTCATAGTATTCATACACTTCATTCAGTAATTGATGCGCATCAACGGTTTGGCGTTGTAAGCTCAGTTGTCCGTTTTCGATTTCTGACAGTTGCATAATGGCACGAAATAAATACAGAATGCGGTCGATTTCCATTCCGGCAGCGTCCAATTCATCAAGTGCGGCACCATCAACCAGCTCTGCGGTATTACTCAGTCGGTGTTTTAAACGCGTCAGCGGCGTTTTCAGTTCATGGGCAATATGACTATTGGCGGTACGAACCTGTTCCATCAGCATTTGCGTGCGGCTCAGCAATAGATTGGTTTCGCTGCTTAAACGCTCAAACTCATCGTTATAGCCGCTGTCTTCAATGCGCTCGTGATGTTGTCCCTGAGCGTATTTAGACATAACGAGCAGTATACGGCTTACCCGTAACTGATTTTTAATGCTGAAGGGGAGGCTGATAAGCAAAATGGACAACAAAACTGTAAAAAGAACCGCTCCGGTCATTAAAGGGATAATGCGGGTACTATTGAGCATCGGTGAGGTGTCATAGGATGCGAAATACAGTCCGCCGTCAGCTACCGGGATGAGTAAGCCTAACAGCTCTTTATTATTGACATTAAAACTCAGCAGCGATGAATGGGTTCGTGAATGCTGAAAAATGGTCGTAAAGTCATTGGGTGTCAGTATATCAGTGTTACTATAAAGAACCTGTTTTGACCCACTGAAGACATACGTCAGTAACTCATTATACTGGTTGGTGAGTTTGCCCTGCTTGAGATAATCGGCCAGCTGATTGCTGTCGGCAAATAAATTCATGCCCTGTTTATTCTTAATGTCATCTAAAATGATGTTCTTTACATGGTCATACATGACACCTTTCAATAAGTAGTTACTTAATACAATCGACGCTGAAGAAATCAGGAAACAAAAAAAAGCCACATACGCAGCTTGTCGAAAACTACTACTGTGGATGATTGAACGAATGTTCATACAAGCTTTATCCTAATGAATAACCAACAGAGCGGATAGTACGAATAATCGGCTCGTTATTGTCGCTGCCATTGAGCTTATTACGTAATTTAGAGAGATGGACGTCCAGAATATTTGTCTGTGGATCAAACTGATAACCCCAGACTCGCTCAAGTAACATATTGCGTGTCACCGTTTTTCCTTTGTGCTCGGCCAGTACCTGAAGCAGTTTAAATTCTTTACTGGTGAGAGGGATGGGCTTCCCGTCTCTGCGAACTTCCTGAAGCTCTAAATTGATTGCAATAGGACCGATGCTAATGGTTTGCTCTATGGTATTTTTCAGCGTCCACATATTGAGACGTTCGAGTCGCAGCAGTAACTCAGTAAAATCGAACGGTTTGCCAAGATAATCATCGGCACCGGCTTTTAATCCGTTGATTCGGTCAGAAATCTGATCATTAGTAGATAGCATCAGGATCGGTGGGTGATTCTCATCAACCAGAGTATTGAGTATCTCAATGCCAGTCATTCCGGGGAGTACGTTATCGAGAATGACGACATCGAAGACCTCATTCTGAATAACGTCCAAAGCCTGATGTCCGTCAGCGATTAATTTACAGCTATGCCCATGAGAATGCAGTTTACTACTAATCCAGTGACTTACCGGAATTTCATCTTCAACAATGAGAACACGCATATCAGATCCTTAAATGGTACAAATAAAAACATCAACATTGATAATGATAACTGTTATCATTATCAATAAAAACCACTAAATGGGAAATTTATTTGTTGTAAAAAAGAGGTTTTAAGGCTTTATCTAAAAAAAAATCAGGTATACGTCTGAATTCTAATCGAAAAAAAGAAGGGGATAAATAATGAGAACTATTACATTAAGCATTCTTAATATTCTATCTATTGAAATGAAAAGTCGAATGTCACTAAATACCGGTAGTTGTTGTAAGGGTTTTAAGCATCCATGAATAATCCGTTTATTCTTAATTGGTTGGCCATCCCATTGGTGATGGTCGTGATTAGCGACTTGTTTTATCGAAAAATTCCGAACTACATGATTGTCGTGTTACTGATCATGATAATTGGCAACATTGGCTTGTATTTTTTCGGTCTGGGCAGTTATCGGTATTTAACTCTGCTACAAGCATCGGTTCAACTTGGCTGGTCAGCCTTTGGTGCCTTGATTGTTCTGAACGTCGGTTTAGGGCTGGTTTCCATTGGTCAGATGGAGGAGGGCGATGCCAAATTAATGGCGGTGCTTTGTCTTATGATTGGTGGCGATAACCTGGTGACCTTCCTGTTGCTAACGGCACTGGCTGGTGGGGTGATGGCATTTTTTATTCCTGTGATTCGATTTTGTGAAGCCAGAGGGGCAAGGCTTATCTTGCATGTGTCATCCGCGTTTCCACTGCTGAGAATTCCGGTTCCTGATGCGGCTCATAATAAACCCAGCTGCGCGGGTATGCCCTATGCGCTGGCAGTGACTGCGGGGATGGTATCCTCTCTTAGCATTTCCTTAAGTCATTAAAGGATATTTTTATGAAAAATGGTTATCGGTACAGAGTGGTTCGTACCGACAGTTTCGGGAAGCACTGATATGCAGGTGCCTTTGACTCGAATGCCGATAAAACAGCAGGGTACGGTCTCGATTGAGGCGGCACTGATTTTACCGGTTCTGCTGTTTATTCTGGTTATGTTTTTTGAACTGTCTCGAACCGGCTTTGTTATTTGGGTCGTTAATAGTTCTTTCGAAAGTGCAGTTCAGAAGATACATGAGCAGGGAAATTATAACTCGATGGACCAACTAGCGTTAGGTTCGCTTATTGAACAACAAGTGGTTGATCATTCTTATTCCTTTATCTCTGCAGATAATGTCAAGGTTGATGTGCATACTTTTTCTCATCTGGGAATTTATACCGGCGAAGTGAGTGGTAATTCTCCTGTGATCGCACTGACGTTAACTCTGACTCAACGTTTTATAACACCACTGCCTGAATTGTTTGATTTAGGTTCACTGTACCAACATGAATTTCAGCAGGTGCTTGGAGATTTAATTGCTGATGAAAATTAATCAAAATAATACTAAAAAAGACATAACCAGAACTCGAAGATGGATATATAAGCTGATCGCCGTTGTGTGTTTGGCTATGACGATTGTCGGCATCATTGTGCCCGGATTGCCGGCATCTGAATTTTTAATTCTTGCTGCATGGGCTGCTGCCAAAGGATCGCCAACCATATACCGGAAAATAATGTCGGTCAGATATTTTAGATCCATGATTGAAAACTGGCAGAACGGAGGCATTATTTCACGTTCCAATAAAATCTACTCTGCAATTTCAATGTCTTGTGGCTTAGTGATTCTGATAGTGACCGGCATGCCAGCAACGGTTGTTATTGCGGCTGCTACTGGTATGGGCATTGGCAGTATTTTTATTTGGCGACGTCCTGAATCTCCCCGAGCTGATGCATAGCAAACATGAACACATCAAAAATTGAAATGAGCAAATAATGACTACAACAAAACAGATAGATTTAGACCAGTTTGACAAGAGAGTCATTGGCCAGTTATGCGATGATCCGCTTCGAAATGCATTTGATGCAAAACATTCTGCGCACGCGGATGGTTCGGCTATCCCTGTACCGCCGGAACAGCAACCTGCAATTTGGCAAGAGTTGATGGCTTCAGATACACAGGATAATAAAAAAAGGTGTTTGTATATTCATATTCCGTTCTGCCGGGTGAGATGCACTTATTGTAATTTTTTCCAGAATGCTGCCAGTCGTCAGTTAGTGGATGATTATTTTGCAGCGCTTATGGTCGAAATAAAGCTTAAAGCAGCATTGCCCTGGGTTCAGTCCGGAACATTCCATGCGGTGTATGTCGGTGGTGGTACTCCGACGGATCTGTCAGCCCAGCAGATTCGCACCCTTGGTAATGAAATCAGAAAATACTTTCCACTTACAAATGACTGCGAAATTACCTTAGAAGGCAGAATCAACCGTTTCAGTGATGAGGTATTTGAACAAGCATTAGAAGGTGGTTTCAATCGTTTTTCATTTGGTATTCAGAGTTTTAATACTCAGGTACGCAGAGCGGCGAAACGTCTTGACGAACGCGATGCGGCGATGGAGCGGATTTCAACCTTAAGTGCGATGGATCAGGCCCCGATAGTGGTTGATTTGCTCTATGGTTTACCGCATCAGACATTGGATGTGCTGCAACAGGATCTGCGTGATTATATTGATACCGGTGCTCATGGGGTCGATCTGTATCAGCTTATCGTGGCACCGAATGCACCTATGGTGAACCTTATTGAGAAAGGTAAATTACCTGCACCGGCTACCAGTGCAGATAAGGCCGCTATGTATCAGTACGGCGTTGAGTTCTTTGCTGAGCAGCATCTAAGGCAGTTAAGTGTGAATCACTGGGCAACCGATAACCGGGAACGCAGTTTATACAATAGCTTAGCGAAAACCTATGCAGATGTATTGCCTCTTGGCTGTGGTGCCGGCGGGCATTTGGGCGGCTATAGTTTCATGCAGCATCGAAATCTTCAGGCTTATATGGGGATGATTAAACATCATCAGGATCCGTTGATGGTCGTGATGAAACAACACCCGCTGGAACCGCTGTTTGCTACGTTAAAATCTGGTTTTGATCGAGGTGTGATTCTTCGTAAGCAGCTTTCTGCGGAAGCGAAGTATGATTACTTTGAGTATCTGAGACCATTGTTTAACTATTGGGAGGATGCAGGTTTGGTTAGTTGTCATGAGCAAAGCATCACTTTAACGATTGCAGGGCAGTTCTGGTCAGTAAATTTGGCTCAGGCATGTATTCATGTAATACAAAATAATTTACAGATAGTTTCTGTTGCTGTTTAGTAGCCATTCTATCTGATTCTGAATAGTTTAATCATCATAAAGCTCGGTGAGGATTTCCCCGAGCTTTATCTATTGTGGATGAACTTTTAGCTCTGCCAGGAAACCAGTATGACCCCGAGAGTGATAAGTATGATTCCCATCCAGTTGCTTGAGCTTAAATGTTCGCCAAGCAAAATGACGCTAAATACGGCAACAATCACAACACTGAGTTTATCGACGGGTGCAACTTGTGATGCCTGGCCTAATTTCATTGCTCTGAAGTAACATAACCACGAGGCTCCTGTCGCTGCTCCCGATAAAATCAGGAACATTAATCCTTTACCTGAGACTGAGCTTATCGATTGAAACTGCTTGGTAAAAAAGGTAATTCCTCCAACCAGCAACAAAATGACACAGGTGCGTATGAAAGTCGCGAAGTCAGAGTTGATTGTGTTTACGCCCAGTTTTGTAAATATGGCTGTCATAGCAGCAAAAACAGCAGAAAGTAAGGCCCAAAAGAGCCATGATGTATGAGACATAATTCGAAATCCAATTTGTTAATTTAATTCTCGCCCAGATAATTACCAGTCTGATGGGCCCACAGTTGGGCATAAATTCCTTTTTTATCGAGTAGCTGCTGGTGAGATCCCTGCTCAATAATCTGTCCTTCATCCATTACAATCAGGCGATCCATTTTTGCAATGGTTGATAAACGGTGGGCAATGGCAATGACGGTTTTGCCCGCCATTAATGTTTCCAGATTTTCCTGAATCGCGCGCTCGACTTCTGAATCCAGAGCTGATGTTGCTTCATCCATGATCAGGATAGGGGCGTTTTTCAGCAGAACCCGCGCAATAGCAATACGCTGCCGCTGACCACCAGATAGTTTTACGCCACGTTCGCCAACCTGAACATCGTAGCCTTTCTGTCCCTGTTCATCTTCGAGCATTTGAATAAAATCGTGGGCCTGAGATTGCTGACAGGCTGTAATAATTTCTTCATCACTGGCAGTAGGCTTACCATAGCGAATGTTTTCTTTAATAGTTCGGTGCAGAAGTGATGTGTCCTGGGTAATTAATCCAATATGCTGACGTAAAGATTCCTGATTGATGGTTTTTATATCCTGCCCGTCTACCGTGATGGTACCGGACTGAATATCGTAAAAACGCAGCAACGTATTAATAAGTGAAGATTTACCGGCCCCTGAACGACCAACGATCCCGACTTTTTCACCCGCTTTAATGTGCAGGGATAATTGTTCGAACACCGGTTTATGTTCAGTGTAATGAAAATTGATGTTATTAAACTGAATATCGCCATGAGTAATATTGAGGTTTTGTGCATTGGGTTGGTCTTGAATTTCAATTTCATTGGCAATGGTGTTCATGCTATCGATCACTGTACCGATACTTTCAAACACAGCGCGGATTTCCCACATAATCCATTTGGACATTCCCTGTAACCGCAAAGATATACTGATAACAATGGCAATAACTCCAACGGTAACTGATTCATCAAGCCATAAAGAAACGGACAGTACTGCAATAGAAAATAACAGCAGATAATTAATAATATCAACACTGTAGAGTAAGCAGGTGAGGGTGCGCATTTGGCGGTAAACTGTTTTTAAAAAGTGTTTCATGCCACTTTCGGCATAATCACTTTCGCGCTGAGCGTGAGAGAACAGTTTTACTGTGGTGATGTTGGTATAAGTGTCAACAATACGGCCAGTCATATTGGACTGAGCATTAGCCTGTTCAGTGGCAATATCTTTTAATCTGGGCAGAAAATATTTCTGAATAACCACATAGACACATAACCAAACCAGAATCGGTATGACTAATATTCTGTCTGCATTACCAATCATCACCAGCATAGAAATCAGATAAACGGCAATGTAAACCGCGAGGTCGACCAATTTTAAAACCGTCTCGCGGATAGCATTGGCACTTTGCATCACTTTCGTTGCAATGCGCCCGGAAAAGTCGCGCTGAAAAAAACCAACGCTTTGTTTGAGCAGGTATCGATGCGCCAGCCAGCGGATCGACATTGGATAATTGCCTAAAATAGTTTGGTGAAGCAGCATGGAGTGAAAAAATGCCAGTAGCGGCATAACTACCAGTACCAGCAATGCCATCGAGAGTAATTTATCACCATGAATAGCCCAGAAATCTGCCCGGCTTTGGATGCTCATCATATCGACTAAATCGCCCATATAACGCACCAACATGACTTCTGTCATCGCAACACAGGCACTGAGTACCGACATCAGCAATAGAGGTACTTCAAAACCTCTGGTGTAGTAGCGGCAAAAACCGAATAACGTTTTGGGAGGAGTGTCCGGAGAATGATCGGGAAAGGCTTGTGTTAGTTGTTCAAACCACTGAAACATGAATGTAATACCTAAGGATTTGGAGCCGTGAATTTTTGCTGAGATGTAATTTCCCTTGAAATAGTACGGCAAAATATCTAATAATAACAATGATAATAAAAATAGTTCTCAATGTTAAATGTAATTTTGTATCGGAGTAATGTCTGAAATGTATTCATTATCTGGGGTTAAGGTTATTCGTGATAAGCGAACCATTTTGGATATTAATCAATTGGAGATCCCCACTAATGAATTAACGGTGGTTCTGGGTCATAACGGGTCAGGAAAATCTACACTGGTCAATCTCTTATCCGGGCAGGTGAAACCCGATGAGGGGCAGGTAGCTTTAAATCAACAGCCATTATCGGGGTTGTCGGCAAAAACGTTAGCCAAACAAGTGGCTTATTTACCGCAGAAACTTCCTGCAAGTGCCGGGCTGACTGTGCGGGAATTAGTACGTTTGGGGCGTTTTCCCTGGAGAGGTGTTTTAGGTCGCTGGCAGACCAGGGATCAGGAAATTATTCATGAAGCGATGCAAAAAACCGGTGTTCTTCCTTTCGCCGATTCGCTGGCTGATATGCTTTCGGGTGGTGAGAGACAGCGGGCCTGGGTTGCTATGTTGCTTGCTCAACAGACTCCGGTACTGATTTTGGATGAACCGACTTCTGCGCTGGATATTCATCACCAGTATCAGCTAATGGGGCTGCTTGAACAGTTAAACCAAGAACATGGTTGTGGTGTGATTGTGATATTACACGATTTAAATCTGACATTAAGATATGCCACCCATGTCGTTGCGCTCAGCCAGGGAAAGGTCGTGTTTAATGGTGAAACGGAAAATCTCGCCCAGGAAAATCGTTTAACCGATCTGTATAAAACCCCGATTAAGCTCATTTCTCATCCTGATCAGGATCTTCAGAATAAAACGAATAAGGTGGCTGTGGTATGCGCATAATCTTATCTATTGCGGCATTTGCCTGTTCGGTATTGTCGTTTTTTCTTAATGCACAGACAGCTAATGCACAAGCAGTTAATACACAGACGGTGCAGGTAATGGACAGCCGGGGGCCGCAAACATTGCCGTATCATCCGGTCCGTCCGGTCATACTGGACTGGTCGTTAACTGAGCAGGTTATTGAATTAGGAGTTGAGCCAATAGGGGCTCCTGAATTGCCCGGATATCGGGATTGGGTGGTTCAGCCAGCCATGCCAGCCAGTACAAAAAGTGTCGGGACCAGAACGGAACCTAATCTGGAACAGATCTCAGCGTTACAGCCGGATATCATCCTGATGTCTAATGCCAATCCTGATCTGTTGTCCAAGCTGGAAAAAATAGCGCCAGTTTTGGTGTATAACAATTTTTCTGCCGAGGAAAATCATGCCCAAGTGGCTATTGAGCAGTTTAAACGTTTAGCGGTTGTTTTTGATAAAGAGTCTGTTGCGCAGCAGAAACTGGAAGCGATGGATAATGCGTTTTCTGATTTGAAGCAGCAAATTAATGATGCTTTTCATCAGCAGGTTCCACCTGTCGTTGTCACGCGTTTTGCCAGTACGACAGCAACGAATATCTACAGCACCAACTCCATTCCTCATTATGTTATTGAAAAGCTGGGCTTGAAAGATGCGTTTCCGGTTCCTGCTGCTGAATGGGGCTATGTTCAGAAACCGATTTCCGATCTGCAGCATGTCAAGGATGGTATTGTGTTGTATTTTTTACCATTTAATGATGAAGCAAAACTGAAAAAATCTATCTTATGGCGAGCGATGCCATTTGTGCGGGAAAACCGTATTCATTCTGTCCGTTCTGTCTGGAGTTACGGTGGCGCTATGTCACTGCTTTATAACGCGCAAGCAATTACCGAAAGTTTATTAAAAGTCGCCCATTCCCATGAATCGTAAGTTTTCTTTATCTGTTCTAAGCCTGTTGTTTTTTGGTGCACTGGCCAGTTTACAATTGGGTCAGACATTGTCTCTCAGTCATCAATGGCACCTCACCTGGTCACCATTAACGGCGGAAGATTTTGCTGATTTTAATTTTGTTTACGCCCAGCTACCGCGCTTGGTTATGACCCTCATGGTGGGGGCCATACTTGGTTTGGTCGGAAGTGTTATGCAGCAGTTAACGCAAAACACTCTGACATCACCACTAACTTTAGGGACTTCATCTGGTGCCTGGTTAGCACTGATTGTAATGAATGTGTTCTGGCCTGGTTTTGTTGCGGATTATGGCGCATTCGGCGCAATGGCCGGAGCATTGATTGCCTTTGCTTTGATTATTATGATTGCAGGGTTCAATAATCTGACCGGGCTTGGAATTGTTATCGCGGGTATGGTAGTCAATATGCTATTGGGCGCAATAGCAACCGCGATAGTTCTGCTAAATCAACAATATGCCCAGTCTGTATTTATGTGGGGAGCCGGCGATCTTGCCCAGAATGGCTGGGACTGGGTAAGCTGGTTATTACCTAAATTAATTCCGGCGGTGGTATTGCTTGTATTTGCTCCTCGTATTTTAACCTTGCTGCGTCTGGGTAAAGAAGGCGCTGCTGCCAGAGGCCTTATGGTAGTACCGGCCTTTTTCATCTTGATGCTAGTGGGTATCTGGTTGGTTTCTGCATCGATTACTGCGGTAGGACTTATCGGTTTTATTGGTCTTTTGACGCCGAATATTGCCCGGTTGTTAGGAGCGAGAACACCTCGTGCCGAACTTCTGAGTAGCCTGGTACTTGGTGCATTATTGCTTCTTTGTACTGACATGCTATCAATCAAGTTGACTCAATTCTTTGGGCAGATTGTTCCGAGTGGAATAACCGCTGCAGCTATTGGTGCTCCTGCATTAATCTGGTTTAGTCGCCGTCAGTTACAGGCTCAGGATTCTCTGCCTATTCAGGTGTTTTCATTAAGACTTTCATTAAATCGTTTTGCTGTAATACTGATTGGCATTATGTGTGTGTTGGCGGTTTTTCTATATACGAGTTACCAGACAACAAACGCAGAACATATGTTTACCTTACCAGATGCTTATCAGTGGTCATTAAGATGGCCTCGGGGGTTAACAGCATTAGGTGCAGGTATCGGATTAGCTGTTGCAGGTGTTATTTTGCAGAGGCTTATCTATAATCCTCTGGCCAGCCCGGATATTCTCGGGGTCTCTTCTGGCGCAACCTTTTGCCTGGTATTTGCGACCTTGTTTTTTGGGCAAAGTGTCTTAGTGAGTCACTGGTTAACAGCCTTCATAGGCAGTGTTCTGGTACTGGTTATATTGTTAATTCTGGGCAGAAAACACAGCTTTTCACCATCGAGTGTTATTTTAACTGGTATAGCCATTACCGCGCTGTTGCAGGCATTTGTTCAGCTTTGTCTGGTCAGAGGCGATCAGCAAAGCTACCAAATTATGCAGTGGTTAGCGGGTTCGACATATCGGGTTACTCCCGAAGAATCGGTGGTGTTTTTCTGTGCAATAATGGTGTTATTCCTACTAGCGATAGGGTCTTCACGTTGGCTGACATTACTGTCGATTGGGCGCAGTTTTTCAGCTTCCAGAGGGATCAATGTTCAGTATGTTACGGTCTTTTTACTAGTGTTGGTTGCGTTACTGTGTGCTGCAGTGACAGCAGTGATCGGCCCCATTTCATTTGTGGGCCTGATTGCGCCGCATCTAGCGGCTATGCTCGGAGCAAATCGTGTCCGAACTCAGTTATGGGTATCAGGTTTAATCGGTGGCACAGTAATGCTATGGTCCGACTGGCTTGGGCAGGTGATTCTTTTCCCTAATCAGGTCGCAGCCGGCACGCTGGTGGCGATGATAGGTTCTTGTTACTTCCTGGGATTGTTGTTAGTAAGCCGTGTTAATTCTGGATTGTTAAAATAATGAACAATTAATCAAAAATAGAACAATTGTTTGAAATGCTATTGATAATAGTTATCACTAATATTATCATTGGCCTTAATTATAAAATTAACAATTATTTTTTTTCGGGATTAACAAGATGCAACAATTTTCTATATCGCCATTAAAGCTGGCCATATTTGCAGCTTTATCTTTGGGCGGGCCTACTTTGGCTTTCGCTCAGGATCAGGACGCTTCAGATCAACAGGAACAAACCCAGGATGTTGTGACTGTCGTCGGCTCACAGGTTAAGTTAGGTGATGAGTACGAAGGCGGTCAGGTTGCCACGACTGGCCGTGCCGGTATGCTGGGTAATATGGATACCATGGATACGCCATTTTCCAGTACCAACTATACCTCTGAATTAATTGCGGACCAGCAGGCTGCAAGTGTTGCGGATGTGTTGCAGAATGATCCGACTGTACGTACAACAAGAGGGTATGGGAACCTTCAGGAAATATACATGATTCGGGGTCTTCCTGTATTTTCAGATGACATGCTCCTGAATGGTGTATACGGAATCCTTCCTCGCCAATATGTAGCGGCAGAAATGTTGGAACGGGTCGAAGTATTTCGCGGTGCTAATACTGTTTTAAACGGAGCAGCTACAGGAGAAAGTGCAATTGGGGGCTCAGTTAACGTCGTTCCTAAACGTGCTGGCTCAGAGTCACTTACTCGTGTCACTATCGGTACAGAAACTGGTGGGCAGGCATATGGTGCTTTGGATTTAAGTCGCCGCTTTGGGGATAATCAGGAAAATGGTATTCGGGTTAATCTGGTCGGTAGTAACGGTGAAACTTCTGTTGACGATCAGGAACGCGAACTTGGTGTAATCTCTGTCGGTTTTGATCATGATGGTGAACGTTTCCGTTTCTCTGCTGATGTGGGATATCAGGACCATCATGTGGATTCCCCTCGGGAGAGTGTGTCACTTAGTGGCTCATCAGTTCCCTCTGCGCCAGATGCTTCATCAAATTATTCTCAGGACTGGACTTACTCCGATGATAAACAGCTATTTGGTGTTGTTCGAGGCGAATATGACTTTACTGATAATACCTCTGGCTGGTTGGCTGTCGGTGGTCGCAAAGGCAAAGAACACAACCTTTTCGCCTCATTGAGCAGTGATGCAGATGGTAATTTAACTGTCTCTCCTTATGAAAATGTTCGTGAAGACACAATCTTTTCCAGTGATGCTGGTATTCGTTACGAATTTACTACCGGTTCTGTAGGACATGCAGTTGTTCTATCCGGTTCGTATTACACAATGACAGCCAAACAAGCTTATGGTATGGGCTACGATGCGACTGCGTACGGTGGTGAGAATTTATCCCTCTCAAGTAATCTGTATTCTCCAGTAACCAGTGGGAGTCTAGGTTACAATTCGATTGGCGGTGATTTAGATGATCCTAAAGAACAGCTTAAGAACGAATTAACGGGTATATCATTGGCCGATACACTGGCGTTACTAGATGACCAAGTGCTGTTTACATTAGGGGCACGCTATCAGACTATCGATCAGCAAAGCTCTACCAACTACGATGGCAATATGGATGTCCAATATGATGATTCTGCTATAACTCCGTTTGCCGGAATTGTATACAAAGCAACAGATGCTATTTCACTCTATTCAAATTATGCTGAAGCATTAACTCCTGGTGAAATAGTAAGCTCATCTGCAACATGGAACGCTATTCGTTCAACTTATGTTACCTATGCGAATGCAGGAGAAGTACTTAAACCTTATGTATCGAAACAAATCGAAGTTGGTATTAAATACGATAATAGTCTCTATGGTGGTAGCATCAATCTTTTCAGAATAACTAAAGCTATTTCTTTAATTGATGGAAATGACAATCTGACTCAGAATGGAGAACAAATCAACCAGGGCGCAGAATTGACTATCTATGGTGTACCTGTTGAAAGTGTAAAAGTATTAGGGGGTCTTACTCTGACGGATGCAGAGCTAAAGGATACAACAGACGGTGGTTATGATGGTAATACTGTTATTGGTGTACCTGAGGTACAAGTTAACCTTAACCTTGAATGGAGCACTCCGTTTATTGAAGGTTTAACGCTGGAACAACGCACTATCTATACAGGTTCTCAGTATGCGGATGCTGCAAATACACTTAAAGTACAGTCATGGACCCGCTTCGATTTAGGTGCTCGTTATCAGGTGAAACTGGATCAACATGATGTTACTTTCCGTGCACGAGTGGAAAATGTGACAGATAAAGATTACTGGGCATCTGCTGGCGGTTATCCTGATTCTGGCTATTTAGTTCAGGGCAATCCAAGAACTTTCATTGTCTCAGCAAGCTACGACTTCTAATCTGTTGATCAGATAAATACAATAAAAACAAAGCCAGTAGCATCCGCTTACTGGCTTTGTTGGTTTATGGAATAGGAAAAAAGGTTAATTAATCGCCGCCAGCCTTGCTGCAAATCCCATAAAGAACAGACCAAGCAGGCTATTACCCAGTTTACTTAGTGTGTAATGTTGCCTGAATAACTGAGTCAGGTGATTGCCTAAAAAGATCAACATACTTAAATAAGTAATACTCATAACTTCCAGTATGGTGGCCAGTGTCAGATAAGAAATCCAGGTATGCTCATAATTGTAATCAATAAACTGAATAAAAAATGACACATAAAACAGAATTGCTTTGGGGTTAGTCAGGCTTAGTGTCAGAGATTTACGAAAGACGTTTTCTTTTTTAATTTTTACTTCTTGTTGTAAATCAGCACGCTTAAACCAATAGTCATAAATCAGATGACAGCCTAAATACAGTAAATATGCAGCGCCAAGGTATCTGATTATCATATATAAAACAGGGGAAGTTTGAATAAGTGAAGCAACGCCCAGATAGGCAAGCAAAATCAAGAATGCATCACCAATTAATACTCCCAGAGCAGCATGATAACCACGCTGAATTCCATAAGACGATCCGACTTTTAACACATACATAGAGTTTGGCCCTGGCACCAGGATAATCATGATAAGTCCGGCTAAAAAGGTCCATATGTTTAATACACCAATGCTCTCCAGCATAATTTTGTCCATATATACAAAAGCAACATTTTTATCTTAAAAGGCCAAAAATGTCTATGTTAAAAGAGAGAGCGGTCAATGAATCATAAATTTTGCAAATGAGAAGTATTGTCATTTAGAAAAGGTTTGATTATAATTATTGCCAATATAATAACGATACAGTAGGGTTCATTTTTATTGTTGTTTTATTACCAGAACTGCATTCTTTCTCTTAACTAATATAAATAAAATAATATGAACACTAGCATCATCGGCATCATAATTGTGGTTTTTTTACTTTTAACTTTTACATGTCATGCTTTGTTTCGGATCATGAAGAAAACAGAAGCTACTTTAAAAGAAGAAGTAACAAAGAATGCCGCTGTAATGGCAGCTACCCAAGAATTACTGCGTTTTACCAGTTATCTTCCTTATCAGAGCAATGTGTTTACTAAGCTGTTTGAATAACCGATTGATAGAAGCCGCCCAAGGCATCGTAAATGTTGAACAAAACAATCAGGTAGCTCTAGAAGCACTTCAGGATGCCCAATTAGCTATGCAGAATGTTAATAGTTCCATTGATTCTGAATCCTTTGAACAACAGTTAAAAAACTGGAAATTTAATGGAAATGAAAAGAAAGCGATCGCATTTTTAAAGTTGGTAAAAAGGCTGCAAAAAACATTAAAAACTGAGCATACAAAAGGCAATATCATTACGAAAGAATACGTTGCTGAAGATGAAAAACTGGATAACCTTAAAACCAAAATTAATATTGAAAACATTAAAAAGAGGGCTCATTTTGCAGTTAAGCAACATGATTACGGCTCTGCGATTCAAATCCTTAAAAAAGGTATTGCTTACGTAGAAAGCCAGACAGGACAGTACGCAGTTAATCTATTAAGTGAACTGCATAAAATGCTTGATGAGACTTCTGCGTCACAACAAAGTAAAGAAAAACAAATTTCAGATGCTCAACATACAGATCATATGACGCAGAGAGAAAAAGAGATAAATCAATTATTTGAAAAAAGTAAAACGTATTGGTAATAGTAGCAATCATACCAACGTACTATTCAAGTCTATCCAGATAAGGCTTTATGCTGACCATAGATCTTTCCCGGACAAGTGTTTGATATCTTCTGTCTGACACCCATCAAAAACGATTATTGCTGACAAAATACGCAACTAAAGCTACACTCACCCGAAATAATGATAATAAGAATAATATGCAGAAATATTTTGAGTGTTTTCTATTTGGATGGTAGTAATTGATATGTTCTTTAAAAGTGCAAAGAAGAATGACGTTATTGTGTCTCTGAGAAAAGAAAATAAGTATCTTCAAGATACGGTAGACAGCATTTCGAACTCATGTCCGACGATACTTTTTTCAATAAACGGTGATATTTTAGATGTAAGTGAACTGTTTCTAAATACCGTTGGATATTCGAAGATGAATTAATAGGTGCTCACCACAAACAACTTTGTCCGTCTGAATTAGTGCAGTCAGGTGAATATAGAGATCTGTGGGCAAATCTCTCCCGCGGAAATCCGCAAAAAGGCACTTTTCGCCGGAAACATAAAAACGGTAGTGATATATGGTTAGAAGCTACCTATATACCCATTAGCGAAGCTGGCAAAATTAATCGTGTGATGAAAATTGCTTACGATGTGACCTCTGCTCATAAAGAATCTGTGGATAATCAGGCACTAATTCAGGCCATTGACCGCTCAAATGCGGTGATTGAATTTAACCCGGATGGCACAATTATTAACGTTAATGATAACTTTGTAAGAGCTCTGGGATATCACAATGCCGGCGAATTGATCGGAAAGCATCACAGAATGTTCTGTTCAGATAAATTTTACAGTGAAAATCCTGATTTCTGGAAAGATTTATCCAGAGGAGAGGTTAAAAGCGGATTATTCGAAAGAATATCATTCTCTGGTGAAACTGTGTGGATTGAAGCGACGTATAACCCTGTTTTTAATCATCAGGGGAAAGTGGTTAAAGTGACCAAAGTTGCTACCGATGTGACAGAACGTATTAATGCCAGAATAGCAATTCAAAAAGCAGCTGAAATTGCACACAGCACGTCAGTTGAAACTGCTCAGGTATCTGAACGTGGTGCTGTCATTCTGCAGGAAAATTTAAAGAATTCAGAAAAAATAGCGACTGATATTAATAGTTCTTCAGAGCTCATTGAACAATTGAATCATCAGTCAGCGGAAATCTCAAATATTGTTACTACCATTAAGTCTATTGCGGATCAAACCAATCTACTGGCACTAAATGCTGCAATTGAAGCAGCAAGAGCCGGTGAACAAGGCCGTGGCTTTGCTGTCGTTGCTGATGAGGTGAGATCTCTTGCAGCCAGAACGACCAGCTCGACAGAAGAAATTAACCAAATGGTAGAAAAAAATAATCAATTGGTTATTGAAGCCAGGAATAGTATGGTTAAAGTAACTCAGCAGGCCAATATAAATGCAGAACAAATCGCAGAAGCATCCGGCATTATTGAAGAAATACTCAAAGGTGCGGATTATGTTTCAAATGTAGTTGGCGACCTGGTAAACAGTTCTAATTCATAATACCAATCAAAGGAAGTGAAAAATGAGTTATCCAATTAAAGGGGCATGTCAGTGTGGTCAGGTGAAATATTCGTTATTGAAAGAGCCAAAAATGGTTATTGCCTGTCACTGTAAAGAGTGTCAGAAACTATCAACGAGTGCATTTAGTATTACCGCTATCGTCAATGCAGACGATGTCGTTTTTGAAGGGGAAATGAGTGACTGGAGTCGGGGCTCTGACAGTGGGAATATCTCTGCTGCTAAATTTTGTCCTAAGTGTGGTAACCGGATGTACCATTACGATCCTGCACATCCTGAAGTACTAAAGCTTAAACCTTCTAATCTGGAAGATACCAGTATTATTAAACCGACCGCTCATGTATGGGTGAGTGAAAAGCAGGATTGGTATGAGATACCTGCCGGAGTCAAAGTTTTCGATAAGCAACCATAAAAAATAAGGCCCAGAGCTCATGCTGGGCTTACTTTTTTCGAGCCTGTTTCAAATTTCTGTTTCAGCGGCTTCTTTAATCAGATTTGCCAGTGATTTCACTGCCGGACTTGCTTGTTCAAAATGAGTAAAAACCAAATACATTGGAATAATACGTTTGGCACCCAGAGCAAGAGGCAGAAATGAAAGAGTCCCATCTTCTAACTGAGCTTTGATTTGATGTTGGGGTAACCAACCAAAGCACAATTTACTCGTAACGGCTTCTATTGCTGACTCGACAGTATTTACTGTCCATCTTGATTTCGGTAACTCAAGGCTATCGTTGTTTAACTCGCCAATATTATCAATATAAACACGGGTATAGTGATTGAGGTCATTCATCGATAAATCACCATCTTTGATGTTAAAAAGTGGATGCTCTGTGTGGGCCACAGCATGCACTTCTACATCTAATATCTTTTCATCAACTGATTCTCTGATTGTCCGGGAGCCGATGAATAAATCGCAGTCTGGTTTATTGGTTGAATGAAACAACCGAATGGTTTCTTTTAATTCTATTTGTGTATGAGGATAGGCGACTTCAAACTGGGCGAGAGCCGCAAACAAGAGCTTTTTGGGGTAAAGGCTATCAACTTCTAATGATATTTTGGCTGGAGCACCGGAAATCAATGTTTGAGCTTTGCGTTCAACGTTCTCGAATTCAGCCAGCAGAGGACGAATATCATCAAGAAGGGTCCGGCCAACATCTGTCAGACAGACTTTTTTCCCTTCAGTTATAATGAGTTTTGCTCCGAGTTGTTCCTGCAGATTTTTGATTGCATAACTAATTGATGACTGACTTTTATACAGGGAATCAGCCGCTGCAGTAAAACTGCCTTTATCTATAATGTTTTGGAGTATTGACCATTGCTCTAACGTCGATTTATGCATTATCTATTTGATTTTTAGATTAATAATATAAAAAATACTGCTTTTGGATTTATATTTCAAATGCTATTGATAAATAAAAAGAAACCCTAACTAGTAGATGGATTAGTTAGGGTTAATTAAACGTTGACGTAAATGTCTGAGGGGGGACTCAGCATTACATAACGTTTTATTATTGCAAGTACCAGGGGAATGGTGACTTGCTCATTTTTGGCAGAGGTGCATGTTATCAATAAATCCATTTAGAAACTGTGACTCATGTCATTCATGTGGTAACGTTTACACTGGTAATTGTAAGATAATATTAGATATATTTAATAAAGATGAAAGTGTTAGCTATAAAAAGGTTACGTTTCCATTTTTAATATTTGGATTAGTGATTTTTTGATGCCTTATGGCCAAGCGCGTTTTTTGGTTTTTTCACTATTCGCTTTAATTAATTCAATCGTTTTTTTAGATTTGTCTTCTATGGAACGAAGAGTCTTGGTGACGGTAGTTTGAAACTCCATTTTATTTGCTTGATCTGCTTGTGGTGCTGAAGAGGAGCGAAGCTGATTAACTAGCTGAACCAGTTGTTTGTTCTGGTTTTCAAGTGAATTTACTTTTGCTGTTAATTCTTTCAATGTGCTGTTTTGCTCTTGAAGTTTAGATTCAATACTGTTGAAGGCTTGCAGTATTTGTCCGATATTTTGTTCTGCCATCAAGATACCCATATGATGATTGATTTAGCTTATAGTATAGGTGAAACTTGTGATTTTTTTCTGTTTATGTCTGTTAAGACAATAACTTTAAATGATATGAATATATACCCAAGTAACTTCAAGATGCTTGTTCAGCGAGAATTTATTAGCTCCTAGACAAGGCACTGATTTAAAGACATAGTGGTTCTACGTTGAAAATCAGTAACGCAGTATAGGAGCTAATAAAACTCGCCCTTTGGGAGCTCATCAACAAGCCCATTTCTGTGTCAAATAACTTTGCAAGGGAATAGCCATTACTTCAGTTATTTTCCTTGAACTGGACTTGTTGATGAAGCTCTGAATCCTGTATCTTGAAGTCACTTGGGTATATACCACCGTGAAGTATTCAGTGGTACATATATAGTTTAGCGGCGTCTTGATTCTCGTTTTTTGAGTTCATCTTCAAACTCGTCTGGATAAAGGACGATACCTTCCCCTTGTTGATCAGGAAAGACAATGACTGAAAGTTCATCTTCTTCTAATCCTGATGTCCAGCGACTTTTCCATTTTGCGATAGAAATAGGTTCCGGTGTAAAACCTTCCCATTCTTCAGTTGCCCATTGTTCGGCATGAGATTGAGTTGGCCAGACTGGAACACAATCTTCATCGTCAGCACTCAGCAGAACACTGCCGTATTCATCAACCAATAACCAAATTTTCAAATCGGTGGTAACTGTTTTAAAAAACTGGTTCATGCGTTCGGTTGGGTCTTTAGGAATATTTTCTAGCATACTTTTCTGAATTAATTTTCTTTGTTATTTGAAGATACAAGTTGTGAGACAATACTACTGGTAATTTTATCTCTTTCAACCACTCCTACATATCTATTTGAATCATTGACAACCGGCAATTCTGCAAGTCCTGTTTTGTCCATGAGTTGTAGTGACATTTGTTTACTGCTTCCCATACTAACTGCGGTTGTCATTATCCCATTTATTTTTTCTATATCTTCGGACTCAATTAATTCGACTAAGTTTAGATTATTATTACGCATTTCTTCCAGTAATTTGGTTCCCCAAATTACTCCTTTAAATTTCCCTGATCTATCTTCAAATACAACATACTTAAAAAAGGATAATGGAGTCAGTTCAATAAGGTATTCCTGAATTGCATAGTTTGAATAGTATCCTTGTTTCCCTACGACTAGTGTGATGGCTGCTACTCGATTTTTTTTGAACGATTCAATTCTGTTTATGCCGGATTTTTCATCGCGTGATATATTTTCTGGTTTAATCAGATCGCCATCAAGTTTGAGAGATACCGGGGTTGCTGTTGCTTCTTTAAGTTTAAATGCTAAACCAAAACCACTAAATTCAGATAATTGTTGTGTGGTTAAAAGCCAGATAAGGACAGGGGATAAACTAATCGCTAACCATGAAGTTTCAATTTTAAACTCCTGATTTATCTTTAAATTAATTAAGATAATTACAAACAATATCAGGAAAAATAATATTACAAACAGCCAAATGTTCATTAATATCTCCTCCATTAATATAAGTCACTGAACAGCACTCGGCAGTTACCTGTATGCTTGCCATGAAAGTTTGTAGAAAAGATGTAATGTACAGTAACGCATCATCACAGTGGTTTTATGAGCCACCTGATAGCATCAATTATAAACAACTATCAGTTATTATTTTAATTTGACCTGTATTTGGAATTAATATCACATATATGGGGATAGAATTATTGGTTTAGTTACTACTGCTGACGGCGGGGCGAAATTGACTTTCTCAGTCTAATGTTCACGTCTAAATAAACAGAACAGTGGAAGCTATACATTCACTGTTCTATTGTAAAGAAAATCGAAAAAGTTAATCGATATATGTTTTCTTGATTCGGTTTGCCAGTTTGATGACCAGTTCATACGGGATCGTACTAACGGCCTCAGCAACTTGTTCTACCGGGAGATTATTTCCCCACATTTCAACTGTATCACCCACTTTATCCTGTGAATCAGGACCAAGATCGACCGTGATCATATCCATAGATACTCGTCCGGCAATAGGAACGATGCGACCATTTATATAGACAGGAGTACCTGCCGGAGCACAACGAGGGAATCCATCACCATAACCCATTGCGATAACACCCAGATTAGTATCACGTTTGGATGTCCAGGTTTCACCATAACCGACAGGTTGATTTGCCTGATGTTTTCTGACGGCAATCAGTTTTGTTTTTAGTGTCATTACGGGTTCAAAACCAAGTTCTTTGCCTGTTACGCCTTCTGTCGGGCTAATACCATACAGAACAATACCTGCACGACAATAATCGAAATGAGATGTTTCCCAGTACAAAATACCGGCTGAATTGGCCAGCGTTTTCGGGCCAGGGTATGGGGCTGTCGATTTTAAGAAAATATCGAGTTGTTTTTTTGTTGCATTTGATGCTTTATCATCAGCACAGCAAAAGTGGCTCATAAATCCAACTGGGCCTGTCAGTTTTTTTGTTGCCTCAACACGAGCGACAACATCGGGTAATTCATAAGGTTGAACACCTAAGCGATGCATTCCGGTATCCAGTTTTATCCATGTAGTGATTGGTTTAGCAAGATCAGTCTGTTCTAAATCTTTTAGCTGCTCTTCACTGTGGATGGATGTGTGAAACCCTTTTTCTGCCGCAATTTTTAAATCTTCAGCACAAAAACATCCTTCTAATAAAAGTACTGGTTGTGGAATACCAGCATCTCTTAGTTCAATCGCTTCTTCAATTCTTGATACGGCAAACATATCGGCATGAGCTAACGCTTGTGCTGTTTTGACTGCGTTATGTCCGTACGCATTTCCTTTTATTACTGCAACTACTTTTTGGCCTTTGCACAAAGATTTGAGCACTGCATAGTTACGTTTTAATGCACCAAAATCAATGACGGCTTCTGCTGTAATCATAATCGTTCCTGATATTGATATAGTTATTTGATTTGTTGAGCCTGAGGCAAAAATATTGCCTCAGGAAGTTCTTTTCTTGTTTTATTCAGATTCGACGGACACACCATCTTCTTCTTTGTCTTCTGGTGCGGCAAAGTAAGCCTTGGTCAGTTTAAATACTACAGGACTCAGAACAGCAAGTGCGATAAGGTTTGGAATTGCCATCATAGCGTTCAGAGTATCACTTAGTAACCATACAAAATCCAATGACATTGTTGCGCCAATAGGTAGAGCTAAAACAAAGATAATTCTAAATGGCATCACAGCTTTTGAACCAAACAGATAAATAGCACAGCGTTCACCATAGACAGACCAGCCAACGATAGTTGTAAAGGCAAAAATCGCCAGACTGATAGACACTAAGTAACCACCAATGCCTGGCAGAACCTGGTCAAATGCAGCGGAAGTTAATGCAGCGCCTGATTCACCACTTGTCCATTGGCCAGAAATGATGATAACCAAGCCAGTAATGGAACAGATAAGCAGAGTATCGATAAAAGTACCAAGCATTGCAATCATACCCTGACGAACTGGATCATCTGTATGAGCACTCGCGTGTGCAATTGGTGCAGAACCTAAACCAGCTTCGTTAGAGAAGATACCGCGAGCGACACCAAAGCGAATCGCCATCCATACACTTGCGCCAGCAAAACCACCTTGTGCAGAAGTAGGGGTAAATGCTTCGGCAAAAACGGTTGCGATTGCACTGCCAATTTCACCAGCATTTGCAGCAAGAATGACAACACCACAGCCGACATAGGCTAAAGCCATAAAAGGAACTAATGCACCAGCAAAAGCACCGATGCGTTTGATGCCACCAATCAGTACCGCACCTGCCATAACCATTACTACAATGCCAACTACAAGAGGAGAAATAGAAAAACTAGCGTTGAGCACTTGTGCAATTGAGTTAATTTGAACGCCGTTGCCAATACCGAAACAAGCAAATGTTCCGAAGAAAGCGAATAGGGTACCTAACCAGGCCCATTTTTTACCCATGCCGTTTTTGATGTAATACATAGGTCCGCCGACGTAGCTGCCATTTTCATCTGTTTCACGGTACTTAACAGCAAGCACGGCTTCAGCATATTTGGTTGCCATGCCAAGTAAGGCGGTCATCCACATCCAGAATAATGCACCTGGCCCACCAACAAATACTGCGGTTGCAACACCCGCAATATTACCTGTACCAACTGTTGCAGACATGGCTGTCATCAAAGCCTGAAAAGGAGGAATTTCACCGTCACCTTTTTCACTTTCTTTACGACCACCCCACATAAGCTTAAATGCACGTGAGATATTAAACAGAGGCATGAATTTTAAGCCGAAGTTTAAAAAGATACCTACACCTAAGATCATGACAAGCATGGGAACGCCCCACACAATACCATTAATTTCACCGATAAAGTTTTGTATCAGTTCCATCTGTGACTCTCCTGAGAATTATTGGATAAAAGAAATGTTTTCTATTGAGTAGCAATATGTACACCAATTGTCTAACAGTTCAGCCTATGTTTGATGTAAATGATATTGAGCACAGTAATTGTTTGATTTTATTGAGCGAAGATGATATCGCTGATTCGTCGTTAAAGATATCTGTTTTTTTATTAATACCTAATTAATAATGATGATGCGAGATATTATTCTGATTTAAGCGTCGTGTTGTTAGATGATTGTAATTTTTAAATTATTAGCAATGGATAAAATCATGACGCATATATGTTAAATAAAAGAGACTGTAAATATCAGTAATGTTTATTTTTGGTGCGACATTGCACATCTAGGGTGCACTTTGTGGTTAAATGTGTGTTTGTTATGTTTAAAAATGTGTTTATTGTGTTTATGGAATGTTTCATTTTGTTGGTTTTCGTGACTTATATCACAAAAAGACCTAGAACATAATAATAATTTTGTATAAGAAGTTTTTGCTAGTTATTTCATTTTCTATGAAATTATATAAAACTAAAATATATCATTCTTTGAATTAATTTCCTGTTTGTATTTATCTGAACAGTTCAATATATCTATTTGTTAACATTAAATTAGAATAATATTTCAAATGAAATAAAATCCATTTAATGAATTATTATGCAATATAAATAATATTATTGAATAAATAGTCATTATATTAGGGTGTTGTTAGTATTT